>CAVSIQ010000004.1:0-798568 GCA_963728085.1 uncultured Actinomycetota bacterium | reverse complement strand
CCGTTGCATATAGCTCCCCGGGAAACCGTTCCGGGCGACGCCGGGTGACCAACTTCCCGAGATCTTCGGTAACGACCTGCTGGCACGGGTGCGTATTCAGCCGACGGCGCCTTACGGTGGGTCGCGCTGGACAGTGAGTCCGGCGGTTCGTGGGATGAAGGGAGTCGGGTCTGGGTCGCGATCGCCGACTGCGTGGCGGCGCGCCCCAACCGCGGACGCGACGCGCCTTGGGGGACCATGTCGATCTGCTGCGTCCGCGCACACCAGGTCAGCCGGACGAGTGCCGGCCGGGTCATCTCGGCCATCGCCGCGACTCCCTCGGTCCTTGCCGTCGCCACCGCGGGCACGCGCCTCGTCAGCAGGGTCGGAGATGGCGGCGGAGGTGGTCGTGTCCGCCACGAGCCGGCGGTCAGTCCTGGCCTCGGCGCTGGCCTACACGAGCTGGCGGGTGTCGGCTCCCCGGGGTGCGCCGTGCTGGCCGCGGCGTTGACCGCGGTGTCCGCCGATGCACTGGCGGTGGCGACCTGCCTGCTCTGGCTGCCGTGGGACCCGGCCCGCCTCAGCGCCTGGCTCCTGACGGAGCAGGCCGCGCTCACCGTGGTGGCGGTGTGTACGACGGCGTTGGCAGCCCTCCAACGCGGTCGCGGCGACCCGGTCCGCGTGGGCCTCCTGCTCGGCCTCCTGGCCGCGTCCGGCAGCGTCTCCGTGCTGCTTCTCACCGCTCCGGCAGGCCCCCTGGCCGGGGTCGCCCCCGCGGTCGCATCAGTCCTCATGGTGGCCTGCGGCGCCTGCGTCGCCACCATTCTCGGACTCGTGGCCGCACCGCCCTGGGCCGCCGTACGGGCCGCGGTGGTCGTGGCGTGCCTCGGGCTCGGGCAGGTCCTGCTGCACCTCCCCCACTCCAGCGCGACCCTGGTCCCCCTGGTCGTCCTGCACGTCGTCGGGTGCGGGGTGCTCGTCTTGACCTGCGCCACCCTCCTGCAGCGCTGCTTGACCGAGCAGGACAAGCCTCGGTCCGCGCTCTGGAGCACACGATCGACGAGGTGGAGAAAGGCTCGCAGACCGAACGGGCGACCCTGCACGAGATCCGCGCGACAGTGGCGGGGATCGTCTGCGCAGCCGGCCTGCTCGCCAACGACGACATCGAGCGGGGACGTCGTCGCGAGCTTCCAGGCGATGGTCGACGTCGAGCTGTCCCGGCTGACCCGCTTGATGGACGGTGACATCGTCCGCGCGGTCACCCCGCTCAAGCTCGACGTCGTCCTGCGTCCCTTGGTGCTGCGCCAGCAGGCCCGAGGCATGTCGGTGCGCTGGGACCACAGTGGCCTGTGGGCCCTCGCCGCGGCCGACGCCGTGGTGGAGGTGGTGGGCGTGCTGCTGGAGAACAGCCGGCAGCACGCGCCCGGTGCTCTCGTCACCCTGGAGACCGTCCGGACCCGCGACGGCGTGGTGGTCCGGGTCAGCGACACCGGTCCCGGGGTTCCGGCGTCTCTCGGCGAGGACGTCTTCTCGTGGGGCGTGCGTCGGCCGGGCTCGTCGGGCCAGGGCATCGGCCTGGCCGTGGCGCGCCGGCGTGCCCGGGACCTGGGGGGCGACGTGGTGCTGGAGCGGACCGAGATCGGTGGAGCGCGGTTCTGTCTCAGCCTCGACGCCGCGGCGGTGAACGATGTCGACGGGTCCGCCCTCTGCTCGGCGTGAGTGCCGCGTGCTCATCGTGGAGGACCACGTCCTCTTCGGCGAGTCCCTGGCGCTCGCGATCGACCTGGAGGGCTACGACGTGCGCCGCGTCGACCTCGGCGCCCACGCCTCGCGGCACCGCCCTGGTCAACGCGGTCCTGCGGGCCCACCCGCGCATCGTCCTGCTCGACCTCGACCTCGGCAGCTTCGGCGACGGCATGCCCCTGGTCAGCGGCCTGGCTCGGGGTGGCACGAATGTCGTGGTCGTCACCGCCTCGACCGGACCGCGCGCGGTGGGGGGAGTGCGTACGGCTGGGGGCGCGCAAGGTGCTCTCGAAGACGCGTCCGTTGAACGAGATCCTCGCCGTCGTCCGCCGCCTGCACCTGGGGCAGCAGGTGATGGATGTCGACGAACGCGAGGCGCTGCTCCGGTCATGGCACGTCCAGCGAGCCCACCAGGAAGAGGGCCGTAGCCGTTTCAACCTGCTGACCGCGCGCGAGCGGCAGGTGCTCGGGGCGCTCATGGCGGGCCGCCTGGTGCGCGACATCGCCACCACCAGCGTCGTCTCCGAGGCCACCGTGCGCACCCAGGTGAAGTCGATCCTGGCCAAGCTGGAGGTGTCCTCCCAGCTGGCGGCGGTCGGGATGGCCCACGACCTGGCCTGGCGCCCGCCCGAGGCCTGACCCGAGCTCTTACACCCGGATGGGGTACCCACGTATTTCCTCAGTCGGTCGGCGTGTCGACCGGCTCGAGGACGCCTCCGACCGCCGGCACCTCCCGCGTCGGCGAGCCCACCAGGCGCAGCTGGCCGTAGAGGGCCACCGCGGCGAGCTGGGAGGAGACGCCGAGCTTGCGCAGCATCGCCTTCACGTGGGCGCGCACGGTGCCCTCGGAGATGTCCAGCATCGGAGCGATGTGGCGCACCGTCTCGCCGGAGTAGAGCAGCCTCAGCACCTGGTGCTCGCGGGCCGAGAGGCTGCGCAGGCGGCCCGGGTCGCGGCCGCTGCCGGGCAGGCCGTGCAGCCAGGCGTCGATCATCCGCGCGCGCTCGAGGCCGTCGGGGCTGCACAGCCCCGCCTCGGCCTCCTGCAGGGTCGCGGCGAGCTGACGCAGCGACGTCCACGCGGGCACCACGACGGCCGCGCCGGCGTGCATCACGGCCCCCCACACCGGACCGGGGCCCGCGGCGGTCGAGACCACCCAGCGACGCGCGTCCAGTGCCACCAGGGACTCCGCCCGGCGCACCGCGACCGGGGAGTCGAGGTCGCTCAGCAGGAGACCGACGCCACCCCCGATGCCGGGCCGCACGGCTTCCCGCTCGTCCGTCTCGACGAGCACCGCGGCATCGAGGCCGAGATCGCGCAAGGCGGAACATACGGACTCGGCGATCAGCGTAGGCTCCGCCGCCACCAGCACCCGCACGGGGTGGGCAATCATTGTTCCCCCACCATCGCACGGTTTCGCACCAAGAGCGCCCGCGGCAGCACGTCGGTCTCACTTCCTCGGTCTCGTCCACCTCCGCGCAACCGCGGCGAGACGCCGCGACCCGCCCGAAAGGTACCGGCTCCGCAGGGGTGCCACGACCCCCTCGAGGTCGCGCGGCCCGCGGCGCGGGAAGGGCGTTGCCCCAGGTGGGGGAGGGTGGGCGCCTCAGGAGTTGAAGCGCTGCTGCGTGCGCTCCAGGCCGTGCTCGACGAGGGTCTCGACGGCGTCGGCCGCGGTGTCGACCTGGAACGGGAGCTCCTTGCGCTCGACGGCCGCGTAGTCGGAGAGCACGAAGTCGGCGACGTCCTGGCGCCCGCGCGGGCGGCCGATGCCGGCCCGGACCCGGTAGAACTCCCCCGTGCCCAGCGACGAGCGCACCGAGCGCAGCCCGTTGTGGCCGTTGTCGCCTCCCCCGCGCTTGACCCGCAGGGTGCCGAAGTCCAGGTCGAGCTCGTCGTGGACGACGACCACCCGCTCCACGGGGACCCGGTAGAACGTGGCCAGGGCCTTGACCGGCCCGCCGACCTCGTTCATGAACGAGCGGGGGCGCGCCAGCACCACCCTCGGCCCGGGCTGGCCGGGAACCCCGAGGCGGCCCTCGACGACGTCGGCGCGGCCGGTCTTGTGGTCCCGCAGCGTCGAGCCCGCGCGCCGGGCGAGCTCGTCGACGACGAGGTAGCCGACGTTGTGGCGGTTGCCCGCGTAGGACGGGCCGGGGTTGCCCAGGCCCACGACGAGCCACGGGCCGCCGGCGTTCTCGTCAGCCACGCCGACGCCCCTCCCTCGTTCTCGGCCGGCCCGGGATCACCCGGGCCGGGCCGGCGGCTCACTCGTCGCTGTCGCCCTCGGCGCCGGCGGCGTCGGAGGACTCCGAGGAGACCTCGGCGTCCTCGTCGGACTCGTCGCGCTCGATGCCGGCCTCCGCCTCGGCCTCGGCCATGTCGGCCTCGACCTCCTCGGCGGTAGGCGCGTCGGTGACGTTGACGACCAGCCACTCGGGGTCGGTGACCAGCGTGGAGCCCGACGGCAGGACGAGGTCGGCCGCGGTGATCTGCGTGCCGGCGGCGACGCCCTCGACGTCGACCTCGACGTACTCGGGGATGTGGGTGGCCTCGGCCTCGACGGTGATCGACGAGTTCTCCGTGACCACCAGGGTGTCGGGGGCGGCCTGGCCGACGACGTGGACGTCGATGTCGACGGTGACGCGCTCGCCACGGCGCACGGCGACGAAGTCGATGTGCTCCAGGGTGCGGCGGATCGGGTCGACCTGCACCTGCTTGGTCAGCGCGAGCTGGCTCTCGCCGTCGATGTCGAGGTCGAGCAGGGCGTTCGAGCCGCCGTTCTTCAGCGCGATCCAGGTCTCGTGGCCCGGCAGGCTCAGGTGGCGGGTCTCGGCGCCGTGGCCGTAGACGACCGCGGGGACCATGTCCGCGCGGCGCAGGCGACGGGCCGCGCCCTTGCCGAACTCGGTCCGGGTGGTCGCCGTGATCTTCTCCGCAGCCATCGTGTGCTCCTCGTGCTCGTGCTGGTGGCCGTCGCGTCGACGACCCAGGTCAGGTGGTTGCCGGCGGGCGCGGTCCGCGGGCGTCGGCCGCCCGGGGGTCCGGACGGCGCAGACGCCGCGTGCCCGGTCATCGGCAGCGCGGCGTCATGGATCACCCGCCCTGTCGATCACGGAGCTGCGGCGTGCGCCGCGCTCCCTCGCCGAGGCAACCCGATGATGCTAGTCCGTCCCCGCGCGCGGGACCAATCGGAGCCGGCCGCGGTGTCGGCTGGTGGCCGGGACGGTCTCAGGCGTGGCCGTCGAACATCGAGGTGACCGAGCCGTCCTCGAAGACCTCGCGGATCGCTCGCGCCACCAGCGGCGCGATCGACAGGCAGGTCAGCTTGTCGAAGGCGACGCTCCTCGGCGATCGGGAGCGTGTTGGTCACGACGACCTCGACGGCCGGGGAGTTCTTCAGCCGGTCGACCGCCGGGTCGGAGAGGATCGCGTGGGTCGCGGCGATGATCACGCCCGCCGCACCCTCGGCCATGATCGCCTCGGCGGCGCTTCACGATGGTGCCGCCGGTGTCGATCATGTCGTCGACGAGGACGCACATCTTGCCCGGCGACCTCGCCGACGACGCGGTTGGCCACCGTCTCGTTGGGCCGGTCGGTGCGCCGGGTCTTGTGGATGAAGGCCAGGGGGGCGCCGCCGAGGCTGGGCCGACCAGCGCTCGGCGACCTTGATCCGGCCGGCGTCGGGGGAGACGACGGCGAGCTGCTCGCCGCCGTACTGCTCCAGGACGTAGTCGGCGAGGATCGGCAGCGCCATCAGGTGGTCGACGGGGCCGTCGAAGTAGCCCTGGATCTGGTCGGCGTGCAGGTCGACGGTGATCAGCCGGTCGGCGCCGGCGGTCTTGAACAGGTCGGCGATCAGGCGGGCCGAGATCGGCTCTCGGCCGCGGTGCTTCTTGTCCTGGCGGGCGTAGCCGTAGAAGGGCATCACCACGGTGACCCGCTTGGCCGAGGCGCGCTTGAGCGCGTCGACCATGATCAGGTGCTCCATGATCCACTCGTTGATCGGCGCGGTGTGGCTCTGGATCACGAACGCGTCGCACCCGCGGACCGACTCCTCGTAGCGCACGTAGATCTCGGAGTTGGCGAACTCGTAGGCCGACTGGGGCACCAGCCCGGTGCCGAGCAGGGCGGCCACCTCCTCGGCGAGGCCCGGGTGGGCTCGGCCGCTGAAGACCATCAGGTTCTTCTCGGTGGTCCGCTTCATGCCGGTCACGGGTCGCGGCTCCTGGTCGCCGGTCGGGCCGCAGGATTGTGCACCACCGGAGCCGGTCTGCCGCACTCCGCCTGACCGTCGGGGCCCGTCCCCGTTCGGCCGCTGCCGGCGGCCGCGCGGCCGCCTCGGCCTGGGGCCGTGCCCGCGCGGCGCCGCGCGCCCAGCCCGTCGAGGTTGCGCTGGGGGCCCGCGGACACGGCGAGGGCTCCGGGCGGCGACGTCGCGCGCGCACGACGGTGCCCCCGCCGGTGGAGGCGCCGTCGCCGATCGATCGACCGGGGCGACGAAGGTGTTGTTGGAACCGGTCCGCGCGTGCCGGCCGATCGTGGTGCGGTGCTTGGCGACGCCGTCGTAGTTGGCCGATGATCGTGCCCGCGCCGACGTTGGCGCCCTCCCCGATCTCGGCGTCGCCGACGTAGGACAGGTGCGGCACCTTGGCGCCGTCGCCGATGCACGGCGTTCTTGGTCTCCACGAACGCGCCGACCTTGCCGCCCGACGCCGAGCCGGTGCCCGGGCGCAGGTAGGAGAACGGCCCGACGGTGGCGCCGGCGCCGATCACGGCCAGCTCGCGCGTGGGTGCGCACCACCCGGGCGCCGGCGCCGACCTCGCAGTCCTTCAGCGTGGTGTCCGGGCCGATCACGGCGTCCTCGCCGACGACGGTGGCGCCGAGCAGCTGCGCGCCCGGCAGCAGCGTGACGTCGCGTCCAGCACCACGTCGGCGTCGACCCAGGTCGTCGCCGGGTCCATCACCGTGACGCCGTCGCGCATCAGTCCGGGTCGACGATGCGGTCGGTTCAGCTCCCGGCCGAGCTCGGCGAGCTGGGCGCGGTCGTTGGCGCCCTCGGTCTGGTCGACGTCGTCGACGGCGTGGCGCCCACTGTGAGGCCGCCGTCGCGGGCGAGGCCCACCAGGTCGGTGAGGTAGTACTCCCCCTTGGCGTTGTCGTTGCGCAGCCGCGGCAGCGCCTCGAGCAGGAAGTCGGCGTCGAAGGCGAGGATCCCGGAGTTGATCTCGACGATCTCGCGCTGCTCGGGGGTCGGCGTCCGCTCCTCGACGATCGCCTCGACGTCGCCCTCCTCCTCGCGCACCACCCGGCCGTAGCCGCTCGGGTCCGCCACGCGGCCCGAGAGGATGCTCAGCACGCAGTGGGAGGCGGCGTGCTCCTCGGCGAAGGCCGCGAGGGCCTCCCCGTCGAGCATCGGGGTGTCGCCGTAGGCCACCAGCACGGTGCCGCCGCCGGGAGCCCGCCGGACTCTGGCGCCTCGATCGCCACCCGCACCGCGTGGCCGGTGCCGTGCTGCTCGCCTGCACGGCGAGCACGACGTCGGGCCGCTGCTCGACAGGTGTGCGCCGACCTGCTCGCGCTGGTGGCCCACGACCGCGACGACCCGCCGTGGTCGCAGCGCGCCGACCGCGCTGAGGACGTGGCCGACCATGCTGCGGCCGGCCACCTCGTGGAGCACCTTGGGGTCTTGGACCTCATCCTGGTGCCGCCCCCGGCGAGGACGAGACGGTGAGTTGGCAGGACCACGGTCAGATCAGTCGTCGCCGATCGCTCCCCGGGCAGGAGTCGAACCTGCGTCGCTTGTCCTGATTCAAAGTCAGGCGGGCCCTACCGGCAGACCAACCGGGGATCAGCGCCCCACTCTAGAACGATGCGCCGGGCCGGCGGCGGCCTGATGCGTAGGCTCGTGGTCGTGGACCTGCCCGTGATGCCGCCCGTGCGCCCGATGCTCGCCAGGTCCGTGCGCGGGGTCCCGGAACCCGCCGCGCACGGCGGGCTGTCCTTCGAGCCCAAGTGGGACGGCTTCCGCTGCCTGGTCTTCCGCGACGGCGACGAGGTCGAGCTGACCAGCCGCAACACCAAGCCGCTGACCCGCTACTTCCCCGAGGTGGTCGCGGCGGTGCGCGAGCAGCTGCCGCCCCGCTGCGTCCTGGACGGCGAGCTGTTCGTGGCCACCGACGGCCGCCGGCTGGCCTTCGAGACCCTGCAGGAGCGCATCCACCCGGCGGCCTCGCGCGTCGCGCTGCTCTCGACGACGACGCCGGCGAGGTTCGTGGCCTTCGACCTGCTCGCGCTGGGCGACGACTCCTTCCTCGATCGCCCCTTCGCCGAGCGGCGGGCGGGGTTGACGACGGCCCTGGCCGGTCTCGGCCCCGACGGGCCGTGCCACCTGACCCGCACCACCACCGACCGCGCGCAGGCCCAGGAGTGGTTCGAGCGCTTCGAGGGCGCCGGCCTCGACGGCGTGGTGGCCAAGCCGCTCGACGCGCCGTACACCGAGAACGGCCGCACGATGCTGAAGATCAAGCACGAGCGGACCGCCGACATGGTCGTGGCCGGCTACCGGGAGCACAAGACCAGCACCCCCGAGCAGCCGCTGGTCGGCAGCCTCCTGCTCGGCCTCTACGACGACGCCGGTGCCCTGCAGCACGTCGGCGTCAGCGCCAGCTTCACCGCCGCCCGCCGCGCCGAGCTCGTCGCCGAGCTCGCGCCGCTGGTGTGCCCGATCGAGGAGCACCCGTGGGGCCGGTGGGCGGTGGCCAACCCCGGGCGCGTGCCGGGCACCCAGAGCCCGCTGGAGCGTCGGCAAGGACCTCTCCTTCACCCCGCTGCGACCCGAGCGGGTCGCCGAGGTGGCCTACGACCACATGGAGGGCACCCGCCTGCGCCACACCGCCCACCTGCGCCGGTGGCGCCCCGACCGCGACGCCGGCGTCGTGCGGCTACGCCCAGCTCGAGGAGCCCGTCGGGTACGACCTCGCCTCCGTCCTGGGCGGGGAGGATGATGGGCACCATGACTGAGACCCACGCCCCCCGCCCCGAGGAGCCCGCCGACGTGGACCACGACGTGCCCACCGCCGCGGCCGGCCCCGGCGGCGCCCACTACGACGTCGTCCTGCTCGTCGAGGAGCAGCTCAGCGCCGCCGACGCCCGCCAGGTCCGCTCCCTGCACGTGGGCGTCGAGGAGCCGGTGCGCTACCACGTCGTGCTGCCGGTCGAGGACGCCGCGGCCCGTGTCGAGGCCGCCCTCGGCTCGCTGACCAGCACCGACCCGCTGGCCCCGCCGACGGTCCCGATGGGCGAGGTCGACTCCGAGGCCGTCGCCGAGGGCGCCCGGGCCCGGGCCGCCGCGTCGCTGCGGTCGACCCGGGAGGCCCTCGAGGCCGCCGGCGGCACCCTGGCCTCGGCGCGCTCGTCGGACGCCGACCCGGTCGACGCGCTCGGCGCGGTGATCGAGGAGGTGGGGGCCCGCGAGGCGATCATCGTGACCCGACCGCACCTCGTGGCCGACTTCTTCCACGTCGACTGGGCCTCGCAGGCCCGGCGCCACCTCGGCCTGCCGATCCTGCACCTCGTCGAGCACGAGACGTTCGACGCCCAGGCCGGTGGACCGGAAGGGCCGACTGGCGTCTGATCCGGGACGAAAGGTCCCGATACCCGCCCGGACCTGCAGGTGTTACCGAACGCTGGATCACCCGTGGGGCACGCGTAGACCACCCTGACCCGGGTGCTGCCTACAGTCGAGCCAGACGTACCGCCAACCGGGCCCGGGGGGACTCGGTGGTGCTTCGGGGGGAGCACCCGGCGGTCGCGCGTGAAGAGCCGGTCGGTCCGCCGACCGGCTCTTCGCACTCCCGCAGGCGCGGCCCTCCCGCCCGCCTCACCAGTTGTCGGCGTTCTTCCGGCTCGGCTGCACCCGCGGCGGCTCGCCCGGCATCTTCGGGTGGTCCGGCGGGTAGGGCGCCTCGCCCTGGCCGGACTCCTCGTAGAGCGCGAGCAGCGGCTCGATCGACCCGGCCGCCTCGTCGATGCCCGCCCACGGGTCGCCGTCCGCGAGCCGCTCGGGGACGGTCAGCAGGTTCCACGCCCGCGGGTCCGCGGTGAGGGCCAGCTCCTCCCAGCCCAGCGGGGTCGAGACCGGCGCCCCGGGGCGGGGACGCAGCGAGTAGGCCGAGGCGATGGTGCGGTCGCGGCAGTTCTGGTTGAAGTCGACGAAGATCCGCTCGCCGCGCTCCTCCTTCCACCACGCGGTGGTGACCTGGCCGTCGCGCCGTTCGAGCTCGCGACCCAGGCCGAGGGCCGCGTGCCGGACGTCGACGAAGTCCCACTCGGGGCGGATCCGCACGTAGACGTGCACGCCGCGGTGGCCCGAGGTCTTCACCCAGCCGACGAGGCCGACCTCCTCGAGCAGCTCGCGCGCCACGCCCGCGACCCGGACGGCGTCGGAGAAGGTCGTCCCGGGCTGCGGGTCGAGGTCGATGCGCAGCTCGTCGGGGTGGTCGGGGTCCGCGCGGCGCACCGGCCAGGGGTGGAACGTCAGCGTGCCCATCTGCGCGCACCAGACCGGCACCGCGATCTCGGTCGGGCAGATCTCCTCGGCGGTGCGGCCCGAGGGGAAGGTGATCCTCGCGGTCTCCAGGTAGTCCGGCGCGCCCTTCGGGACGCGCTTCTGGTAGAACGCGTCGGCGCCGCGGTCCTGCGGCCCGGTGGCCAGACGCATCCCGTCGCGCACCCCCGAGGGCCAGCGCTCCAGCGCCGTCGGCCGCTCGCGCAGGGCGCGCATCAGCCCGTCCTCGACCGAGGCGACGTAGGTGGCGACCATCAGCTTGGTCACCTCCGGGGTGCGCTCGGTGGCCTCGAACAGCACCCGGTCGGGGCTGGAGACCCGCACCAGCCGTCCGCCCGCCTCGACCTCGGCCGCTCCCGCCCTCGCCACGGCCCCAGCCTAGGGTGCTCGTCGTGGACGAGCACCCCGACCAGCGCGCCGAGCGGCCCGCCGAGGCCTACCGCGACCTGACCCTCCGCACCCTCGGGCCCGCCGGGGTCGGCGACGCCGACGGCGAGCACGCTGCCCTCGTGCGGGGCTACGGCGAGGCCGTGGCGCGGGCGTTCCTGGAGGGCCGCACCAGCGACGAGCGGCACCGCCGGTGGCTGGAGCACCTGCGCGCCGACGAGGTCACCCTGCGCGGGGCGTGGGTGGCCGACCCACCGATCGGGGCCGGCACCATCCCGGCCGCGACGTTCATGGGCTTCGACAAGACGCTCAACGTCGGCGGCGGGCGCACCCTGGGGCTGCACATGATCACCGACGTCACCGTCTCCCCCGCCCACCGGCGCCGCGGCCTGACCCGACGGCTGATGACCGAGGATCTCGCCGCCGCGGCCGGCCGGGGCGTGCCCCTGGCCGGGCTGACCGTCTCGGAGGGCTCGATCTACGCCCGGTTCGGCTTCGGCGCCGCGACCTGGCTGCGCACCGTCGAGGTGGACACCACCGCCCGGTTCGCGCTGCGCCCCGACGTCGCGGCCGCCCTCGGCGCCGACGACGGCCGCACCGTGCTGGTCGAGCCGACCGAGGCGTGGCCCGCGGTGCGCCGCGTGATGGCCGCGGTGCACGCGAGCACCCGCGGCTCGGTGGAGCGTCCGCAGTTCTACGAGCCGATGCTCACCGGCGCCTTCGGCTTCCCCACCGGCGCTCCCGACACGCTGCTGCGCACCGCGGTCCACCTCGACGCGGCGGGTGAGCCGGACGGCTACGTCGTGTACAAGCCGAAGGACGAGGACGGCAGGAACGTCCTCGAGGTGCACGACCTGCTGGCCACCGGCACCGCCACCCACCTGCGGCTGTGGCGCTTCCTGGCCGAGATGGACCTGATCACCCTGGTCCGCTCGCGGCACGTCGCCCTCGACGACGCGCTCGCCCACGCGCTGCTCGACCCGCGCGTCGTGCGGACCACGGGCGTGGCGGACCTGCTGTGGGTGCGCGTCCTGGACGTCGTCGCCGCTCTCCAGGCCCGGCCGTTCTTCGCCGACGGCTCCGTGGTGCTCGACGTCGAGGACCCGCTCGGCCACGCCGCGGGACGCTGGCGGGTCGACGCCGAGGGCGGCCGTGCACGCCTCGCGGCCACCGAGGAGACCGCCGAGGTGACCCTGGCCGCCGACGCGCTCGGCTCGGTCTACCTCGGCGGGGTGAGCCTGGCCACCCTGCACCGGGCCGGGCGGGTGCACGGGGCGCCCGGGGCCGTCGCGCGGTTCTCGGCGATGCTCGACGGCGGACCCGCGCCGCACTGCGTCACCGCCTTCTGAGGCCGGCTCCCGAGGTGGCCGGCCGACGGGCGGCACCACCCGTCGAGCCTGGTGCCACCGCCTAGCATGGACCCATGGCATACGAGGTCGAGAAGTCCGAGGACGAGTGGAAGAAGGAGCTCTCCCGCGAGGAGTACCAGGTGCTCCGCCAGGCGGGCACGGAGCGCGCGTTCGTCGGTGAGTACACCGACACCGAGACCACCGGCATCTACCGCTGCAAGGCGTGCTCGGCGAAGCTGTTCGAGTCCGACACGAAGTTCCACTCCGGCTGCGGCTGGCCGAGCTTCTACCAGCCGATCAGCGACACCGTCGAGTACATCGACGACACCAGCCACGGCATGCGCCGCACCGAGGTGCGCTGCGCCTCGTGCGGCTCGCACCTGGGCCACGTCTTCCCCGACGGCTACGGCACCCCCACCGGCGACCGGTTCTGCATCAACTCGATCAGCCTGACGCTGGAGCCCGTCGACCAGCCGTGATCTGCGGCCTCGCGCGTGTCGAATTCCCAAGGGATCGAGGGTTCTCGGCACCTTCCGGGGCGGATTCGCCCCGGGAAGTGAGGAGTCCCCTGCATCCCTTGGGAATTCGGCAGGGTCTCAGGCCGGCGGCACGAGCGCGCCGGTGAGCACGACCACGTCGGCGCTGTAGCGCTCGTCGGCCCAGGCCTGCAGGGTGCCGTCGTCGTGGACGACGTCGACGAGCACGTGGCCGGCGTCGTCACGGCTGACGTCGAGGGCACCGGGCAGTCCGGCGACCTCCTCGGCGATCTGGTCGAGGGCGGTGTCGTTGAACGGCGTGCCCGGTGGCGGCAGCGTCACGGGCTCGGGACGCACGGTGTCGTAGAGCGCGGCGGGCACCGACCCGGTGACCGTCAGCGCGGTCCCGTCGAAGGTGCCGCTGAGCGCGTAGCGGCCCCAGCGCACGCCGTCCCGCTCGGTCGACGACCCGCGCGGCCAGGTCCAGCCCGCCAGCGGCACCGGGTCGACGGCGCAGGTCGGCGGCGCGGTCTCCCGCACGTCCCCGAGGCACACGGTCGCGCCTGTGCCGTCGTCGAGGACCAGCGGCGTCGTCGGCGGGCGGGTGGTCACCGGCCCGGCGGCGGCGGGCACCTCGCGCGGCGGCGGCCGGCCCGGGTCGACCGGGTCCTCGCCGACGCCCGGCGAGGACGCGCAGCCCGCGGCGAGCAGCGCGACGCCGGCGAGCACCGTGCTCGGGCCACGCACCGCGATCAGGGCAGCCGGTCGACGAGCTCGGCGGGCGTGGCCAGGGAGCCGGTGTAGAACGGCACCTCCTCGCGCACGTGCCGCCGGGCCCCGGAGGCCCGCAGGTCGCGCATCAGGTCGACGATGCGGTGCAGGTCGTCGGCCTCGAAGGCCAGGATCCACTCGTAGTCGCCGAGCGCGAACGAGGCGACGGTGTTGGCGCGCACGTCGGGGTAGGGGCGCGCCATCTGGCCGTGCTCGCGCAGCAGGTCGCGGCGCTCCTCGTCGGGCAGCAGGTACCACTCGTAGGAGCGCACGAACGGGTAGACGCACACGTGCCGCTTGGGGTCCTCGCCGGCGAGGAAGGCCGGCACGTGCGACTTGTTGAACTCCGCGGGCCGGTGCAGCGCCATCTGGGACCACACCGGCGCCAGCCGCGCACCGAGCGCGGTCCGGCGGAAGCGGTGGTAGGCAGCCTGGAGCGCCTCGCTGTCCTCGGCGTGCCACCACACCATCACGTCGGCGTCGGCGCGCAGGCCGCTGACGTCGTAGAGGCCCCGCACGACCACGTCGGCGGCGGCCAGCTCGGCGAGGAGCTTCTCGACCTCCTCGCCCTCGGCGGCCCGGTCGGCGTCGCGGCCCAGCACGTGCTCGAGCCGGAAGACCGACCACATGGTGTAGCGGACGGTGGCGTTGAGCTCCTTCAGCCGCGCGGCGTTGGTCTGCTCGGTCTCACTCATGCCTTCATTGTGCCGGGCCACCGGGCAGGACCGAGGATCGCCGCCGCCTGCGCGGCCGAGGCCACCACGGCCGGGATGCCGACCCCGTCGTACGCGGCCCCGCACAGCGCCAGCCCGGGCACGCGCGCCACGTCGGCGCGCACCCGCTCGACGCGCTCGCGGTGGCCCACGGCGTACTGCGGCAGGCCGCCGCCCCAGCGCTGGACGTGGGTGTCGACGGGCCGGGCGTCGAGGCCCGTGGCCTCGCGCAGGTCGGCCAGCGACGCCGCGACGAGGGCGGCGTCGTCGACCTGCAGGCTGCGCTCGTCGCCGGCGCGGCCCAGGGAGGTGCGCAGCAGCAGCAGGTCGTGCTCGCGGCCGGCGGCGCCGACCCAGTCCCACTTGGCGAAGGAGAAGGTGGCGGCCTTGATCCGGCGCCGCTCCACCGGCGGGACCAGGAAGCCGGACCCGAGCCCGCCGAGCAGGGCGGCGTCGGCGACGCGGAAGGCCAGGGTGACCACGGCGACCGACGCGGTGGCGACCTCGGCCAGCTCGGCGGCGGCGACGGCCGCGACCGGGTCGGCCCCGCCGAGCAGCCGCGCCGTCGCCGCGGGCGGCGTGGCCAGCACGACCCGGTGCGCCTCGACGCGCTCGGGCGCCGCGGCCGAGCCGACGACGAGCGCGAACCCGTCCGGCGTCCGGTCCACCGAGCGCACGGCGACGCCGGTGCGCACCACGACGCCCCGGCCGAGGAGGTCGGCGACCAGCGCCTCGGGCAGCCGGCCCATCCCGCCGGGCACGCCGGCGAACACGGGACCCGTGTAGGTGGTGGGGATGCCGCCGGCCTGCTCCAGCACCGAGCCCCGGGCGGCGTAGGCGAGCAGCGCCGGCACCGCGGCGCGGGCGGAGATCTCGCGCGCCCGGCCCGAGTAGACCCCGCCGAGCAGCGGCTCGACGAGCCGGTCGGTGACCTCGGGGCCGAACCGCTCGTCGACAAGCGCCCCCACCGACACGTCGCCGTCGTAGGTCGAGGCCGGCAGGGACGGCTCCCGGCGCACCCGCGCCAGGCCGTCGGCGGAGAGCACGCCCGAGGCGGTGAGCTCCTCGAGGTCCAGCGGCACGCCCATCAGCGAGCGGGGCAGCGCCCGCAGCTCCCCGCGGGTCCAGATCCTCGAGGCGGCCACCGCGGGGTGCTCGACGGTGAGGCCGACGGCGCGGGCCAGGTCGACGCCCTCGGGGCGGCGGTTCAGCATCGCCTCCGCGCCGACGTCGACGACGACGCCCCCGACCTCGGCGCGACGGAGCGTGCCTCCCACCCGGTCGGCCATCTCCAGGACGGTGACGGACCAGCCCGCGGCGCTCAGGTCGCGGGCGGCGGCGAGGCCGGCGACACCGGCCCCGACCACGACGGCACGGGCGGGCTCCACGTCGTCGAGCCTGTCACAGCCCGCCAGGGCCACCGGCGTGCGCGGTCTGGTGGCCCAGGCCGACCGACAGCGCGCGGGCGCAGCGCGCCACGTGCTCGGCCAGCTCCTCCACGCGGGGCCGGAGGCGGGCCGCGGGGGCGCTGACGTTCAGCGCGGCGACCACCGTGCCGGTCGCGTCGCGCACCGGCGCGGAGGCGGCCACCACGCCGCTCTCGAGCTCCTCCACCGAGGTCGCCCAGCCGCGGCCACGGATCCGGCCCAGCTCGGCGAGCAGGGTGTCGAGGTCGTGCACGGCCGCGTCCGACGGGGCGTCGGGCAGCACCGGGAACCGCGCGGACGCGCCGGGAGCACCCCGGTCCTCGACGCCGCCGTGCCACGGGAGCGGCCGGGGCCGGGCGCCGTGCTCGTCGAACCAGGCCCGCACCGCCGACGGCGGCCAGTCGCTGAGCAGCACCCGCCCCGACGGCGTGCGCAGCGCGGGTGTGCTCAGCCCGCCCCAGGTGCTGGTGCCGACCTCGCGCGGCCCGGTCTCGCTGAGCAGGGTGAGCACGTCGCCCCCGCGCAGCACGCACAGGTGCGCGGTCTCGCGCACCGAGGCGACGACCTGGCGCAGCAGCGGCCGCGCCTCGTGCACCAGCGTGGCCTCGGCGGTCCGGGCGGCCAGGGCGTACAGGCGGGGCCCGAGCCGGTAGGTGCGGCGCACCGGGTCGCGGGCGAGGAGCCCGGCCTCGGCCAGCGTGGCCAGCGCCCGGGAGACCGCGGCCTTGTCACGGCCCACCAGTGCGGCGGCGCGCAGCACGCCCAGGCCGCCCTCGCGCAGCGCCTCGGGGCCCGCGAGGGCGTCGAGCAGGTCGACGTCGCGGGCCAGGCCGGCCGCGTTGCGTCGCGGCGCGCCGGCGCTCGGTGTTGCCATATGCGCAACGCTAGTGGTCGGGCGCGGGCGGGGACTGGCAGCGTCCGGGTGGTCGTGCCGAACGCCCGCCCGGAGGACCCGTGGAGATCACCGACTTCGACCTGAGCGCCTTCTCGCTGGCCGGGCGCCGCGCCCTGGTCACCGGGGGCAACACCGGCCTCGGCCAGGCGTTCACCGTGGCCCTGGCCCGGGCGGGCGCCGACGTGGTGGTGCCGACCCTGGCGCCCGACGACGGGACGACCGCCCGCCTGGTCGCCGACGCCGGGCGTCGCTGCGTGCTCCTCGAGGCCGACATCACCCGCCCCGGCGCGCCCGCCGAGGTGGTCGCGCGCTGCGTCGCCGAGCTCGGCGGCATCGACGTGCTGGTCAACTCCGCCGGCGTCTGCGTGGCCGCCGAGGTCACCGAGTTCGACCGGGCCCACTGGGACCCGATGGTCGCGGTGAACATGACCGCCGCCTTCGAGATGGCCCACCACGCCAGCCTGGCGATGACCGCGCAGGGCCGCGGCAAGATCATCAACATCGCCTCCCTGTTCTCCTTCCTCGGCGGGCAGCACTCGCCGGCCTACGCGGCGACCAAGGCCGGCATCGTCGGGTTCACCCGGGCCTACTGCGACGAGCTCGCCGGACGCGGGGTGCAGGTCAACGCGATCGCGCCCGGCTACTTCGCCACCGCGCTGACCGAGGCCACCCGCAGCGACCCCGACACCAGCCGCCGGGTCCTCGAGCACATCCCGGCCGCGCGGTGGGGCGACCCCGCCGACCTGATGGGGGCCACGGTGTTCCTCGCCTCCCGCGCCTCGGACTACGTCAACGGCCACGTGCTCGTGGTCGACGGCGGCTACCTCGTCCGCTGACTCCACCCGCCGCGACCACCCGCCGCGAGCACCCACCGCAGCCCCGAAAGGCCCGCCGATGCCCACCTCCCGCTCCTCCCTCGACCGCGAGCAGGTCGTGGCCGCCGTGGTCGACCTGCTCGGCGCGGACGCCGTCGACACCGACCCCGAGCACCTGCGGTCGGGCAGCGTCGACCGGTTCCGCAAGCTCACCGCGGCCCGCGGCCGCTTCGACGGCCCGCTGCCCGCCGCGATCGTGCGGCCGCGCTCGACCGCGGAGGTCGCCGCCGTCCTCGAGCTCGCCCAGCGCGAGCGGATCGCGGTGGTGCCGCGCACCGGCGGCACGAGCACCGAGGGCGGGCTGGAGACCGTCGTGCCCGACGCGCTGGTCGTCGACGGCTCGGCGATGGACCAGGTCCTGGGGATCGACGAGGAGAACATGATGGCCACCGTGCAGTGCGGCGTGCCGCTGCAGGTGCTCGAGGACACGCTGCGCGAGCGCGGCCTGACCACCGGGCACTCGCCGCAGTCCAAGCCGCTGGCCCAGCTCGGCGGCCTCGTCGCCACCCGCTCGATCGGGCAGCTCTCCACCCTGTACGGCGGGATCGAGGACATGGTGGTCGGCCTCGAGGCGGTGCTGCCCGGTGGCCGGGTGGTGCGGATCAAGAACGTGCCGCGCCGGGCCGCCGGACCCGACGTGCGCCACGTGCTGATCGGCAACGAGGGCGCCCTGGCCTACCTCACCGAGGTCACCGTCAAGCTGTTCCGCCACTACCCCGGCACCACCCGCTACCTCGGGCTGCGGGTGCGCGACCTCGCCGCCGGTGTGGGCCTGCTGCGCGAGGCGATGGTCGCCGGGTACCGACCCGCCGTGGCGCGGATCTACACCCCCCAGGACGCCCGCCAGCACTTCGGCGACCACCCGCAGGACACCAACCTGGTGGTCTTCTCCGCCGAGGGCCCGGCCCCGCTGGTCGAGGCCACGATCGGCGCGCTGCAGCAGATGGCCGAGGCCGTCGAGCACGAGCCGGTGCCCGAGAGCGAGATCCGCGACTGGTTCGAGGACCTCAACTGGGGCCCCGACAAGATCGCCGCCGAGCGGAGGTCGCTGCGCGAGACCGACGTGCTCGGCTTCACCACCGAGGTCGCCGTCGACTGGTCGCGCACCGCCGAGCTGTGGGAGGCCGTCGAGGCCCGGGTGCACGCCGAGTTCGACCGGGCCGAGCACCTCACGATGCTCGGCGCGCACTCCTCGCACTCCTACCAGACCGGCACCAACCTCTACGTCGTCTACGAGTACGAGATCGACTGCGCGCCCGAGGACGAGATCGACCTCTACCACCGGCCGCTGAACGCGATCGTGGTCGAGGAGGCGCTGCGGGTGGGCGGCTCGATGGTCCACCACCACGGCGTCGGCAAGTACCGCACGGCGTGGATGCAGCGCGAGCACGGCTCGTCCTACCAGCTGCTCGCCGGGCTCAAGGCGGCCTTCGACCCCACCAACGTGATGAACCCCGGCTCGGTGTTCCCCGTCGACGAGCACGGTGACGTGCTGGCCTGGGAGGAGCCGGGCGGGCAGGAGCAGGACGGGTGAGCGGCTTCGTCCTCGCCGTCGACGGGGGCTCGCAGAGCACCAAGGTCTCCGTGGTCGACGCCGCCGGGCGGGTCCACGCCGCGGCGCGCCGGGCGCTGCGCGCCTACGCGCTGGGCCCGGGCGGGCGGGCCGTGCACCCCGACGACGACCTGTGGGACTCCCTGGCCGCCACCTGCCGCGACGCGCTGGAGGCCTTCGTCCGCACCGGCGGCGACCCGCGCGACGTGCTGGCCGTGGGCCTGTGCGGCATCCGGTCCTGCCGGGCCCTGCTCGACGCCGACGGCCGGCTCGTCGAGCCCGTGCTGAGCTGGATGGACACCCGGATCGCGCGACCGGTGGACCTCGAGGACGCGGTGGCCACGGTGTGCAGCGCGGGCGGCTACCTGGCCGTACGTCTGACCGGCGAGCGGCGCGACAGCGCGGCCAGCTACGACGGGCCGTGGCCGCTCGACCTGCTCGCCCGCGACTGGTCCACCGACGCCGACGTGCTGGCGGCCTACGGCGTGCCGCGGCCCCTGCTGCCCGAGCTGGTCGACCCCGGCGGCCTGCTCGGCCGGGTCACCGCGCGGGCGTCCGCCGCCACCGGCCTGCCGGTCGGGCTGCCCGTGCACGCCACCGGCAACGACAAGGCTGTCGAGGCCCTCGGCAGCGGCCTCGACGGCTCGGAGGGAGGCCCGGTGCTGCTCTCGCTGGGCACGTACGTGGCCGCGATGACCGCCGCGCCGCACCCCGGCGCCGACGCCGCGCCCGACGGGCGTCGCTGGGTCAACGCCGCCGCGGTGCCCGGCACCTACCTGCACGAGAGCGGCGGGGTGCGCCGCGGCATGTGGACGGTGACCTGGTGGCGCCGGCTGCTCGTCGAGGGCGCCGCCGGGGCCGGCGCGGGAGGCAGCGCCGCCGAGCACGAGGAGGCCCTGCTCGCCTGGCTCGAGCGGGGCGCCCGCGACGTGGCCCCGGGCAGCGAGGGCCTGGTGACCCTGCCCGACTTCCTCGCCCCGGCCGACGAGCCGTGGCGACGCGGGGCGATGCTCGGCCTCGGCGCCGAGCACGGCCCCCACCACGTGCACCGCTCGGTCCTCGAGGGCCTGGTGCTGCGGATGCGCGGCCACGTCGAGGCGCTGGAGGCCTCCCTGGACCGGGCGCCCGGCGAGCTGCTGGTCTCCGGCGGCGGCTCACGCTCGGACCTGGTCATGCAGCTGGTCGCCGACGCGCTCGACCGCCCGGCCCGGCGGCTCGCCGTGCCCGACGCCGCCGGTACCGGCGCCGCGATCTGCGCCGCCGTCGGCGCCGGCCTGCACCCCGACGCGCCCGCCGCGGTGGCCGCGATGGTGCGCCCGGGCCGGGCGTTCGAGCCCGACCCGGGGGCGGCGGCGACCTACACCGCCCTGGCCGACGTCCACGCGACGCTGCCCGGCCTGACCGAGGCCGCCCTCCGCCGGATGGCGGCGTCGGGCTGAGCGCACCGGGCCGCCGGCTGCGCCCGACCCGCCCTCGTGGCAGGCTCGACCCCGTGACCGACTCCGGCAGCACCCCGCGCCTGGCCGTCCTCGTCGACGCCGACAACACCTCCTACCGCCACGCCGGCGCCCTGCTGGAGGAGCTCGCGCGCTACGGCGTGCCCACCGTCAAGCGGGCCTACGGCGACTGGACCACGCCGCGGCTGAACGGCTGGAAGGACGAGCTGAACCGCAACGCGATCAGCCCGGTGCAGCAGTTCGCCTACACCACGGGCAAGAACTCCACCGACTCCGCGATGATCATCGACGCGATGGACCTGCTCTACACCGGCAACCTCGACGCCTTCGCGATCGTCTCCAGCGACTCCGACTTCACCCGCCTCGTCACCCGGCTGCGCGAGTCCGGTCGCACCGTGTACGGCCTGGGCCGGCGCCGGACCCCGCAGTCGCTGGTCGCGGCCTGCGACAAGTTCATCTACCTCGAGGTCCTCGGCCAGGACGCCGAGGGCGAGGGGGGCGACCGCGGCACCGACGAGGGTGCCGAGGCCAGCGAGGGCTCCGACGACGACGTGCCCGAGCTGCCCGCGCTCGCTCCCCTGCTGCGCTCGGCCATCGACGCCACGTCCAACGACGACGGCTGGTCGCACCTCGGCGCCGTCGGCAGCTACCTGACCACCCGCCACGCCTCGTTCGACCCGCGCAACTACGGCTACAGCAAGCTCATCGCGCTGGCCCGCGCCCAGTCCGGCCTCGAGGTCGCCCAGGACGCCGGGTCCGCCCCGATGGTGCGGCTGCGGCCCGCCCGCGACGGCGGGCGCGCCCCGGCCAAGGACCCGGCCAAGGACCAGAAGAGGAGTGCGGGCAAGGAGCCGGCGAAGGAGAGTGCCCCGGCGCCGCAGGAGAGCGCGGCGGCCGAGGTCGAGCCCGCCGAGGAGGCGCCGCCGGCGAAGAAGAGCCCTCGCAAGCGCGCCCCGCGCAAGAGCGCGGCCACCAAGCGCGCGGAGGCGGAGGCCGCGGAGGCCGCGGGGGCCGCCGGGGCCGCGGAGGAGGCGCCGCAGGGGCCGGTCGAGCCGCCCCAGCCCACGCAGCCCCCCGCGGAGCAGCCCGAGCCGGAGGCCGCCGGGGTGTCCACCGCACCGAAGGTCACCACCCGGACCCGCTCGCAGCGCCGGACCAGCACCGGCTGAGCCGTGCTCGGCCCGGACCCGGTCCGGACCCGGCCCGGACCCGGCCCGTGACCGGGCGAGAGCGGGCTCAGCGCTCGAGCGGGTAGGACTGCACGAACTCGGTCAGCCGGGCCAGCTGGTCGGGGTCGGTGGCGGGCAGCACGCCGTGGCCGAGGTTGAACACGTGGCCGCGCGCGGCACGCCCGGCCTCGATGATCTCGCCGGCCCGCTCGAGCATCGTCTCGGTGGGGGCCAGGACCAGCGTCGGGTCGAGGTTGCCCTGCACCGAGCGGTCCGGGCCGACGCGCTCGATGCCGTCGGCCAGCGGGGTGCGCCAGTCGACGCCGACCACGTCGGCGCCGGCCTGCCCCATCAGCGTGAGCAGGTTCGTGGTGCCGACTCCGAAGTGGATCCGCGGCACGTCGGTGACCGCGGCGAGGACCCGCGAGGACCACGGCATCACGTGGCGCTGGTAGTCCTGCGGCGTCAGCGAGCCCGCCCAGGAGTCGAAGAGCTGCACCGCGCTGGCGCCGGCGTCGACCTGCACCCGCAGGGAGGCCGCGGAGATCTGGGTGATCTTGTCCATCAGCGCCGACCACACCTCGGGCCGGGTGAACATCAGCTCCTTGGTGCGGGCCTGCTCCTTCGACGGCCCGCCCTCCACGAGGTAGGAGGCCACCGTGAACGGGGCTCCGGCGAAGCCGATCAGCGGGGTCGCGCCGAGCTCACCGGTCAGCGCGTCGACCGCCTCGGTGACGAAGTCGACGTGCGCAGGCGTCAGGTCGTCGATGGCCGCGACGTCCTCGAGGGTGCGCACCGGGTGCGCGACCACCGGGCCGACCCCGGGCTTGATGTCGAGGTCGACGCCGACGGCCTTGAGGGGCAGCACGATGTCGGAGAAGAGGATGGCCGCGTCCGTGCCGTAGCGACGCACCGGCTGCACGGTGATCTCGACGACCATCTCGGGGTCCATGCAGGCCTCGAGCATGGCGGTGCCCTCGCGCAGCGCGAGGTACTCGGGCAGCGAGCGGCCCGCCTGGCGCATGTACCAGACCGGGGTGTGGCTGACCGGCTCGCCGCGGACCGCGGCGAGGAAGGCGCTGTGGGCGAGGCCGGGGTGGGCCTGCGGGGGGCGGGAGGAGGCGTCGTCCATGGCGCTGATCGTCGCAGGTCGGTCGGCGTGTTCGCACATCTGTTCGTCCACCCGCGACTTAGGGTGACCGACATGGTGGTCCGACCGGAGACCCACCCGGGACCGGGTGGTGCGCCCAGGGCGTTCACGCAGGCGGTGGACGCGCTGCGCGCCGCGAGGCTGCGCCCGGAGGTGCTCGCCGAGGAGATGCCCGCGCCCCAGCGGATCGCCCCGTGGGCGCACGCGATGGCCGCCGACGTCACCGTCGAGGGCGACGAGGTCGGCACGGGCCGGATCATCCTGCTGCACGACCCCGACGGCAACGCCGCCTGGGACGGCGAGTTCCGCTGCGTCAGCTACGTCCGCGCCGAGCTCGACCACGAGCTGGTCGCCGACCCGGTCCTCGCCGAGGTCGCCTGGTCCTGGCTGACCGACGCCCTCGACGCCCACGGCGCCGGGTACGCCGCCGCCTCGGGCACGGTGACCTGCGTGGCCTCGGAGAGCTTCGGCTCGATGGCCGACGAGCCCGCCACCGCGCAGGTCGAGATCCGCGCGTCCTGGACCCCCCTGGACCCCGCCGACCTCACCTCGCACACCGAGGCCTGGGGCGAGCTGCTGTGCACCGCCGCGGGCCTGCCCCCGGTGCCCGAGGGCGTCACGGTGATGCCGAGCCGCCGCGGCCAGCGCGGCCCCGGCGCCTGATGGCCGACGACCCGACCGTCTCCGGCGCGCCCGAGGAGACCGACGACCCCGCCGCCGAGGAGCGCCCCGAGCCGCCCGCGCTGCTGACCCTGCGCGACGGCCTGAGCGGCGTCGTGGACACCGAGGCCGGCCTGGCCGAGGTCTGCGCGCGCGTGGCCGCCGGCACGGGGCCGGTCGCCCTGGACGCCGAGCGGGCGTCGGGCTACCGCTACTCCAACCGCGCCTACCTGGTCCAGCTGCGCCGCGAGGGCAGCGGGACCGCCCTGGTCGACCCGATCGCGTTCGCGTCCCTGGCGCCGCTGCAGGAGGCGATCGGCGACGCCGAGTGGATCCTGCACGCCGCCACCCAGGACCTGCCCTGCCTGGCCGAGATCGGCCTGCGGCCGACGTCGCTGTTCGACACCGAGCTGGCCGGCCGCCTGCTCGGCTACCCCCGGGTCGGCCTGGCCACCCTGGTCGAGACGCTGCTCGGTTTCCGGCTCAAGAAGGAGCACTCGGCCGTCGACTGGTCCACCCGGCCGCTGCCGGCCCCGTGGCTGGAGTACGCCGCCCTCGACGTCGAGGTCCTCGTCGAGCTGCGCGAGGTGATCGCCGCCGAGCTCGTCGAGACCGGCAAGGACGGGTGGGCGCGCCAGGAGTTCGAGGCGCTGCTCGGCTTCGAGGCTCCGGTGCGTCTCGAGGCCTGGCGCCGGGTCAACGGCCTGCACCGGGTGCGCGGACGCCGGGCGCTGGCCGCCGTGCGCGCGCTGTGGCTGGTGCGCGACGAGATCGCCGCGCGCCGCGACGTCACCCCGGGCCGCATCGTCCCCGACTCCGCGCTCGTCGCGGCCGCCGTGGCGCAGCCCGTCGACCGGGCCTCCCTGCTCTCCACGTCGGGGTTCCACGGCCGCGGCGCGGAGCGGTACTCCACGCGCTGGCTCGCCGCCCTGCGCGAGGCCGCCGAGCTCGACGAGGCCGACCTGCCGTCACGCTCGCCGCGCTCCGAGGGCCCCCCGGTGGCGCGCGCGTGGGCCGAGCGCGACCCGGTGGCCGCATCCCGCCTGCGACGCGCCCGCGAGGAGCTCGGCACCACCGCGGAGCGGCTCGGCCTGCCGGTGGAGAACCTGCTCACGCCCGACCACCTGCGCCGCGCGCTGTGGTCTCCGCCCGCCACCCGCGAGCCGGGCGAGCTGCTCGACGCGCTCGTCGCGCAGCTGACCGAGTCCGGGGCCCGTAGCTGGCAGGTGGCCCTGGCCGGTCCGGTCCTGCTGCGCGCGGTGCTCGACGCCGACGCCGAGGCCGCGGTCGAGCAGACGGCCGCGGGGACAGAGCCGGACAAGGCCGGGCCGGGTCACTCCGACGGGGTCGACGAGGGCGAGCCCTCACCCACGTAGGTCGGGTCCAGCACGCTGCGGGAGGTCTCGTCGATCTGCTGGGTGCGCAGGTCGAGGTCGAGGTCGCCCGGCGCGGTGAACAGCTCGCGGACCTGGTCCCCGACGGCGTCGTCGAGGGGCGTCCCCGGGTCGATCAGCGACGTGACCTCCAGGTCGCGCACGCTGAGGTTGAAGATGTTGGCGTTGGCCGGCATCTGTCCCGGCTGCAGGAAGTCCGGCGACAGCGCGACCTCGAGGTTGGCCGGCACCAGGTAGCCCTCGCGGGCGACCTGGGCGACCGCGGTGTCGCTGATCATCCGGACCAGGAAGTCCGCGGTGCGGGCGACGTCCTCCTCGCCGGCACCGATGCACAGCCCGGTGATGTCGCCCACGGTGACCTGGTCGCCGATGACCGGCATCGGCATCACGTCGAAGTGCAGGCCCTCGACGCGGCGCAGCTGCGGGACCAGCGCTCGGGTGCCGGTGATCATGCCGAGGCGGCCCTGCTTGAACGACTGCAGCGCCGAGCGGCGTTCGAGCTGGCCCTCCTCGAGGGTGACCAGCGGGTCGCGCAGCAGCGACAGCGCCCGGGTCAGCGCCTCGCGGGCCCCGTCGTCGGAGAGCGCCAGCGACGTCGGGTCGGACTCGTCGTCGAAGAGGCTGCCGTTGCCGGAGTAGACGAAGGGCGCGAGGCCCAGCAGCGTGGGCGGTACGTAGACGCCGCGAGTGTCGCGCCGCGGGCGGGTCGCGACGTCGGCGGCCGCGGCGAAGGACTCGAAGGTCCACCCGCGCAGCGTGGTCGACGGTGCCGGCAGGCCCCGCGCGCGCATCCGGTCGAAGTCGATGAGGTCGGTGTTGTAGTACACGACCGTCGGGGAGAGCCCGTAGGGCATGCACTGCAGGTCGTCCTCGATCGAGAACGACAGCAGGGCGTCGCGGGAGTACCCGTCGCCGTAGTCGACGCCGCGCTCGTCGAGCAGCTCCAGCAGCGGGGTGTTCAGGCCCGCCTCGACGATCGCGTCGAGGTCGCGGCGCGAGGCCAGGAACAGGTCCGGCGGGGCCTGCTCACCGCTCAGGGCCGCCAGCAGCGCAGCCCGGTCCTCGTAGGTCTCCAGGCGCACCTGGGTGTCGGCCACCTGCGCGTTGTACTGGTCCACGACCCGCTGGAACGACGCGGTCTCGGCGGGCTCGCCGTAGACGGCGAACGTCAGCTCGACGGGGTCCTGCGCGGTGCTGGCGGCCGCGCGCCTCGTCTGCGCGGTGGAAGCGTCGTCGCTGCCCGGGGTCGCCTGGGGACTCTGGGCGCTGCCGCCCTGGCAGGACGCGGTCGCGAGCGCGGCGAGCGCGGCGAGCGCCGCGACGGCGGCGCGCGCGGGACGACGCGGGCGCCCGCGCAGGCGTCGGCGAGCGGGGCGGTCCTCGCTCATCGGCGCTCCTGGTCCTCGGGTGTCGGGGGGGGCGCGGTCATGCTATCGGGACCACGAAGGCGCTCGACGCGACGTGGACCCGGTGCAGGACCGCCGGGGGTCTGGTCGAGCACGCCGGACCGGGAGCGCCTCACGGCGCGTGGCCGCTCGTGGCGGCTTGATGTGGGACCCGGGGCTGCCGCGGCCCGACGTGCTCGAGTGCCCACTCTAGGCCCCGTCACGCCGCACGCAAGGCCGGAACCGCCGACGTGGCCGGGGACACGTCCCGCCCCGTCTGGGACGCCAGCCTCAGGGGAGGCGGCCGGCGAGCTCGGTGTGGCCGGCGGCCTCGAGCTGCTCGGCGAGCAGCAGCATCCGGCGCACGTCGTGGTGGGCCCGGTCCGCCAGGGCGGCCCGGCCGGTGGCCACCACGCGAGCGAAGGCGGCGGCCCGGAACAGCACGTCGGCGAAGTCGCCCTCGGCGATGCCGCGCAGCACCTCGTCGATCATCGCGCGCAGCTCGTCGGGCCCAGGCGGGTCGGCGACGCCGGCCACCACCCGGGCGACCGGGGCCGCGGTGCGGCCGGCCTCGAACTCGGCGGCGACGCCACGGGGGTCGGCGTGCACCCACGAGCGCAGCACGTACAGGCGCCACAGGCAGCCGGCCAGCGAGTCGGCCGGCGAGGAGGACCACAGCTCGGCGATCGCCTCGATGCCCTCGGTCTCGGTGAGGCTGATCAGGCGGGCGCCGACCGCGGCGTCGTCGCTGGCGCCGGGCCCCGCGCACCAGCAGGTGGGCGGCGCGGTCGGCGGCCTCGGTGACCGCGGCCGGGTCGACGCCGCCCCCGACGTCCTCGAAGAAGCGGGCCGCCTCGGGGTGGGGCGGCGGGGCCGCTCGGGCTGCTCGCTCACCGGGCCAGGCTACGACCCGGCGCCGGTCAGCGCCTTGCGCACCCGCTGCTCGCTGACCGGGTAGGCGGTGCCCAGGCGCTGGGCCCACAGCGAGACCCGCAGCTCCTCCAGCATCCAGCCCACCTCGCGCAGCGCCCGCCCGGGCGGGCGGCCCTCGGGCAGGGCGTCGAGCTGGTGACCCCAGGTGTCCTGGAGGTCCGCGACGCGGCCGGCCAGCTGGCGGTCCCGGCTCGCCCCGCCGGGCTCGGCGAGCAGGGCCCGGCGGGCCAGCAGCGCGTCGAGGTAGACCCGCACGCGCCGCAACCGGGCCGGGCCGGCCTCGGCCAGGAAGCCTCCACCGCACGGCCCCGGCCGTCGTGGACCAGCCGGGCCAGCTGGGCCTGCATCTCGCGCCGCGCGGCAGCTCGGCCATCTCCGCGCGCCCGGCGAGGGCCTTCTCGGCGGCCCGCCAGCGTTCCAGGACCACCAGGACCTCGGGCAGCGTCGCGCGCAGGGCCGGACCGGGGTCGGCGACGGCGGCGACCAGCGCGTCGAAGGCCGCCTCGTCGCGCACGCCGCCGGCCGCGAGGGCGGCGTCGACGGATCGGCCAGCACGCCGTCGAGGGCGTCGTCGAGCAGGGCGGACACCGAGGGGTACGGGGACCCGGTCAGGCCGAGCTTCTCGGCGTTGCCGAGCCCGGCCAGCGCGTCGGTGGTGGTGCGGGGGTGGCGGGCGTCCACGGCCAGGCGCAGCAGACGGCGTACGCCGAGGCGGTGGTGCGCCGCCGCCTCGTCCGGCGTGGCCAAGACCCGCAGGCCCACGGTACCCGGCGCGCTCGTCGACCAGCGCCGGGTGGGCGCGCACCTCGTGGCCCGCACGGCGCTGCACGATCTCCTCGGGCACCTCGCCGAAGGTCCACGTCCGCTGGCCGGTGCGGGCCAGGCCGCTGTCCGCGGCGGCCCCGGCGAGCGCGTCGTCGAACTCGGCGCGCAGCGGCTCCTTGAGGGCGCCGAGGTCCTTGCCGCGCGCCTGCTCCCGGCCTTCGTCGTCGAGGACGCGGTAGGTCGGGCGCAGGTGCTGGGCCACCTTGGTCCAGTCCCACGCCTCGCGCGGCACCACCACGCCGACGTGGAGCGCGCCCGCCGCTCGAGGGCGTCGAGCAGCGGCTCGTCGCCGGCCGGCATCGCGGCGAGGAACTCGCGCGCCTTGTCGGGGGCCGGCACCAGGCACACCCGGAGGTTCTTGGGCAGGCTGCGGATCAGGGCGGTCACCAGCTCGGCCGCAGGCCGGGCACGTTCCAGGAGAAGTCGTCGTCGTCGACCCGGTTCAGGGTCGCCACGGGGACGTCGATGGTCAGGCCGTCGTCTCGGCGCCGGGCTCGAAGTGGTAGCTGATCGGGAAGGTCAGGCGCTCCCCGCTGCCCTGCCAGCCTCGGGGTAGTCGGCCTCGGCGACCTGCGTCGGCGGTGTCGTGGGTGAGCATCGCGGGGTCGAAGGTGAGCAGGTCCGGCCGGTCGGCGCCGCTCCGGCTTCCACCACTGGTCGAAGTGCGCGCCGCTGACGACCTCGGCGCCGACACGGGCGTCGTAGAAGTCGAAGAGCGTCTCCTCGTCGACGACGATGTCGCGGCGCCGGGCGCGGTGCTCGAGCTCCTCGGCCTCCTCGAGCAGTCGCGCGGTTCTGGCGAGGAAGCGGTGCCGGCTCGTTCCACTCCCCCTGCACCAGCGCGTGGCGGATGAACAGCTCGCGGGACAGCTCCGCGTCGACCGAGCCGTAGGCCACGAGCCGGTCGGCGACCAGCGGGACGCCGTACAGCGTGACGCGCTCGTAGGCCATCACCGAGGCCCGCTTCTTCGACCAGTGCGGCTCGGAGTACGTCCGCTTGACCAGGTGCGCGCCGAGCCGCTCGGCCCACTCGGGCTGGATGCGCGGCGTTCTGCCGCGCCCACAGCCGCGCGGTCTCGACCAGCTCGCCGGCCATCAGGAACGTGGGGTTCTTCCGCTTCAGCACGCTGCCGGGGAAGACCGCGAACCGCGCGCCGCGGGCGCCGAGGTACTCGCGCGTCCGGCTCGCGCTGCCGCCCCGGCTGGCTTGCTCGCGCTCCTCGAGCAGCCCGATGTGGCGAGAGCAGGCCCGGCAGCAGCGCCTGGTGGATGCCGTCGGCGTCGTACGGCGCTCCGTCGGCGTCCGGTCGGCCGAGCTCGCGAGCCCCATCTCCTTGCAGACCTCGCGCGCAGCTGGGACTCGTAGTCCTGCCACTCGCGCACCCGCAGGTAGTTGAGGTACTCGCGCTTGCACATCCGGCGGAACGCGCTGCCGGACAGCTCCCGCTGCCGCTCACGCAGGTAGCGCCAGAGCTTGAGCCAGGTCAGGAAGTCCGAGCGCCTCGACGGTGAACCGGGCGTGGAGCTGGTCGGCCTGGGCGCTGCTGCTCGGCGGGGCGCTCGCGCGGGTCCTGCAGCGACAGCGCGGCGGCGATCACCAGCACCTCGCGCACGCAGCCGAGCCGCTCGGCCTCCAGGATCATCCGGCCCAGCCGCGGGTCGATCGGCAGCCGGGCCAGCCGTCGGCCGACGCTCGGTGAGACGTCGTCGGCCGCGCTTGTCGGTGCCGCGGCCGCCAGGGCGCCGAGCTCCTCGAGCAGGTCGACGCCGGCGCGCGACGTTGCGCCGGTCCGGGCGGCTCGACGAACGGGAACGCGCGCGACGTCGCCGAGGCCGAGGCGAGGTCATCTGCAGGATCACCGAGGCGAGGTTGGTGCGCAGGATCTCGGGGTCGGTGAAGGCGCGGGCGGCCCTCGAAGTCCTCCTCGGAGTACAGCCGCATCGCGATGCCGGCCGCGACGCGGCCGCAACGGCCCGGAGCGCTGGTCGGCCGAGGCCTGGCTGATCGGCTCGATCGGCAGCCGCTGCACCTTGGTGCGCGCGGAGTAGCGCGAGATGCGGGCCAGGCCGGTGTCGACGACGTAGCGGATCCCGGGCACGGTCAGCGAGGTCTCGGCGACGTTGGTGGCCAGCACGACGCGCCGCGCGGTGGAGCCCTTGGCGACGAGAACACCCGGTGCTGCTCGGCCGCGGACAGCCGCGAGTACAGCGGCAGGATCTCCCGGTGCCGCGCCGCGTCCAGGGCCTCGCCGAGCGCCTCGGCGGTGTCGCGGATCTCCCGCTCGCCGGGCAGGAAGACCAGCACGTCGCCGGCGCCCTCGGCGGCCAGCTCGCGCGACCGCCTCGACGACGGCCTCGGTCTGGTCGCGCTGCACCGGCTCGCCGTCCTCGTCCAGGTCGTTGCCGTCCTCGCCGGGCAGCACCAGCAGCGGGCGGTAGCGGACCTCGACGGGGTAGGTGCGCCCCGAGACCTCGACGACCGGCGCGGGCCGCCCGGGCTCGCCGAAGTGCTCGCGCGAACCGCTCGACGTCGATCGTGGCCGAGGTGATGACCAGCTTCAGGTCGCGCCGGCGCGGCAGCAGCCGCTTGAGGTAGCCGAGCAGGAAGTCGATGTTGAGGCTGCGCTCGTGGGCCTCGTCGATGATGATCGTGTCGTAGCGGCGCAGCTGCCGGTCGCGCTGCAGCTCGGCGAGCAGGATGCCGTCGGTCATCACCTTGACGCGGGTGTCGCGGGTCGTGCGGTCGGTGAACCGCACCTGGTAGCCCACCGGCGCGCCGGGGCCGCCGAGCTCGGTGCCGAGCTCGGCGGCGATCCGCTCGGCCACCGAGCGGGCCGCGATCCGGCGCGGCTGGGTGTGCCCGATCGCCGCTCGACCGCCCCGCCCCCGAGCTCGAGGCAGATCTTCGGCAGCTGGGTGGTCTTGCCGGACCCGGTCTCGCCGGCGACGACGACGACCTGGTGGTCGCGGATCGCCGCGGCGATCTCGTCGCGGCGCTGGCGAGACCGGCAGCTCCGCGGGGTAGGAGACGGTCCACGTGGGGGTGCTGACCATGATCGGCCCATTCTGCCCGGTGCTGCGCCGCGCCCGGGTGGGCACCCGCCCGGCCGTTCGGGTTGGGACCTGCGCCGATGGCCCTTAGCGTGGAGTTGGGCGGCCACAGATTGTCTGACAATCTGGCCGTCCGTCCGTGCCCCGACCCGTCAGGAGAGCCGCATGACCGCCTCGGTCACCACGCCCACCCATCCCTCGGCCCACGAGCTCGAGGGCGCGCGCGCCTTCACCCGGGCCGAGGCAGCACACGGCGCACAACTACCACCCGCTGCCGGTGGTCGTCGCGCCAGCGCCGAGGGCGCCTGGATGACCGACGTCGACGGCCGCCGCTACCTCGACCTGCTCGCCGGCTACTCGGCGCTGAACTTCGGCCACCGCCACCCCGGCCTGATGCGCGCCGCGCACGCGCAGCTCGACAGGCTGACGCTGACCAGCCGCGCGTTCGTCCACGACCAGTTCGCCGACTTCGCCGCGAGCTGGCCGAGCTGTGCGGCAAGGACCTGGTGCTGCCGATGAACACCGGCGCCGAGGCCGTCGAGACCGCGATCAAGGTGGCCCGCAAGTGGGGCTACCAGGTCAAGGGCGTGCCGGCCGGCCAGGCCAAGATCATCGTGGCCGCGGGCAACTTCCACGGCCGCACCACCACCATCGTCAGCTTCTCCGACGACGCCGAGGCCCGCGACGACTTCGGGCCGTACACGCCCGGCTTCGTCACCGTCCCCTACGGCGACCTCGCCGCGCTCGAGGCCGCGATCGACGACGAACACCGTGGCCGTGCTCCTCGAGCCGATCCAGGGCGAGGGCGGCGTGGTCGTCCCGCCGGAGGGCTACCTGCGCGGCGTCCGCGACGCTCTGCACCGCGCGACGAACGTGCTGTTCATCGCCGACGAGATCCAGTCCGGCCTCGGCCGCACCGGCGCGCACCTTCGCCTGCGACCACGAGGGCGTCGTGCCCGACATGTACGTGCTCGGCAAGGCGCTCGGCGGCGGCATCGTCCCGGTCTCGGCGGTCGTGGCCGACAGCGACGTGCTCGGCGTCCTCAAGCCCGGCCAGCACGGCTCCACCTTCGGCGGCAACCCGCTGGCCTGCGCGGTCGGCACCGAGGTCGTCTCGATGCTCGCCACCGGCGAGTTCCAGCGGCGCGCCGCCGAGCTGGGCGGCGCGCTGCGCGAGCGGCTCGAGGCGCTGGTCGGCCACGGCGTGGTCGCGGTGCGCGGCCGCGGCCTGTGGGCCGGCGTCGACATCGACCCGGCGCGTCGGCACCGGCCGGGAGGTCTGCGAGGCGCTGATGGAGCGCGGCGTGCTGGCCAAGGACACCCACGGCTCGACCATCCGCCTCGCCCCGCCGCTGGTCATCGCCGAGGCCGACCTGGCCTGGGGCCTGGACCAGCTCGCCGCCGTCGTCGGCGCCCCCTGACCGCCGAGCGGCCCGCTTCAGTCACCCGAGCGGCCCGCTTCAGTCACCCGAGGGGTCTCTTACGGTCACGCGAGTGGCTCGTTCCGGCACACCGGGCGCCGAGTGCGGCCCAGAGCGACCCCTGGGGTGACCCGAACGGGCCGCTCGGCTGACTGAAACGGGCCCCTCGGCGGCTGGAGACGGTGACCCGGGGAAGATGGGTGCCATGGGACTCAGAACGTTGGACGACCGGGTGGTCGTGATCACCGGGGCCGGGTCGCGGCATCGGCCGGGCGCTGGCCCTTGACTGCGCGCGCGCGCGGCGCCCGGCTGGCGCTGAGCGACGTCGACGAGGCCGGCCTGGCCGAGACCGTCCGCCTGGCCCGTGACCGACGGGGTGCGCGAGGTGCGCGCGGGCCGGCTCGACGTGGCCGACCGCGCCGCGTTCACCACCTACGCCGAGGAGACCGCGCGGGCCTTCGGCCGGGTCAACGTGGTGATCAACAACGCCGGCGTCTCGCTCAGCGGCGACCTCCTCGACCTCTCCTGGGAGGACATCGACTGGATCACCGGGATCAACCTCGGCGGCGTCGTGCACGGCACGAAGCTGTTCCTGCCCCACCTGATCGCCTCCGGCGAGGGCCACGTCGTGAACATCTCCTCGCTGTTCGGCCTCGTCTCGATGCCGGGCCAGAGCATGTACAACGCGGCCAAGTACGCAGTGCGCGGGATGACCGAGGCGCTGCGCGAGGAGATGCTGGTCGCGGGCCACCCCGTCGGCGTCACCGCGGTGCACCCCGGCGGCATCCGCACCGGGATCGCCCGCAACGGCCGCGTCGTCGGCCGGCGACGAGCAGCGCGACCGCCTGGCTGCCGTCTTCGACGCCAGGCTGGCCCGTACCAGCCCCGAGAAGGCCGCCACGATCATCCTCGGCGGCGTGCTCAAGGGCCAGGGCCCGCGTGCTCGTCGGCGCCGACGCGCACGTGCTGCACCACCTCGCCCGGCTCAGCGGGTCGCGCTACCAGGACGTCGTGGCGCGGCTCTACCCGCGCCTCGCCGGCGAGCGTGCCGAGCGCGGCTGAGCCCGCCGGTCCGGGCGGTGGGCCGCTGGAGCCCGGCGCCCCCGTCTCGGTGGCCATGACCAAGTGGCGCGAGCACCCGCACTGGGGCTTCGCGGCACGGTGGCTGGGCCACGACGAGCACGGCGGGTGGATCGGCGTCCCCGCCGGCACCCCGTACGCCCGCCCCGGCGCCGCGTTCGACGCCGCGGTCGACTCCGTCACCCTGGTGCCGCACGACGGCGCGTGGCTGGCGACCCACCACGCGCCGGGGATCTGGTGCGACCTCTACGTCGACATGGCCACGCCCGCGGTCTGGGACTCCGCGACCTTGCGCAGCGTCGACCTCGACCTGGACGTGGTGCGCCGGGTCGACGGCAGCGTGTACGTCGACGACGAGGACGAGCTGGCCGAGCACCGGGTCAGCCTGGGCTACCCCGACGCGCTGGTCGCGCAGGCCGAGCGGGCCTGCGCCGAGGTGCTCGCCGCCGTCAGCGCCGGGACCGCGCCGTTCGACCCCGGCACCGCCTCGCGCTGGCTGGCCCGCCTGCGCGACCTCAGCCGCGGCTGAGGCGGTCGCGCCGACGGGGCGGGTCGGGCAGCCGGTGCGGGCCGACCAGACGGGGCCCGGCCAGGCGGCCCTCGAGGCGGCGCGCGTTGCGCTGCACCGGCTGGGCCAGGAACTCCCCGAGGATGACGCCGGAGGAGAGCGCGATGGCCACCGAGACCGCGGTGATCATGGCCAGCAGCCCCGCCGAGACCGAGCCGTCGGCCAGCTGGGACAGGCCGCGGAAGATCGACAGGCCGGGCAGCAGCGGCACGATGGCCGAGACCACGAGCACCAGCGTGGGCACCCGCAGCCGCGAGGCCAGCGGGTAGCTGACCAGGCCGACGAACACGGCCGCGAAGGCCACCGACCAGGCCCGGCCGAAGCCGAGGTCTGCGGACTCCGAGATCACGATGGCCACGCCGGCGACGAGGCCCGCGGGCAGGATGCTGCGCCGAGGCGCGTAGGAGGAGAACGCGAAGCCGGCCGCAGCGATCGCGCCGCCGCAGGCGAACAGCGCCAGCCGGCTGAGGTCGAAGACGCCGGGCTCGATCTGCCCGATCCGCACGCCGAGGGTGCGGGCCAGGCTGATCCCTCCGCTGACCCCTGCGATGATGCCCGCCGTGGAGAGCACCGCCTCGGTGAGGCGGGCGGTCGCGGTGACGTAGAAGCCGGACAGGGCGTCCTGCAGCGCGCCGAGGAAGCCGACCCCGGCGAGCAGCATGACGATGTTGGCCGTGACGACCAGCGAGGTGTCCAGCGCGAACGGCAGCTGCGAGGCCGCCGCGGCGATCAGCGTCGCGATCGCCCCGCCGGCGACCTGCTGGTAGAACGACGGCAGGCCGCGGCTGCTCATCACCTGCTTGAGCAGGTCGATCACGATCGCGGCGAGCAGCGCGATGCCGATCACCGCGCGGTCGCCCCCGAGGTAGAGGCTCGTCCCGGCGCACATCACGCCCCACCCCGCGGTGACCAGCCAGCGCGGCCGCGCGTGGTTGGAGGAGGTGATCCGGGCCAGGCGGGCGCGCGCCTCCTTCAGCGTGAGGCGGTCGGCGAGCAGGTCGCGCACGAGGTGGTCGACGCGGGTGAGGTCCTCGTAGTCGATGACGCGGCCCAGCACCTGGCGGCTGTGCCCGACCGGCGGGGTCTCGGAGTCGGCCTGGAAGCTCATCGAGAGCGAGGTGAAGGTGATGTCGACGTCGGCGTTGTAGAGCCCCGAGTGCCGCGCGATGGCCTGCATCGTGGCCACGACGTCCTGGGCGCCGGCGCCGCTGGAGAGCAGCAGCTCGCCCACGCGCAACGACAGGTCGATCGTCAGGCTGACGTGGCGCGCGTCCAGGGACTCGCGACGCGAGACCGGCCGGGTGGAGCCGGCGGGCGTGGTCAGGGCGACCGTCGGGGGCGTCGCCTCCGCCGCGGCGGCCACGGGCTGGGCGACGGGCTGGGCGGCGGGCTGGGCGACGGGCTGGGCGACGGGCTGGGCGGCGGGCTGGGCGACGGGCTGGGCGACGGGCTGGGCGGCGGGCTGGGCGGCGGGCTGGGCGGTCGGGGCGGCGACGCGCACCGGCGAGGCGCCGCGGCCGTGGCGGACGACGGGGATGGGGCGCGTGTCGGGGGGACGGACGTCGGACATGGCGTCATCGTCCCACCCGGACCAGGGCCCGGGGCGATCTCGCACCACCCCCGTCCGCGGTGATCTCCGCCACGTCCGCGACGGCTCCGCAGGGTGGTCGCCGGGTGTGGTTCGGTTGACCCGTGCACATCGACTTCCACGCCTCCCCGGAGCCCACGCTGGGGGTCGAGTGGGAGCTCGCGCTGGTCGACAAGGGCAGCCGGGACCTCGTCAACGGCGCCGCCGACCTCTTCGCCGCGGCCGGGCCCCGGCTGAGCGAGCCCGAGAAGGTGCACCGCGAGCTGCTGCGCAACACCGTGGAGGTCGTCACCGGGGTGTGCCGCGACGTCGGCGAGGCCGTCGGGGACCTCCGCGGCACCCTGGCCGAGCTGCTCCCGGTGGCCGACGGCCTCGGCCTGGACCTCTACGGCGGCGGCACCCACCCCTTCGCCTCCTGGACCCACCAGGAGCTGACCGAGGGTCACCGCTACGCCGAGCTGATCAACCGCACCCAGTGGTGGGGCCGGCAGATGTTGATCTGGGGCGTGCACGTCCACGTCGGCCTGCCCGAGCGCGACCGGGTGCTGCCGGTGCTCTCGGCGCTGCTGACCTACTACCCCCACCTGCAGGCGCTCTCGGCCTCCTCGCCGATCTGGGCGGGCACCGACACCGGCTACGCCTCGAACCGGGCCCTGATGTTCCAGCAGCTGCCCACCGCCGGTCTGCCGTTCCAGTTCCGCCGGTGGGAGGAGTTCGAGGCCTACGCCGACGACCAGCTCGTCACCGGCGTCATCGACGACCCTCAGCGAGATCCGCTGGGACCTGCGCCCGGCGCCGCACCTGGGCACCCTGGAGAACCGGGTCTGCGACGGGATCAGCCGCGTCGACGACCTCTGCGCCCTGGTCGCGTTGATGCACTGCCTGGTGGTCGACCTCGACCAGCGCGTCGCGGCCGGCGAGGAGCCGCCCGTGCTGCCGCCCTGGCACGTGCAGGAGAACAAGTGGCGCGCGGCCCGCTACGGCCTGGACGCGATCGTCATCGTCGACGCCCACTCCTCCGAGCGGCTCGTCACCGACGACCTCGCCGACGTGCTGGCGCGGCTGGCGCCGACCGCGGAGCGCCTCGGCTGCGCGGCCGAGCTGCGCCTCGGTGGGCGACCTCGTCGCCCGGGGCGCCTCCTACCAGCGCCAGCGAGCCGTCGCCGAGCGCACGGACGGGGACCTGGTGGCCGTGGTCGACTCCGTCGTGCGGGAGCTCGCGCGCCGGGCTTGACCTGACCGGGCAGGCCGGCTCAGTCCGCCCGGGCGGGGTCATCTCGAGGCGCACGCCGAGCAGGCGCACCGCGCCGGCCCCGGTCGGCCTCGTCGAGCCGGTCCAGCAGCGCGACCGCCGCGTCGGCCAGCGCGTCCGCGTCGAGGGTGCGGCCCGGGCAGCGTGAGGCTGCGGGTGCGGGTCGTGAACGGCCGCTAGCCGCACCTTGATGCCCACCCGCATCGCCGGACGCCCCTCGGCGGCCGACGTCGGCCGCCGCTCGACGCGCGAGCTCGCGCACCGCGGCCTCGACCTGAGCGCGGCGTCGGTCGAGGTCCTCCTGGAAGGTCTCCTCCCGACCGTGCGCCCACCGCGACCCGCGCGGTCGGGTCCACGACGGCACTGTCCAGCCCGCGGGCCCGCGCACCAGCCACGGCCCGGTCCGCGCGCCGAGCGCTCGGCGACGCCGGCCGGGTCGGCGGCGGCGAGCTCGGCGACGGTGGCCGACCGAGGTCGGCGAGCCGCGGCCGGTCGGTTGCCGCCCCCGCCCCGATCGCGCCTGGTCGGCCGGCGCCCGACCAGCGCGGGCCAGGTCGCGTCGGTGATCGCGAAGACCCCGCGCGGCTTGCCGAACCCGGTGGCGGTCTTGGCCTGCAGGCGGTTCTCACCGATGCCGACCGAGCAGTGCAGGCCGGTGGCGTCGCGGACCGCGGACCGGACCCGGTCGGCCAACGCCGCCGGGTCCTCCTCCCGAGATCCGGGACCGGGCCCGAGGAACGCCTCGTCCCAGCCGAGCACCTCGACCAGCACCGGGGCGCCGCCCCAGTCCAGCGCGCGGACCACCGCGAGCACCTGCGCCGAGGCCGTCTCGTAGGCGGGCTTGTCGACGGCCAGGAACACCGCGTCCGGGCAGCGGCGCGCGGCCACCCGCAGCGGCATTCCGGAGCCGACGCCGTGCTCGCGGGCCGCGTAGGAGGCGGTGGCCACCACGCCGCGCTCGGTGGGGTCGCCGCGCCCGCCCGACCACCACGGGGAGGCCGGCGAGCCCGGGGCGGCGCAGCACCTCGACCGCGGCGATGAACTCGTCGAGGTCGAGGTGCAGCACGTGCGGCACGGGTCAGCGCCCTCTGGGCGGCGGGATCGCCTCGGTGGCCTCGAGCTGGTCGAGGCCCGAGACCATGAGCAGGTCCACGATCAGCGAGCGCAGCTGGGCCAGGATCGCGTCGGCGACGAGCAGGTCGCTGCGCTCGACGACCCCGCTGGCCCGGGCCACGCCCATCAGCGCGGTGCGGGCCGAGGCGGCGAGCTCGTTGCGGAAGAGGTCCTCGGCCATCTCGTCGGCGGCGTCGGCGAGCTCCTCGGCGAGCAGCGCGTAGGCGTGCGGCAGCGGCAGGTGGTGGTAGGTGGACACCGAGCACTGGCGCACCAGCACCCGGGTGGTGCGCAGGGCCCGGTCGAGCGGCTCGACGAGCTCGGCGACCCGGCGCACGTCGGGGCCGTGGGCCCGCCGGAACGGCGAGACCGCCACCACCGACATGCCCTCCTCGGCGGCCGCCTGCAGCTCGCGGATCAGGTGGTCGGTGGAGCGGGCGTCGGCGAGCAGCTCGAGGCCCTCCTCCGGCTCGCCGTCGACCATGACCTGCGCCGCGGTGCGCAGCAGCAGGGAGATCTTGCGCACGACGGCCGCCGCGTTGCGTCGTGGCTCGCGCAGGGCGGCCGCGGGCACGATGGTGGCCGCCACCAGCGCCACCGCTCCCCCGACGACGGCGTCGAGCCAGCGGGTGAACGCGGCCGTCGGCTCCGAGACCAGGGCCACGATGATGATCGACTGCACCGCCGCCTGGGTGACGAACAGCTGCCCGCCGGAGATCCAGGTCGCCGCCGTCATGGCCAGCAGGATCGACCAGCACGATCTGCCAGGCGCCCGAGCCGAGCACCTGCACGAGCAGGTCGGCGAGGAAGATGCCGATGGCCACGCCGGTGGTGATCTCCGCCACCCGACGGGGGCGCTGGCCGTAGGAGGTGCCCAGGCCGACGACGGCCGCGATGGGGGCGAAGAACGGGGCCGGGTGGCCGAGCAGCTCGGCGGAGACGAACCAGGCGACGCCGCCGGCCAGGGCGCACTGGACGATCAGGAAGCGCTTGGCCCGCAGCCGTGCGCCGCGGCGGCGCACGGCGCTCCGGGCGCCCTTCCGGGTCCGCGCGAGCCGGTCGTGGTCCATCCGCCGATCGTGCCAGAGGCGGCACGGGGCCGCTGCGCGGGCGAGGCCGGGAGGCGGAGGTTGTGGCGCCCACCCCGGGGCGGGAGGATCACCGGGACGAAAGGTTCCTTCGTGCCGCACCCGCTCGACCCCACCGCCACCGCCTTCCTCCTCGCCGAGAACCGCAACATGCCGATGCACGTCGGCGGACTGCAGCTCTTCGAGCAACCCGCGGACGCGGGCGCGGACTTCGTGCGCGAGATCTACGAGCGCTCGCGCGACGTGGCGAGATCGACCCGCTGTTCCTGCGCCGGCCGCACCGCTCGCTCACGGCGGCCGGGGCGATGGTGTGGGTGCCCGACGAGCGCTTCGACCCCGAGCACCACGTGCGGCACAGCGCGCTGCCGCAGCCCGGCCGCGTGCGCGAGCTGCTCGAGCTCTGCTCAGCCGCCTGCACGGCACCCGCCTGGCCTGGGAGCGGCCGCTGTGGGAGGCCCACGTCATCGAGGGGCTCGCGCGACGGACGGGTCGCGCTGTACACCAAGGTCCACCACGCCCTGCTCGACGGCGTCTCGGCGATGCGGCTGATGGCCGAGCGGCTGAGCACCGACCCCGACGAGCGCGGCATGGAGGCGGCCGCTCGCCTGGGCCGGGAGCGCGCCCGCCGCGCCGCATCGGAGCCCGCGCCCGCCCGGGACTGCTCTCGCCGACATCCCGCCGACCGCGCTGCGCTCCGCGCTCGGCATGAGCCGCCGAGGCCGCCGGGATGCCGCGGCGCCCTGGTCCGGACGATCACCAAGGGCGTGCGCAACGAGACCTCGGCGGTCTCGCTGCACGCCCCGCGCACCCTCTTCAACCAGACGATCACCGGCTCGCGCCGCTTCGCCGCGCAGGACTGGCCGGTCGAGCGGCTGCGAGGCGATCTGCAACGCCACCGGCACCACGATCAACGACGTCGTGCTGGCGATGTGCAGCGGCGCGATGCGCACCTACCTGCTCGAGCTCGACGCGCTGCCGGAGACGCCCGCTGGTCGCGATGGTGCCGGTCGGGCCTCACGCCAAGCAGTCGCAGCCTCGCCTCGACGAGGGCGGCAACGCGGTCGGCGCGGTGATGGTGCAGCTGGCCACCCACATGCACGACCCCGCGCGACCGGCTGCAGCGCGATCCACCGCTCGATGGAGGACGGCAAGCAGGCGCTCGCCGTCGATGACGCCGATGCAGATCCTGGCGATGAGCGCGCTCGGCCAGGCGCCGGCCATCCTCGACGCCGCTGCTGCGCATGCAGGGCCTGGTCCGGCCGCCGTACAACCTGATCATCAGCAACGTGCCCGGGCCCGCGCGAGCACGCAGTACTGGAACGGCGCGCGAGCTGGCGGCAACTACCCGCTCTCGATCCCGATCAACGGGATGGCGCTCAACATCACCTGCACCTCCTACGACGGCAAGATGGGCTTCGGCCTCACCGGCTGCCGGCGCACGGTGCCGCACCTGCAGCGGCTGCTCGACCACCTCGACGACGAGGTCGCGCTCCTCGAGCAGGCCGCCGGCGTGGCCTTCTAGATCGATCTAAGGGTGCTGTCAACCCTCCAGGCCAACTTTTCCACACCTGGTGAAAACGTTGTGGATGAACGTGCAGGTCAGCGCGTGGCGACGGGTCCAGCACGCCGTCCGCCACCGGCGGCGGCTCCTCGGCGAAACCACCGCCTACCCGCTCGGCCACGGCGCGCAGCCGGGCGCGGGTGATCTCGGCGACGGTGGCGTAGCCCGCGGCGTTGGGCGTTCGAGCCCGGCCGGGTCGGCTCGGCCGAGTTGACGCTGACGCAGCGTCCGGGTGCCGCCGTCGGCGGCGTTGGCCAGCGCCACGGCGTGCCCGGTCTGCCGCTGCCGGCGAAGGAGTCCAGCACGCGCGCGTCGGCGCGGCATCGTGTCCAGCACGCGCCGCAGCAGGCCCGTCGGCTTCGGGCGACTCGAAGACGTGCCCGAGCAGCTCCTTCAGCTCGGCCACCGCGGTGTCGGTCGAGCCCGACCTCCTCGGCCAGCCAGATCGGTGCGCAGCTTCTTGCGGCGGCCCTCGTGCAGCCAGTCGCGCTGGAAGACGTCGACGCCGCTCCCCAGCCGGCCCCGCACCCGGCGGCACACCAGGTCGCCCGGCGCGCTCCTCGACCCGCGGCCGGCTCCAGCGCCACACCGCGGGCGTGCCGTCGCCGAAGACCGGCAGCACCTCCACGGCGCCGGCGAACGGCTCCGCGCCCACCCGGCCGGAGCTCGGGGTCGCCCCACAGCGGGTAGTGCAGCGTGCGGGCGGTGACGGGGTTGAACCGCTTGTTGGTGTTGCGCAGCGGCAGGTGCCGGAAGCGGCGCCCGTCGCCCGGTCCGCTGCGGGAAGTCGCGGGCGTCGACGGTCTCGGTGGCTGGCGGGCCCAGCACGCCGTGCGCCGGGCGTCGCGGGCGTAGACGAGCAGGTACTCGTGGCTGGTCGCGAACCCGCCACCGAGCTGGCGGCCCTTGGGGTTGAGGTTCACCACGACCTGGGCGAGCAGGTTCGCCTCGCCGAAGACCTCGTCGAGCAGCAGGCGCAGGTGGGCGACCTCGTGGTCGTCGATGCTGACGAAGATCGCGCCGGTCTCGGCCAGCACCGCGCGGGCCTCGTCGAGCCGGGGCCGCATCATCGCCACCCACGCCGCGTGGTCGCCGCCGGAGTCGCGGTAGGTGAACGCGTTGCCGGTGTTGTACGGCGGGTCGGCGTAGACCAGGTCGACGCTGCCGCGCCGCGTCGCGCGCAGCACGTCGAGGTTGTCGGCCTCCACGAAGGTGTTCCAGACCGGTCCGGGCGGCGCCGACGCGCCCGGCTCGGGGTCCTCGACGCTCACGACGGGCCACTCTAGGCCCGGGACTTGCCGCGCCCGGGGATCATGGAGCCGTGCCGTCCTCGCCGCGCCGCCGCACCGTCACCGTGGTCTCGGTCGTCGTCGCGCTCGTGGCCACCGCCGCGTGGCTGGCCGTCACGCCGCGGCCCGTGGGGGCGCACCTGCGCTCGCTGGCCGGCCTGACCCGGGGGATCGCCGGTGACACCCCCGGGGCGCACCACGCGTTCCTGCAGACCCAGCCGGGCAGCCGTCGCCCGGTCGGCTGGGACCCGTGCCGGCCGGTGCGGTTCGTGGTGGACCCCGCCGGGGCGCCGCGCGGGTGGGAGATGCTGCTCGACGACGCCCTGGCCCAGGCCGGCGCGGCCAGCGGCCTGGACCTCGAGGTCGTCGACACCACCGACGAGCGCACCTTCTCCGGGCGCGCCGCCCTCGGCCCGGACCCGGACCCGGTCCTGGTCGGCTGGGCCGATGCGCGGGAGGTCCCCGGTCTGGCCGGTGACGTCGTCGGGTTCGGCGGCGCCGTCTCGGTCGACCAGGGCGGCGTGCGCCGCTACACCACGGGCTCGCTGGTCCTCGACCGCGACGTCGTCGAGCAGGTCGCCGGCCGGCGCGACGGCGACGCGCTGATCGGGGCGGTGCTGCTGCACGAGCTCGCCCACGTCCTGGGCCTGGGCCACGTCGCGGACCGCGGCGAGATCATGCACCGCGACGGCGTGAGCCGCCTCGACCTCGGGCCGGGCGACCGGGACGGCCTGGCGCGGCTCGGCGCCCAGCCCTGCGCCTGACGCCGGTGCAGCCGGTGCAACCGGCGCTCAGGAGGGCAGGAGCACCAGCGCGACGGTGGTGACCGGCGCGAAGCACTGGACCTCGGGGCTCTTCGTCGCCGCCGCGACCACCTCGTAGCCGCCGTCGTCACCGGTCGGGAGGACCTGCACGTCCTCCGGCGGCACGCACCCGATCGCCACGACGGTGGCACTCAGGTCACCCGCGCGCGGCGCGTCCACCTGCGCGAACGCGGCCCGCAGCCGGGCCCGGGCCCGGGCGTCGAAGTCGGCGAGGTAGCGGGCCCGCTCGGCCTCGCCGGCCACGGGGGTCGGCTCGGAGGTCACCGTGCCGCCCGCGGCGGTCATCGAGACGAGCTCGACGAGACGGGGACGGCCCGCGGCCTCGCTGGTGCCGGGGGTGCCGGTCGCCTCCGAGGACGGGTCCTGGCCGGGAGCGGGTGTCGGGTCCGCAGACCCGCCGGCCGAGCCGGCCTCCGAGGCGTCCGAGGAGAGCCACAGCGTCCGAGGCGGTGCTCGCGCCGTCGTCGGGGCCGGCGCCGGCTCCCGCGCAGCCGCCCAGGGCGAGCACGACCGCCCCCGAGGCGGCGCCGAGCAGGAGGCGGCGTCGGCGGGACGGTGCGGGGGGTCGCATGGAGGTTCGACGCCCGCTCACGCCGGCGGGTTCCCGCCCCCGCGGGTACGGCGCAGCGCCTCGTGCACCGCGAGGTCGTTCTCCTCGCGGTACCGCGCCAACCGCAGCCGGTCGCCCTCGCGGGTGCGCTCGTCGACGCCGGCGCGCGTGTGGTGCCAGCGCAGCGCGTCCTCGGCGTAGGCCACCCACGCCTGCGGGCGCACCCGTCGGATCGCCTCCAGCGCCTCGACGGGGTCGACGCCCTGGGCGAGCAGGATCGCGTACCCGGCGCTCGGCCCCCGGTTGACGCCCAGGTGGCAGTGGGTCAGCACGACCGCACCCGGGTGCTCCAGCGCCGCGAGGGCCCAGCCGGCGATCTCCTCGAACCAGGCGTCGGGCACCTCCTGGCCGACGTCGTCGATCCCGTCCCAGCGGTAGTCGACCTGCGGCACCCGGCCCCAGGTGTCGGTGTCGCGCCACTCGAGGCGCGCGTCGAAGACGTGGGTGACGCCGGCCCCGGCGAGCTCGCGCGCCTGCTCGAGCGCGGTGCCGGCGTCGGGGTCGAGGTCACCGCCGACGAGCAGCCGCTCGGTGACGAAGTGGGCGTCGGCGAGGCGGAGGGTGGGAAGAGCGGTCATCAGGCGGCCAGCCTAGGCCGGGCACCCCGGGTGTGCGGCGACCCCGGGGCCGGACGGTAGACATGGGCGCATGCGCGCGATCGGAGTCATCGAGTACGGCGGCCCAGAGGCCCTCCAGCTGGTCGAGCTGGACGAGGAGGAGCTCATCGGCGACCGGGTCCGGATCGCGGTCACGGCCGCGACGGTCAACCCCACCGACACCGTGCTCCGCTCCGGCGCCCGGGCCGGGGGCACCAGCGCCCCCGACGTGGCCGACGTGCCGGGGATGGACGTCGCCGGCCGGGTCGTCGACCTCGGCCCCGGCATCGGCGAGCGCGACGGCGAGTGGCTCTCCGTCGGCGACCGGGTGATGGGCGTGGTGGTCCCGCAGGGCCAGCACGGCGGCTACCGCGCGGACCTCGTCCTGCCGGCCGACTCGGTGACCTTCTCCCCCCGGAACGCCACCGACGCCGAGGCGTCCACCCTGCCGATGAACGGGCTGACCGCCTGGCTGGCCCTCGACGCCCTCGCCCTCGAGGCGGGCCAGGTCGTGGCCGTGACCGGCGCGGCCGGCGCGTTCGGCGGCTACGTGGTGCAGCTGGCCAAGGTGCGTGGCCTGCACGTGGTGGCCGACGCCGCGGAGCACGACCGCGACCTGGTGACCTCGCTGGGCGCCGACGAGGTCGTCGAGCGCGGGGACGGCTTCGCCGACGCGGTGCGCGCGCTGCACCCCGACGGCGTCGACGGCCTGGCCGACGGCTCGGTGCAGGGACCAGACGTCCTCGGCGCCGTCAAGGACGGCGGCACCGTGGCCACCGTGCGCGGCTGGGCCGGCGACGGCACCCGCGAGCTCACCGTCACCCCGGTGCTGGTCCGCGACGCGGCCCACCGGCGGGACCTGCTCGAGGAGCTGCGCCGCCTCGCCGAGAGCGGCGAGATCACCCTGCGCGTGGCCGACGTGCTGCCCGCGGCGCAGGCCGCCGAGGCGCACCGCCGGCTCGAGGCCGGCGGCGTGCGCGGCCGACTGGTGCTCGACCTGGCCTGAGCCGGGCCGGCGCTCCGGTCCCGGTCCGGGGGAGGTCAGTCCGCGTCGGTCAGGCGCCACACGCCGGGCTGGGGCGCGACGAGGCGCCCGCCGTCGGCGAGGTGCTTGCGGGCGGTGCGGCAGGCGGTGCGCCAGCGCAGCTCGCCGGTGGGCCCCGCCTCGAGGTCCCCGGAGCGCAGGGACTCCGACGCCTGCTCGCCGATGGCGTCCATCACGTCCTCGGCGGTGGCCTCGCCGCCGAGGGTGGCGAGCACCGAGATGATCCGGGGCTCGAAGTCCTCCGGCGGCGTGCGGCGGCGCGGCCGCGCGGGCGCGGCGGCCTTGGCCGGCTTGGCGGCCGCGCGCGCCGTGGTCCCGGTGGCCGCGGCCGTGCGCGTGGTCGTGCGGGTCCGGGCCGCGCGAGGGGCAGGCTCCGGCGGTGGGGCCGGCGGGTTCCCGTGGACGCAGGTGCTGTACGGCAGGTCGCAGTGCTCACAGTAGTCCTCGGTCATCAGGTGACCGACACTACGTCGCCGCGCCCCGGCGCGTCCGGCGGGTCACCACCGCGGGTGGACGGCCTCGCGCAGCCGGGAGTCGTAGAGCGAGCGCACGCCGTCCAGGAACGCGGGCGAGAGCGCGTCCAACGAGCCGGCCGCGGCGTTGGCCCGGGCCTGCTCGGCGTTGCGCGCCCCGGGGATGACGGTGCTGACGCCGGGCTGGGCGGCCACCCACGCGATCGCGGCCTGGGCGGGGGTGGCGCCGTGCGGGCCGTGCTCGCGCACCAGGGTGGTGAACGCGGCGGCCGCCTCGAGGCCGGTGGCCCAGTCGACGCCGGAGAACGTCTCGCCGACGTCGAAGGCGCTGCCGTCGCGGTTGAAGGTGCGGTGGTCGTCCTCGGCGAACGTGGTCGACTCGTCGTACGTCCCGCTGAGCAGGCCCGAGGCCAGCGGCACCCGCGCGAGGATCCCGACGCCGGCCTCGTGGGCGGCAGGCAGGACGGCGTCCAGCGGCTTGAGCCGGAAAGCGTTGAGGATGATCTGCACGCTCGCGGTGCCGGGGCGGGCGATCGCGGCGAGCGCCTGGTCGGCGGTCTCCACGCTGACGCCGTAGGCGGCGATCAGGCCGTCGGCGACGAGCTCGTCGAGGGCGTCGTAGGTGGCCTCGTCCTCGACGACGACGCTCGGCGGGCAGTGCAGCTGGACCAGGTCGAGGGTGTCCACACCCAGGTTGCGCCGGGAGCGGTCGGTCCACTCGCGGAAGTGCTCCAGGCGGTAGCTGGCGGGCACCTGCTCGGCGCGGCGGCCCATCTTGGTGGCCACGGTGACGCCGTGCCCGCCCGGGTGGCCGGCGTCCTCGGCGGCGAGGTCGCGCAGGAAGCCGCCGATGACCTGCTCGCTGCGGCCGTCGCCGTAGACGTCGGCGGTGTCGAAGAGCCGCACGCCGGCCTCGTAGGAGGCGGTCAGGACCTCGCGGGCGTCGGCCTCGCTGACGTCGCCCCAGTCGGCGCCGAGCTGCCAGGTGCCGAGTCCGACGACCGAGACGTCGCGTCCGGTCCTTCCCAGGGTGCGCTGCTCCATGCCCCTTTCCTACCGCCTCCCGCCGACGGCCCGAGGACCCCGGGGTCCCCGGTCGCTCGTGCCCGGTCGCTCGTGCCCGGTCGCTCGTGCCCGGTCGCTCGTGCCCGGTCGCTCGTGCCCGGTCGCTCGTCTCGTCCCGGCTCGTCTACGCCGACCCGATGCGGCGCAGCAGCACCAGCACCTCGTGGTGGGCGGTCTGCGGGAACATGTCGAAGACGCGGGCCCGCACCGGGCGCAGCGAACCCATCGCGTCGAGGTCGGCGGCCAGCGACTCGGTGCGGCAGCTGGAGTACAGGACGTGATCCACCTCGGAGGCCTCGAGCCACCCGGCGAGGTCGGGCCCGACGCCGCGACGCGGCGGGTTGAGCACGACGAGGTCGGGCACGGGCCGCGCCTCGGGGGTGCTGACCCAGCCGGTGGCGTCGGCGGCCTCGAACCGGACGCCGTGCAGGCCCGCCTCGGCGGCGCCGCGGGTCGCGGCGGCCACGGCCTCCGCGCTGCGCTCGACCCCGACGACCTCGGCCACGCCCGCGGCGGCCACGGCGTGCGCGAACCCGCCGACGCCGCAGTACAGGTCCCAGGCCCGGCGCGCCCCGAGGCCGCGCACCCAGGTCCGCGCCTGGTCGTAGAGGGCGCCCGCGACGAGGGTGTCGGTCTGGAAGAAGCCCTGCGGCCGCAGCCGGAGGTCGAGCCCGGCGAGCCGCATGGCCAGGCTCGCCCGGTCGCCGAGCAGCACCTCCTGCTCGCCCTCGAGCACGGCCTTGTGCGCGGGCTGGAGGTTGGCCGAGGCGACAGCCAGGTGCGGCAGTCGCTCGCGCAGCCACGGCAGGTGCTTGCGCAGGCGGGGCAGCGACTCGGTGGTGCGCAGCACCCAGCGCACCATCAGCTCGCCGTCGGGCGAGGCCGTGACCAGCACGTGCTTGAGCTCCCCGCGCCGCGCGGGCACGTCGTAGGGCACCAGGCCGGCGCGGGTCACGAAGTCGGCCAGCACGGGCAGCGCGTCGCGCAGCACCGGCTCGTGCAGGCCGCACGCGCGCAGGTCGACGCCGTGGCCCGCGACGTCGAGGATGCCCAGCGTCGGCTGGTCGGTCGTGCCTGCGACGACCATCTTCGCCTTGTTGCGGAAGCCCTCCTCCGGCCCGGCGAACGGGGGGTCCCAGACCAGGTCCGCCCACGGCGCGAGCAGGCCCGCGGAGTGCTCCTGCTTGGCGGTCAGCTGCTCGCCGTGGGGACGCCCCATCCACGTGCAGGAGCGGCACGCGTGGGCGTCGAAGTAGTCGCACTGCACGCCTGCAGGCTAGGCCCGGACCGGGCTCGCGCGAGTCGGCGGCGTCACACCGTCGAGGAGTTGGGGGCGCCCCTACCACGGGAGGACGATGGACTCATGTCCGACCCGCTGTTCATCGCCCTGATCCTCCTCCTCACCGCCTCGGTCCTCGCCGTCGCCGAGCTGGTCTTCCACCGCTTCGAGACCGAGGAGCGTCACGCCGCCCGCGTGCTGCGGACCCCCCGCGCCACCGCCGGCTGACCGGGCCCGATCCGTGTCGTCGTCGCTGGTCAGCGGACGAACCGGCGGGTCGGGAGGGCGAGGCGGATCACACCGTCCTCGGCTTGGGCACCAGGCCCCGCAGCCACCAGGATGGGAGACATGAACGCAGAGCTGATGATCCTCCTCGTGTCCCTCCTCATCGCCGCCGCCCTGGTCGTCGGTCGTCGCTACTTCGACGACGTCGAGACCATCGACGCGCACGCCGAGCGCGTCCTCGGCGCGAACGCCACGCAGTCGCGCCGCTGACCCCGGCAGCGCTCCTGCCGCGGCGCGGCGAACCACCCCGCTCCCCCTGCGGTCCCACCCCAGGGGGAGCCGTCATGTCCGGGCGCAGTCGATGCAGGTCCGCGCCGTCGGTCGGGCCTCCAGCCGCTCCGGCGCGACGGGGCGACCGCACGACGCGCAGGTGCCGTGCCTGCCGTCCGCCACCCGGGCCAGGGCGGCCTCCACCTCCCCGAGGTGCCGCTCGGCCTGCCGGGCCAGCGCCCCGGTCTGGGAGCGCTCGAAGGCGATCGTCTGCCCCTCGGGGTCGTGCTCGTCGTCGGCGTTGGTGAAGCGCGAGGCCTCGACGACCTCGGCGTAGTCCTCGCGCAGGTCACCCAGCCGGCGTTGGGTGCGCGCGCGGTCCTGCTCCAGCAGCACCCGCGGCGCGACCGGGCCCGCGGAGCCGGGGACGTCGGGAGCGCTGTCGGCGTCAGGGACCATGGGTCAGTATGGACAGGTGCTCCTGCTGCTCGCCCTGCTCGGCCTGGCGGTCCTCGTCGCCACCGCCCTGGCCCTGGTGCGCCTCGTGGTCGACGACGCCGAGCAGATCGACCGCACCGCCGAACGGCTCCTCGGCAGCTCCTCACCCGGTCGCCTGGACGGCCAGGACTAGGGACCACCGCGGCCGGCGGAGCATCGGCGGCCCGTCGGCGCGGGTCTCAGCGCCGTCGCGGCAGCCGGTGCAGCACGACCCCCCCGAGCCGGCCGTCCTCGACCTGCGCGGTCATGAACGTGCAGTGCGGCTGCGCGGCGCCGGTCGGTGGGCGAGCCCGGGTTGAGCAGCCGCAGGCCGCCCGGCGTGGTGGTGTCCCAGGGGATGTGGCTGTGGCCGAAGACCAGCACGTCGAGGTCGGCGAAGGCGGTCTCGCATCCGCTGCTCGCGCCGCTGCCGGGCCCCGGTCTCGTGCACCACGCCCACCGCCAGCCCTCGAGGTCGACGCGGGCCACCTCGGGCAGCCGGGAGCGCAGCGCCGGCTCCGTCGTTGTTGCCGTAGCACGCCACCAGGCGCCGTGAGCGCGGCCTCGAGCAGGTCCAGCGTGGCCTCGTCCACCCAGTCGCCGGCGTGCAGCACCACGTCGGCGTCGTCGACGGCCTCGAGCAGCGCGTCCGGCAGGTCGCGGGCGCGACGCGGCAGGTGGGTGTCGGCGGTCAGGACGAGCGAGAGCGGCACCCGGTGAGTCTCGCTCCCGAGGCCCGGGGTGCGCCATGCTGGGCCCCGTGAGCCGGCCCCGCGACGACCTGCACCTCGCCGCCCGTCTCGAGGACCGCGTCCACGCCCTCGTCGAGACGCGCCTCACGCGGCTGGGGTGGACGCCGGCGGTGGAGGTGCACACCGGTTACGGCCTGGCCGGCGCGTGGGTCCGGGTGCTGGCCCGGGTGGTGCTGCGACCCGCGGACGGCGCCCGCACCGCGGACGCCGGGCACTCCCGCGGCTGGCGCCGCTTCCTGGGCCACTCGGCGCCCGACGTCGCGGTGACGGTGCGCGTCGGTGACGTCGAGACGGTGGTGGCCAGCAACCGGGAGGGCTACGTCGACCTCCGCGTGGACGTGGGCCTCGCGGCCGGTTGGCGCACCGCGTCCCTGAGCGTGCAGGGCGGGCCCCAGGTGAGCGCGGACCTGCGCGTCGTCGCGCCCGGCCGCACGGTCGGTCTGCTCAGCGACATCGACGACACGGTGATGGTCACGATGCTGCCCCGGCCGCTGGTCGCGCTGCGCAACGCCTTCTGGCTGCGCGAGCAGGACCGCCGCGCGGTGCCCGGCATGGCCGAGCTCTACGACGCGGTGCTGGCTGCGCACCCGGACGCGTTCGTCGTCTACCTCTCCACGGGCGCCTGGAACGCCGCCCCCGGACTGCGGGCGTTCCTGGACCGCCACCGCCTGCCGGCCGGCCCCCTGCTGCTCACCGACTGGGGCCCCACCCGGGCGGGCTGGTTCCGCTCCGGGCAGGAGCACAAGCGCACCCAGCTGCGCCGCCTCCTCGCCGAGCTGCCCGACACCCGCTGGCTGCTCGTCGGCGACGACGGTCAGCACGACCCGGGCCTGTACGCCGAGACCGCCGCCGCGCACCCCGACCGGCTGATCGGCATCGCCATCCGTCGGCTCACCCCGGCCGAGCAGGTCGCCACCCACGGCACCCCGGGCACCCTCGACCGCACGCGCGGTGCCGGCGGCGCGAGCGGTGCCGGCGCTGCCGGTCCGGCCGACGACGGTGCCGTGCCCACCGTGCCCACCGTGCGCGCCCCCGACGGCCGTCGCCTGCTCGCCGCCCTGCGCGGGGCCGGCGTGCTGCCGCCGGGCTGAGCCGGCCCGCCCGTCCTCGTGACGGGGGTGACGCGGTCAGCCCCGCCGGGCGAGGTCGAGGACGCCCTGCCCGGCGTCCGCCGGCTGGTCAGGACGCGTCGAGGCCGAGCAGCGCGTGCGCCGTGGCGGCGGGCTGCTCGAGGACGAGCAGGTGCCCGGTCGCGCGCAGCACCTCGCGGTGGGTCACCTGCTCCGGGCCGCGCAGCGCCGCCATCCGCTCGACCGTGCCCGGGGGGACCTGGGCGTCCTCCTCGCCGAACAGCAGCAGCACCGGGCAGGCGAGGTCGGCCAGCACCTGCGCGGTGTCCGCGCGGGCGGCCAGCGCGCGCGCCACCCAGGCGACCCCGCGCGGGTCGGCGGCGGCGACCACGTCGGCCAGCAGCACGGCGAGCTCGGGCTGCTCGGCCAGGGCGGTGGCCCCGAGGCCGCCGGTGACGGAGTCGGCGACCGGTGCGGTGTCGCCGCGGCGCTCCAGCTCGTCGGCGACCGCGAGCCGGTCGGCGGGCACGTCGGGCTCACCGACCCAGGGAGTGGTGCTGGACAGGGCCAGCGCCGCCACCCGGTCCGGGTCCTGCGCGGCCAGGGACAGCGCGACGTAGCCGCCGGTGGAGACGCCGTGCAGCACGACCTCCTCGAGGCCGAGGTGGTCCAGCACGGCCAGGACGTCGGCGGCCATCGCGGCCACCGACGGCTCCCCGTCGGCGCGGTGCACGCTGCGCCCGAGGCCCGGCAGGTCGACGCGCACGACGCGTCGGCGGCCGGTGAGCAGGGGAAGCGTGCGGAACCAGATCACCGAGGACAGCGGGAACGCGTGCAGCAGCACCAGCGGCGCGCCGCCGTCGCCGTGCTCGGGATCACCGGAGTCGTCGAAGGCCGGGAGCGTGCGGTGCTCGGAGGGGATCGCCACCCGGTGACCGTAGCCCGCGGCGCTCAGCCCTCGGCGCGCAGCAGTGCGACGTCGCTGACCAGCGCGACGTGCTCGTGCATCGCCGTGGCCGCAGCCCGGTCGTCGCCGGCACGGACCGCCTCGGCGATGCGGCGGTGGCCCTCGAGGGACTCCCGGGGGCGCCCGGGCTGGGAGAGGGACTCCAGGCGGGTCTCGGCGATCAGCTCGCTGATCGCCGCCATCATCGCGGCGAGCAACGGGGAGTGCGCGGCCGCGGTCACGGCGCCGTGGAAGCGCTTGTCGCCCTCCACCCCGCGTCCTCCCGCCGCGACGTCGGTGCCCATCGCCTCGAGTGCGGCGTCGATCTCGGCGAGGTCCTCCGCGCTGCGGCGCTCGGCGGCCAGGGCGGCCAGCTTGCTCTCCAGGGCGTCGCGGGCGTCCATCACGTCGGGCATCCGGTCGGCGTGCTCGCGGATGGCGCGCGTGACGTCGTCCTCGAGCTCGTCGGCGGCCTGGGCGCCGCTCCCTGCCGCGGCGGCGCCGGGCAGGACGCCGCGGGCGGTCCGGGCGGCGCGGGCGCCGCGGGCGGTGACCACGGTGCCGTCACCGTGGCGCACCTCGACGGCGCCGACGACCTCGAGGGCCACCAGCGCCTGGCTCAGGGTGGCGCGACTGACCCCGAGGCGCAGGGCCAGCTCCCGCTCGGCGGGGAGCCGGTCGCCGGGGACGAGGCCCTGCTCGCGGATCCATCCGGTGATCTGGGCGGCGACCTGCTCGTAGAGGCGCGCGCGGTTCACCCGGGTGGGGAACGCGGCGTCGGTCATGGCCCCATCGTATTGACAGGTGGTCCAGTTGCCTATTGGCTAGGCCACTGAGCCACGTGGCTGCGGTCACACTCTCCCTCGACCCCCTGCTCCTCTCCCTGGACGGTGACCCGATGCCCGACCCGAACCCCACACCCGCGGACGTGACCTCTGGCGGACCGCTCGCCGGCACCGTCGTCGTCGACCTCTCCCGCGCCCTGGCCGGCCCGCACGCCACGATGATGCTGGCCGACCTCGGCGCCCGCGTGATCAAGGTCGAGAACGCCCAGGGCGGCGACGACACCCGCGGCTGGGGCCCGCCGTTCGTCGGCGAGGAGGGCGTCTCCACGTACTTCCTCTCGGCCAACCGCAACAAGGAGTCGATCGCCCTCGACCTCAAGGCCGAGGCGGACAAGGAGACGCTGCTGCGCCTCGTGGAGCGCGCCGACGTGCTGGTGGAGAACTTCCGCACCGGTGTGCTGGAACGCCTCGGGCTGGGCATCGAGTCGCTCACCGCCCGCAACCCGCGCCTCGTGGTGCTCTCGATCACCGGCTTCGGTCACGACGGACCCGAGGGTGGGCGCGCCGGCTACGACCAGATCGCCCAGGGTGAGGCCGGCCTGATGTCGCTGACCGGCTCGAGCCCCGAGGACCCCCAACGCGTCGGCGTCCCGATCGCCGACCTGCTCGCCGGCATGTACGGCGCCTACGGCGTCCTGGCCGCGCTGCACGAGCGCACCCGCACCGGTGTCGGGACGGTCGTCCGCACCTCGCTGCTGGCCGCCGTCGTCGGGGTGCACGCCTTCCAGGGCACCCGCTGGACGGTCGCCGGCGAGGTCGGCTCCGCCCAGGGCAACCACCACCCCTCGATCAGCCCCTACGGCCTGTTCCACTGCCGGGACGGCGCGGTGCAGATCTCGGTGGGCTCCGAGGGGCTGTGGAGGCGTTTCTGCGACGGCTTCGACCTCGACGCCGAGGAGGAGGGCCTGGCCACCAACAGCGAGCGCGTGGCCCACCACGACCGCGTCGTGGAGGTCGTCGAGGGCGCGTTCGCCGGCTGGGACGCCGAGGCGCTGCTCGCCCGCCTCGCCGAGGTCGGCATCCCCGCCGGCAAGGTCCGCACCCTGGACGAGGTGTACGCCTGGGACCAGGTGGCCAGCCAGGGGCTGCTGCTCGACCTCGAGCACTCCGTGCTCGGCCCGATCCGCACCCCCGGCCCGCCGCTGCGCTTCTTCTCAGGCGACGGCACCGAGACCACGCACCGCGACCACGTCGCCGCCCCCGTCCTGGACCAGCACGGCGATTCCGTGCGGGCCTGGCTCGACACCCCGGTCGAGGAGGAGAGCGAGAGGTGACCCGCCGCTGGCACGCCCTCGAGCTGCTCGACCTCGTGCTCGACGCGGGCTCGTTCGTCTCCTGGGACTCCCCCGTCGACCAGGGCGAGGTCTCCGCGGCCTACGCGGCCCAGCTCGAGCGGGCCCAGGAGCGCTCCGGCGTCGACGAGTCCGTGGTCACCGGCCGCGGCCGGGTCCGCGGACGCGACGTCGCCGTGGTGGTCAACGAGTTCGGCTTCCTCGCCGGCTCCATCGGCCAGGCCGCCGCCGGGCGCATCGTGAGCGCGGTGCGCCGCGCCACGGCCGAGGGCCTGCCCCTGCTCGCCTCGACGGCCAGCGGCGGCACCCGGATGCAGGAGGGCACGCCGGCCTTCGTCCGGATGATCGAGATCTCGCGGGCGCTGATGGCCCACCGCGCCGCCCGGCTGCCCTACCTGGCGCACCTGCGCCACCCGACCACCGGCGGGGTCTTCGCCTCCTGGGGCTCGCTGGCCCACCTGACCGTCGCCGAGCCCGGCGCGCTGGTCGGCTTCCTGGGACCGAAGGTCTACGAGGCGCTCAACGACGCACCGTTCCCCGAGGGCGTGCAGACGGCAGAGAACCTCACCGCGCACGGCATCCTCGACGCGGTCGTGCCCGCCGAGGCGCTGTCCGGCCTGATCGACAACGCCCTGGCGGTGCTCGTCGACGACCCCACCTCGCCGGCCCTGGCCACGCCGCGGCTGGTCGAGGACACCGACGGTCTCGACCGGCTCGAGGACCTCGTGGCCTGGGACCACATCACCCGCTCCCGCGAGCCGGGCCGCGCCGGGGTGCGCGACCTGCTCCGGGTCGCCGGTCGACGGCACCGTGCGGATGCGCGGCACCGCCGAGGGCGAGCGCGACAGCGCCGTCGTCGTCGCCCTGACCCGTCTCGACGGCCGGCCGTGCGTCGTGGTGGGCCAGGACCGCTCCCGGCAGTCCCCGGCCACCCCGATGGGCCCGGCGGCGCTACGACAGGCCCGTCGCGGGATCCGGTTCGCCGAGGAGCTCGGCCTACCGCTGGTCACCGTGATCGACACCCCGGGCGCCGAGCTGTCCCCGGCCGCCGAGGAGGGCGCGATCGCCGGTGAGATCGCCCGCTGCGTCGCCGCGATGTCCTCGCTGACGGTGCCCTCGGTGGCGCTGCTGCTCGGCGAGGGCTGCGGCGGCGGGGCGCTCGCGCTGCTCGGCGCCGACGTCGTCGTCGCGGCCGAGCACGCGTGGCTCGCGCCGCTGCCGCCCGAGGGGGCCAGCGTCATCGTGCACGGCGACGCCTCCCACGCCGCCGAGATGGCCTCCGAGCAGCGCACCCGCGCCGGCGACCTGCTGCGGGCCGGCGTCGTGCACGCCATCGTCCCGGAGTCCGGGTTCGAGTCCCGGTCCGAGTCCCGGTCCGAGTCCGGGTCCGAGTCCCGGTCCGGCTCCCGGTCCGGCTCCCGGTCCGGGTCCGGGGAGGCGCTGGCGGCGGCCGCCGCCGCGGCCGTCACCCGGCACCTGCGGGCCCACCCCGCGGCGCAGGTCGCCTGAGCCCGCTCGTCCCACCCTCGACACCGCCCGGCCGACGTGTCACGTTGGCCGGGCGCGGTCATCTCCGCGTCGAGCGACGAGGAGACGTCCATGGCCTTCCCCACCCCGTCCCGAGCCGACCTGCAGGCCGCCGCGGACCGCTTCCGGATCACCCTGGGCGACGACGACCTCGACACCTACGTCGAGCTGGTCACCGCCTCGGCCGGTCTGTACGACCTCGTCGAGCAGCTGCACGCCGAGCTCGAGCCGGCGACGCCGGCGGGACGGGGGGCCACCCTCGCCGCGGACGGCGCGGACGCCGACAACCCGCTCGGTGCCTGGTACGCCCGCACCGAGATCTCCGGCGCCTCCGGCGGAGCGCTCGACGGCGTCCGGGTGGCGATCAAGGACAACATCTCGGTCGCCGGTGTGCCGATGATGAACGGCTCGCGCACCGTGGAGGGTTACGTGCCCACCCACGACGCCACGGTGGTCACCCGACTCCTGGCGGCCGGGGTCGTGGTGACCGGGAAGGCCGTCTGCGAGAGCCTGTGCTTCTCCGGGGCCAGCCACACCTCCGACTCCGGCCCGGTGCGCAACCCCTGGGACCCCTCGCGCACCAGCGGCGGGTCCTCCAGCGGCTGCGCGGTCCTGGTCGCCACCGGTGCGGTCGACATGGCCGTCGGCGGCGACCAGGGCGGCTCGGTGCGCATTCCGAGCGCGTTCTGCGGCACCGTCGGGCACAAGCCGACCCACGGCCTGGTGCCCTACACCGGGGCCTTCCCGATCGAGCGGACCATCGACCACCTCGGCCCGATCACCCGCACCGTGGGCGACGCCGCCCGGATGCTCTCGGTGCTCGCCGGGTGGGACGACGGACGTGATCCCCGCCAGCCCGTCGGCGTCCCCGGCGCCGACTACGACGCCGACAGCGAGGGCGGCGTGCAGGGCCTGCGAATCGGCGTGGTCAGCGAGGGCTTCGGCCACGAGGGCCTCTCCCAGCCCGCGGTCGACGCCGCGGTGCGCGCCTGCGTCGAGCGACTGCGTGACGCCGGCGCGGAGGTGGAGGAGGTCAGCGTGCCCTGGCACCGCCACGGCATGGCGATCTGGAACGTGATCGCCACCGACGGCGCCACCGCCCAGATGATCGAGGGCAACGGCTACGGCTACAACGCCCACGGCTGGTACGACCCCGACCTGATGGCCCACTACGGGGCGCAGCGCCTCGAGCGGGCCGACGACTTCTCGGTGACCACGAAGCTCGTCGCGCTCGGCGGCGGTCACTCGCTGGCCGCCACCCACGGCCGCTACTACGCGATGGCGCAGAACCTGGTGCCGCGGATGCGTCGGGCCTACGACGACGCCCTGGCCGAGCACGACGTGCTGGTGATGCCGACCCTGCCGATCACGGCGACCACCCTGGTCAACGACGACGACGACCTGTCCACCAGCATCGCCCGCGCCCTGGAGATGATCGTCAACACCGCGCCGAGCGACGTCAGCGGCCACCCGGCGACCTCGGTCCCGGCGGGCCTCGTGGACGGGCTGCCGGTGGGGATGATGATCCTCGGCGGACACTTCGAGGACGCGACGTGCCTGCGGGTGGCCAAGGTCGTGGAGCAGCAGGCGGGCGGGTTCCCGTCACCGCCGCAGGAGCAGGCTCCGCAGGAATAGTCCGAGCCGCGAGGACGCTCCACCTGGTCCGCACCGCACGCACCACGAAGGAGCCCCCCATGTCCCAGGTCATCGTCATCGGCGCCCACGGCAAGGTCGCCCAGCTCGCCGCCCCCCGCCTCGTCGCCGCCGGCCACGAGGTCACCGGCGTGATCCGCAAGGCCGAGCAGGCCGACGACATCCGCGCCCTCGGCGCCACGCCCGCCGTGGCCGACGTGGTGGACCTGTCCACCGACGAGCTCTCCGACCTCGTCCACGGCCACGACGTCGTCGTGTGGTCGGCCGGCGCCGGCGGCGGGAGCCCGGAGACCACCTACGCCCTGGACCGCGACGCCGCGATCCGCACCATCGACGCGGCCGTCCAGGCCGGCGTCCCGCGGTTCGCGATCGTCTCCTACTTCGGCGCCGGGCCCGACCACGGCGTCGAGGAGGAGTCGGACTTCTACGCCTACGCCGAGTCCAAGACCGAGGCCGACGCCCACCTCGCCGCCTCCGACCTCGGCTGGACGATCCTGCGCCCCAGCGCCCTGACCTCCGAGGACGCCGGCGGTATCGAGACCGGCACGGGCGTCAGCGCCACCCAGGTCTCGCGGGCCACCGTCGCCGACGTGATCACCGCGGTCGTCGGCTCCCCCGAGGCCGCCGCGGGCCTGACGCTGGAGTTCAACGACGGCGACCGGGCCGTCGGCGAGGTCCTCGCCAGCCGCTGAGCAGCCTGCCGCCCGCCCCTCACCGGGTGCCCGCCCCTCACCGGGCGGCCGCCGCGACGAGCGGGGTGTCGACCAGGGCGGCGAGCCCGGCCACCGACCGGCCGGCGACCACGAAGTCGTCGACCGCTCGCGGACTGAGCGCGGCGCGCTCGGACAGCACGGCGGCCAGCGCGTGGAACCAGTTCTGCAGCGTCGCCAGCGGGAGGCCCTGTCTCTCCAGCGCGCTTCGGGCGGTGAGGATCGCCGACATCGGGAGCAGCTCGGTCAGGTAGGGCGCGTGCGTGGCTGCGGTGAGCCGAACCGCCTCGACCTGCAGCTCCTCGTCCGTGCCCTGCCGGGCCTGCCATGCCTGGGCGGCCTCGAGAAGATCCGCCACCCGGACGCGTCCGGCGAGGGCCGTCACCGCCTCCGCCACGCTGGCCGAGCAGGCCCACCGCTCGTCCGGTGGCATCCCGTTCTCGGCGAGCGCGCAGAGCACCGGGCCCTGGCCCCACACGATCACGTGGTCGGGCAGCAGGTCGGCGACCGCCTCGACGACCAGCAAGGCGGTGACCTGCTCGGTGAGGCGCACCCGCATCCCGTCCCACGACGCCCTCGCGTCGTCGGCGGTCATCCCGGCGACCAGCCAGGAACGGACCGCCTCGCACGCGCGGTGTCCCCAGGTGAGGCCGAGGTCGCGAACCAGCCCGGCCGCGGCCTCCTCCACCCGGTCCACGACCTCGGCCCGACCCGCCCCGCGGGCCGCCGCCCGCGCCACGGTCGTGGCCCACGCGGGAGGTCGACCGCCGCTGAGCACCAGGGCGTTGCTGGCCTGCTCGAGCAGCTGGCCCTCGCTCGAGGACCAGACCTGAGCGGCGCGCGCGAGCACCAGGGGCGTGCGGGGGCCGAGGTCCGCCTCGGCCGACCAGTCCAGGCTGACCGGGTCCGGCCATCCCGGCGGCGGGCCGAGCAGGTGGTCGTCGAGGCGACCGAGCACCGCCCGGTGCCGCTGGTGGGCCTCCCGCTGGGCCGCGGGATCCATCGTGCGAAGCTCGCCGACCGGCTCGCGGAGCAGCTCCCACCGCACCGGCAGCACGGGGCCCTGGCCCGCGCCGAGGGCATCGACCTCGACGCCGGGCACCGCGGGGTGGACCTCGAAGCGCGCCCGCACGAACCCTGCGTCGTACTCCTCCTCCCACGTGTCACCGACCGCGAGACGGCCGTCGATGAGGCGCCAGGCGAGCCGGTGGGCCAGGCGGGTGGTGTCACAGGGCGAGAGCATCCAGTCGGCGCCCGGATCCTCGCCGAGGGTGGGCCGCGCCCACAGGTGCACCTCGGGCAGGCCGTCGCGCGCGAGGCCGACCGTGTAGCTGAAGTCGCTGCCCCCGCCCTGGGGGTCGTAGACCGTGGTGACCTCCCACCAGGGCTCGCGCTTCTCGCCGTCGTCGGGGTCGTGGGTCATGGCGTCGGGTCCTCTCCGGGTCGCGGTGCGGTGGGGCGTCGGCGCGGCCGTCGCCGCCGGCGCAGGACGTGCTCGTGGTCATGGTGCGGCGTCAGCTCGTACTCGGGGTCGTGGGCGCGGCGGTGGTGGAAGCCGCACAGGGGCAGGGCGTTCCCGAGGTCGGTGCGACCACCCCGGGACCAGGGCACGAGGTGGTGCAGCTCGCACCAGGCCAGGGGACGTGTGCACCCGGCGATGCCGCAGGTGTCGTGGATCGCGGCGACCGCGCGCTCGTGCTGGACGCCGAAGAGCCGCCGGCCGTGGCCCAGGTCGAGCGGGACGCCGCGTCCGCCCAGGACGACAGGCAGGTGGCCGGCGTTGCAGGCGAGGCGTCGGGCGGTCCGCGCGGAGACGGGAGCGCCGTCGTCGAGAGCGCCGGCGCCGAGGCCGGCGCGCAGCGTCTCCAGCGGCACCTTCACCAGCAGGGTGACGGCGCTGCCCCGGCGGAAGCCGTCGGCGGGCAGGTGCTCGAGCAGCTCGCACAGCGCGGCGCCCATCCGCTGGCTCCACGACATGCCGGTCGTGGCGACCGACTCGTCCTGCACCGCCCGGCCCGTGGCGTCCCTACCGAGGCGGCGCGGGGAGCCGAGGTGCTCCAGGGCGCTGAGCAGCAGCCGGGCGTGCAGGTCGGGCAGCACCAGCCTGCCGCCCCAGGTGCCGTCGCCGCGGTCGCCCAGGGTCAGGTAGGTCTCGTGCTCGGCGCGGTCCTCGTCGGCGGCGACGTCGTCGCCCTCCGCGGCGTCCGCCTCGGGCCGGGTGGGAAGCATCCCGGCGAAGGTGCGGCGCGCCTCGCGACGCAGCTGCGCCGCCGGCATCGGGCGTCCCGACCGGGTGCCCTCACCGGTGGCGGCCAGCACGAGCGAGGCTTCCGCCTCCGCGACCTGCTCCCGCGTCAGGGTGCGCGGCGCACGCTCGGCGGCGCGGACGAGGATCTTGGCCTGCGAGAGGCGCAGCCGACCGTCCTCGAGCGCCCCGCGCACGTGGTGGTAGGTGGACTGCAGCAGCTGCGCGATCCACAGGCCGCCGCGCAGGACCTCGCCGGGGTCGCCGGTGAGCCGACCCAGCCAGGCGGCCGGGTCCGGGTCGGCGGCATCGCCCGTCGGGCCCTGCCGACCACGGTCCTTCGCCTCGGCCACGACGGCCAGCGTCAGCGCCTCGACCTGCGAGCGCAGCGCAGCGAGCTCGTGGGCGGCCGCCGTCAGGTCGTCGTTCGACAGCGCGGTGCCGCGCACCCCGGCCGCCCGCGAGACGGCCTCGCGCGCCGCGGCCAGGCCCTCGGCGAGCACCACCCCCGGCTTCGGCAGGGTCGGCACCGCGTAGGCGTCCGACCACGCCGACCAGACCTCGGTCGGCGTCTCGGAGGTGGTGGTGGCCATGTGACGACTCAAGCACTCGCCGCCGACACTGCACCCCCCCTGAGGTGCCCCTATCTCACATCTCGAGACACGAATCGAATTTCTTTTCGAGCAGATCGCCGTGGGCCCAGGGACCACGCGCCACCGCGCGCCGGCGGTGGCGAGCGAGGCGACGACCCCGCGATCGCGCGGCCGGCACGCAGCCCGCCCGCGACCCCCGACGCACCGGAGCCCCGACGGCTTACGGCTTACGGCTTACGGCTTACGGCTTACGGCTTACGGCTTACGGCTTACGGCTTACGGCTCGAGCATCGCCCGCACGTCGTCGGCGCTCATCACCTCGCCGAGCCCGGCGGCGTCACCGAGCACGCCCTCAACGAGCGCCGCCTTGCGGGCCTTGAGCGCCATCACCTTCTCCTCGATCGTGTCCACCGCCACGAGCCGGTAGACCATCACCGGCCGCGTCTGGCCGATGCGGTGGGCGCGGTCGACGGCCTGCGCCTCGACCGCGGGGTTCCACCACGGGTCGAGGACGAACACGTAGTCGGCCTCGGTCAGGGTCAGGCCCATCGCCGCCGGCCTTGAGGCTGATCAGGAAGACGGGGGCGTCGCCCTCGCGGAACTCGCGCGACGGCCCCGCTCGCGGTCGCGAGTGCCGCCGTCGAGGTAGACGCACTCGATGCCCTCGGCGACCAGGCGCTGCTGGGCCAGGCGCAGGAAGCGGGTGAACTGGCTGAACACCAGCGCCCGGTGGCCCTCGGCGGCGACCTCGCGCAGGTGCTCGACGAGCTGCGTCGAGCTTGGCCGAGGCGACGTCGACGGGCGTCGGGGTCGACCAGCCCAGCGTGGAGGCTGAGCTGGCGCAACCGGGTGAGGGCGGCGAAGATCGCGACCTGGTTGCTCGTCGAAGTCGTCGAGCAGCCCGAGGATCGCTTCTGGCGCTCGCGCTGCATCCGGGCGTCGTAGAGCCGGCGGTGGGCGGGGGCGAGGACGACCTCGAGGACCTGCTCCTGCTTGGGCGGCAGGTCGGCGGCCACGTGCTCCTTGGTCCGGCGCAGCAGGAAGGGCCGCACGCGGGGGCGGAACCGGGCCAGCGCGTCGGCGTCCCCGCGCTTCTCCACCGGGCTGGCGACGTGCTCGGTGAACCCCCGCCGGTCGGGTAGAGGCCGGGCGCGACGATGGAGAGCAGCGACCACAGCGCCGAGCCGGTTCTCCACCGGCGTCCCGGTCAGGGCGAGCCGGAAGTCGGCGTCCAGGCAGCGCACCGCCTCGTAGGTCTTGCCACGGTGGTTCTTCACCTGGTGCGCCTCGTCGAGGACCAGGCCGCCCCAGGCCACGCCTGCGTACTGCTCGACGTCGAGGCGCAGCAGCGTGTAGGAGGTGACCAGGACGTCGGCGTCGGCCGCCTCCTGGGCCACCGTGGTGCCGCGCTTCGCCGCGGAGCCGCCGACGGCTCGGCACCACGAGGTCAGGGGTGTGCCGGGCGGCCTCGAGCACCCAGTTGCGCGACCACGCTGGTCGGTGCGACGACCAGGAACGGCCCGCGCCGGCGGCCCGCGCGTGGCTGATCGCCGCCAGCGACTGCAGGGTCTTGCCGAGGCCCATGTCGTCGGCGAGGATCCCGCCGAGGCCGCACTCGCGCAGGAAGGTCAGCCAGCGGAACCCGTCGCGCTGGTAGGAGCGCAGGTCGCTGGCCACGCCGGGCGGGTCGACGTCGGGCAGGCCGCTGAAGCCGGCCAGCGTGCGGGCCGCGTCCACCCAGCGGCTCGCCTGGGCGTCGACGGCTCCGAGCTCGGACAGCTCGGCCCACAGTCCGAGGTCGCCCCGCCCGACCCTCACCGCGCGGTCCGCGGCGTCGTCCTGGTCGCGCTCGTCGCGTCCGTCGCGGCCCGCGCGCCGGGTGGGGCGCAGCTCGGCCGCGGAGCGGACGGCCTCGGCCAGCCGGGCCAGGGCCGGGTGCCCGGCCCACACGAGCAGCCCGTCGTCGAGGATCACCACGGGCTCGCCGAGCGTCATCGCCGCCAGCAGCGCGGGCAGGGGCACGTCGTGGCCGTCGACGGTGATCACCACGTGCAGGTCGAGCCAGTCGGTGGGGGCGGTGAGGTCGGTCGGGGTGTCCGCATCGGCGTCCCGGAAGGTCGCGGGGGTAGCCGCCTCGAAGCGGATCTCGGGCTCGCTGCGCGCGGCGCGGTAGTCCCGCGGCGTCCCCTCGTCGACGACCTCGAGACCCGGGTGCGCGCGCAACCGGGGCAGCAGGTCCTGGACGAAGCCGGGCAGCTGGTCCTCGCGCAGGTCGACCTCAGGGCGCAGCCGCCCGTCGACGTCGCGCAGCACGTGCTCGGGGTCGGCGACCTCGTCGAGGCCGGGGACGGCGTCACGTCCGGTCATCGAGGTGACCTTCTCGCCACGTCCCTGACGCAGGCACCAGCGCCAGCGCAGACCGACCTCACCCCGGCCGCCCCACCGCACCGCGAGGCGCGCCGTCGGCACCGCGCGCTCGGGAAGGGCGACGGAGCCGTTCGCGGAGGTCAGGTCGAGGTGCTCGCGCAGCCGGGGCAGGTAGTCCTCGACGAGCGCCGTCCCCGCCTCCGGGGGAGGAAGAGCGGGTCGGGGTCGCCCAGCAACCGCCACAGGGCCGGCTCGAGACGCCGGGCGAGGGGGGCCAGCAGCAGCCGCGTCGCGGGACCGCGCTCGTCGCCCCCGGACAGCAGGGCGACGCCCCGCGCGCCGGGCAGCGGCACCACCTCACCGCGCGACCACCGACGCCCGTCGCGGGTGACGACCTGCGGCTGCACGAGGAACTGGCCCTCCTCCACAGCGGTGTCGCGGGCGACGTCCAGGGCCACGTCGACCGGGTCGTCGGCCAGGGTCACCTCGAGCAGACCGCCGCCGCCGACCAGCGCGACGCCGGCCTCGAGGGCCTCCCGCAGGGCCGGCCACACCCCGGGGCCGAACTCGGCGAGCGCCGCGCCGCCCGCGGGGTGGCCGTAGTACAGGCCGGTGTTGCGCAGCGCGGCCACGTCGCGCAGGGCGGCAGCGTGCCGGCGGTCGAGGGTGCCGCCGTCGGCGTGCTGGCTCAGCGCGGCGATCTCGGGCCACGACGCCCCGCCCTTCACCCACGCGTCCCGGGCGCCGCGGCGCAGGGGACGCACCCGCACGGTGAGCGGCTGCGTCCCGCACAGGGCGAGGCCGCTGTAGTCGGTACCGAGCTCGACCTGGAGAGCGAGCGGGACGGCGGCAGGGTCGGGCGTGCCGACCTCCAGGCCCGCCAGGACGGCGTCGAGGCGGCGCACCCAGTCGGGCTGGCGTGGCTCGTCGTCGCTCTCCACGGCGCGCCGGGCGACCAGCACCGCCGCCACGCCGTGCTTGCACTGGCTGCCGACCGGGCACGAGCAGTCCGAGGACACGCTCCACCCACGCCGGTGCCGCATCACGGTGACGACCGTGTGGTACGGGGTGCCGCTGCCCTTGACCACGGCCTCGAGCTCGGCGTAGTCGTCGTCCTCCTCGAGCAGCGACAGCTCGAGCACCCGGCCCTCGCTGGCGTAGGTGCGTCCCCGCAGCAGGGTCCCGGAGTCGAAGCTGGAGCGCAGCACCTCGTCGGGGAGCTCGACGACAAGCTGGGACGGCATCCGCACCTCTCACGGGCCGGGGGTGGACTCCCCCATCCTGCGTCACGCACCGCCTGGTCCCAGAACCCCCTCCACAGGTGCCGCACCCGGCGCCGCCCCGGGCCGCACCTGTGCAGGACTCGCGGCGCGCACGTCGCAGGTGTTCCTGGCCCCGCGGTCACCCGGCCGGCGAGGTGCGCCGTGCCCGCGACGAGCGGCACCGACGTCGCCGCCACGACGAGCACCAGGGCGGCCGTCGTCGCACGACGTCGGCGACGGCCTCGTCGCGGCAGCCACAGTCCGACCGACGCGACCAGCAGGCCGACCTGGGCCAGCCAGCCGAGCCGCAGCCACCAGGTCGCACCGCGGCAGGACGCACAGCCCGACGTGCTGCAGGAGTAGTCATCGGTGCAGTCGGTGCCGACGCCGAGCGAGAGCACGAACGACCCCGCCCTGGCCAGCACCAGGGTCACGACGACCGCGACCACCCCCGAGGACGGCGGCGACGGCCCACCCGCGACCGTCACCGTCCCGGGTCGAACCGGTGGAGCCAGGATCAGGAGGCGGGTCCCGCGACGAAGGGAAGTCATCTCCGCACCCTCGTCGGGCGAGGGTCTCGGCGCCTGAGTCGGCAGGCTCAGGTCGCCCTCAGCACGTCACGGCCACGTGGGACGTGCCGCCGCGGGCCGACTACCGGCTCACCGAGGCCCTCGACGAGGCGCCGCGCTGCTGCCGACGTTCCCGACGCTGCTGCCGCTTCTCCTGCACCGGAGTGCGGTCGGCCTCGACGTCGGCGGTCGGCGGCGTCCGACCTTCGGTCGCGGTGGAGACGATGAAGCCCGAGATCAGGGCGGTCGTGCTCTGGCGCCAGGACGGGACGAGGAGCACGGCGACCAGCGCGAGGCCGACCACGGCGTGCGCTGGTGACGTGCCCCGTGAACGGCGGCGGGACCGCGTGCTCGCGGACGACCGGGCGCTCGGGGCGGTGGGCCGAGGCGCCGGACGCGCCGGACGCGCCCGCGCCGGGGATGCGGGTCGAGACGGGGACGGAGTCACAGCGTGCGTGGCTACCGGCCCAGGTGCCGGTCCGGCACCTCGCAAGCTGGCGTCGAGGGCTAGCGACGCCTCCCGCACCTGCCCGAGCGTGAGCACGACAGGACGCGAGGCCAGCATCGGCGCCACGTTCGCGGTGGAGCAGACCATCACGTCCCGCGCCCAGCCGACCACCCTCTCCGTGCTGACGAAGCACAGCACCGGCACCACGGTCTGGCCGGTGACGGCCGCGACGACCGGTGACAGCGCCAGCGCAGCCTCCGCCGCCGCGGTGACGGGCGGCTCCCGGCGACGACCGTCCTGGAGCAGCATCTCCTGGCGCACCTCGATGCGCCCGGACCAGTTCTTGGAGTCGATCATGAAGACGCCGCCCGGACCGATCACCACGTGGTCGATGTTGGCCCGCGGCCGTCCCGGCCAGGACAGGTCGTGGAACGTCGTCCACGACTCGGAGGAAAGCGCGGCCAGCGCCTCGGCCGTGGCGCGCTCGCCCTGCGAGCCCTTCTCCCACTGCTCGGCCGCCCGCAGCTGGCGCTCCGCCTTCTCGCGCATCCGCCGGGCGACCTCCGCCGCTGACTCTCCTGCCACCTGCTGCCTCCACCTGTGACCCGTTGCCTGACCCCGGAGTCTCGGCTTGCGCGGGCCCCGCCTTGAGGGCGTGGAGCCCGCGGTCCCGCCGGCAGTCGGCAGGTCGCCGCTCAGCCGGTCGAGGGGGCCGTCGTCACCCTCGTGGATCTCGACGCGGCCTGCCGTGCTCGTCCGCGGGCGAGAGATCGGTAGACGACCCCGAGCCAGGCCGACGCGCACCCCATGCGCACGTCGGCCTCGGCCCGAAGCCCCGGAGGCACCTGCTCGACGCAGTACCGGCAGTACCGGAAGGTGGCCGACGGGCCGCGACCATCCGCTTCACGACACCGGCCGCCTCGGTGGCGACCGCGTGGTCGTTCAGGTAGGTCTGCTCGACGGGCCGGTACTCCAACCCGAAGGTGCCGTGGGCCCGGTGGCCCTCCGGTCGGGCGCGGAACACCCCGTTCCACGGCGAGACCCGCAGCATCGGCTGCGGCGACGACCCGAGGACGTGCCACGACCCGGGCGTCGGCGAACGCCATCGGCTCCCACCCCAGAGCGCTCGCGAGCTCGTCGGTCGTCCAGGGTGCTCCCGTTTCGCCGTCCATGGGCTGCACTGTGGACGACGCCGCCGACACCGCGGGCGCTTCGGACCACCGCTCACCCCCGGCCCCGGTGGTCGGGCCGGGCCTCCTCGAGCCAACCGAGCATCCGCCGCCCGCCGCACCGGCGTGGGCTCGGCGGGGCGGCTCGGGCGCGCGAGCGGTCGGGGTGGCCGACGAGGGAACCGGCGGCGTCCGCGCCGGTGTCGTTGGTGGCGGCGACCCGGCGCGACACCTCACACCGCCCCGAGCAGGTCATCGGTGAACCCGGCGCTCGCCGCTCCCGGGCCAAACCGGGGCGTCGGAACCCGCGCGGCACCGCCGAACCCCATGAAGAGGGCAGCGGGTCGGACGCTGGGATGTCCTGCGCTACCTCGGGCAGCGCTCGGATCGTCGACGTGCTCGCCGTCGAGGGCGCGCGGCAGGACGACCGGGCGGGTGTGCGCCAGATGTCCCACGGCTGCGCTTCTGATCGGTGCCGGCCCGACCCCCCTGCGGGGGCCGGGCCGGCCGAACGGTCTTACGACCGATGTGACTCAACAGGAGACCGGCATGACCCGACGTTCATGGTGATGCCGTCTAGCGCGAACGCAACGCGTTCCAGAACGTGCAACTTCCGCGCTCACAACGGTGCGACCTGACCTTCAGCTGCAGCCCGACGTGCTCCCGCAGCCCTCGCACACGTAGCACGAGCCAGCAGGCCGCATCTTCGTCCCGCAGGTCATGCACAGGGGCGAGTCGACGGCGGTGCCGGTGATCTTCTCCATGAGCTCGGCCGAGGTGTGGGCCTCGCGGGCGGGGGCGGCCGGGACCTCGCGCTGCGAGGCGCCCTCGGTGTCGTGGGTGATCACGGCCTCGTGGACCTCGACGCCGGACTCGAGCAGCTCGCTGGCCGCGCCGGTCTCCTCGACGAGCTCGTAGGAGCCGGTCTCGAGGTGGCGCTGACGCTCCTCGGCGGTGAAGATCCCCATCGCGGAGCGGGTCTCGAAGGGCAGGTAGTCCAGGGCCAGGCGGCGCCAGACGTAGTCCATCAGCGACTGGCTCATCCGCACGTCGGGGTCGTCGGTGAGGCCGGCGGGCTCGAAGCGCAGGTTGGTGAACTTCGAGACGTAGGTCTCCAGCGGGACGCCGTACTGCATGCCGATGCTGACCGCGATCGAGAAGGCGTCCATCACGCCGGCCAGGGTCGAGCCCTGCTTGCCGAGCTTGAGGAAGACCTCGCCGAGCTCGCCGTCGTCGTGGGCGCCCGAGGTCATGTAACCCTCGGCACCGCCGACGGTGAACGACGTCGTGCGCGAGGTGCGCGACTTCGGCAGGCGCTTGCGGGTGGGGGCGTAGACGACCTTCTCCACGACCTTCGTCTCGACGGCCTCGGCGTCGACGGACCTGTTCGAGTCGGTGCCCTTGTTCTCACCCTTGCCCGACGACATGGGCTGTCCGACCTTGCAGTTGTCGCGGTAGACGGCCGTGGCCTTGAGACCGAGCTTCCAGGACTGCAGGTAGATGTCCTCGATCTCCTCGACGGTCGCGCTCTCGGGGAGGTTGACCGTCTTCGAGATCGCACCGGACAGGAACGGCTGGCAGGCCGCCATCATCCGCACGTGGCCCATCGGGCGCAGCGCGCGGGCGCCCATGGCGGTGTCGAAGACCTCGTAGTGCTCGGTCTTCAGGCCGGGGGCGTCGATGACGTGCCCGTGCTCGCCGATGTAGGCGACGATCGCCTCGATCTGCTCGGGCTGGTAGCCCATCTGCTTCAGCGCCCGCGGGATCGTCTGGTTGACGATCTGCATGGAGCCGCCGCCGACGAGCTTCTTGAACTTGACCAGCGAGAAGTCCGGCTCGATGCCGGTGGTGTCGCAGTCCATCATGAAGCCGATGGTGCCGGTGGGCGCGAGCACCGAGGCCTGCGCGTTGCGGAAGCCGTGCTCGGCGCCGAGCTCCTGGACGTCGGCCCAGGCGCGAGTGGCCAGCTGGTGCACGTCGCGGTCGGCGACGTGCAGCGTGCGCACGGTGTCGTTGGCCGCCTGGTGCTTGCGCATCACGCGCTGGTGGGCGGTCGCGTTGCGCTGGTAGCCGGCGTAGGGGCCGACGACCGCGGCGAGCTCGGCGGAGCGCTTGTAGGACACGCCGGTCATCAGCGAGGTGATGGACGCGGCCAGCGAGCGACCGCCGTCGGAGTCGTAGCCCAGGCCCATCGCCATCAGCAGCGCGCCGAGGTTGGCGTAGCCGATGCCGAGCTGGCGGTAGTTGCGGGTGGTCTCGCCGATCGGGTCCGTCGGGAAGTCGGCGAAGCAGATCGAGATGTCCATCGCGGTGATGATCACCTCGACGGCCTGCGAGAACTTACCTCCGTCGAAGGTGTCGTCGTCGCCGAGGAACTTCAGCAGGTTCAGCGAGGCGAGGTTGCACGAGGAGTTGTCCAGGCTCATGTACTCCGAGCACGGGTTGGACGCGGTGATCCGGCCGGTCTCGGGGTTGGTGTGCCAGTCGTTGATCGTGTCGTCGTACTGCAGGCCCGGGTCGGCGCAGGCCCACGCGGCCTGGCTGATCTTGGTGAACAGCTCGCGGGCGTCGACGCGCTCGATCTCCTCGCCGTCCATCCGACCACGCAGGGCGAAGTCGGTGCCGTCCTCGACGGCGCGCATGAACTCGTCCGAGACGCGCACTGAGTTGTTCGCGTTCTGGTACTGCACCGAGGTGATGTCGGTGCCGCCGAGGTCCATGTCGAAGCCCGCGTCGCGCAGGGCGCGGATCTTGTCCTCCTCCTTGGCCTTGGTCTCGACGAACTCGACGATGTCGGGGTGGTCGACGTCGAGGACGACCATCTTGGCCGCGCGGCGGGTGGCGCCACCGGACTTGATGGTGCCCGCGGAGGCGTCGGCGCCACGCATGAAGGACACCGGGCCCGAGGCGGTGCCGCCCGAGGACAGCAGCTCCTTCGAGGAGCGGATGCGCGAGAGGTTCAGGCCGGCGCCGGAGCCGCCCTTGAAGATGAACCCCTCCTCCTTGTACCAGTTCAGGATCGAGTCCATCGAGTCGTCGACCGAGAGGATGAAGCAGGCGCTGACCTGCTGGGGGCTCTTGGTGCCGACGTTGAACCAGACCGGCGAGTTGAACGAGAAGTACTGGTTGACCAGCAGCCAGGTGAGCTCGTGCTCGAAGACGTCGGCGTCGCCCGGGGTGGCGAAGTAGCCGTTCTCGCGACCGGCCTTGACGTAGGTGAGCACGACGCGGTCGACGAGCTGCTTGAGGCTGGTCTCGCGCACGGGGGTGCCCACGGCGCCGCGGAAGTACTTGGTGGTCACGATGGTGGAGGCGTTGACCGACCAGGTGTCGGGGAACTCGACGTCACGCTGCTCGAAGACGGCCTCGCCGGTCTTCCAGTTCGTCTGGACGACGTCGCGGCGCTCCCAGGTGAGCTCGTCGTAGGGGTGCGTGCCCTCGGTGGAGAAGACGCGCTCGATGTGCAGGCCCTTCCCGTCCACCTGGTGCCGCCCACGCTCGTCGGTCGCGGGGCGGTTCGCGGTCTCGGTCATCGTGCTCTCCTCGTGGTGCTTCGTCTGGTCCTGCAGGGGGATGGAACGCGCGTGCTGCGCTGCGCCGGGTGCTGCGGGGGTGCTGCGGGGTGCTGCGGTGGGGAGTGCTCCCAGTGGAGCAGAGGGCGCCGACACGGGTGGGCGCACGGCACCTCGTGGGTGGTGCACCCCGGCAGGCAGCTTCCCCACTCCCTGCCGGGGTGGTCTTCTCAGCCGCTGGCGGCTGGTGCGGGGGCGTCGAGCCCGGCCGGGGAGTCCGGCGTACGGGCCTCGGCGCGCAGGGCGGCGATCTCGTCGGCGAAGTCGTCGACCGACTCGAAGGCGCGGTACACGCTGGCGAAGCGGAGGTAGGCGACCTCGTCGAGCGCACGCAGCGGGGCGAGGATGGCCAGACCCACCTGGTGGGCGGGCACCTCGGCCGCACCGGCGAGGCGCAGGGTGTCCTCGACGGCCTGGCCGAGACGGTCCAGCTGGTCCTCGGTGACCGGGCGGCCCTTGCAGGCCTTGCGCACGCCGGCCACGGCCTTGTCGCGGGCGAACGGCTCGGTGGCCCCGGAGCGCTTGGCCACGCTGAGCTGCATCAGCTCGACGGTGGTGAAGCGCTTGCCGCACGACGAGCAGGTGCGGCGGCGGCGGATCGAGCCACCGTCCTCGGCGACGCGGGAGTCGGCGACCCGGGTGTCGGTGTGGCGGCAGTACGGGCAGTGCATCGGGTCGCTCCTCTCGGTCTGGACGGCGTGCGGGGCGTGCTCGGGACATGACTGCCGACCACCGCGGAGGCGGTGGACAACCTGGGGAGAACCACCCTCACCCTGTGCATAACAACGCGGAGCCTGTGAGGCATCCGCCGCCGCCTGTGCACTAGATGTGGATAACTACATCCGTGTAAGTACTAGATGTTGTGGAGACAGTACGTCGGCACTCGCGCGACGCGCAACCTCTGCGGCGTGTCCGCGGGCCTCGATTTCGCGGGTCCGTGAAAGCGCAGGTCAGGGCGGCCGCGGGGGTCGGAACCGCTCGACGTCAGGGCGTGGCTGGGTGCGGGTCGAAGCCCGCGAGCTCGGCCAGCTCGCGCCACCAGGCGATCCGGGTGGGCCGGCCGTCGTAGTCGCGGCGGTGGTTCGCCCCGCTGGTGCCGGGCAGGACGAACACCTGCGCCGTGCCGACGTACCACTCGGTGGCGCCCAGCAGCCGCGGTGGACGACGGCCGAGCGCGCGGGCGGCCTCGACGGCGGCGCCCTTGCTGGTGAACGCGAGCCAGTCGGGCGCCCAGCGCTCCACCTTGGCGACGAGGTCGTCGATGTCAGGATGACGCCGGCCGGTGAGGGGGTCGACGCGACCGACGAGGTCGGTCAGCCCGAGACCCAGGTCGGCGAGGCGGTGGTCCTCGTCGGGGCGGAGCAGGGTCGGGGTCAACCCGCTCAGGTGCAGAGACTCCCAGAAGCTGTTGCCAGGCGTCTCGTAGTAGTGGTCGCGGCTCTTCGTGCTCTCCGCGCCGGCACGACCACAGAAGACGATCGCGGGCTCGGGGGCGACGACGTCGGGCAGGACCTCCACCCGCGTCAGCCTGCCAGCCCGGACGGGTGGGCCGTCAGGGCCGGGCGGACCGGATCGCGCGGACTCAGCCGAGCGGTACGCGCAGCTGCTGGCCTGCCTGCAGCAGGCCGGAGTCGAGACCGTTCAGGTCCTGGATGGCGACCACCACGTCGCGGACGTCCTCGGTGCCCGTGGCCGCGGCGGAGGTGGCGGCGAGGTCCCACAGGGTCTGGCCCGGGCCGACGACGATCACGCGGGTCGGGGCCGGGGCCCCGCCGTCGACGTCGGCCGCCGAACCCGCCGCGAGCCCGAACCCGACCACCAGCGCGACGGCGAGCCAGAGCACCAGCACCGTCAGCCGGCCGCGTCGGGTGAGCCGCACCGGGGCGTGCGGGGCCGGCCGGACGACCGCACGGCGGAACGTGGGCTGCAGCGTCATCGTGCTCATGGTGACCTCCTGGGATCGTGGCGCCCGGCCGAGCCGACCGGTGCCGCGTGGACGATCCGATGTCTAGTGGCCGCCGCCGACACCCCTCCGGCGCCGGCCGGTCGATCAGACGTTCGATCGAACACGTGTGCGAGACTAGATCAGGTGTTCGAACGCGGTCAAGGGTCCGACCTCCACCACCGCAGACGACACCCCCACGGCCGTGCGGCCTGCTCCGTGCGGCCGTGCGACACGCCGTTCGAACAGGTGTTTGAAGTCGCCCGCGCCGCGGTCTAGGTTCGACCCATCGCACTGCGGCCCCGGGCCGCACGCCCACCCTCGTCCCACCTCCCGACGAAAGGCGCCCCGCATGCCCAAGAAGAACGTCAGTGAGCTCCCCGACGGGCCGGCCGACGCCAGTGGGCTCACCCCGCGCCAGCACCGGGTGCTGAGCCACATCAAGGACTGCCTGGAGGCGCGCGGGTACCCGCCGAGCATGCGGGAGATCGGCGAGGCCGTCGGGCTGACCAGCACCTCGAGCGTCTCCCACCAGCTGCGGGTGCTGCAGGAGAAGGGCTACCTCAAGCGCGACCCGAACCGTCCCCGCGCCCTGGAGGTGTTCCTGCCCGAGCACATGGCCTCGCGCCGCTCCCTGGGCTCGGGCGAGGAGTCGTCGGTCGACGAGACCGGCGTGGGCGACGTGGTGCCGCGGGCCACCAACGTGCCTGTCGTCGGTCGTATCGCCGCGGGTGGGCCGATCCTGGCCGAGGAGCGCATCGAGGCCGTCTTCCCGCTGCCGCGCCAGCTCGTCGGCGACGGCCAGCTGTTCCTGCTCGAGGTGGCCGGGGAGTCGATGATCGACGCTGCCATCTGCGACGGCGACTTCGTGGTGATCCGCCAGCAGCCGACCGCCGAGAACGGCGACATCGTCGCGGCGCTGATCGACGGCGAGGCCACCGTGAAGACCTTCCAGCGCAAGGACGGCCAGGTGTGGCTGATGCCGCACAACGAGGCCTTCTCCCCCATCGACGGCACCCACGCCACGATCCTCGGCAAGGTGACGGCGGTCCTGCGCAGCCTGTGACGCCTGCACGAGGCCGGGCCAGATCTTCTCGTCCCCGCCAGCGTGGCGCCCCGGGCGCGTAGCCTGACGGCGGTTCTTCCCCCCAGCCCCCCGCTCGGAGCCGTCCATGCGTCGTTCGACGTACACCTTGCTGACCCCCCTGATCGGCCTCGTGCTGTCGCTGACCCCCGGCGCCGGCGCGCACGCGGTCGGCGCGGCGACGAGCACCGGCGGCAGCAAGATCACGTCACAGGACGGCACCGTCCCCGACGCGGACCCGGCCGTGCTCGCCGAGCGGGCGGACGAGGCGCTGGCGGTCGCCGAGCGGGTCCTCGCCGCGCCCCAGCCGTCCTCGATGCTCGACCTGGCGGTGGTCGGGGAGACCGGGCGGGAGGCGACCCTGGCCCTGCGCGACCTGGCCCTGCTGCGCGGCGCGCTCGACCAGGGTGAGCGCGGGCGCGCCGACGCCCTGCTCGCCCGGCCCACCGACGGCGGCGGCGGCGCCTACGGCTCGGGCTACACCGTGCCCGAGCAGACGCCGCTGTGCGACGACACCGTGTGCGTGCACCGAGTGGCCCGGTCCCCGGACCGGGCCACGGAGTCCTACGCACGTCTCGTGCTGCGCACCGTCGGCCACGTCGCCCAGACCTACCTCGACGCCGGGTACCGGCCCCCGGAGAGCGACGGCACCCGGGGCGGGTCGTCCAAGACCGACCTCTACCTCGCCGACCTCGGCGAGGCGTCGGTCTACGGCTACTGCACGACCGACCCCGCACCCGAGCCGCGCCCGCACCACACCTGGGCCTACTGCGTCCTGGACAACGACTACGCCCTCGAGCAGTACCGCTCCCGCACACCCTTGGAGAACCTCCGGGTCACCGCGGCCCACGAGTACTTCCACGCCGTGCAGTTCGGCTACGACGTCACCGAGGACCCCTACCTGCTCGAGGGCACCGCCACGTGGGCCGAGGACGAGGTCTACGACGACATCGACGACAACGTCGGCTACCTGCGCTACGGGCCCATGAGCAAGCCCGGCGCGGTGCTCGACCAGAACCGCAACGGCCTCGAGGTCTACGGCGCATGGAGCTTCTTCCGCTTCCTGACCGAGCGGTTCCCCGCGCGCCAGGGGACGATGCCGACCGTGGTGCGTGACGTCTGGCGCCAGGCCGACGCCGCCGGCGACGCGCGCGACCTCTACTCGCTGCGGGCCATCGGCGCGGCCCTGACCCGCCGCTCGTCCACCGTCGCCGCGCAGTTCACCGACTTCTCGGTGGCCAACCGTCGTCCGGCGCGCACCTACGCCGAGGCCCGGGCCAACCGCTATCCCGCGGCCCAGCTCGCCGGCAGCGTGCGCCTGGGCCCGTCCGCGCGCACCTGGTCCGCGCGTCGCCGCACGCACCACCTGACCAGCCACACCTTCCGGTTCACCCCGGAACCCGGCCTCGACGCCCGGTGGCGTCTGCGGGTGGACCTGGACCTGCCACCGGCCCGACGGGGGTCGCAGGTGCGGGCCACGGTCGTCGGTCGCGACGGCTCCCTCGCGGTCTCCCGGGTGGCGCTCGACGGGGCCGGCGCCGCGCGCCTGGCCCGCGGCTTCGACGCCGAGCAGGTGCGCACCGTCGAGGTCACCGTGGTCAACGCCAGCACCCGCATCGGGCGGTGCGACGTCGGCACGGCGATCTCGTGCCGCGGCCGCGCCCTGGACGACGCGCTGCCGATCCAGGTGGACGCGCGGCTCGTGCGCCGCTGACGCACCGCCCGCGCCGACTGGTCGAGACCGACCGCTCGGCTGACCGGAGCGGACCTCTCGGCTGACCGAAGCGGGCCGTTCGGCTGGCTCAGACGGGCCGCTCGGCGATCAGGACCCCGAGTGGGGGGAGGTGGGGGCCGAGGTGGGGGCGGGGGCGGAGAGGCGGGCGAGGGCTCCGCGGACCAGGGCGGGGTCGGTGGTGGGCCACATCGGGGGCAGGCTGGAGGCCAGGAACGAGCCGTAGCGGGCCGTGACCAGGCGGGGGTCGAGGACGGCGACGACGCCGCGGTCGGCGGTGGTGCGGATCAGCCGGCCGGCGCCCTGGGCCATCAGCAGCGCGGCGTGGGTGGCGGCGACCTGCATGAACCCGTTGCCGCCGGCCCGGTCGGCGGCCTTCTGCCGGGCGCTCATCAGCGGGTCGTCGGGCCGGGGGAACGGGATCCGGTCGATGATCACCAGCTGGCAGGTGTCGCCGGGCACGTCGAGGCCCTGCCACAGGCTGAGCGTGCCGAACAGGCAGGTGTGCGGGTCGTCGACGAACTGCCGGGCCAGCTCGGGCAGCTGCGCGTCGCCCTGGGCCAGCGTGGTCAGGTGCGGCAGCCGCTCGCGCACCGCCTCGGCGGCGGTCTCGGCGGCCCGGCGCGAGGAGAACAGGCCGAGCGTGCGGCCGTCGGCGGCGTCGACGAGGTCGGCGATCTCGTCGAGCTGTGGCCTTGCACCAGCCCGTCGCGCCCCGGCGGCGGCAGGTGCCGGGCGACGTAGAGGATGCCCTGGCTGGCCGTAGTCGAACGGCGAGCCGACGTCGAGGCCCACCCAGGGCAGCCGGTCGTCGCTCGCCGTGCGCCCGCGACGCTCGCCGTCGGCCTCGACCCGCTCGGTCGGCTTGAGGCCGACCGTGCTGGCCAGCGGCGCCGAAGTCGCCGCCGAGCATCAGGGTCGCCGAGGTCATCACCACCGTCTTGTCGCTCGAGCAGCTTGTCGCGCATCGGGCCCCACACCTGCAGCGGCGCCACGCACAGCCGCGGCGGCACGCGGTCGCGTGCCCTCCGTCAGCCACAGCACGTCGGACTGCGCCGGCGGCGGCCATCCGCTCGGCGGTGGCGAACACCTCCTGCACCGAGCCGCGCGCCTGCGTGCGGCCGGCGTCGGCGCTCGCTCGGAGCCGGCCTGCGGCTTGGGGTACGCCGAGAGGCAGGCGCGCGCCGCGTCGCGCACCAGCACCAGCGCGTCGGCGAGGTCGTCGGGCAGCCGCTCGAAGCGCCCGGGCGCGGTGGCGGCGATGGCGTCGCGCAGGGTCTCGCCGGCGTCGTCGAGGTCGTCGGCCTCGGTGCCCTCGACGTGGCGCTGGCTGCGCGGCGCGCGGCGCGCTCGACGTCGGAGGCGGTCAGCTCGTCGGTGGCGGCCTGGGTGACCGCGCGGACCAGCTCGTGGGCCTCGTCGATCGACCACCGCGTCGTAGTCGGGGATCATCGGGACGCCCTCGATCGGCGTCGATGGCCAGCAGCGAGTGGTTGGTGACCACCAGGTGGGAGCGGTGGGCCTGCTCGCGGGCGACCTCGGCGAAGCACTCCTGGCCGAAGGGGCACCTGGCCGCGCCCAGGCAGTCGCGGTGGGTCACCGAGACCTGGCGCCACTCCCGGTCGGTGTGCCGCGGGCGCGGTGTCGCGCTCGCCGGTGCCGCTCGGCCTCGGCCTCCTCCTCGGCCCACGACCGCAGCCGAGCACCTTGCTGGCCATCGAGCCGGTCGGCACGTCGACCAGCGCGCCCTGCTCGTCGGGCACGCCCTCGCGGATGCGGTGCAGGCAGGCGTAGTTGGAGCGGCCCTTGAGGACCGCGTACGAGGCGTCGACGCCGGGCAGGTCGCCGACCGCCTCGACCAGGCGGGGCAGGTCGCGCTCGACGAGCTGGTGCTGCAGCGCCAGCGTCGCGGTGGCCACCACGACGCGCGGTCGTGCAGCAGGGCGGGCACCAGGTAGGCCAGCGACTTGCCGGTGCCGGTGCCGGCCTGCACGAGCAGGTGCCGGCTCGTCGGACATCGCCTCGGCGCCACGGCCTCGGCCATCGCGACCTGGCCGTCGCGCGTGGCTGCCGCCGAGCGCGGCGACGGCCGCGGCGAGCACCCGGCGCACCGGCGAGGCGTCGACCTCGTCGCCGCCCGCCCGCTCATCCTGCTCGTCCTCGGCACCCGAGGACCCTACCCACGCGCGCCGACCCTCGCGCCGCGCCGGAGCGGCGTGGCCGTGGACGCCGGCGTCGGGCACCATCGGCCCATGAGCACCCCGACGAGCACCCCCGCGAACGACCCGGTGGCGCTGGAGCCCGGCGCCGTCGCCGTCCCCCGACCGACGGTCGCGTCCTGGAGACCCTCGAGCGGCGGCGACCCCGACGGCTTCCCCTGGCTCTACCACGGCGGCTCGCCCTCGGCCGCGGTCCCTACCGCCTCCTCGACGACGCCGCCCGCGCCGCCGGGGCTGCGCCTGATCACCTACTCCCGCCCCGGCTACGGCGCCTCCACGCCCGCGCCCGGGGAGCCCAGCGCGCCCGCGCGTGGCCGACGACGTCGACGGACTCGTCGCGCTGCTCGACCACCTCGGCGTCGACGAGTTCCTCACGCTCGGCTGGTCCGGCGGCGGCCCGCGGGCGCTGGCCTGCGCCGCCCTGCTCCCCGGACCGCTGCCTGGCCGTCGACGTCGCTGGCCGGCGTCAGCGCCCACGACGCCGAGGGCCTGGACTGGTCGGCGGGGATGGCGCCGGAGAACGTCGCCGAGTACGCCGCCGCCGAGGCAGGGCCCGAGGCCTACGCCGAGCCTACCTCACCGACGAGTTCCTGCCGTCCTCAGGCGGCCCGGACGAGCTCGTCGGCGCGATGGGCGGCCTGATGCCACCGGTCGACCGCGCCGCGCTCGACGAGGACATGGCCGCGACTGCCTGGCCCGCACCTTCCACCGCGCCGGCGCCCAGGGCGTGCGCGGCGTGCGCGACGACGGCCTGGCCGTCGTCGCGCCCTGGGGCTTCGACCTCACCGCGATCACCGTGTCCCGACCGCGGTCTGGCAGGGCGACGAGGACGCGATGGTGCCGTTCGCCCACGGCGGTGGCTGGCCACGCACGTCCCCGGCACCGCGCGCACCTCTTCGACGGCGAGGGCCACGTCTGCCTGCTGCCCGGCTCGCGGAGATGCTCGCCGAGCTCAAGGCGCTCGCGGGCCGCTGAAGGTCCGTCGTCGCCGTCGTCGCCCGTACCGAGGACCAGCTCCACCTCGGCCCGCTCCGGGCTGCGGGCGCGCACGACTACGGCCCACCCCTCGTAGGGCTGCGCCGAGACCAGGGAGGCCGCCGCGCCGCGGTGGTCCGGTCGCGGGTGAGCCCGGCCGCGCTGACCGCGGGTCGGCCGCGCGTGGGTGGCGATCATCGGCCTCGGCCCGGTCCCGCTCGTCCTGGCCCTGGTGATCGCCTCGACGCTGGGGCGCCGGGTCAGCGTGCCGCTGCGCGCCGTGGCCGGCACGGCCGTGCGGCTGCGCGAGGGCGGCCTCGCCGCGCGGCCCCCGTGGCACGCCGGAGACCCGCGAGCTGGCCCCCGCCTCAGCCGACGCTGGGCTCGGCGGCCACTGTGTAGGCCCCCAGCTCACCCGCGAGGTCGCCGTGGGCGCGACCGCTCACGCGGGTGCCGTCGGCGGTGTGCTCGAGCTCGTCGATCTCGCCGTGCTGGTGGATCCGGTTGAGCAGGTCGCCGCGCTCGTAGGGCAGCAGCGCGTCGAAGGTCTCGATCGGGTGGGAAGCTCGGCCTCGACGGCGGCGCAGCACCGCGGCGACGCCCTCGCCCGTGCGGGCGCTGACCACCACGGCGTGCGGCTCGCGCTGCTGCAGCCGGGCCAGCACCATGGCGTCGGCGATGTCGGCCTTGTTGATCACCACCAGCTCGGGCACCTTGTCGGCGCCGACCTCGGCCAGCACCTCGCGCACCGAGGCCAGCTGGCCCTCGGGGTCGGGGTGGGAGCCGTCGACGACGTGCAGCACCAGGTCGGCCTCGGCGACCTCCTCCAGCGTCGAGCGGAACGCCTCGATCAGCTGGTGGGGCAGGTCGCGGACGAACCCGACGGTGTCGCTCATCGTGTAGACGCGACCGTCCTCGGTGGTGGTGCGCCGCGTCGTCGGGTCCAGCGTCGCGAACAGGGAGTCCTCGACCAGCACGCCGGCGTCGGTGAGGGTGTTGAGCAGCGAGGACTTGCCGGCGTTGGTGTAGCCCGCGATCGCGACGCCCGGGACGTGGTGGCGGTGCCGCTCCGGCGCGCTTGGTGTCGCGGGTGCCACGCATGTCCGCCAGGTCGCGGCGCAGCCTGGCGATCTTGGTGTTGATCCGACGGCGGTCGGTCTCGATCTTGGTCTCACCGGGACCACGACCACCGATGCCGGCACCGCCGGCGACGCGGCCACCGGCCTGGCGCGACAGGTTGCCACCCCAGCCGCGCAGGCGCTGCTTCATGTAGGACAGCTGGGCCAGCTCGACCTGCGCCTTGCCCTCGCGGCTCTTCGCGTGCTGGGCGAAGATGTCGAGGATCAGCGCGGTCCGGTCGACGACCTTGACCGTGAGCCGGTCCTCCAGGTTGCGCAGCTGGCCCGGCGCGAGCTCGCCGTCGCAGATCACGGTGTCGGCGCCGGTGGCGGCGACGATCTCGGCGAGGCCCTCGACCTTGCCGCGGCCGATGTAGGTGGCCGGGTCCGGGTTCTGCCGGCGCTGGTAGATCGCGTCGAGCACCTCGGAGCCGGCGGTCTCGGCGAGCAGGGCCAGCTCGGCCATCGAGTTCTCGGCGTCCTCGACGCTGCGCGAGGTCCACACCCCGACCAGCACGACGCGCTCGAGACGCAGCTGGCGGTACTCGACCTCGGTGATGTCCTCGAGCTCGGTGCGCAGCCCGGCGACGCGGCGCAGCTCGTGACGCTCGACGAGGTCGAGCTCACCGGTGGAGTAGTCGACCTCCTCCGGGTCGACGCCCTCGAGGTCGGCCTCCTCGGCGTAGCCCGAGGTGAGGCCGTCGTCGGCGTCGGTGCCCGCGCCGGGCTCGGCGGCGTCGGCGGGGTCGTGGGGGCCGTCCTCGTGCTCGTCCCAGGTCTGGGTGGCGTCGAGCTCGGCGGCGAGGGAGAAGTGCGGTGCGTGGGTCATATGCCTCCAGCGTAGGTCGAGGGGAACCTCCACACGAGCGGGTTTAGTCCCGGCGAGGTCGCCGGCAGCCGGCGTCGCTCGTCACCCCGGTGGCCTCACCCGGTCAGGAGGACGGGGCGAGGGCGCCGGGGGCCGGGGGCGAGGTGGTGGGCGCTCCGCGCCCCGTCGGGCACCATGGCGCGGGTGAGCAGCCCGGTCCGTCTGTCCCCCGACGCCCGCGAGCTCGCCGACCTGCTGCCCACCGGGCGGGCGGTGATCGGCCTCAGCGGCGCCCCCGGCTCCGGCAAGTCGACCCTCTCGGGCTGGCTGCGCGAGCACCACGGCGCGAGCGTGGTGCCGATGGACGGCTTCCACTACGCCGACGTCGAGCTGCGCCGCCGCGGGCTGCTGGAGCGCAAGGGCGCGCCGGGCACCTTCGACGCCGAGGGCTACGCCGCGCTGCTGCGCCGGATCGGCGAGGCCCGTCCCGGTGACCCGCCCGTGCTGGCCCCCACCTTCGAGCGCGACCTCGAGCAGCCGTTGGCCGGCGCCCTGCCCGTCCCGGCCCCGCCGGTCGGCGGCGGGAGGCTCGTCGTCGCCGAGGGCAACTACCTGCTGCTGCCCGAGCCCCGCTGGGCCGCCGTGCGCGAGCGGCTCGACCTCGTGTGGCACGTCCACGTCGACGACCACCTGCGCCGCGAACGGCTGGTGGCGCGCCACGTCGAGTTCGGCAAGAGCCGCGGGGAGGCGCAGGCGTGGGTGGCCGAGGTCGACGAGCCGAACGCGGCCCTGGCCGAGGCCGCCTCGTCCGCCGCGGACCTGGTCATCGACCTGAGCGACTGGCGACCCACGGGCTAGGGTCGCCTCTCCGGGCCCTCGGCGCGGCACCGACACCTACCCAGGGCAGGAGAGGCCGCGATGACCGTCCTGCTGATCATCGGCTTCGTCGGCCTCGGCGTCCTGCTCGGCTCGCTGGTCCTCGGCGACCTTCTCGACGGGGCGCTCGACGGTCTGTCCGGGGGCCTGGAGGTCTTCTCCACCGCGGTGATCGGCGCGTTCGTGTCCGCGTTCGGCTTCGGCGGCGCGATCGTCCAGGGCGCCGGCGCCCCCGGCCTGCTGACCGTGCCGGTCGGCCTGGTCTCGGGCCTCCTCTTCGCCTGGATCGCCGCCCGCCTCACCCGTCTGGTCCGGGGCGGCGGCAGCGACGACACCCCCACCGCCGACGACCTGCTGGGCCGCGACGCCACCGTGATCACCGCCATCCCCGCAGGTGGCTTCGGCACGGTGCGGATCCGCCTCGGCGGCCACGTGGTGCGCGTCAACGCCCGCGCCGAGCAGCCCGTCCCGTCCGGCACCCAGGTCCACGTGACCTCGATCCTGTCCCCCACCGCCGTCACCGTCGCCCCCGTGTGGGGCGAGCTCCCCGACCCGTCCCCCGAGACCCAGGACTGACCCCATGAACCCCAGCGTGCTCATCCCCCTCGGCGGACTCCTGGTCCTCCTCGTGCTCCTGGTCCTGCTCGTCACCAGCCGCTACAAGGTCGCCGGGCCCAACCAGGCGTACATCGTCACCGGGCGCAAGGGCAAGGCCGTCCTGAACCCGGAGACCGGTGCGCTGACCACCGACCTGTCGGGGCAGAAGGTCATCCTCGGCGGCGGCACGTTCGTCATCCCGTTCGTGCAGAAGCTGGCCACGATGGACCTGTCCTCGCGGCGGATCTCGGTGCAGATCCGCGGCGCGGTGTCCGGCCAGGGCATCAAGCTCAACGTCGAGGGCGTGGCCATCGTCAAGGTCGGCGGCAACGCCGACCAGATCCGCCTCGCCGCCCAGCGCTTCCTCTCCCAGCAGGGCGACATCGAGCCGTTCACCCAGGAGGTCCTGGCCGGGGCGCTGCGCTCGATCGTGGGCGGGCTGACGGTGGAGCAGATCATCCGCGACCGCGCCGCGTTCGCGCAGCGGGTGGCCGACGAGTCCGAGAACTCCCTGACCGGGCAGGGCCTGATCCTGGACACCTTCCAGATCCAGGACGTCACCGACGACGGCTCCTACCTCGCCGACCTCGGTCGCCCCGAGGCCGCCCGCGTCGGCCAGACCGCGTCGATCGCCGAGGCCAACGCCCGGCAGGAGGCCGAGCAGGCCCGGATCGCCGCGGAGGAGCAGATCGCGGTGTCCCAGCGGGCGCTGGCCCTGCGCCAGGCCGAGATCAAGGCCGAGACCGACGCCGCGTCCGCGCAGGCCGCCGCCGCCGGTCCGCTGGCCCAGGCCGACCGCGACCAGGCCATCCTCACCGAGCAGGAGAAGGTGGCCGTGCGTCAGGCGGCGCTGACCGAGCGCACGCTCGAGACCGAGGTCCGCAAGCCGGCCGACGCGGCGCGCTACCGCGTCGAGCAGGAGGCCGAGGCCAAGCGCTCCGCCGAGATCGCCGCCGCCGACGCCCGCAAGGCCTCCACCATCGCCGCCGCCGAGGCCAAGGCCACCGAGGCCCGCCTGTCCGGGGAGGCCGAGAAGGCGCGGCGCGCGGCGCTGGCCGAGGCGGAGTCGATCGAGGGCACCCGGCGCGGCGAGGCCGAGCGGGCCCGTCGTACCGCGGAGGCCGAGGCGACCCGCGCCGAGGGCGAGGCCCAGGGCGCCTCGATCCTCGCGGTCGGCCAGGCCGAGGCCGAGGCGATGGACAAGCGCGCCGAGGCGTTCGCGCACTACAACGACGCCGCCGTGCTGCAGATGCTGATCGAGGTGCTGCCGCAGATCGCCCGCGAGGTGGCCAGCCCGATCAGCGCCATCGACCAGCTCACCGTCATCTCCACCGACGGCGCCGGCGCCCTGCCCAAGCAGGTCACCAGCAACGTGGTGGAGACGCTGACCATGCTCAAGACCTCCACCGGTCTCGACCTCGAGCAGCTCATCTCCAAGTCGGTCGGCAAGGCCGCCGAGGGCATCGGGCTCGGGGTCGCGCCGCAGACGCCGGCCGCCGCGGACGGATCCCCGGTCTCCTGAGCCGGGCCCCGGCCCTCAGTCGGAGGGGTCGGAGCGTGCCGTCTCGATCCCGAGGCGGACGCCGTGGCCGACGATCGCGATGAGGACGAACCCGGCACCGACGGCGAAGGCGAGCTGGGCCAGCACGACCAGCAGGCTCACGACCCAGCCCGAGTCACCGTCCGAGGCCGCGCCCAGCGACAGCCCGATCAGGAACAGGCCCCCGACGACGAGCAGGATGCCGGTGATGAGCCGGTCCGAGAGCTCCTTGCGGGCCACGACCCTTAGCCCGTCCCGGCCCGTCGTCGGGACGCGGTCGAAGGTCCGGTCGGGGTCGGCGACGGCGTCGCTCCCGCACGTCGGGCACACGAAGGCCCCGTCGCGCACGTCGTGACCGTTGATGCAGACCCACATGTCCTGTCCTCCCGTTGCCCCTCAGCGCGGCGTGACCGGCGATGATGCCGCACGACGGGCCCTGGGTCAGGTCGCTCACTTCGGGGGCATCCGGATCCCGCCGTCGACGCGGACGACCTCGCCGTTCATGTAGGGGTTCGTCAGGCACTCGAGCACCATCGAGGCCAGCTCGTCGGCCGAGCCGAGGCGCTTGGGGAACAGCACCGACTCGCCCAGCCGGGCCTTGAACGCCTCGGCGTCCTCGCCCTCGCCGTAGATCGGGGTGTCGATCAGGCCGGGGGCGACGGCGTTCAGCCGGATCCCGACGGCGGCGAGGTCGCGGGCGACCGGGAGGGTCATCCCCACCACGCCACCCTTCGAGGCCGCGTAGGAGGCCTGGCCGATCTGACCGTCGAAGGCGGCCACGCTGGCCAGGTTGACGATCGCGCCGCGGCAGCCGTCGGCGTCGGGGGTGTTGTGGCTCATCACGGTGGCGGCCTGGCGGACGACGTCGAAGGTGCCGATCAGGTTGATCGCCACGACCTTGGCGAACATCTCCAGCGAGTGCGCCGACTCCAGCGTGCCGTCGCGGCCCACGGTGCGCTGCGCCCCGCCGATGCCCGCGGAGTTGACCACCGCGCGCAGCGGCGCGATGGCCGCGGCGGCCTCGACGGCGGCGGTGATCTGTGCGGTGCTGGTGACGTCGACCTGCGCGAAGACGCCGGAGATCTCGGCCGCCAGGGCCTCGCCCTTCTGGGCCTGCAGGTCGGCGACGACCACGGTCGCGCCGAGGCCGGCGAGGCGGCGGGCGGCGGCGGCACCGAGGCCGGAGGCCGCACCGGTGACGAGAGCAGTGGTTCCGCTGAGGTCCATGGCCGCGATGCTAGACGGCCGGCTCCGCGCTCAGAGGTCGCACTCGCCCCGCGCGACGATCACCGCGGGGCCGGTCATCAGCGCGCGGCCGTCCTCGCTGAGGCTGATCGTCAGGGTCCCGCCGGGGACGTCGACGCGGTACGGGGTGCCGGCGGGGGCCCCGTCGACCGCGGCCACCGCGGCCATCACCGCGCACGCACCCGTGCCGCAGGAACGGGTCTCGCCGGACCCGCGCTCGTGCACCCGCAGCGCGACGTGGTGCTCCCCGCGGCGCACCACGAGCTCGACGTTGACCCCGTGCGGGTAGACGGCACGGTCGTGCTCGGGCTCGTCCAGCGGCTGGCCGGGCGCGGAGAGACCGTCGAGGTCCTCGCCGTCGTCGAGGAGGGCGACCGCGTGCGGGTTGCCGATGTCGACGTGCTCGGCGCTCCACGTCCGCCTGCCCAGCGCGACCGAGGTCGCCCCGAGCAGCCGGGGCACGCCCATGTCGACGGTGATCGCGCGGTCGTCGCCGAGGGTGACGGTCTTGACCCCGTCGCGGGTGCCCACCGCGATCGGCACCCCCGCCTCGACGAGGCCCTCCTGGAGGAGGTGCAGCGCGAAGACGCGTACGCCGTTGCCGCACATCTCGCTCACCGAGCCGTCGGCGTTGCGGTAGTCCATGAACCAGTCGCCGTCCTCAGGGCGCGTCGAGCGCACCACCCGCAGCACGCCGTCCCCGCCGATCCCCGCGCGACGGTGGCACAGCGCCCGCACCCGGGCGGCGTAGGCGGCCTCGTCGAGGCCGCCGTGGACGGTGCCGTCGTGGTCGGGCAGCAGCACGAAGTCGTTCTCGGTGCCGTGGCCCTTTCCGAACGGGTAGCTCATCGGCACGTGTCCCGGGCTCTCGGCGGCCCGCCCAGCAGGGCCACCAGCTCCTCGGAGGTCGTCGCCGGCGTGTCGGGGCCGATCCGGGTCGGGGTGCTCACCGTCGCCACGGTAGTACGCCGGCGCACCGCCGGTCCCGGCTCAGCGCAGCGAGGCCCAGGGCTCGGTGTCCGCGACCTCCTCGGCGGCGTACCCCGATTCACCCACGCTGGGGGTCAGCACGACCAGCAGGTGGGCGGCCTCGTCGCCGTCGGCGACGAACGAGGCGTGCACCGTGCCGCGCGGGACGTGCACGGCCTCACCGGCGACCAGCGTGCGTCGCTCCTGCTCGACCCACTGCTCGATGCGTCCCGACAGCACGGTGATCACCTCCTCCTGCTCGGGGTGGCGGTGGAAGGCGTGACCCCGGCCCGGCTCGATGCGGACGTCGAGCACCGTCAGCCCGCAGCCGGGCGCGGTGACCGGGGTCACGACCCACCCCAGCCCGCCCCACTCCAGGGTGTCGCGCGCGACCTGGTCGGTGGTGACGAACGACCCGGTCATCGCTGCTCCTCGGTCGTGGCGGTGCTCGTGGTGCTGGTGGTGTCGTCGGCGAAGGTGATCGCGGTGAACCTCTCGGTCTGGGCCTTCAGCGCCTGCTCGACCGGCAGCCGCTCCATCGACGAGGCACCGTAGAAGCCCTGCACGCCGTCGCACGCCCGCAGGACCCACTGGGCGTCCTCGGGCGAGGAGATCGGGCCGCCGTGGACCAGGGTGATCACGTCCTCGCGGACCTCGCGCGCGGCCGCGACCCAGGCGTCGATCTCGGGCACGCAGTCCTCCAGGGTGCGGCTCGTGCCCGCCCCGATGGCGCCGCCGGTGGTCAGGCCGAGGTGGCACACCACGATGTCGGCGCCCGCCTCGGTCATCGTGCGCGCGTCGTCGACGGAGAAGACGTACGGGGTGGTGAGCAGGTCCATCTCGCGCGCGGCCCGGATCACCTCGACCTCCTTGTCGAAGCCCATCCCGGTCTCCTCCAGGTTGGCCCGGAAGGTGCCGTCGATGAGGCCGACGGTCGGGAAGTTCTGCACCCCGGCGAAGCCGAGGTCGCGCAGCCGGCCCAGGAAGCGCTCGGTGTCCATGAACGGGTCGGTGCCGTTGACGCCGGCCAGCACCGGGGTGTCCTTCACGACGGCCAGCACCTCGTCGGCCATCTCGACGACCACGTCGTTGGCGTTGCCGTAGGCCAGCAGACCGGCCAGCGACCCGTGGCCGGCCATCCGGTAGCGCCCGGAGTTGTAGACGACGATGAGATCGATCCCGCCGGCCTCCTCCCACTTCGCGGAGATGCCGGTGCCGGCCCCGCCGCCGACCAGCGGGACGCCGGCGTCGATCTTGGCGCGGAAGCGCTCCAGCAGCGCGGCGCGGGTGAAGCGGGGGCGGCTGGTCACGGGTGGCTCTCCTCGGGGGACGCGGCGGGCGACGGGGTCAGCTCACGGTAGGCCGCGACCAGCGCCTCGGCCATCGCGGGATCGTTGACGTGGTGGGGCACCCGCACGAGCCGGTGCTCCTCGGTGGTCTCGAAGTCGCGCTCGATCGCCTCGAACAGCGCCGCGTCGGCCTCGGGGTCCCAGAAGGCCTGGCCGGGCGCGTCGAGGGCGGACACCCCGCCCTCGGGCAGCAGGAAGCGCACCGGCCCGAGGCAGGCGTTGAGCTTCGCCGCGAGCCAGGACCCCATCCGCTCGTTCTCCTGCGCGGTGGTGCGCATCAGCGTCACCTGCGCGTTGTGCTCGTGCAGCAGCCGGCCGGCGTACCGCTCGGGCACGGTGCCGGGGCCGCCGAAGTTGACCATGTCCAGCGCACCGCAGGAGCCGACGTAGGGCACGCGGTGGCGGGCGTAGACGTCGAGGCGGCTCTCCCCGGCGCTGAAGACCCCGCCCATCAGCAGGTCCGCGACCTCGGTGGTCGTCACATCGAGGACGGCCGGGACCATCGCGGACTCGACCAGCTTCTCCAGCGAGCGGCCCCCGGTGCCGGTGGCGTGGAAGACCAGTGCCTCGGCGTCCTCGCCGAGCAGGTCGACGACCTGGGTCACCGCGGCGGTCGTCACGCCGAACATCGTCACCCCGACCACCGGGCGGGCGTCGTCGCCCTCGGGGACGGGGTGGGCCACCATTCCCGCCACCGCGTGAGCGGCGTTGCCGAGCACGACCCGCGAGATCCGGTTCAGGCCGGCCACGTCGGTCACCGAGTAGGTCATCGCGATGTCGGACGGCCCGACGTAGGCCGACACGTCGCCGCTGGCCACCGTGGAGACCATCACCTTGGGCGTGCCCACGGCCAGCGCGCGCATCGCGGGGGTGATCAGGGCGGTGCCGCCCGAGCCGCCGATCCCGATCACGCCGCCGAGGTCGGCCACCCCGGCGAGGTAGGTCTCGAGCGCCTCGCCCATCCGTGTCACCGACTCGCCGCGGTCCTCGCCGAGCACCGCGTCGGCACCGTCCGGGTGGTGGGCGGCCACCTCGGCGGCGGCGACGTCCACGCCGAGGTCCGGCGCGCGCTCGGCCCTGGTCGTGCCGACGTCGACGAGCACCGCGGGCACCCCCGTGGCCACCACGGCGTCCCGGACGAAGGCCAGCTCGGCGCCCTTGGTGTCGGCGGTGCCGACGACGTACACGCTGCGCTGCATCGGGGTCTCCCTGCTCAGACGGGTGTGACGCCGATCACGGTAGCGTCGCTCAGCGTCGTGCGCGCACCACCCGGGCGTCGCCCCCGCCGCGCCGCGTGGGCTCGGCGACGGCGGTCAGCAGGCCGCCGGGGCCGATCTGGATGCCGGTCAGGGCACCGATCTCGGCGGCGCTGGTGAACTCGTCGCCCGAGCGCGTCACCGTGTGGCCGTAGGCCTCGAGGGCCGGTCCGTAGGCGTCGACGAACGCCGGCTCGGCGGTCACCGAGGCGGTGTTGCGCTGGCTGGCGCGCGGCGCCGCCAGGGCCTGCGGCAGGGACATGCCGAGGTCGAGGCGGTTGAGGAGGGTCTGCAGCACGGTGGTGATGATGGTCGACCCGCCCGGCGAGCCGAGGGCGAGCACGGGGCGGCCGTCGCGCAGCAGGATCGTCGGCGACATCGAGCTGCGCGGGCGCTTGCCGGGCTGGATCCGGTTCGGGTCGGCCGGGTCGTAGGCGCCGGAGAAGTCGGTCAGCTCGTTGTTCAGCAGGAACCCGCGGCCCGGCACGACGATGCCCGAGCCACCGGTCTGCTCGATGGTCAACGTGTAGGACACGACGTTGCCGCGCCGGTCGACCACGGTCAGGTGCGAGGTCTCCGGGCCCTCGGTGCCGGCCGTCTCCTCGCCCGCGCCCGGAGCGAGGCCCGGGTCGCACGTCCCGTCGTAGTCGGTGACGTCCCCGGCGGCGACCGGCTTGGCCGCGGCGACCTCCGGGTCGATCAGGCAGGCTCGCTCGGCGGCGAAGGTGTCGGAGAGCAGCACCCGGGTGGGGACGTCGACGAAGGCCTCGTCACCGACGTAGGCGCCGCGGTCGGCGAAGGCCAGCGCGCTGGCCTCGAGGTAGCGGTGCAGCACCTCGGCGTCGTCGAGGCCCGTCAGGTCGAGCTGCTCGAGGATGTCCAGCGCCTCGCCCACCGTGGTGCCGCCGCTCGAGGACGGCGACATGCCGCGCACGTCGTAGCCGCGGTAGTCGCTGCGGGTCGGGTCCTGGACCAGCGCACGGTAGTCGGCGAGGTCGCGGGTGCGCAGGAAGCCCGGGGGCACGGGCAGGTCGCTGTCGCGCAGCACCGGGGGGTTGCGCACGGCGCGGACGATCTCGCGCGGGAGCCGGCCGTCGCCGTAGAAGAACTCGTCGCCGCCGCGGGCCAGTCCGGCGTAGGTGTCGGCGAGGTCCGGGTTGCGGAACAGCGAGCCCACCTCGGGCAGCACCCCGCCGCGCAGGAACAGCGCGCGGGTGGAGCTGAACGCCGCGAACCGGTCGCGGTTGTCCTCGGTCTGCGAGCGGAAGGTCTCGTCGACCACGAACCCGCGGCGCGCCAGCCGCTCGGCGGGGGCGAGCGCCCGGGCCAGGCCGATGCTGCCGAAGCGGCGCAGCGCCGTGGTCCACGTCGCCGGGGTGCCCGGCACCCCGACCGAGACGCCGCTGGTGACCCGCTCGGGGGTGAACGGGTAGAGCGCGCCGGTGTCGGGGTCGACGAAGGCGTCGTTCGGCATCCGCTTGGGCGCGGTCTCGCGACCGTCGACGACCCGCACCCGGCCGGTGCGGGCCTGGTAGGTCACCAGGTAGCCGCCCCCGCCGATCCCCGCGCTGTAGGGCTCCGTGACACCGAGGGCCGCCGCGGTCGCGACGGCGGCGTCGACGGCGTTGCCGCCACGGCGCAGGACCCGCAGGCCGATCCGGGTCGCCTCGGGGTCGACCGAGCTGACGGCCCCGCCGCGCCCGCGGGCCACCGCGTGCTTGGCCGGCGCCGGGCGGGCGCCGGGCCCGGCCGCCACGACCGAGGCCGACGCGGCGGACGCGACGGACGAGGCGGACGAGGCGGACGAGGCGGACGCGGCGGACGCGGCGGCCGAGACCGCAGGTGCTCCCACCGCCGCGGCGCCCGACAGGGCGAGGGACAGGGTGGCGACGGTGGCGGTGCGGCGACGGTTCATCAGGCGTCCTCCCGAGACGTGGATGGGCTCACCCTGCACCCTCGGGGGCCGCGCGTCGAGAGCGTCCCGGCGACGACGGCTCGGCTACGGTCCGCCCATGGGACGCCACCTGCTCTCCGTCCCCGCCACGCTGGCCGTGATCCTGCTCGCCGTGGCCGGGTGCGGCGGCGACGAGACCGCCGACGCCGGCGCGGCACCGGCCGCGAGCGCCGAGCCGGAGGGGGACGGCACCGCCGACCAGCGGTTCCCCGACGTGGTCGCGGCCGAGCTGACGCCCGAGGGCGACACCTGGACGCTCGACGTCACCATCGCCTCGCCCTACGACTCCCCCGGGCGCTACGCCGACGGCTGGCGCGTGCTCGACCCCGACGGCACCGTCCTGGGCGAGACGGAGCTGGGCCACGACCACGCCGACGAGCAGCCCTTCACCCGCACCCAGACCGGCCTGGAGATCCCCGACGGCGTCGAGCAGATCGTCATCGAGGGCCACGACCTCGAGAACGGCTACGGCGGCGGCACGGTCTCGGTCGACGTCGCCTAGGTCGTCCTAGGTCGTCCCGGTCTCCGCGTCCCAGTCGCCGGGGCCGAGGACGGCGTAGCGCGCGCAGACGAAGGACCGGTTCCGCTCGAGGTCGAGCAGCCGCAGCTCGAGGCGGCGGGGCAGCAGCGGGCGGCCCGCGCCGAGGGTGACCGGCGCGACCATCACCAGCACCTCGTCGAGCAGGCCCGCGTCGGCGAGCTGGCCCGGCGAGGTCGCCTCCCCCGACGACCCACACGTCGCGTCCGTCGGCGGCGGCGAGCATCGCCGCGTGGTGCTCGGCCACGTCGCCGGCCACGAGCCGGACGTCCCCGGCGGGGGCCGGCAGGTCGGCGGCGTCGCGGTGGGTGAGCACCCAGGTCGGTTGCACGTAGGGCCAGGCGTCGGGCGCCTGCGCACGGATCCAGCAGTACGTCGTCGCGCCCATCACCACCGCGCCGACGTCGGCGACGAACCGCTCGTAGGACATCGGGCCGTCCGGGTCGAGGTCCTGGCCGAGCAGCCAGGCCAGCGAGTCGTGCTGGTCGGCCAGGAACCCGTCGAGCGTGGTCGCGGTGTAGTAGACGGTGCGCGGCACACCGGCCAGCCTGCCCCGCCCGGCGCCGGGCGTCCACCGTCGTCGGCCCGGCCGTGCCCGCGCGCCGCCCTCAGCGCACCGCGACCGTCCGCACGGCGGCCAGGGCCTGCTCGACGCGGTCCGGCGCGTCGTGGGCGACCCAGACGATGCGGGGGTCCCGGCGCCACCACGCCAGCTGCCGCCGGGCGAAGCGCCGGGTCGCGACGACCGTGCGCTCACGGGCCTCGGACAGGCTCAGCGTGCCCGCGAGGTGCGCGGCGGCCTCGCGGTAGCCGATCGCGGCGGAGGCGGTGCGACCCTCGGCGAGGCCCTCGTCCAGCAGTCGCGCGACCTCGGCGACGAGCCCGGCCTCGTACATCGCCGCGACCCGGGCCTCGATCCGGGCGTCGAGCACCGCGCGGTCGATGGCCACGCCGACCTGCACGGTGGCGGGGTCGCGGTACTCCAGGGCGGGCAGGGACGCGGTGAACGAGCGCCCGGTGAGCTCGCCGACCTCGAGCGCGCGCACCACCCGGCGGCCGTTCTCGGCGAGGATGCCGGCCGCCGCAGCGGGGTCGCGTCGGGCGAGCTCGGCGTGCAGCGTGGGGGCGCCGACCTCGGCGAGGCGCTGCTCCCACCGCGCGCGGACGACCTCGTCGGTGCCGGGGAACTCGAAGCGGTCCAGGACGGCGCGGGTGTACAGCGCCGAGCCGCCCACCAGCAGCGGCGTCACGCCGCGACCGCGCAGGTGCGTCACGGTGTCGCGGGCCCACCGCTGGAACTGCGCCACCGAGGCCGCCTCGGTGACCGGCAGCAGGTCCAGCAGGTGGTGGGCGACGCCGCGCCGCTCGTCGGGCGGTACCTTCGCCGTGCCCACGTCCATGCCCCGGTACACCTGCATCGCGTCGGTGTTGACCACCTCGCCGCCGAGGCGCTCGGCGAGGTCGAGGGACAGAGCGGTCTTGCCCGAGGCCGTGGGGCCCACCACCGCGACGACCGGGGGCTGCGACATGTGGCTAGTCTTTCAAGACGCGCTCCCGCCCCGGGGGCCCGCACACCGCAGGAGTACCGATGAGCCTTCTCGACGACGCGAGGAAGAAGCTGGGCCGGGCCGTCGACCAGCACGGCGCGACGATCTCCGCCGGCATCGACAAGGCCGCCGCGGCCGCGGACAGGCGCACCGGCGGCAAGCACCGCTCCACCATCCAGGGTGTGAGCGGCCGGGCGAAGGGCGCCCTCGACCGCCTCGACGGCAAGGACGACGACCTGCGATGAGCGACAACAGGGCCAGCAGCGACCCGAGCACGGACCCGGCCGACGGCGTCAAGGACACCCCGGTCTCCGAGGCCGACGACGCCGCGCCCGACATGGACATGAGCGCACCGCCGGGCGAGCACTCCGGCGAGCTGCCGGGTGAGGACGACGGCGGCGCACCCCACGCCGCCACCCAGGACGACAACGCCGAGGCCTCGGAGGCGGGGCAGCCGTCCCAGTGAGCGAGGCCTCGCTCCGCGGCCGCTTCGTCGTGGTGCCGGCCGCCTACGTCCTGCTGCTGCGCGACGGCGACGGCGCTGCGCCCGAGGTGCTGCTGCAGCTGCGCTCGGGCACCGGCTTCATGGACGGCCACTGGGCCTGCGCGGCCGCCGGGCACGTGGAGCGTGGTGAGACCGCGCCGCAGGCGGCGCGCCGCGAGGCGCGGGAGGAGATCGGCGTCGAGGTCGGCGACCTCGTCCACGTCACCACGATGCAGCGCACCCGCGGCGGGGAGGCGATCGACGAGCGGGTCGACTTCTTCTTCCTCTGCCGTGCCTGGGACGGCGAGCCGAGCCTGCAGGAGCCCGACAAGTCCGCCGGTCTGCGCTGGTGCCGCCTCGACCGTCTCGACGAGCTGCCCGACCCCGTGGTGCCGCACGAGCGTGCGGTCCTCGTTAGCCTCGTGGAGGGCCGCACCACCCCCTACACGACCTTCGGCTTCCCTCCGGAGACGACCGCACCAGGAGATCTTTGATGAGCAGCCAGGACCCGGGCCCCAAGCCCGACGCCACCGCCGAGACCGGCACGCCCAACCCCGGCGGCGCCGACGCCGTGCAGGGCTCCTGCGCCGACGGCGTGGAGCGCGCCGACGCGGAGGTCGCCGACCTCGACCCCTCGCGCAACCCCGCCGTCGAGGACGCGCTGCCCGACGAGATGCGCGAGGGCGAGGACACCGACACCCAGGCCACCCGCGACGAGGAGGTCGAGGAGCCCGAGAGGGAGTCCCCGGCCTGACCGGGATCCGCACCGACGGACAGTAGCCCGCAGGACGGTGCTGTCCTGGCGCATCGCCGCAGGTCAGCGGCTCTCATCGCAGGGCCGGTCGGCGTACTGTCCGTTGGTCCGTCACCTGCTGGAGGATGCGCCGTACCCAGACCCCCTCGAGCATCACCTGCTCGTAGGAGAAGCGCAGCACCAGCCACCCGGCCGCGACGAGCTCGTCGTAGCGGCGGCAGTCGTGGCTGAGCGCGGCACGGTCGCCGTGCCAGGCGAACGAGTCGGCCTCCAGGACGACCCCGTGATCGGTGTCGACCAGGTCGGGCCGCCCGAGGAAGACCCCCTCGGACCACAGCTCGACCTGGGGCGCGACCCTCAGCCCCGGCACCTCCAGCGCGTGCGCGCGCAGCGTCGACTCGAACGGGTTCGCGGCCAGGTCGGTAGCCTGCTCGGCCACCCACCGTGCCTGCGGGGTGCCGGGGCCGCGGAGGCCGCGGACGAGCCGTGCGAGGCGGCCGGGGGTCACGCCGGCGCGCAGGGCGGAGTCGGCGACGCACAGTGCCTCACCGCGGGGGAGGCCGCGCAGGCAGTCGGTGAGGGTGCGGTCGGTCGAGGTCACCCGCACGCCCCCGAGCACGACCGTGTCGTCGAGGTCGAGGCGGGAGTGGTGCACGGTTGCGGCGGCGGCCTGCGCCCGGCTCAGCGTGCGGTTGCGCGCGACGGTGACGTCGGGACGCGCCGGCAGCCGCTGGACGCCCCAGCCGTGGGCCACCGCCGCGCTGCGGAAGGACACGGTCGCGTGCAGCGCGTGCGCGACCCGGGAAGCCTCGTCGACCGCCGGGAGCGCGAAGCGCCCCCGAGCCACGCGCACGACGAGCCCCTGGGCGCACGCCGCGCGCAACCGGGGCACGGACACGACGGCCTCGAGCTCGGCCCGCGTGGCGACGCCGCCGAGCGCAGCGAGCACCTCGACGACGGCGACGTCCACCGCAGCAGCATCGCGTTACCCGACCGCGCGGGCTGCTGCTCCTCCACAGCGCCGCGGGGGTCTCGGGGTCGCGGGGTCGTAGGGTCGGGGCCATGACCGAAGAGCAGAGCCTGGGCCAGCCCGGCGAGGACGAGCTGGTCGCCTCGAACCCGAACGCGAACGGCCCCGACGGGGCCGCCGGCGGCATGGGCGTGAGCAGCGAGCGGACCGGCCCGACCGGGCCGGGCCAGCACGGCACCGACGGCCACCGCGACACCACGCCGCCCGAGGAGGCGGTGGACGTCGCGGCCGAGCAGGCCGACGCCGACCCCTCCGAGCTGCCGCCCGAGCAGACCGCGGTCGACGGACGGCCGGACGTCAACCCCGAGTCCCCCGGTCCGCCGAAGTCGGGCTACAACTCCCGCGACCCGCGCTCGGACGACGCGCCGTACCAGCCCGGCCAGGAGCGCGGACGCTGATCCTCAGCCGCAGGCGCGCGCCGGCGGCAGCGGGGCCGGCACCCCCACCCCGGGCATGCCGAGCGTGACGCCGGCCGGCGGCGCGGCGGCACCGTCGCGCCGCGCCGCCCACGCGTCGCCGGAGCGGGTGGCGCGCACCGCGAGCACCGGGCCGTCCGCGACCAGGTGGTGGGGGGCGGCGTAGGTGATCTCGACGACGACGCGGTCCCCGGGCCGCACCGGCTCGGCGGGCGCGGCGAAGTGCACGAGGCGGTTGTCGGGCCCGCGGCCGGAGAGCCGGGCGGTGGCGGCGTCCTTGCGGCCCTCGCCCTCGCTGACCATCAGCTCGACCCGTCGGCCCACCAGGCGCTGGTTCTCCTCCCAGGCCACCTCGTTGACCAGCGCGGCGAGCCGCTCGTAGCGGTCCTTGACCACCGCGGGCGGTACCGGGTCGGCCATCGTGGCCGCCGGCGTGCCGGGGCGCGGGGAGTACTGGAAGGTGAAGGCACCGGAGAACCGGGCGGAGCGGACCACGTCGAGGGTGGCCGCGAAGTCCTCCTCGGTCTCCCCCGGGAAGCCGACGATGATGTCGGTGGTGATCGCGGCCTCGGGCATCGCGGCCCGGACCCGCTCGATGATCCCGAGGAACCGGCTCCGCCGGTACGAGCGGCGCATCGCCCTGAGCACCCGGTCGGAGCCGGACTGCAGCGGCATGTGCAGTTGCGGCATCACGTTCGGGGTCTCGGCCATCGCCTCGATGACGTCGTCGGTGAACTCCGCCGGGTGCGGGGAGGTGAAGCGCACCCGCTCCAGGCCCTCGATCTCCCCGCAGGCGCGCAGCAGCGTCGAGAAGGCCTGGCGGTCGCCGAACTCGACGCCGTAGGCGTTGACGTTCTGGCCCAGCAGGGTCACCTCGCTGACGCCGTCGGCGACCAGGGCCTCGATCTCGGCGAGGATCTCACCGGGACGGCGGTCCTTCTCCTTGCCACGCAGGGCTGGGACGATGCAGAAGGTGCAGGTGTTGTTGCAGCCGACCGAGACCGAGACCCAGGCCGCGTAGGCCGAGTGACGCTTGGTGGGCAGCGTGGAGGGGAAGACCTCGAGGGACTCCAGGATCTCGACCTGGGCCTCCTCGGCCACCCGGGCGCGGTCCAGCAGCGCGGGCAGGGAGCCGATGTTGTGGGTCCCGAACACGACGTCGACGTAGGGCGCACGCTCGGTGATCGTCTCGCGATCCTTCTGCGCCAGGCACCCGCCGACCGCGATCTGCATCCCGGGGTTCGCGGCCTTGACCGGCGCGAGGTGGGACAGGTTTCCGTACAGCTTGTTGTCGGCGTTCTCGCGCACGGCACAGGTGTTGAACACCACGACGTCGGGCTGCTCCTCGACGCCGGCGGCGGCGTAACCCGCGTCCTCGAGCAGGCCGGTGAGGCGCTCGGAGTCGTGGACGTTCATCTGGCACCCGTAGGTCCTGACCTCGTAGGTGCGTGGCGTGGTCTCGACGGGGGCGGCGGGGGCGGTGGGTGCGGCACTCATGACCGGCCCAGGGTACGCACCCGAGGGCGGCGGGGCCGCCTCACAGGTAGGCCAGCGCGAGCAGCGCCAGCACGCCGAGCACGGCGAGGCCCAGCAGCCGGACCGGGTCCTCCTGCCAGCGCACCGGCGCCCCCGGCGCGGCCCTGCGACCGCCGGGTGGCACCGAGCCGGCGGACGCCCGCCGGCTCGGACGGGCGGGTCGGGCCGGCCGCGTCGCGGGGCGCGGCCGGCGTGCTGCGGCGCACCACCGCGCGCCGCACGCCCTGGCGCAGGGTGAACAGCGCGGCGCCCACCGGCAGCAGCACCCACTGGTCCTCCCGCGGACCGCCCGCGCCGACGGCCTCGACGACGAGCAGCACGGCGGCCACGATCACCAGGCCGGTGAGGAAGTCGCGCAGCGACGGCGGCAGGGAGCGCACCCGGGCCAGGGTAGTCGCGGCCGGGTGGGCGCGTCCGCGTCGTGCGGCCCGCCCGCCTGCTCGCCACGCGGCGTCGGGCGCGGGGCTCGGAGCCGGTGGTCAGAGCCGCCGCGCACGGTGCCGAGCGTGATCACGACGATCAGCGCGCCCAGCACCGCCTCGCGCGCCAGACGACGATGGCCCCGATGCCGCCCACGGTCTCCAGGTCGGTGGCGCCGCAGGCGCCCTGGGCCGGGTAGGAGGTGTCCAGGGCCGGGAACACCCAGGTGACGAGGCCGTCGGTGAGCGCGAGGGAGGCCGGGACCAGCCGCTGGGGCACACCGGCCTCGCGGAACGGCGCGGCCGCGATCGGGAAGCCGCCGAAGGATCTTCTCGGCGAGGACGTAGGCGATGGCCCGGGCCGCACCCCAGTCGTCCATCAGCTTGCCGACGGACCACGGACCACGGGCCGCCGGCCGGACGGGCCGGGCTGCTCCAGGTGGGGCAGGACCCTCCGGCACCGCGGCGCCGTCCGCGGCAGTGACCCTCGGCCGCGTCACGGACTGGTCACAGATCAGACGGCGGGACGTTCGACCGGGTCCTCGGGCCCCCGATGTGACTAGGGTGACGCACCATGACCATCCAGCAGGAACCCGAGATCGAGGCCGCCGCCGGAGAACCCCTCGTGGTCCTGGAGTCGGTCAACAAGCACTTCGGCTCCTTGCACGTGCTCAAGGACATCAACCTGTCCATCAAGCGCGGCGAGGTCGTCGTCGTGATCGGGCCCTCCGGCTCGGGCAAGTCCACGCTGTGCCGGGCGATCAACCGGCTCGAGACGATCGACGACGGCTCGATCACCCTGGACAACCAGCCCCTCCCCCAGGAGGGCAAGGGTCTGGCTGCGATGCGCGCCGACGTCGGCATGGTCTTCCAGAGCTTCAACCTCTTCGCCCACAAGACGATCCTCGAGAACGTCACGCTCGGCCCGATCAAGGTGCGCGGGGTGAAGAAGGCGGACGCCGAGAAGCGCGCGATGGATCTCCTCGACCGCGTCGGCATCGCCCACCAGGCCGAGAAGTACCCCGCCCAGCTCTCCGGAGGCCAGCAGCAGCGGGTGGCGATCGCCCGCGCCCTGGCCATGGACCCCAAGGTGATGCTCTTCGACGAGCCCACCTCGGCCCTGGACCCGGAGATGATCAAGGAGGTCCTCGACGTCATGGTCGAGCTGGCCGAGCAGGGTATGACCATGGTCGTGGTCACCCACGAGATGGGCTTCGCCCGCACCGCGGCGCACCGGGTGGTCTTCATGGCCGCAGGCGCCGTGGAGGAGGAGAACACCCCCGAGGAGTTCTTCACCAACCCGCAGAGCGAGCGGGCCCAGGACTTCCTGGGCAAGATCCTCAAGCACTGACCCCGAGCACCACTAGGAGACATGCCCATGCGCATCACCAAGCTCACCACCGTCGCGGCGGCCGCCGTGCTCAGCATCGGCCTCGCCGGCTGCGGCAGCGCCGGGTCGGACACCGGGAGCGGCGACACCCCCGAGGTCGACGTGGCCTCCGACGCCGCCGCGCAGTTCGAGGACGGCACCAAGATGAAGGAGCTGGCCGAGGCCGGTTCCATCACGATCGGCGTCAAGTACGACCAGCCCGGTCTCGGGTTCAAGGACGCCACCTCCGACATCCCGGCCGGCTTCGACGTCGAGATGGCCAAGATCCTCGCCGCCGACCTCGGCATCGCGCCGGAGGACGTGACGTGGGAGGAGACCATCTCCGACAACCGCGAGCCCTACCTGCAGCGCGGCCGCGTCGACCTGGTCCTGGCCTCGTACTCGATCACCGACGACCGCCGCAAGGTCGTCGGCCAGACCGGCCCGTACTTCGTCACCGGTCAGCAGGTCCTGGTGCCCGCCGACTCCGACGTCACCGGCATCGAGGACCTCAAGGGTCAGGAGGTCTGCTCGGTGAGCGGGTCGACCTCGCTGGCCAACGTCGAGGACGCCGGCGCCCGAGGCGTCCCGGCCGACACCTACAGCCAGTGCGCCGAGGACGTCGTCAACGGCACCGTGCCCGCGATGTCCACCGACGGCTCGATCCTGCTCGGCCTCGCCGCACAGTACGACGGCGAGCTCAAGGTGGTCGGGGACGAGTTCTCCGAGGAGCTGATCGGGGTCGGGTACCCCAAGGACGCCCCGGAGATGTGCCCGTGGATCAACGAGACGATCCAGGAGGCCTACGACAGCGGCGCCTGGGCCGAGGCCTTCGAGGCGACCCTGGGTGGCCCGGACGTCGAGACGCCCGAGCCGCCGGCCCTGCAGGACTGCCGGAAGTAAGCACCTCCGGCCCGTGGCGGTCGGGGTGCCCCACACTCCGAGCGCCACGGGCCGCGCCGTTTGTCCCGTCCCACCGACCGCAGGAGGCCGTCACCGGTGAACGCCGTGCTCGAGAACTCCGACCAGGTGCTGCTGGCCTTCGCCTACACCCTGCTCCTCTTCGTCATGGCCGGGTTGGCCTCCCTGGTGCTCGGCAGCCTGCTGGCCGCGCTGCGCGTCGGCCCCGTCGCCATCCTGCGCACGTCGGTCTCGGTCTACGTGTCGGTCATCCGGAACACCCCGCTGATCATCGTGCTGATCTTCTTCCGGATCGCCGGGCCGAAGGTGGGGCTGCGCTTCGGCTTCATCGACGTGCGCATCGGTGACGTCAACCTGAACAACGTCTACACCGCCTGCGTGGTGGGCCTGACCGTCTACACCTCCTCCTTCGTGTGCGAGGCGCTGCGCTCGGGCATCAACGCGGTGTCCGTCGGCCAGGCGGAGGCGGCGCGCGCGATCGGGCTGCCGTTCGCGGGCGCGATGCGACAGGTGATCCTGCCCCAGGCGTTCCGGGCGGCGCTGCCGCCGCTGACCAGCGTCCAGATCGCGCTGCTGAAGAACACCACGGTGGCCGGTGCGCTCGGCGTCTTCGAGGCCTTCGCCCGGATGAAGAGCCTGCTCAACGACAACGCCAGCTCGGCGATCCAGATCTTCGTGGTGTTCGCGCTGTTCTTCGTCATCCTCGTCGAGGTCCTCTCGGCCCTCTCGATCGCGCTCGAGCGGCGCTGGAAGGTGGCTCGATGAGCACCCAGTCCGTCCTCTTCGACGCCCCCGGACCCAAGACGGTCAAGCGGCACCGGCTGTACACGGTCCTCACCCTGGTCGGGCTCGCCGGGCTGCTGGGCTTCATCGGCTGGCGCCTCGCGGCCACGGGGCAGTTCGGCTACGACAAGATCGAGCCGTTCCTGACCCCGAGCTACCTCGTGGCTCTGCTCGTCGACGGCGTGCTGGTCACGCTGTCGATGGCTGGCGCCGCCGTGCTGGGCGCTGTGGCGTTCGGCCTCGTCTTCGGTCTCGGCAAACTCTCCGACCGGGCGTGGATCAGCTGGCCGAGCTTCCTGGTCGTCGAGTTCTTCCGCGCCGTGCCCGTGCTGATCCTGATGATCCTGGTCTTCTTCACGTGGGGCATCAACCGGGGCGACCTCGGGGCGTACCTGTCAGTCGTCATCGCGCTGACCCTGTACAACGGCGCGGTGCTGGCCGAGGTGTTCCGGGCCGGCATCAACGCGGTGCCGAAGGGCCAGGGCGAGGCGGCGCTCGCCATCGGGCTGCGCAAGGGCCAGGTGACGTGGATCGTGCTGCTGCCGCAGGCGGTCAAGATCATGCTGCCCGCCCTGATCAGCCAGTGCGTGGTGACGCTCAAGGACACCAGTCTCGGCTACGCCGTCGCCGCGCCCGGTCTGACCAAGGTCGGCCAGGCCATCTACACCCAGTTCCAGAACCAGGTGCCGACCGTGATGGTGATCGCGGCGCTGTACATCGCGATGAACCTGATGCTCACCTACCTCGCCACCCTCGCCCAGGCGAAGTTCGTGGGCGAGAAGGACCCGCTCAAGGTCGCCGGCGGAGCCCAGACCGGGATCTGAGGGTGCGCACCGCCACTGCGGTCCAGGCCCGCGGCCTCAGGACAGCGTGAGGAACAGCCGCTCGACCTCCTCGAGCAGCTCGTCGTCGACGACGCCGCCCGAGGTGGCGACCTTGCGTCGCAGCTGGACCGCGACCAGGCCGTAGCCCGCCCGCTCGACCGCGCCGGTGACGGCCTTGAGCTGCTGGACCACGGACTCGAGGTCGCGTCCGGACTCGAGCATGTTGACCACGCCGGCGAGCTGGCCCTGCGCCCGCTTGAGGCGGTTCAGCATCGCGCGCAGGTCCTCCGGGACGGCGGAGGGCGTGGTGGTGTCGGTGTCGGGCATGTGCAGACCTCTCAGACTGGGTGCGTCGTGGCCCCCCATGAGGCCGCGCGATCGTGCAGGCGCCCGAGCGCCGTGCCCACTGTGACGGGCGGGTACGTGACAACAACGACCGACACTCCCCCAGGGTTACGGGCACACGGCCCTAGATACCCAGGTCTGGGGACGCCAGCAGCTCCACGCGGTTCTGGTGCGGGTCTCGCACGTGCACCCGACGGTAGCCGGGGAAGGTGTCGGCCTCACGGGTGTCCACCTCGACGCCGAGCTCGACCAGCACGGGGGCCCGCAGGTCGGCGATCAGCGCCTCGAGGCGGGCGACGTCGCCCACGTGCAGCGCGAGGTGGGCGCGGCGCGGCGGCGCGCACGGCTCCTCCACCCCGACGTGGACCTCGGCGAGGACGGCGCCGGCGTCGTCACGGGCGACGAACCAGGCCCCGCCGCGCCCGCGCAGCGGGGCCGGCTTGTCGACCTCGGTCAGGCCCAGCCCGTCGACCCAGAACCGGCGCGCCGGCTCCTCACCGCCCCGGGGGCAGCCGACCTGGACGTGGTGCAGCCGCAGGGCGCTCATCGGCGGTCGCCTACCCGGGCCACGGCGAAGACCCGGCGGAAGCCCAGGAGCACCACCGGCTCGCCGTCGGGTCCGGACCGGGTCGGGTAGGCCGCGGCCAGGCGCCGTCCCAGCTCGGCCTCGAAGCCTGGGCGCAGGTCGTCCGGCAGCGCCTGGAGCGTGGGGCGGGCCCCCGTGCCGGCGACCCAGCGCAGCACCGGGTCGGGCCCGGTGAGGACGTGCTGGTAGGTCGTCTCCCAGGCGTCGACCTCGCAGCCCAGCGCGGTCAGCCGCGCCCAGTAGACCTGCGGGTCGTGGGAGGCCGGGGTGGCCACGTCGCGCAGGTGCGGCGCCCACGGCTCCTCCTGCGCCAACCCGCGGCGCAGCGCGTGGCTGGGCTCGTCGAGGTTGCCGGGCACCTGGAGGGCCAGCCAGCCACCGGGTCGCACCTGGGCGACGAGCCGGTCGAGCAGGTCGAGGTGACCGGGCACCCACTGCAGGGTGGCGTTGGTGACCAGCACGTCGAGGCTCCCCGGGTCGGCGAGGTCGCGCGCGTCGCCGAGGCTGACCTCGACGGCGTCCGGGACGCGCTCACGGGCGGCGGCGACCATCGCGGGGCTGCTGTCGAGGCCGCGCACGCGGGCCCCGGGCCAGCGGGAGGCCAGCAGCCCGGTGAGGTGGCCGGGCCCGCAGCCGACGTCGAGGACGTCCGCGGGGTCGTCGGCCCCGACACGGGCCAGCAGCTCGACGAAGGGACGGCTCCGTTCGTCGGCGTAGTCGAGGTACTGCGCGGGGTCCCAGGTGTGGGTGGCCATCGCGACTCCCTTTATCTTGACGTCAAGAGACCTCCAGTCTGCGTCGACCGATCTCTTGATGTCAAGATTCTCGACGGGTGCCGTAGCCTGACCCCATGCGGGACGAGGTGGACGAGCTGCTCGAGGCGTGGGGTCGTGAGCGACCCGACCTCGACCTCGCCCCCGTCGCCGTCCTCAGCCGGGTCGGCCGGCTCGCGCGGCGCCTCGATCTCGAGCGACGTCAGGCCTTCACCGAGCACGGCATCGAGTCGTGGGAGTTCGACGTGCTCGCCGCCCTGCGCCGCGCCGGAGAGCCCTACGAGCTCTCCCCCGGCCGCCTGCTGCGCGCCACCCTGGTCACCAGCGGGACGATGACCAACCGGGTGGACCGGCTCGCGGCCCGCGGCCTCGTCGAGCGGCTGCCCGACCCCGCCGACCGTCGCGGCGTGCTGGTGCGGCTCACCCCGGCCGGCCGCGCGAGCGTCGACGGCGCCTTCACCGCGCTCCTCGTCGCCGAGCAGGCCCTGCTCGTCGAGCTCGACGAGGCCGACCGCGACCGGCTGGCCGACCTGCTGCGCCGGCTGCTCGCACCGTTCGGCCGCGAGGGCTGACCCACCCCGGAGCGCCGCCCGGTCACGGGGTGCTCAGTCGAGGGCGGAGGCCACCTCGAGCCACTCCTCCTCGACCTCGTCCTTCTCCGTGCGCACCGCCTCCAGGCGGGTGCTGATCTCGCCGAGGCCGGTGTAGTCGTCGGGCGCGCCCTCGGAGTGCGCCGTCAGCTCGTCGTGCAGCCGGGTCTCGTGCTCGCCCAGCTTCGCGAGACGTCGCTCCAGGCGCGCCAGCACCTTGCGGGCGGCACGCTCGTCGGCGCTGCCCGGCGAGGACCCTCCGCCCCCGCCCGCGGCGCCGGCCGCCGCGGCGTCGGCGGAGCGCTGGGCGGCGAGGTCGGCGGCGCGGCGCTCCAGGTACTCCTCGACGCCGCGAGGCAGCATCGAGAGCCGTCCGTCGCCGAGCAGGGCCCACACCGAGTCGCAGACCCGCTCCAGGAAGTACCGGTCGTGGGAGACCACGACCAGGGTGCCGGGCCAGCCGTCGAGGAAGTCCTCGACGACGTTGAGGGTCTCGATGTCGAGGTCGTTGGTCGGCTCGTCGAGGAGCAGCACGTTCGGCTCGCCGAGCAGCAGGCGCAGCAGCTGGAAGCGCCGCCGCTCACCGCCGGAGAGGTCCCCGATGCGGGCGGTGAGCTTGTCGCCGGTGAAGCCGAACCGCTCGAGCAGCGCGGTGGCGGTGATGTCGCCGTCGGCGGTGCGGGTGACCCGCGCCATCGACTCGATGGTGTCCAGGACGCGGTCGGCGGCGGGCAGGTGGTCCAGGTGCTGGCTGAGGTGGGCCAGGGACACCGTCCGTCCCCGACGCACGGTGCCGTGCTGCGGGGCCAGCTCGCCGCCGAGCAGGGAGAGCACCGAGGTCTTGCCGGCGCCGTTGACGCCGACCAGACCGATCCTCTCACCGGCGCCCAGGCGCCAGGTGGCGCCCTGGAGCAGGCGTCGCTCGCCGCGGGCGAGGTCGACGTCCTCGAGGTCGAGGACGTCCTTGCCGAGGCGCTGGGTGGCGAAGCGCTGCAGCGCGAGGGGGTCGCGGGGGGCGGGCTCGTCCTCGATCAGCGCGCTGGCCGCCTCGATGCGGAACTTCGGCTTCGAGGTGCGCGCGGGCGCGCCGCGGCGCAGCCAGGCGAGCTCCTTGCGGACCAGGTTCTGACGGCGCGACTCCGAGGCCGCCGCCTGCCGCTGGCGCTCGGCCTTGGCCAGCACGAACGCCGCGTACCCGCCCTCGTAGGCGTCGACGACGCCGTCGTGGACCTCCCAGGTGCCCTGGCACACGGCGTCGAGGAACCAGCGGTCGTGGGTGACGACCACGAGCGCGGAGCTGCGACGCGCCAGGTGCTGGGCCAGCCAGGCGACGGCCTCCACGTCGAGGTGGTTGGTGGGCTCGTCCAGGACGAGCAGGTCGGGGCGGCCGAGGAGCAGCGCGGCCAGGGCGCAGCGGCGGCGCTCGCCGCCGGACAGGCCGTGCACGACACGGTCCAGGGACACCCCGGCGAGCATCACCTCGACGACCTCGCGGGTGCGCGGGTCGGCGGCCCACTCGTGGTCGGGACGGGAGTCCAGGACGACCTCGCGCACCGTGGCCTGCTCGTCGAGGTCGTCGCCCTGGTGCAGGTAGCCCACCAGGACGCCCCGGCGCCGCGAGACGCGGCCGGTGTCGGGCTCCTCGAGGCCGGTCATGATCCGCAGCAGCGTCGTCTTGCCGTCACCGTTGCGGCCCACGATCCCGATCCGCTCGCCGGCGAGCAGGCCGAGCGAGACGTCGGTGAGCAGCGGCCGCACGCCGTAGGCCTTCGAGACGCGCTCGAGGTTGATCAGGTTGCCGGGCCCGCTCACGCGTACTCCACCAGGTGGGTGCCCGCGACGGGTCCGTTGGCGACCAGGACGACGGGCTGGGTGGCGGCGAGGTCGGAGGCGACCTCGCGGGCGTCCTCGGCCGAGCGGCACAGGAACACACAGGTCGGGCCGGAGCCCGACAGCAGCCCGCGCACGGCGCCGGCGTCCTCCCCGGCACGCAGCAGCGTGCCGAGCTCGGGGCGCAGGTCGATGGCGGCCTCCTCCAGGTCGTTGTGCAGGGCCCGGCCCAGCGCCGCGACGTCGCGGGCGGCCAGGGCCTCCAGGACGGCGTCCGCGGGCGGCGGCTCCGCGGGCGCATCGGGTCTCAGCGCGTCGAAGCGGCGGTAGACCTCCGGGGTGGACAGCCCCTCGGCGGCCGGCACCACGACCCACCACCACGGGCCCTCGTCGGCCACGGGGTCGAGCAGCTCGCCGCGCCCACGTCCCAGGGCGGTGCCGCCGACCAGCGAGAACGGCACGTCGCTGCCGAGCTCGGCGGCCAGGGCGAGCAGGTCCTCGTCACAGGTGCCCAGGCCCCACAGCCGGTCGAGGGCGACCAGCGCTGCGGCGGCGTCCGCCGAGCCCCCGGCCATCCCGCCGGCGACGGGGATCTCCTTGGCCACGTGGACGTGGGCCGAGCGGCCGGCGACCCGGTCCGCGGCGCGCTCGCGGAGCATCGTCGCCGCCCGGTGGACGATGTTGGTCGCGCCGGTGGGCACCTCGTCGGTGTCGATGTGGCCGGCGGCGCTGGTCGTCAGCCGCCACGTGTCGGCGGAGGTGACCACGAGGTCGTCGTAGAGGCCCACGGCGTGGAACACGGTGGCCAGCGGGTGGAACCCGTCGGGCCGGGGACGGCCGACGCCGAGGTGCAGGTTGACCTTGGCGGGGGCGCGCACGGTGATCGCACCGGCCACCCGGTCCGGCACGTGCCGGGTCTCGGGGCGGCTCACGAGCGCGCCCCGTCACGGGCCGGGTCGCGGGCGGGCAGCAGGCCCGCGCCGGCGAGCTGCTCGGTGACGGCGGCGAGCTGGCCGACCACGAGCGTCTCGCCGCGGGCCAGCGGGTCCACGCCGGCACGCTGCAGCGCGGCCTCGACCTGCTCGGCGGTGCCGCCGGCCGGAGCGACGAGGGGGCGCAGGGCGCCGCGCAGGGCCTTGCGGCGCTGGGCGAACGCGGCGTCGACGACGGCGAAGACGTCCGCCCGGCTCGCCGTGGTGACCGGGGGGTCGCGGCGGGTCCAGGCCACCAGGCCGGAGTCGACGTTCGGGGCCGGCCAGAACACCGCGCGGCCCACGGAGCCCGCACGGCGCACGTCGGCGTACCAGGCGGCCTTGACCGAGGGCACGCCGTAGACCTTGGAGCCGGGGTGGGCGGCCAGCCGGTCGGCCACCTCGGCCTGGACCATCACCAGGCCACGCTCGAGGCGAGGGCAGCAGCGCGAGCAGGTGCAGCAGCACCGGGACCGAGACGTTGTAGGGCAGGTTGGCCACGAGCGCCGTCGGCGCCGGGCCGGGCAGCCCGGCCACCCGCAGCGCGTCGACGTGCAGCACCTCGAGCCGGTCGGCGACCTCGGGGGCGCGCTCGGCCACGGTGGCCGGCAGCAGGGTGGCCAGCCGCTCGTCGACCTCGAGGGCCACCACGCGGCGCACCACGTCGAGCAGGCCCAGGGTCAGCGAGCCCAGGCCGGGGCCCACCTCGACGACCACGTCGTCGGCGCCGAGGCCGGCCTCGCGCACGATCCGGCGAACGGTGTTGGCGTCGATGACGAAGTTCTGGCCGCGCTGCTTGGTGGGGCGCAGGTCGATCCGCTCGGCGAGCAGACGCACGTCCGCCGGCCCGAGGAGTCTCGGGCCGGCGGAGGTGGTCATGGGGCGAAGGCTAGCCGGGGCGGGGCGGGGGCCCCCGACCCGGCCGAGGTCACCGGTGCCGGGTCACTGCGGCAGGCCGAGCGACTGCGAGCACGCGGGCCAGGCGCCGTAGCCGCCACGGGCGTCGCGGACCTTGGTCGCGATCCGGATCTGCTCCTCGCGGCTGGCCTGGCTCGGCAGGCCGGAGCCGCCGTAGCCCTGCCAGGTGCCCACGTTGAACTGCAAGCCGCCGTAGTAGCCGTTGCCGGTGTTGATCGCCCAGTTGCCGCCGGACTCGCACTGCGCGAGCTGGTCCCACACGGTCGAGCCGGAGGCGTAGTTCGGGGCGGCGGGCTCCGGGGCGGGCTCGGGCGCCGGGCTGCTCGAGCCCGACGAGCCGCTGGAGGACGAGGAGCTCGGCGCCGGGGCAGGCTCCGGCTCGGGGGCCGGCTGCTTGGTGCCGACCGAGATGACGGTGGCCTCGGGCTGGCGCACGACGGTGCGGCGCACGACCTTGCGGTCGACCTCCTTGCCGTTGCGCAGCGTGACCTTCCAGGTCAGGTCGCGCACGCCGTCGCTGCCCTGGCGGGTGACCTCGGTGGTGCCGACGAGGGCGGAGGGGTCGTTGCGGCGTACCGTGCCGTGCGGGACGGCGACGGACTTGTCGCGGCGCTGGACCACGCGGACGTCGGTGAAGACGATCTTGTCGCCGTCCTCGACGGAGGCCTTCGGCTTCGGGGAGACCGTGTCGCGCTTGTCGACCTTGACGTCGAGGCGCTTCAGGGCGTCGGCCACCGTGAGCACGGTCATCGTGCGCTTGACCGGCTTCTTGCCGGCCAGCGCGATCGTGAGCTTCTTGGGCGTCACCACGTTCAGGCTCGCCCCGCCGCGACCGATGCTGGCTCCACGGCTGGTGGACAGGCGGGAGTCGTCGTAGACGGTGCCGATCTCGGCGAGGGCGCTGGAGACGCTCGTGGCGGTGACCCAGTGGGTCTGCTCGTCGCCGTCGACCGTGACGTCGAAGGGACGGGCGTAGCGCACGGTGACCTCGCTGCCCTCGGTGAGCTCCTCGTCGGGTCCGGGGGCGACGATGTCGCGCTCCCCGACCGTCAGGCCCTCCTCGTCGAGCAGCTCGCCGACGGTGCCGGCCGTGGAGGTGACCTCGCGGTCCTGGCCGTCCACGGCGAGCGTGACGGTGTGGCGCAGCGTGGCGAGGGTGATGCTGCCGGCCACGACGGCCAGTGCGACGACGGCCACCAGGCCGCCGATCACCGCACGGCGCCGCAGCAGACGGCCGAGGCCGGCCAGGCGGCCGCCCCGGGTGGTGGTGCCGGTGGTGATCTCGGTGGTGGTGGTGGTGCCCTCGGTGGGCGGGGTGCCGGACGCGTTCTCCTGCACAGCTCTCCCTAGCGTCTGGGGTCCCGGGCCACGGCACGACCCGTCCGGCGCGCGCGACGACGAGCATCTACCACGATGTCCTGCCGGCTGCGGTGCGGGAGGGCATGAGGCCTCCCGCGACGGGTGGCACGCACCCTTCCGCGGCGCTGGACGAACCGGTTCCGATCCCGGCCATCAGGCTCCACCGAAACACCGTGGGTCACGATTTGGCAAACTCGGGGGTGCCCGTCGGGGGATAAGTCGCCCGCGCCACGGCGTGTCGTGTGACTCGACTCTCTCCGATGCGCTAGTCGACGCGTCGCCCCCAGGTGCCGCCGAACGCGGCCTCGGTGTTGGCGTCGATGGCTGCGCAGAGCTCGCCGAGGTCCTCGCCGCGCACCTGCGCCATCGCCCGGACGGTGTGCGGCACCAGGTAGGAGGCGTTGGGCCGGCCGCGGAAGGGCACCGGCGTCAGGAAGGGCGCGTCGGTCTCCACCAGGAGCCGGTCCCGGGGCACCACGCGCAGCGCCTCGCGCAGCGGACCCGCGTTCTTGAACGTCACCGTCCCCGCGAAGGACAGGTGGGCGCCGCGGTCCAGGCAGCGCCACGCGAAGTCGGCGTCGCCGGAGAAGCAGTGCATCACCCAGCGTGGCGGCGCGCCCTCGGAGTCGAGGACCTCCAGCACCGCGTCGTGGGCGTCACGGTCGTGGATGACCAGCGTCCGCTCCAGGCGGGTGGCCATCTCGACGTGGCGCCGGAAGCTCTCCACCTGGGCGGCGTGGCCCTCCTCGCCGGTGCGGAAGAAGTCCAGCCCCGTCTCGCCGACCGCCCGGACGTCCCCGTGGGCGGTGGCCAGGCGCTCGATCTCCTCGAGCGCGGCGTCGAGGTCCCCGGACGCGGCGAGGCCGGGCGCCTCGTTGGGGTGCAGCGCGACCCCGGCGACGAGCTCGTCATGGGCGGCCGCCGCCTCCACCGCCCAGCGCGCGCCGGGCAGGTCGCAGCCGATCTGCACGATCCGGGCCACGCCGACGGCGGCCGCGGCGTCGATGGCCTCGCGCAGCGGCAGCCAGTCGCCGTCGGCGATGTCGAGGTGGCAGTGGTTGTCCACGACCGGGTGCGGCAGCGGCTCGGGAGCCGGCGGGCGCTCGCGGTCTCGGGAGCGACCCTGCTCGGTCCGCGCGGCGCGGGAGCGGACCGGGCCGGAGCTCGGGCCGGAGCTCGGGCCGGTCGACGGGCCGGTCTGCGGAGTGGTGCCGCTCATCGGGCCTCCTCGGTGGAGCGGACCCGGGCCAGGACGGCGTCGGCGCACGCCCGCGGGGCCTGGGTGGGGATCCAGTGGGTCACGCCACGCAGGACGACGAGCTCGTAGTCGGCGGCGACCAGCTCGCCGCAGTGCTCGGCGCCCCAGCGGTCGATCGCGGTGTCGCCGTCGCTCCACACGAAGGTGGTCGGCACCCGCACGCGGCGGGCCTTCCCGTCACCCGCGCCGTCACCCGCCCCGTCGCCCGCCCCGTCACCCGCCCCGTCACCCGCGGCGGAGAGCCGGGCGGGGACGGCCAGGGCGCGGTACCAGCCCAGGGCGCCGGGCAGGGCGCCGTCCTCGACGACCTCGCGGCGGAACCGGGCCAGGTCGTCGGCGTCCATGCCGGCGCGGGCCAGCAGCCGGTCCAGCGGCCCGCCGGCGCGGCGCGCGGCCCGCTCGGGCAGGGCGGGGAGGGCGAAGGCGGCCATGTAGGCCGAGCGGAGCGCCTGGCGCGAGCGCAGGCCCGCGCGCAGCACCGCCGCGGGGTGCGGCACCGAGAACGCGGTCAGGCTGGCCACCGGCGCCGGCCGGCGCGAGGCCAGCGACCACGACACCACGGCGCCCCAGTCGTGGCCGACGAGGTGCGGCGCGCGGCCGGTGCGCTCGTGGACCTGCGCGACGAGCGCGGCGGCGTCGTCGACGAGGTGGGCCAGCGCGTAGTCGCGGCGCCGCGGCGGACGGGCCCGGGGGGCGTAGCCGCGCTGGTCCATCGCCAGGGTGCGCAGGCCCGCGGCGTGCAGCAGCGGCGCGACGTGGCGCCAGGCGGTGCTGCGCTCGGGGAAGCCGTGCAGCAGGACCACCGGGACGCCGTCGGTGGGACCCTCGTCCCGGACGTCGAGGACGAGGCCGTCGCGGGCGACCTCGGTGACGCGCGCGCTCACGACCCGGCCCCGTGCACCAGGTTGTAGACCTCGCGCTTGGGCACGCCGGCCACCCGGGCCACCTCGACGATCGCCTCCTTGCGCGGGACGCCGTCCTCCTCGCGGGCCGCGACCGCGGCGAGCAGGTCCGCGGGGTCGGAGCCGATCTCGGGGGCCAGGGCCGCGCCCTCGACGACCAGGGTGACCTCGCCGCGCACGCCGTCGCCCGCCCAGGCGACGAGGTCGGCCAGCGGGCCGCGGACGACCTCCTCGTGGGTCTTGGTCAGCTCGCGGCAGACCGCGGCCGGGCGGTCGGCACCGAGCGCGTCGGCGAGCGCGGCCAGGGTGGCCGCGGTGCGGTGGGGGGCCTCGAAGAAGACCATCGTGCGCTCCTCGCGGGCCAGGCCGGCCAGCCGCCGCGCGCGCTCCCCGGCCTTGCGGGGCAGGAACCCCTCGAAGCAGAACCGGTCGACCGGCAGCCCGGAGACGGCCAGCGCGGTGAGCACGGCGCTCGGGCCGGGCACCGAGGTGACCCGGACACCGGCCTCGACGGCGGCCGCGGTGAGGCGGTACCCGGGGTCGGAGACCGACGGCATCCCGGCGTCGGTGACCAGCAGCACCCGTGCGACCCTCGAGCAGCGCGGTGAGCAGCACGGGGGTGCGCGCGGCCTCGTTGCCCTCGAAGTAGGAGACCACCCGGCCGGTCGGGACCACGCCGAGCTCGGTCGTCAGCCGGCGCAGGCGCCGGGTGTCCTCGGCGGCCACGACGTCGGCGGAGGCGAGCTCGGCGGCCAGGCGCGGCGGGGCGTCGCCGACCTGGCCGATCGGGGTGGCGGCGAGCACCAGCACCCCGGCGCGCTCCGGGTCGGGCGCCGCGGGGCGGGGGTCGGAGGCCATGAGCCGATCATGCCGTGCGGGCCCGACGTAGAGTTCCCCGGCGTGACGCTCGCGACCGCGCCGGGGCCCGAGGCCGACGAGGTCGCGCCCGTCGTGCGCCGGCGGCGTCCCTCGGACCGGGTGCTCGGCTGGGTCGGCCCGCTGGTCGTGGCCGCAGCGGCTCTCGCGGTGCGGCTGTGGCACCTCGGCACGCCGGCGACGTTCTCCTTCGACGAGGTCTACTACGCCAAGGACGCCTGGTCGATGGCGAACTTCGGCTACGTGCGCGGCTACGTCGAGGACGCGGACGCGATGATCCTCGCCGGCGACGTGCGCGGGGTGTGGACCGACGCCCCGTCGATGATCGTGCACCCCGAGGTCGCCAAGTGGCTGATCGCCCTGGGCGAGAGGGCCTTCGGGATGGACCCGTTCGGCTGGCGGGTCGCCTCGGCCGTCGCCGGCGCGCTGATGGTGCTGGTGATCTGCCGGCTGGCCCGGCGCCTGACCGGTTCCACGCTGCTGGGCTGCCTGGCCGGGCTGCTGCTGATGCTCGACGGCGTCCACCTGGTGCTCTCGCGCCTCGCCCTGCTCGACATCTTCCTGGCCCTGTTCCTGCTGTGCGGGGTGGCGTGCCTGGTCAACGACCGCGTGTGGTTCCGCGCTCGGCTGGGCCGCGCCCTGGCCGGCGAGGACGTCGCCGGCGGCTGGGGGCCGGTGCGGGTGCTGCTGTGGCGCCCGTGGCTGGTCGCCGGCGGCGTCATGTGGGGCCTGGGGCTGGGCACCAAGTGGACCGCGGCGTTCCCGCTGGCCGCCTTCGGCGTCCTGGTGTGGCTGTGGAGCGCCGGCGCGCGTCGCGGGGCCGGCGTGCGGGCGGCGCGGCTGCGCTCGGCCGTGGTGGACGGCCTGCCCGCCTTCGTCCAGCTCGTCGGCGTCGCGCTGGTCGTCTACGTCGCGTCCTGGTCGGGCTGGCTGGTGCACGCCTCGGCCTACGAGGAGGCGCTGTCCTCGACGCAGTACACCCGCTTCGTGGCCGAGCAGCCCTGCGTGGACGGCGAGACCGACAACCGGGAGGCCTCCACCGGCCGCTGGCCGACGGCCGACCAGCCGGACGCGAGCGGGGTGGGCGAGGTCGTCCAGTCGCTGCGCTCGCTGTGGTCCTACCACCGCGACGTCTACACCTTCCACGCCCACTACCTGAACTGCTCGACGCACACCTACGCCTCGAAGCCGCTGGCCTGGCCGCTGCTGAACCGCCCCGTGGGCATCTCGGCCGACACCGGGATCGAGCCCGGGACCCGGGGCTGCACGGCGGCCCCGGACAGCGACTGCCTGCGCCAGGTGCTGCTGATCGGGACCCCGCTGATCTGGTGGGGCGGGGTGCTGGCCCTGCTCGCGACGGCCGCCGCGTGGCTGGGCCGGCGCGACTGGCGCGCCCAGCTGGTCGTGGTCGGCGCGCTGTCGACCTGGCTGCCGTGGCTGGCCTACGACGACCGACCGATCTTCTTCTTCTACGCCGTGGCGATGCTGCCCTTCCTGGTCCTCGCGCTGACGCTGTGCGCGGGGTGGCTGCTCGGGCCCGACGCGGGGCCGTCGCGGCGCCGGACGGTGGGCGCGGCGGTGGTGGGCGCCTTCGTGGTGCTGGTGGTGCTCGCCTTCGCGTTCTTCTGGCCCATCTGGACCGACGCGCTGCTCACCCGCGAGCAGTGGCAGCAGCGGATGTGGTTCGCCCGCTGGATCTAGCTCCTGCCGGCCCGGTCGGCGCGCGCGACCCCCAGGCACCAGACGAGGAACCACACGAAGACCAGCACGGTCGCGACCCCGAGCACCAGCAGCACGCCGAGGGCGGGGCCGGGGAGGTCGGCGGAGGTCGGGAACGCGAACGCCAGCGCAGGGACGATCAGCAGGGACGCCGCCCCGAGGCCGAGGTCGGCCCAGCGCAGCACCTGGGCGGTGCGGCGGCGAGTCGGGCGCAGCGCCATCACGCCGGTGCAGGTGCCGAAGACGACCGCCGTCTGCACCCCGTACAGGACGGGCTCGAGCACGGGTGGGCCCGTGGGGTCCACCATCGAGGGCACCGAGACCAGCGCGGCGAGCCCGGCCGCGGCCGCGGCGAGCCGGAACGCGACGTGCCGCTCGAGGCGCAGCAGCGCCACCGCGCTCAGCGCCCACCCGAGCGGGTCCGGCACGAGGTCGACCCCGTCGACCCGCAGGTCGAGGACCACCAGCACCTGGGCGACGACGAGCAGGACGAGGGAGCGCACGCCTCGAGGCTAGGGTGTCGCGGCACCGAGCCGCGCACGGATCGCCTCAGGCGCGCCCGGGACGCGCCGATAGGGACGTGCGTGACGTCCGCGCCCCCCGCCCCCGCCCGTCCCCGCTGGAACCGCGCCGCACCCGGCCGTCGCCCGCTGCTGGCGCGTCTGCTCGCCACCGCGACCCTGTCCTGCCTGCTCGCCGGGGCCACGCTGGCGGTGGCCGAGCAGACCGGGCCCGTCCCCCGCGCCTCGGCGGCGCCGCTCGCGACCGCCGCCGCGCTCGCGCCGTCGGCCCCGCCGGTCGTCGGCACCGAGGCCGGCCACCAGCGCGCGAGCCTGCGCTGGTCGGTCCCGCACTCGCTCGGGAGCGCGCCGGTGCTCGGCTACCGCGTCGTGCGCAACGGCACCGACCTCGAGGGCACGGGCAGCTGGGGCACCCGGGTGCGGGCCGACTCCCGCTCGTTCACCTTCACCCTGCTGCGCAACGAGGTCGACTACGTGCTGCGCGTGCGGGCGATCACCGCCGACGGGTGGAGCCCGGCCAGCCGGGTCACCGTGCGTCCCACGGCCCTCCCCCAGGCCCCCGCCGTCACCGGGACGGCCACCGGGGACGGCACCATGACGCTCTCGTGGGCCGCGGCGCGCACCTCGGGCACGACGACCGTGACGGGCTACCGGGTCGCGCGCGACGGCACCGACCGCGAGGGCAAGGGCGCGTGGTCCACGGTGCTGGGCCCCGAGGCGCGCACCTTCACGATGACCCTGCTGCGCAACGACGTCACCTACGCCTTCTCCGTGGCCGCCGTGAGCGCCGCCGGTGCCGGCGCGACGACGACGGTGCGGCTGACCCCGACCGGCCCGACGCCCACGCCGGCGCCCACACCGACGCCCACCCCGCCGCCTGCGGTCTCCAGCGACCGGCCGGTGGTCGTGCAGTCGGCCGTCGGCCAGCCCGCGACGCTGCGCCGCGGCGGCCCCGAGGGCGAGCGGCTGCGGATGGCCGGCGTGTCGGTGTGGGGCGTGCCCGACTCGGTGACCGCCGGCGGCGACTTCGCGCTGCGCCAGTACGCCGCCCGCGACACGATCGCGGCCACGGTGCGCGCCTGGGGGGGCAACCACCTGCGCCTGCGGGTGCTGGCCGACGACTACAACAACGATCGCCACGGCCTGAGCAAGGCCCAGCGCCTCGCGATGATCACCGGCTGGCGCGACGCCGCCACCCGCCACGGCCTCTACCTCTACGTCACCTGGTGGGACTCCCTGGACGGCTACGCCGAGGACGGCGCCTGGCCGACCCGGTACCGCTCCGCCTTCGGCATGATGACCGACGTCCACCGGGCCCTCGGCGACGACGAGCACGTCTTCTACGAGCCGTTCAACGAGCCCAACAGCTTCGGTGACCAGTGGAACGCCTGGGGCACCGCGATGCGCGACACCGTCGCCCACTGGCGCTCGATCGGCTACACCGGCGTCCTGCTCATCGACACCCCGGTGTGGTCGCACGCCTACGACGACAACGCCATGCGGGCCCTGGAGACCTACGACGCCGGTCGGCCCGGCATGGGTGGCCGGCACCAGCTGGTCTTCGCCAAGCACGACTACGCCAACGAGGGCTGGGCCGACGGCGGCGACACCTTCGAGCCGGCCCGCTGGCGCGGCGAGACCGGCGGCGCCCAGCGTCACCACCTGGTCTGGGAGACCGAGTACGGCCACTACAACGGCGACCCGTCCTCGGTGCACCTGTCGTGGTCCCAGCAGGCCTCGCGGTTCTTCGCCGACGAGCTCGACAACGCCGCGCGCACCAACTTCGTGGGGGCGACCTCGTTCGTGTGGGGTCCCTGGTGGGACGCCAACGCGATCACCGAGGCCGACAACACCACCCCGACGGCCTGGGGCCGCGCCGTGCGCGACGACTTCCTCGGCCGCGCCGGCGCCACCCGCTGGTAGCCCGCCGCGGGCTGACCAGGCCCGGGCCCCGTGTCGATTTCCCAAGGGATGCAGGGAGTTGCGCAGGCCCCGGTGCAGATACGCGCCGGGAGGTGACGACGTCCCTGCATCCCTTGGGAAATCGACATGCAGGCAGGGGTATCCCCCACGTCACCGGCGGGTCAGCGGACGCCGAGCAGCTCGCTGGCGTAGGCCGGCCACCAGGTGCCGGCCGCGGGCGCGCCGGGCAAGCAGGTGCCGTCGGAGTCGCCGGGCTGCTTGACCCACAGCCAGGCGTCGACGAGGTCGTCGCCGGTGTCGGTGGTCGGCGCGGCGCCGAGGCGGCGCCCCGGCGGGTTGCACCAGGCGCCCTGCTCGCCGTCGCCGCTCGCGGCCTCCTGCGGGGGGCCGGCGCCGTTGCGGGAGGTGTCGACGACGAAGTGCGCCCCGCCCAGCAGCGCGGAGAGCCGTCGGCCGTAGGCCACGGAGCGCTCGGTCGTCTCGAAGTTCGACACGTTGAGCGCGAAGCCGTCGGCCTGCTCGACGCCGGAGGCGCGCAGGGCGGTGGCGAGAGCGTCGAGGTCCTCCACCCAGGAGGCGTTGCCGGCGTCCACGTAGACGCGCACCTCGGGCTGGCGGCGCAGGATCGTCACCGCCTCGGCGAGCATCCGGTACCGCTCGCCGACCTCGGCGTCGGGCACGCACCCGTCCAGGCCGTGCGGCACGGCGTCCGGCTCGAGGACGACCACCGCGGGCCGGCCGCCGATCCCGGCGGCCAGCGACCCGACCCAGCCCAGGTAGTCGTCGATGTCCTCGGCCCCGCCGGAGGAGTACAGCCCGCAGTCGCGGCCGGGGACGTTGTAGGCCACCAGCACCGGCATCGAGCCGTCGGCCTCGGCGGCCTCGGTGACGCTCTGGGCCTGCGCGAAGACCTGGTCGGGGTCGGTGGTCAGCCAGGTCGCGCTGGGCCGGCTGGCGATGCGGCGCTCGACCAGGGCCGCGCGCTCGCGCTCACCGTCCTCGCGCAGACGCTGCACGGCCTGGACGGCGTTGCCCGCCGGGTCGACGTAGAAGCCCACGTCGCCCAGGGGTCGGGACTCCGGCGCCGGCTCCTGCTCGCCGCCCGCGGACCCCGAGGCGCAGGAGGTCAGCAGGACGGCGGCGAGCAGGACCGCGCCCAGCAGCGGCGTCACCCGAGAGGGCCGCGTCATCGAACCGTGATCCAGCGAGCCGGCGAGGGCACCCCACGCTGGTCGACCAGCACCAGCATGTAGCGCCCGGACGGCGCGATGCCCTCGCGCTCGTCGAGGCTGAGCTGCACCGTGCAGGTGGGGGTGTCCCCCTCCGGCCCGGCCTGGGGGCAGTCCCCGGTGACGTCGAGGGCCACGGCGCGCTGCTCGGTGTCGGTCTGGTGGGTGACCGCGCTGGGCCGCATCAGGCGGGCCGCGGCGATCCCGTGGCGGCTGGTGGCCGACGCCTCGAAGGTGGTGCCACGCTGGACGCTCTCGGGGGCCTCGGTGACCTCGGGACGCTCGGTACCGGTCTCGAGGTAGGGCGGGGAGTAGATCTCGATGCGGGTCTCGAACTCGCCCGGCATCGAGTCGTCCGCGTCGGCGAAGAGCGGGTCGGAGCCCATCGTCATGACGCGACCGTCGGGCAGCAGCAGGGCGGTCGAGTGGTAGTTGCGTCCGACCTCGTTGGGGGCCGCGTAGTCGAGACGACCCGAGGCGGCGTCGTAGATCCGCGTCTGGTGCAGGTCGCTGGCGCCCTTGCCGCGGTAGTCCGCGGAGCCACCGGTGATCAGCACTGTGTCGTCGGGCAGGGTCACCGCGCTCAGGTACCGTCCGGCCTCGGGCAGGTCCGCCCCGGGGGTGTAGACCGGCTTGTCCTGCGACAGGTCGGCGATGTCCATCCGGTTCGTGGACGCCGCGCTCTCCCCGACGCCGCCGCCGCCGACGATGGCGACCTTCTGGTCCTGCGCGGGCGGGAGGAGGAAGGACGTGGCGGTCTCGTTCATGTCCGCGTCGCGCAGGCCGCTCACCTTCTGGAAGGAGTTGTCGGTGAGGTCCCAGATGCCGGGCTGGCGGCCCTTGGTCGCCGAGCCGTAGCCGGTGTTGGCGCCTGAGAAGAACAGCCGGCCGTCCTCGAGGCGGAACAGCTGCGGGTAGGTCGGGAAGTAGCGGTTCAGGTCGGGCTGGTCGAACCACTGCTTCTGGCCGATGTCGTACATCTCGTTGTTGCCGTCGATGATCTGGCCGTGGTCGTCGAGGCCGGAGACGGCCAGGACGTTGCCGCCGTTGGTGCTGATCATCGTCGGGTACCAGCGGGCCATGGTCAGGTCGCCGGTCTTGACGTACTCCTGCTCGGCCACGTCGTAGATGTAGGACGCGTCGAGGCCGCGGTAGTCCTGCTTCTTGAACGTGATCGAGTCCGCGGTGCCGATCAGGGTGGAGTTCAGCTCCTCGGAGCCCTCGGTGAGGGTGAAGCGCTGCCCGCCCTCGCTGACGTAGTCCTCGCTGTCGCCGTCGGCCTGGATCCACACCTCGGCGGCGCCCGCCATCAGCGAGTAGTCCGCCATCTTGTGCGCAGCCGGGACGGTGACGTCCTCGGTGGAGGTGTAGGTCAGCCCGTCGGGCCCGGTGAAGCTGGTGCCCTCGGGCAGCTCGACCGGCCCGGAGTCGAGCTCGTTCTTCAGGGTCAGGACGCCCGCGGCCTCGCTGACCTCGTCGGCGAGCACCTCGTACTTCTTGGTGCCGCCGGCGACGAGCAGGTTGCCGTCGGGCAGGTAGGAGTGACCGCCGCAGAACAGGTCCTCCGGGGTGTCGATCTTGGTCACCTCGTCGGTGACCGGGTTCCACAGGATGGTCTCGAAGGTGCCGGCGTCGAAGTTCTTCTGGCTGTTGCCGGAGCCGGCGACGAGCAGGACGTCGCCGGTGTAGAGCAGCGCCGCGTGGATGGCGCGGGTGCGGTACTCCTCCGGCAGCTCGACGGTCTCCCACGAGCCGTACTTGGCCATGTACTCGGGACGCGAGCGCTCGTAGTCGGTGTAGGCCTGGTTGGCGACCCGGGCCACGACGGGGCCGTTGGCCACGGCCATCAGGGCCAGGGCGAGGGCGAGGAGGGTGTAGTTGCGCAGGCGACGGCGAAGCGTCGGGCGACGGAGGGAGGGGCTCATCGGATGCTGCTCTCGGTCGGGGTGCGGACGTCACCGGCGTAGTAGGCGACGGACTGGTCCAGGAGGTCCCGGACGCTGTCGGAGGACGGGGTGGTGGGGGCGGCCGGGGCGGCCGGCTCCTCGGGGCCTCGCTGGTCGGCGCCCGGGGCGCCGCCGGGGCGCAGACGCCGCCGCAGCAGCGAGCCCCACCAGATCAGGACAGGGACCACGCACACGAGGAGGATCAGCGCGGCCCAGCCGCGCATGAAGGGGTGGTCGTGTCCCAGCGGGTAGCTCAGCAGCAGCGCACCGCCGAGGAACGCCGCCCAGAACAGGTTGCGCGAGAAGGTGGCGAGGCGGTCGGGCGACCCGTCCTCCCCCTTCGGCGTGACCTTGAAGCTGATGTTGCGGTTGCGCACGGCGGAGAGGAACGCGTCGACGTACATCGGCGCCGCAAGCACCGAGACGGCCATGCCGGAGATGCCCGAGGAGCCGTTCTGCTCGTGCGGGCTGACGTTGTGGCGGCGGTTCCAGAAGTAGATGCCGACCTGCAGCAGGGCCGCGTTGGTGTAGAGCATGAACCACAGCTGGGCGCCGACCACGACGCCGCCGATCCCGCTGAGCAGGTACAGCGCGAGGTTGAACGAGCCGAGCATCCACGACAGCGCGGCCGAGGGGTAGTACGACATCAGCAGCGTGTAGTGCAGGCGGCGCATCGGCGACAGGGTGCGGATCCCGGACCGGTACCGGCGCAGGATCACCTCGTCGGTGCCCCGGGCCCACCGGCCCTGCTGGACGAAGTAGGCCGACCACGAGCTCGGGCCCTCGCCGACGGCGAGCACATCGGGGGTGTAGACGCTCTTCCAGGCCCGGCCGGTGGCGGGGTTGGCGCGCGAGTGCCACTCGATCGAGGTGGCGGCGTCCTCGGTGATCGAGTCGGCCAGGCCGCCGATCGCCTTCAGCGCGCTGATCCGCACCGCGTTGTTGGTGCCGACGAACATCGCCGCACCGAACCGGTTGCCGGCGCGCTGGATGACGCCGTGGAAGAGGTACTGCTGGCTCTCGGCCGCCTTGGTCACCACGTTGTCGTAGTTGCCGTAGACCTGCGGGCCGACGACGAACGCGACGTCGGGGTCGCGGAAGTAGCCCAGGAGGCGCTCCGCGAAGTTGGGGTGCGGGACGTGGTCGGTGTCGACGCTGAGCCAGAAGTCGTAGTCGTCGCCGTGACGGTCGAGCCAGGCGTTGTAGTTGCCGTGCTTGGTCTTGGCCTTGAACGAGCCGGAGGACTGGTTGTACTCCGGGCGGCCCTTGCGGGAGAAGTGGTGCACGCCCAGGCGGGCGCACATCGCCTTCACGTCGGGGTCGTTGCCCTCGTCGAGCAGCCAGACGTCGAACGGGCCGTCGTGGCGTACCTGGAGCGCGGCGCGCAGCGTGACCTCGGCCATGGACAACGGCTCGTTGGACGGGACGATGGTGGTGATGAACGCGACGCGGGTGCGGGCCTCGGCGGGCACCGGGCGCGGGTCGCGGGCGTTGAGCGTGGCCATGGCCAGGGTGCCCACGTTGATCAGGCGCATCAGCTCGATCAGGCCGATGGACACGACCATCGACATGCTCAGCCAGTACTGCCAGGTGCCGTCGGCGACGGGGTAGTGGCTGGGCTTGAGCAGCCAGACCAGGAAGGTCGCCTCGAACGCGAACGCCAGGATGACCAGGAGGCGGGCGCGCACGCGGCGACCCCGGTCGGAGATCGGTGCGAACTCCACCGAGTAGTCCTCACCGGCCTCGGTGAGCGGACCGGCGAGCTCGCTGAACTCGCGGTACCGGTACTCCTCGGACGTGCCGTGCTCGTCGCGCGGAGCCGAGGCTCCGCCGGCGGACGAGGGCGCGCCACGATCGTCGGTGCTGGACATGCTGTTCCCCCAGGGAAGGTGTGACGGCGGGCTCGCTCCTCGGGATCGAGGACGAGCGGGCGAGCCGAGGGGTCACGGTCGGCGTCGTCGCCGTCCCGGCACAGCGACAGGACTGGCCACCCCGTCCGGCTCCGCGGGAGCGCGGAGCTCCGGTACCGTCGAGCGGTCAACCAGTCTGCTCGTGTGAAATCCCCTGGATCGTCGCGTCTGCGTGAGCCGCGTAGTTGAAACCTTACGGAGTGCGCACACCGCCGACCACCGCGCAGGAGTGTGATCCACGCGAAGCCGACCGGCATCACGGCGCGATGCACCCGGCCTTTGCCCGGTCGTGACTCACTGTTGATGTCTTGTGCACGAGATGAGTCGGATGTGGGGGCTCTGCGGGGAATTCTTCTGTCGCCCAGTGACTCGGACCACGGCAGCCCGTCTCACCATCCGGACCCCGCTCCGCTGAGCGGCCGCGGCCGCGGGCGCGCGCGGCCGGGGTCACCCCCGCGCCGCGCGGTGGCCCGTACGGTGGGCCCCGGCCCCGAGGAGGAGGTGCGCCGTGTGCTTCTCCGCCGAGGCCGACCTCGTCGTCGGTGCCGCTCTGCTGCCGGTGGGGGTGCTCGCCCTGCGCGAGGTGCGCCACCGCCGCGAGCTCCCCTTCGCCGCACTCCCGCTCCTGCTCGCCGGGCACCAGCTCGTCGAGTCCCTGGTGTGGGCGGGCGCCGAGGGCGCCGTGCCGGCCGGCGTCCAGGCCGCGGCCGCCCTGGTCTACGTGCTGGTCGCGCTCCCGCTCCTGCCCACCCTGGTGCCGCTCGCGGTCCTGCTCCTGGAGCCCCGCGGCGCGCGGGCGCGGGTGGCGCCGTTCGTCGGGCTCGGTCTGGTCGTCTCCATCTCCCTGGGCGTTCAGGTGGTCCGCGGGCCGCTGGAGGTGCGCGCCGAGCCGCACGCCCTGGTCTACGACGCCGACCTGAGCCACGCCTGGGTCTGGGCGGCGCTGTACGTGGTCGCGGTGGTGGGGCCCTCGCTGTGCTCGGGCTACCCGTCGATCGTCGCCTTCGGCCTGCTCAACCTCGGTGGGCTCGTCGTGGTCGGCCTGCTCTACGTGCAGGCGTTCGAGTCGCTGTGGTGCGTGTGGGCCGCTGCCACCTCGCTGCTCGTGCTGGTGCATCTGCGACTGCGGCGGCGCTTGTCCGACCCCCACCGGCTGCACGGGGAGCCGTCGCCGGCCGGGTGAGCCCGGCCGGGGAACCACGAAACCCACTCCGGGCGGGAGACCCGCGTGCGTCAGGGGTGTGCCGCGCGCCCGGGTCGACGTTCCCCGGGGTGCGCGATCAGCCGCCCAGCCACAGGTGGCGGGCGTGCTGGTCGATCGTGAAGCGCCGCCCGGTGATCTCGGTGGGCGTGAGCTCGACCACGTTGTACTTGTAGCGACCCACCCAGGGACGTAGGGGCAGGTCGTCGGCGCGATGGGCTGACGCCTCGTCGAGAAGCCTGGCTGCTCCTCGTGCGACGACGCTCCACGCGACGTGGCCGTTCTCGCCGTCGATCTCGAAGGCCACGTCCTGGTTCATCACCACACCGAGCAGCTTGCTGCCCTCGGCGGTGCGGAACAGCAGGGTGCTCTTGTCGACGACGTAGTTGATCGGGGTGATGTGAACCTCGTCGAGGAGGTGGAAGGCGAGGCGGCCCAAGGCTTGTCCGCGCAGCAGTTCCCAGCACTCCTCGAGCGGGAGCTCGGCTGGCTCGTTCTGGTCCATCTCGTGTCCTCCGACTCGTGTTCTCGTTCCACGCTAGGCACTGCCGGCGGAGCCCGAGCAGGGCAGGAAGTCACTACTCGACCTGCCGTCGGACCCCCGTGCCGACGGGCGCGCTCCGGCCGCGGACGGTGCCGTGGGGCCGCGGACGGGATCATCAGGGCCGTCCCCGAGGCCGCAGCCTCCGACCCCGTCGAAGCCACCGGCACGGGCGTCAGCCCGTGCACGTCCGTCCTCCCCGTAGGCCGCCGGCCCGCAGGCGGTGATGCGGCCCTCAGCGTCGCAGGACCACCTTCAGCGCGTGCGTCTCGGCCGCGCGGGAGAAGGTGTCGTAGGCCCCGACCATCTCCTCGAGCCGGAAGTGGTGGGTCGCGAGCCTCTCCGCCGGCAGGCGGTGCCGAGCCACCAGCTTGAGCAGCATCGGTGTCGAGGACGTGCTGACCAGACCCATCGTGATGGTGATGTCGCTGATCCACAGGTCCTGCAGCGCCAGCTCGACAGGTGCGCCGTGCACACCGACGTTGGCCACCGACCCACCGGGGCGCACGATCGCCAGGCACGCGGAGAAGGTGTCGGGCAGACCGACCGCCTCGATGGCGACGTCGACGCCCAGCCCGTCGGTCATCGCCCGCACCTGCTCCACCCAGTCGTCCTCACCGGCGAGGACGGTGTCCGTGGCCCCCAGCGACGTCGCCTGCTCCAGACGGCTGCCGTCCAGGTCGACCGCGATGACCCGCGCCGCACCGTGGAGCCCCGCCGTCATGACCGCGGCCAGGCCGACCGGCCCGGCCCCCACCACCGCGACCACGTCGCCGGGCTGCACGTCGCCGTAGCGCACGCCGATCTCGAAACCGGTCGGCAGGATGTCGCAGAGCATCACGGCTGCCTCGTCGCTGACCCCCGGCGGCAGCGCATGGACGGAGGAGTCGGCGAACGGGACCCGGACGTACTCGGCCTGGGTGCCGTCGATCAGGTGTCCGAGGACCCAGCCGAGTCCGCTGATGCCCTCGTCGGCCAGACAGTGGGCATAGAGACCCCCGCGGCAGGAGGAGCAGGACCCGCAGGCGCTGATGCAGGAGATGATCACCCGGTCCCCGATGGCCACCCGAGCCACGGCCGCGCCCACCTCGATCACCGTGCCCACGCCCTCGTGTCCCAGGACCCGGCCATCGGCCACGGCCGGGACGTCGCCCTTGAGGATGTGCAGGTCCGTCCCGCAGATCGTGGTGGTGTCGATCTGCACGATCACGTCGGTGGGCTGCATGATCACCGGGTCGGGGACCTCCTCCCACTCCTTGTGGCCGGGACCGTGGTAGACGAGCGCTTTCATCGGTACTCCTCAGGGGAGGGGCGTGGGACGTGGCGGCCAACCGGGTCCTGATGAGGACCCTGGGTGTCCGTGCACCTGTCGAACCACTGTCGAACCCCGCAGGGCATCCCTGTGAGGGTCCACGTGCCCCACCTGAGGGGACCCTCGTCACCACGATCTCTCCACCGAGCCGCAGCCGCCGGTGATGTTCGCCACCCGGGGCGCACCCGACGCCATCGGGAGCGGGTCGTGCCCGGGGGTACGCGCGCGCAGCGGAGGGTCAGCACGACATCGCCGGGATCAGGGCGTCGGGCGTCGGGCGTCGGGCGTCGGGCGTCGGGCGTCGGGCGTCGGGCGTCGGGCGTCGGGCGTCGGGCGGAGCATCGCGCCTCGCTCGGCAGCGGCTACCTCCTCGACCGGGGCCCGCCGCCATCGGGTCGCCAACCTGGAAGGAGCCTCGGCATGAACCCCCTGAGCACCCGCGCTCGACGCGTGGTCCCGCGCGGCGACACCGTCTACGTCCCGCTCGTCCGCTCCGGCGAGGTGTGGACCGGCACGCGTCCGGTGACGGCGCGGCCGAGTCCGGACCGTTCCTGCGCTGCAAGGACGACAGCTGGCGCCCGGCCGGTGGGTGCGTGCCCGGCGCCTCGACGCGCTCGCCTCCTCGGCCGCTGCGTGACCTTGGTGGCCGCTCCGTGACTCCGATCACGGACCGCGGTCCTCTCGCTCCTCGATGCTCAACCGTGGACGAGCGGTAGCACCGCAGCCCACCACCAGGAAAGCCACGAGGAAAGGCCACCATCATGAGGATCTCGACCGCACCACGCGCCGCGAGCACGCATCGTCGACGCGGCGCGGTCCTGGTCGCCGCGCTCGTCGCCGCCGGTGCCCTGGCCGCCGTACCCCTCGCTCCAGCCCAGGCCGAGGACCCGTCCGACTTCACGAGCACCACGCTGCCGCGCGTCGAGGTGGATGCCTACCCCGCAGCGCTGCTGGTCGGCCCGACCCGGGGCCTGACCTACCACGCGCTCACCAAGGAAGGCGTCGTTGCGCAGGAGTTCGGGACCGCTCCCGGCGTGACGCCGGACGCCGCCATGAAACGTCGGTGGTCGATGACGCAGCCCTACGAGACGAGCACGATCGACCCGGTGCAGGACCAGGGCCCCCCGGCCGTGGCCGACGTCGACCTCGACGGCAGCGTCGACGTGGCCTACCTGGTGGAGGCCGGCGGGCCGAAGAGGGTCGTGGTCTACGGCAGCCAGGACGAGGGCTTCCCGATCCTCGCCGTCGGCACCGTGCCCACCGACGCCACGGGCGTCACGATCACGCGGCGCGTGCTCGACACCAGCACCGGTCAGCTGAGCCCTCCCCTCATCCTGGTCGCGGGCCCGAGCGGGGTCACGGCCCTGCAGTACAACGGCTCCTTCACCCTCGCTCGTCGCCCGTTCGAGACGTCCGGCACCACGACGGGCCTGTGGTCGTTCCCCGGGCAGCGCGTCCTGGCGCTCGACCACCGACCGACCTCGGACCTCATGTCGCTGGACGCCGGCGACCTGCTGGAGGGGGACGTCGACCGCGACGAGACCGCGGTGGTGCTCGGGGTGGGCAGCTCCCTCGATCTCTATGCGGCGAACTTCACCTACGCCAGCGCAACCGGGCGCATCGCGCCCAGCCTCGGCCAGCGCCTGGCCCGCATCGCCTCGGCGCCCGCCGGGCGGCAGTTCGTGACGGCGCGGGTGCGGGTCGCGACGACGCCGTTCGCCGGCAAGAACTACGTCGTCAGCGCGCGCGACGACCAGCCCACCCCTCGCAACGTGGTCCGGGTCCACTCCACCCGGGTCAGGGCGCTGGCCGACCTCAGCGCCGACTGCCAGGGTGACGACGTCGCCGGCATCGACGTGCTCTCGACCCGGGCGTTTTCGGACCGTTCCGACGTAGAGACGGGGGCGGTGGTGGCGGCGTGCTCGGTGACGTCCGGCTCGACCCTGCGCGGCGGCGTGGCGACCTCGGAGGAGCTCTTCATCGGCGAGGAGCAGACCAGCCACGAGGCGTGGGCGAGCCCCTTCGACGCCGCCTCCGGCCTGGCCGGGGCCGACCTCGGGTTCGCGCAGCCCGAGATCGTGCTCCCCTGCCGCAGCCTGCGCGCCCACCAGCCGGGGACGAGCTGTTCCAGCGACGAGCAGCCGTTCGGGCTGTACGAGCTCGAGACCCTGGGTCTCGTCGGGGTCAACACCTACTTCTCGGCCCAGGCGCCGGGCACCAACCGCATCCGGCCGCACCTGCAGTCGCGCACGTGGCTGCGGCGTGGTGCGTACCGCCACGGTCTGTCCCCGGGCCAGAACCTCGTGTACACCGCCGACATCACCCCGGCCGGCGACACCGGCATCTTCGGCACCGGCGGCTACCTGGTCGCCCCGCTGCCGTCGGTCGACCAGGCGATCGGGGTCGAGCTCGCCAGCCTCACCCCCAGGTCGGTCACGAGCGACCGGATCCCGCGGGTCTTCCTCGCGGCACCGCCGTCGGTCGGCGGGTCGGGCCAGCGCAACCCGCCGCCGGAGTTCGCGAGCACGACGGGCACGACGAACGAGGGGGCGAGCACGATGGAGACCTCGCTGACGGTCGAGCTCGGCGTCGAGATCGAGGACCCGACCGGCGCGTTCGGGGCGGAGGCCTCCGAGGCTGTCACCTCGGCCCTGAGCGAGACCGCGTCGCGAGGACTCACGGTCACCACCACCGACAGCTACGTCGGCGGCGTGGACGCCGACGGCGCCGCGGTGGACTCCGTCGTGGTCGACTCGCTGCGGCTGCACCGTTACACCGGCACCGTCACCTCCTCGAGCACGGGACTGGGCCTGGGCACCACGACCACGGTCGACGTGCCAATGGAGCGGAACACCGAGATCCTGGCGGAGTCGTTTCTGCGCCGCAAGGACCCCGCCTTCGCCGAGGGCAGCGGCTTCCTGGACCCGGTCCTGGACCAGGTCTTCGACCACACGGTGGGCGACCCCGGCTCGTACCGCAGGTTCGAGGGCCCGGTCCAGGGTGCGCGGGTAGACGACTACTGCGACGGGTCCTACTCCCGCACCGGCGACCGCGACCTCGCCGACCTGCCGGACCCGGGCGTGCGCGCCAACCCCTTCGGCGTCGAGCGGCCCACCCTGCCCGGGCCGGACGTGCTGGTCGGTGCCCGGAAGACGATGACCCCGGGATCGGGCACGGCGGAGCGCACGACCATCGGCGTGACGTCGACGTCGACCCGCAGCCGCGCCCGCAGCCTCGGACTCACCCTGAGCGCCGCGGCGAAGGCGGCCTACCTCAAGCTGACGGCCACCGGCAGCGCCACCTCCTCCGAGACGCTGAGCACGACCCTCTCGACCGGGGTCGCGTTTCAGTCCCAGGTCACCAGCCCCCTGCCGGCCGTCCCCGGCGCCCTGCGCGGCGAGGGATACGCCTGGCGCCCGTTCATGTGCCAGAAGACGGTGGCCACCGTGGTCGGACCCGTCACCGCTTGGGTCCAGGGGTACACCGTCGACGGGTACGCCGGCACCGGGGGCATCACCGACCCCGGGCCGATCGCGCTGACCAGCCCGGCGCCCTTCGCAACGGTCGCGTCGCTCACCCCCCCGCTGACGTGGGACGAGCCGGCGGGCGACATCCGGACCTACACCTGGGAGGTCCGGGGAGCCGACGCGGGGACGTCGGGGTTCAGCCGCTCCGGCCGGGTCCACTTCGCCGACCTGGTCCAGGCGCGGAACCGGCCCAGCACCACCCGGGTCGAGGTCCCGACCAGCCTGCCGCCCGGTCACGCGTTCACCTGGTCGGTGACGGCCACCGACTTCTTCGGCACCACCCGCAGTTCCGGCGAGCAGCTCTTCACCACCCCATCCCTGCCCCGGGCCAACGCGGACTCGTTCCGCACCCGGGAGGACACCACCCTCGCGGGGTCCAGCGTGCTCGCCAACGACGACAACGCCAGGTCGGTGACCCTGGACCTGGCCGGCCAGGCCGACCACGGCCAGGTCGGCCTGAAGGTTGACGGCACCTTCGTCTACGAGCCCGACCCGGACTACTGCGGCCCCGACTCCTTCGACTACCAGATCGCGGAGACCGCCAGCGGGACGGCGACGGCGCGGATCCGCGTCCGGTGCGTCAACGACGCTCCAGAGACGACGAGGGACCGCCTGCGCCTGCCCCGCGGACGGGGCCGGCTGGTCCTGGCGGCTCCCGGCGTGCTGGGCAACGACACGGACGTCGAGGGCCAGCGGCTGCGGGCCCGGCTGGTCAGCGGCCCCGCCACCGGTCAGGTCCGGCTGCGCCCCTCGGGCCGGGTGGTGCTCACCGCACCGGCACGGCGACCCCGTCGGACGTCGTGGACCTACGAGGCGTGCGACGGCCCGGGAGCCTGCTCGGCGCCGCAGCGGGTGACGGTTCGCCTGCGGTGAGGTCGTGGTCGGCCCGGCCGGCGCTCGACCCGGTGCGGGAGCCGGCCAGGTCGACGTCCGCAGCGCGGCGTAGGGCGCGGTCTCGAGCTCGACGGAGCGCGATTCCTCGACCGAGGAGATCACGCGGCCGCCGCGGGCCCTCGCGGTGATCGGGGTGCAGACCCGGTACACCTACGAGAGGAGTCGCTGCTCCTCCTTGGACGAGTCGAGCGACTACGTCCGCCTCACGAACGAACGTGACCTACCAGCCGGCTGATCTGCGGACCTACTCCGCCAAGGCCGACATCCCGGACGACGTCCGGGCGGCGGTCGCCGAGGAGTTCACTCGCCTCGAGGCCTGAGCTCACGACCTGCGCGCCCGTGCGCAGCCCGCGCGCCACCCTCTCGCACCGCGGCGAGGGTGGCGTGCCCCGGGTCCGGTGCCGCGCCGGACCTGCCCCACCCCACCGGTTCCGCGCCACGGGTGATTCGAGGCGTGGACCAGCACCTCACTGAAGGATGTCGGTCATGAGCATCAGACGCGTCGGATTCGCCCGAGTGGACCTCACCCCGAGCAGGACCGGCCCCAACACCGGATGGGGGCCGATGGGACGGCGTGACTGCACGCCTCCGTCCGAGCCCGCCCAGCGGCTGTTCGCGACCGCGGTGGCCCTGGAGGACGCGGACGGCCGACGAGTCGTGCTGGTCAACGCCGATCTCCACGGCGGCGGCTGGCACCTCTGGAAGGCCGCGGCCGACGGAGCCGGGCTCCCTCCCTCCCAGGTGGTCCTCTGCGGCACCCACACCCACGCCGGACCCGGTCAGCGTTACGGCGGGTTCCAATACTCGCTGATGGCCGGGCCGTCGCCGACCGACGCCTGGCGCAGCCACCGACACCTGGCCGCCTTGATCGCCCGGGTGACCCGAGAGGCGGTCGGGTCCCTGACCCCGGGTGGGGTGGCCCTCGTGCGCGGCGTCGCCGCCGATGCGGCGAGCAACCGCGCCGTACCGGCGTGGCGCCACTACGACGACGCCACGGTGGCGGACTTCCTCGAACGCGGCCCCGGGTCCGTGCTCCCGCCCGATGCGCCCCGGGCCGACCGCCTCCGTGACCCGCGGGTCAGCCTCCTCGCCGTGCAGTCGGAGGACCGGTCACTGCGTGGCGCCCTCGGCTGGTTCGCCGTCCACGGCACGGCACTGGGCCCCGGGTTCCCCACGTTCGGCGCCGACCTCTGGGGCTTCGCGGCCCAGGAGGCCGCCCGCAGCGGGTGGCTCGTGGGCTTCGGCGGGGGTGCCAGCGGCGACGTCTCCCCGCTTCCGGTCGGTGAGGACGGCACCGTGCGGGCCGGCACGCGCTCACGTCCTGCCGAGCAGGGTCAGCACCTCGCCGCGACGATCGGACGGCGCGTCGGAGCCGCGGCCGCCGAGGCACTCGACACGATCGGGTCGCCCGACGGCCCCGAGTTCGGAGCCCTCAGCCTCGCCGCGGCCCACGAGGTGTGGACGCCGCGCGACTCCGGGCTGCCCGCGCCGATGGTCGGGATGGCCCAGTTCGGCGGCGGGGTCGACGGGCCCAACGAGCCGTGGGCCGCGCTCGCGGACGGCATCCGCTCGCCGCGCTACCGCGAGCGCGCCGGACGGGCGTACTCGATGGCCAGTGGTCAGGGACCCAAGATCGCGGTCGCCGCCGCTCTCACCCGCCTGCCCGTCCGGTTCGGCGCGTTGTTCGCCCTCGTGGCACCGCACCGGCTGCCGCTGCACGTCATCCGGGTCGGTGACCACGCGCTGGCCGCCGTGCCGGGGGAGGCCACCACCATGGCAGGGTGGCGCATCGAGCAGGCGGTCGCCTCGGCCGCCGGATGCTCCTCCGCGTCGGTCGTCGGCTTCGCCGGCGACTACGGCGGCTACTGGGCGACCCCGGAGGAGTACCTCGAGCAGCGCTACGAGGGGGCGGCGACGATCTTCGGTCGCGAGTCGGCCACCCGGCTGACCGAGCGCCTCGCTGCGATCGCGGGCGGCCTGGACGAGGACGACCCCGACTCCGGGTGAGGGCGTATCGGCTTCAGGGCGATGGCTCCTGATCATCGGCCTCGCGCAGCGCCTCCAGGGCGTAGGGCACGATCTCGTGCCGGCCCGTCGCCGCTCCGAGGTTCATCCACACCTGACCGGAGTCCCACGTCCGGACCTCCGCCAGGGCCGCGCGACACGCGGCCGTGGCGGCCCCGATGGCCGACGGCGGACGGGTCAGGACGTGGCCCAGGATGGTGGCCGCCGCCTGGGGTGAGCGGGCCAGCAGGTACGACGCGCTCGTGCCTAGCGCAAGGTCGAGGGCGAACCAGAGCCGGTCGTCGTGGCTGGCCTCGATCGCGACGCACAGCGCGGCCGGGGCGTCCGGCGCGTCGGCCAGCACCCGACACGTCGCGACCCCACACAGTGACCAGACGCGCTCCGACGGGGCGTGCGGACCCCCGGCCGCGAGCGAGCTCCGGTAGCCATCCAAGGCGGCCGCGACATCGGGAGGGTCCTGGGCGAGCAGTCGGCTCGCCCGCAGCTGCGCCGCCCGCGCGAGCGCGACGGGGCTGCCGATCCGCCGGCACAGCGCCGCGAACGCGAGGTCGTGGGCGTCCGAGGCGGCCTCGAGAGAGGCATCGGTCAACGCCATGCGGGCCATGAACTCGACGTCCAGGGCGAGGTCGCGGTCCAGCTGGCCGGTCAGCAGCGGGACGACGGCGGCCGCCTCGTCCACCAGGTCGGCCCCGAGCAGCGCGTACAACCACCATGCGAGGGCGCCGGCGATGGCGGGGTGGTCGCGATGACGCTCCACGGCCTCCTCGGCGTACCCGATGCTGGTCGAGAGCTCCGCCGCGAAGTAGGCCCAGGCCGCGAGCACGGCGTAGGTGGTCGGGTGGGTGCCGCCGCGGACGCTCGCCGCGGCGAGGGCGGACTCGGCCCACGACCGGTGCTCGTGGCGCAGCCGCTCCAGGGCATGCCAGGCCGTGGCCACGACCAGGTCCTGGGCCGCCGCCGCACGACCGGTCTGGACGGCCCAGCGGTGGGCGGCTCGCAGGTTGTCCCACTCCTGGTCGAAGGCCCGGTCGGCGAGCGGCTGGTCGGGGGAGAGCCACTGGTCGTGTCGTCGGGCTGCGACACCGAGGTAGTGGTCGAGGTGCCGCTCGCGCATCGAGGTGGTCTCGCCACGCCGCTCCAAGCCCTCGGCGGCGTACTGGCGCAGCGTCTCCAGCAGCCGGTAGCGAGTGGTCCCGTCGTGCCGCACCGCCGTGACCATCGACTTCTCGACGAGGTCGGCGAGGCGGTCGATGGTGTCGAACTCGTCCGGCGCCTCGCCGGCCTCGCGGTTCAGCGCCGTCACCGCCGCGAGGTCGAAGGTCCCCGCGAAGACGGAGAGGCGGTCCAGACAGCGTTGCTGCTCCGCACTGAGGAGTCCGTAGGACCAGTCGAGGGCCCCGCGCAGGGTCCGATGGCGCGGGTCGCTGAGCGGACTCGTCGACCGCAGCAGGCGGAGCCGGTCGTCGAGGCGGTCCAGCACGACGGCCGCTCCGAGCAGGCGGGCCCGTGCGGCCGCCAGCTCGATGGCCAGCGGGAGCCCGTCCAGTCGCCGGCAGATCGACTCGACCGTCGCCCGGTCCCCTTCCGCTGCGCCGGCCCGGGCGCGGAACAGCTCGACGCCGCGGCGCGGGGCCAGGCCGACCACGTGCTCGACACGCTCGCCCGGCACCCCGAGGGGGACCTGGCTCGTCGCGACCACGGCGACGCTCGGGCAGCGGGCCGCGATGGCGGCGGCGAGCGCGGCGGTCGGCCCTCGCACGTGCTCGCAGTTGTCGAGGACCAGGAGCATCCGACGCCCGAAGCACCAGTCCACGACGACGTCCGAGGCGCTGAGCCGGGGCTGGTGCTGGATGGACAGCGTCGAGGCGATGGCCTGGACCGGGTCGGCGCCGTCAGGCACGGGAGCGAGCTCGACCCACCAGGCGCCATCGGGCAGTGACTCGCTCGCGCGCCAGGCCACCTCGAGTGCCAGCCGTGACTTCCCGACACCGCCGGGGCCGGCCAGCGTGGTGAGGCCACCGCGCCCCACCTGCTCGGCGAGCCGGTCGACCAGACCCTCGTCCCCGACGAAGGCGCACAGCGGACGGGAGAGGTTCCCGGGGCCGCCGCGTCCGGTCGACACCGGCAGCTCGGGAACCGAGCACCCCGGGCCCACGACGCAGAACACCTGTACCGGAGCGGCGACCCCCGTGAGCGCCGTTCGTCCGAGGTCCCGGAGGTCGACGTCGTCGCGGGACCCGAGGATGGCCGCGGTGACCGCCGAGACGAGCAGCTGGCCACCACGCGCCGCACCCATCAGCCGGGCAGCGTAGTTCACGGCGGGTCCGAAGTAGTTTCCCGCCCGCTCCTCGGCCTCGCCGGTGTGCACGCCGACCCGGACCCGGATCTCCGCGCCGCGCGGCCAGGCCTCGGCCGCCATCGCCCGCTGGACCCTCACCGCCGCGTCCAACGCACGACCGGCGGCCGGGAACGCCGCGCCGTAGCCGTCACCCGCGATCGAGAAGACGTAGCCGCCACACGTCTCGAAGGCCTCGCGCAGGATCTCGTCGTGGCGAGCCTGCGCTCGGCTCATGGCCGCACTGTCGGCTTCCCACAGCACCATCGACCCCTCGACGTCGGTGAAGAGGAAGGTGACGGTCCCGACGGGCGGTGTGCAGCTCGTCCGCATCATCGCGTGTCGCGGCCGCCGGCTGCCCCCACGAGTCCCGAGAGCGCCGCGGCGTCGACGACGGTGACGGTGCTGCGCCCCAGGGAGACGAGCCCCTGCTCCTCGAGCCGACGCAGCGTCCGGGTCGCGGCCTCACGGGTCACGCCCACCCAGTCCGCCAGCTCCTGCCGGGTCGCCCGCACGGTCGACTGCCCGGACTCGGCGACGTGGGTCAGCAGCAGGGTGACGAGGCGGGTCCGCAGCTCCTCGTTGCGCAGGGTGTACCGCTCGGTCAGCGTTCGCAGCTGGCGGCTCAAGCGCCGAAGCTCGCGAAGAGCGAGCTCCGGCTCCTCGAGGAGCAGGGCCTCGAGCTCCGCCGCGGTGAGGATGACCGCCGTGACGTCGGTCCCGGCGATCGCGGTGGCCGATCTGGGCGCCGCGTCGAGGGCGGCGAGCTCGCCGATGACCGCTCCCGGCCCGCGTCGCCCCAGCATGACCAGCGCGCCCTGGCTGGTGGTCGTCGAGACGACGACCTCGCCCGCCAGCACGGCGTAGCAGTGACGACCCTCGTCGCCGTGGTGGAGCATCGGGGTGCCTGCCGCGAGCCGCACCGTCCGCCCCCGGCCCGCGATGGCCTGCCACAGCGAGCCGCCGGCGGAGGCACCCTCGGACGACGTCACCCGGCCATCGTAGTGACCCGACGCACCGTGGCCGTCCCGCGCCGACCACGGAGCGCAGCGCGGTTCGCGACTGCGTGCTCCGGCTCCCTGGGCTCCCAAACGGCGCTCAGCGGGCCGTTCTCGAGACGTCGGTGGGCGCGGCAGACGCGTCCAGGTCGACGCGAAACGCTCTCGACCGCGACGACCAGCAGGGCTCAGATCCAATCCCGGAAGGACGATCCCACACTGGTCACGCTGCAACACAAGACGTCGTTGCGCTCAGGGGGTGGCGCTCATCCACTCCCGGATCGCGCGCGTCTCTTGCGGGGTGAGCGAGTGGATGTTGGGGGAGCCCATCTGCTCACCAGCGGTGAGGAGTGAGCGGAACTCATCTGTTCGCCAGCTCGTGCGCAAGGGTGGGTCGCCTGAGCCGGTCGCGCTGTCGTGTCCCATCCGGAACGGCGATGCTCCGGGACCGCCGAGCTCGAACATTGACGGGCCGCCGAGGTCGAACGGTGGCGCGAACTCATCGCGACACTCTTGGACGCGGCGGATGCGGTGACAACTCGGGCACTCCCCGGCACCGGTCGGCTCGAGATCGCGATAGGCGGGGATGCAGGGGCCCTGGTGCGAGCCGTCAAGCGAGTCGAAGATCGCTTGGAAGAGGGCCCGCCCGCCGAGGGCACCGACGACAGCTCCGCCGACGCCGAGGATCACGGAGCAGACGGGTGCTCCCGGGCCGCACACGAGGCCTGCCGCAGCGCCTGCCGCCGCACCTCCGGCGGCGCCGCCTGCTGTTGCGCCCGCGATACCCGCCACGACGCGCGGCCTCTCCGCGGGCGTGGCCGAGTAGAACTCGTAGGCGTCGGCTGCAATGCCGACTACAGCGAAGACTCGGCCGCCGTACTTGAGGACCTTGAATCCCCGGGGCATCCCGCTGGCGACGCCGGGGCCGTCGGCGTGGGGCATTCCACTGAGCGGACTGGGGTGCCCGCTCAATCGTGCCTGCTCGGCGTCCCCGAGCATCCCCATGATCCGGCCTTGGCTTGCGGTTCGCGGGACTGTCGCGCCACCCTCGCCCACCGACGTGATCGCGCCTTGTCCGGCGCGGCCCACCGGTCCGCCGAGGCGTGACTCGATCTGCTCGGTTGCCCACAGTCCGCAGTTCGAGCTCGTGCAGCCTCGGACGGCGGGGCGGGCGCTGTACTCCGAAGCATGCCCGAGGGCACCCGCTGACCCGGTTGGGGTCAGCTCCCGCAGGGCAGCTTCGGCCAACTCGTCGCTAACCGCCCATTCCAGCGTCCTCGCGCGGGGATGCGTCAAGAGGTAGTTGTCGGCAGAGACAACTGACGGCAGGCCGCTTCGACCTGACTCGACGGCGCTGCTCTGGGTCAAGAGGTTCAGCATTCCCCGGGGGAACGACGAGTCCGGGTTGAAGCCACGGACCGCCACGATCCGGCCGTTCCGACGCACGACTACGGCCGTGTGACCCCAGTAGTCCAATGGCGCTGCTGGATCGGGCAATGTCCAGTTCGGCCGGAGTGGGTTCGGCTGAACGCGTGGTATCCCGACCAAGCCGATCGAGTCGCTGCCCGCTGCGGCGAAGCCGAATGTCCGCAGCGCGTCGTTGGTTCCGCGGAGCGCCGCGATGCCACCGACGCCGAGAGGCTGCGTGAGGGGCGTGACATCTCCGATGTCAGCCTGCGGGCCGGCGTCCGGCAGGGCGCCCATGATCGATGGCCCGCCTTGAGCGCCGAGGTCGAGCTCGACCATCTGCCCTTCCGGGATGGCGTCGATCAGGTCGGTGGGAAGCCGGTCCAGAGGAACGAGCTCGTAGCCGCGGTCATCTGGCAATCCTGGTGGCCGAGGCACCGTCGGACCTTGCGACGTGTCGGGCTGGAGGGCCTGCCGTCGACGCTCCAGCTCGCGGTTGAGCAACCGCAAGTTCTGCGTCGCTGCCAGATGCATCGGGTCGGCGGCTGGTAGTGACCGCGCCTGGTCGCTCACCAAGCGAACGTCCTCGCGAAGATCGGCGTTGCTCAGCGCTGACGCATACTCCTGGCTGATGCACGTCCTGGTTACCTCGCTGCTGCGCTGCACCGACGCGCGCCCGTTTGCCGCGACCTGCTCCTCCTCAGAACAGTCGCAAGGCTTGGAGCCGCAGCGCTGAACAACCTCGGACGCCTCCGGCGAAGAGCTGACCGAGGTTGGTCGTAGGTGGGTCGCAAGTCGCGCGGCCGCGGCGTTGCCGGCCAGACGCTGAACGTCGGCCACCATCGATCTCGATGCGCGGGCGCCCAGAACCGGCCGTTGAGTGAAAACCGGGTTGGGCCCGGTGCCGCCAACCAGGCGTTTCGGCACGCGCGTGATGGAATCTGGTTCCGCAATCGCCACTCCCGCGCGGGCGACGGTGTTCACGGGAGGAACGCTACGCGTGTCAATCTGGGGACGTCAGGGTCTATAGGGGCAGTGTTGCGTGCACGAACGGGGGTCGGGTCCGGCTCAAGACGCAATGTCGACAGGTCCGCATGGGGCCCCCTTCAGGTCGCGCTCCTGCTCCGCGATCGCGACAGCGTCTCGTTCCGGCACCGTGACGTCGTTGCCGCGAGGCGGCGCATTCTCCCGACCGCCGGGCAGGATCGAGCCAACCCCTCACGGCCATCCGGTACTCGGAGGTGTCCCTTACCGCCGCGAGCAGGGCACCTCAGCGTCTGCTCATGCTGGTGAGCGGACGCGTGGCGGTTGCGTCCTCGGAGTGGACGACTGGGCGTGGCAAGAGGAATCCTCGCGTGCGGGTGAGCTTCAGAAGTCCGAGTTCTTGTCGACGTTCCTCAGCCCGGCACACTGTCCCTGAGCCACCCCGGGCGTCTCCCCGGAAATGTCACGGACCACGGGTTGGCGGGTGTTCCCGAAGCAATAGACGTGACCGGTGTCCAGGCCAAGTCCGATCACCTCGACGCGTCCGGAATTGTTCAGGAAGTGGTAGGAGCCGCTGCTCGGGCCGTGCTGGACCGAGACGTGCTTGCCGCCGACGAAGTCGAAGTCGGTGATCTTGTCGTACTCCGGCGGACGCTGCGTGTAATCCCACGAGCGGGGGCGTCCGTCTGCGCGGCCACCGAGCAACTCGATCCGGCGGAACGAGTGCGCACTGATGCCCTCCCCGAATGCCGCGTCCCGCGAGTACAAGGACGCGCCTAGGGAAACGATGACCCGACCACTGATCGCGGTCCCCTCCAATCCACAGGTGCGGTCTCGCGGGACGAGCAGGTCACCCTCGACTTCGATCGCGCCGAGCTTACCGACGCAGCGCGTCGCCGCCGGCTCCTCAAGCTCGAGGTAACCGCCCTTCCCCTGCGCTCCACCCCTTCCAGGGGTTCCGCCCTGCTCTTGCGTGCCGTCCGTGGTGGGCGGAGCGGCGCTGCACCCGGTCAGGAGCACCCCGGCCAACGCCAAGCACGTCAGGATGCGAGGAAGCGTCATAGGCGGAGTGTGCAGCATCAACCGTTAGCTGCACCCTTTACTCCAGGAACCAGGGCATCGGCACGCGCCCTCGAGCCGCACCCCGACGCGAGCGACTCCTCAACGACCCTGTCCCGCGGTGCTCAGATGCTGCCGCGTGCGGTGGCGTCTTAACGCCGCCGGTGGGTCTCGCCCAGTGCGACGGGTAGCGAATCGTCAACGACGCTCCTCGGCCTCGCGCCGGCCGCGCCCAGCACGACGCCCGGGCCAGGGACACGATCGTCGGCGCCGTCGTTGAGCGTCTCATTCGGATGAGCAGCGACCCGTGCAACCCCGTCATCGGGTGAAACCAGCGCACCCTGACGCGACGACCGAACCCGACCGGAGCGCCACGGGTGCGCTTCTCGTCCTGTGGCACCAGTTGCCTGCGTTGCCGGGGCACGCAGGGGGTACGCGCCTCAGACCGACGACCGGCGGCCGAACCCGCGTTTTCCGGAGTTCAGACTTGGTATCGGGTGGTGGAGCTGAGGGGATTCGAACCCCTGACCTTCTCATTGCGAACGAGACGCGCTACCAACTGCGCCACAGCCCCAGGTGCGTCCGAGGACGCGAAGGAAGACGTTAGCACCCGACCGGCGGCCTCGCCGCACCGGCCGGGGTCACGCCTAGGAGCCGGTGGCCCGCCGCTCCTCGGAGGCCCGACGCTGCTCCTCGGCCCGCGCGGCGCGCTCGGCCTCCTCGGCCCCGCGAGCCAGCGCGCTGTCGACCTCGCTGCGGCCCGAGGTCCACACCCCGGTGGAGTCGAGATCGATCGTGCGCACGGTGCGGCGCGCGGCGGGGGCCTTGTCGACGTAGGTCGGCAGGGTCACCGGCAGCGGGTCCCACACCCCGGGCTCGAGCGGCGCACGCGCCGGAGTCTCCTCGCGCGAGGCCTGCTCGACCACGACCACGGCCACCTCCTGGGTGGCCGCGCCGAGCCGCCTCGTCGGTCGTCCTCGTCGTCCTCGACGGCCGCCACGGCCGCCCGAGGGGCGGCGACGGCGCGGGCCCGGCCGGAGGCGGCACGCACCATCAGCCGGCACGCGACCAGCCACGCGACGAGCAGCGCGACGGGCGCGGCGGTCCAGGCCCACCCGAGCAGGCCCGTGGCGGCGAGCACGACGGTGACGGCGAGCAGGGCGAGCACGACGCCGAGCACGCGGCGGCGGCGAGCCGCGGCGGTGCGGGGGGCGCGCCCGCCGGCGGGCGCGGGCGTGGCGCCGGCGGCGCTGGGCGCGGCGAGGGCCGGGCCGCGCTCGACGGAGAGCGTCTCCTTGGTGGTCACGACGCTGGTCGACCGGGCCCGTCCGGGGCTCAGCACCAGGCGGCTGTCGCGGCCGCCGACCGCCTCGCGGCGCGCGAGCACGCGCATCGTCGCGGAGAACCGCTCGACCGACCGGCTGCGGTCCACCTCGTCGTGGTGGCGGATCGCCTTGGGGACCAGGTAGGTGACCCAGGCCACCGCGAGGGCGACGAAGATGAGGGGGCTCAGATCCACGTCCCGAGGTTAGGAGCGGCAGGCCCGGCGCACCGGGACGTGGCCTGGTGTGTCGCCGACCGACTGTGGCCGATGTGGTTCAGGAGGCGTCGCTCGGCCGGCGTCTCGAGGCGGGCCAGCAGCCCCCCGGGGACTCCTCCGCGGTCATCGCGTAGAGCCGGTGGTCGCGCCAGGCGCCGTCGATGTGCAGGTAGCTGCGGCGCGTAGCCCACCTCGCGGATGCCGAGCTTCTCCACGACCCGCAGCGAGTTGGAGTTCTCCGGGCGGATCGCCATCTCGATGCGGTGCAGGCCGACGGGGACGAAGCAGTGGTCGATCACCATGCGCGACCGCGCGCGGCATGACGCCGCGACCGGCGCATCCGCTGGTCGAGCCAGTAGCCCACCGAGGCGAACTGCGCCGAGCCGCGCACGACGTTGTTCACCGTCACCTGGCCGGCGAACACGGTCGTCGACCTCGATCGCGAACGGCACGTCGCCCCGCGCGCGGGCCTGCCGGTTCAGCCGGCGCACCAGGGCGCCGGAGCTGGCCGGCCGGGCGGTCCGCCCCGGGCGGCACGGTGGCGTCCCACGGCACCAGCCAGGCGCGTTGCGGCGGCGCGCGTCGCGCCAGGTCGTGGCATGTCGGAGGCGCAGACCGGCCGCAGCGTCACGACCGGGTCCGCACCCGAGCCGAGCCGCGCCGGCCAACCGGGCGGCTCAATGGTCGCTCCCCGACGACCTGCTCGGCGGCGTGGACGAGCACCGGTCGCAGCACCGTGAGCCCGTCCTTGCACGCCCCCGCGCGAGCCCGGCAGGTTGACGACCAGGCAGCTGCCCGATCACCCCGGCGAGCCCGCGGGAGAGCACCGCGGTCGGCACGCCCCTGCGCGACGCCGTAGGCGCGGATCGCCTCGGCGATGCCCGGCACCTCGTGGTCGAGCAGCGCCCGGGTCACCTCGGGGGTCCGGTCGGTCGGCGTCAGCCCGGTGCCGCCGGTGGTCAGCACGACCCGGGCACCGCCCTGGGCCGCGGCGGCATCGCCGACGCCCACGGGCTCCCCGTCGGGCACCACGACGGGCTGCGTCGACGGCGAAGCCGAGCTCGCGCAGCGCAGTCGACGATCAGCGGGCCGGTCTCGTCGGCGTACACGCCTGCCGCGGCGCGGTTGGAGGCCACGACGACCGCCGCCCGCAGGGAGCCGGCCGTTCCACGGTGCCCTCGCGGCGGCGCGCCGGGCGGGCCGCTCACGCGTCCACTCCCCGGAGCGTGCCGCCGCTCTTGGTCTCCACGCGCACGTCGGTGATCACCGCGCCCTTGTCGACGGCCTTGACCATGTCGACCACGGTCAGCGCGGCGACCGAGACCGCGGTCAGCGCCTCCATCTCGACGCCGGTGCGGTCGGTGGTGCGCACGGTGGCGGTGATGTCGACGGCGTCGTCGGCGACGCCAGGTCGACGGTGACGCCCGAGATGGCGAGCGGGTGGCACAGCGGGATCAGCGCCGGCGTCTGCTTGGCGCCCATGATGCCGGCCAGCCGGGCCACCGCCGAGCGTGTCGCCCTTGGGCACGCCGGCGCCGCGCAGCAGCGCCACGACCGCCGGCGAGACCAGCACCCGGCCCGAGGCGGTCGCCGTGCGGGCCGTGACGTCCTTGGCGGAGACGTCGACCATGCGGGCCGCGCCCGCCTCGTCGACGTGGGTCAGCCGGTCGGCCCTCGCACCCTCGTGCTCGTCCGAGCCGTCAGATCCTCGTCGAGCACGGACCACGCTCACCTGCTCGCCCGCCGCCAGCTCGGTGTGGCCTCGGGCACCACGATCAGCGCGTCGGAGGCCGCGAGGTCGCCGACCAGGTGGGAGCCCGTGCCGCCCACCGGGGAGACCGCCAGGCCGACCCGCGCCCGTCGCGTCGGGGATGACCCGCCGCGCAGGAACTGCCGCCGACCCCGCGGGCGAGCCGACGCCGTCGGTCAGCGCGCCGGCGTCGAGGGCCGGGAGCTACGGGGCCTTGCCCATCATCTTGCGCAGGGCCGGGCGCACGAACAGCCTCGAAGGAGATGTACGACGAGACCGGGTTGCCGGGCAGCGGAAGATCGGGGTCGCGGCCTCGCCGACGCGCGCCGAACCCCTGCGGCTTGCCCGGCTGCATCGCGACCGGGCCGAACCACACCGTGCCGAGCGGCGCCAGCGCCTCCTTGACGACGTCGAAGTCGCCCTGCGAGACGCCGCCGGAGGTGACGACCACGGTCGGCGCCGGACCAGCTGGTCGTCGCAGCGCGTCGAGGAACGCCGCGGGGTTGGTCGGGCGACGATCCCGACCCGGTAGGCGATCGCGCCGGCCGCGGCGGCGCCGCGGCCGGCGAGCAGGTAGGAGTTGCCGTCGTAGATCGAGTCGTGGCCCAGCTCCTGGCCGGGCTCGCGCAGCTCGGAGCCGGTCGAGACCACCACGACCCGCGGCCGCGGACGCACGGCACGGACGCGATGCCGGCCGAGGCGCGAGCAGCCCGAGGTGGCGCGGGCCGAGGCACGGTGCCCGGCTCGCACGAGCAGGTCCCCCTCGTCGACGTCCTCGCCGGCGCCGCGCACGTGCTGGCCCAGCTCGGGCGCCCGGTCGATCCGCACCTGGTGCGACGCCGCGGTCGGTCCACTCGTAGGGCACCACGGCAGTCCGCGCCGGCCGGCACCGGGGCGCCGGTCATGATCTTGACCGCCGTGCCCGGCGGCATCGCGCAGCAGGCCGTCGCCTGGCCGGCGCCGATCTCGCCGACCACGGGCAGCGTCACCGGCTGCTCCTGCGGCGGCGCTGACCACGTCGCGGTGGCGCACCGCGTAGCCGTCCATCGCGGAGTTGTCGAAGCGGCGGCAGCGCCATCGGCGCGACGACGTCCTCGGCGACCGCGAGCCCGAGGGCGTCCATCAGCGGCTGCGGAGAGTCCGGGAGCGGGGTGATCGCCGCCAGCACGCGGCGAGGTGCTGGTCGACGGAGAGCAGGCCGGCCGGGCCGCGGGCCGTCGCCACCGTCGGCGAGCCGTGAGCACCGTCGTCGGCTCGACCCGCTGGCGCCGCGTCCGCGCTCCAGCGTCACGTCCCCGACCACCTGCACGCCGCGGCCGAAGGTCCAGTCGCCCTCGACGCGCAGCGACGTGGCCTTGCGTCAGCGACGGCGCGCCCTCGGGGAAGTGCTTGTCGAACTCGCCGACCAGCTTGTAGTGCTCCTCGTCGAGGTCGACGAAGGGCACCTCGGCGCACCTGGTCGAGCACGAAGTCCTGGCCGATCTCGTAGACGTCCGAGCGCAGCACGAGCAGGTCGTTGGTCGTCTTCACCGGCACGAACCGGTCGCGGCCGACCTCGATCAGCGCGCGAGCCCTCGAAGACCTCGATCGCGGCACCCATCGCGGTCTCGATCTGGATGACCTCGGGGGTCGACTTGTCGCCGGGGTCGACGTTCTTGACGTTGCGGATCAGCGGCAGGCCCAGGATGCCGTCGCGCAGGTCGAGGGCCTGCTTCATCGCGCGCGAGGTCGAACCACAGGTTGTTGGTCGAGCAGAACCGGTGCCGGTCGAGGTCGGCGAGCGCGCCGGCGTCCTCCTCCAGCGTCTGCGCGGTCTCGCGCAGCACGATCCGCCCGTCGTGCTTGCGGCGCGCGAAGTGCCCGCCCTTGCGGTCCGACGGGGTGCGGCGCACCGCCTCGATCGCGAACGGCGCGCCGGAGGCGGCGAACCAGCCGGCGACCCGTGGCGTCGGGCACCGCGCCGAGGTTGTCGGAGTTGGAGACGAAGACGCGCTCGTAGCCCTGCTCGATCAGCCGGTCGAGCAGGCCGCTGCCGCGCAGGGCGGTGTAGACGTCGCCGTGGCCGGGCGGGCACCACTCGAGGTCGGGGTCCTTCGGGCCAGGACACCGGGCTAGAGGTCCTTGGCGAGCAGCTTGGGCTCCTTGTTCTGCAGGAACTCCAGCGGCAGGCCCTCCACCGGCAGGTCCTCGTAGCGGGCCAGCGCCGCGAGGGTGTCGGCGGAGGTGCGGAAGGAGTTCATGAACATCAGCGGCAGCGTGGCGTCGTAGCTGCGTGCGCAGGTGCAGCACCTGGCGGGCGATGATGTCGAGGAAGGACAGCCCGCGGCGCACGCACAGCAGCGACTTTGCCCGGTCCATGCCCATCGAGGTGCCCAGGCCGCCGTTGAGCTTGATCACCGCGGTGCGTGCGGATCGCGGCCGCGGCGGCCTCGTCGTCGACCTCGACGTCGTCGATGCTCTCCATGTCGACCGGCTCGATCGTCGACTCGGGCACCATGCCCGTCTCGCCGTGCTCGAGGAGCCGGAAGTAGTGGGCGAACGTCTCGACCGCGACCTCGTCGACGCCGGCCTCCGACATCTTGCCAAGGCCTTCTTCAGTGCCGGACTACCCATGACTCGATCGTAGGGTGGTCCGGTGGCCGCTGCACAACCTCCTCCCCCGGCCGGGTCCGGGTCGCGGTCGGCCAAGCTCGCCGCCCGCGACCAGCTGCTCGCCGCGCGGAGGGGCCGCGCGATGCCCGCGCTGGGCGAGGCCGCCGACGCCTGCGCGGAGCACCTGCTCGCCGCCCCCGAGGTGCGCGCCGCCGCGACGGTGGCCGCCTACGTCCCGTCGGCACCGAGCCGGGCACCTCCTGGCTGCTCGAGGGCCTGCTGGCGCTGCGCTGCCGGGTGCTGCTCCCGGTGCTGCAGGCCGACGACGACCTCGACTGGGCGCGTGCACAGCGGCGTCGCCTCGCTGTGGCCGGGCCGACGCGGCCTGCGCGAGCCCACGGGCGCCCGCTGGGTCGCGAGGCGGTGGCCGACGCCGACGTCGTGCTCGTCCCCGGCCTGGCGGTCGACCGCGACCGGACTGCGGCTCGGCCGGGGCGGCGGGTCCTACGACCGGGCCCTGGCCCGGGTGGCGCCGGGCACGTTCACCTGCGTGCTGCTCTACCCCGACGAGGTGGGCCGCGACGTCCCGGGCGAGGCGCACGACCGCCGGGTCGCCGCCGCGGCGAGTGCCGAGGGGCATCACCCGCTTCTGAGCCGCAGCCGGTCGGTGGCGGCCTCCTCGACCGCCTCGCGGGTGAAGGGCCACCTCAGCGTGCCGCCGTCGGCGAAGGTGGCGGCTGGTCGTCGTAGTGGCCGCTGGCCGGGTGGCCGGAGACGCCCGCCGGCGCCACCCAGCGCGACCGGTCGAGGTCGGCGAGGTCGACGACCATCCGCATAGACGGCGCCGTGGTGACCCGCCGGGGTCGACGACGCGCCCGGCGTCCCAGGCGGTGGCCGCCACCGCGGTCCCGGTGCCCCCGACCCGGGTGCCCAGACGGTCCAGCAGCCGGCGCACCACCAGGCCGTCCCAGCGTCCGGTCGGCTGGGCCCGCAGGTCCAGGGTGTGGCCAGCGCCCCAGCGCCACTCGTCGGGGTCGACGGCCTGGAGCCGGGTCAGGTCGTCGCGGGCCTGCACGAGCGCGGCGGCGAGCACCTCGTCGCGGCCCTCGCGCACGTCGTCGGTGCCCAGGTCGTCCCACCACGGTGAGGAGGGGGCGACCAGCAGGCGCTCGACGACGGCGACCCAGCGCGCGGAGCCGTCGGGCCACAGCGAGGGCGGCAGCTCGTCGCGGAAGGTGCGGTCGAGCAGGGTCCGCCAGGTGGCGTTCAAGTAGGCCGCCGCCGCGCTGTCGGCACCTGCGCGTCGTCCCAGCCCTCGAGCAGCCGCCTGCCCCTGGGAGGCGTACCCGCGGGGCAGGTCCACGGCGAGCAGGGCGGGCACCAGCACGGCGGCGAGCGGGTCGAGGTCGTCGGCCTGGAGCGCGACCATCGCCGACGGTCGTCAGGCCCGACCCGGCCGCGCGCTCGAGCACCGCGCGCACGCGCTCGGGCGCGGTAGCCGGGGTCCCGGGCTGGGTGGCCAGCAGGTAGGGGTAGTCCGGGCCGGTGGTGGCCTGGTTGGCCGCGACCAGCACGCCGTCGGCGGGGTCGGCACGCTGGGCAGCGCGTCGAAGGGCACGGACGCGGCCGTCCAGTCGTTCTCGGCCCGCCAGCCCGCCGTGGGCACCAGGCCGTCGTTGCCGGACTTGCGCACCGGCACCCGCCCGGCGGCCTGGAAGCCGATGTGGCCCGCGGTGTCGGCGTAGACGAACCCCTGGGGTGCGAGGGAGAACGACGCGAGGGCATCGCGGAACTCCGTCCAGTCCCCGGCCCGGTCCACCGCCAGGATCGCGTCGGCCGTGGCCGTGGGTCGCAGCCCGGTCCAGCGCAGGGACAGGGCGTGCTCCTGGGGCTCGCCGTCGGCGCGGGTGGCGCGGCGACGCTCGAGGCGTGCCCCGTCGGCCAGCGCGGCGAAGTCGGCGAACGCGTCGGAGAGCAGCGGGCCGTGGGCGCTGCTGCGCACCACGAGCTCGACGTCGTCGGCGCCGTGGACCTCGATCACCTCGGTGCGGGTGCGCAGCGGCCGGGACCGGCCGTCGGCGCGGTAGGTGCCACCGTCGACGCGCTCGACGAACAGGTCGGCGACGTCGGCGCCGAGGGAGGCCGTCCCCCACGCGACGTCGGCGTTGTGGCCGATCACGACGCCGGGCACGCCGGGCAGGCTGGAGCCGGCGACCTCGTAGGGGCAGGCCGGCGAGACGGTGCGACAGTGCAGGCCGATCTGCATCCACGTCCCCGGAAGCGCGACGTCGAGGTGGGGGTCGTCGGCCAGCAGCGGCGCCCCGCTGGTGGTGCGGGTGCCGTCGACGACCCAGGCGTTCGAGCCACGCCCGGCGCCCCGGGCGACCCAGGCGGGCAGCGAGTCGAGCCCGGCCGCCGTCGTGCGCAGCAGGCCGCGCACGGTGGCGAGGTCCACCGCCGCGGTGACCCCGGTGCGTGGCGACCGCGGGGCCGTGGCCCAGCCGGGCGGTGGGCGACGCGGGTTCCGGGTGCCACCGCGCTCGGCGTCCTGCTCGTAGACCCCGTCGACGACCGCGCCCTGGTCGACCACCGGCCCGGTCACGGCGGCCTCGCCGGTGGTGGAGGGGTAGAGGTCGTCGAGCACCGCCGTGCCGAGCGTGGCGACGGCCAGCGCACGGTCGAGCTCGTCGTCCACGCCGCCGGCGAGCTCCCAGGAGGCCACCTTGAGCCAGGCCAGCGAGTCGACCTCGGACCACGGCTCGGGCTGGTAGCGCAGGCCGCCGGCGGCGAGCAGCGTGTACTCGACGGCGACCTCGGAGGCACCGCGCTCCTCGAGGTAGGCGTTGACGCCGTCCGCGTAGGCCGCCAGCGCCGCGCGGGTCTCCGGCTCGACGAGCGCGAGCTCGGCGCGGGCCGTGCGCTGCCAGCCCAGCGTCCGCGCCAGCCGGTCGGAGTCGACGGCCGTCGTGCCGAGGAGCTCGGCGAGGCGGCCCGCGGCCACGTGGCGGCGCAGGTCCATCTGGAAGAAGCGCTCCGAGGCCGTCACCCAGCCCTGGGCGCGCCACAGGTCCTCGGCGGTGTCGGCGTAGACCTGCGGCACGCCCCACTCGTCGCGCACCACGTCCACGTCGGCGCCCAGGCCGCGCAGCGTCTCGACGCCGTCGGTGGGCGGCAGCGGGCGGCGGACCAGCGTGAGGACGAGGAGCAGCACGAGCAGGAGCACCAGCACCACGACACCCGTGGCGGCCGCGGCCAGGCGGGCCGGGCGGGGCCAGTCACGCACGACGCCCCGAGCGCGGGCCAGGGGCGAGGAGCGGCCCGCGTCCGGGGTCGCGTCCCCTGCCCGGGAGGGGGTCTGGGACATGGTGCCGCCATCATGCCGTGCTGCCCCGACGGCTACGATCAGCAGTCGTCGCGCCGGAGTGCCAGCGCCCGCGTCCCGCCCGGAGGAGAGAACGTGCCGACCTACCAGTACGCCTGCACCGAGTGCGGTCACCGCTTCGAGCAGGTGCAGAGCTTCTCCGACGACGCTCTGAGCGTCTGCCCCGTGTGCACGGGCCGCCTGCGCAAGGTGTTCAACGCCGTCGGGGTCGTCTTCAAGGGCTCGGGCTTCTACCGCAACGACAGCCGCAGCGAGAACGGCTCCTCGTCGTCCTCCGCCGACAAGGGTGGCGAGAAGGCGGGCGAGAGTACGGGCGACAAGACGGGCGACAAGACGGGCGACAAGCCCGCGGCGGCCTCCGAGAGCTCCGGCTCCGGGGAGAGGTCGACGTCGTCGGAGAAGTCCGGCGCCAGCGCCAAGGCCACCGGCAGCTCGTCGGGGTCGTCGGGGTCGACCGGGTCCTCCTCGAACCGCTCGTCGTCGGGCTCGACCGGCACCAAGACCGCCGGCTGACGTCCACAGGCCGCCCTCCGGTCGCCGGTCCGCACAGGCCACCTGGGCCTCCCTGCGCCGTGGGGGCGGCGCTCCTAGCCTCCTCGACGTGCCCGAGAACGCCCGACGTCCACCCACCCCACGGCCACCCGCGCTGGACGTGCTGCGCCGCCTCGTCCGCTCGCTGCGACGGGTGGTGCTCGCCCGCCGCCGCCTGCTCGCCGCCCTCCTCGCGGCCGTCGCGGTGGCCGCCGCCCTGCGGGTGCTCGCGCCGGCGGCGGTCCCGCTGACCACGGTGCCGGTGGCCGCCCGCGACCTCGCTCCCGGCACGGTGCTGACCGCCGCCGACCTCACCGCCGCGACGGTCCCCCGCTCCCTGGCGCCCGCGCGGGTGGTCGACCGCCCGGCCGGCCGGGTGCTGACCGGCCCGCTGGACGCCGGGGAGGTTCTCACCGAGACGCGCCTGGTCGGGGAGGGCCTGGCCGAGCAGGCTCCGGGCCGGGTGGCGGTGCCGGTGCGGTTGCCCGACGCGGGCATGGCCGACCTGCTGCGCGTCGGCGACCGGGTGGACCTGCTCGCCACCGACGCCCAGTCCGGCGCCGACTCGCGAGCCACCGTGCTCGCCTCCGCGGTCCCGGTGCTGGCCCTCGACCCCGCGGGGGGCGGTGCCGACGGATCGGCGACGGGGGCCGGGTCGGGCGCGAGCATGGCGGGCCGGCTCGTCGTGCTCTCCCTGGACCGGTCCGAGGTGGTCCCGGTGGCCCGGGGATCCGCGACCGCGTTCGTGACCTTCGCCTGGAGCCCGCGCTAGCCGGTGCCCGTGGTACTGTTCTCCTCGCGCTCGAGGCGGGGCGCGCTCACCCCACGTCGAGGAGGCCCCGTGAGCGGGTTCAAGAACTTCATCCTGCGGGGCAACCTGGTGGACCTCGCGGTGGCCGTGATCATCGCGACGTCGTTCGGCCTGGTCGTCACCACCTTCACCAACTGGCTCACCGCGAGCCTGCCGCCGACGGCCAGGGAGTACTTCGAGAACACGCCGAACACCTTCGGCGCCTTCGCCAACGCGGTGATCTCGTTCGTCGTGCTGGCCGCGGTCGTGTACTTCCTGGTCGTCCTGCCCTACACGAAGGCCAAGGAGCGCTTCTTCCCCAGCCCTCCCCCGGGCACCCCGGAGGAGATCGAGCTGCTGCGCCAGATCCGCGACGCGCTGGTGCCGCACCACGAGGGCGGCTGATCCTCACCCGCCGTGGTGCGGGGGAACCTGCGCCCTGAGCCAGGTCTCGGCCGGGTCCGCAGACGGGTCGCGTGCGGCCTCCCGGTCGTCGCGGTCGTCGCGGGTGGTCTCCGGCAGGACCTCACCGAACACCGCGTCGAGCCGACGGCGGCGCTGCCAGGCCGACTCGCCCGACTCGGCCGGCTCGCCCGACTCGCCCGACTCGGCCGGCTCGCGCGGCGCGGCCGGCCCCCGGGCGGGGCGTTCGCCGCGCTCCTGCCTCACCTCGTCGTCCGGGCCGCTCACGAGCACAGCCCCGCGGCCTCGAGGTCGGCGGCGCGCTGCGGGTCGGCCGCCGCGGAGCCGCCCGGCCCGGGCGACGCCGAGGGTGACGCCGACGCGGACGCCGAGCCGGAGCCCGCGGACGGCGAGGACGAGCTGCCGGGAACGTCACCGGCACTGATCGCGGACTGCTCGAGCCGGGGGCCGAGGGGGCGGTCGGCCGCGACGCGCGCCCAGACCCTCTCGGCCTCCGGCGCCCACACCACGCGCCCCTCGAAGCCGGGACGGGTGTCGTAGGTGAACGGCACCGTGCTGAAGCGGATGTCGGAGAGACCGATGTCGTTGAAGCCGAGGCCGATCCGGCCGATCGTGAGGACGTCGGAGAGCCCGGGGTCGACGATGAGCGACTTCGTCGCGGCGTCGAGGAACGGCACGAGCCGGTCGAGGCGGGCCAGCACGCCACCGGAGACCACCTGGTTGGCCATCGCGGCGACGAACGCCTGCTGCCGCTTGATCCGTCCGATGTCGGAGCCGTCGCCGAGGGTGTAGCGGGCGCGGACGTAGTTCAGCGCCTGGTAGCCGGAGAGCTCGCGGGTGCCGGCCTGCAGGTCGATGCCGTGGGCGGGGTCGTCGATGTCCTCGGGGATGCAGACCTCGACGCCGTCGATGGCGTCGACCATGTCGCGGAAGCCACCGAAGTCGACGACGACGAAGTGGTCCACGAAGACGCCGGTGGTCTGCTCGAACTGCTGCACCGTGCACAACGGCCCACCCACGGAGAACGCCTCGTTCCACATCACGTCGCTGGCGCCCGGCTCGACGTCGCCGTTCCTCAGCGTGCAGTCGGGGCGGTCGACGATGGAGTCGCGCGGGATGCTGATGCCGTAGGCGCTCTGCCGGTCGGCGGAGAGGTGGAACAGGATCGTGGTGTCGGAGCGGGCGCCGCCGTCGGTGAGGCCGTCGATGTTGTTCCCGGACCCGTCGCGGGTGTCGGAGCCCATCACCAGGATGTTCAGCGGCTCGGTCGGCTCGTCGCCGGTGCCCTCCTTGTCCGGGCGTCCGGTGAGCACGTTGCCGGGGTCGAGGACGGTGAGGTTGCCGTTGAGGTGGCGGTAGAGGAACAGCGACCCGAGGCCCGCGACCATGGCGAGCACGACGACGCCGGAGAGCAGCACGACCAGGACCCGCCGGCCGCGCGAGCGCGGTGCCCGACGCGCCCCCCCGCGGGGTCCGACGGGGCTCGGCTCGCTCATCGTTCAGTCCTCGGGGTCGGGTCGGTGTCGCCAGTGTGACCGGTGCGCCCTCACGCGCCAAGCGGTGCCGCCGTTCACCACAGCACCGTGGAGACCGGCACGTCGTGGTCGGTGATCTGCTGCAGCACCCGGCTCTCGGCGACGCGGAAGCCCGACCACTCGAAACCGGGGCTGCCGAAGATCCAGTCGACGCGTCGCAGCCGCGGCGGGGGCGGTCGGCAGCGCCCCGTGCCGACAGACCCGCCCTGGGGCGCCTCGAGCGCAGTGTCGCGGGAGAGCCGGCAGAAGATCGCGTCGTGGGAGTTCAGGTCCCCCAGCACCAGCATGCGTCGTCCGGAGCGGTGGATGCGGCGCACCTCGCGCACGAGCCGGGTGGCGCCGGCGCGCCGTTCGCGACGGTCGCGCGCGGTCCGGCCGGTCTGCAGGTGGGTGGCCACGACCCAGATCCTCCGGTGGGAGGCGCGGTGCTCGAGCAGGACCACGGGCTGCCAGCGGCTGCGGCCGTGGTTGAACGGGATCCGGTAGCGATGGGCCCGCACCCTCCTCCACACCCGGGGCCGCCACACCACGGACTGGGCGGTGTCGTTGTCGCGCGAGGTCTCCCACCGTGGGTAGGAGGCCCACCCGTTGCGCTCGACGAGGACCCGCATCTGGTCGCGCTGCGCCTCGCTCATCCCGATCAGGCTGGTGCCCTCGCCGCGCAGCCACCGTGCCGCCAGCCGCGCGCGCCGGGTGCCGTTGAGGCGCTCGCGGGAGCCGCGGGTGTGCCGGGTGCCGAGGACGTTGAACGAGGCGACCTGGAACCGTGCCCTGGGACGCGTGCGCGGGGTAGCGGTCTCCGTCCCTCCGTCGGCGGTGGCCGGGTCGTCGGCCGGGGTGTCGGTCGCCTCACCGTCCACGGCGGCCAACTCCTCGGCGGTCGGGGCGGGTGCCGGCGTGGCGGTCATCGACCAGGCGCTGGTCGCGGGCGGGGTCGGACCGTCGGTGTCCTCGGCACGCGCCACCTCAGGAGCGCCGGCGACCAGGGCGGCCAGCAGCACGCCGGCGCAGGTCGCCCTCAGGGCGCGCGGACGGCGTCGGGCGGGGGTGGCGATCATCGGGGGGTCCGTCCGGGTCGGGGGGGGCGTACCGTCCCAGGGGATCACGACCGGTGCGGTCGCGGGGCCGCCCTGGCCGAATAGGGCCCCCGGTAGACGAGGACGCGTGGGCGCGACCGGTCCGGGCCCGCGCTCTTGTAGGCTCGCGAGCCGCAGCCACCGCCCGCCGGAGCGCTGCTCGCCCCAGTAGCTCAGCGGATAGAGCAGCCGCCTCCTAAGCGAAAGGTCGCAGGTTCGACTCCTGCCTGGGGCACAGTTCACGCTCGTCACCTCGCGACGAGACATTTTCCGAACCGGCACTCCCCACTTTGCTCCCTACTTTCAACCTTCGACTGCCCATGCCACATAGTTCATTGACAGGGCTCGGCCTCCGAGTCGAGGCACCGAGCCTCTCAGGTGCCGGGGAGGCGAGCTGGAATCGTGGTGTTGCCATGACATGCGAGGCACCCTCGGTAGCGCAGCGCTGAACACCAGGCGAACTCCCGCACCGAGGGGGTGACACCCAGCGCTGCGGCCCGCAACGTTGAAGTCTCCCGAGGCGCAACTAGGAGGCCCTATGAGCGAGTACCGCGACCGAGTGGTCGAGGAAGTCACCGACAAGGTGGTCCAGCGGCAGTCGACCCCCGACGACGAGACCCTGATCAGGGACAAGGCCGGCGCGGCCGTCGACAGCCTCATCGACGAACCGGTGCAGACCTTCACCCCGCTGCTGGCCGAGAACCAGGTGGTCACTGATCTCCTCGGAGACGACCGCGGCCAGTCGAGCGAACACTCGGACGAGCCTGCTTGAGTGGCCCGGTTCGCGGGCTTGGTCACCCCGCGCCGAGCCTGCGCCGGGCCCTGAAGGGCCGAGAGTCGCGCGCGACGCGCTCCACCGTGGGATCGGTCGCGCAGGACGCGAGCCGATGGTCGCGCGGGACGCGCGCCGGTGCGGGATGGGCTCGCGGAGTGCGCCGTAGCGGGATCGCCAACCGGTTTGGATCGGACTCGGCCCTGTCTCGAGGCTCTTCCGAGCCTCACCATGGTCCCGGATGCGATGGTCAGCATGGTGCAGTGGCTGCCACTGGGACACCCAGCAGAAGCGCTGGAGCACGGCGACCGGTTGACCGGACGACGACGGCTCCCGCCTGAGGCTCAGGCGTCTCGCCGCGGCAGCCACCCGGAGATCGCCTCGCCGATGTTATGCGGGCTGTCCTCTTGGAGGAAGTGCATTCCGGCGACGGTGACCTCGGTCTGGTTCGGCCAGGTGCGCGCGAACTCGCGCTGGTCCCCGATCAGGATCGCGCCGGGATCTGCGTTGATGAAGAGCTTCGGCACCGGGGAGGTCGACAGCCAGTCGGCGTAGGACTGCACGATCTCATGCACGTCGGCTGGCTCGCCCTCGATCGGGATTTGGCGCGGCCAGGTCAGCGTGGGGCGGCGGTCCTCGCCGGGCGTGGTGAATGGGCGTCGGTACTCCGCCATCTCGTCCTCGCTCAGCGTGCGCGTGATCGAGGACGGCAGGACCGCCTCGACGAAGAGGTTCTTCTCCAGGGCCATCGCCTCGCCCGCCTCCGAGCGGAACCCTTGAAAGATCCGGCGCGCCGACTCCGGCCACTCCGCCCATGTCAGGGGCCGCACGATGGCCTCCATGTAGGCGATCCCAGCGACGCGGTCGCGGTGGCGGTTGGCCCAGTCGAAGCCTAGGCCCGAGCCCCAGTCATGCACCACGAGCGTGCGCGGTCGCCGAGGTCGAGCTGGTCGAGGAGGCCGTCGAGGTAGACACGGTGCTCGACGAAGCTGTAGGAACCGGGCCCAGGATCGTCGAGCTTGTCGGAGTACCCCTGGCCGATCAGGTCGGGCACGATGCAGCGCGCCTGGCCGGACACGTGTGGCACGATGTCGCGCCACAGGTAGGACGACGTCGGGTTGCCGTGCAGGAAGACGACCGGGTCCCCGGTCCCGGTCTCGTGATAGGCCATCTGCTTGCCCTCGACGGTCTTGTACTGCTTGCTCAACGCTGCGACTGTGATGGCCTCCAGTCTGGTGCACTTTTCAAAGGGCGCGCCACCACACCGGCTTCGACGTTGCGGACACCCGGAGGTTGACTCGACCAGTCGCCTATCGGTGCAGTGGACCCAGCAGCCCGTGCCGTACGAAGGGCAGTCCCCTGAACCTCGCCTGACCGGCATCACCGGCCGCTTCGGTCGGGCTGACGTGCGGGTGGCGACGCTCGCACTGCGGCTCGATTTTCTTAGCGGTATGCAATCCGAAGCGACGGAAAGACGCGTCTCGTCCGCGCGTAACCTGGCCCACCTCGGTCGCGGAACCGACCACCGCAGGCATCCGTGTGCGGTGACATCACCGGGACGTCCGAAGCCGTGACAGGGACGTTCCTGTCACGGCTTCGGTTGTCGTGGCTCAGCTTCGGGTTGGCCAATCAATGCGGCCCGGCGGCGGATCGCGTTGACTTTCCCGCTGGCCTGGGGCTCATGCCCGAGCGACGAAGGAGACGCACTGGCCATGATTCTTGAAGCCGTACGCCTCCCAGTTGCCGTCCTTGCAGTCGTCCATCGTGGCTGGCCCGTTCGTCGGCGTGATGGTCAGGTCATAGTCGATGCCGGTCGCAGCTTGTGCGGAAGCCAGGCCGTCCCAGCCAGCGGTGCCGCCGTCCCGGAATTCCACGCCCCCGTTCGCTGCGCCGTTGGTGATGGTGCCGTAGCTGTCCCTGAGAAGCGGACGGTCGTCGACGGCCAGCGTCATGCAACCCTCGGCGGTCGCTGCATCGGCTGGGTTGCTCGCACAGGTGGCAGGGCCGGCGGTTGGGTCGATCGTGAATGTTACGTCGAAGATCCGGTCTGTGTCGGTCAGGTCGATGGTGTGGAAAGTCTGGACGTACTCGCCACCCGTACCCCGGCCGTCGCTCAGCCCGAGCACCAACGTGGTGGCGTTCTTCATGGTGATGTAGATGTAGGAGCCTTCGTTGAGCCCTCGCTCGCCTGCTGCGAGCGTTGCTGTGTCGAGCAGTCCGATGAGCCCGAAGTCGTCCGCGACTGCGTCGGCCACGTCGAGGGTGCCGGTGAGCGTGACGACCCCGGCGGGTGTGGTGATTGCGGGTGCGCCCCACTGGTAGCCATGGCTGTACCCGTCGGGGGCGGGGTCGCCGACGTGACGCATCCAGCGTCGCGGGATGCCGGTCTCGGCGGCCGGGTCGACGATCTCGCTGACCGTGCCGGTGAATTGCGCGGACGTCGTGTCGGCTGATGTAACGCCGGCTGCGCTGACACCAGAGGCGGCGCCGCCCCCGGCGAGGATCAGAGCGCCCGCGGCGACGGTGACGATGCGACTGCGTGTGCTGTTCATAGGATTCTTCTTCCCCACGTTGTTAAGGACGCCGCCAGTCTGTATTGCAGACACCGCGGGCGGAAGGGACCTAGCGCCTGCAATGCACCGTCCTGCCTGAAGACTCAGCGAGCTGAGTCGCCGAGCGATGAGTCAATGAGGCGCCGGACGAAGTTGTCGGCCAGACCGCGGGAGAGGGTTACGGGCTCTTCACAAACGAGGGTGTAGTTGCGGCCCGAACCCGCCCGACTCGAGCAGCGATCTGGCGATGTAGTTCGTCAGGTTGCGGAATCTCAGTGCTGATCCGCGTAGGTGCTCAAGGCGGCCGTTGATCGCCTCGGTCGGTCCGTTCGATGTGCCGGGCCGGTCGAAGTAGGCCAGCACGTCCGCTGTCCGAGTCGCTTGTGCGGGACGGCGTAAGGCTGTCGAGACCGTCACCACGTGGTCGTCGATGACCTCACGTCTTGCGCTGCGGGACATCTTGCCGCTGAGCAGGTCACGTGTGTCGTGATGGAAGCGACCGGCGACTACTGGAAGCCGTTCTACTATCTGCTCGAGGATCTGCCTGGGGTCGAGGTGATCCTGGTCAACGCCCGGCATGTGAAGAACCTGCCCGGTCGCAAGACCGATGTCGCCGACTCCATCTGGCTGACCAGTCGGTCGCACGGCCTGGCCCGGGGCTCGTTCGTGCCGCCCGACCGATCCGGCATTGGTGATCCGACCCGGACCCGGACCTCGATCACTCGGGAACGCTCCCGTGAGATCCAGCGGCTTGAGAAGCTGCTGGAGGACGTCGGGATCAAGCTCTCCTCGGTGTGCCACCGACATCGTGGCGGTGCTCGGTGCGAGCGATGATCGAGGCGCTGATCGCTGGTGAGCGCGACGTGGACCGGATGGCTGATCTGGCTCAGCGCCGGATGCGGGTCAAGATCCCGCAACTCACCGAGGCGGTGGTCGGCAGGTTCAACGAGCACCACGCGTTCCTGGCCCGGGTCCATCTCGACCTCATCGATCAGCACACCGCGGCGATCGACCGCTCACCGAACTGGTCCAGGGCGATCGAGCCCTTTCGCGGCTTCCACGACCTGATCGGCACGAGCACGGGGATAGCCCCGGACGGGGTCGAGTCGTTGGCCAGTGACCTCGAGTCCGAGCTCTTCGAGACGGCAGAAGGTGGTCAGTCAGCGCGCGCGAACCCAGCAGGGCCGCCGCGCGGCAGCGTCGGGCATGTCGAGGTCTTCCAGATGAGCGTGTAGGAGCCTTCATCCTTGGGAGACCTCGACGCCTATCTCGTCACCGACGCGCGGGCGTTCCCACCGCGGACCACACCGTCATCTGTGAAGAGCCGCCAATCGGACGTGACCAGCGAGCAGGCCGGCGTGGGACGCCGACGTCCCGGCGGGGTGTCGGATACGGGACAGCCGGCGCCGTCGCCGTGGTCAGCGGCGTGAAGACGCCTCGGCGAGGCCAGCCTTCGCTGCGACTCGTTGGCGTTCGATGGCTCGGTAGACGGTAGAGCGACCGACGCCGAAAAGATCGGCGACCTCCGCGGTGCTGTACTCGCCGCTGTGCACCAGGGAGACCAGGTGAGCTTCCTGCTTCCGGTTGAGCTTGGGTTGCTTGCCGCGCAGCCGGCCCTTGGCCTTGGCGACCTTCATGCCCTCGACTGTGCGAAGCCTGATGAGGTCGGACTCGAATTCAGCGACCATTGCGAGAACGTTGAACAGCAGCCGCCCGACGGCGTCGGTTGGGTCGTAGACCGAGCCGCCGAGCGAGAGGCTGATCTGTCGGGTTGTGAGCTCGTCGGCGATCGCCCGGGCGTCAGGCAGTGACCTGGCCAGACGGTCGAGTTTGGTGACGACCAGGGTGTCTCCGGCTCGGCATGCCGCCAGGGCTTCACGGAGTCCGGGCCGTTCCCGGTTGGTGCCGGTCAGCCCATGGTCGACGTAGACGCGCTCCGGCGCCACGCCGAGCATGATCAGTCCGTCGCGTTGGGCGGTCAGGTCTTGTTGGTCGGTGGAGCATCGGGCGTACCCGACAAATAGCGCGCTCATGGCGCACCCCCAAGGGTGGGCCCCGCCGGGCCACGGGCTGCGGCCGGCTCGGGCATCGGGCAACGCCCGACTGCACCACCCGGCGCCCAGCTCGCCTCCTGGCGCAAGTCAGGTACGCGACCTCATGGGCGTGGACCTCGCTTGTGGCCGCCATCGACACCCAACGCTCTGGGGATGGCTCAGTCTCTGGGCGTGGTCGTGTCCCATGGATTGAGGCAAGGGACGCCGAGGGGTTCGAAGTGTTTGGTGTTCCGCGTCGCGATGGTCATCTCTGCAGACTGCGCAACGGCGGCGATGAGGGCGTCGTCGAACGGTGCGTGCTCGGGGACGCGATAGGCCGCCAGGATTCGGGCCGCCGACAGGTCGAACGGCAGGACCCGGTCGGCGAACGTGGGCAAGACGTTCTCCTCGAACCAGCGACGCAGGACTGCTCCTTGCTCAGCGTCGGATCGCTCCTTAGCAATCACTCCTCGCTCGATCTCCGCGATGGTGAATGCTGAGACGAACTGGTCACCGAAGGGAACCGACGCTGCCCACACTTCGACAGGCCGGTTGCGCCCTCGGACCCGCATTGCGGACACCACGTTGGTGTCCAAGAGGTATCTCACAGTTGCGCCGAGCGAGCCGTCAGGCCCAGGCGCTCAGGTTCGAACTCGATGTCGGCACCGTCGTCGGTGCCCAAGAGGTCAACGATAGTGACGGGCTCGCCCTCCAGAGCCTTGGTGAGCACGTCGCGCGCCTCCGCCTCAACCGATCGGTGACGCTGCTTGGCACGCGCACGAAGCGCGGCCTTGGTCCCCGCGGGAAGGTTGCGGATCAGGATCTGTTCCATAACGACCACCTCCGATATCACCCCAACGATATCATCGCTAGATTGGAGTGTCACGACAAGTACAGCGCGACCTCCCGTGGCGACCCGGACCAGCGGCAGATCCTGCCTCGGCTCTTGGTTGATCACCGTATGCGGATCGGCTCGCGGAGCGACCCGGTACGGCATCGGCGTGTGGTCACACTGTGAGTGGCGATCCCCGGTCGGTGCCGATCAGACGGCGGTGTGGTACACGGCGTCGACATCGTTGACATCAGGGTCTCGACCGAACGCCCCGTCGTCGCCGGAGTGGTACTCAGGCCACAGGCGCGGTTCGTGCAGCACCTCCGCCCCATGTTCGTCACGACGGTGACGAACGCGTCGAGCGCCGGGCGGTCGTCCGCGACGAAGGCGATGTGTCGCTCGCGGAACCCGTCATCGGCGGCCTGCTTGCGTGAGCCCGTTGGGCTGACCATCCGGGCCGGTGGTGACCGTAGCCCCCTTGGGCAGATCCCGTCGCCCAACTGGCGAGACACCCCGGTACGACCACCGTGCGCGACGACGACGGCCCGCGCGATGCCTCAGCCCCGGACCTATGCCGTGCCGCGACCCCGGAGGACCCTCGGCCTCCCACAGCAGCGCGAGCTCGCCCGGCACGCTGGCCGACGGGTGTGCAGCTCGTGAGACACCGGGCGCTCGAAGACCGCTGAGGTGGGTCGCACCGCGCGCAGACCGCTGGACCTCACGTACCCTCGACGTGATGAGAGCGGACCCCCACCACCTGGAGCGCTTTGTCGAAGGCCAGTCGGACGGTGTCTACGCGTCGGCGCTGGCCGAGCTGCGCGGGGGTCGCAAGACCGGTCACTGGATGTGGTTCGTCTTCCCGCAGGTCGTCGGCCTGGGCAGCTCGCCGATGTCGCAGCGCTACGCGATCGGCTCGCTCGCTGAAGCCCGCGGCTACCTGGATCACCCTGTGCTCGGCCCCCGGCTGGTCGAGTGCACCCTGACGGTCCTCGCGCACCCCGAGCGCAGCGCTCGCCAGATCATGGGGTCCCCCGACGACGTGAAGCTGCGTTCGTCGATGACCTTGTTCGCGCTCGCCACCGACGTGGAGCCGGCGTTCCAGCAGGTCCTGGACACCTTCTTCGCCGGCGAGCGCGACCCGCGGACCATGGACCACATCGACGCGTGAGCACGAAGGGGCCCCCGTGTGCTGCGTCGCCGCGCCTGGCGCAGTCGTGCCGAGATCGGCGGCGGTGCCCTCTCACCCCGGTGCGCGCTGCCCGTCGTCCCGGTCACCGGCGTCCCGGCCGACCGGTGGTCCCGCGCCGGCACGCCCGGCGCGGCCGAGCGGGCCGTGGTGCCCGCAACGGGCGTCGTCCTCGGACCTAGAGTGGTGGCCATGACGGACGGTCCTGCCGAGAAGAACGTCGAGCGGCGCGCCACGCGATTGCCCGAGGAGCACGCTGCGGGCACGGCGGATGATCCCGAGGCTCAAGCACGAGCCATCCTCGAGGACTCGCAGGAGCGCACGGATGACCCGGAGGGGACCAGGCGCGATTCGCCGCAGACCCCGGGTGACTGACGAGAGTGTCGTGGAGCCCGTCGGGCGGTGCACAGGGGCAGCGGCGAGGGGGCGTCGGCGCGGTCGGTGCAGGCCACGCGCGGGTGGCGCGCACCGTCGAGTCCTCACCGACGGTGGCGGACCGACGAACCGGTACGCCGCCGGCCACCGCGTCGTGGTTGCGCGGGCTGCGCGACCGCACAGGTCACCCGGTCCGCTCCGCTGGGTCCTGGGCCGTGCCGGCCGGCACCGAACACCGGCGGGCGCCGGAACAGCCACCCGAGGCCGCACCTCCCGAGCGCTGCCTGCACGAGCAGGCAGCCCACGGCGACCAACGCCGTCGCGGCCACCGGGTAGACCGTTGCGGCCACCGCCGCCAATGCTGGAACCGCGCCGCTCACCGCCTGCAGCGGGTTCGGCAGCCGCATCAGCAGCGCAATCAGCGGCACGTGCAGGACGTAGATCGGGCAGGGTCCGGCGGCCGACCCAGGCGATCGCGCCCCCTCCTGCGCGCCAGCGGCTGAGCGAGACCGAGCAGCGGATCGCCAGCGGGACCGCGACCCCGCTGAGGAGCAGGGTCATCGGTCCACGCGGCACCTCCAGCACCCAGAGCAACCCGACCGCCACGGCGTAGGAGAGGGCCAGCGAGACGACGAGGTGCCGGCGCTGGGACACCGCCACCTGGAGCATCAGGTGCGGACGGGTCGCGCCGAGCACGAAGTAGAGGTAGTTCTGCAGGATCGAGACGCGGTTGACGGCCCTCGAACGGATCCTGCGTCGCCCAGAGCGCCAGCGCCACCGCCGCGGCGAGAAGCAGCGGTTCGCGACGACGGAGCAGCTTCGTGAGCAGGAAGTACACGGGGAGCGCGTACAGGTACCACATGCTGGTCGAGGCATAGACGAGGTCGAGTGCCAGCTCCTCGAGGTTGCGGGTGCGGTTCATCGGCAGCCTGGTGGCCCACGCGAAGATGGCCGCGTGGACACAGAGCCCATCGCGTACAGCAGGTACGCCCCGACGACGCGGGTGCCGAGCGTGTCACGCCACGGCCGAGCCAGTGCACGAGCGGAGAAGAACCCGGACAGCACGAGGAACAACGGCATCCGAAGCGGCTTCAGGGACCAGGTGAAACCCAGCCAGAGGTCCTCGGCCCACGCGAGCCCCTCGGGAACCACGAGGCCGTACTGCTTGGTGGTGAGGTGGTGCAGGACGACGAGCAGGACGCATCCACCCCGGGCGGCGTCGGCCCGCCTGTGCCGCCCGGTCGGCACGGCGCCGCCGTTGGCGCTCGTCACGAGACAGCGAGACAGGCGGGCCCGGCACGGTAGCGGTGGGGCTGGTAGAACGCGGCGTACCAGTCGGTGTCCTCGTCCCCGGCGCCGAGCCGGACCCGCCGGTCCTCGCCCTGGTTGATGGTGTCACCCAGGGAGGCCCCGAACCGGACGTCGTGAACGCTGACCATGGTGTCGAGCACCTCCACGATCCGGCGCTGTCGGCGACTGGACCGGGAGTCCGAGCCGACCCCGAGATCTCCGAGCGCAGCGAAGCGTGCGCGGGGGGTGGCCGACTTCGCGTGCGGCCTCGTGGAGACCCGCAGGTCTTCGCCCCGTCCGATGGGTCCCACGGGCCCCGTCTCGCCGCCGATGCAGCTCGTGCGTCCGGCCAGCGTGTTCCGGCGAGAGCCCGGCACGATGGGCCGGCGGCGCTCGGGTGCCTCCCCGGCGAGGGTGAACCTCCCCCAGGCGACCACCTCGCGACGTGGAGCAGGTCGGACGGCTGCACCCAGGGCTCCCTGGACGTGCTGCCTGGTCATCGGCGGACCGCATCCCGGCGGCCGGACCACCAGAGCGCCAGTAGGCCAGCGACCAGCGAACCGATCATGCCGGCGAACAGGTCGAGCACGGTGTCGGTGTACCCGACACCCATGCCCGAGGGATTGAACTGCTCGATGACCCACTCGTAGAACTCCCACAGCACCGCTGCGAAGACTCCGACGATCGTCACCCAGAACACCGGCGTCCACGAACGCAGGTACTCGCGGGACTGGTTCAGGTCCGGCATCACGCACAGGTGGGCGAGCATGAAGTACGCCGCCGCCGCGAGGCTGCCGGGGGTCAGGACGTGGATCACCTCATCGGCCCACGGGACGTCGCGGTACCAGTGCTGTGCCGAGGCCCACGTGGCCAGCAGCATGAAGCTGGCGAACGCCGCGGCGAACGGCGTCGGCACGTTGCCCCACCGGGTGCCCAGCATGATCAGCGCCAGCATGATGAACCGGACCCCGGGCTCGCCCCGGTCGTCGAGGAAGAAGAACGCGCTGCTGGCCACGGCCGCGACGACGGCGAGGTCGAAGATCCACGACCCCGACTTCCTCAGGGTGCTGGCGCGGGTGTCGGAAGCCATGACGATGTCCTCTTTTCGGTATGCACGGTGGGGCCGGTTGCTCGGAGTCGTTGCCCCGATAGGGCGCGGATGACACGGCGTCCGGAGGTTTGGCCGCCAGAGCTCATGACTCGGCAGGCCCCGGGTCGTTCTCGAGCGCTGCGGCCCTCGCGTGGGAGCGCGGGCCGATCGTGAGGTCGGCGAACCGGTGAGCGGCCGCGGTGACCGGGACCGCCAGCACCGCTCCGCCGATGCCGGCGAGCAGCCAGCCAGCGGTCGCCACCGCGAGCACGACCACCGGGTGCAGCTGGACCGCCCGTCCCACGATCAGAGGCTGCAGGACGCTCCCCTCGAACTGTTGGACGAGGAGCACGATCACCAGCACCACCACCGCCTGGGCGGTGCCGACGGTGACTGCGGTGACTGCGACCGCCAGAGCGCCGCTGACGAGGGCCCCCAGGAACGGGATGAAGGCGCCGACGAAGACCAGCAGCGTCAGCGCGAGCCACAGCGGCACATCCAGCACGAAGAGCCCCGCCCCGATCGCGACGCTGTCGATCAGGGCGACCGCGGCCACTCCGCGGGTGTAGCCGGTCAACGTGCGCCAGACCTCCGAGGCGACCTCGTCGGTACGGTGCCGTTCGCGCAGGCCACGCCACTCCAACGCCCAGGACCACATGCGGGGCCCGTCCTTGAGCAGGAAGAAGAGCACGAAGACCGCGATCGTGACACCGCTGAGGATCTCGAGCACCATGGTGAAGCCCGTCGCGAGGTTGACGGCCAGGCCCTCGACGTAGGTGACCACCTGCTGTCGCACAGCGTCGACACGCTGCTCGGACAGGGAGAGCGGCGGGCCGCTGAGCATGGCCTGGAGATCGCTCAGCGCGGTGTCGACGGCCCCACTGAGGTCGAGTGCCTGCGCCATCACCCTGCGGCCCATGAACACGAGCACCCCGAGGACGAAGCCCAGCAGCGCCAGCTCGGTCAGCAGCACCGCAGCCCACCGCGGCATCCCCCGGCCGCTGAGGGCACCGACCGTCGGCTGGAGCAGGGCTGCCGCGAGGACCGCGGCCGTCAGCGAGTAGAACAGGAGCGGCACCGCGAACACGACTCCGCCGACGAGCCACAGTGCCGCGGCATTGAGCAGCAGCGCGAGGCTCCACGCCGAGGCACGAAGCAGCCACGTCGGGAGCACCGCGCCCATGCTGGAGGACCGGTTTCGCGAGGGCGGGGACGGCCGAGCCTCGGACGTCATGTGGGCACGGCCGTGAAGGAGACCGTGTGCCAGCCCGTCGCGCCGTCAGGGACCACGTCTCGACGCGTGGAGGTCTGGGTCACGTCGTTCACGTCCGTGGCGCGTACGACCACGACGTGCTCTCCTTCACCGACCTGCACGTCCGCCACCCACTGAACCCAGGTGTCGACGCCCGGGACGCGCGCGAGGCGCGCCGGACGCCACGGGCCGCCGTCGAGGCGGTACTCGACGCCCTTGATCCCGACCTGCGGCAGCCAGGCGTACCCGCCGACCGCGAGGCGCCCGGAATCGACCCGCTCGCCCGGGCGGGGGGTGTCGATACGCGACTGGAGCTTGATGGGCCCTCGCTCGGACCAACCGCGTTCGGTCCAGAACGCGTCGAAGCGCGCGAAGCTCGTCACCTCGAGGTCGACCAGCCACTTGGTCGCCGAGACGTAACCGTAGAGGCCGGGCACGATCATGCGGGCGGGGAACCCGTGCTCGGGGGGCAGCGGTTCACCGTTCATGGCGACCGCCACCATCGCCCCTCGGTCGTCGGTCAGCGCCTCGATCGGCGTGCCGCAGTTCCAGCCGTCGGCGGAGGTCTGCAGCACCGCGTCCGCCTCGGGCCGGACGCCGGCCTCGGCAAGCAGCGCGGCGACCGGCACCCCGCTCCACCAGGCGTTGCCGATCAGGTCGCCGCCCACCTCGTTGGAGACGCAGGCGATCGTGGTCCAGGTCTCGACGAGCCCGCGGTCGAGGAGCTCGGAGTAGTCGAGCTCGAGCTCATCCTCGACCATGCCGTGGATCCGAAGGCGCCACTGCGACGGTTCGATCCGGGGCACCACGAGCGCGGTGTCGATGCGGTAGAACTCCGCGCTCGGAGTGCGCCACGGGGCGACGTCAGGCACCTCGAAGCTCGCCCCCGCCGGCACCGTCCCCTCGCTCACCGGCAGGTCAAGCGCCCGCCTGGCCGTGGCGACACCGCGACGAGAGCGCGAGACGAGCTCGCCGCCGACACCCACCACGGCGGCAGTGACGGCCACGCCGGCAGTCGTGAGCAGGAAGCCCCGCCGGCCGGTCGCAGTCGCCCCGACCGGGGCGCTCAGCCTTGGCAGGAGCAGGGCGAGCACACCCAGCCACGTCAGGGTCCCGATGACGATCGGCACCGTCGCGGCCATCCCGAACTCGGGGCGGGTCGCGACCGCGACCAGACCTGTGGCGCCCAGCAGCACGAACACCAGCACCGGCAGGGCAGCGCTTCGCCGGCTCAGCAGCCCTGCGACCGCGCTCAGCGCGATGACGGCCGCCGTCACCCCGCCGATAAGGAGGGGCTTGTCTGCTTGTCCCACCGCCTGGATCAGGGGCTCGGCGATCGAACCGGGAGTGATCGCGATCACCGCTTCGGCCACCGCGACGACCGGGGTCGCCCGCAGCGCGAGCGCCGCCGTCAGCGCGTGGCTGACAGCCAACCCCGAGACGCCGGCCACCGCGCCGGCGAGCAGCATCGCCCAGCCCGGGACTGACCTGCCCTGCACCTGCCCGAACATCGCGTCTCCCTCCTCGGCGAACGGCCCGCCTCGAGTCAAGGGAACTATCCGACCCCGCTGCCACATCCCCATCCCGCCGGACAGACGCGAGATCGTCATGGACCACGACGCGGGCCAGCGAGGCTCGGGCTTCCACCGTGACGGTTGCGTGACGTCTGCGGCGGTGAACCGACTCGGCCCCCGGACAGTGGGTAGGGAGACGGTGATGAGAAACGTGAGTTCGAGATCCCCAAGGCCCGCGGTCGACGCCCGTCTCCGAGGCGTCGACAGGTTCGTCGCACGATCGGTCCTGGGCTGGTTCGGCGTCGTGCTGGGGCTGTTGCCCTTCCTCGTGCTGTGGTTGTTGATCCGGGAGGGCACCTCGGCACTGCCTGCCCTCGACCGCGCGATCGCTGCCGAGCTCAACGAGTCCGTGCGCGCTGCCCCCCACGTCGTCGTCGACACCCTCACCGTCGTGACAGACCTCGCGGGAACGACGACGGCCGTGCTGGCCTTCACCCTCACCACGATCTTCCTAGCGCTGCGGCGGAGCTGGCGTCTGGCGGCCTTCGCGGCCACGACGGGCGTCGGCCTCGCGGTGCTCGTCACCGCCTCCAAGGCGCTGATCGATCGGGCACGTCCCGTGGTCGAGGCGCCGGTCGCCGAGCTCCCCGGCAACGCGAGCTTCCCGAGCGGGCACTCGATGACCGCAGTCGTGCTCTGGGGGGCCCTCGTCCTGATCGCGCTTCCCGCGGTACGACGACCGGCCGGGACGTGGCTCGTGGGCGGAGCCGTCGTCCTCGTGCTGGTCCTCGGCGGCACCCGACTGGCGCTGGGGGTGCACTTCCTCTCCGACGTGCTGGCCGGGTGGGCGCTCGGCGTGGCCTGGCTGGCCGTCATGGTGGTCTCGTTCCGCGCGTGGCCCGGTCACCGGCCCGGGACCTGGGAGACGGACCCGTTGCAGCAGGAGTCCGGGGAGGTGGTCGACCTCGGCAACCCTCGTCGCGCGGGTGTCGGCGTCCCTGCCCGGGACCTGACCCGGCTCCTGGGCGTGGCCGCGACCATCCCCGTGGTGCTCGTCCCCCTCGGACTGCTCGTGACCGGCCCGTGGCAGGACACCTGGCTGGGTCGCTGGGACCGGCGGGCCGTGGACTACATGGTCGAGGTTCGTAGCAGCACCCTGACGGACGTGGCCACCGCCGTCAGCATGCTGTCGGACACCGCGACCGTGGTGGGGGCGGCGCTCGCGATCGGGGTGCTGGCCCTGGCCGTCACCGGAACCTGGCGGCCGATGCTGTTCGTCTCGGTTGCCCTGACCGGCGAGACTCTCCTCTACCTGACGGTGTCGCGGCTGGTCGACCGGCCGCGGCCCGCGGTCGCCGACCTCACCTCCGGCCTCCCCGCCGCCGCTTCCTGGCCCTCGGGGCACGTCGCCGCCGCCGTGGTGCTCTACGGCGCGTTCGCGGCAGTCCTGCAGCGCAGCTCGCGTCGGGCTCGCCGCGCCGCGGTGACGGTGGCGGTCCTCGTCCCCCTGGCCGTCGCCGCGAGCAGGCTGTACCTGGCCGCGCACTACCCGACGGACGTGCTGGCCGCCCTCGTCCTCGGCGCCGCCTGGCTGCTCGCGTGTCTCCGATGGCTGCCGCCCAGCGACCCGTTGACGAGGGGCCTCGGCCAGGAGCCAGGAGCGCGATCGCCGGACGTGGATCGGACGTTCCACGGTAAGCGAGCAGGGTGACCGCCGACCTCACCTACCTCCTCCTGGCGGGCGGCGCGCTCCCTGCCCGATCACCGACGCGCCGGGGGGCGTCGGCTCACGGCGTCGCAGAGGTGCCGATGCGGGCCGGTCACACGTCCGTGCCCCTCGGTTCGACGTGCCGCGTGACGACCGGCACGCCCACCGGGGTGTACGCAGGCCGCACCCGGGGGCAGGAGTATAGCCTCATGTCACGTTCCGCGCTGTTCATCGAGGATGACGAACGGATCCGCCGCGCGGTGGCGTTGGCGCTCAAGGCCGACGGGTTGGAGGTGACCGAGGCGGGCTCCGGTGAGGAAGGGTTGTTCGCGCTCGCCGAACGCGACGTCGACGTGGTCCTGGTCGACGTCATGCTGCCCGACATCGACGGGTTCGAGGTCTGCCGCCGCATCCGACGGCGCAGCGACGCGCCCATCATCATGGTGACCGCCAAGACCGACAGCCACGACGTCGTCGCCGGGCTGGAGGCCGGCGCCGATGACTACGTGACCAAGCCGTTCGTCGCCAAGGAGCTCTCCGCGCGCATCCGCGCGCTGCTGCGCCGCACCCACATCTCGGCCCAGCGCAGCTCCTCGGTCGTGGCCGGGGCCCTGGAGATCTCACCGCAGCAGGGGGTCGTCACTCGGCACGGGCAGCCCGTCGCCCTCACCCACACCGAGTTCCGGCTCCTGTGCGGGCTTGCCGCGGAGCCCGGGCGCGCCCTCACCCGCGAGGAGCTGCTCGAGCGCGTGTGGGGATACGACTTCTTCGGCGACGAGCGACTGGTCGACGTCCACATCCGCCGGCTGCGCACCAAGGTGGAGGACGACCCCGCCCGGCCCCAGGTCGTGACCACGGTGCGTGGCATCGGTTACCGATTGACCCCCGACGCCGGCGTCCCCACCCGAGCTTGACGCCCCGGTCGACCCGCCGGGTGCCCCCTGGCACGCTCCCACAAGACGCGACCCGGCGCCCGGGCCACACGGCGCCGGGGGGGCCGCACGGGCGACCAGCCCACGGCACCGTCCAGACGTGGCCCGTCCGTCCGGTCGGCTACGCCGGACCGGATCCGCTCGGCGGTCGCGGAGGAGATCAGGTAGGGCCAGGCCCTCACCCCGGGCGCCACGAGAAGGGCGGACGAGTGCGGTCGCTCGTGACACCGCCGAGATCCGGTAGCGGGCGGTCGCCGATCGTCACGAGACCGCAAACCAGCGGCCGTGCCGGTCCCCGCCGCCGGTCCACGAGATGACGATTCGGTGGCGGCGCGGGACCTGGTTCTGTTCGCGACGGGTGTGCGGGAGACTCACCCGGTGGCCGCGGGACCGGACGTACTGCACTCGCGGCTCCACCGCGGGCGAAACCGGACCCGCACCTGGTTGGGGCTGCTGGGGATACGAGCCCGTGCCACGCTCCTGTTCGGCCTCGTAGCCACGATGCTGGCGGTGCTGGCCAGCACCGCGGTGTGGGTCAGTGTGGCGGGCTACCTGCTCAGCCAGCGAACGGAGTCAGCCGTGGGGCAGTCGCTGTCCAACCTCGAGCAGGTGACCCGCGACTGGCGCGTCCCCGGTTCCTCCCCTCCCCAGGTGCTCGCACGTCTGCCGCGCGAGCTTTCCTCGACCTCGCTGCTGCGCACCGAGGAGGACGAGTGGTTCACCGATGACCTGACGGTCAGCCGCAGCAGCATCCCCGCCGCGCTGGTCGCGAGCGTCGACCGGGGTCGCCCGTACGCCCAGCGCGTCGAGGTGGCCGGGCATCCGGCCTTGGTCGTCGGGCTGCCGATCGATGACGCGGGCGGGGCGTACTTCGAGGTATTCCCCCTCGACCAGCTCGACCAGACGCTGCGGACCCTGAGCCTCGTCCTCCTCGTCGGCGGGATCCTGGCCCCCCTCGTCACCATGGAGCTGGGGTGGTGGGTGATGCGACCGGCGCTGCGTCCGCTGGAACAGGTCGCCGCGGCGGTGGCCGCCATCGCACGCGGTGACGTCAGCGCCCGCTTGGACGCGCGGGGTGACCCCGCGCTGCGCTCCATCGCCGAGTCGTTCAACACGACCGCCGACGCCCTCGAGCGACGGGTGAAGCGGGACGCCAAGTTCGCCGCCGACGTGAGCCACGAGCTGCGCAGCCCCCTCACCACGATGGTCAACACCGTCCAGCTCATGGACCGGTACCGTGGCTCGCTGGCCCCCGAGGGTCGGGAGGGCCTCGACCTGCTGCAGGCCGAGGTCGACAGCTTCGAGCGCCTGGTCCAGGACCTGCTGGAGATCTCCCGCGCCGACGCCGGCAGCCACCAGCTCACCTTGGTCGAGTTCCGCCTCGCCGAGCTCGCGCGCCGAGCCCTGCCCGCGCAGCTGCTGGCACGACTGGAGGTGACAGCGACCGGGGCAGAGGCCCTCGTGTGCGGCGACAAGAGGCGCCTGGTCAGGGTGCTGATGAACCTGGTCGACAATGCCGACCGCCACGGTCACGGGTTGCACCGGGTGGTCGTCGACGCCACCGCGGACGAGGTCAGCCTGGCTGTCGAGGACTCCGGCCCTGGCCTGATGAGCCACGAGCTCGAAGGGATCTTCGAGCGCTTCTCCCGGGGTCGAGGAAGCGAACGCGGGTCCACCGACGGCGCCGGTCTGGGCCTGGCCCTCGTCGCCCAGCACGTGCGCCTCCTGGAGGGCACGGTCACGGCCGAGAACCGCCCCGACGGCGGCGCCCGCTTCGTCGTCCGGCTGCCCCACTCACGCTCGACGGTGACGCTGCGATGCTGACCCGTGCACGAGCGCGCGCCACCGCGGGCCTGCTGGCGACGGTGCTTCTCGTCACCGGCTGCGGGGTCCCGCTGCAGGACGACCCGGTGCTCCTGAAGGAGCGGCCCACGCCCATCAACCCGACATCGGCCCCGGACGGGGTGAACGCGGTGCGCGTCTACCTCGTCCGCGACGGGCGCCTGGAATCGGTGACGCGGACGACCGAGGACACCACCGTGCGGTCACTGATCGAGCTCCTGGCCGAGGGCCCGACCCTGCTGGAGGGGGCGGACGGGGTGACGACGGCGGTGGTGCCCGGAGACTTCGTGGTGGAGCAGGCGCCGTCGCCCCAGGCGCCTGGTGCCCCGGTCATCATCGAGGTGCCCGTGGAGTTCACCCAGGTCGACGGTGACCTGCAGCTGCTGGCCACCGCGCAGCTGGTGTGGACCGCGACGGAGCCACAGCCCCGGGGCCTGGTCCGGATGACGTACAACGGTGAGTCGATCGAGCTGCCCACGGACCAGGGGCTCACCGCCAGCTCCGTGCGCCGATCGGACTTCTCCTCAGTGGCTCCCGCGGGGTCGCTTGTCGCGTCACCCGACGCCTCGTCAGCCTGACCCGCCGAGTGCCGCGGACACCCGGCCGTAGCGGCCCGGACGGGACAGGTCGGCGGCACGCGGTGACGCGACGACCCTCGCTGAAGGGCCCCCCTCTCCGCCCTTCGGGCCCCAGCGGTGTGGTGGCCGCGGTTCGACGGGCCCGGTAGCGGCCCGAGCCCGCCGGGCCCCTCAGATGACCGGATGGTCACGGCGTGACACGAACGGTGACGTCTCCTTGACGGCCTGATGACCTTTGACGGGGACGGGTTCCCACCACCCGGGTCTCGGCGTCACGTTGGGGAGGGAAACCGCACGACCACCCAGCTGATGGAGGAACACGCACATGTACCGAACGATGGGCTCAGATCGAATGAAGCGGCGACCGGCGCGGACGGTGGTCGCCTCGCTGGCGCTCGCCACGTCGTTGGGCGCGATGACCTCGTGCAGCGACTCGGCGGGACCGGAGGCTGGCGGCGTCACCACCGACGACCTCACGCAGATCCAGGAGGACCTGGGCGCGCTGGAGGAGCGCGTCGGTAACCTCGAGGGCGCGGACCCGGCCAGCGGCGCGGCCGCCGGTACGGAGCTGACGGACGAGGAGAAGGCCGCCCTGGTCGGCCAGGAGGTCACCGTCAGCGCCGAGATCTCCGAGCTGATCACCAACAGTGACGTTGGCAGCGCGTTCCGTGTCGCCGGTGGTTCAGGGCCGTCGGTGGCCGTCCTGGCCACGACGCCGCCCGAGGGCCTCCAGGCCAACGACGTCGTCCAGATCACCGGCACGGTCAAGGAGGTCACCCGGGACTCCTTCGAGGACGACTTCGGCATCGCCGAGGACGAGCTGTTCGACGACCCCGACGCCTTCTTCGACGAGACGGAGGGCGACATCGCCATCGCAGCCTCCGAGGTCAAGGTGCTCCAGGACCAGGCCGGCGAGTGATCATTCGTCCGGCATAGAGGGAGGGGCGGGCGGCGAGGCCGCCCGCCCCTCCTGCCCTGGGCCCTCGGCGCACCCGATCGCCATCCGATCGCACCGCATGGGGCCCAGCAGCACGATGCACGACACCGCATGACCGGTGTCCCGATAGGGCACACCCCCCGGGGGACCTCTCCGAGCTCGGGCCACCGCGGGTCACCGCGTGACGCGGGCCGCACGTTCCTTGACGGCCTGATGACCCTTGACGGCGACGGGTTCCCACCGCCCGGGTCTCGGCGTCCCGTTGGGGGAGGGAAACCACACGACCACCCAGCTGATGGAGGACCAGGCACATGTACCGAACGATGGGCTCAGATCGAATGAAGCGGCGACCGGTGCGGACGGTGGTCGCCTCGTTGGCGATCGCCGCGTCGTTGGGCGCGATGACCTCGTGCAGCGACTCGGCGGGACCGGAGGCCGGTGAGGTCACCACCGAGGACCTCCAGGAGATCGAGAACGACGCCAGCGCGGAGCTGACGGACGAGGAGAAGTCGGCGCTCGTCGGGCAGGACGTCACCGTCAGCGCCGAGATCTCAGAGCTCATCACCCAGCGCGGGGTGGGCAGCGCGTTCCGTGTCGCCGGCGACACGGGGCCCTCCATGGCCGTGCTGGCCACGACGCCGCCCGACGGCCTCCAGCGCAACGACGTCGTCCGGGTCTCCGGGACGGTGACGACGGTCCGCCGGGACTCCTTCGAGAACGACTTCGGCGTCGCCGCGGACGACCTGTTCGACGAACCCGACACCTTCTTCCAGGAGTCGGAGGGCGAGGTCGCCATCGCCGCTACCGAGATCGAGGTCCTCCAGGACCAGAGCGACGAGTGACGCCACCGGACCACCCTTGGCCACGACGGACCGCTCGGTGAGCGGGTAGGCGAACGGCCGCAGCCCGCGCGCGGGCGGTCAGGTCGTGGGGGTGGCGGCACGGAGGTCGAAGAAGACGAGCTGGGGCGGGGCGTTGATCCGCACCGGAGCGGCACTGAACCCCAGCCGCAGCTGACGAACAACCGGTTGCCCTCCGCGCCTCGTACGCCCTCGGGAGTCCTCCTCGGTGGCAATCGAGGAGCCCCGCCGACTCCGTCGGCTCGACCTGGCCTGACTGGCGGGGGACACGAACCCCTGGCGGCCACGCCGGAGACGGTCCCCGTCCGGGACGACGGGCCGTGGGGACTGGCGTCGGCCACCGCCCCGGTGGGACCGGCTCGGTGTCGAGGACCGCAACATCGCTGTCATCAGATGACGGCCCGCCTCGCGCCTCCGGCTGCGGCCGACCCGCGCCGACCCGCGCCGGCCCGCCCGACCGGGCTGCACCAGCGGTGCGACGCCTGTGGGGTCGGCGAGGGTGCGCAGGCGTGTGGAGACCGCGACAGGCTGTGACGGCCTGATGACCTCTGCGGCGAGGGCTTGGGTCGGCGTCCCCCGCGCAGCAGGTTGGGCGAGCACGGGCGAACACGAAGCCGATGGAGAGGCAGGCATGGCCTTTCGGCTTCCAGCCCCACTCGACAACCAGGAGGAATACCCTCATGCGTCTCAAGAACCGCATCTCTGCCCTGTCCCTCACCGCCGTGGTCGGACTGTCCATGGCTGCCTGCGGCAGCGAGGACACCGCCGTGGAGAACGCCGAGGAAGCCGGCAACGCAGACCTGATCGCGGGTGACACCGTCACCATCGACGGCGAGGTGCAGGAGCGCCGCTCGGCCGGCTCCTTCACCGTCGGCAGCGACAGCACCCTGGTGTTCGGAGCAGACGCGCCTGACGTCGAGGAGGACGACGAGGTCAGCGTCACCGGGACCGTCGTCGAGTTCGTCCTCCTCGATGTCGAGTCCGACCTCGGCGTCGACCTCGACGACGCCCTGTACGCCGACTACGAGAACGAGCTGGCCGTCCAGGCGGTCAGTGTCGAGATCACCGAGGGCAACTGAGCGCTCCACGGCCACGGCACCACGACGCCATCCCTGGGTCCACGGCCCAGGGATGGCGTCGTACCCCCGTCCACCGCAGCCCAGGCCGACCCGTCGGCGGGCACGGCGGGTGGCCCGCGCTCCTCCGCTAACGCCGACGCTCACAGCCCGGTCAGCACCCTCCCGACGCCTTCCTGGGGCGTCGCGCACGCCGGCGGGGCACGGCTCAGACGACGACCTCGAAGGTGATCCCGGCCCCCTGCAGGCGCGCCATCAGGTTGCTCCCCATCGCCTGGGCGGTGGTCACGCTCCCGGCGGTCACCGGGTTGTCGTCCAGCGCCAGGCACAGCGCGGACTCCACCAGCATCACGGCCGTCTCGCCGTAGCCCGGGTCGCCGCCGCGCACGCGGGTGTGGATGGTGCGGCCGTCGCCCTCGCCGACGAAGTCCACTGTGAACCAGGACCGCTCACGGCGGGTCTCGTCGGGGCCCTCGCCCTGGGCGACGCGCCCGAGCAGCAGCGAGCGGAGGGGTCTCACCTGGGCGGCGAGACCGACCGCGGCGACGGCGGCCCCGCCACCGAGAGCCCAGCGCAGCGTCTTCGTGCCGGCGTAGTGGGCGTAGCGGAACCGTGGTCCGTAGGACTCCAGCGCCATCCCGCTGCGAGCCACGACGTCGGCGTCGAGGGTCGGCATCGGGACCAGCCAGTAGCCGAGCAGGGGGTCGCGGTGGGGTTTGGCGGAGACCGCGCGGGAGGTGCGGCCCTCGGGCTCGCCCTGGGCCCGGCGCCGCGCGGCCCGCGCGCGACCGGCCTGCCGGGTGCGCGAGGCGGCGTCGACGGCGGAGTGGAAGGTGCCGCCGGAGAACGCGCCGCCGGCGCGGACCACGCCCCGCACGCTCACCGGGCCCGAGGCGCGCAGCTGCTCGACGGTGTACATCGCGCCGAGGTCGTGGGGCACCGAGTCGAAGCCGCAGGCGTGCACGATCCGGGCGCCGGTGCGCACGGCGGTGGCGTGGTGGGCGAGGTACATGGTGTCGACGAACTCCGGCTCGCCGGTGAGGTCGACGTAGTCGGTGCCGGCCTCGGCGCACGCGGCGACGAGCGGCTCGCCGTGGTGGCGGTAGGGCCCCACGGTGGTCACCACCACCCGGGCACGGCGGGCGACGTCGGCCAGGGAGGCGGGGTCGGTGACGTCGGCGACGAGCAGCTCGAGGTCGCCCAGGGCGGGGTCGATCGCGACGAGGCGCTCCCGCACGGCGGCCAGCTTCTCCGGGTTGCGCCCGGCCAGCGCCCAGCGCAGCCCGGTGGGGCCGCAGCGGGCGAGGTACTCGGCGGCCAGGCCTCCGGTGAAGCCGGTCGCGCCGAACAGGACGAGGTCGAGGCGCGGGGGTCCGCCGGGGTCAGCCATGGCGTCATCGTGGCACTGCCGCGACCACCCGGCCGCGCGTACCCTCGCTGGCATGTGCCGCAGCATCCGCCCGCTCCAGAACCTCGCGCCGCCGGCCACCGACGACGAGGTCGCCGCGGCCGCGCTGCAGTACGTGCGCAAGGTCAGCGGCACCGCCCGACCCTCCCGGGCCAACGAGGCCGCCGTCGCCGCCGCGGTCGAGGAGGTCGCTCGCGCCACCCGCGAGCTGCTCGACGCCCTGGTCACCACCGCACCGCCGCGCGACCGCGGGGTCGAGGCCGACAAGGCCCGCGCCCGGGCCGCGCTGCGCTACGCCCGATGAGGCCCGACCCGGCCGGCGCCCGTCCGTCCGGTCCCGTGAGCAGGGTCCGGGCGCCCCTCGCCGCCACCGAGCCGAGCCCCGGCCGGCGCAGCGCCGACCCCCGCGAGCGCGAGCGGGCGCTGGACCTGATGGCCGAGCGCGACCTGGTCGTGCTCGGCGGGGCCGGGCTGTCCACCGACTCCGGCATCCCCGACTACCGCGGCCCGGGTGCGCCCTCGCGCACGCCGATGACCTACCAGGAGTTCGTCTCGGGCCTGGCCGCCCAGCAGCGCTACTGGGCCCGCAGCCACCTGGGGTGGGGGCGGATGCGCCGCGCGGAGCCCAACCCCGGCCACCGGGCGCTCGCGGCCCTCGACCCACGGCTGCTGATCACCCAGAACGTCGACGGTCTGCACGAGCGGGCCGGCACCCGGCGGATGGTGGCCCTGCACGGCCGGATCGCCGACGTGGTGTGCCTGGCCTGCCGGGAGGTGACCTCGCGCGCCGACCTGCACCGGCGGATGGACGCGCTCAACCCGGCCTGGGCCGAGCAGCACCGCGGCGCGGCCACCCGCCCCGACGGCGACGTCGCGCTCGAGGACACCGCCGGGTTCGCCGTCCCGGCCTGCGCCACGTGCGGGGGCACCCTGAAGCCCGACGTGGTGTTCTTCGGGGAGAACGTGCCCACCCCGCGGGTGCGGCGCTGCTTCGAGGCCGTCGACGCCCTCGCCGCCACTCCCACGGCGCCCGCCGGGGTGCTGCTCGTGGTGGGCTCGAGCCTGACGGTGATGAGCGGGCTGCGCTTCGTGCGGCGCGCGGTCAGGGCCGCGATCCCGGTGGTGGTGGCCAACCGCGGCACCACCCGGGGCGACGACCTCGCGACCCACGCCCTGGAGACGGGGTGCAGCGACCTGCTGCACGACCTCCTCGAGCGGCGCGCCCCGGGCTGCGCGGGTGCCGTCGCGACGGCGTGACCTCGCTCTCATTGGTTGACGATCGCAACCTTCTCGATTAAGTTGTCCTCGACAACCTTCTCTCCCCCGTGAAGCGAGAACCCGCCGTGACCCAGCTCGTCGACCCGTCCACCTCCGAGACCGGGGGCGGTGAACCGACCCCGCCCGCCGCCCCCGTCGAGGCCCAGGGCCGGATGAGCCACCGCGAGGTCCTCGAGGCCCTCAGCGGCCTGCTGCTCGCGATGTTCGTGGCGATGGTCTCCAGCACCGTGGTCACCAACGCGCTGCCGCGCATCGTCGCCGACCTCCGGGGCACCCAGACCGGCTACACCTGGGTCGTCGTGGCCACCCTGCTGACCATGACGGCCACGACGCCGGTGTGGGGCAAGCTCGCCGACCTGTACAGCAAGAAGATGCTGGTCCAGTCGGCCCTGGTCATCTTCACCGTGGGCTCGCTGATCGCCGCCGCCGCGCCCAGCATGGGTGTGCTGATCGGCGCCCGCGCGCTGCAGGGCGTCGGCGTCGGCGGCCTGACCGCGCTGGTGCAGGTCGTCATCGCCTCCCTGGTCAGCCCGCGCGAGCGCGGCCGCTACTCCGGCTACATCGGCGCGGTCTTCGCCCTGGCCACGGTCAGCGGCCCGCTCATCGGCGGCGTGATCGTGGACAGCCCCCTGGGCTGGCGCGGCTGCTTCTTCGTCCCGATCCCGATCGCGGCCGCCGCGCTCGTCGTCCTCCAGCGCCGCCTGCACCTGCCGGTCGTGCGCCGCGAGGTCTCCATCGACTACCTCGGCGCCACCCTGATCGTCGGCGGCGTCAGCACCCTGCTCGTGTGGGTCTCCCTGGCCGGCAAGCAGTACGACTGGCTCTCGCTCACCAGCGGCGCCCTGGTCGCCCTCGGCGTCGTGGTCATCGCGGCCGCGATCTTCGTCGAGGCCCGCGTGGCGCGCGAGCCGATCATCCCGATCCGCCTCTTCCGCGACCGCACCACGGTGCTCGCCGTCGTCGCCTCGGCCATGATCGGCGTGGCCATGTTCGGCTCGACGGTCTACCTGAGCCAGTACTTCCAGCTCTCCCGCGGGATGTCGCCCACCGAGGCCGGGCTGATGTCGATCGCCATGGTCGGCGGCCTGCTCGTCTCCAGCATCGTGATCGGGCGGGTCATCAGCCGCACCGGCGTGTGGAAGCGCTACCTCGTCGGTGGCTCGTTGCTGGTCGTGGTCGGCTTCTCGCTGCTCAGCCTGGTCGACTCCACCACCCCGCTGTGGGTCGTCGGCGTCTACATGGCCCTGGTCGGCCTCGGCATCGGCGCGACGATGCAGAACCTGGTGCTCGCGGTGCAGAACAACACCCCGCAGTCCGACATGGGCGCGGCCAGTGCCACCGTCGCGTTCTTCCGCACCATGGGTGGCGCCGTCGGCGTCTCCACCCTGGGCGCCCTGCTCGGGCACCAGGTGCGCGACTCGCTGGCCGCCGGCCTGGCCCGGCTCGGCATCGACGCCTCGCGCCAGTCCAGCGGGGGCACCATCCCGGACCTGAGCACGCTGCCCGCGCCGGTGCGCTCGCTCTACGAGCAGGCGTTCGGCCAGGCCACCGGCCACATCTTCCTGGTCTCGGTGCCGTTCGCCGTGATCGCCCTGATCTGCATCCTGGCCATCCGCGAGGTGCCGCTGCGCACCACGATCGACGCCGCCGACGAGCCCGCGGCGACCCCGGTGGCCGCCGCCGACGAGACCCGGGCCGCGACCGCGGCCGCTCCCGAGCAGCCGGCCGGTACCGTGGCGGAGCAGACCGCGACCCCGACTGAGGACCAGGAGCGCACGCGATGAGCACCCGGGCCGACGCCACCCGCCGCCTCGAGCGCGAGCTGAGCGTGCTGGTGCGCCGGCTCAAGCGGGTCGTGGGCGAGCGCAGCCGCGAGGTCCACCCCGAGCTTCAGCCGGGGTCGTACTGGATGTTCACCCACCTCGCCGAGCAGGGCCCCCTGCGGGCCTCCTCGCTGGTGGAGGCCCTCGACATCGACAAGGGCGCCGTCAGCCGTCACGTGCAGCACCTGCTCGACCTCGGTCTCGTGGACCGCTGCCCCGACCCCGAGGACGGACGCGCCACCCTGATCTCGGTCAGTCGCGAGGGCGCCCGCCGCCTCGCCGACGTCGACGAGCACCGCCGCGCCTGGTTCGACGGCGTGCTCGGCGAGTGGGGCGACGGCGAGCTCGTCGCCTTCGCCGACGAGCTCGCCCGCTACAACGCCACGATCGACGCGGCGCGCCCGGCCACCACCGTGCGCGCCTGACGCCCCTGACGCTCCTGGCGCCCGTGACGCCCGTGACGCCCCGGGCGCCTCAGCCGCGCAGCCACACCGCGGCGTCGGGCGGCAGCACGCCGCCGTCGACCTCGACGCTGGCCGCGACCGCCCGGCCCGCGGGCAGCGGCACCTCGTCGGTGCCGCAGTTGACCAGGACCTGCAGGTCGCCGCGGGTCAGGTGCAGCACCTCGCCCTCGACGGCCACCGTGACCTCGTCGGGCAGCCCGAGCACGTGCTCGCGGCGGGCAGCCAGCGCCGCGCGGTAGAAGGCCAGCGTGGAGCGCGGGTCCTGCTCCTGGGCGGCGACGCTGAGCGGGCCCCAGCCCTCGGGCTGCGGGATCCAGGGCTGGCCCTCCCCCGGACCGAACCCGTACGGGGCGCGTCGCCGCTCCACGGGATCGGCACGCGGCAACCGTCGCGGCCGCCCTCGCCGGTGCGGAACCAGGACGGGTCCTGGCGGTCCGCCGGAGCGACGTCGACCTGCTCCAGGCCGAGCTCCTCGCCCTGGTAGAGGTAGGCCGAGCCGGGCAGCGCCAGCATGGCCAGCGTGCCCGCCCGGGCACGGGCGAGGCCTCGCTCGCCGCCGCCGTAGCGGCGTGACGTGGCGGGGGACGTCGTGGTTGGACAGCACCCAGGTCGGCAGCGCGCCGACCCGGCCCACGGCCTCCAGCGAGCCGGTGACGACGTGGGCGAAGTCGCGCGCCGACCAGTCGGCCAGCAGCCAGGCGAAGTTGAAGGCCTGGCTCATCTCGTCGGGGCGCACGAAGTCGGCCATCGACTCGGGTGTCTGGGTCCAGGCCTCGGCCACGGTCATCCGGTCGCCGTCGTACTCGGCCAGCACCTCGTGCCAGCGCCGGTAGACCTCGTGCACCTCGGGCTGGTCCCACATCGGCTCGTCGCGCAGGGTCCGCTCGACCATCGACGACCCGCCGGCCGACGCCATCGACTCGCTGTCGGGGCGCTCGCCCTCGGCGACCGCCTGGTCGCGCAGGCTCTCCTCCTTGACCAGGCCGTGGGCGACGTCGACGCGGAACCCGTCGACGCCGCGGTCGAGCCAGAACCGCAGCACCTCGACGAACATGTCGCCGACCTCGGGGTTGCGCCAGTCCAGGTCGGGCTGGGTGGGGTCGAACAGGTGCAGGTACCACTGGCCCGTCCTCGACGCGGGTCCAGGCCGCGCCGCCGAAGACGGAGCTCCAGTTGTTGGGCGGCTCGGCGCCGTCCTCGCCGCGGCCCTCGCGGAACAGGTAGCGGGCCCGCTCGGGGCTGCCCGGGCCGGCCGCCAGCGCCTGCTGGAACCAGCGGTGCTCGTCGGAGGTGTGGTTGGGCACCAGGTCCACGATGACCTTCAGGCCGAGGTCGTGGGCGGTGGCGAGCAGGGTGTCGGCGTCCGCGAGGGTGCCGAAGAGTGGGTCGACGTCGTGGTAGTCGGCGACGTCGTAGCCGTGGTCGTGCTGCGGGGAGCGGTAGAACGGCGAGAGCCACACCGCGTCGACGCCGAGGTCGCGCAGGTAGGGCAGCCGGGAGGTGATCCCGGGCAGGTCGCCCACGCCGTCACCGTCGGAGTCGGCGAAGCTGCGCGGGTAGACCTGGTAGATCACCGCGTGCCGCCACCACGGGCCCGTCGCGCTGCTTGGATCGTTCAAACCAGCCATGGTGACGATCCTAGCCAGGGCCGGCGGCGCGCTCAGCCCGTGACCTGCCGGTACCGGTCCAGGGCCTCGAGACGCTCGGCCTTGTGGTCCACCATCGGCGCCGGGTAGCCCACGCGCTCGCGCACGTCGGCGGTCGGCTCGTGCGGGTCGGGCACGCGTCGACGTCGGCAGCTCGGGCACCCAGCGGCGCATGTAGGCGCCGTCGGGGTCGAACTTGCGGCCCTGGCGTGGTCGGGTTGAAGACCCGGAAGAACGGCGAGGCGTCGGTGCCGCTGCCGGCGGTCCACTGCCAGCCGTGGTTGTTGGAGGCCAGGTCGCCGTCGACGAGCCAGTGCATGAAGTGCCGGGCGCCGTGCTGCCACTCCAGGTGCAGGTCCTTGACCAGGAAGCTGGCCATGATCATCCGCAGCCGGTTGTGCATCCACCCCGTGGCCCGCAGCTGGCGCATCCCGGCGTCGACGATCGGGAAGCCGGTGCGGCCCTCCTGCCAGGCTCGCAGCTGCGGTCGCCGGGCTCGTCGTAGGCCATCGCGGCGAACTCGGGCTTGTAGTACTCGCGCGCGGTCTCGGGGCGCCGGGCCAGGACGTCGGCGTAGAACTCGCGCCAGGCGAGCTCGGTGCGGTAGGTCGCCGACGCCCGGGCCCGAGCGCCCGGCGAGGTCGGCCAGCATCGTGCGCGGGTGGATCTCGCCCCACTTCAGGTGCACGCGACATCCGCGAGGTGCCCGTCGACGCCGGGCTTGTCGCGGTCGTCGTCGTAGTCGCTCGACCCGGTCGAGGAAGTCGTGCCAGCGGCGCAGCGCCGCCCGCTCGCCGGCCTCGGGCAGCTCGAGGCCCGTCGGGCAGGTCCGCCGGGTCGGGGAGGTCGCCGGGCGTCCTCGAGGTGACGAGCCAGGACCCGCCGCTCGGGGCGTCGACCGGCGCCCGCCACCCGTGCTCGCTCCAGGCCCGGGAGAACGGCGTGAAGACCTTGTAGGCCTCGCCCGAGCCGTTGATCGACCCGGCCCGGGCCACGGCGTACGGCGAGCCGGTGCGCACCAGCTCGATGCCGGCCTCGCCGAGCGCCTGCTCGACCTGCTCGTCGCGACGCCGGCCGTAGGGGCCGTAGTCGGCCGCGACGTGCACCTCCGTGCGCCGACCTCGCGGGCGGCCAGCACGACGCGGCGCACCGGGTCGCCGCGCACGACCGACAGCGACGTGTGCCGCTGGCGCAGCGAGGCGTCCAGCGCGCGCAGCGAGGCGCACAGGTAGGCCTGCCGCGCGGGCCCGGCCGGCCCCCACAGGCGCGGGGTCGAGGACGAACAGCGGCAGCACCGTCGCCCTCGGCGGCGGCCTCGAGCAGGGCGGGGTTGTCGCCCAGGCGGAGGTCGCGGCGGAACCACATCACGGCAGCTCATCGCCCGTCGCTGTGCCAGCGCGCCACCGACCGCGCCCTGACCCCCGACCGCGACCGCGGCCGGGTGGCCACGATGCGACACAATGGTCGGGTGAGCGACCTCATCGACACCACCGAGATGTATCTCCGGACCATCTACGAGCTGGACGAGGAGGGCATCGTGCCGCTGCGCGCCCGGATCGCCGAGCGGCTGCACCAGAGCGGCCCGACCGTCTCGCAGACCGTGGCCCGGATGGAGCGCGACGGCCTGCTCACCGTCGAGGGCGACCGCCACCTCGAGCTGACCGACGAGGGCCGGCGCCTGGCCACCCGGGTGATGCGCAAGCACCGCCTCGCCGAGCGCCTGCTGATCGACGTCATCGGCCTGGACTGGGAGCTCGTCCACGAGGAGGCGTGCCGCTGGGAGCACGTGATGTCGGAGACCGTCGAGCGACGCCTCCTCGAGCTGCTCGACCACCCCACCGAGTCGCCCTACGGCAACCCGATCCCCGGCCTCGACGAGCTTGGCGAGACCGCGGTCCGCCGAGGGGTTCATGGTCGGGGTCGAGCCGCTGTCCGCGGTGGCCGGCGAGGCCGAGTCGCGGGTGCTGGTGCGCCGGATCTCCGAGGAGATGCAGAAGGACGAGGCCCTGATGAGCGCGCTGCGCCGGGTCGGCGCCCTGCCGGACAAGACCGTCACGGTGGCCTCGACCGCACGAGGGCGTCCTCGTCGGCTCCGGCGGCGAGACCGCCGAGGTCCACCCCGAGGCCGCCGACCACATCTTCGTCAAGCGGCTCTGAGGCGCCGCCGACGCTGCCCGGAGGAGCATGCTCCCGGGGGTGTCGGCAGCTGGGGTGCCGGTTTCCCACGGGATCGAGGGACGTCCGCAGTCCCCGGCGCGGATTCGCCACGGGAGGTGCGGAGGTCCCGCCGTCCCTTGGGAATCCGACACGCGCCGCGGCCAGGATCGCCGCGACGAGACGCCTCCAGACGCAGAACGGCCCGCAGGTGTCGGGGCGCGCGGCTCGTCCGGAGCCGGTGCCGCCGCCCCCGGATGGACGTCATCTTTCCGGGGCACCTGCGGGCCGGGTGGCTGCGGTGGATTCGCCAGCAGCCGAGGCCGTCATCGGACCGGCCGGCATGCCAGGCTGCTAGCTCGCAGCCACCTCACTCGTCCTGGAAGAATGCATTCTTAGGACCACCTCCTCTCCGTGTCCTGCCACGGTAGATCCGCGGGGGCCGGCGTTCAAGAGGTTTCCCGGCCCGGGGGGGTCGCCGGGCACGGACGCGCAACACCGGCGTCACGTCGAGGGGCCACACTGTGCGCCATGACGACCTCCGCCAGCCGCAGCACACCGCGGCGCGAGCCGCTGAGCACCGAGCAGATGATCGACGCAGACCGCCGCGACCCCGACGTCGCGCACGTTCGCCGGCGGCGTCGCGCTCCGACGCCCAGCACGCCGCCCTGCGTGCCTCCGTGCGCCAGCTCGGCCGCCTGCTCGGTGAGGCGCTGACCCGCCACGAGGGCCCCGAGCTGCTGGCGCTGGTCGAGCAGGTCCGCGCGCTGTCCCGAGAGCCCGACGACGCCGCGCTGCACGACCTGCTCGCCGGCGTCCGACGACACCACGGCGATCGTGCTGGCCCGCGCGTTCACGGCCTACTTCCAGCTCGTCAACGTCACCGAGCAGCTGCACCGCTGGCAGGAGCTGACCACCCGCGCGAGCGGCCCGCTCGCCGACGACGGCGGCGCGGATCGGCGCGGCGATCGAGGACGGCACCGTCGACCGGGACCTGGTCGAGGAGGTGCTCGGGCGCCTGGAGTACCGCCCGGTCTTCACCGCGCACCCCACCGAGGCCACCCGGCGCTCCGTGCTCGGGCTGCTGCAGAAGATCGCCGCCGAGACCTGGGCCGCCGAGGACCCCCGCCGCCGCCCGGCCGAGCGGGCCCGCGGACGAGCGCCGGCTCGCCGAGCTGGTCGACCTGCTGTGGCAGACCGACGAGCTGCGCATCGAGCGTCCCGAGCCCGCCGACGAGGCCCGCACGGCGGTCTACTACCTGCAGTCGCTGGCCGCCGAGGTCGTGCCCGGACCTGCTGGAGGAGCTCGACCGCGGCGCTGGCCGCGCATCGGCGTCGCGCTGCCGGCCGACCGCGCGCCCGCTGCGCTTCGGCACCTGGGCCGGCGGCGACCGCGACGGCAACCCCAACGTGACCCCGGCCGTCACCCTCGACGTCCTCGGCCTGCAGCACGACTTCGGCCTGCGCGAGCTGGTGCGCGCCGTGGAGGACCTGCTCGCCGAGCTGGCCTCCTCGACCCGGGTGGTCGCAGGTCGCCGACGCGCTCGCCGCCAGCCTGGAGGAGGACGCGGAGGCGCTGCCGATCACCTACGCCACGATCCGCCGGCTCAACGCCGAGGAGCCCTACCGGCTCAAGCTCAGCTTCGTGCGCGTGCGCCTGCTGCGCACCCGCGACCGGCTCGCCGACGGCACCCCCCACGAGCCCGGCCGCGACTACGACGACCTCGACGAGCTGGTCGCCGACCTCACGCCTGGTGCGCGACTCGATGCTCGCCGACGGCGACGACCCTCACCGCCGACGGCGGCGTGCTGCGCCTGATCCGCACCGCGACCGCGCTCGGGCTGGGCCTGGCCACCCTCGACGTGCGCGAGCACAGCGAGAAGCACCACGCGGCGCTCGCGGCGCTCTTCGACCGCCTCGGCGAGCTCGACGCGCCCTACGCCGACCTCGACCGGCCCGCGCGCACCGCGCTGCTCTCCCGCGAGATGGCCGGGCGCCGGCCGCTGGTCGCGCGCACCGCCGGGCGCCACGGGCTCGGCGGCCCGAGGGCCCGCCGCCGCGGTCCTCGACCTCTTCGACACCATCCGCGACGGCGCTGGACACCTACGGCCCGGAGGTCATCGAGACCTACATCGTCTCGATGACCCACGACGTCGACGACCTGTTCGCCGTGGTCGTGCTGGCCCGCGAGGCCGGCCTGGTCGACCCCGGCACCGAGGACACCCCGGCCACCGCGCGGATCGGGCTTCGCCCCGCTGTTCGAGACCGTCGCCGAGCTCGAGGCCGCCGGCCCGCTGCTCGAGGCCCTGCTCAGCGACCCCGCCTACCGCCGCGTGGTCGCCGCCCGCGGCGACGTGCAGGAGATCATGCTCGGCTACTCCGACTCCTCCAAGGACGCCGGCATCGCCGCCTCGCAGTGGCAGATCCACCGCGCCCAGCGGGCCCTGCGCGACGTCGCGCGCCGCACGGCGTCGTGACTGCGGCTCTTCCACGGCCGCGGCGGCTCGGTCGGCCGCGGCGGCGGCCCCACCGGCGAGGCGATCCTGTCCCAGCCCTACGGCAGCCTCGACGGCCCGATCAAGATCACCGAGCAGGGCGAGGTGATCTCCGACAAGTACACCCTGCCCCAGCTGGGCCGGGAGAACCTCGAGCAGGCGCTCGCGGCCGTCCTCGAGGCGTCGGTGCTGCACCGCACCTCGCTGCTGCCCAGCCGACGTGCTCGACGGGCTGGAACGCCACGATGGACGTGGTCGCCGGCTCCGGCCAGGCGGCCTACCGCGCGCTCGTGCGCGACCCCGGCGCTGGTGCCGTTCTTCGTCGCCGCCACGCCCGGTCGACGAGCTGGGCAAGATGAACATCGGCTCCCGGCCGGCCAAGCGCCCCGGCGGCGAGGGCGGCCTCGACGACCTGCGCGCGATCCCGTGGGTCTTCGGGTGGACCCAGTCGCGGATGATCCTCCCCGGCTGGTTCGGCGTGGGCAGCGGGCTGGCCGCCGCCCGAGAGGAGGGCCGCGGGGACACGCTGCGCGAGATGTACGGCTCGTGGGCCTTCTTCCGCACCTTCCTGTCCAACGTGCAGATGACGCTGGCCAAGACCGACCTCGACATCGCCGCGCGCTACGTGCGCACGCTGGTGCCCGAGGACGCCGCCGGCGCTGTTCGACGCCATCCGCGCCGAGCACGAGCGCACCGTCGCCGAGGTGCTGCGCGGTGACCGGCCAGTCCGCGCTGCTGGAGTCGGCGCCGACGCTGCGGCGCACCCTGGAGATCCGCGACGCCTACCTCGCGCCGCTGCACGCCCTGCAGGTCTCCCTGCTCGCCCGGGTGCGCGAGCAGCCGCCGACGGAGCCGAGCGAGCCCCGACCCCGACCTCCAGCGCGCGCTGCTGCTCACCATCAACGGCATCGCCGCGGGCCTGCGCAACACCGGCTGACCGCCGACCGGCCCGTCTTAGCCAGCCGGGGCCCGCGGCCCCGTCTTGGTGCGCCGAGGGGTCCGCCTCGGGCGGCCGAGCGGGCTGTTCCCGTCAACCGAGAGGTCCGTTGCGGCGCGGCGAGGGGTCCGCTGCGCGGCGCGCCCGCTCAGCCCCAGACCTCGTCGGCGACCTCCACGAGCAGGGCCAGCTTGGCCTTCTCCTCGTCCAGGCTGAGGTCGTTGCCCTCGACGGTGGAGGAGAACCCGCACTGCGGCGAGAGACACAGCTGGTCGAGCGGCACGTGCTTCGACGCCTCCTCGATGCGACGCCTCAGCGCGTCCTTGTCCTCCAGCTCGCCGCGCTTGGTCGTCACCAGCCCGAGCACGACCTGCTTGCCGGGTGGCACGAAGCGCAGCGGCTCGAAGCCGCCCGAGCGCTCGTCGTCGAACTCGAGGAAGAAGGCGTCGACGTCGAGGTCGCCGAACAGCGCCTCGGCGACGAAGTCGTAGCCTCCCTCGGCCGCCCAGGAGGACCGGAAGTTGCCGCGGCACAGGTGCGTGGTGACGTGCAGGCCCTCGGGACGGCCTCCGATCGCGGCGTTCAGGGTGCGGATGTAGCGCTCGTGCTGACGGTCCGGGTCGCCGCCCTGCGCGGCAACCATCTCGCGCTGCGCCGGGTCGTTCAGGTAGGCCAGGCTGGTGTCGTCGAGCTGCAGGTAGGTGCAGCCCAGTGCGTGCATCGCGTGCAGCTGCTCGGCGTAGGCGGCCGCGAGGTCGTCCCAGAACGGCCCCAGCTCGGGGTAGACGTCCGCGTCGATCGCGGCGCGCCCGCCGCGGTAGTGGACCATGTTCGGCGAGGGGATCGTCAGCTTCGGCGTCAGCGACGGGGCCAGCTCGCCGGCCGCCTCGCGCAGGTGCGTGAAGTCGTCGGCGAAGATCGGCTCCTCGAGACGCACGCGGTCGTGGACCTGCAGTGCGGCGGAGGAGAAGTCGAGGTCGCCGTCGGCGTTGCGGAAGTGGACCGCCATCCTCTCCTCGGTGCTGCTGACGCCACCGAGGCGGTAGATGAAGTCCATGTGCCAGGCGGTGCGGCGCAGCTCGCCGTCGGTCACGCTCTGCAGCCCGGCGTCGCGCTGGAGGGCGATCACCTCGGCGATGCCGGCCTCCTCGGCCTGCTTCAGCGCCGCGTCGTCGATCTCCCCGGCGGCGTGACGGGCGCGGGCCTCGATCAGCGCCGGGGGCCGGAGCAGGCTGCCGACGTGGTCGGCGCGGAACGGGGGCTGCTGGCGGTCGGTGCTCATGGGGGTGAACCTACGCCGACCGCCGAGGGTGGTGGATGGCCCGACACCGACCCCTCGAGCGACCGAACCGGACCGCTCGGCGGGCTGAGGCGGACCGCTCGGCGGGCTGAGGCGGACCGCTCGACGGCGGAACGGAGGTCAGGCGACGGGGGCGGCGAACTGGGAGGCGTGCAGCCGCGCGTAGGCGCCGTCGAGGGCGAGCAGCTCGGCGTGGGTGCCCTGCTCGACGATGCGCCCGGACTCCATCACCAGGATCAGGTCGGCGTCGCGGATGGTCGAGAGCCGGTGCGCGATGACGAACGAGGTCCGATCGGCGCGCAGCGCGCCCATCGCCTGCTGGACCAGCAGCTCGGTGCGGGTGTCCACCGAGCTGGTCGCCTCGTCGAGGATCAGCAGCGCCGGGTCGGACAGGAACGCGCGGGCGATGGTGATCAGCTGCCGCTCGCCGGCCGACAGGTTGCCGCCGTTCTCCTCGATCACCGTGTCGTAGCCCTCGGGCAGGGAGTGCACGAAGCGGTCGACGTAGGTCGCGCGCGCCGCGTCGAGGATCGCCTCCTCGCTCGCGCCGAGTCGGCCGTAGGCGATGTTTTCGCGGATCGTGCCGCCGAACAGCCAGGCGTCCTGCAGCACCATCCCGATCCCGCCGCGCAGCTCGGCGCGGGGCAGGGCGGCGATGTCGATGCCGTCCACCGTGATCCGACCGGCGTCGAGCTCGTAGAAGCGCATCACGAGGTTGACCAGGGTCGTCTTGCCGGCGCCGGTCGGGCCGACGATGGCCACCGTCTGCCCGGGCTCCGCGCGCAGCGAGAGGTCCTCGATCAGCGGCTCGGCGGGGTCGTAGGAGAACGAGGCGTGCTCGAACGCCACGGCGCCCCTCAGCTCCCCGCACGACCGGGACCGCCGTCGCGGTCCTCGGCCCACCCGGCCCCGGCCGGCGCCTCGGGCAGCTGCTCCTCGGCGTCGAGCAGCTCGAAGACCCGCTCGGCCGACGCGACGCCGGACTGCAGCAGGTTGGTCATCGAGGCGACGGTGGTCAGCGGCTGGGTGAACTGGCGGGCGTACTGCACGAACGCCTGCACGTCGCCGACGCTCAGCGAGCCCGAGGAGACGCGCAGGCCGCCGACGACGGCGATCAGCACGTAGTTGAGGTTCCCCACGAACATCATCACCGGCATGATCAGCCCGCTGAGGAACTGCGCTCGGAACGAGGCGTCGTAGAGCTCCTCGTTCTGCTCCGCGAAGGCCTTCTCGACCGCGGCGCGGCGGCCGAGCACCGAGACCAGCGCGTGGCCGGAGAAGGTCTCCTCGACGTGGGCGTTGAGCACGCCGGTGCGCCGCCACTGGGCGATGAACTGCGACTGCGAGCGCGCCATCACCGCGCGGGCCACAGCACCGAGACCGGCACCGAGACGACCGCGATCAGGGCGAGCAGCGGCGAGATCCACAGCATCATCGACAGCACGGCCACCACCGTGAGCAACGAGGTCAGCAGCTGGCTCATCGTCTGCTGCAGGGTCTGGCTGACGTTGTCGATGTCGTTGGTGACCCGGCTGAGCAGCTCCCCGCGCGACTGGCGGTCGACGTAGGTCAGCGGCAGCCGGTGGATCTTGTCCTCGACCTCCGCGCGCATCCGGCGCACGGTGCCCTGGACGACGTCGTTGAGCAGGAAGCCCTGGAGCCAGCCGAGCAGCGCCGCGGCACGTAGAGCCTCAGGACCAGGAGGAGCACCTGCGCCACGGCGCCGAAGTCGACGCCGACGCCGGGGGTGAAGTCGAGCGCGGAGAGCACGTCGCCGAGGCCCGAGGACTGCGACGCGGGCCTGCTCGAGGGCCTGCTGGCGCGACTGCCGCGGGGAACTGCCGGCCGAAGTAGCCCGCGAAGACGAGGTCGGTGGCCCGGCCGAGCAGCCTCGGGCCGAGGACGGTCAGCGCGACGCTGACCACGGCGAGCACCACGATGCCGACGGCGCGGGTGCGCTCGGGACGCAGCCGGGCGACCAGCCGCCTGGCTGACGGCCCGAAGTCCATCGCCTTCTGCCCGACCATGCCGCCGCCCATCGGGCCGCGCCCGGGCCGCCCTGGCCCTCGATCCGCTCGGTGCGACCAGTCGCCGGCCGCCCGCGCGGACCGGCGCCCTGCTCGGTGCCGCTGCGGCCGCTGACGCTCGCTCATGCGCCGCACCCCCTGCGTGGTCAGCTGGGAGTCGACGATCTCCTGGTAGGTCGGGTTGTCGTCCAGCAGCGCCTCGTGGGTGCCGTCACCCACCACGCGCGCCGTCCTCGAGCACGACGATCCGGTCTGCGTCGCGGATCGTCGAGACCCGCTGGGCCACGACAGCACCGTCGCGTCGCGCACCACCGGCCGCAGGGCGGCGCGCAGCCGCGCGTCGGTGGCGAGGTCGAGGGCCGAGAAGGAGTCGTCGAACAGGTAGACCACCGGGCGGCGCACCAGCGCGCGGGCGATGGCCAGGCGCTGCCGCTGGCCGCCCGGAGACGTTGCTGCCGCCCTGGGCGACCGGCGCGTCGAGGCCCCCGGGCATCGCCTCGACGAAGTCGCGGGCCTGGGCGACCTCCAGCGCCTCCCACAGCTCGGCGTCGGTGGCCTCGGGCCGGCCGTGGCGCAGGTTGGAGGCCACGGTGCCGGTGAACAGGAACGCCTGCTGCGGGACCAGCCCGATCTGGGCCCAGAGCACCTCCGGGTCGAGACGGCGCACGTCGACGCCGCCGACGCGCACGGTGCCCGCGGTGGCGTCGAAGAGGCGGGGCACGAGGTTGACCAGCGTCGACTTGCCGGACCCGGTCTAGCCGATCACGGCCACCGTCTGGCCGGGGCGCGCGCTCAGGCTGACCTCGCGGAGCACCGGCTCGTCGGCGCCGGGGTAGGCGAAGCCACGGCGTCGAGCTCGACGTGCCCGGGACGAGGTGCGTGCGCACCGGGTCGGCGGGCGGGCACCACGCTGGAGGAGGTGTCGAGGACCTCGCTGACGCGGTCGGCGCACACGGAGGCGCGGGCGACCATCATCACCATGAAGGTGCCCATCATCACCGACATCAGGATCTGCATCAGGTAGGCCAGGAAGGCGGTCAGTGCGCCCACACCGGATCTCGCCCGAGTCCACGCGCATGCCACCGAACCAGATCACCGCGACGCTGCTGACGTTGACCACGAGCATCACGATCGGGAACAGGCTGGCCATCCAGCGCCCGGCGGTGATCGAGACCGCGGTCAGCTCGCCGTTGGCGCGGGCGAAGCGGGCGGTCTCGTGCGGCTCGCGGACGAAGGCACGCACCACGCGCAGCCCGGTGATCTGCTCGCGCAGGACGCGGTTGACCTCGTCGATGCGGGCCTGCGCCAGGCGGAAGTTGGGCACCATCCGCGTGACGACGAACCCGACGCAGGCCACGAGCACGGGCACGGCGGCCGCGAAGATCCACGACAGGCCGAGGTCCTGGCGCATCGCCATCACGATCCCGCCGATCATCATGATCGGCACCGGACGGCCATCGGTGCAGCCCATCAGCACCAGCATCTGGACCTGCTGGACGTCGTTGGTGTGCGGGTGATCAGCGACGGGGCCCCGAAGAGCGCGACCTCGCGCTGGGAGAAGGTGCCGACGCGGTGGAACAGCGCTCCGCGCAGGTCGCGGCCCAGGCCCATCGCGGTGCGGGCGCCGAAGAAGACGGCGCTGACCGATCCGAGGATCTGCACGACCGAGACCACCAGCATCACCGCGCCGACGCGCAGGATGTAGCCGGTGTCGCCGCGGGCGATGCCGCGGTCGATGATGTCGGCGTTGAGGCTGGGCAGGTACAGCATGGCGAGCGTGGCCCCGAGCTGCAGCAGCACCACGGCGAGCAGCCAGGTGCGGTAGGGCGCGAGACGCTCGCGCAGCAGGCGGATCAGCACGGCACCCCCAGGTCGGAGCCCTGCTCGGCCGTCGTGCGGCGGGCGGCGACGCCGCCGACGAGCGCGTCGGCGATCTGCTCGGCGCTCATCGGCGTCGAGGTGGCCATGCCGGGGTGGTGGGAGCCGAAGACGACGCTGCGCAGCAGGGCGGCGGCCAGGGCCGGCTCGACACGCAGGGCGTCGCGGTCGATCTCGAAGACCTCGGTGAGGCGGTCGAGCAGGTCCCGGTTGGCGCGGACCACGAACTCCGGCGGGCCCTCGCGCCGCGATCCCCGCTCGTCGTCGAGCAGGGGACGCATCGCCATCATCACCGCCGTGACGGTGCGCATCCGCTCCTGCAGCAGCGTGGTCACCCGGGCGACCCGGGCGGCGAGGTCGGGCTCGGCCTCGGCGGCGCGCACCAGGCCCGGCCGCCGTCGGCCGGCGCGAGGGCGTGCTCGGCGAGCGCGTGCATCAGTGCCCGCTTGTCGTCGAAGACGCCGAAGATCGTGCCCTCGGCGACCCCGGCCGCCTGCGCGATCTCCCTGGTGCTCGGCAGCACGCCACGCTCGCGGACCAGCGGCAGGACGGCGGCGACGATGGACTCGCGGCGCTCCGCCACGCTCATCCGGGGGGCTCGGGGGCTCATGCGTTCGAGGGTAAATGAGTGAGCACTCACTCGCAACCTGGTGTGACCCGAGGCAGACCCCTCGCGTGGCAGGACCTGGCCGCTCGGCCGACCAGGGCGGACCCCTCGGCGGGCAGACGCGGGCCGCTCGACCCGCGGGGCGGGGTCACTCGGCGGGACGGGCAGGATGGGGCGCATGCACTTCGACCCCAGCGACCCCGACGTCGAGACCTACCCGCTGCTGAACAGCATCGTCGTCCCGCGGCCGATCGCCTGGGTCTCCACCCGCTCCGCCGACGGCGTGGGCAACCTGGCGCCGCACTCGTTCTTCACCGTCGCGTGCGTCGACCCGCCCCTGGTCTCGGTGACCTCCGTCGGCGCCAAGGACACCCTGCGCAACGTGCAGGAGACCGGCGAGATGACGATCAGCCTCACCCCGCGCTGGATGCTGGAGGCGTCAACGGCGCTCGGCGCCCTACGACGCCGGGGTCGACGAGTCCGACGCGCTCTCGGCATCGCCACCACGCCGGGCATCGCGGTGGCCACCCCGCGCGTCACCGCTCCCCCGCGTCGCTGGAGTGCGTGCTGCACGCGGTCCACGAGCTCGGCAACTCCTGGCTGATCCTGGGCCGCGTGGTCGGCATCCACGTCGACGACGCCGCCCTGGACGGCGACCACCCCGAGATCAGCCGGCTGCAGCCGCTCTCGCGACTGGGCCGCAACGAGTGGGGCCTGCCGCCCGAGGTGATCCGCGTCGACCGCCCCACCCGCGCACCCGGGAAGGGCTGAGCCCGGACCCGGCCAGGGCCTCAGGGCGCGAGGCGGCGCGTCGTCCAGGACGCGCCGTCGCGCTCGTAGACCAGCCGGTCGTGCAGCCGGCTCGGCCGGCCCTGCCAGAACTCGACGACCTCGGGGCGCACCAGGTAGCCGCCCCAGTCGTCGGCGGCACCCACCTCGCCGGGGAAGCGCGCCCCGGCCCGCGCGTACGACGCCTCCAGCGCGGCCCGGTCCGGGACCGTGCTCGACTGCCGGGAGGCCCACGCGCCCAGCCGCGACCCGCGCGGCCGGGAGGCGAAGTACGCCTCGACCTCCTCGCGCGCCGAGCTGCTCGACGGGCCCCTCCACGCGCACCTGGCGCTCGAGGGCGTGCCAGCGGAAGAGCAGCGCCGCCCAGGGGTTGGCGGCCAGCTCCTCGCCCTTGCGCGAGGCGAGGTTCGTGTAGAGCACGAACCCCCGCTCGGAGACCCCCTTGAGCAGCACCATCCGCGACGAGGGCCGGCCCTGCGCGCTCGCGGTGGAGAGCACCATCGCGTTCGGCTCGTGCACGCCGCCGTCGCGGGCCTGGTCGTACCAGCGCTCGAACATCGCGACCGGGTCGGCGAGCAGGTCGGCCTCGACGAGACCGCCGCGGGCGTACTCCTCGCGGGCGGCTGACAGGTCACGGCTCATGATCGCGAGGCTACCGAGGAGTCACCTGGCCGCGGGGGTGCGGGCACAATGCCGGACGAGTGGCGCCAGCCGCGACGGAGGAGACACATGCCTGAGGTACACCACGGGCTGGAGGGCGTCATCGCCTTCGAGTCCGAGATCGCCGAGCCCGACAAGGAGGGCTCCTCGCTGCGCTACCGCGGCGTCGACATCGAGGACCTCGTCGGCCGCGTGCCGTTCGAGAAGGTCTGGGGCCTGCTCATCGACGGCTCCTACGACCCCGGCCTGCCGCCGGCCGAGGCCTACAACATCCCCGTCCACACCGGTGACGTCCGCGTCGACGTCCAGGCCGCGATCGCGATGCTCGCGCCGGCCTTCGGCTTCGGCCAGACCTACGACATCTCCGACGCGCAGGCCCGCGAGGACCTCGCGCGGGTCGCGGTCATGGTGCTGTCCTACGCCGCCCAGTCGGCCCGCGGCCTCGACAAGCCCGTCGTCCCGCAGAGCGAGGTCGACCCGGTGAGACCCTCGCCGACAAGTTCCTGATCCGCTGGAAGGGCGAGGCCGACCCCCGGCACTCCCACGCGATCGACGCCTACTGGTCCAGCGCGGCCGAGCACGGCATGAACGCCTCGACGTTCACCGCACGCGTGATCACCTCGACCGGCGCCGACGTCGGCGCGGCCTTCTCCGGCGCCATCGGCGCGATGAGCGGCCCCCTGCACGGCGGGGCGCCGTCGCGGGTGCTCGGCATGATCTCCGACGTCGAGGAGTCCGGCGACGCCGAGGCCTACGTCAAGGGCCTGCTCGACCGCGGCGACCGGCTGATGGGCTTCGGCCACCGCGTCTACCGCGCCGAGGACCCCCGCGCCCGCGTGCTGCGCCGCACCGCCAAGGAGCTCCACGCCCCCCGCTACGAGGTCGCCGAGGCCCTGGAGAAGGCCGCCCTGGCCGAGCTGCGCGAGCGCCGTCCCGACCGCGTGCTCGAGACCAACGTGGAGTTCTGGGCCGCGATCGTGCTCGACTTCGCCGAGGTGCCCTCGCCGATGTTCACCTCGATGTTCACCTGCGCGCGCACCGGCGGCTGGTCGGCGCACATCCTGGAGCAGAAGCGCACCGGGCGCCTGATCCGCCCCTCGGCGACCTACGTCGGCCCGGACACCCGTCCCGCCAGCGCCATCGAGGGCTGGTCGCAGGACTGGCAGGCCTGAGCCGCACCCCGGGCTCCACGCGAGAAGCCCCTCCCCCGCACACGGTGCGAGGGAGGGGCCTCGTCATGCCCGGCCGGGGCCAGGTCAGCGGAAGACCATGTCCACCTGGCTGAACGCCCCCCGCTCGTGGTCGGCCCGGAAGGACGCGTGGTCCGCGCGCACCCGGGTCAGCGCCTCCTCGGCGAACTGCACGATGTCCTCGACGAAGAGCTGCTCCGGGCCGATCGCGGCCAGGACGTCGGGCTCGACGTCGTGGTCGACCAGGCCGGCCTCGTCCGACAGTGCGTGCGACTGCGCCAGCGAGCCGCCGCAGATCTCGGCGTAGCGCTTCCAGTCCTTGGTCGACAGGTCCTCGAGGTCGATGTCGTCGCGGTACGGCGCGCGCTCGCGCACCATGAAGCTGAGCCCGTCGATCTCGACGGCGCCGTAGAACCGGTCGCCGCGCACGAGGTGCACCCCCTGGGCGTGGGTGATCCGCTCGGCGTTGCCGTCCAGGACGTACTCCGAGGGCGGCGCGAGGCCGGCCAGCGCGGAGCGACGCGCCTGCTTGAACTCCATCATGACGTCGTCCTTGCCGTCGCCGCGCGGGCCCTCGATCATCAGGTAGTAGCGCGGCAGGCCGAGCGAGGCCGTGCCCTGCCCGAGCCGCTGGCAGACGTCCTTGACCCGCATCCCCCGGCTGCGCTCGGGGACCTCGATGTCGTTGTCCTTCACGAACCGGTCGAGCGCCTCCTGGAACTCCTCGACCCGGCTGGTGATCGGCACGTGCTCGTCGTCGGCGCGGAAGCCCGCGGCGGTACTCGTCGTGGTACTTGCGCGCCAGCCACTTCGAGCGTCCTCCTGGGCGCCCTCGATCAGCTCGCGGATCAGCTTCGGCGCGTTGTCCTGCGCGCATCTGGCCCTGCTGCTCGGTGGCGTCGGTGGCGTAGTCCCGCATCGCCTGCACGTAGCCGCGCACGAAGGAGGCGGCGATCTTGCGCTGCTTGCCTCGACCGTGGCCACCCTCCTCGGCCGGCGGCGATCATGAAGCCCACCGCGCCGCGCTTGAGGTCCCAGGTGAACGGCGCGTAGTAGGCCTCGTCGAAGTCGTTGACCCCGAAGATCGGCACGTCGTCGGCGCTGGGCATCACCCCGAAGTTCTCCGGGTGCACGTCGCCGAGGGTGAGCACGGTGGGCATCTCGGCGTCCTCGCCGGCCATGTCGCGGTAGAACAGCAGGCAGGTCCCGCGGAAGAAGGAGAACAGCGACGCGTGCGAGCTTCGTCGAACTTCTCCTCGGCGTCCTCGCTGCGGTTGGCGATGCGCGTCTCGTGGTCCTCGCGCACCGTCTGGCGCACGTGGCGCCGGCGCTCGTGGCCGCTGAGGTGGCGCGGCAGGAAGACCATCTCCCCGCGGGCCCGGGCCTCGGCGAGCTTGCGGAACGCCTCGACGCGCGACCCGGTGGCCGCGCCGGAGGTGCCCGCGCCCCCGCCGGGCCCCTCGTCGGCCCCGGCCGGGACGGCCTCGCGGCGACGGGCCAGGGCCTCGACGAGCTCCCTCTTCGACATCGACGAGCGACCGGAGATGGCCGCACCCCGGGCCCTCAGCATCAGGTCGCTGCGGGTGAGGTCCTCGAGGTCGGAGCGGCCGAGGTCGACGTCGTGCTCTGCGGTAGGCATGCGCGCAGTTCTACCCCGCGCCGGACCACCCGAGTAGAGGAGGGTGCCCCCGGACGTCAGTCCTGCGGCATCCGGCGGGTGTAGAAGCTGGTCTCCCCCCGGCCACCGGCACGGCTCAGCGAGAGGTGCAGGTGGTCGCGGTGGCGCAGGGTCGTGGAGCAGGTGCGGACCTTCGTGCAGCCCGAGCTGAGGTAGTCCTTCGGGGCGAAGCGGTCCCAGGCGGCCCACATCCGGTCGTTCCAGATGACGTACATCACGCCCATCCGCCGCGCCCGGGCATCGGTGTTCTGCTTCCTGTCGGTGGCGCGGAGCATCGCCAGGAAGGCCCGGGCGCGCACCCGGTCGGCCTTCCTCGTGGCGTCGAGGGTCCAGTCGAACGCACGGCCCTCCTCGTGCTCGGAGGTGGCCGACGAGCAGGACCGCCCGATGCCGCCTCGGACGCCGCCGTACGTGCGCACGATCCAGTCGGCGAGGAAGACCGTGCCCGGCTTGTCCTGGGGACGGCACTGGTCGCCGGCCTCCCAGGTGGCGTAGTCCTCGATCGGGGCGGCCTGGGCCGGCGCGGCTGTGAGGACGAGCAGCGTGCCGAGGAGGGCCGCCAGGACGGCGAGGACGGCGTGGACGGGAAGGACGGGGAGGCGCGCGACGGCTGGGGGCACCCCGGGAGGGTAGGCACGCACCGCACCGCCCGTCAGCAAGAGTCGACTAGTCGACGGTCAGCGGCTTGGCGAAGCAGCGGGAGAGTGCGTCGCCGGCGTAGTGGCCGAACCCGGCCACGGGCCGGTAGCCCGCACTCTCGTACAGCGTGATCGCCTCGGGCTGGCGGGTGCCGGTCTCGAGGATCATCGCGGCCGCCCCGCACGCCGCCGCGTCGGCCTCGAGCACCGCCAGCATCCGGCGGGCATGGCCGGCGCGCTGGGCACGCGGGGCGACGTACATGCGCTTGACCTCGGCGGTCGCGCCCAGGCCCAGCGCGGGCACGTCGTGGCGCCGCCAGGCCCCGGTGGCCACCGGGTCCTCGTCGAGGTAGCCGACGAAGAAGCTGCCCGTCGGCGCCTCGAACATCAGCGGGTCCAGGGGCGTCTCGTCCTCGCTGCCGTAGCGCGCGAGGTAGATCCGCTGCACCTCCTCGACGAGGGCGAGCGCGTCGGGGTGGCCGTAGCCCACCCGCTCGACGCGCAGGGTGGTCGGCGCCGCGGGGCGCGGGGCGGGGTCCACGGGCACCTCCGGGCGCGGGACGGGGGGACGGGCAGGGGTGCAGCGGTGCCAGACTAGGCGGCGTGAGCGAGCACCCCCGGATCCCCACCGCCCTGCTGCCCGCCGACGGCCGCTTCGGCTCCGGGCCCTCCAAGGTCGCCGTCTCCCATCTCGAGGCGCTCGCCGCCACGGGCTCCGCCCTGATGGGCACCTCGCACCGTCAGCCGCCGGTGCGTGCCCTCGTGGGCCGCGTCATGGAGGGGCTCGGGGCGCTCTTCGACCTGCCCGACGGCTACCGCGTGGTGCTCGGCAACGGCGGCTCCACCGCGTTCTGGGACGCCGCGACCTACGGTCTGATCCGCGAGCGCAGCCAGCACCTGACCTACGGCGAGTTCACCGCGAAGTTCGCCGAGGCCGCCGCGAGCGCGCCGTGGCTGGCCGCGCCCAGCATCATCACCGCGCCCCCCGGCTCGGTCTCCGTCCCGGTCGCCGAGCAAGGCGTCGACGTCCACGCGTGGGCCCACAACGAGACCTCCACGGGCGCGATGGCGCCGGTGGCGCGCCCGCTGGGCAGCCGCGGCGACGAGGCGCTGGTCCTCGTCGACGCGACCTCCGGCGGGGGCGGGCTGCCGGTGGACCTCACCGAGTGCGACGTCTACTACTTCGCACCCCAGAAGGGGTTCGGCTCCGACGGCGGCCTGTGGTTCGCGCTGATGTCGCCGGCCGCGCTGCAGCGGGTCGCCGAGATCGCCGCGAGCGGGCGGCACGTGCCGGCCTCGCTGGACCTCGCCACCGCCGTCGCCCAGTCGGCGCAGCACCAGACCTACAACACCCCGGCCGTGGCCACGCTGTTCCTGATGGCCGAGCAGCTGGACTGGATGAACGCCGCGGGCGGGCTGCCGGCCATGGTCGAGCGCACGACGCGCTCCTCCGCCACGCTCTACGGGTGGGCCGAGGCCTCGACCTACGCGGAGCCGTTCGTGGCCCGGCAGCACCGGTCACTGGTGGTCGGCACCATCGACCTCGACGACTCCGTCGACGCGGCCCGGGTCTCTGCGGTGCTGCGAGCCCACGGGGTCGTCGACACCGAGCCGTACCGCAAGCTGGGCCGCAACCAGCTGCGGGTGGCGATGTTCCCCGCCGTCGAGCCCGACGACGTCGCCGCGCTGACCCGCTGCGTCGACTGGGTCGTCGAGCGGCTCTGACCCGGGCCGGCCGCGGCGTCGGATCAGTGGGGGTCGGGGCGGTCGGCGGCCTCCACGCGCAGCCGGGCGCGGGCCAGCCAGACGTGGCCGATCACGAGCTGCGCCACGCCGTAGGCGACCACCGGGGTGACCGCCCACCCGACGCGGTGGGCGAGGACCAGCCAGGCGACCACGCCGGCGAGTGCCGCGGAGGCGACGGCCAGGCCGACCTCGATCCGGTGCCGGTGCGCGTCGAGCCAGCGGTGCACCGCGGTCGGCGGCAGCGGGCGCCACTCCTGCATCGCTCCCCCTCAGCCCTGCCGGATCAGGTCCAGGGTGGCACGCTCCAGCGCGGCCTGCCGGCGGTCGGCGGTGTCGTAGGTGCGAGCGGCGGTCGCGTGGATGGTGCGTCCGCCCTCGTAGGCGTGGACCACCCGCGGGTCGACGTAGGAGGAGCGCGCCAGCGCCGGGGTGTTGCCCAGGAAGCCGGAGACCTCCTTCATCGCCCCCGAGACGGCCCGCTTGCGCGAGGCCTTCGTCTCCCCGGGCTCCTCGGTCTGCGCCAGCGCGGCCGCGGCCAGGACGGTGGCGTGCCAGGTGCGGAAGTCCTTGGCGCTGGCCTGCAGGCCGGTGGTCGCCCGCACGTAGTCGTTGACCAGCGTCGGCAGGATCGAGTGCCAGGAGCGGTCCTGCTTGTAGGCCAGCAGCGACAGGTCCTCGTGGCTGCGGCGCCGGCGCATCGTCTCCACCGCGGCGACCACCGTGGGGTCGTCGATCTCGATGTGGTGGTCCACCCCGGACTTGCCGGTGAAGGTGAACACCAGCCGGTCCTGGCGGCGCTTGACGTGGCGCCGCTCCAGCGTGGTCAGCCCGAAGCTGCCGTGGGCGTCGGCGTAGACGTCGTTGCCGATCCGGAAGTAGCCCAGGTCGATGAGGCGCACCGCGACCGCGCAGGCCCGCTCCAGCGGCATCCCCTGACGGCCGAGGTCGGCGAGCACCACCTCGCGCGCGGTGACCAGCGCCTCGCCGAACTCGAGCATCCGGTCGAACTTCTCCGCCTCACGCCGGGTGCGCCAGTCGGGGTGGTACAGGTACTGACGCCGCCCGGCCGCGTCGGTGCCGACGGCCTGCAGGTGCCCGTTCGGGTGCGGGGTGATCCACACCGCCTCCCAGGCCGGCGGGATGACCAGCGCCTCGATCCGTGCGCCGTCCTCGGCTCCGAGCCGCTCCCCGTGGCGGTCGAGGTAGACGAAGCCGGCCCGGGTCCGGCGGCGGGTCCAGCCGGGCTGGTCGGGGGAGGTTCGTCGCAGGCGCGGCACTCCTCGGAGGGTACGGAGCGCCCGTGCCCGCTCGACTCACCCGCGCGGACGACCGCGCCGGACCGGACCCCTCGGGTGACCGGACCGGGCCTCTCGGGTGACTCAGACGGGCCGCTCGGCGGACTACCGGGGGCGCAGGGAGCGCAGGAGGAGGGCGAGGGCGACGAGCATCAGGCCGCCGCCGAGCAGCCAGGGCAGGGCCGGGCGGTCCGCGACGACCTCACCCTCGATCGGCGCCGCGCCCGGGTCCCCGGCCTCGGCGCCCGGCGACGCGGAGGCCGGGTCGTCGGGCAGCGGGGCGACGGCCTCGGCCAGGGCGGTGGGCAGCGGCACCCGCAGCACCTCGCTGCGCTGGCCCTCGCTGCCCACCAGCACCTGGTAGCGCCCGTCCACCTCGCGCACCGCGATCGACTCGCCCTGCGGCTGCCGGGGCAGGTCGACGGTCCCGGCCACGGCGAGGTCGGGCCAGGTGTAGACGGTGGCGCCGCCGTAGTCGCGCACGACGAGGTGCCGGCCGTCGGGGAAGAACGCGCCGTCGGTGGCCAGGGCGCGCACCGAGCCGATCGCGCGCATCCGCACCGGCTCGACCGGGGCCGGGGCGCCGACGCGGGGCGGCACCGCGATCGGGGGCACCTCGTAGAGCGTGCCGCCGAGCAGGGTCTTGCTGGCCACCAGCACCCGCCCGGAGACCGGGTCGACGAGGAGGGTCTCGGCGTCGTGGGGACCGTCGGGGTAGACCAGCGGGACGGCGGTGCCCGGGTCGACCTCGCTCTCGCCGCGGCGCAGCGGCACCCGCAGGATGCTCACCGACTCCCGGGCGGCGCCGTTGTCGCCGAGATCGCCGACCAGGACGTCGCCCTCCAGCGGGGCCAGGGCCTCCACGTCGACCGCCTCGCCCCAGGTGGCGTGGCCGACGGTGCGGCCGGTGCCGGCCTCGACGACGAAGGTGCGCCCGGCGTCGCCCGAGTCGTTGGCGGTCACCAGCAGGCCGCCCGCGGCCACCAGGCCGCTGGCCTCGACGATCGCCGGGTCCTTCAGCACCGTCAGCACGCGGCGGGGCTCGTCGGCGCCGGCGCCGACGAGGGCCCCGACGACGAACGGCACGGCCACCACCGTCGCGACGACGCGGGGAGGCGCCGGCCTCACGCGCGCTCCTGCCGCGCCTGGACCACGGCGGCCACCGCGACCACCGCCGCGCCGAGCAGCGCGAGCAGGACGGGGAGAAGGACCGGGTCGTAGGGGGCGGCGAGGTCGCCCGCCCCCTTCTCCGCGCCGCGGCCGGCCTGCCAGGGCCACAGCGCGCGCAGCGAGCCGGTCATCAGCCCGGCCATCACCAGCAGCGTCGTGCGCCGGTGGTGCTCCAGGAGCCACTGCAGCAGCCGCACGAAGGTGGCCAGCCCGAGGATCGCGCCGAGCGCGAAGGTGCCCACGTAGGCCAGGTCCCGGTCGTTGACCGCCTGGAGCGTGACGCTGTAGAGACCGACGGCGAGCAGCAGGAACGACCCGGAGACGCCGGGGACGACCAGCGCGCACACCGCCACCGCGGCCACCGCCGCGACCAGGGGCAGCGGCGGGTCCGCCAGGCCGACCCCGCCGGCCAGGCCGACCAGGAGGAAGGCCACCACGGCCGCGCCGAGCACGAGGGCGACCTCCCCGGGAGACCAGGAGCCCCCGGCCCGGGCGGCCATCCGCAGCGGCACGGTGATGCTGAGGAGCACCAGGCCCAGGAACAGCCCGCGGGCCGCCTCGGGGTGGTCGGCCACGAAGGACTCCATCACGCCGGCGACGGTGAGCACCGCGGCCAGCATGCCCAGCAGCAGCGGCACCAGCAGCCACCCGTCGACGCCGCGCAGCGCGGCCCGGGCGCCGCCGAGGCGGTCGGGCCCGCGGACCAGCCGCCCCGCCGCCCCGACGGCGTCCCCGGCGGAGCCGACGAGGTCGTCGTAGACGCCGGTGACCAGCGCGACGGTGCCGCCCGAGACTCCCGGGACCAGCTCGGCGGCCCCGATCAGGAAGCCGCGCAGCGCGTTCGCCCCCACCGTGAGCGCGCCGCGCGCCGGGCTCACCGCGACCCGTCCAGGCGGTCGGCCAGCGCGGGACGGACTCCCCACGCACCGACGAGGCCCTCGTACTCCGTGCGCAGGTCGCCGGGGCCCACCGGGGCCGCGGTGCGCACCGCACGCAGCAGGGTGTTGCGCGGGGTGTGCTCGCTGCCCACGAACTCGACGACGTCGACCCGGTAGCCCTCCAGGCGCAGCAGAGAGGCCCGCAGCGCGTCGGTGAGGGTGTCGGCGAAGCGCTCGCGCAGGATGCCATGGCGGGTCAGGGCCGCGTAGGGCTCGGGCGTGCTGCCCCGGCGCAGCTGGGCGGCCACGTCGTGGTGGCAGCAGGGGGCGGCCAGGACCAGCGCGGCGCCCCACCCCACGGCGCGGGCCAGCGCGTCGTCGGTGGCGGTGTCGCAGGCGTGCAGGGCCAGGACCACCTCCGGCGCGGGGTCGAGCGCGACGCCGTCGATGGTGCCGACCTCGAAGCGGGCGTCCACCCCGAGCCGACGGGCCACCGCGGTGTTGTGCTCGCGGGACTGCTCCTTGACGTCGACGCCGGTCACGGTGACGGGCAGGCCGCGGACCCCGGCGAGGTAGCGCTGGGCGGCGAAGGTCAGGTAGCCGTTGCCGCACCCGAGGTCGACGATGCGCAGCGGGTCCTCCGGCGTCGGGCGGCGCAGCCGGCCGCGCGCGGTCGCGTCGTCGATCGCGGTCTCGATCTGGCGCAGCATCTCCTCGACCTGGCGGTACTTCGCGACGCGGGACGGCTTCAGCCGGCCCCGGGCGTCGGCGAGACCGAGCGCGACCAGGACGGGGTCGTCCTCGGGCAGCAGGCGGTGCTTCTCCCGGTCGTGGCGACGGTCCTCGGGCTCCACGCTGACCGGCTCCTGACGGGCGAGGGTGTGCACCTGGGCCTCCCCGCGCTTGGTGGTGCGCAGCTGGTGGGTGCCGGTGGTGGTCTCCACGTGCCAGGTGCCGAAGGGCGCGGCCACCAGCTCGGCCACCGCGGCCGCCGCGGCCGGGCCCTCGGCGTGGTTGGCGGTGTGGGCCTGGGTCGCGTCGTAGGCCACGACCTGCAGGTGCCGACCGGCCCGCAGGTCGACCCAGCGGATCTCCACGCGCCGCCACGCGGGCGGCTCCTGGCCGCGGCGGCGCCCGGAGAGCACCGCCTTGACCAGCAGCTCGGGCTCGAGGACCGCGTCGCTCAGGCGCGCGAGGGCCTCGGCGAGGGGCTCGGGCATCTCAGGACCGCCCGGCGAGCGAGCTGATCAGCACCACGAGGAGCAGCGCGCCGAGCGCGAGCGGGATGATCAGGCGGCGGTGACGGGGGTTCACCGGCGCCGCCCGCCGGACTGGTCGGCGGGGGCGCCGAAGGCCAGCAGCTCGGCGAGGTGCAGGGCGCGCAGGTCCTCCAGGTCGGCCAGCTGGACGCGGCAGGAGACGCCGTCGGCGAGGACCACGGCCTCGCCCCGGGCCCGCACGGCCGGCAGCAGGTGGGTCTCGGCGACCGCGACGGAGGTCTCGTAGTGGCCCTTCTCCATGCCGAAGTTGCCCGCGAGGCCGCAGCAGCCGGCCACCACGGTGACCAGCGCGCCGGCCCGCTCGAGCAGGGCGCGGTCCGCCTCGAAGCCGAGGATCGAGGCCTGGTGGCAGTGCGGCTGGACGAGCACCTCGAGGCCGGACAGGTCGGGCGGGCTCCAGCGGCCCTGCTCGGCGAGCTCGGCGAGCAGCTCGGCGAGGGTGCGCATCCCGGCGGCGACCTCGGCGGCGCGCGGGTCGTCGGTCAGCTCCACGGCGTCCGAGCGCAGCGTGGCCAGGCACGACGGCTCGAGGCCGACGACCGGCACCCCGGTGGCGACGTAGCCGGCCAGGGTGTCCACGGTGCGTCCGATGATCCGGCGGGCCTGGTCGAGCTGGCCGGTGGTCACCCAGGTCAGGGCGCAGCAGGCCTGGTCACCGATCACCTCGGCGCGCAGCCCGGCGGCGCCGAGCAGCGCGATGGTGGCCTCCGCGGTGTGCGGGGAGAGCCCGTCGGTGAACGAGTCGGCCCAGATCCACACGTCGGGGGTGCCGGTGCGCGCCGGCATCGCCCGGGCGGTGCGGCGCAGGCTGCGCGGCGCGATGGTCGGCAGCAAGCGGCGCGGGTCCACCCCGGCGCCCAGGGTGGCCAGCCGCGCGGTGGGCGCCCACCGGGTCAGCCGGTTCAGCAGCGGCGCCGCGGGCGCGGCCAGGCGCAGCCAGGTGGGCAGCCGGCCCAGGGTGTAGTGCGTGAGCGGGCGGCGGCGGCCCGCGTAGGTCTGGTGCAGCACCTCGGACTTGTAGGTGGCCATGTCCACCCCGGTCGGGCAGTCCGAGGCGCAGCCCTTGCAGGACAGGCACAGGTCGAGGGCCTCGTGCACGGCCGGGTCGGCGACGCCGCCGAGCACCGTGCCGGGGCCGGCGTCGAGCGCCTCCTGGAGCACCCGGGCGCGGCCGCGGGTGGAGTCCTTCTCGTCGCGGGTGGCCTGGTAGCTGGGGCACATCACCCCCGAGGTGGACGCGGCCACGCACTTGCCGACGCCGGTGCAGCGGTGCGCGGCGGCGGCGAGGTCGCCGCCGTCGTGCAGCAGCCGCAGGCCGGGGTTCACCCGCGTGCGCGGACGGGCCGGGCGCAGGTCGGCCTCGACGGGGCGGGGGTCGACCAGGACGCCCGGGTTGAGCAGGTCGTCGGGGTCGCAGGCGTGCTTGACGGCGGCGAAGAGGTCGAGGCTGCGCTGGTCGTACATCAGCGGCAGCAGGGCGGAGCGGGCGCGGCCGTCGCCGTGCTCGCCGGACAGCGAGCCGCCGTAACCGGCCAGGGCGGTGGCGCTGGCGGTGAGGAAGTCCCGGAAGCGGGCGCCGCCGTCGTCGAAGGTGAAGTCGATCCGCACGTGCACGCAGCCGTCGCCGAAGTGACCGTAGGGCACGCCGTCGAGGCCGTGCTCGGCCAGCAGCGCGTCGAAGTCGCGCAGCCACGCGCCGAGGTGCTCGGGCGGCACGGCGGCGTCCTCCCACCCGGCGTGGGCGGGGCGGGTGAGGCTGCGCGCGGCCAGGCCGGCGCCGTCCTCGCGGATCGACCAGAGCGCGGCCGACTCCCGCGCGTCGGTGACCAGGCGGTGGCCCCACGCGCCGGCGCGCTCGCGCAGCCGGTCGACCAGGTCGGCGGCGCCGTCGCCGGCGACCTCGGCGAACAGCCAGCCGGCGCCGGCGGGCAGCGCGGGGACACCGGCCTTGCGGGCGCGGACGAGGTCGACGATGCGCGAGTCGAGGCCCTCGCAGGCCACCAGGCGGGCGGGGTCGTCGTCGCCGACGCCCGCGGCGCGGCGGGCGCCGACCTCGAGCAGCGCGGGGACGGCGTCGGCGGCCTCGGCCATCGAGGCGTAGCCCAGCACGAGCAGCAGCCGCTCGGGGTGGTCGCGCACCAGCGAGACGCACGCCTCGCGGACCAGCGCCAGGGTGCCCTCGGAGCCGGCCACGAGCCGGTCGAGGCGGCGGCCGTTCTCGGGCAGCAGCTGCTCGAGCGCGTACCCGCTGACCTGGCGGGAGAAGGTGCCGAAGCGCTGCCGGACGTGGGCCAGCTCGGCGTCGACGATCGCGGCGAGGTCCTGCTCGACGCGGCTGGTCCCGCGCTCCAGGCCGGGGCCGGTGCGCACCCGCTCGCCGGTGCCGGTGAGCAGGTCGAGGCCCACCACGTTGTCGGAGGTGCGCCCGTAGCCCAGGGCCCGGGAACCGCACGCGTTGTTGCCGATCATCCCGCCGACGGTGCAACGGGTGTGGGTCGAGGGGTCGGGGCCGAAGCGCAGGCCGTGGCCGCGGGCCTGGGCCTGGAGCCGGGCGTGCACCACGCCGGGCTCGACGGTGGCCGTGCGGGCCTCCGGGTCGAGCGCGAGCACCCGGGTGAGGTGCTTGGCGGTGTCCAGCACGATGCCGGGGCCCACCGCGTTGCCGGCGATCGAGGTGCCGGCGCCGCGCATCGTCAGCGGCACGCCGGTGGCCCGGGCCGCGTCGAGGGCGGCGTCGATCTCCTCGACGTGGCGGGGGCGCACGACGACCTGCGGCACCACCCGGTACAGCGAGGCGTCGGCGGCGTACAGCGAGCGGGTGAGCGCGGAGTCGTCGACGTCGCTCACGCCGCGCGAGCGCAGGGCCGCGACGAGGTCGGCCGCGCCGGAGTGCCCTGCCGCCTGGGTGGACGACGCAGGGGCCGCGCGGGCGGGGTCGTGCAGGGTCGTCACCAGTGCTCCATCGAGCCGCGCACCACGCCGGCCAGGTCGTCGGGGGTGACCTCGCGGGGCGCGGTGGCGAGCAGGCGCTGCTGCTTCCAGGCGCCCTCGACGAGGTCGTCGACGTCGGCCTCGCCGAAGCCGATCTCGGCGAGGCCGTTGGGGATGCCGATGTCGCGCATCAGCGAGGTCAGCACGGCCGGCAGCGTCTCGGGGCCGTCGTCGGCCGCGGACAGGGTGGGGTCGAGCAGGTGCGGCCGCGCGCAGGTGCCGCTCGGGGTCGGCGGGGAAGGTGAACCGGAACGCCTCGGGCGCGGTCAGCGAGACGGCCATGCCGTGCGGCACCATCGCCTCGTCGGCCGGGTAGCCCTCGGGACGGTAGTCGCGCACCCGGCCCGCGATCGGGTAGGCGTTGGCGTGCGGGACGTGCACGCCGGCGTTGCCGAAGCCGAGGCCCGCGAACGTGGCCGCCATCGCCATGTCGCCCCGGGCGTCCATGTCCCCGCCGTCACGCACGGCGCGCCGGAAGGTGCCGGCGAGCAGCGACATCGCCTTCTCCGACCACAGGTCGGCCATCGGGGTTCGCGCCGCAGTAGGGCACCCGCTGCTCGGGGGTCTTGGCGTCGAAGGAGGCGTACCAGCGCGCGGTGTAGCTCTCCAGGGCGTGGCACAGGATGTCCATGCCGGAGGCGGCGGTGACCAGGGCCGGCTGGGTGCCGGTCAGCGTGGGGTCGACGATCGCCGCGGTGGGGCGCAGCGCGGGGTGCGAGATCCCGGTCTTGACCTGCAGCGAGAGCACGTCGAGCACGCAGATCGTGGTGGACTCCGAGCCGGTGCCGGTGGTGGTCGGCACCGCGATGAACGGCAGCAGCCGGTTGACCGGCGCCATCGCCTTCCCGACGGGGGCGTTGATGTAGTCCATCAGCTCGCCGGGGTTGGTGGTGAGCAGGTTGACCGCCTTCGCGGTGTCGATGCTCGACCCGCCGCCGACCGCGACGACGGCGTCGAAGGGCGCGGCGTCGCGGGCGAACGCGACGGCCTGCTCCAGCGAGGCGTCGGTGGGCTCGCAGTGGGCCTGGTCGAAGACGACGACCTCGAGGCCGCGCTCGCGGATCTGCTCCGCGATGCGGTCCGGGTGGCCGGTCGCGGCGACGCCCGGGTCGGTGACCAGGATGACGCGGCGGGCGCCGTAGGCGGCGAGGTCGTGGCCGACCTCCGCGGAGGCGCCGGCCCCGAACTTCAGCGCGGGGGCGGCGTAGGTGAACACGGTCTCGCTCATGGGGCCCAACCTACCGACCCCCGGCGACCCGGCGGGAGGCCTCCAGCGCCGCCCGCACCACGGGCAGCACCGGCAGCCGGCCCTCGTCGACGTCCCGCTCGGGCACCCAGGCCACCGCCGCGGTGGTGCCGTCGACCTCGACGACCCGCGGCTCGGCCCCGCCGAGGGCACCGGGGCGGGTGACGGGGTGGGTGAGGGTGGCGGCGAAGACCAGGTGCACGCCGTGGAAGTCCTCGTGGCGCCCCGACGGCGCGGTGCCGTGCAGGTGCACGTCGTCGACCTCGAGCACCGCGCCGAGGTCGACGGTGAGCCCGGTCTCCTCGTGCACCTCGCGGCGTGCCGCCTCCCGGGGTGCCTCGCCGTGCTCCACGCCGCCGCCGGGCAGCGTCCAGGAGCCGGCGTGGAAGCCCTTCGCGGAGATCCGGGTGAGCAGCACCGCGGGCTCCGGGTCGTCGCGCCGGAGCAGGGCGTAGGCCGCCAGCCGCTGCACCCGCGCCGGGGCGAGGCGGGCCAGCGCCTCGACGACCTGCGCCGTCACCGGGACGCTGCCGTCGGCGACGCCGGCCAGGGGCTTCCAGGCGGCGTCCACGCTGGAGCCGTCGACCTCCACCACGCGCGGCGCCGGGGCGTCCTTGGCCACCCAGCCCTCGTGGATCAGCCAGACGCCGTGCACGTCGACCGGCTCCCCGTCCCACCCGAGCGCGTGCGGCGAGTGCCGCGAGACCACGTGCACGGTCGGGGCGACCTCGACGTCGAGACCGGTCTCCTCGTGGACCTCGCGCACCACCGCGTCGCGCGGCGACTCGCCGTGCTCCACCCCGCCGCCGGGCAGCGTCCAGCGCTCGCGGCTCGTGACGCGCGGGGCGAGCCGGGTCAGCAGGATCTCGTCGTCGCGCACGACCACGGCGTAGGCGCGCACCCTCAGCCGGCGCTCGGGGGTGCTCACGAGCGCATCTCCGGCCGCTCCAGCCCCGGGCCCCAGGTCGGGGCGACGGCCCAGGAGGGCATCCGGTCCAGCGCGAAGGAGGCCGCCCGCTCGACGGCGTCGCCGCCGAGGTGCGCCGGGTACCAGGGCGCCCGCTCCCCTGCCCGCGGCCGGTGCTCCGGCAGGCGCTGGAGGTCCTCCAGGCCACGCTGCAGCAGGTGACCCAGCCCACGGGTCACGCCTGCCAGGTCGGCGGCGGGGTGGACGTGGACGGCGGGGTGGAAGCGCACGTCGACGGTGCGGCGCCGCTGCGGCGTCGGCCGCGGCAGCGGGGCGTCGACCGAGCGCTTCTGGGGCCACAGCCGCTGACCGCCCCACAGCGTCACCGGCACCAGCGGCGCGCCGGTCTCGCGGGCCAGGGCGACCGCGCCGGGCATCAGGGAGCGCACCACGCACGCCGCCGAGATACCGGCCTCCGGGAAGAGGCAGACCACCTCCCCCGAGCGCAGCAGCGCCCGCCCGCGCAGGTAGGCCGCGGCCGGTGCCGCGCGGTCGACGGGGACGTGGCCCATCGCGTCCATCGCCCACCCCAGGGGGGCGGGGCGCCACACCTCGCGGCGGCAGAAGAAGCGCACGCGGTGCTCGGTGCCGCGCAGGGCCCGACCGACGAGGACGAAGTCAGGGAAGGACACGTGGTTCGCGGCCAGCACGACCGGGCCGGTCGCGGGCACGTGCTCGGTGCCGGTGGCCCGCACCCTCAGGTCGAGGCCGGCCAGCAGCGCCCGGCCCAGGCCGACGGCGCAGGCGTAGACCGGCTCGTGGCGGTGCCGGCGGCCCGGTCGCCGCGCCGTGCTCACGCGAACGGCGGGCGGTGGTCCACGCTCAGCGAGCGGCGCCCGGCCCAGCGCCACAGCCGGGCCGCGGCGTCGCGGTCCTCGTCGGTGACCAGGTTGCCCATCCAGCGCAGCGCCAGCGACATCAGCAGCTGCGAGCGCATCCCGACCGGCCCGGCGACCGGCAGCAGGTGCGGCACGGTGACCAGGCCGGCGAGGCGGCGCGCGAGGGAGAACGACTCGCCGTAGTGGCGGCGCAGCACGTCGGGCCACACGTCACGCAGGTCGCGGCCCGGTCCGGCCTCGCCGATCAGCTCCACGACCAGGCGACCCGTCTCCAGCCCGTAGTCGATGCCCTCGCCGTTGAGGGGGTTCACGCAGCCGGCGGCGTCGCCGACCAGGGCCCAGTTCGCGCCCGCGACCCCGCTGACCGCCCCGCCCATCGGCAGCAGCGCGGAGGTCGGCGCCCGGAGGTCGCCCTCGAGGCCGAACTCCTCGCGGCGCTGCTCGGCGTAGTGCGCCATCAGCGGCTTGACCGCGATCCCGGCGGGCCGCCTGGCGGTGGCCAGGGTGCCCACCCCGAGGTTGACCTCGCCGGCGTCGGCGCCGAGGGGGAAGACCCAGCCGTAGCCCGAGAGGATCTCGCCGTCGGTGCCGCGCAGCTCGAGGTGGGAGCTGATCCACTCGTCGTCGCTGCGGGTGGAGCGCAGGTAGGAGCGGCCGGCGACGCCGTAGACGGTCTCGCGGTGCCACTGCCGGCCGAGCACCTTGCCCAGCGGCGAGCGCACGCCGTCGGCCACGACGAGCCGTCGGCAGGCGATCTCGCGGGTCGTCGCGCCGTCGGAGAAGACCACGTGGCTGACCCGGTCCCCGTCGCGCCGCACGTCGAGGGCGCGCATCTTGTCGACGGCGTGCGCGCCGGCCTTGATCGCGGTGGTGCGCAGGTGGTCGTCGAGCTCGGTGCGCGGCACCGCGCTTCCCCAGGACGGCAACGACCCGCCAGGCCAGGGCAGGTGCAGCGTCTGGCCGAAGCCGTGGGCGCGCAGGCCCCGGTTGGTGGCGCGCACGCGCAGCCAGTCCTCGAGGCCGAGGCGGCCGAGCTCGTGCACCGCGCGGGGCGTCAGGCCGTCGCCGCAGGTCTTGTCCCGGGGGAACACGGCGGCGTCGGCGAGCACCACGTCGAGGCCGTCGCGGGCGGCCCAGGCCGCCGCGGCCGACCCGGCGGGTCCGGCGCCGACGACGAGGACGTCGGTCTGCTGGGGGTGGCTCACGCCCCGATTCTCCCACCCGCTCCCCAGGCCCGCAGCATCCGTGCCTCACCCGCGGCCGGTCAGGAGCCGACGGGCTGGTGCTTGGCGAGGTACATCGCGTGGTCGGCGGTCTCCAGCAGCCAGTCGCGGGCCTGCGAGGCCGGCACGGGCACCACGCAGGAGGGCCAGGTGGCGCACCCGAGGCTGACCTCCACGCGCAGAGCCCCCTCCGGGCCGAGGTCGTGGACCTCGCGCAGGGCGTCGCGCAGCCGCCGGTGCACCTCCGCGACCGCCTCGTGGTCGGCCCCGGGCAGCAGGACGGCGAACTCGTCGCCGCCGAGGCGGGCCACGACGTCGCCGGGGCGCACGCAGGCCTGCAGCCGGCGGGCGACCTCGACCAGGACGGCGTCGCCGGCGCCGTGACCGCGGGTGTCGTTGACGGTCTTGAAGTCGTCGATGTCGCAGTAGATGACCGACACGCTGCGCGCCGAGCCCCCCTGAGCGGTGCCCCCGCGCACGGCGGCCTCGACGGCGCGCTCGGTCGCGGCGATCATCACCGCGCGGGTGGACACCCCGGTGAGGCCGTCGCTCTCCGCGGTGCGGCGCACCTCCTCGATGCTGTCCACGCGGGCCAGCGCCTGGCCGGCGAGGGCGGCGAAGGTGGCCAGGACCTCGAGCTCGCGCGGGGACAGCTCGCGCTGCTGCGCGCGCGACCCGACCGTGAGCCACAGCGTCGCGGCGCCCCGGGGCACGGCCACGCCCGACTCGGTGGACGCCGGGCCCTGCGCGCCGACGGCGGCCGGCATGTGCAGCGCCTCGCGCACCCCCACCCGCACCGCGGCGACGACCTCGTCGGCGTCCTCGGCGTGCTGACAGGCCTGGGCGGCGCGGAACAGCGCCCGGCCGCGCTCGCGCTCGGTGGTGGCCTCGGTGGCCTTGCTCGCGGACAGGACCAGGGCGGCGACCACGGGCAGCAGCAGCGCCAGCGACCACGGGTTGTGCAGCACCAGCAGGGCGGCCAGGACGGCCGAGCAGATGACGCCGGCCGAGGCGGCCGAGGCGACCAGGGCGTTGCTGTCGCGCACCACCTCGCGCACCGGCACGCCCTCGCTGGCCGCCACGTAGAGCGCCGTGACGAGGAAGTCGACGCCGACGTAGACCACCGCGGCGCTCATGATGCCGAGCAGGCACAGCGGGCCGATCCAGCCCTCGGCGAGCAGGCCCTGCTCGCCGGTGGGCATCACGACGCGGAAGAGCCCGGCCGCCGCGACCACGCCGGCCCCGGCCACCGTGCCCAGGAAGAGGTTGATCAGCCTCACCCGCCACGGGCTGCGTCGGCGCAGCTCGCTGACCGCCACCCCCACCAGCCAGGTCAGCAGGGTCCAGCCGCCGACCCCGAGCAGCACCGCGGCCTCCGCGCGGCCGCTGCAGGACACGCCGTCACACGTCGTGTCGAGCACCGAGCCGCCGGCCAGCCACAGCACGAAGGCCAGCACCGAGGCGTCGAAGGCGATCAGCACGGCGCCGCCGTAGCGGGCCAGCTGCAGCGGGTGCGAGGCCGTCCACGCGGTGAGCGGGACGGTGAGCACGAGCAGGGTCCACAACGGCACCCCGGCGGCGGTCGGCAGGGTGAGCACCGCGGCCGACCCCGGGCGCAGCAGGACCAGGCCCACGACGCCGAGCAGCGCCAGCGCCGTGGCCGCGAGCGCGACCTCGAGCAGCCGCACCCGGTCGTGGGCCCACGCCCACCACCAGGACCGGGTCACCTCGGACGCGAGCACGGCGGTCGCCCTTCCCTCAGGGCGCCCTGCGGGGTCGGTCGGGTCGCCTGCACCGGGAGTCTCGTCCGCTCGAGGGGAGGGCTTGAGGGCGGACCAGACCGGCCCCGCACGCCAGAACGGCCCGCCGCGCGGTGCGCGACGGGCCGTGGTGGGTGGAGCGGACGACTCAGTTCTGGTAGGAGCCGAAGTCGAAGTCGTCCAGGGCGACCGTCTGGCCGTCCGCACCGCCGAACTCGTAGTCGTAGGTGTCATAGCCGGTCACCGAGTAGGCCGCGGCGCGCGCCTCCTCGGTGGGCTCCACCCGGACGTTGCGGTACCGCTCCAGACCCGTGCCCGCCGGGATCAGCTTCCCGATGATCACGTTCTCCTTCAGCCCGCGCAGCGAGTCCGAGCGTCCGTGGATGGCGGCGTCGGTGAGCACCCGGGTCGTCTCCTGGAAGGAGGCGGCCGAGAGCCACGACTCGGTGGCCAGCGAGGCCTTCGTGATGCCCATGAGCACCGGACGGCCCGAGGCCGGCTTGCCGCCCTCGGAGACCACGCGACGGTTCTCCTCCTCGAACATCACCCGGTCGGTGAGGTCGGAGGGCAGCAGGTTCGTGTCACCGGACTCGATGACCGTGACCCGACGCAGCATCTGGCGCACGATGATCTCGATGTGCTTGTCGTGGATCGACACGCCCTGCGAGCGGTACACCTGCTGGACCTCGTGCACGAGGTGCTCCTGGGCCCGGCGGACGCCGAGGATCCGCAGCATGTCCTGCGGGTCCGGGGTGCCGACGGTGAGCATCTGGCCGACCTCGATGTGGTCGCCGTCCGCGACGAGCAGCCGCGAGCGCTTCGAGACCGGGTACTCCTGGACCTCCGAGCCGTCGTCGGGGGTCACGATGACCTTGCGCGACTTGTCGGTGTCCTCGATCTCGATCCGGCCGGCCGCCTCGGCGATCGGCGAGCGACCCTTGGGCGAGCGGGCCTCGAAGAGCTCGACCACGCGGGGCAGGCCCTGCGTGATGTCCTCGGCCGAGGCCACACCACCGGTGTGGAAGGTGCGCATGGTCAGCTGGGTGCCGGGCTCACCGATCGACTGGGCGGCGATGATGCCGACCGCCTCGCCGATGTCGACGAGCTTGCCGGTGGCCAGCGAGCGGCCGTAGCACTTCGCGCAGGTGCCGGTCTTGGCGTCGCAGGTCAGCACGGAGCGGACCTTGACCTCCTCGATGCCGGCACCGACGAGCTCGCCGATCTTGACGTCGCCGAGGTCCTCGCCCGCGCCGACGAGGACCTCGCCGGTCTCGGGGTGGGTGACCTCGGTGGCCGCCGCCCGGGCGTAGGCCGCGGTCTCGGCGTTCTCGTGCTTGACCACCGAGCCGTCGTCGAGACGCTCGCCGATCCGCTTGGGCAGGCCGCGCTCGGTGCCGCAGTCGTCCTCGCGGATGATCACGTCCTGGGAGACGTCGACGAGTCGACGCGTCAGGTAGCCCGAGTCGGCGGTGCGCAGGGCGGTGTCGGCCATGCCCTTGCGGGCACCGTGGGTGGAGATGAAGTACTCCAGCACGGAGAGACCCTCGCGGAAGTTCGCCTTGATCGGCCGCGGGATGATCTCGCCCTTGGGGTTGGCCACCAGGCCGCGCATGGCGCCGACCTGACGGATCTGGTTCATGTTCCCCGACGCGCCCGAGTCGATCATCATGTAGATCGGGTTGGTCTTCTCGTAGGCGTTCTCCATCGCCTCGCCGACCTTGCGCGAGGCCTCGGTCCAGATCTCGATGAGCTCCTGGCGACGCTCGTCGTCGGTGACCAGACCGCGCTCGTACTGCTTCTGCACCTTGGCCGCGTCGGCCTCGAACGAGGCGAGGATCTCGGCCTTGTCCGCGGGCTGGGTGACGTCGTCGATGGAGACCGTGACGCCCGACTGGGTGGCCCAGGTGAACCCGGCCTCCTTGAGGGCGTCCAGGGACGCGGCGACCTCGACCTTGGAGTACCGCTCGGCGAGGTCGTTGACGATCGCGCCGAGGGCCTTCTTGCCCACCTCGTAGTTCACGAAGGGGTAGTCGGCGGGCAGCGTGTCGTTGAACAGCGCGCGGCCCAGCGTCGTCTCCAGGGTCACCGTGGTGTTCTCGTCCGGGTCGGCCCCGGACTCCAGCGGCGCGACCTGGTCGGTGAAGCGGATCCGGACCGGGCTCTGCAGGCTGATCTCGCCGGCGTCGAAGGCCATGATCGCCTCGGACTGGTTCGAGAACGAGCGACCCTCGCCGGGCTGACCCTCCCGCGCGGTGGTGAGGAAGAACAGCCCGATGATCATGTCCTGGGTGGGCATGGTGACCGGACGGCCGTCGGAGGGCTTGAGGATGTTGTTCGTCGACAGCATCAGGATCCGCGCCTCGGCCTGGGCCTCGGCCGACAGCGGCAGATGCACCGCCATCTGGTCGCCGTCGAAGTCGGCGTTGAACGCCGTGCACACGAGCGGGTGGATCTGGATGGCCTTGCCCTCGATCAGCTGGGGCTCGAAGGCCTGGATGCCGAGGCGGTGCAGCGTGGGGGCCCGGTTGAGCAGCACCGGGTGCTCGGTGATGACCTCCTCCAGCACGTCCCACACGACCGGGCGCGCACGCTCGACCATCCGCTTGGCGGACTTGATGTTCTGGGCGTGGGAGAGGTCGACGAGACGCTTCATCACGAACGGCTTGAACAGCTCCAGGGCCATCTGCTTGGGCAGACCGCACTGGTGCAGCTTGAGCTGCGGGCCCGAGACGATGACCGAGCGGCCCGAGTAGTCCACGCGCTTGCCGAGCAGGTTCTGGCGGAAGCGCCCCTGCTTGCCCTTGAGCATGTCGGAGAGCGACTTCAGCGGCCGGTTGCCCGGGCCGGTGACGGGACGACCGCGGCGGCCGTTGTCGAACAGCGAGTCGACGGCCTCCTGGAGCATCCGCTTCTCGTTGTTGACGATGATCTCGGGCGCGCCGAGGTCGAGCAGCCGCTTGAGGCGGTTGTTCCGGTTGATCACGCGGCGGTACAGGTCGTTGAGGTCGGAGGTCGCGAAGCGGCCACCGTCGAGCTGCACCATCGGGCGCAGGTCCGGCGGGATCACCGGGACGGCGTCGAGGACCATGCCCTGGGGCTTGTTGCCGGTCTTGCGGAACGCGTCGACGACCTTGAGTCGCTTCAGGGCGCGGACCTTGCGCTGGCCCTTGCCGTTGGCGATCGTGTCGCGCAGCGACTCGACCTCGGCCTCGACGTCGAAGTCCTGCAGGCGACGCTGGATGGCCATCGCGCCCATGTGGCCCTCGAAGTACTTGCCGAACCAGTTCTTCATCTCGCGGTAGAGCATCTCGTCGCCCATCAGGTCCTGGACCTTGAGGGACTTGAAGGTGCTCCACACCTCGTCGAGGCGCGCGATCTCGGACTCCGAGCGCTTGCGCAGCTGCGCCATCTCGCGCTCGGCGCCGTCCTTGACCTTGCGGCGCTGGTCGGCCTTGGCCCCCTCCGCCTCCAGGGCGGCGAGGTCCTCCTCCAGCTTGCGGGCACGGTCCTCGACCATCGCGTCGCGACGCTTCTCCAGGCGCTCGCGCTCCAGGCCGATCTTGGACTCCAGCGAGGACAGGTCGGTGTGGCGCGCGTCCTCGTCGACCTTGGTGATCATGTAGGCGGCGAAGTAGATGACCTTCTCGAGGTCCTTCGGGGCGAGGTCGAGCAGGTAGCCCAGGCGGCTCGGGACACCCTTGAAGTACCAGATGTGGGTGACCGGCGCGGCGAGCTCGATGTGGCCCATCCGCTCACGACGCACCTTGGAGCGGGTCACCTCGACGCCGCAGCGCTCGCAGATGATGCCCTTGAAGCGCACGCGCTTGTACTTGCCGCAGTAGCACTCCCAGTCCCGGGTGGGACCGAAGATCTTCTCGCAGAAGAGGCCGTCACGCTCGGGCTTGAGCGTGCGGTAGTTGATGGTCTCCGGCTTCTTGACCTCGCCGTGGCTCCACCCGCGGATGTCCTCCGCGGTGGCCAGGCCGATCTGAAGCTGGTCGAAGAAGTTCACGTCGAGCACGATGGCTGCAACCCTTCAGTTGTTCTGGTGACAAGCAAGTGGTGGGGGTGGGGGCCGCGTCGGCCGGACCCTCGCGGGCCCGGCCGACGCGCGACCTCACACCTCTTCGACCGAGTTGGGCTCGCGGCGCGACAGGTCGATGCCGAGCTCCTCGGCGGCGCGGAAGACGTCCTCCTCCGCGTCGCGCATCTCGATGGCGGAGCCGTCCTGGGACAGCACCTCCACGTTCAGGCACAGCGACTGCATCTCCTTGACGAGCACCTTGAACGACTCCGGGATGCCGGAGTCGGGGATGTTCTCGCCCTTGACGATGGCCTCGTAGACCTTCACGCGACCGGGCACGTCGTCGGACTTGATGGTCAGCAGCTCCTGCAGCGCGTAGGCGGCGCCGTAGGCCTCCATCGCCCAGACCTCCATCTCGCCGAAGCGCTGCCCGCCGAACTGGGCCTTACCGCCCAGGGGCTGCTGGGTGATCATCGAGTACGGGCCGGTGGAGCGCGCGTGGATCTTGTCGTCGACGAGGTGGTGGAGCTTGAGGATGTACATGTAGCCCACCGCGACCGGGTCGGCGAACGGCTCACCGGAGCGACCGTCGATCAGCCGGGCCTTGCCGGTCTCGTCGATCATCCGCACGCCGTCGCGGTTCAGGGTGGTCGAGCCGAGCAGACCGGTGATCTCGTCCTCGCGCGCACCGTCGAACACCGGGGTCGCGACCTTGGAGTCGGCCGGGGCGGTGTCGGCGTGGATCTTGATCAGGCGCTGCTTCCAGGCGGAGTCCTCGGGGTCCTCGGAGAGGTTGAGGTCCCAGCCCTGCTTGGCCAGCCAGCCCAGGTGCAGCTCGAGGATCTGGCCGACGTTCATCCGGCGCGGCACGCCCAGGGGGTTGAGCACCACGTCGACGGCGGTGCCGTCCTCCATGAAGGGCATGTCCTCGACGGGCAGGATCTTGGCGATGACGCCCTTGTTGCCGTGGCGCCCGGCGAGCTTGTCGCCGACCGAGATCTTGCGCTTCTGGGCCACGTAGACGCGGACCAGCTGGTTGACGCCCGGGGGCAGCTCGTCGCCCTCCTCGCGGTCGAAGACCCGCACGCCGATGACCGTGCCCGACTCGCCGTGGGGGACCTTCATCGAGGTGTCGCGCACCTCGCGCGCCTTCTCGCCGAAGATCGCGCGCAGCAGGCGCTCCTCGGGGGTCAGCTCGGTCTCGCCCTTGGGCGTGACCTTGCCGACCAGGATGTCGCCGGTGGTGACCTCGGCGCCGATGCGGATGATCCCGCGCTCGTCGAGGTCGGCCAGGCCCTCCTCGGAGACGTTCGGGATGTCCCGGGTGATCTCCTCGGGGCCGAGCTTGGTGTCGCGGGCGTCGACCTCGTGCTCCTCGATGTGGATCGAGGTGAGCACGTCCTCCTGGACCAGGCGCTGGCTCAGGATGATCGCGTCCTCGTAGTTGTGGCCCTGCCAGGGCATGAAGGCCACGAGGAGGTTGGTGCCCAGCGCCATCTCGGCGTCGTCGGTGCACGGGCCGTCGGCGATCGGCGTGCCGACCTCGAGCCGCTGGCCCTCGGCGACCAGGGGGCGCTGGTTGATGCAGGTGCCCTGGTTGGAGCGGCGGAACTTGGCCATCTTGTACGAGGAGTACGTGCCGTCGTCGTTCATCGTCTCGATCAGGTCCGCCGAGACCTCCTTGACCACGCCGGCCTTGGTCGCGGTGACCACGTCGCCCGCGTCGACCGCGGCGCGGTACTCCACGCCGGTGCCGACCATCGGGGAGTCGCTGCGCACCAGCGGGACGGCCTGACGCTGCATGTTCGCGCCCATCAGGGCACGGTTGGCGTCGTCGTGCTCGAGGAACGGGATCAGCGCCGTGGCCACCGAGACCATCTGGCGCGGCGAGACGTCCATGTAGTCGACCTCGCCGGCGAGCAGCTCGGAGACCTCGCCGTCGCGCTGGCGCACCAGGACGCGCTCGCCTGTGAACGTGCCGGTCTCGTCGATGGCCGCGTTGGCCTGCGCGATGACGAAGTGGTCCTCGTCGTCGGCGGTCAGGTAGTCGATCCGGTCGGTGACCCGGCCCTCGACGACCTTGCGGTAGGGGGTCTCGACGAACCCGAAGGGGTTGATCCGACCGAAGGAGGCCAGCGAGCCGATCAGGCCGATGTTCGGGCCCTCCGGGGTCTCGATGGGGCACATCCGGCCGTAGTGGCTGTGGTGGACGTCGCGGACCTCCATGCCGGCGCGGTCGCGCGAGAGGCCGCCGGGGCCCAGCGCGGAGAGGCGACGCTTGTGCGTCAGGCCCGCGATCGGGTTGGTCTGGTCCATGAACTGGCTCAGCTGGGAGGTGCCGAAGAACTCCTTCAGCGCCGCCACGACCGGGCGGATGTTGATCAGCGACTGCGGGGTGATGGCCTCGACGTCCTGGGTCGTCATCCGCTCGCGGACCACGCGCTCCATCCGGGCCAGGCCCGTGCGAAGCTGGTTCTGGATCAGCTCGCCGACGGTGCGCATCCGGCGGTTGCCGAAGTGGTCGATGTCGTCGGAGGCGATCTCCAGGGTGCCCTGGGGCGCCTCGACCTCGGTGCGGGTGTCGTGCAGCGCGACGATGTAGCGGATCGTGTTCACGATGTCGCTGATCGTCAGCGTCTGCTGGTCGAAGGCCTCCAGCAGACCGAGCTTCTTGTTGATCTTGTACCGGCCGACCTTGGCCAGGTCGTAGCGCTTGGGGTTGAAGTAGTAGTTCTTCAGCAGCGTCAGCGCGGCCTCGCGCGTCGGCGGCTCGCCCGGGCGCAGCTTGCGGTAGATGTCGAGCAGGGCGTCGTCGGGGCCCTGGGTGTTGTCCTTCTCCTCGGTGAGCTGGATCGACTCGTACTGACGCAGCTCGGCCATCACCGCGTCGTAGTCGAACTCCTCGCCGGTGTCCTCGGCCACGGCCTGCAGGGCCTTGAGCAGGACGGTGACGTTCTGCTTGCGCTTGCGGTCCAGGCGGACGCCGACGAGGTCGCGCTTGTCGACCTCGAACTCCAGCCAGGCGCCACGCGAGGGGATCAGACGCGAGGTGTAGACGTCCTTGTCGGAGGTCTTGTCGGCCGAGCGCTCGAAGTACACACCGGGCGAGCGCACCAGCTGGGAGACCACGACACGCTCGGTGCCGTTGATCACGAAGGTGCCCTTGTCGCTCATCAGCGGGAAGTCGCCCATGAAGACGGTCTGGCCCTTGATCTCACCGGTGTCGTTGTTGGTGAACTCGGCGGAGACGTAGAGCGGGGCGGAGTAGGTGAAGTCCTTCTCCTTGCACTCCTCCACGGAGTACTTGGGGTCGTAGAAGACCGGGTTCTCGAACGAGAGCGACATCGTCTCGGAGAAGTCCTCGATCGGGGAGATCTCCTCGAAGATCTCCTGGAGACCCGACTTGCGGGAGGCGTCCTGCCCTTCGGCGAGACGCTCCTCCACGCGGCGGTCCCACGCCTCGTTGCCGATCAGCCAGTCGAAGCTGTCGGTCTGCAGGGCGAGGAGCTGGGGGAGGGCGAGGGGCTCGTCGATCTTCGCGAACGAGATCCGACGGGAGTTGCTGGAGCTGCTGCGCGCGGCCAAGAGGTGTCCTTCGACATGTTCGTCAACGGCGGCGCCGACCGACCACTTCCCCGTCACCGGGCAGAGCGAGGAGCATCTGAGGGCAGGCGCAATCGGCCATGCTATACGACGAAGGCCTCTACCACAATTCCCGGTGGGGCGGTCGCAACGACGTGCCCTGATGATGCTCCGCCTCGCCGCCGAGGTCAAGCACCCTCGCCCCGGTGGGTCGCGCCGGGGCGACTGGTCCGGACCGGGGCGGGACGCAGACGGGGGCGGGCACCTCGCGGTGCCCGCCCCCGGCGGTCGTGCTGGTCGTGCAGGTGGTGCGTGCCTCAGGCACAGGTCACTTGACGGTGACCGTGGCGCCGGCGCCCTCGAGCTGGTCCTTGGCCTTCTCGGCGGCCTCCTTGGTGGCCTTCTCCAGGATCGCCTTGGGGGCGGCCTCGACGAGCTCCTTGGCCTCCTTCAGGCCGAGGGAGGTCAGGGCGCGCACCTCCTTGATGACGTTGATCTTCTTCTCGCCGGCGGCCTCGAGGACGACGTCGAACTCGTCCTGCTCGACGGCCTCCTCGGCGCCTGCTCCCCCACCGGCGGCCGGCGCGGCGGCGACCGGGGCGGCGGCGGTGACGCCGAAGGTCTCCTCGAACTGCGAGACGAACTCCGACAGCTCGATGAGCGTCATCTCCTTGAACGCGTCGAGCAGCTCGACGGTGCTGAGCTTCGCCATGGTGGCGGTTCCTTCCAGTCGGTGGCCCTGCGTCATCAGGCGCGGGCCGCGTGTGTGCGGTGTGGTGCGGGGTCCTGCTGGGTGGTGCGGGCGCGAGCGGCGCCGGGGCCGGTCAGGCCTCGGCGGTCTCGCTGTCGCTCTCGCCGTCGGAGGCGGCCTCGGCCTCGGCCTCGGGGGCCGCGACCTCCTCGGTGGCGGCCGGCGTGCCGGCCCCGCCCGCGAGGACGGAGGGGTCCTGCTGGGCCTTCTCCTGCAGGGCGGCCGCGACGCGGGCAGCCTGCGAGAGGGGGGCCTGGAACAGCGCTGCGGCTCCGCTGAGCGAGGCGAGCATCGCCCCGGCCATCTTGCCGAGCAGCACCTCGCGCGACTCGAGGTCGGCGAGCTTGGCGACCTCGGCGGCGTCGATCGCGGCGCCGTCGAGGTAGCCGCCCTTGATGATCAGGGCGGGGTTCGCCTTGGCGAAGTCACGCAGGCCCTTGGCGGCCTCCACCACGTCGCCGTTGATGAAGGCGATCGCGGTCGGGCCGACGAGCAGCTCGTCGAAGCCCGCCATCTCCGCCTCGGCGGCGGCGATCTTGGCCAGCGTGTTCTTGACCACGGCGTAGGAGGCGTTCTCACCCAGCGTGCGTCGCAGCTCCTGGAGCTGCGCGACGGTGAGACCGCGGTAATCGGTCAGGACGGTGCCGGCGGACTCGTTGAACGACTCGACGATCTCCGCCACGGCTGCCTGCTTGTCTGGCCGCGCCATGGGTCTCCTTCCGGTCTCGACCGTCGGCCGGGTCCGGAGACGAGGAACGCCCCGGGCACAGGCCCGGGGCGTGGACATCGCGGACGGGATCCGTCCTCGGCGCACCTGCTCCGACACCTGCGCTGGACGTCCGCGTCGCGGAGCCTTCGGGCCCGCCACCGAGGTGGCGGGACGACCGGCGGTCTGTGGTTTCGAAGCGCGACACTACGCGTGCGCCGGCCACGCACCAAATCGCGGCGGCCCGCCCGCCCGGTGGGGCGGACGGGCCGGCGGTGCCGTGCGGCGGATCAGGCCTGGGCGGCCTCGTCCTCGACGGCGACGTTGCGCGTGCGGTTCGGGTCGACCTGGATGCCGGGGCCCATGGTGGTCGAGACGGTGACCTTCTTGACGTAGCGGCCCTTGGAGCTGGCCGGCTTGAGCCGCAGCACCTCCTCGAGCGCCGCGGCGTAGTTCTCCGCGAGCTGGACCTGGTCGAAGGACGCCTTGCCGATGATGAAGTGCAGGTTCGCGTGCCGGTCGACGCGGAACTCGATCTTGCCCCCCTTGATCTCGGTGACGGCCTTGGCCGGGTCCGGGGTCACGGTGCCGGTCTTCGGGTTGGGCATCAGGCCGCGGGGGCCGAGCACGCGGCCGAGGCGGCCGACCTTGCCCATCATGTCGGGGGTGGCGACCACGGCGTCGAAGTCGAGGTAGCCGGCCGCGACACGGGCGATCAGGTCGTCGCCGCCGACCTCGTCGGCGCCGGCGGCCATGGCGGCCTCGGCCTTGTCACCGGCGGCGAAGACGAGCACGCGGGCGGTCTTGCCGGTGCCGTGGGGCAGGTTGACGGTGCCGCGCACCATCTGGTCGGCCTTGCGGGGGTCGACCCCGAGGCGCATGACGACGTCGACGGTCTCGTCGAACTTCTTCTTGCTCACCGACTTGGCGATGCCGATGGCCGTGAGCGGGGCGTGGAGCTCGTCGGCGTCGAACTGCTCGGCCGCCGCGCGGTAGGTCTTGCTGCGCTGCATGTCTGGCTCTTCTCTTCTCTGCGGTCCAGGTGTGGTCGGCGGGCCAGCGCGGCCCTGCCACAAGGTCGGCACCGCGGCCCCGGGGGCAGCGGTGCGGTCCGGCCCGCGCGGGGCGGGCCGGGCGTGCTCACTCGGTGGTGACGCCCATCGAGCGGGCGGTGCCCTCGACGATCTTCATCGCGGACTCGACGTCGTTGGCGTTGAGGTCGGGCAGCTTGGTCGTGGCGATCTCGCGGATCTGGTCCTTGGTCAGCTTGCCGACCTTCTCCTTGTGCGGGACGCCCGAGCCGCGCTGCAGGCCGGCGGCCTTCTTGATCAGCTCGGCGGCCGGCGGCGTCTTGGTGATGAAGGTGAAGGACCGGTCCTCGTAGATGGTGATCTCGACGGGGACGACCTGGCCGCGCATCGGCTCGGTCTGGGCATTGTAGGCCTTGCAGAACTCCATGATGTTCACGCCGTGCGGACCGAGGGCGGTACCGACCGGCGGGGCCGGCGTCGCGGCACCGGCGTTGAGCTGCACCTTGACGAGTGCGGAGATCTTCTTCTTCTTGGGAGGCATGCTTCCTCTTTCGTCTCGTGGTCATCTCGAGGGCGTCGGCCCTCTGCCACACGGGTGGTACGGCTTCAGACCTTCTGGATCTGGCTGAAGCTGAGCTCGACCGGGGTCTCCCGGCCGAAGATCTCGACCAGCGCCTTGACGCGCTGGGCCTCCGCGTTGATCTCGGTGATCGTGGCGTGGAGGGTGGCGAACGGGCCGTCGACGACCATCACCGAGTCGCTGACGTCGAAGTCGGCGACCTCGACCGGCTTGGCGGGCTGGGCGCCGCCACGGGCCGGCTTCTCGCCGCTGGAGGCCGCAGCCGCCGCCGCCTCGGCCGCCGCGATGACGGCGGGGGCGAGCATGTTCTCGACCTCGCTCATGCTCAGCGGGACCGGCTGGTGGCTGTGGCCCACGAACCCGGTGACCGACGGCGTGTGGCGCACCGCGGACCACGACTCGTCGGTCAGATCCATGCGGACGAGGACGTAGCCGGGCAGCACCGTGCGCCGGACCATCTTGCGCTGGCCGTTCTTGATCTCGGCGACCTCCTCGGTGGGGACCACGATCTCGTGGATGTAGTCCTCCATGTTCAAGGAGATGATGCGGTTCTCGAGGTTCTGGCGGACGCGGTTCTCCATGCCCGAGTAGGTGTGCACGACGAACCAGTCGCCCGGCTTGGCCCACAGCTCGCGGCGGAACTCCTCGAGCGCGTCGACCTCCTCGGCCTCCTCGGGCTCGGCGGCGGGCGCGCCCGCCGTCTCGCCGGTCTCGTCCTCGACGACCTCGCCGGGGAGGACGACGGTCTCGACGAGACCCTCGTCGCTGGTGTCCGAGAGGGCCTGCGGCTCCTCGGCGTCCTGGTGCTCCGACACGGTGTGCTCCATCAGTTCTAGGTCGTGGGGCAGCGGGTTCAGCCCCGCCGGCCCTGGTGCTCGGGTGGCCGCGCTACTGCGCGGAGCTGCCGGTGAAGACCGCGAAGACGAGCTTGCCGAAGCCGAGGTCGAGCGCCGAGATCAGCGCCATCATCACGATCACGAAGGTCATCACCACGAAGAAGTAGGTGACCAGCTGCTGCTGCGTCGGCCACACCACCTTGCGCAGCTCGGCGACGACCTGGCGGTAGAAGGTGAGTGCGCTGGTGCGCTGCGGCTTGTCGTCGCGCGACCCGCCGCCGCGCGGTCCCCGCACGGTGCTGCTCTCCGCCACGTCACTCACCTCTCGTCGTCCGGGCCGACCCGACCGGGCCTGGTCCGCTTGCTTCGCAGGGCACGAGGGACTTGAACCCCCAACCTTCGGTTTTGGAGACCGATGCTCTGCCAGTTGAGCTAGTGCCCTTCGCGGCGACCCCGGCGCGTGCTGCCCGGGTGAGGGCATGGCGCAGCATCGGGAACGTCCACCGTGGGTGGAGTCTACGGCGGGGGCCGCACGGCGTCCAAACGGACCCGTCGGGCGCGCCGAGCGCGACCCCTACGATGGAGCCATGAGCTCCTCCTCCGCAGCCAGCCCCGGGGACCGCCGCGTCTCCGCCCGCGTCGGCGCCATCGCCGAGTCCGCCACGTTGAAGGTCGACGCCAAGGCGAAGGCCCTCAAGGCCGAGGGGCGCCCGGTCGTCGGGTTCGGGGCCGGCGAGCCGGACTTCCCCACGCCGGACTACATCGTCGACGCCGCCGTCGTGGCCTGCCGCGACCCCCGCAACCACCGCTACTCCCCCGCCGGCGGCCTCCCGGAGCTGAAGGCGGCCATCGTGGCCAAGACCGCGCGCGACTCCGGCCTGGTGGTCGAGCCCGCTCAGGTGCTCGTGACCAACGGCGGCAAGCAGGCCATCTACGAGGCGTTCGCCACCATGCTCGACCCGGGCGACGAGGTGATCGTGCCCGCGCCGTACTGGACGACCTACCCCGAGTCGATCAGCCTGGCCGGCGGCGTGGCCGTCGAGGTGCTCGCCGACGAGACCCAGGACTACAAGGTCAGCGTGGAGCAGCTCGAGGCCGCCCGCACCGAGCGCACCAAGGTGCTGCTGTTCGTCTCCCCCTCCAACCCCACCGGCGCGGTCTACACCGCCGAGGAGATCCGTGCCGTGGGCGCCTGGGCCGCCGAGCACGACCTGTGGGTGCTCACCGACGAGATCTACGAGCACCTCGTCTACGACGGCGTCGAGACCGGTTCGCTGCCGGTGCTGTGCCCCGAGCTGGCGGAGCGCTGCGTGGTCGTCAACGGCGTGGCCAAGACCTACGCGATGACCGGCTGGCGCGTGGGCTGGATGATCGGCCCGAAGGACCTCGTCAAGGCGGCCACCAACCTGCAGTCGCACGCCACCTCCAACGTCGCCAACGTCTCGCAGCGCGCGGCGATCGCCGCGCTCGAGGGTGACCTGGCCGCGGTGGAGGAGATGAAGACGGCCTTCGACCGGCGGCGCACCACGATCACCGCGATGCTCAACGAGATCGACGGCGTCGAGTGCCCGACCCCGCTGGGCGCCTTCTACGTCTACCCCGCGGTCAAGGGCCTGCTCGGCCGCGAGCACGGCGGGCGGCGGATCGAGACCTCCGCGGAGCTCGCCGAGCACATCCTCGACGAGGCCGAGGTGGCGGTGGTGCCGGGCGAGGCGTTCGGCTCCCCGGGCTACCTGCGGCTCTCCTACGCCCTGGGCGACGAGGACCTCGCCGAGGGCGTCACCCGGATGCAGAAGCTGTTCGCCTGAGTGGGTCGCGACCTCCACGCCCTGCCGAAGGCGCACCTGCACCTGCACTTCACCGGGTCGATGCGCCACGCCACGCTCCTCGAGCTGGCGAGGCGTGACGACGTCGCGCTGCCGGACTCCCTGGTCACCGGCTGGCCCCCGCAGCTGAGCGCGGCCGACGAGAAGGGCTGGTTCCGCTTCCAGCGCCTCTACGACGTCGCCCGCTCGGTGCTGCGCACCGAGTCCGACGTGCGACGCCTCGTGCTCGAGGCCGCCGAGGACGACGCGGCCGACGGCAGCGGGTGGCTGGAGATCCAGGTCGACCCCAGCGGGTACGCCGCGCGCTTCGGCGGGATCTCCGCCTTCACCGACCTCGTCCTCGACGCCGCCCGGGACGCCACCGCGCGCACCGGGGTCCAGATCGGCGTCGTGGTGGCGGCCAACCGCACCCGGCACCCGCTCGACGCCCGCGTGCTGGCCCGGCTCGCGGCGCAGTACGCCGGGCGCGGGGTGGTCGGGTTCGGGCTGTCCAACGACGAGCGACGGGGCACCACGGCCGACTTCGCGCCCGCCTTCGCGATCGCCGAGCGGGCCGGGCTGCTGCTCGTTCCGCACGGCGGTGAGCTGGCCGGGCCGGGCCACGTCCGCACCTGCCTGGAGGACCTGCGCGCGGGACGGATCGGCCACGGCGTGCGCAGCGTCGAGGACCCCGACCTGCTCGCCCGCGTGGTCGACGCCGGCGTCGCGCTCGAGGTCTGCCCGGTCTCCAACGTCTCCCTGGGCGTCTACTCCGACCTGACCTCGGTGCCGCTGCCGCAGCTGCTCGAAGCCGGCGCCACCGTGGCGCTCGGCGCCGACGACCCGCTGCTCTTCGGCTCCCGGCTGGCCGCCCAGTACGCGACGATGCGCGCCGCGCACGACCTCACCGACGAGACCCTGGCCGAGCTGGCCCGGATGTCGGTGCGGGCCAGCACCGCGCCCGACGACCTGCGCACCCGCCTGCTCACCGGCATCGACGACTGGCTCGCCGCCGGCTGAGGCCCGTCCGGTCGGCGGGACCGGCCGGCCTCAGATCGTGCAGCCCACCAGGACCGGCTCGTTGTCCAGGCGGATGCCGAAGGCGTCCTCGACCCCGTCGCGGACCTCGCGGGCCAGGGCCAGCAGCTCGGTGGCGGTGCCCTCGCCGCGGTTGGTCAGCGCCAGGGTGTGCTTGGTGGACAGGCTCACCGCACCGGAGCCGCCGGGGGTGACGTGGCCGCGCTCGAAGCCGGCGTGCTGGATCAGCCACGCGGCGCTGGTCTTGACCCGGCCCTCCGGGTCCCCGGTCAGCGGCCAGGACGGCGCGCCCTCGGGAACCCGGTCGGCCTCGACGACGGGGTTGGTGAAGAACGAGCCCGCGCTCCAGGAGTCGTGGTCGGCCTCGTCGAGGACCATGCCCTTGCCGCGGCGCAGGCCGAGGACGGCCTCGCGCACCGCGCCCAGTGGCGCCCGACGGCCCGGGTCGACGCCGAGGGTGCGGGCGAGCTCGGTGTAGGTCACCGGCGCGCCGAGGGTGCCCTGGCGCAGCTGGAAGGCGACGTCGAGGACGACGAAGCGGCCGGGCTCGGCCTTGAAGACCGAGTGCCGGTAGGAGAAGCGGCACTCAGCGTGGGAGAAGGACCGCACGCGGGACTCGTGGCGGTCCCAGGCCCGCACCCGGGCGACGGTCTGGCTGACCTCCTGGCCGTAGGCGCCGACGTTCTGCACCGGGGTGGCGCCCACGCTGCCCGGGATGCCCGAGAGCGCCTCCACGCCGACCCAGCCGCGCTCGACGGCCAGGGCCACGAAGGGGTCCCACGGCTCACCGGCGGCCACGGTCACGGTGACCCCGCCGCAGGTGGCCTGGTGGGCGGCGCGGTCGTCGCGGGCGGCGTGGTCGTCGCGGTCGTCGTGGTCGGCGTGCACGCCGCGGGTCAGGACCTGCACGACGCGGCCCTCGAAGCCGGCGTCGGCCACGACCAGGTTGCTGCCGCCGCCGAGGACCAGCACGGGCAGGCCGCGCTCGTCGCCGTCGCGCACCGCCTCGACGAGGGCGTCCTCGGAGCGGGCCGTCACCAGCTCGGTCGCCGGGCCGCCGAGGCGCAGCGTCGTCAGCTCGGCCAGGCGCGTCGGGTCGGCGGCGGCCTCAGCCGACACGCACGACCGCCTTGGGCGCCCCGAGGACCTTGGCGCCCTCGCAGGTGACCTCGAGGGCCAGCGTGGCCAGGCCGTCCTCGACCCTCTTCACCGTGCCGGCGACCACGAGCGTGGCGCCGGCGTCGTCGTCGGGCACCACCACCGGGTTGGTGAACTTGGCGGCGAGGTCGACCACCTCGGCGCCGCCGGTCCAGGTGGCGACGGCGCGGGCGGCCAGGGCCAGGGTGACCATCCCGTGCGCGATCACGCCGGGCAGGCCGACCGCGACCGCGACGCGGTCGGACCAGTGGATCGGGTTGCGGTCGCCGCTGGCGCCGGCGTAGCGGACCAGGTCGGCGCGGGTGATCGTGTAGGTCTGCGTCTCCAGCACGGTGCCGGCCTCGAGACCGGCGGCGGGGGACGTGGCGGGGGTGCTCATGGCCGCTCCTGCTCGGCGGGGGCCCGGTGGACCAGGGTGGCGCTGGTCGAGCAGACCAGCGCGCCGTCGGCGTCGGTGACCTCGCTGGTGGTGCCGATGATCGCGTTGCCCCCGACCACCCGCACGCTGGCCACGCTCAGCGTGGCGCTCAGGACGTCGCCGGGCACCACCGGGCGCTCGTAGTGGAACTTCTGGTCCCCGTGCACGATCCGCGACAGCTCGACGCCGACCTCGTCGAGGAAGCCGAACATCGCCTCGAAGGACAGCACGATCGGGAACGTGGCCGGCGCGGGGCCGCCGTCCCAGGGCTGGCCGACGGCGGCGGCGAACTCGGCGACCCGCTCCTCGGCGACGGCGTAGGGCGGCGTGGGTGCGAAGGTGCGCCCGATCAGCGAGTCGTCGACGGCCATGGCCCCAACCTACCGTGCGCGCTCCCCCGCGAAATCACCTCGACCCGCCACGCGGGGGCGTGACGGGTCGGCGGTGGCGGGAGGGCTCAGCGGGTCTCGCGGTGCGCCTGGTGGGTGCGGCAGCGCGGGCAGAACTTGGCCATCTCGAGACGGTCCGGGTTGTTGCGGCGGTTCTTCTTCGTGATGTAGTTCCGCTCCTTGCACTCGGTGCAGGCGAGCGTGATCTTCGGGCGAACGTCGGAGCTCTTGGAGGCCACGGGTGAGTCCTTCTCGGTTGGTGCTGCGCTGCTGCCGGCCAGGGCCGGCACGGGGTCCCCGGACGCCGCCGGGAGGGGGTGGTGCTGGTAGCGGGGGCGGGACTCGAACCCGCGACACCACGATTATGAGCCGTGTGCTCTAACCACCTGAGCTACCCCGCCACAGAGTCGAGACCCGGCGGCTGGCATGCTCCAGCACCGGTTCCCACCCAGAGCCCCTTTACGGAATCGAACCGTAGACCTTCTCCTTACCATGGAGACGCTCTGCCGACTGAGCTAAAGGGGCAACGACGCAGAACAATACACAGGGGTCCACGGATGGAAAAATCGGCCACCACCTCGGCCTTCTACACCCTCGCGGCGCCCTCGACGGCGGAGGTCGCGCAGGTGTTCGCGAACGCGACGACGACCGGCCCGTGGGGGCCCGACGCCCAGCACGGCGGGCCTCCGTCGGCGCTGCTGGGCCGCGGCGTGGAGCACCTCGCGGCGGCCACCGGCGGCGGCGTGGTGGGCCGGGTCACCGTCGACCTGCTCGGCCCGGTGCCGCTCGGCGCGCTGGAGGTGAGGGCCAGCGTCCTGCGCCCCGGACGCAGCGTGCGGCTGCTCGGTGCCGAGCTGCGCGACCCCGCGCGGGCACGCACCGTGGCCACCGCCCGGGCGTGGGTGCTGCCCGAGCGCGACGACGGCCCCGGCGAGGTCGGCCCGGCCCCGGGCCACGCCCCGGCCGACGGCGAGGCCCGCGGGCGTCCCGACGGCTGGCACCCCGGCTACCTCGACGCGATCGAGTGGCGCTGGATCGCCGGCGGGCTCGACCGGCAGGGCTCCGGCACGGTGTGGATGCGTCCGCCGCCACTGGTCGAGGGCGAGGACCTCTCCCCGCTCCAGCGGGTGCTGACCTGCGTCGACTCCGCCTCCGGTGTCAGCGCGGGCCTCGACATCACCCGGTGGGCCTTCCTGAACACCGAGCTGACCGTGCACCAGCTGCGTCCCCTCGAGGGCGAGTGGGTCGCCGTGGAGGCCGAGACCACGCTGGGCCCCGGGTCGGTGGGCGTGTGCACCTCCCGGGTCAGCGACGAGCGGGGCCTGGTGGCCCGCTCGGCGCAGACGCTGCTGGTCGTCCGACGCGACTGAGCCTCGGGCCGGCGGGCCAGGGCCCGGCCGCGGGGCCGCCCGGGGACCCGCGTCGGTGGCAGCCGAGCAGGTGCGGGTCGTGCAGGCCGAGGGCCTGGCTCAGCGCGTGCATCGTGGTGGGACCGACGAAGGCGAACCCGCGTCGCTTGAGCTCGCGGCTCAGCGCCACCGAGCCCGCCGACGTGGTCGGCACGTCCTCGGCCGTGCGCGGCGCCGGGTCGGCGGCGAGGGCGAAGGACCGCACGAGCGCCTCGAGGCCCTCGACGTCGGGGGCCTCGCGCAGGGCCACGGTGGCGCGGGCGTTGGTCACCGCGGCGTCGATCTTGCGCCGGTTCCGCACGATCGCGGCGTCGTCCATCAGGCGGGCGACGTCGGCGTCGTCGAAGGCCGCGACCGCGTCGACGTCGAAGCCGGCGAAGGCGGCCCGGAAGGCCGGCCGCTTGGCGAGGATCGTCGACCACGACAGCCCCGACTGGAACGCCTCGAGCGTGAGCCGCTCGAAGTAGGCGGACTCGCCGTGCACGCGGGTGCCCCACTCGGTGTCGTGGTAGTCGCGCATCGGGCCGGGTCCGCCGGCCCACGGGCACCGCTCGAGGCCGTCCTCGCCGGTGACGGTGCCGGTCACGACCGCTCGCGGAGCCGCACCCGGGGCAGCGCGGGCGCGGGGATGGGCGGCATCTCGCTGACCGTACCGAAGCGGCCGTCGACCTGCCGGTCGTCGACGACCTGCTCCTGCCAGGCGTCGCGGGCGGCGACGACGTCCTCGTGCGTGCGGCCCACGAAGTTCCACCACATCACGATCGGCTCGTCGAAGGGCGGCCCGCCGAGCAGCAGCACCCGGACGGGGCTCTCGGCGTCGTCGGGCGCGCCCAGGCGCAGGACGTCCGCGCCGGGCGGGCGGTAGGCCAGCTCGTGCTGTGCGACGTCCTGGCCGTCGACCGCGACGCGACCGGTGTCGACGAGCACACCGTGCTCGAAGGCGCCGTCGACCGCGAGGTCGAGCGTGCCGCCGGGCTCGAGGACGACCTCGGCGCCGAGCAGGGGCGTGGCCGTGGCCACCGGCGAGGTGACCCCGAGCGCGGTGCCGAGGAAGACCCGGGCCACCCAGCCGTCGCCCTCGACGGCGTCGGGCACGTGGTGGGCGAAGGCGGCCTCACCGTCGCGGGCGTGCCCGGGCAGGGCGACCCAGAGCTGGGCGCCGTGCAGCACGGAGGTCCGCGGCGTGGAGACCTCCGAGTGGCTGACCCCGTGGCCGGCGGTCATCAGGTTCAGCTCGCCGGGGCGCACCAGGGCGTGGCTGCCGACGCTGTCGCGGTGCTCGATCTCGCCGCTGAACAGCCAGCTGACCGTCTGCAGGCCGGTGTGCGGGTGCGGCGCGACGCTCATCCCCCCGGTGCGGGCGACGTCGTCGGGGCCGTAGTGGTCGGCGAAGCACCACGCGCCGATCAGCGAGCGGGTGCGCTGCGGCAGCGTGCGGCGCACCCTCATCGCGCGCGGCCCCCCGAGGGGGACCTCGCGCGGCGTCAGGACCTCGACGTCAGCGGTCGCGCCCACGGCACCCTCCCGGTTGCTCAGCTGAGGATCTCCGGGTCGGGGCTGCGCTTGGTCCCGGCGCCGTCGCTGATCGAGGTGATGGTACCCGCGTCGGAGGCCAGGCCCGCGGCGCCGGGGTCGGTGCTCGCCTCGACCCGGATCACCACCCCCTTGGAGGTCGGGCAGTTGCTGCCCTCGGCGGTGGAGGCGAGCGGGATCAGCGGGTTGGTCTCCGGGTAGTACGCCGCGGCGCAACCCCGGGGCTGGTCGTAGGGCACGACCCGGAACGCCGGCACCCGGCGCTCGTCGTCGTGCCACTCGCTGACCAGGTCGACCAGGTCGCCCTCGGCGAGTCCCTGGGCCGCGATGTCCTCGGGGTGCAGGAACACCACGCGGCGTCCGCCCTTGACGCCGCGGTAGCGGTCGTCGAGGCCGTAGATGGTGGTGTTGAACTGGTCGTGGCTGCGCATCGTCTGCAGCAGCAGGCGCCCCTCGGGCACCTCGATCAGCTCCGTGGGGCACACCGAGAAGTTCGCCTTGTTCGTGGCCGTCGGGAAGGTGCGGCTGTCGCGGGGCGGGTGCGGGAGCACGAAGCCCCCGGGCTGGTCCACCTTCAGGTGGTAGACCGCCGCACCGGGCACCACGCGCGCGATGGACTCGCGGATGCGGGTGTAGTCGGCCTTGAACTCGGCCCACGGCAGGTCGGGGTGGTGGTCCTCGACCAGCAGCGCCTGGGCCAGCGAGCAGACGATGTCGACCTCGCTGCGCAGGTGCGGCGAGGCCGGCTCCAGGGGGCCGCGGGAGGCGTGGACGGCCGACATCGAGTCCTCGACGCTGACCCGCTGGGCCACCCCGCCGGTGAGGTCCTTCTCGCTGCGGCCGAGCGCGGGCAGGATCAGCGCCTCGCGACCGTGTACGACGTGCGAGCGGTTGAGCTTGGTCGAGACGTGCACGGAGAGGTCGGACCGCGCGAAGGCCTGCTCGGTCACCGCGGTGTCGGGCACGGCGGAGACGAAGTTGCCGCCCATGGCGAAGAAGACCTTGGCGCGTCCGTCGTGGAGCGCCTTGATGGACTCGACGGTGTCGAGGCCGTGCTCGCGGGGCGGCTCGAAGCCGAACTCGGTGGACAGGGCGTCGAGGAAGTGCTCGGGGACGCGCTCCCAGATGCCCATGGTCCGGTCGCCCTGCACGTTGGAGTGGCCGCGCACGGGACACAGGCCGGCGCCGGGCTTGCCGATGTCGCCGCGCAGGAAGCAGACGTTGGCGATCTCCTTGATGGTGTTCACCGCGTACCGGTGCTGGGTGACGCCCATCGCCCAGCAGGTCAGCGTGGCCGAGGAGGCCTCGATCATGTCGACGGCCTCCTCGATCTGCGCGCGGGTCAGGCCGGTGGCGCGCTGGACGAGGTCCCAGTCGAGGTCGGCGAGGCCGGCCACGTAGGCCTCGTAGCCGTCGGTGTGGCGCTCGATGAAGTCGCGGTCGACCGCGCCCCGCTCGACGAGCAGGGCGCCGAAGGCCTGGAAGAGGGCGAGGTCGCCGCCGATGCGCACCGGCAGGTGCAGGTCGGCGAGGCCGGTGCCGCCTGCGAGCCAGCCCTTGACGTTCTGCGGGTTCTTGAACCGGACCAGGCCGGCCTCCTGCAGCGGGTTGATCGAGATGATCTTCGCCCCGTTGCTCTTGGCCTTCTCCAGCGCGGAGAGCATCCGGGGGTGGTTGGTGCCGGGGTTCTGGCCGACGACGAGCAGCAGCTCGGCGTGCTCGACGTCGTAGAGCGAGACCGAGCCCTTGCCGATGCCGATCACCTCGGCCAGCGCCACCGACGTGGACTCGTGGCACATGTTCGAGCAGTCCGGCAGGTTGTTGGTGCCGTAGGCGCGCACCAGCAGCTGGTAGACGAACGCGGCCTCGTTGGAGGTCTTGCCGGAGGTGTAGAAGACCGCCTCGTCGGGCGAGTCGAGGCCGCGCAGGCGCTCGGCGAGCATCGAGAAGGCGTCGTCCCAGGCGATGGGCTCGTAGTGGGTGGCGCCCTCGCGCAGCACCATCGGCTCGGTGATCCGGCCCTGCTGACCCAGCCAGTAGTCGGTGCGGCGGCGGAGCTCGGCGATCGGGTGGGAGGCGAAGAACTCGCGGCCGACGCGGCGCTTGGTGGCCTCCTCGGTGACGGCCTTGGCGCCGTTCTCGCAGAACTCGGCGGTGTGCCGGTGCGAGGGGTCGGGGTCGGGCCAGGCGCAGCCCTGGCAGTCGAAGCCGTCGACCTGGTTCAGGCGCAACAGCGTCTGGGCGGTGCGGACCGGGCCCATCTGCTCGATGGCCCGCTTCATCGAGACGGCGACCGCCTTCGGGCCGGCGGCCGCGTGGCTGCGACCCCCGGTCTCGAGGTCGGACTCGTCGATGTCGGACGTCGGGGCAGGTCGAAGTGCGGTCACGGGGGACATCATCACCCACGTCCCGAGCGACGCAGGTCACCCCCGCCGACCGATCGCCCGGCACCGTGCCGCCGGGGGCGCCTGAGAGCTAGGGTCGGCGCCGTGGACGAGGTCGCCTGGTGGTCCGGACTGCTCGACGTCGACGCCGTGACCGACACGGCGCCCGACGCGGCGCACGACGCGGGATACGACCGGCTCGTGGGCTCGGTGGTCGTCGCCGACGCCGCGCTGCCCGAGCTCGGTCCCGGTTCGTGGCCGCTGACCGTGCGGCTGACCGGGGGTGCGGGCCAGGTCGCCGGGCCGGCCCGCCTCGCCTCCCGCCGGGGCCTGCGGCTCGCAGCGCTGCGGGTGACCCTGCGCGACCTCGACGACCTGCGCGGCAACGCCCGCCGGGTCGCCGCCGCCGTGGACGCAGCGTGGGACGAGGGCGCGCTGGACGAGGACGTCGTGGTGCAGGTGGGTCTGCCCGCGACGGCGCCGGGGCCGGACTGGCTGGCCGCCGTCGACGAGGTGGCCGCCCTCGAGCTGACCCTGGCCCTGCCCTGTGACGAGGCCCCGCCGGCCACGGTGGCCGCGTGGCTGGATGCCAGCCTGGACCGCGAGACGCCCGTGTGCGCCACCGGCGGCGACCCGGTCCGGCTGCTGGCCGCCACCCGCCGCTGCCTGGACGGCGCCGACGCCGCCGAGGTCGCCGCGACCCTCACCGCTCCCCCGGCCGACGCGCTCACGGGCCTCGACGCCGCCGCGCTGGGACGTACCCGGCGCTGGCTCGTCCGGGTCGGTTGCGACGCCGGCGGCCCCGCGCGGCTCGCTGCCGACCTCGACGCGCTCGGGGTCGAGCTCGGCTGACCTTCCTCGTGGCGCCGCCCGACTGCCGGCGCCGCGAGCCTGTGGGCGCGCCCGTAGCCCCGTCACTGCGTGACGGGGCCACGGACCGGGACGTGGGCCGGTGCGGATCAGAACGGTGGCGGGTCGTGGTCGAGCGGCATGCCGGGCGGGGCATGGACCCGGGACGACACGCGCGGTCTCGGCACCGGGGGCGGCGGAACCGGTGCGCTCACCGGTTCCAGGGCCCGGCGACGGGGTGGTGGGTTCAGGTCGTGGGTACCGCTCGGCAACCGCAGGTACCGCAGCCCCACCGGACTCGTCCACAGGTACGACCCCGGCACCAGCACCTCATACGACCACCCGTGATGCGTCTTGTGCCGGTGATGACGCCGACACACCGGCGCCAGATTCGACGACGCCGTCGGCCCGGTCGGCCACGCCACCACGTGCTCGGCGTCGCACCGCTGCGCCGGACGCGTGCAGTGCGGGAACACGCAGTGCAGATCCCGCACCTCGACCTGCTCCCGCACCCGGTCGGGCACCTCGTAGGCACCCACGTGCACATCGCCGGCCAGGTCCAGCACCGGACGCACCGTCACCGCACCCGCCGCACCGCACCAGGCGCGGACCTGCTCGGCCGTCACCGGACCCCCCGTGTTCCCCAACCGACCCACCCCGTGGTCATCGGTCGCCGGACCCGTCACCGCCTGCGCGGACAGGTGCACGTGCAGCACCACCCGACGCCGCCGCACCGCCCGCGGCGCCGACCCCTCCTCGGACGAGGCCGCCGCCTGCTCGAAGTCCAGCATCGCGTGCGCCCGCGCCAGATCCCCCAACGCGATCGAACGCCGCACCGGCAACGACTCCGCACACCCCAGCACCCGCAGCTCGGTCGCCCGGTCCTGCAGGGCGGTCTCGAGGTCGAGGGCGTCCGCGACGTCCAGTGCGCCCTCGACGGTGACCGTGCCCGAGGGACCCGCCTGGTCCAGGCGCACGTCCACGTGGCGACCCTCAGCGGCCGCCCGGCGCCGTTCCTCGGCGACCTCCGGCTCCCAGCGCAGCAGAGCCTCGGCGACCAGGCGGTCCAGCTGGGCCCACGACACCGTGTGCGCGAACGGCGCCACGTGCCGGTCGACGTGGTCGGCACCGTCCTCGCAGAGCGTGACCGTGGCCTGGGCGACCCGACGCGCGCGCCACACCGGGCACCGACCCGACACGACCCGCTCCCACAGACGCGGCAGCCGGTACCGGACCTCCAACGCATCGCCCAGGTAGCGACCGCCGGCGTCGGAGGAGACCCCCATCGCCAGCGCCAGCTCGGAGACCGCGGACTCCGCCACCAGCGGCGCCCCCGGCCCCGCGAGCGTCAGACCGTGGTCGCCGAACCCGTCGGAGAACGCCGCCACCTCCAGGCGGTCGACCTCGTGGGCCACCGCCCAGTCCAGCGCCGCACACAGCTTCGCGACCTCGACGGTGCGGATCGTCTGCTCGTGAGCCCGCACGGCGTCCAGCAGCCCCGCGGGACCCGCGGGATCGTGCGCCTCGACCGTCGACCTCATGGCTCTAGTATATTCGAACACAGAATCGACGGCAAGACCTCGTCCACGACGGCGGTGGGTCGACCGGCCCCTCAGGTCAGGACGACGGTACGGGCCCCGTTGAGGAGCACCCGCCCCTCGGCGTGCCAGCGCACCGCACGCGCCAGCGCCTGGCACTCCACGTCGCGGCCCGCGGCGACGAGCTGCTCGACGCTCATCGCGTGGTCCACCCGCGCCACCTCCTGCTCGATGATCGGGCCCTCGTCGAGCTCGGCGGTCACGTAGTGCGCCGTGGCCCCGACGAGCTTCACGCCGCGATCGTGGGCCTGGTGGTACGGCTTGGCCCCCTTGAAGCTGGGCAGCATCGAGTGGTGGATGTTGATCGCACGGCCCTCGAGACGCCGGCACAGGTCGTCGGAGAGGATCTGCATGTACCGGGCCAGCACGACGAGGTCCACGTCGTGCTCCTCGACCAGCGCGAGCAGCCGCTCCTCGGCCCCGGCCTTGGTGTCCGCGCTGACCGGCACGTGGTGGAACGGCACGTCGTAGTTCGCCGCGAGCCGCTCGAAGGTCGTGTGGTTGGACACGATGCCCACCACCTCGACGGGCAGGCCGCCCACCGAGGTGCGGAAGAGCAGGTCGTTGAGGCAGTGCCCGAACGAGCTGACCAGGATCAGCACCCTCGGCAGCCGGGTGGCGTCCTCGAGCCGCCAGGACATCGAGAACGCCTCCGCGACCGGCTCCACCTTCGCGCGCAGGTCGTCGAGCCCGACGCCGCCGGGGGCCGTGAGCTGGACCCGCAGGAAGAAGGTGCGCGTCTCCGGGTCGCCGTACTGCTGGCTCTGCTCGATGTTGCATCCGGCCTCGGCGAGGAGCGTCGAGACGGCGGCCACGATGCCGGGCCGGTCGGGGCACGAGAGGCGCCAGACGTACTCGCCGCTCACGTGCCGCCCTTCCACGTCCGGTGCTGCGGGTGCCGCTAGCGCCGCTGGTCGTGCTGGTGCTGCGGGGGTGGTGCTGGTGGCACGTGCAGGATTCGAACCTACGTAGTCGATGACGGCTGATTTACAGTCAGCTCCCTTTGGCCACTCGGGCAACGTGCCAGGCGTCGCGGGAGGCGGTTGGCCTCCGTGGCGACGAGACGAGACAATAGCGCAGCCCTGCGGCACCGCCGCAACCGAGACCGAGGAGCACTACCCGTGGCCGACTCGTCCTTCGACATCGTCAGCAAGCTCGACCGCCAGGAGGTGGACAACGCGCTGGGCCAGACGGCCCGCGAGATCGCGACCCGCTTCGACTTCAAGGGTACCGGCGCGTCCATCGAGTGGCAGGGCGACGAGGCCATCGAGATCACCGCCAGCGCCGACGACCGGGCCACCGCCGCCCTCGACGTGTTCAAGGGCAAGCTCGTCAAGCGCGACGTCAGCCTCAAGACCATCGACGCCTCCGAGCCCCGCGCCTCGGGCCAGCAGTCGAAGATCTCGATCACGCTCAAGGAGGGGATCACCTCCGAGGACGCCAAGAAGATCTCCAAGCTGATCCGCGACGAGGGCCCCAAGGGTGTGAAGGCGCAGATCCAGGGCGACGAGCTGCGGGTGAGCAGCAAGAAGCGCGACGACCTCCAGGCCGTCCAACAGCTCGTCAAGGGCCAGGACTGGGACTTCGCGGTGCAGTTCACCAACTACCGCTGAGCCCGCCGCGGGGGTGACCGATCACGCAGCGAGACCGGGAGCTCACCCGCACCACGAGGGCTATCGTGGAACGGTCATGCCCGCCATCGGCGGGAGCACCGCGAGGAGTAGGACGGCAGCAGTGTCCAAGCAGGTCAAGCAGCTCGACCGGGTGATCATCCGGTTCGCCGGGGACTCCGGCGACGGGATGCAGCTCACGGGTGACCGGTTCACGCAGGAGTCGGCCGCGTTCGGCAACGACCTGGTGACCCTGCCCAACTTCCCGGCCGAGATCCGCGCACCCCAGGGCACGCTGCCCGGGGTCTCGTCCTTCCAGGTCCACTTCGCCGACCACGACATCCTCACCGCGGGCGACGCCCCGGACGTGCTCGTGGCGATGAACCCCGCGGCGCTCAAGGCCAACCTGCCGGACCTGCCGCGCGGGGCGACGATCATCGTCGACACCCACGACTTCACCGCCCGCAACCTGTCCAAGGCCGGCTACACCGCCAACCCGCTGGACGCCCTCGGTGACGCGGGCTCCGAGCTGGGCGAGTTCACCGTGCACACCGTGGACCTCACCGGGATGACGGTCGGCGCGGTCAAGGAGTTCGGACTGTCGCGCAAGGACGCCTCGCGGGCCAAGAACATGTTCGCCCTCGGCCTGCTGTCGTGGATGTACGGCCGCCCGACCGAGCACACCGAGGAGTTCCTGCACCGCCGCTTCTCCCGGGTCCCCGACATCCGCGACGCCAACATCACCGCGTTCAAGGCCGGCTGGAACTTCGGCGAGACCACCGAGACCTTCGTGGTCCGCTACGAGGTCAAGCCTGCGCCGATGCCGGCGGGCCACTACCGCAACATCACCGGCAACCTGGCGCTGTCCTACGGCCTCGTCGCCTCCGGCGTGCGCTCGGGGCTGCCGGTCTTCCTCGGCTCCTACCCGATCACCCCGGCCTCCGACGTGCTGCACGAGCTGAGCAAGCACAAGGCGTTCGGTGTCACCACGTTCCAAGCCGAGGACGAGATCGCCGGCATCGGGGCCGCGCTCGGCGCCTCGTTCTCCGGCGCGCTGGGCGTGACCACGACCTCGGGCCCGGGCGTGGCGCTGAAGTCGGAGACGATCGGGCTCGCGGTGATGACCGAGCTGCCGCTGCTCGTCATCGACGTCCAGCGCGGCGGCCCCTCGACCGGCCTGCCGACCAAGACCGAGCAGGCCGACCTGCTCCAGGCCATGTTCGGCCGCAACGGTGAGGCCCCCGTGCCGGTCGTCGCACCCCGCTCGCCCGGTGACTGCTTCGACGCCGCCCTCGAGGCCGCCCGGATCGCCATCACCTACCGCACCCCGGTGATGCTGCTCTCCGACGGCTACCTGGCCAACGGCTCCGAGCCGTGGCGCATCCCCGAGGTCGACGACATGCCGCTCATCGACCCTGCCTTCGCCACCGAGACGAACCACACGGTCACGGCCAAGGACGGCACCGAGTCGGCCGACTTCTGGCCCTACCTGCGCGACGAGGAGACCCTGGCCCGGCCGTGGGCCGTCCCCGGCACGACCGGCCTCGAGCACCGCATCGGCGGTCTCGAGAAGGGCGAGGGCCACGGCAACATCTCCTACGACCCGGCCAACCACGACTTCATGGTCCGCACCCGCCAGGCCAAGATCGACCGGATCGCCGACTCCCTGCCCCCGCTCGAGGTCGACGACCCCTCCGGCGAGGCCAAGGTCCTCGTCATCGGCTGGGGCTCGACCTACGGCCCGATCGGCGCCGGCGTGCGCCGCGTGCGCCGCGCCGGCCACCGCGTGGCGCAGGTGCACCTGCGCCACCTCAACCCGTTCCCGCACGACCTCGGCGAGATCCTGCACCGCTACGACAAGGTCCTCGTGCCCGAGATGAACCTCGGCCAGCTCTCGCTGCTGCTGCGCGGGCGCTACCTCGTCGACGCCATCGGCTACAACCACGTCCGCGGACTGCCCCTCAAGGCCTCCGAGCTCGCCCAGGCGATCGGCGAGCTCGTCGCCACCGCCGAGGGCGTCGAGGTCGACCTCGGCACCGTCTCCTCCCAGGAGGTCCACCAGTGAGCACCACCGACCTGCCCCTGCCCTCCCTGCGCGGCACCGACGGCGTCCCGCCCGTCGACGCCGACGCGACGCCGGCCACCGGCAGGGACTTCACCTCCGACCAGGAGGTCCGCTGGTGCCCCGGGTGCGGCGACTACGCGGTGCTCAAGGCCGTCCAGTCCTTCCTGCCCGACCTCGGCCTGCGCCGCGAGAACATCGTGTTCGTCTCCGGCATCGGCTGCTCGAGCCGCTTCCCGTACTACCTCGACACCTACGGCATGCACTCGATCCACGGCCGGGCGCCGTCGATCGCCACCGGCATCGCCACCAACCGCGAGGACCTCTCGGTGTGGGTGGTCACCGGGGACGGTGACGCGCTGTCCATCGGCGGGAACCACCTCATCCACGCGCTGCGCCGCAACGTGAACATGACGATCCTGCTGTTCAACAACCGGATCTACGGCCTGACCAAGGGCCAGTACTCCCCGACCTCGGAGGCCGGCAAGGTCACCAAGTCCACTCCGATGGGCTCGGTGGACCACCCGTTCAACCCGGTCTCGCTGGCCCTCGGCGCCGAGGCGACGTTCGTGGCCCGCACCATCGACTCCGACCGCGTGCACCTCACCGAGGTCCTCGCGGCCGCGGCGGCGCACCGCGGCACCAGCCTGGTGGAGATCTACCAGAACTGCCCGATCTTCAACGACGGCGCCTTCGACGCCATCAAGGACCGCGACACCAAGGCCGACGCGATCATCCCGCTCGTCCAGGGCGAGCCGATCCGCTTCGGCGTCGAGGCCAACCTCGGCCTGGCCCGCGACACCGCCTCCGGCGGCGTGAAGGTCGTCGAGGTCGAGGGCCCCGACGGCGTCGGCGTCGAGGGGCTGCTGGTCCACGACGCCACCCGCGAGGACCCCTCGACGGCGTTCGCGATCAGCCGGCTCACCGACGCGGGCTACCTGCGCCAGTCGCCGATCGGCATCTTCCGCGCGGTCGAGCGCCCCACCTACGACGACCAGACCCGCGCCCAGGTCTCCAGCGCCACCGCCGCGGCCACGGGGGACCCCGAGGCACGCCTGGCCGCCCTCGTCGGCGGTGGCGACACCTGGACCGTGGTCTGAACGCCGCCGGCCCCGCCGACGAGAGCCGGCAGGGCCTGCTGCTCGGCGTCGCCGCCTACGGGCTGTGGGGCGCCTTCCCGCTGTACTTCCCGCTGCTCAAGCCGGGCGGTCCGGTCGAGATCCTCGCCCACCGGATGGTGTGGTCGCTGCTGACCATGCTCGTCCTGGTGCTGCTGTGGCGCCGCGGCGGCGCCCTGCTGGCCATCGCGCGCGACCGCCGCACCCGGCTGCTGCTGGCCGTGGCGGCGGTGGTGATCACCGTCAACTGGGCGACGTTCATCTACGGGGTGAACTCCGGGCGGGTCGTGGAGACCTCGCTGGGCTACTTCGTCAACCCGCTGGTGACGGTGATGATCGGCGTGGTGCTGCTCGGCGAGCGGCTGCGCCGCCTGCAGTGGGTCGCGATCGGCGTCGGGGGGCTGGCCGTGACCGTGCTGACCTGGGACTACGGCCGGCCACCCTGGGTGGCCCTGGTGCTGGCCCTCTCGTTCGGGACCTACGGGCTGGCCAAGAAGAAGGCCGGCGTCGGTGCGGTCGAGAGCCTCGCCTTCGAGACCGCGCTGGTCGCGCCGCTGGCCGCCGCCTACCTGGTCTGGCTGGGGGCGCACGGGCAGGGCAGCTTCGCAGGCGAGGGCGTGGGTCACGCGCTGCTGCTGATGTCGGCCGGCCTGGTCACCGCGGTGCCGCTGATCTGCTTCAGCGCGGCCGCCACCCGCATCCCGATGGTCCACCTCGGCCTGCTGCAGTACCTCACGCCGGTGCTGCAGTTCGCGATCGGCGTGCTCGTCGTCGGCGAGGACATGCCCCCGGGCCGCTGGGCCGGGTTCGCACTGGTGTGGGCCGCACTGGCGGTCTTCACCCTCGAGGGCCTCGGCCACCGGCGCCACGAGCTGCGCCGCACCGCGCACGCCGCCGCGGCCCTCTGATCGCTCGCAGCGGGGCACGCAGGGGGCTCCCAGGGGCTCGCGGCGGGCTCACGGCGAGCTCACAGCGTGCGGCGCATCACCAGCCGCGGCATCCGCGAGGCGACCGCGTCGGTCGTGCCGACGACCTCGAAGCCGACCCGCTCGAACATCGACCGGGTGCCGACGAAGGCCATCGTGTGGTCCATCGGCCCCACCGGGTCGACCGGGTGGGCCTCCACGGCCGGCGCCCCGTAGGACGTGGCGTGGGCGACGGCGCCCTCGAGCAGCGCGGTGGTCACGCCCTGCCGGCGATGTCCCCCGCGCACCACGACGCAGATGACGCTCCAGACCGCCACGTCGTCGACGGGTCGGATCAGGCGGCTGCGCTCCAGGCGGGGGATCGCCGAGCGTGGCCCGATGCTGCACCACCCGACCGGCACGCCGTCGCGGTAGGTCACCACCCCCGGCGCGGGGTCGCGCTCGCACAGTCGGCGCATCGCCTGCTCGCGGCTGCCCTGACCGAGCTCTTCGATCTCGCGGGCGGGCAGCCGGTGGGACAGGCACCAGCAGTGAGTCGTTCGGCGGTTCGGGTTGATCACCGCCGCGAGATCGTCGACGCGGTCCGGCGTGACGGGGTGGGTGCTCCACATCGGCCCACCCTGGCACCGCGACGCACCCACCGGCCAGGGCCGGCGGTCGCTCAGGCCGAGCGGACCGCCAGCAGGTCCGCGAAGGCCTCCAGGGCGCGGCGGGCGGGGCTGTCGGGCAGCGCGGCGAGGCGGGCCTTGGCCTCGGCGGCCTGGGCCACCACGTACTCGCGGGCCTGGGCCATCGCGGGGTGGGCACGCAGCAGGCCGAGCGCCTCGGCGTGCGGCTCGTCGGCGGACAGGTCGCCGCGCAGCAGCTCGTGCAGGCGCGCGTCGGCGGGGTCGGTGGAGGCCAGGGCCATCAGCACGGGCAGCGTCGGCACGCCCTCGCGCAGGTCGGTGCCCGGCGTCTTGCCCGACTCCACCGAGTCCGAGGCCACGTCGAGGATGTCGTCGGAGAGCTGGAAGGCGCTGCCGACGATCTCGCCGTAGCCGGCCAGGGCCTCCTCGACCTCGGCGTCCGCGCCGCTGAAACGGGCGCCGTAGCGGGCCGAGGTGGCGATCAGCGAGCCGGTCTTGCCGGCCACGACGTCGAGGTAGTGCGCCAGCGCGTCCTCGCCGGGGCCCGCGGGCACGGTCTCCAGGATCTGGCCCTCGACGAGGCGGGTGAACGTCTCGGCCTGGATCCGCACGGCGTCGCGGCCCAGGCGGGAGGTGAGCTCGGAGGAGCGGGCGAAGAGGAAGTCGCCGGTGAGGATGGCCACGAGGTTGTCCCAGCGGGCGTTGGCGGAGTCGGCGCCGCGGCGCAGGGCGGCCTCGTCCATCACGTCGTCGTGGTACAGCGAGCCGAGGTGGGTGATCTCCACGACGCACGCGGCGGTCTCCACGTCGGGCGAGTCGGGGTGCGGCCCCGTCTCCGCGGCGAGCATCACCAGCAGCGGTCGGAACCGCTTGCCTCCCGCCTGCAGGAGGTGCCGGGCGGCGTCGGTGACGAAGTCGGAGCGGCTGACGACGTGCCCGCGCAGGGCCTCCTCGACGACGTCCATCCGGCGCTGCAGGCGCGCGGCGAGCTCGTCGTCGCCCACGGGGAGAGCGAGGTCGGGGCGGGGCGGGGTCACCGCAGGAAGCTCCCGACCTGGCCGGCGAGCTCGAGCAGCGGACCCGGCGCGACGCCGAGGACGAGGGTCACCGCGGCGCACACCCCGATCGTGGCCGTGGTGGCCACCGAGGAGCGGTTGACGGCGGCGCGCTCGCGCACCAACGTCGCGGTGCTGCCCCAGGCCTGGACCTCGGTGGAGGTCGACCCCGTGGAGGTCGACCCCGTGGAGGTCGACCCCGTGGAGGTCGACCGGGCCGCGCCGGCGACGGGCGCGGTGTCGTCGGCGACGAAGAACATGATCCGGATCACCCGGACGTAGAAGAAGATCGCGATGACGCTGGAGGCGATCGCGACCAGCACCACCGGCCACGCACCGGCGGCCATGGCGACGGTGAAGACCGCCCACTTCCCGATGAAGCCGGAGGTCAGCGGGATGCCGGCCATCGAGAGGAGGAAGTAGGCGAACACCCCGGCCATCAGCGGCGACCGTCGCCCCAGGCCCTCCCACGCGGTCAGGTCGGTCGCCTCGCCGCCGGAGTCGCGCACCAGGGTGACCACGGCGAACGCGCCGAGCGTGGCGAAGCCGTAGGTGGCCAGGTAGAACAGCACGGCCTGCAGCGAGGTGATCTGCCCGTCGGCCAGCGACCCGGACGCCTGGACGCCGAGCACGCCGGTGAGCAGGAAGCCGGTGTGGGCGACCGAGGAGTAGGCCAGGATCCGCTTCACGTCGGTCTGCACGGCCGCGAGGACCGCGCCGAGGAGCATGGTCAGGATGGCGACCAGCCACAGCATCGGCTGCCAGCTCCAGCGGTCGGAGCCGAAGGCCACGTAGAACAGGCGCAGCAGCGCACCGAAGGCCGCCACCTTGGTCGCGGCGGCCATGAAGGCCGTCACGGCGGTCGGGGCGCCCTGGTAGACGTCGGGCATCCAGCTGTGGAACGGCACCGCGCCGACCTTGAACAGCAGGCCGACGGCCAGCAGGCCGGTGCCCAGCGCGAGCAGGGTGGGGTTCTGGGTGTCGTTGCGCACCGCGACGGCGATCTCGCCGAGGTTCATCGAGCCGGCGTAGCCGTAGATCAGCGCCAGCCCGTAGAGGAAGAAGCCGGAGGAGAACGCGCCGAGCAGGAAGTACTTCATCGCCGCCTCCTGGCTGAGCAGGCGGCGACGACGCGCCAGACCGCAGAGCAGGTACAGCGGCAGGGAGAGGACCTCGAGGCCCACGAACATCGTCAGCAGGTCTCCCGCGGCCGGGAAGAGCAGCATGCCGCCGACGGCGAACATCAGCAGCGGGTAGACCTCGGTGTGGGCCAGGCCCCGGGTGGAGGCCTCGCGCTCGGCCTCGGTGCCCGGCAGGGCGGCGGCCTGGCCGGCGAAGGCGGAGACCCCGTCCTCGAGGCGGCGCTCGGAGAACAGCGCGACGCCGAGCAGCGAGAAGAGGAGGACCAGGCCCCACAGGAACACGGTCGGGCCGTCGACGGCGATGGTGCCCGAGGAGCCGAGGATCCCGCGGGCGTCCCCTCCGTCGACGCTCTCCAGGCCGAGGCCGGCCACGACGGTCATCACCAGGGCGGCGACCAGGCCGAGGGAGGCCACGCCGACCTGGACGCGGTGGCGTGCGTCGCGCGGCAGGAAGGCCTCGAGGAGCACCCCGAGGCAGGCGAAGCCGAAGACGACCAGCAGCGGCGAGAGCTCGAGATACTCGAGCGTGGGCTTGGTGAACTCCATGGTTACTCGCTCTCCTCGCCGGCACCGGCCGCCGGGACGTAGGGCGCCTGGTCGGTCACCCCGACCTGCTGCTGCAGGGCGTCGACGGTCGCGTTGCTGGCCTCCAGAAGGGGCTGGGGGTAGAAGCCGAAGAAGACCATCGCCGCGAACAGCGGTACCAGCGCGCCGACCTCGCGCCGGCCGAGGTCGCCCGAACCGCGAGCCTCGAGGTCCGCGACGAGCCGCTCGGGCGTCGGGCCGGTCATCACCCGCTGGTACATCCACAGCACGTAGATCGCGGCCAGGACGATGCCGCTGACCGCGACCGCGCCGGCCCAGGGAGCGTAGTCGAAGGCCGAGATGAGGACCAGGATCTCGGAGACGAACTGGTTGAGGCCCGGCAGGCCGGCCGTGGCCAGGCCGGCGACGAGGAACAGCCCGGCCAGGACGGGCGTGACCTTCTCCATGCCACCCATCCGGCTGATCAGCGTGGTGCCGCTGCGCCGGGTGAGGTAGCCCGCGAGCAGGAACAGCGCGGCCGTGGCGACCCCGTGGTTGACCATGTACAGGATCGCGCCGGAGGCGCCCTGGGAGGACAGCGCGAAGATCCCCAGGACGATGAACCCGAAGTGCGACAGCGAGGTCAGGCCGATCAGGCGCAGCACGTCGTCCTGGCCGATGGCCAGCAGCGCGCCGTAGACGATCGAGATCAGCGCGAGCACGACCACGACGGGCGTGGCCCACAGGGAGGCCTCGGGGAAGATGCCCAGGCAGAAGCGCAGCATCCCGAAGGTGCCGATCTTGTCGAGCACGCAGACCAGCAGCACGCTGGTGGCCGGGGTGGCCTTCTCGGTGGTGTCGGCCAGCCACGTGTGCAGCGGGAACAGCGGCGCCTTCACCGCGAAGGCGAGGAAGAAGCCGGCGAAGAGCCAGCGCCCGGCGGTGGTGGAGATGTCGAGGGCGTACAGGTCCGAGAGCAGGTAGGACGGGGTGCCCTGCTGCGCGGAGACCACGTACAGCCCGATCACGGCGCCGAGCAGCACGAGACCGCCGGCGAGCTGGAACATCAGGAACTTCCCGGCGGCCGCGCCGCGGCCCCGGCGGCCGAAGCCGCCGACGAGGAAGTAGGCGGGGATCAGCGTGGCCTCGAAGACGACGTAGAACAGGAACACGTCGGTCGCCGCGAACACCGCCAGCGAGAGGCCCTCGAGGGCCAGCGCCCAGGCGAAGAACCCGCGGGCGGTGCCCTGGTCGTCGTCGTCGGCGTCGAACCAGGAGGCGACCAGCACGACCGGCACCAGGACGGTGGTCAGCAGCACCATCAGCAGGCCGAGCCCGTCGAGGCCGACCGCGTAGCTGACCCCGAAGGACGGGATCCAGGCGTGGGTCTCGGTGAACTGGTAGCCGTCGCCGACCTGCCAGGCGACGGCGAGGCCGGCGGCGATCGCCAGGGTGACCAGCGAGACGCCGAGGCCGACCACGCGGGCCAGGGCACCGGGCAGGAGGGCGATCGCGAGGGCCCCGAGCAGGGGCAGCGCGATCAGCAGGCTCAGGAAGGGGACGGTCATCCGAGGTTCACCGCCAGCAGCGCGAGGACGACGAGCAGGGAGCCGCCGAGCAGGGACAGGGCATAGGTGCGCACGTAGCCGTTCTGGAGGCGTCGCACGACGCCGCCCATCGCGCCCACGGTGCGGGCGGTGCCGGTGAAGGCGCCGTCGGCGCCGGCGCGGTCGAAGCCGACGAGGCCGGAGACCAGGCTGCGGCCGGGACCGACCACCAGGCCCTCGTTGATCGCGTCCCCGTAGAGGTCGTGGCGGGCCGCGGTGACCAGCGGGGAGACGTCGCTGGGCGCCTCGGCGGCGATCTCCCGACGGCCGAACATGACCCAGGCCAGGGCGACGCCGGCGGCGACGGTGGCCAGGGTGATCAGCGTGATCACGATGATCGGCAGCGGGGGCTCGGTGTGGGCCTCCTCGCCGACGACCGGGCCGAGCCAGCCGACGATCCAGTCGCCGAGCACCAGCACACCGCCGATCACCGACAGCACGGCGAGCACGACGAGCGGGACGGTCATCAGGGCGGGCGACTCGTGCGGGTGCACCCCGTCGAGCCAGCGCCTCCTGCCCAGGAAGGTCATCAGCATCAGCCGGGTCATGTAGAACCCGGTGATGCCGGCCGCGGCCAGCGCGCACAGGCCCGCGACCGGGCTCTCGGTGAGGGCGACCTCGATGATGCGGTCCTTGGAGTAGAAGCCGGAGAAGAACGGGAAGCCGATGATGGCCAGGTAGCCGGCGGTGAAGGTCGCGAAGGTGATCCGCATGTCCTTGGCCAGACCGCCGTAGTGGCGCATGTTCACGTCGTCGTCCATGCCGTGCATCACCGAGCCGGCGCCGAGGAACATGTTGGCCTTGAAGAACCCGTGGATGAGCAGGTGCAGGATCGCGAAGGCGTAGCCGGCGACGCCGAGGCCGGCGGCGAGCATCATGTAGCCGATCTGGCTCATCGTGGAGCCGGCCAGCACCTTCTTGATGTCGTCCTTCGCGCAGCCGATCACCGCACCCCACAGCAGGGTCACGGTGGCCACCACGATCACCACGGTGCGCGCGTGCGGGGCGTGGTCGAAGACGAAGTTGGACCGGACGACGAGGTAGACGCCGGCGGTGACCATGGTCGCGGCGTGGATCAGGGCCGAGACCGGGGTCGGGCCCTCCATCGCGTCGAGCAGCCAGGCCTGGAGCGGCACCTGGGCGGACTTTCCGCACGCGCCGAGCAGCAGCAGCAGGCCGAAGGCCGTCATCGCCGACTCCGAGGCCTCGCCGGCCGCGGCGCTGATGCCGGAGAAGCTCGTGGTGCCGAAGTACACGAAGGCCAGCATGATCGCCAGCGAGAGGCCCATGTCGCCCACGCGGTTGATCACGAACGCCTTCTTGGCCGCGGCGGCCGCGGACGGCTTGTGCTGCCAGAAGCCGATCAGCAGGTAGGAGGCCAGCCCCACGCCCTCCCAGCCGAGGAAGAGCAGCAGGTAGTTCTCGGCCAGGACCAGCACGAGCATCGCGGCGACGAACAGGTTCAGGTAGGCGAAGAACCGGCGGCGTCGGGGGTCGTGGGCCATGTAACCGATGGAGTAGACGTGGATCAGCGAGCCGACGCCGGTGATCAGCAGCAGGAACAGCGCCGAGAGCGGGTCGTAGAGCAGGTCGACGCCGACGCTCAGGTCGCCGACCTGGATCCAGGTCCACAGCGCCTGGGCGACCTGGCGCTCCTCCTCGCCGCGACCCAGCAGAGCGAGGAACAGCAGGAGGCTCACGACGAAGGAGCCGACCGCCGTGGCGGTGCCGAGCAGGTGGCCCCACCGGTCGGTGGCCCGGCCGCCGAGCAGCAGCAGCGCCGCGCCCAGGGCGGGCAGGCCGATGACCAGCCACAGCAGCGCGAAGGTGCCGTCCGCGGAGCCGGGCTCCACCACCGGCACCGACTCGACCACCTTCCAGACGACGGGCGCCGCGAGGGGCGCGAGGTGGGTCAGTGCGATCACAGGGTCCTCAGAACTTCAGCAGGCTCGCGTCGTCGACCGAGGCCGAGCGACGGGTCCGGAAGATGGTCATGATGATGGCCAGTCCCACGACGACCTCGGCCGCGGCCACGACCATGACGAAGAACGCCGCGATCTGGCCGTCGAGGTCGCCGTGCTGCTTGGCGAAGGCCACCAGGGCGAGGTTGCAGGCGTTCAGCATCAGCTCGACGCACATGAACACCACGATCGCGTTGCGGCGGGTGAGCACGCCGACCGCGCCGATGGTGAACAGGATGGCGGAGAGCACGATGAAGGGGGTCACGCTGGTCATCCGCGTCCCTCCTGGTCGTCCGCGGTGCCGTAGCCGTCCCCGCCGGCCCACCGCTCGGGGTTCTCCGTGTTGTGCCCGCTCGAGGTGCGCCCGGGCGAGCTCGCGCCGCCGGGGACGCCCTGGGCGGCCGAGGAGACGTCGCGCAGGTCCGCCGACGGGGCGGCGCGCACGGTGCCGCGGGCCGCGAGGACCCGCGAGATCGAGCGCGGCGCCGGCGAGCCGTCGGGCAGCAGCGCCGGGGTGTCCACGGCGTTGTGCCGGGCGTACACGCCGGGCGGGGGCAGCGGGCCGGGGTGCTGACCGGTCTCGGCGTAGGCGGTCATCCGGCCGCGGGCCAGCTCGGCCTGGCCGGGGCGCTGGACGATGCGCTCGCGGTGGGCGAGCACCATCGCGCCGACGGCGGCGGTGATCAGCAGGGCGCTGGTGACCTCGAAGGCGAAGATGTAGCGCGAGAACAGGATGTCGGCCAGGGCCTGGATGTTGCCGGGCGCGTTGGCCGTCTCCATGCCCACGACGGTGCCGAGGCTGATCTGGCCCACGGCCACGACCAGGGTGGTGCCGAGCAGCAGGCCGCCGAGGACGGCGAGGCCACGCTGGCCGCGGATGGTCTCCACGACCGAGTCGGAGGCGTCGACGCCGACCAGCATCAGCACGAACAGGAACAGCATCAGGATCGCGCCGGTGTAGACGATGATCTGCACCGCGAACAGGAACGGCGCCTCGAGGGCGGCGTACAGCACGGCGAGGCTGATCATCACCACGGCCAGCAGCAGGGCCGCGTGCACGGCCTTGCGCACGAACAGGATCCCCAGCGCCGCGAGGACCATCACCGGCGCCAGGATGTAGAAGGCGGTCACCGCTCGTCCTCCTGCTCGCTGGCCGAGCCCTTCCAGCCGCTCGCGCCCCGCGAGGGCGTGGGGGCCGGCGCGGCGTAGGCGCCGCGGTAGTAGTCGGTGTCGTCGTCGCCGAGGCGCATCGGGTGGGGAGGCTGCTCCATGCCGGGCAGCAGCGGCGCGATCAGGTCGGACTTCTCGTAGATCAGGTCGGCCCGGTTGTCGTCGGCGAGCTCGTACTCGTTGGTCATCGTCAGCGCGCGGGTCGGGCAGGCCTCGATGCACAGCCCGCACAGGATGCAGCGCAGGTAGTTGATCTGGTAGACGCGGCCGTACCGCTCGCCGGGAGAGAACCGGGCCTCCTCGGTGTTGGCGTCACCCTCGACGTAGATCGCGTCGGCCGGGCAGGCCCAGGCGCACAGCTCGCAGCCGATGCACTTCTCCAGACCGTCCGGCCAGCGGTTGAGCTGGTGCCGGCCGTGGAAGCGGGGTGCGGTGGGCTTCTTCTCGAACGGGTACTGCTCGGTGACGACCTTGCGGAACATCGTGCGGAAGGTGACCCCGAACCCGGCGACAGGGTCCCAGAACTGCTCCTTGAGCGTCGGGCCCGATCCCGTGTCGGCGGACTTGTCGGCCATCAGCTCTCCTCGGCGGTGCTGGTCGTCGTGCTGGTGCCGGACGTGCTGGAGGCTCTCACAGGCGTGGGGAAGACCAGCGGCTGGGCGGCGCCGCGGACGGGGCCGCCGCGCGGCATGGGGGGACGGGGTACCCGCCGGGCGTCTGGTCCGCGACGCCGTCGACGGGCTGGTCGTTGCTCTGGTCGGCCTCGCCGCCGACGAGGAACAGCACCAGGACGACGACCCCGACGGCCAGCGCCACCCACAGGAAGTCGCTGCGCTCGAAGCCACCGTCGGTGGTGGCCCAGCGGATCGTGGCCACGGCGACGATCCAGCCCAGCGAGACCGGGATGAGCACCTTCCAGCCGAACTTCATGAACTGGTCGTAGCGCAGCCGCGGCAGGGTGCCGCGCAGCCAGATGAAGACGAAGATGAACAGGAACATCTTGGAGAAGAACCACAGCACCGGCCAGTAGCCCTCGTTGAACCCGCCGTAGAGGGAGTCCAGGAGGAACGGCGCGCGCCAGCCGCCGAGGAACAGCGTCGTGGCCAGGGCCGAGACGGTGGCCATGTTGATGTACTCGCCGAGGAAGAACAGAGCGAACTTCAGCGAGGAGTACTCGGTGTGGAACCCGCCGACCAGCTCGCCCTCGGCCTCGGGCAGGTCGAAGGGCGCGCGGTTGGTCTCCCCGATCATCGAGATCACGTAGACCACGAACGAGGGGAAGAGCAGGAAGGCGAACCAGCCGCCGTCCTGGGCCGCGACGATCTCCGAGGTCGACATCGAGCCCGCGTAGAGGAACACCGCGACCAGCGCGAGGCCCATCGAGACCTCGTAGGAGATCATCTGGGCGCTCGAGCGCAGGCCGCCGAGCAGCGAGTAGGTCGAGCCCGAGGACCAGCCGCCGAGCACGATGCCGTAGATGCCGATCGAGGCGATGGCCATCACGAACAGGACCGCGACGGGCATGTCGGTCAGCTGCAGCGGAGTGGTCCGGTCGGAGAAGGGGACGCCGACCTCGGGGCCGAAGGGGATCACCGAGAAGGTGACGAAGGCCGGGATCACCGTGATGATCGGCGCGATCACGAAGACCGCCTTGTCGGCGGCCTGGGGGATGATGTCCTCCTTCAGCGCCAGCTTCACGCCGTCGGCCAGCGACTGCAGCAGGCCGAAGGGACCGTGCACGTTGGGGCCGATGCGGTGCTGCATCCGGGCCACCACGCGCCGCTCGAACCAGATGTTGAACAGCGTCAGCAGCACCAGGACCACGAAGACCAGCACGGCCTTGATGGCCGAGAGCCACCACGGGTCCTGGCCGAAGACGTCGAGGCTCACGGGGTCGCTCCCTTCACGGTGACACGGGTGCCGGGCGAGGCGAGGTCGGCGAGCACGCCGCGCCCCACGGAGCCGGCGGGCAGCCAGACCACCCCGTCGGCCAGGCCCGCGGTGGGCCGGGCCGGCAGCGTCATCGAGCCGCGGTCACCGGTGAGGGTGATCGTCTCGCCCACGGCGGCGTGCACGGTGGGCGACACGCGGGCCACGGCGGGACGGGCCGTGGCGGCGAGGTGCTTGTCGCCGTCCTGGAGCGAGCCGTTGTCCAGCATCTGCTTCCAGGTGGACAGCAGCAGGCCCTGGCCGTCGGGCAGCACGCCCGCCGGGACCTGGGGCGCCGCGGGGCGGGCGCCGTCCCAGGGGCCCATCTGCTCGATCGCCCGCCGCGCCTCGTGCGGGGTGCGGAAGCCCAGGGGGAACCCGAGCTCCTCGGCGATCCCGGCCAGCACCCGGACGTCGGGCAGCGAGGTCGGCGAGACGAACACCGCCTCGAAGGGCCGCGGGCGGCCCTCCCAGGTCAGGAACATGCCGGCCTTGTCGCTGGCCGGCGCGATCGGGAAGACGACGTCGGCCGCGCGGGTCACGTCGGTCTCGCGCAGCTCGAGGGCGACCACGAACGACGCGGCGGCCACGGCGGCGCGGAAGGCGGGCGGGTCGGCGGTGTCGTCGGGGTCCACTCCCCCGACGACCAGGCCCCCGAGCTCGCCCGCGACGGTGGCGGCGACGATGGCGTCGGCGTCGCGGCCGACCTCGGCCGGCACCGAGGACACGCCCCAGGCGGCGGCGGCGTCGACCCGGGCTGCCGCGTCGGCCACCGGACGACCGCCGGGCAGCAGGCCGGGCAGGCAGCCGGTCTCGACGGCGCCGCGGTCGCCGGCGCGGCGCGGCACCCAGGCCAGGCGGGCTCCGGTGCGCGCGGCCAGCGAGGCGGCCGCCGACAGTGCCCCCGGCACGGTGGCCAGGCGCTCGCCGAGCAGCACGACGGCGTGCTTGTCGATGCCGAACTCACCCTGCTCGACGAGGTCCGCGAGCGCGGCGGCCTCGCGGCCCGGCAGCGTCGCGACCAGGTGGCCGTCGAGCTTCTCCAGGCCGCGGGTGGCGTACGGCGCGACCGCGAGGACCCGCGTGGTGCCGGTGCGCACCGCCTTGCGCAGGCGCAGGAAGATCGTGCCGGCCTCGTCCTCGGGCTCGAGACCGACCAGCACGACCACGGAGGCGCTCTCGAGGTCGGCGTAGGACACGCCGCCGTCGAACGGGGAGGTGCCGACCACCACGGCGGCCAGGAAGTCGGCCTCCTCGGCGGAGTGCGGGCGCGCGCGGAAGTCGATGTCGTTGGTGCCGAGCGCGACGCGGGCGAAGGTGGAGTAGGCGAACGCGTCCTCGCCGGTCAGCCGGCCGCCGGGCAGGACGCCGACGCCGCCCGCGGTGCGGGCGCGGGCCAGGCCGCGGGCGGCCACGGCGAAGGCCTCGGGCCACGAGGCCGGGCGCAGGGAGCCGTCGGTGTCGCGCACCCGGGGGTAGGTGAGCCGGTCGGCCTCGGTGGCGTAGGTGAAGGCGAACCGGTCCTTGTCGGTGATCCACTCCTCGTTGACCTCGGGGTCGTTGCCGGCGAGGCGGCGCATCACCTTGCCGCGACGGTGGTCGACGCGGATCGCGGCGCCGCAGGCGTCGTGCTCGGCCACGGCCGGGGTGGAGACGAGGTCGAAGGGCCGCGAGCGGAACCGGTAGTCGGCCGAGGTCAGCGCGCCGACGGGGCAGATCTGGATGGTGTTGCCCGAGAAGTAGGACTGCAGCGGCTCCTTCTCGTAGATGCCGACCTGCTGGAGCGCACCGCGCTCGACGAGGGCGATGAACGGATCGCCGGCGACCTGCTCGGAGAACCGGGTGCACCGGGCGCACAGCACGCAGCGCTCGCGGTCGAGCAGCACCTGGGCGGAGAGGTTGATCGGCTTGGGGTAGGTGCGCTTGACGCCGCCGGAGGTGGAGAAGCGCGACTCGCCGCGCCCGTTGGACATCGCCTGGTTCTGCAGCGGGCACTCGCCCCCCTTGTCGCACACGGGGCAGTCGAGGGGGTGGTTGATCAGCAGGAACTCCATCACCCCCTGCTGGGCCTTGTCGGCCACGGCGCTGGTGGCCTGGCTGTGGACGACCATGCCCTCGGCGACCGGCAGCGTGCAGGAGGCCTGCGGCTTGGGGAAGCCGCGGCCGTTGCCGGCGTCGGGGATGTCGACCAGGCACTGACGGCACGCGCCGACCGGGTCGAGCAGCGGGTGGTCGCAGAAGCGCGGGATCTGGACGCCGACCTGCTCGGCGGCCCGGATGACCAGGGTGCCCTGGGGCACGCTGGTCTCGATGCCGTCGATGGTCAGCGTGACCAGGTCGGTGGCCTGCGCCTTCTCGGGAGTGGTGGTCATGCGTGCGCTCCGGTGGGGGCAGGGCTGGGCGGGAACAGCATCGAGGCGGCCGGGTCGAAGGGGCACCCGCCGTGCTCGAGGTGGGCGAGGTACTCCTCGCGGAAGAACTGGATCGAGCTCGAGATCGGGCTGGTCGCGCCGTCGGCGAGGGCGCAGAACGAGCGGCCCAGGATGTTGTCGCACTGGTCGAGCAGCAGCTCGAGGTCGGCCTCGGTGCCCTGGCCGGCCTCGAGCCGGGCGAGGGTCTGCACCAGCCACCAGGTGCCCTCACGGCACGGGGTGCACTTGCCGCAGGACTCGTGCTTGTAGAACTCCGTCCAGCGCAGGACGGCGCGCACGACGCAGGTGGTCTCGTCGAAGATCTGCAGCGCGCGGGTGCCGAGCATGGAGCCGGCGCCGGCGACGCCCTCGAAGTCCAGCGGCACGTCGAGGTGCTCGCCGGTCAGGATCGGGGTGCTCGAGCCGCCCGGGGTCCAGAACTTCAGCTCGTGGCCCTCGCGCATCCCGCCGGCGAGGTCGATCAGCTCGCGCAGCGTGATCCCGAGCGGGGCCTCGTACTGTCCCGGCGTGCGCACGTGGCCGGAGAGGGAGAAGATGCCGAAACCCTTGGACTTCTCGGTGCCCATCTCGTTGAACCAGGCGTGGCCGTTGCCGATGATGCTGGGCACCGAGGCGATCGACTCGACGTTGTTGATCACCGTGGGGCTGGCGTAGAGCCCGGCGACGGCCGGGAACGGCGGACGCAGGCGCGGCTGGCCGCGGCGGCCCTCGAGGCCCTCGAGCAGCGCGGTCTCCTCGCCGCAGATGTAGGCGCCCGCACCGGTGTGCACGACGACGTCGAGGTCGTAGCCGGAGCCGTGGATGTTCGTGCCGAGGTGACCGGCGAGGTAGGCCTCGGCGACGGCCTTCTGCACCCGGCGCACGACGTGCAGGATCTCGCCGCGGATGTAGATGAAGGCGTGGTGGGCACGGATGGCGTAGGAGGAGATGATCACCCCCTCCACCAGCAGGTGGGGGTCGGCCATCATGAGCGGGGTGTCCTTGCAGGTGCCCGGCTCGGACTCGTCGGCGTTGACCACGAGGTACTTCGGCTTGGGGTTGTCCTGCGGGATGAAGCTCCACTTCATGCCCGTGGGGAAGCCCGCGCCGCCGCGTCCGCGCAGGCCGGCCTCCTTGACGGAGTCGACGACGGCGGCCGGGTCCATGCCCAGCGCGACGTCGAGGGCGGTGTAGCCGCCGCGCGCCTCGTAGGCCTCCAACGTCCAGCTGCGCTCGACGTCCCAGCGGTCGGTGAGCACGGGGGTCAGCATGTCGGTCACTGCGCTTCCTCCTTCTCGGCGGCGGTGGTGCCGGTGTCGGCCTCGGCCTCGACGGCGCTGGAGGATTCCGAGTCGGACTCCTCGGCACCGCGCACGGGCTCGTCGCCGCGGGTGGGCACGCCGGGACCGGAGTCCTCGGCGCCCTCGGGGGTGGGGGCCGTCCAGCCGCGCTCGCGGGCGATGGCCAGGCCGACCAGGCTCGAGGGCCCGGCGGCGGGCCCCTCGTCGGCGCGGTCGTCGGGGAAGCCGGCCAGCACGCGCTCGGCCTCGCGCCAGGTGCAGATCCGGGGCCCACGGGTGGAGCGCACCTCGGCGCCGGCCCGCAGGTCGTCGACCACCGCGGTGGCCGACTCCGGGGTCTGGTTGTCCATGAACTCCCAGTTGACCATCATCACCGGCGCGTAGTCGCAGGCCGCGTTGCACTCGAGGTGCTCCAGGGTGATGCTCGCCCGGTCGCCCTCGCGCAGGTCGGTCGTCTCGTCGTTGCCGACGTCGAGGTGCTCCTTGAGGCGGGAGAAGATCAGGTCCCCGCCCATCACCGCGCAGAGCGTGTTGGTGCACACCCCGACGTGGTAGTCGCCGACCGGCTTGCGCTTGTACATGGTGTAGAAGGTCGCCACGCCGCTGACCTCGGCCGCGCTGATCTCGAGGATCTCCGCGCACAGCTCGATGCCCTCGGGGGTCACCCGGCCCTCGACCGACTGCACGAGGTGCAGCATCGGCAGCAGGCCGGAGCGCTTCTGGGGGTAGCGGGCCGCGATCTCGAGCAGCTCCGCACGCGTGGTGTCGCCGATCACCGGTCGACACCTCCCATCACGGGGTCGATGGAGGCGATGGCCACGATCACGTCGGCGATCATGCCGCCCTCGGCCATCACCGCAGGTGGCCTGCAGATTGGTGAAGGACGGGTCCCGGAAGTGCGCCCGGAACGGGCGGGTGCCGCCGTCGCTGACCACGTGGGCGCCGAGCTCGCCGCGGGGCGACTCGACGGGCACGTAGGCCTGGCCGGCGGGCACGCGGAAGCCCTCGGTGACCAGCTTGAAGTGGTGGATCAGGCCCTCCATCGACTCGCCCATGATGTGGCGGATGTGGTCGAGGCTGTTGCCCATGCCGTCGGAGCCGATGGCCAGCTGGCTGGGCCAGGCGATCTTCTTGTCGGCCACCATCACCGGCGCGCCCTCGAGGCCGGCGAGGCGGGCCGCGGCCTGCTCGACGATGCGCAGCGACTCGTACATCTCGTTGACGCGGATCCGGAACCGGCCGTACGCGTCGGCGGTGTCCCAGGTCTGGACGTCGAAGTCGTAGTCCTCGTAGCCGCAGTAGGGCTCGGACTTGCGCAGGTCCCACGGGTAGCCGGTGGCGCGCAGCGGCGGGCCGGTCAGGCCCAGGGCCAGGCAGCCGTCGAGGTCGAGGTGGCCCACGCCCTCGAGGCGGGCCCGGAAGATCGGGTTGGCGTTGCACAGCGCCTCGATCTCGGGCAGCCGCTTGCGCATCAGCGCGAGGAAGGCGCCGATCTCCCCCAGAGCACCGGGGGGCAGGTCCTGCGCGACGCCGCCGGGACGGATGAACGCGTGGTTCATCCGCAGGCCGGTGATCAGCTCGAACAGGTCGAGGACCAGCTCGCGCTCCCGGAAGCCGATGGTCATCACGGTCAGCGCGCCGAGCTCCATGCCGCCGGTGGCGATGGCCACCAGGTGGGAGGAGACCCGGTTGAGCTCCATCATCAGGACCCGCATGACCTGGGCCTTCTCCGGGATGTCGTCCTCGATGTCGAGCAGGCGCTCCACCCCGAGCACGTAGGTCGCCTCGTTGAAGAACGGCGCCAGGTAGTCCATCCGGGTGCAGAACGTCGTTCCCTGCACCCAGGTGCGGTACTCCATGTTCTTCTCGATGCCGGTGTGCAGGTAGCCGATGCCGCAGCGGGCCTCGCTGACCGTCTCGCCCTCGAGCTCGAGGATCAGGCGCAGCACGCCGTGCGTGGAGGGGTGCTGGGGGCCCATGTTGACCACCACGCGCTCCTCGTCGCCCTCGGCCAGGCCGTCGACGACGGTGTCCCAGTCCTGGCCGGTGACGGTGAAGACCTTGCCCTCGCTGGTCTCCGCGGTGCCGGCGTAGAGGTCCTCGCCGGCGTCGCCGTGGGGGGTGGCGCGGCCGGCGCTGCTCGCCGCCGCCTCGTCGAACGTCGTCATCGCTGCCTCCGCAGGGGTGCCATCAGTTGTAGGACCGGCGCTGGTCGGGCGGCGGGACGGTGCCGCCCTTGTACTCCACGGGGATGCCGCCGAGCGGGTAGTCCTTGCGCTGGGGGTGGCCCGGCCAGTCGTCGGGCATGAGGATCCGGGTCAGGGCGGGGTGGCCGTCGAAGACGAGGCCGAACATGTCGTAGGTCTCGCGCTCGTGGAAGTCCGCGGTCGGGTACGCCGCGACCACCGACGGCACGTGGGGGTCGGTGTCGGGCGCGGCGACCTCGACGCGGATCCGACGGTTGTAGGTCATCGAGAGCAGGTGGTAGACCGCGTGCAGCTCGCGACCGGTGTCGTCGGGGTAGTGCACCCCGCTGACCGAGGAGCAGAGCTCGAAGCGCAGGCGCGGGTCGTCGCGCAGCACCGTGGCCACCGTGAGCAGGTCCTCGCGTCGCACGTGGAAGGTGATCTCGCGGCGGTGCACCACGACGTCGCCCACGGCGCGCTCCAGGGACCGGTCGCCGCTCTCGCCGGCCTCTCGCAGGCCGTCGAGGAGCGCGTCGGCGACCTCGTCGAACCAGCCGCCGAAGGGCCGGCCGGTCGGGGCCGGGAAGACCACGGGGGCCACCAGGCCGCCGTAGCCGCTGGTGTCGCCGGTGCCCTTGGCGCCGAACATGCCGGTGCGCACGCCGCGCGAGCCGACCTGGCCGGGTGCCGCGGGGAGGTTCTCGGGCGACTCCTCGACGGCGCTCTGGCCGGGGGTCTGGTCGACCTGGGCGCCGGCGTCCTTCGCGGCGGGGGCGCCGTCGGAGCCGGTGGAGGGGGGGTCGGCGGGGCTCACCGCATCAGGCCGTTCATCTCGGAGGTGGGTCGCGCGGTCAGCGCCGCGTTCTCCTCGGCGACCATCTCGACCGCGCGGTGGGCGCCGAGCTTCTCGGCCTGGACCTTGTCGTGCAGCTTCAGGATGGCGTCGATGAGCATCTCGGGCCGCGGCGGGCACCCGGGCAGGTACATGTCGACCGGGACGACGTGGTCGACGCCCTGGACGATCGCGTAGTTGTTGAACATGCCGCCGCTGCTCGCGCACACGCCCATGGCCAGGACGTACTTGGGGTTGGCCATCTGGTCGTAGATCTGGCGCAGGACGGGAGCCATCTTCTGGCTGACACGGCCGGCCACGATCATCAGGTCGGCCTGGCGCGGGCTGGCCCGGAAGACCTCCATGCCGAAGCGGGCCATGTCGTACTTCGGGCCGCCGCTGGTCATCATCTCGATGGCGCAGCAGGCCAGGCCGAAGGTCGCGGGCCAGAACGAGGCCTTGCGCATGTACCCCGCGACCCCCTCGACGGTGGTCAGCAGCACGCCGCTGGGGAGCTTCTCCTCGATGCCCATGTCAGTCCCTCCAGGGGGTCAGGGTCGGTGGTGCCGGGTCGGCCGGCGTGCGGTGCCCGCGGGGGCGGCTCAGTCCCACTCCAGGCCCCCGCGTCGCCACACGTAGGCGTAGGCGATGAAGACGGTGCCGATGAAGACGATCATCTCGATCAGTCCGAAGAGGCCGAGCGCGTCGAAGCGGACGGCCCAGGGGTAGAGGAAGATGATCTCGATGTCGAAGACGATGAAGAGCATCGCGGTGATGTAGTACTTCACCGGGAACCGGCCGCCGCCGACGGGCTGCGGGGTGGGGTCGATGCCGCACTCGTAGGAGTCCAGGCGGGCCCGGTTGTAGCGGGCGGGGCCGGTGAGCGTGCTGACCCCCACCGAGAAGATCGCGAAGCCGGCCGCCAGGCCGGCCAGCCACAGGACCGGCGTGTAGAGCTCCATCGGTGTCTTCCCCTCCGTCGTCTCGCGCCGCTGGGCCGGGAGCCGGGCCGGGTCGCGCGGGAACCGGCCTTGTGACCTTGTGAAGCAAATCACGAGTGGCGCGAGGCACAGTCTGCCACCTGCGACCCGGGGCGTCACGCACCGGGGCCGACGCCCCGGCGGCGGGTCTGGACGTGCGCGCGGGCCCGCTCAGGCGGTGGCGCGGTGCAGCGCGACGATGCCCTGGCTCAGGTTGCGCCACTGCGGCCGGCTCCAGCCGGCCCGGGCGATCGTCGCAGCGAGACCCGGCTGGTCGGGCCAGGCGCGGATGGACTCGGCGAGGTAGACGTAGGCCTCCGGCGAGGACGACACGCGACGGGCGATCACCGGGAGCGCCTTCATCAGGTACTCCAGGTACACCGTGCGCAGCGGCGCCAGCGTGGGGTGGCTGAACTCGCACACCACGAGCCGGCCGCCGGGGCGCGTCACCCGGCGCATCTCGCGCAGGCCGGCCAGCGGGTCGACGATGTTGCGCAGGCCGAAGGAGATCGTCACGGCGTCGAAGGCGTCGTCGGCGAAGGGCAGCCGGGTGCCGTCGCCCGCGGTGAAGGGCAGCGCCGGGCGGGCCCGCTTGCCCACGCGCAGCATGCCCAGGGAGAAGTCGCACGGCACCACCACGGCGCCGCGGTCGGCGAAGGGCTGGCTCGAGGTGCCGGTGCCGGCGGCGAGGTCGAGCACCCGCTCCCCGGGGGCGGGCGCGACGGCGTCGAGGACGGCGTGGCGCCAGCGGCGGTCCTGGCCCAACGAGAGGACGTCGTTGGTCAGATCGTAGCGACGGGCCACCTCGTCGAACATGCGACGGACGTCGGCGGGTTGCTTGTCGAGCTCAGCGCGGGCCACGAGGCGAGCCTACGGGCGACGACGGGGTGTGGCTCGGTCCCGGTCGTCGGTCCCGGTCCTCAGTCCTGGGCGGCGGCGACGGCGTCGAGCACGCCGGCGGCGTCGTCGACGCTCATCGCGGAGCCGTCGACCTGGTAGGTCACGCCGTCGGCGGTGAGCTGGCACTGCACGCCCTGCGGGACCTCGGACTCGTCGACCTCCTGGCCGGCGGGCACGGGCGCGCCGTAGACCACGTTGCACAACGCGTCGCCCGAGCGGACCAGCTCGGCCTGGTTGCGGGCGAGCTCGAGCAGGCCCGGGTCGGGGGCGGGCCCGCTGGGCAGGAACAGCCCGGCCGGCGCCGAGAGGGCGGTGACGACCGCCGAGCGCTGGTCACCGGCGCCCTCGTCGCCGGAGTACAGCGCCACCGAGACCGGGACGGCGTAGAGGTCCTCGAGGCGGGTCTCGGCGCTGGCGAGACGCTCGGTGAGCTGGGCCGCGGCGGCGGCGTCACCGGCGCCGGCGGAGGTGAAGCCCGGCACGGTCGCGGGCAGCGTCACCTCGACCGCCTCCCCGGCGGACGCGCTCGCCGGGGCGCTGTCGGTGCCCTCGAGGCGGGGCAGCAGCACGGCGAGGCCGACGAGGGCGAGCAGGAGCACGACGCCGGCGGCGAGGCCGACCAGGCGGGCACGGGAGGCGGAGGTGGGCGCAGGCACCCGGACGACGCTACCGACCCACTGGGTGTGGTGCGCGCTGGGTAGTCTCCTGGAGTGACCAGCGGACCCCCCGGCGCCCCGTCGGCCGAGCGGCGTCTGGTCGTCCGCACCGTGCCCCTGGAGGCCGCCGAGGTGGACGTGCTCGTCGACCTGCTGCCGCGCGAGCAGCCCCTGGCCTGGCTGCGCCGCGGCGACGGCCTGGTCGGGTGGGGCGAGGCCGCGGCCGTGCGGACCAGCGGCGCGACCCGCTTCGCCGACGCCGACAAGTGGTGGAGCGAGACCACCGCGCGCGCCGACGTCGACGACGCGGTGGGCGAGCACGGCTCCGGCCTGGTCGCCTTCGGCAGCTTCGCCTTCGCCGACGAGCCCGGCGACTCCCTGCTCGTGGTCCCCCGCCTGCTGGTCGGCCGGCGTGGCGACCGGGCCTGGCTCACCACCGTGAGCGAGCAGGACGCCGGCGGCGGCCCCGCCCCGTGCACGTCGCCGCGGCCCACCGCGGCGCCGCGGCCCGCCCGCGGCGTGACCTTCGCCGACGGCGCCCGCAACGGCGAGGAGTGGATGTCGGTCGTGGCCGACGCGGTGGCCGGATCGGCGCCGGCCACCTGGAGAAGGTCGTCCTGGCCCGCGACCTGGTGGCCACCGCGGGCGAGCCGGTCGACGTGCGCTGGCCGCTGCGCCGCCTGGCCGAGCAGCTACCCGATGTGCTGGACCTTCCACGTCGACGGCCTGTTCGGCGCGACCCCCGAGATGCTGGTGCGCCGCGAGCGGGGCCTGGTGACCTCGCGGGTGCTGGCCGGGACCATCCGGCGCACCGGCGACGACGACCGCGACCTCGCGCTGGCGGGCCACCTGGCCCGCTCCAGCAAGGACCTCGAGGAGCACGAGTACGCGGTGCGCTCGGTGGCCGACGCGCTCGAGCCGTACTGCTCGTCGATGAACGTCCCCGAGGCACCGTTCGTGCTGCACCTGCCCAACGTGATGCACCTGGCCACCGACGTCGCGGGCGTGGTGCACGACGCCGGCGGCGTCTCCTCGCTGCGTCTGGCCGAGTCCCTGCACCCCTCGGCCGCCGTCGGGGGAACGCCCACCGACGTCGCCACCGGCGTGATCACCGAGATCGAGGGCATGGACCGCGGCCGCTACGCCGGCCCGGTCGGCTGGATGGACGCCTCCGGCGACGGCGAGTGGGGCCTGGCCCTGCGCTCGGCCTCGCTCGAGGGCGCCGCGTGCGGCTCTTCGCCGGCTGCGGGGTCGTGGCGCCGTCGACCCCGGCGGCCGAGCTGGCCGAGTCCCAGGCCAAGCTCGTCCCGGTCCGCGACGCGCTCGGCTCCTGAGCCGGCCTCAGAGGTCCTCGCCGTCGGCGCGGCGCAGGTACTCCTGCCCGGCGTCGGGCAGGAACATGTTCATCTGCGCCTCGAGGAACCCGTGCCCGGCCTCGGAGTAGATCCGGTCGTGGATCGCCAGGTTGCGCGGCGCGCGCACGTCGCGGGCCAGCTCGATGGCGTCGGGCAGCGCAGCCACGGCGCCGAGCTGGGCACCAGCAGCACGTCGACGGGAACCTCGGGCCGGGTCAGCGCGTCGCCGGGGTGGAAGACCGTCTGCTCGGCGGTGACGAGGTAACCGCAGTTGTCGATCCGGTCGATCTCGGGGTGGATGACGGCGTGCCGCTCGCCGACGGCGCGCACCGGGAGGCCGGCGTCGAACTCCTCGCCCGGCCGGACCACCACCACCCGCTCGGCGACGTCGGGGGCCTGCTCGCGCAGCTGGGCGTGCGACCTCGGCGATGGTGAACACCGGCGCGTCGGTGGCGCGCAGGTTGTCCACGTCGAGGTGGTCGGGGTGCAGGTGGGTGATCAGCACCGCCGTGGCGCCGTCGACGGCACCGGGATCGCAGAACATGCCGGGGTCGAGGACGATCACGACACCGTCCTGCTCGAGGCGGACGCAGGCGTGGGCGAGCTTGGTCAGGCGCATGCCGCCACCGTAGTGACGCGCGCCACGCTGTCCACCCCGGCGGACCGGCAGCCTGGCAGGCTGGGGCTGGGCGCGGGAGCCACGAGGGCTGGATCGACGACGGCTGGCGGCTGCGCACCGCGGTGCCCGGCGACGCCGCCCCGCTGGCCCGCCTGCACCTCGACGTCTGGGACGACGCCTACCGCGGCCTGCTGCCCGACGCCCTGCTCGACGCGCGGCGCACCGACGCGCCGGCGCGGGTGGGCCGCTGGCGCGAGCGCCTCGGCCCGGACCAGCCGCCCACCGTGGTGGCCGAGACCACCGGGGGCGTGACCCGGCTCCTCGGGTTCGCCTCGGCCGGGCCGTCGCGGGACGACCCCGCCCCCGCACCGCGCGAGCTGTGGGCGCTGTACGTGCGGGCCGCCTGGTGGGGCGCCGGCGTCGGCCACGCCCTCGCCACCGAGGTCCTCGGCGACGCCGACGCGTCCTTGTGGGTGCTGGAGGGCAACGAGCGGGCGCTCGCCTTCTACCGCCGCCAGGGCTTCGTGCCCGACGGCGCCACGAAGGACGACGACGTGCACCGCCGGGAGCGGCGGCTGGTGCGGCTCAGCCCTGGCCGGTCCCGAACGCCGGGGTGACGGCCTCCAGCGCCGCGGCCGCGACGTCGCTGACCGGCGGGCTCACGTCGACCACCACGCCCCGCTCGTCCTCGCCGAGCGGCTCGAGGGTCTCGATCTGGGAGACCAGGAGGGAGGGCGGCATGAAGTGCTTGGTGCGCTGGGCCATCCGCTCGGTGAGCACGTCGACGTCGGCGTCCAGGTGGACGAGGAACAGCCGGCCCTCCGGCACGCCGGCCCGCAGCACGTCGCGGTAGGAGCGCTTCAGCGCCGAGCAGGTCAGCACCAGGGAGCGGCCACCGGCCAGGCTCGCCCCGGCGATCTGCGACAGTCGTTCCAGCCACGGCCAGCGGTCCTCGTCGGTGAGGGCCTCCCCCGCGCTCATCTTGGCGATGTTGGCGTCCGGGTGGTGCGAGTCGCCCTCGACGAAGTCGATCTCGAGGGTCTCGGCGAGCAGCATCGCCACCGTCGACTTGCCGGTACCGGCGACGCCCATGACCACCACGGCCAGCGGGGCCTCGAGGTCCGGTGCCGCGCGGCTCATCGCAGGTCCCCCGCGACTAGGGTGGCGCCCATGTCCACGGTGTACCGCGCAGCGATCACCGACCTCGGGGGCCGCATCGTGCGCGGCGACCTCGAGCCCGGCACCGTGCTGACCCTCGAGCAGCTGGGCCGCGAGGGCGAGGTCTCGCGCACCGTCGCCCGCGAGGTCGTCCAGGTGCTGTCCTCGATGGGGCTGGTCGAGAGCCGGCGTCGCACCGGGGTCACGGTGCTCCCCGTGGCGCAGTGGGACTCCTTCGCCCCCGCCGTCATCCGGTGGCGCCTCGAGGGCCCGGAGCGGCACCAGCACCTCGCCGAGCTGTCCCAGCTGCGGGCGGCCGTGGAGCCGGCCGCCACGGCGCTGGCCGCGGTGCGCGCCGACGACGCCACGCGCGAGCAGCTGGCCACGCTCGCCGAGCAGCTGGAGGAGACCGGCGCGCGCGGCGACCTGGCCCGCTTCCTCACCCACGACGTGGCCTTCCACCGCACGCTGCTCGTGGCCTCGGGCAACCCGATGTTCGCCGGCCTCGGCGACGTCGTCGAGGAGGTGCTGCGCGGTCGCACCGACCACGCCCTGATGCCGCCCGAGCCGAAGCCCGAGGCGCGACGGCTGCACGCCGTGGTGGCCGAGGCCGTCGGTCGGGGCGAGAGCGACGTCGCCCGCGCGGCGATGTCGACGATCTGCCTGGAGGTCACCTCGGGGATCGCGGAGATGGACCCCTCCCGCGCCCGGTGAGCGGTCGCGCCGGACACTAGGCGATCACCCAGACCAGGGACGCGAGCACGAACGCGGACAGGCCGAGCGTCGTCTCCATCACCGTCCAGGTCTTCAGCGTGGTCTTCTCGTCCATCTCGAAGAACCGGCTGACCAGCCAGAAGCCGGAGTCGTTGACATGGCTGAGCACGGTGGCGCCGGCCGCGATGGCGATCACGAGCGCCGCGATCTGCACGTCGCCGTACCCGCCGGAGATCACCTGGTCCGCGACGAGGCCGGCGGTGGTGGTCAGCGCGACGGTGGCCGAGCCCTGGGCCACCCGCAGCAGGGTCGCGATCAGGAACGCCTGGAGCAGGATCGGCAGGCCGAGCCCGGACAGCGAGGAGGTCAGCGACTCCCCGATGCCGCTGGCGCGCAGGACGCCGCCGAACATGCCGCCGGCGCCGGTGATCAGGATGATCGAGCAGATCGGGGCCAGCGCGTCGTCGAGCAGCGAGGTGGTCTGCGACAGCGTGCGGCCGCCGCGGGTGCCGAGCACGCCGATCGCCACGAGCAGGGTGATCAGCAGCGCGATCGGGGTGTTCCCGAGCAGCTGCAGCGTGCTCACCCACGCCGCGTCGCCGGAGACGACGCCGGAGGAGACCAGGGTGGAGACGACGGTGTTGCCGGCGATGAGCACCAGCGGCAGCAGCAGCAGGGAGAGGACCAGCCCGAAGGACGGCGTCACGGGGCGGGGCCGCTCGGTGACCTGGGTCGCGGTGGAGCCGCTGGACGCGGTGCCGTCGTCCGCGGGGGCGTCCTGGGGGGTCGCGGCGTCGTCGCCGCCGCCGTTCTCGGCGCCGAACAGCAGGTGCGGCACGTCGACGTGCACGCGGCGGCCGATGAGCCGGGCGAAGAGGTAGACCCCGACGTACCAGGACACGACAGCGACCGGCAGGTTGATCAGCAGGATCGTGCCGACGTCGCCCTGGAGGAACTCCGCCGCGGCGACCGGCCCGGGGTGCGGCGGGACGAGGGCATGCATCGCGGCGAACGCGCCGGCGGCGGGCAGCGCGTAGAGCAGCACCGAGCCGCCGAAGCGGCGCGCGACGGTGATGATGATCGGCAGGAAGACCACCAGGCCCGCGTCGAAGAAGATCGGGAACCCGAACAGCAGCGCCGCGACGCCGAGCGCCAGGGGCGCACGCTTCTCCCCGAACCGGCTGATCAGGGTGTCGGCGAGCACCTGGGCGCCGCCGGTGACCTCGAGCAGTCGACCGAGCATCACCCCGAAGCCGACGAGCAGGGCGACCGATCCCAACGTGCCGCCGAACCCGGAGAGCAGCGCGTCGGGCACGGCGGCGAGCGGGATGCCGGCCGCGACGGCGGTCAGCACGCTGACCAGCACGAGGGCGATGAAGGCGTGCAGCCGTACCCGGATGATCAAGAACAGCAGCAGCGCGACGGCGCCGGCCGCGATGAGCAGCAGCGTCGTCGTGCCGTGCACGGGGGTGATGGGGTCCATGGGTTCTCCTGCGTGGTGGCGGTCTCAGCGGCCCGTGTGACGGGCATCTCATCACGGTAGGGGAAAGGTCATACCTTTGTCGACTCGCGGGCCGCGATCTCCGCCTAGACTGCGGCGACCCGCTCACCCACGCCCGGACCACCGCCCGAGAGGACCCGCGTGAAGCTGGACCGCCCCACGGACGTGCCCTACCGCGCCGCGCACCTGCTCGCCGGCCTGCTCGAGGGGCTCGACGCCGGCGCGCTGCGCCACCTCTGGCTGGTCGACGACCCCGAGCACCCCGCCCTGGTCGGGACGACGGCGCGCTCGGTGCGGATCTCGCGCGACCACGGCGGCGTCGACGAGTGGGACCTGGCCGACGTCCGCACGATCACCACCGCCAGCGGACACGTCCGGCTGCGGATGGCCGGAGGCTCCGAGGTCGGCATCCCGTGGGCGGAGGGCGACTCCCTCGCAGACCTCCTCTCCGAGCTGCGCCGCCCGCACGTGGACGCCGCCGGCGGCTCCCCCGACGTCCCGGCCGGCACCCCGGCCGAGCGGGCGCCCACCGTCGTGCGGGTCCCCGACGCCGTCCCGCTGGAGCGGATCACCTCGCTGGACGCCGTGCCGGGCCGCACCGTGGACCGCTCGCTCGGCGCGGTCACCGTGATCGCGGCCGGCGGCGGCTGGACCGCCGAGCACCGAGGCCGGGAGGCCCTCGAGCGCGCGATGAGCGAGATCGGCGCGGCCGCGGGCCGCCGTGGGGCGGACGCCGTGGTCGGGCTGAGCGTCTCGGCGTTCGGGGCGCGCAGCTCGGTCGCGGCCCTCAACGGCGACGCGATCGGCATCGTGCTGCTCGGCACCGCGGTGGTGCTGGAGCCCGCCCCGGAATGAGTCGCCGGGGCACCGGCGTTGGTGGGGCATGGACGACTCCACGATCCGCACCCTGGCCGTCACCGGCTCCACCGGCGCCCTCGGCGGGCTGGTGACCCAGCAGCTCGCCGGGAGCGACTTCCGCCTCGACCTGCGGCTCCTGGTGCGCGACGCCTCCCGCGCGCCCGACGTGGACACCGACGTCCGGGTCTGCTCCTACGACGACCACCGGGCGAGCCTCGAGGCGCTGCGCGGCGTCGAGACCCTGTTCATGGTCTCCGCCGCCGAGGCGGAGGACCGACGCGCCCAGCACCGTGCGTTCATCGGCGCCGCCGCCGAGGCCGGCGTGCGGCACGTGGTCTACACCTCGTTCGCCGGCGCCGGGCAGGAGGCGACGTTCACCCTGGGTCGCGACCACGCCGACGCCGAGGCGGCGCTGCGCGAGAGCGGGATGGCGTTCACGATCCTGCGCGACAGCTTCTACCTCGACGCCCTCCCCCTCTTCGCCGACGACGAGGGCACGATCCGCGGCCCGGCCGGCGAGGGCCGGGTGGCCGCCGTGGCCCGGGCCGACGTCGCCGACGTCGCCGCCGCCGTCCTGCGCTCGCCGGCGGACCACGTCGGGGCCACCTACACCCTGACCGGGCCCGAGGCGCTCACGCTGGGCGAGGTCGCGCAGCGCGCGGGCGCCGTGCTCGGCCGCGAGCTGCGCTACGTCGAGGAGAGTGTCGAGGAGGCCTACGCCTCACGGCGGGCCGGTTACCCCGACGCCGAGCAGTACCGGCTCGACGCCTGGGTCTCGACCTACACCGCCATCGCCGACGGCTCCTGCGCTCAGGTCACCGACGACGTGTGGCGCATCGGCGGGCGCGAGCCGCGACGGCTCGAGGACGCACTGGCGGGCGGGCCGGGGCGGATCAGTTGATCGTGGCCACGGAGCCCGAGTCGACCCGGTAGTCCGAGCCGTTGACGAAGCTGGCGCGCTCGGAGCACAGGAAGACCACCACGTTGGCCACCTCCTCGGGCAGCCCACGGCGGCCGAGCTCCATGTAGGGCCGGTCGGTCTCCAGGAAGTCCCGGATCGCCTGCTCGCGGTCGGTGCCGTCGGCCTCCGCCTTCTTGTCCATCATCCGGTCGGTCATCGGGGTGTTGATGAACGCCGGTGACACGCAGTTCACCAGCAGGCCCTCGGAGCCGTAGGTGCGCGAGAGGCCCTTGGCGAAGGACAGCACGCCGGCCTTGGCCGCGCAGTAGGGCAGCTCGTCGTCGTAGGGCTGCACCGCGTCCTCGGAGGTCAGGAACACGATCCGGCCCCAGCCGCCGCGGCGCAGCGCGGGCAGGAAGGCGCGGGTCACGCGCACCGGGCCGAGCAGGTCGATGCTGAGGGTGTCCACCCAGCCGGCGTCGTCGATCTCGTGGAACAGACCCTGGGCGCCGGTGACGCCGGCGGACTGGACCAGGATGTCGACGTCACCGGCGAGGGCCCCGACGTCGTGCGCGAGCCGCTGTGCCGCGGCGTCGCTGGTGAGGTCGGCGGCCACCGCGTGCAGACGGCCCTCGGGTGCGTCGAGGCCGCTCACGGCCTCGTCGAGGGCGTCCTGCTCGAGGTCGGTGAGCACCACCGTGCAGCCCTCCTCCAGCAGCAGGCGTGCGGTCTCGTAGCCGAGGCCGGAGGCCCCTCCGGTGACGAGCGCGGTCCGGCCGGCGATGCCGAGGTCCATGGTTCTCCTGACGTGTGAGACGCGTGGGGCGTGTGGATGGGGCGTGTGCATCGGTCGTACGGGTGGGCCGCACGGGCACGCAACGACCGACGGTACGGTCCGCGTCGCGGGCCCCGGTCCCCCCGGAGGGTGATGATCTCGCCCGCTGCCCTCAAGACGGGTCGTCGCGGACCCGATCAGAGGAGCAGAGGAGGTCGCCATGAGGTCGATGCTGTTCCGGCCGGGCTGGTCTGCGTGTGGTGCGGCACGACGCTGAGCACCGCCGACGACGTCGCCCCGGCCGGCGGGGGACGGTGGGCGCACGAGCGGTGCGACGACGCCCCGCCGCCGCCTGCGCGGCCCGCGGGACGGGGGCCGACCTCACCTCACGGCGTCGGCGACCTCGACGGCGCGCCGGTCCAGCCAGCGCATCGCGGGTGTGGAGGCCATCCCGTGCACGACCACGGAGAGCACGATGGTGAAGACCACCGTGGACCACAACCACCCCTCGTCGGCCACGGCGCCCTGGTTGCCCGCGTAGGCCAGGTAGTACAACGAGCCCACGCCCCCGGATGCCGAGGAAGGCCGTGGCCAGGCGCTCGCGGCGCTCGAGCCCTCCGATCTCGGCCGGGTCGCGGCCGCGCACCGAGAGCGCCAGCAGCGCGGTGGCGGGACGGATCACGAAGACCAGCGCCACCGCGACACCCACGCCGGCCCAGGTCAGGGCGTCGAGCAGGCCGCGGGTCAGGGCGATGCCCATCGCCAGCAGCAGGAACAGCGTGAGCAGGCGCTCCAGACGCTCCATCACGTCGTGCATGGCCCGGTGGTAGCGGTGCCCGCGCTCGGCCGCACGCAGCGCCATCGCGCACGCGAACACGGCCAGGAAGCCGTAGCCCTGCGCGAGCTCGGCCACGCCGTAGGCGCCCAGCAGGGCGGCGAGGGCCAGCAGCGGCTCGCCGCGCTCGGCGATGCGCAGCGACTCCAGGCGCGAGCGGAAGGCGACACGAGCCAGCGCCGTCCCGACCAGCACGCCGAGGAGGAGACCGACGAGGATCTTGACCACGACGTACCAGGCCACCCACTCCGCGGCCAGGCCGAGGCCGGACCCGCCCGCGGCGAGCAGGACGCCGAGGTAGACGAACGGGAACGCCAGCCCGTCGTTCAGCCCGGCCTCGGAGGTCAGCGCGAAGCGCACCTCGTCGGTCTCGCCGACCAGCTCCTCACCCGTCTCGGGTCCGTCGACCTGCACGTCGGAGGCGAGCACCGGGTCGGTCGGGGCCAGCACCGAGCCGAGGAGCAGCGCCGTGGCCGGCGCGAGGCCCGCCCCACCACCAGCCCAGCAGGGCCACCCCGAGGATGCCGAGCGGCATCGCGACGCCCAGCAGCCGCCACGTCGGCGACCAGGACCGCCAGTGCGCCCGGCGGCGCAGGTCCAGCGGCCGGTCCAGGGCCAGGCCGACACCCATCAGCGCCACGATCACGGCCAGCTCGGTGACGTGCTCGACGACCACCCGGTTCTCGATCGGGTTCAGCGGCAGACCGTCGGGCAGCGGGGTGAGGCCCAGCACCATGCCCACCCCGACGAGCACCAGCGGCGCCGAGACGGCCCAGCGGTGCAGCAGCGGCGGCAGCAGCACGGCCAGCAGGAGAGCCGCCCCGGCCACCAGGTAGACGAAGTCGGCTCTCACACCGCGATCCTTGCCGAAGCCCGCGGGGGTGGGTCAGCCGGTGACGTTGTGCACGTAGCACCAGCGCCACTGCTCGCCGGCCTCCGCCGACTGCATGACCGGGTGGAGGGTCTCGTGGAAGTGCGCGGTGGCGTGCCGGTGCCGGGAGGAGTCGCAGCACCCGACGTGGCCGCAGGTCAGGCACTGGCGCAGCGACGACCCAGCGGTGCGTCGGCCAGGCAGTCGCGCAGACCGGGTCGTCGGCGGTCTCGACCGCGGGTGCGCGTCGAGGTCGTCGCAGCTCGCGCCCGCCCGGCGAAGGCGAGCGCGCCGCGCGCACGCTCGTCGCGCGCCTCGCGGGCCGGCGTCGAGCATCGACTCCTCGATGTCGAGCATCGCCGAGCACCTGGCTGACGACCTCGGAGGGCGACCGTGCCCGTGGCGCGCACCTCGAGCACCTTGGCGCGCTCGGCGTCGATCATCTCAGCCGCGGATCCGGGCGTAGAGCTCGACGGCGTCTCCTCGTCGGCGGCGGTGTTCGAGCTGCTCCCAGGCGGCGAAGTTGCGCTGCTCGACGCCGGGCCCGATCGCGTCCACGACCCCGTGCGGGTCGTCGTAGCTCGAGTCTCCTCGAGCGCGCGCGAAGCCGGCCTTCGGAGGCCTGCTGCAGCAGCGAGGCCCGGGCCAGCGCGTCCTCGGGCGGGTCCGGCGAGGGCACGTCGAGCAGGCGGGCCAGCAACGGCAGCGTCAGGCCCTGGACGAGCAGGGTGCCGGCCACCACGGTGAAGGCGACCAGCAGCAGCACCTCGCGGTGTCGGTGTCCTCGGGGATGACGAAGGCCGCCGCCAGCGTGACCACGCCGCGCATGCCGGCCCAGCCGATGCAGGAAGGTCCACGACGCCGGCGGGCGCGGCCCGCTCGCAGTCGCCGTGGGGGCGCACCAGCAGGAAGCGCACCGGGAAGACCCAGACCAGGCGCAGCACGATCACGGCGAGCAGCGCGGTCAGGCAGACCAGCGCGATCCGGCCCAGGGAGAGCTCGGAGTCGGCCGACGTCCTCGAGGATCCAGCTTGGTCTGCAGGCCGATCAGCAGGAAGACGGTGTTCTCCAGCACGAAGGCACCGAGCGCCAGTTGGTCCGCTCGGCGATCCGCGACTGGGCGTTCTGCAGCACCGGCGACCGGTGGCCCAGCAGCAGGCCGGCGATGACCACCGCGATCACGCCGGAGGCGTGCGATCTCCTCGGCGACGACGTAGGCCGCGAACGGGACGACGAACGACATGGCGGTGTCCATCGCGGGGTCGGTGACGCGACGGCGCACGCCAGGCGACCACGAGGTAGGCCAGCACCCCGACCAGGACGCCGCCGCCCGCCGCGACGACGAAGTCGAGACCGACGTCGACGGCGGAGATCGACACGCCGGCCGCGGCGATCGCGGTGCGCAGCGAGACCAGGGCGGTGGCGTCGTTGAGCAGCGACTCGCCCTCCAGGATCGTCACCACCCGACGTGGCAGGCCGATGCGCCGCGCGATGGCGAGGGCGGCGACGGCGTCGGGCGGCGCGACCACGGCACCGATGGCGAACGCCGCGGGCCAGCCGATGCCGGGCAGCGTGGCGTGCACGAGCACGCCGATGCCGAGGGTGGTGAAGACGACCAGACCGACCGAGAGCAGCAGGATCGGGCGCCGGTTGGCGTTGAACTCGACCAGCGAGGTCTGGATGGCCGCCGCGTAGAGCAGCGGCGGCAGCAGGCCGAGCAGCACCACCTCGGGGGCGAGCCGGATCTCGGGCATGCCCGGCAGGTAGGACGCCACGGCGCCGGCCACGACGAGCACGAACGGCGCGGGCACGTCGAAGCGGTCGGCGAGGCCCGTCACGACCAGGACGCTGACCGCGAGCACGATCAGGAACACCGCGATCTCCACGGACACATCATCGCTGGTCGCCCGGCGGGCATTCCGTGATCTCGCCCACTCGAGCCTCAGCGACGCGGGTGCCCGGGGGGGTGCCCGGGGGCGCCCGGGGTCTCAGGGCGTCGGCAGGTCCTCGGCGAGGGCCCGGATCCGGGCGTCGAGCCCGCGGCGGTCGGCCCGGCCGACGCGGGCCTCGACGACCTCGATCCCGCCGTTGGGCGAGGCCAGGGCCTGCTCGAGCTCGGGCAGGCTGTCCACCCGCAGGTGCGGGGTGCGGGTCGCCGCGCACAGCGCGCCGAGGTCGACGTGGTGCGGGGTCGCGAAGAGCCGCTCGAACGAGCCGGCGTGCTCGGGCGCGCCCTGCTCGAGGGTCGCGAAGATCGAGCCGCCGTCGTCGTTGACCACGACCAGCTGCAGGTCGGGCCGGGGCTCGTCGGGGCCCAGCACCAGGCCGTTGCTGTCGTGCAGGAAGGTCACGTCGCCCATCAGGGCGAAGGCGCGGCTGGTGTCGCGGCGACCGAGCGCGGCGCCGATCGCGGAGGACACCGTGCCGTCGATGCCGGCCAGTCCGCGGTTGGCCACCACCAGCCGCCGCTGGCCCACCGGGTGCGCGACGGCGGTCAGGTCGAGGTCGCGCACGGGGTTGGAGGCGCCGACGTGCAGCAGCCCGCCGGGGGGCATGGCCCGGCTGACCGCCCGGGCGACCTCCCAGGGCGTCAGCTCCGGCTCGGCGGCGAGCAGCGCGTCGAGGCGTCGGGCCAGGGCGCGGTCGGCCTCGCGCCAGCGCTCCAGCCAGGCGGGCTCGTCGGCGCCCGTCGCGTGCGGGCGACCCGTCACGAACCGGTCGTCGACGGCGAACGGCCGTCGGCTCCAGACCCCGCGCGCGCCGGCGTCGAGCACGGTGACGTCCTCGCGGCCCAGCAGCCGCATGACCGGTCGCGAGAGCGTCGGGTGGCCGAAGAGCACGACCCTCTCGACGTCGTCGGCCAGCGTGGTGGCCAGCAGCAGCCGGTAGCAGCGCAGGGCGTGGGTGCCCGTGCGCGACCCGCTGCTCGGCTCGGCCAGCAGCGGCCAGCCGGCCTGCTCGGCCAGCTGTCGGGCGGGCGGGCCGGCGTCGTCGCCGGCCACGACCACGGTACGCGGGCCGAGGCCGACGGTCTCCCGCACGGCCGGGGCGACCTCCGCGGGACGCTCGGCGCGAAGGAGGTCGGGCTGCCACGGCGCGTCGGGCACCAGGGGGTCGTCGAGGCGGACGTTGAGGTGCACCACGTCGCGTTCCCCGAGGCTCACGCGCGGCCAGACCAGGTCGGCCCCCGCGGTGGCGTCGTGGGTGGGCACCAGCGGGCCGAACACACCGACCTGCTCGGTGGTCTGGTTCGCGCCGGTGCCGCGCAGCCGGGCAGGTCGGTCGGCGGTGACCACGACCAGCGGCACCCCGGCGTGGGCGGCCTCCAGGACGGCCGGGTGCAGGTTGGCCACCGCGGTGCCCGAGGTGCAGATCACCGCGGCCCGGGCGCCGACGCGGGTCAGGCCCAGGGCCAGGAACGCGGCCGAGCGCTCGTCGAGGCGGGTGTGCAGGCGCAGCAGCCCGGCGGCAGCCGCTCCGTGGACCGCGTAGGCCAGGGGCGCGTTGCGCGAGCCGGGCGCGAGCACGACCTCGGTGACCCCCTGCTCGACCAGCGCGGTGACGACCTCGCGGGCGAGCCTCGTGGAGGGGGACGCCGTCGGGGTGGTCGGGGTGGTCGGGGCGGTCGGGGTGGTCGGGGTGGTCGGGGTGGTCACGGTCGCCGATCCTGCCCGGTGCCGAGCGCACGGACCGCGGCGAGGCGCTCACGCCAGTGCCGCACCCGCGCACCGGGGGCCTGCGCCGCGGCGAGCAGGGCCTCGTCGACGACGGGGCCCACGACGGGCAGGTACCCCTCGACGGGCAGCAGCGAGCCGGCGACGACGTCGCGCCCGAGCAGCTGGACGGTGGACAGCCCGCACGCGTGGGGCAGCGCGGGCAGGGCCGCGGCCAGCGCGACGCCGGCGGCGATGCCCACCGAGGTCTCCAGGGCCGAGGAGACCACCACGGGCAGTCCGAGGTCCTCGGCGATGCGCAGGCAGGCACGCACCCCGCCGAGGGGCTGCACCTTGAGCACGGCGACGTCGGCGGCCTCGAGGTCGCGCACCCGGTAGGGGTCCTCGGCTCGGCGGATCGACTCGTCGGCGGCGACCGGCACGTCGACGCGGCGCCGGCAGGCGGCCAGCTCCTCCACCTCGGCGCACGGCTGCTCGACGTACTCCAGGCCTCCGGCGGCCCGGTCCAGGACGGCGATCGCGCGCACGGCCTCGTCCACCGACCAGCCGCCGTTCGCGTCGATGCGCACCCGGCCCCCGGGGCCACCGGCGTCGAGGGCGGCGCGCACGGCCTCGAGGCGGGCCTCGTCCTCGGCGAGGTCCTGGCCCGGCTCGGCGACCTTGACCTTGGCCGTGCGGCAGCCCCCGGCCAGGACCAGGGCGTGGGCCTGCTCGGGGTCGACGGCGGGCACGGTGACGTTGACGGCCACGCGGTCGCGCACCGGCGCGGGCCACTCGCCGGCCGCGGCCTCCTCGGCGGCGCGCAGCCACGGCGCGGCCACCGCCGGCGGGTACTCCAGGAACGGGCTCCACTCACCCCAGCCCGCCGGCCCCGGCAGCAGCAGGCCCTCGCGCACCGTGATGCCGCGGAAGCGGGTGCGCATCGGCACCGAGAAGACCCGGACGTCGCCGTCGCTCGCCGGCCCGGCGCTCACCGGCCCGGCGCTCACCGGCCCGGCGCTCACCGGCCCGGCGCTCACGGGGCCGCCGCTCGCGGGGTCGACGCCGTCTCGGCGAGGCGGCGCACCGCGAGCCGGTCGGTCTTGCCGTTTCCCAGCAGCGGGACCTCGTCGACGGTGACGACCTGGCGCGGCGCCCAGGCCCGGGGGTGCACCTCGCCGACCCAGGAGCGGGCCTCGTCCAGGTCGAGCGGGCCGGCCACGACGGCGACCACGCGGCGCCCCCAGGTCGGGTCGTCGAGGCCCACGACCTCGGCGGCGCGGACCGCGGGGTGCTCGCGCAGCCGTGCGGCGACCACGGCGCCGGGCACGTTCACGCCGCCCGAGACGACCATGTCGTCGAGGCGGCCGAGCAGACGGAGCCGGCCGTCCTCGTCGAAGGTGCCGGCGTCGGCGGTGCGGAACCAGCCGTCGTCGAGGACCTCGGCACTCAGGGCGGGCTCGCCCTCGTAGCCCGCGAAGAGGGTCGGCCCGCCGAGGCGGACCCGGCCGTCGGCGGAGAGGGCGACGGCGACGCCGTCGAGGGGCACGCCGTCGTAGACGCACCCCCCGCAGGTCTCGGCCATGCCGTAGGTGGCCACGGTGCGCACGCCGGCCTCGGCGGCCCGCGCGCGCAGGGCCTTCTCGACCGGCCCGCCGCCGAGCAGCACCACCCGGGCGCGGGCCAGGGCGTCGCGGTCGGTCGGGTCGGGGTCCTCGAGCATCCGCAGCAGCTGGGTCGGCACCAGGGAGACCAGCCAGTCCCGCTGCTCGGGGGGCGGCCAGCCGTCGGTGGCCAGCACCCGGGCCGGGTGGCCGGCCACCAGAGAGCGCACGCGCACCATCAGCCCGGCGACGTAGTCGGCGGGCAGGGCGAGCACCCAGGGTCCGGGGCCGCCGAGGCGCTGCTCGGTGGCGCGCGCCGAGGCGAGCACGGCGCGGCGCGGCAGCAGCACCCGCTTGGGCGTCCCGGTCGAGCCGGAGGTCTCCACGACCAGCGGGGCGGGCTCGTCGTCGGCGGCGAGCCAGGCGCGCAGCGCGTCGGTGGACTCCACGTCCTCACGCTAGGCACATCACCCCGGGCGGCGTCGCCCCGCCAACCGGCGGGCCTGCGAGGATCGTCGGCGTGACGACCGTGGCGCAGTGGGTGGCCGGAGCCCGGCCCCGGACCCTTCCGGCCGCGCTGGCCCCCGTGCTGGCCGGCGTCGGCGTGGCCGCCGACGTCGGGGGCGGCGCGTCCGCCCTCCCGGCCGGTCGGGCGCTGCTGGCCCTCGTGGTCAGCCTGGCGCTGCAGGTCGGCGTCAACTACGCCAACGACTACTCCGACGGCATCCGCGGCACCGACGACGACCGCGTCGGCCCGATGCGGCTCGTCGGCTCCGGCGCCGCCGCTCCCGCGGCGGTGCGCGACGCGGCCTTCGCCGCCTTCGCGGTGGCCGCGCTGGCCGGCCTCGTGCTGGCCGCGCTGGCGTCGTGGTGGCTGCTGGTCCTCGGCGTGCTGAGCGTGGCCGCGGCCTGGTTCTACACCGGCGGAGCCCGCCCCTACGGCTACCTCGGCCTGGGCGAGGTGATGGTCTTCGTCTTCTTCGGCCTCGTCGCCGTGGTCGGCACCGTGTTCGTGCTGGTCGGCGCGACGCCGGCCGCGGCCTGGTTCGCCGGCTGCGGGATCGGCGCCCTGGCCTGCGCGATCCTGGTGGCCAACAACCTGCGTGACATCCCGACCGACGTCGAGGCCGGCAAGCGGACCCTGGCCGTGCGCCTGGGCGACGCCCGCACCCGCCTGCTCTACGTGACGCTCGTCGTCGTCGCCGCGCTGGCCGTGCTCGCGGTGGCGGCAACGACGTCGTGGGTCGCCCTGCTCGGCCTGGTCTTCGCCGCGGTGGCCGCTCCCGGCGTGCGCACCGTGCTGGCCGGCGCGTCGGGGCCCGGCCTGGTGCCGGTGCTGCAGCGCACCGGTGCCGCCGAGCTGACCTGGGCCGTGCTGGTCGCGGTGCCGCTGCTGCTCGCGGCGTAGGCTCGGGTGATGGGCTTCCTCCTCTTCCTGGCCGTCGTCGCACTCGTCGTCGTCGCGTGGACGAAGCGGGTGCAGATCCTGGCGAAGGTCCTCGGTCAGTCCGAGGAGCGGGTGCGCCGTCAGATCGAGCGCAAGCGCCGCTGAGCGACGCCGGCCGAGCGACGCCTGCGGGGCCGGCCGGGTCGGTCCGGACCGGACGGGTCAGTCCCCGTCCTCGCGGGAGCGCCGCTCCTCGAACTTCGCCGTCGCCCTCTGGGCGCGCACCTCGACCCGGCGCGCGAAGGCCTCGCGCTGGCGGTCGAGCAGGAAGTACGAGCCGACCCCGCTGATCACGAAGGCGATCACCAGCACCCACGTCACGTTGATCGCGTCGCTCAGCAGCGCCGCGAGGCCGAGCACCACCGCGAACGTGGCGGCGAACAGCAGCAGGCGCAGGGCGGTGTAGACGACGAACTCCTTCACTGCTTCACCCTAGGCGGTCACCAACGGCGCCGTATCGTGGGACTCGTGAAGCTACTGCTGGTGGTCATCATCTTCGCCGCCGCGGTCTACCTGCTCGTCCGGGTCATGCAGGAACGCGGCCTCCCCGGCGCACCCGGCGGGTCAGGGGGATCGGGCGGTCGGCCCGGGCGCCCGAAGAAGCCCCGCCCCTCCGGCCCGCCGCCGGTCCTCGGACCGGACGACGACCCGGACTTCCTCCGAGACCTCGACCGGAAGCGTCGGCTCCAGCGCGACGAGGGCGAGGGCTGACACCCCACCCGTGCCGGGTCGATTTCTCGCGCCAGGTCCTGATCGGAGGCAGACTGGTCAGGGGCTTCGCGCACGTGTGGGCCGTTGCAATGCCTGACCAGTGCGGGAACCCCCGGCCAGCCGGGGATTCCCCACTGCCGTCAGACGCTAAACGGCCCCGCGACGGCGGGGGCGACGACGGCGGGGGCGACGACGGCGGGGGCCGCGTAGGAGTGCTGGCTGGTGGAGGAGAAGTAGTTGATCCCGATGAAGTTGAACCACAGGGTCGCGATGCCGAGCAGCGCGAGGTAGGCGGCCTTGCGGCCGCGCCAGCCGGCCGTGGTGCGGGCGTGCAGGTAGGCGGCGTAGACGACCCAGGTGATGAACGCCCAGACCTCCTTGGGGTCCCAGTTCCAGTACGAGGACCACGCCTGGTGGGCCCAGATGGGCCCGGTGATCAGCACCGCGAAGGTCCACACCGGGAAGCCGAACGCGTGGATGCGGTAGCTGAGGGTGTCCAGCCGCGCGGGCGAGGGCACTCGGCCGAGCAGGCCGGTGGTGACCTCAGGGTGCCGCTCCTTGGCCAGGAACATCACCGAGGTGATGCCGCCCAGGGTGAACGCGCCGGTCGCGATGGCCGCCGCCACCACGTGGATGACGAGCCAGTAGGAGTTCAGCGCCTCGGTGAGCGGGGCGACCTCGGTGTGCAGCCAGATCACGGCCACCATCAGCAGGCTCACCACGAAGGTCAGCACCAGCGGCGCCATCCACTCCAGGCGGTAGCGGCGGCGGAGCACGAGGTACATCAGCGCGACGAAGAACGTCCCGGAGACGGTGAACTCGTACATGTTGCCCCACGGCACCCGGTTCGGGTCCGCGGCCATCCCGCGGCCCAGCAGCGACACCGCGTGCGCGCCCACCGCGACGACGGTGAGCAGCAGGCCGATCCGCCCGAACAGCGCGACGCGGTAGCGGGCGTCCTCGGCCGGGGCGGGCGGCCCGCCCTGCCCGCTGCCCTCGGCCACGGCGACCGAGGCGACCGGGCCGGACTGCTCACGCCCACGCAGGGACGCGGCGCCGCTGCTCGCGGCGACGGCGCCCTCGGCCTGCTCGGCGGCGGGCTGGCGCAGCGCCGCCCACTCGACGAGGTGGGCCAGCAGGGCCAGGAAGTAGACCAGCCCAGCAGCGGCGATGGCCTGGTTGGAGAGCACTTCCCATGCGGTGTCGCTCACGACGGTTCCTCTCGTGTGGTGCGGCCGGGACCGCCGAGGGCGGCGACCACGCGGTCGAGCTCGGTCTCGCCCTCGGTGTCCGTGCCGGCGTTGGAGCGGTTGAGGACGGCGACCTCCACCATGGTGCCACCGGACCCGGCACCGCCCACGCCACCGGCCTCACCCTCACCGGGCAGCGACTCGCCCGGGGCCAGCCGGCGCACGCGCACCCAGACCCGGCGGGGGCGGATGAACAGCGAGCCGAGCAGGCCGACGAGGGCGAGGACGACGCCGACCAGGGCGACCTCCTTGCCGGGGGTGCGGCTGATCTGGATCCGCGTCCAGGGCTCGACGCCGTCGAAGGAGACCGTGCCCAGGCCGTCGGGCAGCGTCTCGGTCTGGCCGGGCTGCAGGTCCACGCGCAGCGGGGAGCCGTCGGCCTTGAGGACCGGGTCGGCCCTGGTCTTGTCGAGCACGTAGACCGACTGGCCTGCGCCGTCGTCGAGGCCGAGGTCGCCGGAGTAGACCAGCATCGACAGGGTCGGGTTCTTGTCGTCGCCCATCACGTTGACGGGGTCGCCGTCGAGCATCAGGTAGGTCGGGTAGAACAGGCCCTCGAGCGCGACCTGCTGCGGGCGCGCCGAGGGCGCCTTGATCACGCCGAAGGACAGGAAACCCTGGTCCTGGGGCAGGAACACCGTGGGGCCCTGGTAGGCGATGTCGCCGTTGCCGTCGCGCACGGTGACCACCGGCGCGTAGCCGTGGCCGATCAGGAACACCTCGGTGTCACCGATGCTCAGCGGGTGGTTGACCCGCAGGTCGTAGCTCTCCTGGGGCGCGTCGGGGGTCTCGCGGTAGCGCAGGTCGGCCTGGAAGCCGCGGGCCATGCCCCGGCCGCGGCCGGACTCGATCCAGTCGACGCTGAACTCGTCGACGGCGAAGGAGAACGGCTCCATCTCCGAGGAGCGGAACAGGCTTCCGGGGTCGAAGTCGTCGTACTGGGTCAGGTTGTTGGAGAACCCGGTGCCCTGGACGAGGATCACCCCACCCTTGTAGCCGAACAGGCCGCCGACGGCGAACCCGACGAGCACGATGATCACCGAGAGGTGGAACAGCAGGTTGCCGGCCTCGCGCAGGTACCCGCGCTCGGCGGCCACCCAGTCCTCGCCCGCGGCGCCGGGGCGCAGCCGGTAGCGGCGCTTGCGCAGCTCGCGCCGGGCGCCGGCCAGCACCGCCTCGGGTCGGGCGTCGGTGCGGAACGCCTGGTGCTCGGGCAGCCGCGACAGGTGCCGCGGGGCGGCCGGCGGCGCGGCGCGCATCCCGCGCCAGTAGACGAGGGTGCGCGGGATGATGCAGCCGACCAGCGAGAGCAGCAGCAGCAGGTAGATCGCGGAGAACCACGGGGAGTCGTAGACCGAGAACAGCCCGAGCCGCTCGTAGTAGGGCGTCAGCGTGGGGTGGGCGTCGCGCCAGCGCGAGGCGGCCAGCGAGTCCACGGAGTCCTGCGGCACCACGGAGCCGGGCACGGCGGCCAGGGCGAGGAGCAGCAGCAGGACCAGCGCGGTCCGCATCGAGACCAGCTGCCGCCAGGCCCAGCGGCCCAGCTCGCGGGGGCCGAGCTCGCCGGGGCGTCGCCCGGGCTGCTCGGGCGGGGGCGGCTGGGCACCCGCCGCCGGCGGGGTCCGGGTGGACGCGCTCACAGGCTCACCTCGTAGTTCCCGACCAGCTGCAGCTGCAGCCAGGTGACGAGCTGGTCCCAGGCGCCGGTCACGAGGGCCACGCCGACGCCGACGAGCATCAGGCCGCCCAGCCGGGTGACCCACGCCTGGTGGCGCCGGACGAAGCCGACGGCGCCGAGGGCCCGCCGGTAGGCCAGCGAGGCCACCACGAACGGCAGGCCGAGACCGAGCGCGTAGACGCCCGAGAGCAGCGCACCGCGGCCGGCGGTGGCCTCGTTGATGGACAGGGTGGTGATCACCCCGAGGGTCGGGCCGATGCACGGCGTCCAGCCGAGGCCGAAGATCACCCCGATCAGGGGCGCGGCGGCCAGGCCGACGGCGGGCAGGCGGTGCACCCGCCAGTCGCGCTGCAGGGCGGGCACCAGGCCCGCGAACGCGAGTCCGAGGACGATCACCACGACGCCGAGCACGACGGTGATCGGGCGCTGGTAGTCGCGCAGCCAGTCCCCCAGCGCGCCGGACGCGGCGCCGATGGCCACGAAGACCGACGCGAAGCCGAGCACGAACAGCACCGAACCGGCCAGCATCCGGCCGCGGTGCTGCTCGGCGCCGCCGCTGGCCAGGTCGGCGCCGGACAGCCCGGTGGCGTAGGACAGGTAGCCCGGCAGCAGCGGGATGACGCACGGGGAGAAGAAGGAGACCAGGCCGGCGACGAGCGCCACCGGCAGGGCGAGGGCGAGCGAGCCGACGGCGGCCTGCTCGGTGAACCACTCAGCCATCGGCGCTGCTGCCCTCGCCGGCGGCCGCGCCGGCACCCTCGATGACCTGCTCGAGGGTGAGCCTCGAGGGGATCGGTCCGGTGATCAGGGCCGCGACGCGGCCCTCCGCGTCGAGCACGACGGTGCTGGGCATGCCCTGGGGGGCGAAGCGGCCGCCGAAGGCGAGCAGGGGGGCGCCGGTGTTGTCGTAGATCGACGGGAAGGTGACGTCGAACTCGCGCTGGAAGGCCAGCGCGGTGCCGCGGTCGGGGTTGCGGGTGTTGATGCCGAGGAAGGCGACGTCGTCCAGCTCCTCGCTGACGTCGACGAGCATCGGCATCTCGGCACGGCACGGCCCGCACCCGGACCACCACACGTTGACCACCGTGACCTGGCCGCGGGTGTCGGCGAGGTCGACCGGGTCGCCCTCGAGCGACTGACCGCTCAGCTCGACGGGGTCGCCGCGGTCGGCCGGCGCCACCTCGGCGACGCTGCCCTGGCCGGGCACGTAGTCGAGGTCGCCGGTGCCGCTCAGCCCGCCGCCGCAGGCGCCGAGGAGCAGCAGCGGGAGCAGCACGAGGAGGAGCAGGCGCGGGTTGCGGCCGCGGCGAGCAGGGACGCTCATGCGCGCTCGTCGCCCCCGTTGGTGGGCTCGGCGGGCTCGGTGGCGCCGCCCGCGGAGAAGGGCGCGGCGCGGTCGGCGAGGGGGATCAGGTCCGCGGCGGGCTCGGAGTAGGTCAGCCGCACGATCCGGTCGTCGACGAAGTACAGGCTGGTCAGCGAGCACAGGGTGCACCGGCGCTTGCGGGGGTCGTGCAGGAACGAGCGGCCCTCGACGTGCAGCCGGGTGGTCCAGATCGGCAGCTGGTGGGAGACCACGACGGCCTCGTGGCCGGCGGCGGCCTGCCGGGCGGCGCCGATCGCGGCCATCATCCGGGTGACGATGTCGCGGTAGGGCTCGCCCCACGAGGGCCGCCACGGGTTCCACAGGTGCCGCCAGGTCGACGGCTTGCGCAGCGCGTTGCGCCCGGCGCCGAACCTCTCGCCCTCGAAGACGTTGGTGGACTCGATGACCCGCTCGTCGGTGACGACGTCGAGGCCCCGGCGCGCGGCGAGGGGGGCGATGGTCTGCTGCACGCGCTCCAGCGGGGAGGCCCGCAGGTGGGTGATGTCGCGGTGGCCGATGCTCTCGGCGACCTTCTCGGCCATCGCCGCGCCGCGCTCGGAGAGATGGAAGCCGTCGCGACGGCCGTAGAGCACCCCGGCGGGGTTGTGCACCTCGCCGTGGCGCAGGAGGTGGACGACGGTGCGCACGGGCTGGTCGTCCCCGGTCGTCCGGCCGGTCGTCTGGTGGGCGGGCTGGCTGCTCATGCGGCGGCCTCCTGGGCGCGGGCGGCCGCCTCGGCGGCGGCGGGCAGGGCGTCGAGCACGGTCTGCACGGCGCGGTCGTCGTGCGCTGAGGAGAGGAACCACGACTCGTAGGCCGAGGGCGGCAGGTAGACGCCGCGGTCGAGCATGGCGTGGAAGAACGCGCCGTAGGCGGCGGAGTCGGTGCGCGAGGCGTCCGCGAAGTCGCGCACCGGGCCCGGGGCGAGGAAGACCGAGAACATCGTGCCGGCCGACTGGATCACGTGCTCCACGCCGGCGCCGCCCAGGGCCTCGCCGATCGCCTCCTTGAGGGTCGCGCCCGCGCGGTCGAGGTGGTCGTAGACCTCCTCGGTGGCCAGGCGCAGCGTGGTCAGCCCGGCGGTGGTCGCGACCGGGTTCCCCGAGAGCGTGCCGGCCTGGTAGACCGCGCCCTCCGGCGCGAGGTGGGCCATCACGTCCGCGCGGCCGCCGAACGCGGCGGCGGGGAAGCCACCGCCCATCACCTTGCCGAAGACGACCAGGTCGGGCCGCCACCCCTCCAGCGCCCCGTCGAGGCCCCAGTAGCCCGTGGGCGAGGCGCGGAAGCCGGTCATCACCTCGTCGCTGACGAACAGCGCCCCGTGCTGCGCGCAGGTGCGGGCGAGGAACTCGTTGAACCCCGGCTCGGGCGGGACCACGCCCATGTTGCCCGGTGAGGCCTCGGTGACCAGGCACGCGATCCGCTCGCCGTGCTCGGCGAACGCGGCCGTGACGGCGTCGCGGTCGTTGTAGGGCAGCACCAGGGTCAGCGCGGTGGCGCTCTCGGGCACGCCAGGGGTGCCGGGCATGGCGAAGGTGGCCAGGCCGGAGCCGGCCGAGGCCAGCAGGGCGTCGACGTGACCGTGGTAGCAGCCGGCGAACTTCACCACGACGTCGCGGCCGGTGAAGCCGCGGGCCAGCCGGATGGCCGACATCGCGGCCTCGGTGCCCGAGGAGGTGAAGCGCACCTTCTCCACCGGAGCGCGGCGCACGATCTCCTCGGCCAGCTCGACCTCGGGCACGGTCGGGGTGCCGTAGGACGTGCCGACCGCGACCGCGTCGGCGATGGCGGCCTGCACCTCGGGGTGGGCGTGGCCGAGCAGCATGGGGCCCCAGGAGCAGATCAGGTCGACGTAGTCGTTGCCGTCGGCGTCGGTGAGCCAGGCCCCGCGGGCCGAGGTGATGAAGCGCGGGGTCCCGCCGACGGCGCTGAAGGAGCGCACGGGCGAGTTCACCCCGCCCGGGGTCACCGCACGGGCACGGTCGAAGAGGGCCTGGGAGGCGGAGGTCGAGGGCACCGCGCCATTCTCCCGCGCCGTCCAACCCCGACCCAAACCGCGGGGGTGGACGCGCGCCGTCGCGGACGTCGGGCGCCTGGAGACGCAGAAAGACCCGCCTCAGCGAGCCCCCCGGCGCGCTCAAGCGGGTCCCTATCTGTGGGACGAGCCGTCGGCCCCCCGGCCTCAGACTCGTCCTCAGTGGTGTTGCTCTCTGGAATCCCCCCGGATTCCGTCGCCAGGTCGAGCCCCCCGGCTCAACCCGACACCTGGAGATTAGGACGACTTCGTCCTCCTGCGAACTCCACGACGCCTACAGAATGTCAACAGATTGGTAACACTAGCGAGCGAGCAGGCGCGCCGCCTCGGCCGCCCAGTAGGTCAGCACCACGTCCGCGCCGGCCCGGCGGATCGAGACCAGCGTCTCGAGGATCGCCGGCTCCCGGTCGATCCAGCCCCGCTCGGCCGCAGCCTCGAGCATCGCGTACTCGCCGGAGATGTTGTAGGCGGCCACCGGGACCTCGACGGCGTCGCGCACCCGACGGATCACGTCGAGGTACGCCAGGGCCGGCTTGACCATGACCATGTCCGCGCCCTCGGCCACGTCGAGGCGGACCTCGCGCACGCCCTCGACCGCGTTCGCGCCGTCCTGCTGGTAGGTCCGACGGTCGCCCTGCAGCGAGGAGCCGACCGCCTCGCGGAAGGGCCCGTAGAAGGCGGAGGCGTACTTGGCCGAGTAGGCCAGCACCGCGACGTCGCTGTGGCCGGCACCGTCGAGGGCCTCGCGGACCACGGCGACCTGGCCGTCCATCATGCCGCTGGGGCCGACGACGTCGACCCCGGCCGAGGCCTGCGCGCGCGCCATCTCGGCGTAGCGCACCAGGGTGGCGTCGTTGTCGACCCGGCCGTCGGCCCTCAGCACGCCGCAGTGACCGTGGTCGGTGAACTCGTCGAGGCACAGGTCGCTCATCACCGGCAGGGCGTCGCCGACCTCGGCGACGACGTCGGTGATGGCACGGTTCAGCACCCCGTCGGGATCGGTGGCCCCGGAGCCGACCGCGTCCTTGCGCTCGGGCACGCCGAAGAGCATCAGCCCGCCCAGGCCGAGCTCGGCGGCCTCGGCGGCCGCCCGGCGCAGGGAGTCCCGGGTGTGCTGCACGACCCCGGGCATCGAGGAGATGGGCACCGGCTCCCTCGCTCCCTCGCGCACGAAGACCGGCAGCACCAGCTGGCGCGCCTCGAGCGAGGTCTCGCGCACCAGGCGCCGCATCGCGGGGGTCGTGCGCAGGCGGCGCGGGCGCACCACCGGGCGTCGCACGCCCCCGCCGACGGCCTCGCTCATCGCGACGACGTCACCTTGCGACGCGGGGCCGGCTTGCGCTCCGAGGGGCGGGTCACCGGCTGGTCGGAGGCCACCAGGTCCGCGCGGCGCGCGGCGCCGAAGTCCGCGAGGGCGTCGACCAGCACGTGGACGTCGGGCTTGGGCGACATGACGTCGACCCGCAGGCCGTGCTCCTCGGCGGTCTTGGCCGTGGCCGGACCGATCACCGCGATCACGGTGGAGGGGTGCGGCTTGCCGGCGATCCCGACCAGGTTGCGCACGGTCGAGGAGGAGGTGAAGACCACCGCGTCGAACTTGCCCGTCTTGATCGCGTCGCGGGTGGGCGCGGGCGGCGGCGCGGCGCGCACCGTGCGGTAGGCCGTGACGTCGTCGCACTCCCAGCCCAGGTCGACCAGGCCCGCCACGAGGTTCTCGGTGGCGATGTCGGCGCGCGGCAGGAAGACCCGGTTGATCGGGTCCAGGGTCTCGTCGTACTCGGGCCAGTCGGCCAGCAGGCCCGCCGCCGACTGCTCCTCGGAGGGCACCAGGTCGGCGCGCAGGCCCCACTCGGCGATCGACTCGGCGGTCTTCTCGCCCACCGCGGCGATCTTGAGGCCGGAGAAGGCCCGCGCGTCCAGGCCGTACTCCTCGAACTTCTCGCGCACCGCCTTGACCGCGTTGACCGAGGTGAACACGATCCACTCGTAGCGGCCCTCGACGAGGCCGCGCACGGCCTTGTCCATCTGCAGGGGGTTGCGGGGCGGCTCGACGGAGATCGTGGGGACCTCCTCGGGCACGGCGCCCCAGCCGCGCAGGCGGGTGGACAGGGTGGCGGCCTGCTCCTTGGTGCGCGGCACCAGCACGCGCCAGCCGAACAGCGGCTTGGTCTCGAACCACGACAGCGTGCCGCGCAGGTCGACGACGTCGCCCACGACCGTGATCGCCGGCGGCGCGACGCGGGCGGCGCGGACGTCGGCGCCGACGTGCTCGAGGGTGGAGACCACGGTCTCCTGCTCGGTGGTCGTGCCGACGCGGGTCATCGACACCGGCGTGCCGGGGTCGCGGCCCGCGGCGACGAGGTCGGTGGCGATCTCCTCGATCGAGCCGACCGCCGAGAGCAGCACCAGGGTGTCGTCACCGGCGTAGCGGCTCCAGTCGATCCGGCCGCCACAGGTGATCACCGAGACCGCGCGGCGGTCCTTGGTGGTCAGCGGGATGCCGGCGTAGGCGGGCACGGCGGAGACCGAGCTGATGCCGGGCACGACCTCGAAGCCGACGCCGGCCTTGACGCAGGCCTGCGCCTCCTCGGGCCCGGAGGCGTAGAGGAACGGGTCGCCGACCATCAGGCGGGCCACGCGCAGGCCGCGGCGGGCCTGCTTGAGCAGCACCTTCGAGCGCGCGGCGTGGGTCAGCGGCTGGCCGTCCTCGCCGAAACCGCCGTCGACGAGCTCGGGGACGTCCTCGGTGGCGCCGAGCACGGCGGCGACCAGCGCGGCGTGCTCGGGCACCTCGGTGACCACGACGTCGGCCCCGCGCAGGACGCTGAGCGCGCGCACGGTGAGCAGGTCGGGGTCGCCGGGGCCGGCGCCGACGAAGGAGACCCAGCCCGGGGAGGGCGTCGGGTCGGTGGTGGGGGTCGTGCCTCGGGTCATGGGGTCTGCACCTCTGCTGATCTGCCGGTCCTGCTCGTGGGCGTTCCTGCGGTCCTGCTGCACGGCGCCCGCCGGGGGGCGCCGTGGCCGTGCTCCTGCCTGCTCATGCGTCCTGCTCCAGCTCGCCGGCCCCGTCGGCCAGCATCTCGCGGGCCAGGCTCGAGCCGAGGCCCCGCGGGTCGTCCAGGGGCCCGGCGGCCGAGCGGCGCACCGCCAGGGCGCCGTCGGTGGACAGCGCCACCGCCCGCACCCACAGCTCCTCGCCGTCCTCGCCGTCCGCCACCTCGGCCAGCGCACCGATCGGGGCCGAGCAGCCACCCTCGAGCACGGCCAGCACCTCCCGCTCCGTCTCGACGCAGGCCCGCGCCCGTGGGTCGTCGAGACCCGCCAGCGCCGCGGCCAGCGGCTCGCCGTCGCGGCACTCGACCGCCAGGGCACCCTGCCCGGGGGCGGGGAGGACCTGGATCGGGTCGAGCACCTCGGTGGCCTCGTCGAGACGGCCGAGCCGAGCCAGGCCGGCCCGGGCCAGCACGACGGCGTCGTAGTGGCCCGAGGTGACCTGGGAGATGCGGGTGTCGACGTTGCCACGGACGCCGCGCACGTCCAAACCGAGACCGAGGGCGTGCAGCTGCGCGGCGCGGCGCGGGGAGCCGGTGCCCACCACGCTGCCCGCGGGCAGCTCGCCCAGGGTGAGGCCGTCGCGGGCCACGACGACGTCGCGCGGGTCCTCGCGGCCGGGCACCGCGGCCAGGGCGAGGCCGGGGGCGGGGTAGGTGGGCAGGTCCTTGAGCGAGTGCACGGCCACGTCGACCCGGCCGCCGGTCAGCGCGTCGCGCAGCGCACCGACGAAGACCCCGGTGCCCCCCGCCGTGCCGGGGGCCGAGCCGTCGACGAGGTCCACCAACGGCGTCCCGGCCGCCTGGGACCGGTCACCCTCGGTGGTGACCTCGACGATCTCGGTCGCGCACCCCAGGCGCTCGCGGATCATCGCCGCGACCGTCCGGGACTGCGTCGTGGCCAGCAGCGAGCGGCGGGTGCCGACCCGCACGACGTCGGGCAGGCCGGACGGCGGCGACGGGGGTGGCGTCGGTGGCGTGGGTGGGGAGGTGCTCACGTGGCCGGTCCCTCCTCGCCGACCGTGGGCCGTGTCACGGCGTCGACGGCGTCGGGGTGCAGGGAGAACAGCTCCGCGAGGGCCGCGGCGTAGGAGACCGCGCCCTGCTCGTCGGCGAGCTGCTTGACCCGCACCGTGGGCTCGTGGAGCAGCTTGTCCGCGACCCGGCGCAGCGTGTGCAGCACCTCGGCCCGCTCGGCGTCGCCCAGGCCGGGGAGACGGGCGTCGAGCCGGGCCACCTCGGCCTCGACGACGCCGGTGGCCATGGTGCGCAGCGCGACGACGGTCGGGGTCACCGAGGAGCGGCGGCGGGCCGCGAGGAAGGAGCTGACCTCGTCGGCGACGATGCGGCGCACCTGCTCGACCTCGTCGCCGACCTCGGTGTGGTGCAGCGACTCGGCCAGCTCGCCGAGGCCGGTGACGTGCACGCCGGGCAGGTCGCCGACGCCGTCCTCGACGTCGCGCGGCAGGGCCAGGTCGAGCACCGACAGCGGCTCGGCCTCGTCGCGGCCCGCGGCCTCGCGGGCGGCGCGGACGTCCTCGACGGTGACCAGCGTGCCGCTCGCCCCGGCGCACGCGATGACCAGGTCGGCCTCGCCCAGCGCGGAGCCGAGCTCGGCCAGGGGCAGCGACCGGGTGCCGGCCGGGCCGTGGGCGGCGTGCTCGGCGGCCAGGCGCACGCCGCGCTCGGGCGAGCGGTTCACCACGGTGATCCGCCCGGTGCCGGCCCGGGCCAGGGTGGCCACCGCGAGGCCCGCCATCGACCCCGCACCGACCACGACGACGTCGCGGCCGACCACGGAGCCGAGCACCTTCTCGGAGCGCTCCAGGGCCGCGGTGACCAGCGACGGGGCGACGCGGTCGATGTCGGACTCCGCGCGGGCCCGCTTGCCGACGCGCAGCGCCTGCTGGAAGAGCAGGTTCAGCGACGGCCCGACCGTGCCGAGGTCCTGACCGGTGCGCAGGGCGGCGCGGGCCTGGCCGAGGATCTGGCCCTCACCGACGGCCATCGAGTCCAGGCCGGAGGCGACCCGGAACAGGTGGGAGACCGCGCCGTCGTCGTAGTGGACGTACAGGTGCGGCAGCATCTGCTCGGCCGGGTCCGAGGCGCCGGCGATCAGCAACCGCGAGAGGGTCTCGACGCTGCCGTGGAAGCGGTCGACCTCGGCGTAGACCTCGACCCGGTTGCAGGTCGAGATCACCGCGGCCTCGGCGACGTGCTCGACGCCGACGACGTCGGACACCAGGCGGTGCAGGCCCTCCTGGGTCAGCGCGACCTGCTCCAGCACGGCGACCGGGGCGGAGGAGTGGGAGATCCCCACGACGAGCACGCTCATGCGCTCTCCTCCCGTCCGACGGCGAGGTCGAGGGCCCCGCCCGCGCCGGCCGCGGCCTTGCGCTGCTCGTGGTAGGCGAGGATCTGCAGCTCGATCGACAGGTCGACCGTGCGCACGTCGACGCCGTCGGGCACGGAGAGCACGCCGGGGGCGAAGTTCAAGATGCTGGTGATGCCGCAGGCGACCATCCGGTCGGCGACGTCCTGGGCGGCCACGGCCGGGGTCGCGATGACGCCGATGGCCACGCCCTGGTCGCGCACGATGTCCTCGAGCTCGGCGAAGGCGCGCACCTCGACACCGGCCACGGTCTCGGCGTGCCGGTCGGGGTCGGCGTCGAGCAGGGCGACCACCCGGAACCCGCGGCTGCGGAACCCGGAGTAGTTGGCCAGGGCGTGCCCGAGGTTGCCGATGCCCACGATGACCACGGGCCAGTCCTGGGTCAGGCCGATCTCGCGGGCGATCTGGTAGCGCAGGTAGTCGACCTCGTAGCCGACCCCGCGGGTGCCGTAGCTGCCGAGGTAGGACAGGTCCTTGCGCAGCTTCGCGCTGTTGACGCCGGCGACGGAGGCGAGGTGCTCGCTCGAGCAGGTCGTGGTACCGGCCTCGACCAGCGAGGTGAGGGCGCGCAGGTAGACCGGGAGGCGCGCCACCGTGGCCTCGGGGATCTCACGGCCGGTCGCGGGCTCGCCCGGGGAGGCGCCCGCGGGCGTGCCGTCGGGCGCGGCCGGCCCGGTGGCCGCCGTGGTCCGGGCGCGAGGCCCGGCGGGTGTCCGTGAGGTCACTGCTCTGCTTTCCAGCCGCGCGACGACGTCGGCGCTACTCGGTGGAGCGCATCGCGGCGCGACTCACTCTAGGAGTTCGTGAACAGGAGAACAAAACGAGCGACCCGCGGGCTACCACATGTGAGATGACCCACCGGGACCGGGGTGGCCCGGCGGCAACGTCGGAGGTCAGGGGCTCCTCAGCGCGTGGCGCAGGCGCTGGGGGTCCACGCGCCAGAAGTCGTGCTGGCGGCCGTCGACGAAGGTCACCGGCACCTCCTCGCCGTGGCGCGCGGCCAGGGCCGGGTCCTGGTCGACGTCGACCTCCTCGAAGGCCTCGCCCAGCTCGGCGCAGACCGCCGCGACGACGTCGCGCGCGGTGTCGCACAGGTGACAGCCGGGACGGGTCAGCAGGCGCACCCGCGGCACGCGCTGCGCGGCCCCCGGGTCCCGGGGGTCCTGCGCGCCGCGGCGCCGCGGCCACCCCCTCACTCGACCAGCCCCGAGGCGCGCCGACGCTCGTGGAGACGCAGCCGGCCCTTCTGCACCTTGCCGGTCACCGTGAGCGGCAGCCGCTCGACGACCTCCACGCGCGCGGGGCGCTTGAACCGCGCCAGGCGCGCCTCACCGTGCGCGACGACGGCCGCCACCAGCCCCTCGACCGCGCCGGCCCCGCCGGCCGCCGCCGCGGTGCCCCGTGCGGGCACCACGTAGACCACGACGGCCTCGCCGGTGACGTCGTCGGGGGTGCCGACCACGGCCACCTCCGCGACGCCGGGAACCTCGCGCACCACGTCCTCGACCTCGCCGGGGTAGACGTTGAAGCCCGAGACGATCACCAGCTCCTTGACCCGGTCGACCAGGACCAGGTCGCCGTGCTCGTCGAGCAGCCCGACGTCGCCGGTGGCCCACCAGCCGTCGGGGCCGGGGCCTCCCGCGCCGTCGGGCCAGTAGCCGCTGAACAGGTGCTCGCCACGCACCTCGACCTCGCCCGGGTCGCCGGCGGCGGTCGGGCGGCCGCCGGCGTCGACGAGGCGCAGCTCGACGCCGGGCAGGGCCGCGCCCAGCGAGGGCGGCGGCGGGACGACCTGGGTCGAGCACAGGGTGCTCGTGACCACCGGCGAGGCCTCGGTGAGGCCGTAGCCCTGGTGCACCGGGACGCCCGTGCGGGCGGTGAAGTCCTCGGCCACCTCCGCGGCGAGCGGTGCGGAACCCGACAGGACCAGGCGCACCGGGCCGAGCCGCTCGGCGAGGTGCTCCTGGGCGCGCCACTGGGCGAAGGCGGGCGGGGCGAGGGGCAGCACGCTGCAGGCCTGGTCCTCGACGAGGTCCAGGGTCCCCTCGGCGTCGAACCGGTCGACCAGGACGAGCTGGGCGCGCTGGCGCAGCACGGCGCCCAGGACGGCGTTGAGGCCGTAGACGTGGAACAGCGGCAGCACCCCGAGCACGACGTCGTCGCCGCGCACCATGGCCGGGCGCACCCGGGCCACCTGCTCGATGTTCGCGCGCAGGGCGCGGTGGCTGAGCATCGCAGCGCGGGGCAGCCCGGAGGTCCCGCTGGTGTAGAGCAGCACCGCGAGCTGCTCGGGGTCGCGCAGCGGCGGGACGTGGTGCGGCCGGTCGGCGCGCAGGTGGTCGTAGGAGCGCTCACCGGGGCGCAGCGTCGTGGCGACCGCGACGAGGCGCACCCGCGGCGCGTCGTCGGCGCGACGGGCCAGTGCCTCGCGGACGGCGCCCACCGTCGCCGGGTCGGCGACGACCATCCGGGCGCCGCAGTCCTCCAGCACCCGCGCCAGCTCCTCGACCGTGGCACCGGGGTTGACCGGCACCGCCACGGCCTGGGCGCGCAGCACGCCGAGGTAGGTGGTGACGAACTCCAGGCGGTTGCCCAGCGCCAGCAGCACCCGGTAGCCGGCCACCACGCCGGCGTCGCCCAGGCCGGTGGCCACGCGCCCGACCTCCTCCTCGAGGCCGGCCCAGGTCAGCGCCCGGCCTCCCGCCTCGACGAGGGCGAGCTTGTCGGGCGACTCGAGCGCCGCGTGGCGCACCAGGTCGGCGACGCCGCCGCGCGGCGGCTGGTCACCGTCGCCGAGCTGGTCCGTGGGGTCGTCCGTGGGGTCGTCCGCGGGGTCCGGGAGCGGCTCGCGAGCAGCGACGGAGGGCGGCGGGGCACAGGCCGGCATCCCTCGATGGTTCCACACCGGCCCAGCGAGGGGGCTGGCCTAGGGTGGGACGATGAGTCCGTCCGACCGGCCACGCGCGCGCCCGGACCTGCGGCAGCGCTCCCTGCTGGCCGGCGAGGCGGCAGCCGCGGCCGCGGAGGTGGAGAGCGCCCTGGCCCTGCCGGCCGACGCGACGGCGGCGGCCTTCTTCGACGTCGACAACACCGTCATGCAGGGCGCGAGCATCTTCCACCTCGCCCGCGGCCTGTACCGCCGCGAGTTCTTCACCACTCGCGACATCCTCGGTGCGGCCTGGAAGCAGGCCCGCTTCCGCTGGGTCGGCGTCGAGGACCCCGAGCACGTCTCGCAGACCCGCGACACGATGCTCGCCTTCATCGCCGGGCACACCGTGCGCGAGCTGGAGGAGCTGAGCGCGGAGATCTTCGACGAGGCGATGGCGCACCGGATCTGGCCGGGCACGCGCGCGATGGCCCAGCAGCACCTCGACCGGGGCCAGCGGGTCTGGCTGGTCACCGCGGCCCCGCTGGTGATCGCCCAGCTCATCGCCCACCGCCTCGGCCTGACCGGCGCGATGGGCACGGTCGCCGAGGAGGTCGACGGGGTCTACACCGGCCGGCTGGTGGGTGATCTCCTGCACGGGCCGGCCAAGGCCGAGGCGGTCCGCGCCCTCGCCGCACGGGAGGGCCTGGACCTGGCACGCTGCTCGGCCTACTCCGACTCCGCCAACGACCTGCCGATGCTCTCCCTGGTGGGCGACCCGTGCGCGGTCAACCCCGACGCCACCCTGCGGGCCCACGCCCGGGCCGCGGGCTGGCGGGTGCGCGACTACCGGACCGGCCGCAGGGCCGCCCGGGCCGGGCTCCTCCTCGGTGCCGGCGCGGGCGCCCTGGGCGGCGCGACGGCGGTCGTGCTCGCCCGCCGCCGGACCTCCTGAGCCCGGCGGCCACCCGTCTGGACCAGAGCGGCCGACGCCACTCTTCGTCGTACCCCGGGGTGTGTCCCGACCTACGCTGCCGAGGTCCGGCACCCGCTCCGGACCCGACCGGGAGGGTCCGCAGCCATGCTGAGGGACGGCGACGACGCGACGCACGGCATCGACGCCCTGCTCGACGCCCTGCGCCTCTCGGCCGCACGCGACCCCGCCCCGGCGCCCTCCGTCGTACCGGTCCCGTCCGTACCGGTCCCGTCCGCACCGGTCCCGTCCGCCCTGGTGCCGTCCGGTGACGGGTCGGGCGAGCCTGCCGGGTCCGACGCCGACGCGGCCGTGGCCTCCGGCGGCACCGAGGAGGACCAGGCCCACCTGATCGACCTCGTCGAGCGGGCCCGCGTCGGCGACGTGGCCGCCTTCGGCGACCTCTACGACCACTACCAGCCCCGGGTCCACCGCTTCCTGCTGCTGCGCACCCGCTCCACGCTGGTGGCCGAGGACCTGACCTCCGAGACCTTCCTGCGCGCCCTGCGCCGGGTGCGCGGCTTCCGGTGGCAGGGGCGCGACTTCGGGGCCTGGCTGCTCGCGATCGCGCGGAACCTGGCCAGCGACCACCAGAGCGCGGGCAGCTCGCGTCTCGAGGTCGTCCAGGACGACATGAGCCGCCACGACACGGTCACCGAGGGCCCGGAGAGCACGGTGATGGCCGCGGTCACCACCGAGGCGCTGCTGCGCGCCCTGGCCGGACTGCCGCGCGAGCAGCGCACCTGCCTGGAGCTGCGCTTCCTGCAGGGCCGCACCATCGCCGGGACGGCCGACGCGCTGCAGCGCAGCGAGGGCGCCGTCAAGCAGCTCCAGCGCCGCGCCGTGCGCAACCTGGCGCGGCGGATGCCCGCAGACCTGCGCGACTGAGCCGGCGCGGGCGCGGGCCGGGGCGCCCGGGTCTCAGCGGAAGACGGACTGGCGCTGCATCAGCAGCGAGTACAGCGTCTGCTGGATGGTCTCGCGGACCTGGTCGGTGACGTCGAAGACCAGCATCGGGTCGTCGGCGGCGCCCTCGTCGTAGTCGTCGGTGCGGATCGGCTCGCCGAACTCCAGCAGCCACTTCGAGGGCAGCGGCACCAGCCCCAGGGGGCCCAGCAGCGGGAACAGCGGCGTGATCGGCACGTAGGGCACGCCGAGCAGGCGGGCCAGGGCCGGGATGTTGCCGACCAGCGGGTAGATCTCCTCCGCCCCCACCACCGAGAGCGGCACGATCGGCGCCCCGGTGCGCAGAGCGGCGGAGACGAAGCCGCCCCGACCGAAGCGCTGCAGCTTGTAGCGGTCGGCGTAGGGCTTGCCGATGCCCTTGAAGCCCTCGGGCCACACCCCGACGAGCTCGCCGCTGCGCAGCATCCGCTCGGCGTCCTCCTGGCAGGCCAGGGTGGCGCCGGCCTTGCGGGCCAGCGCACTGACCACCGGGGTGGTGAAGACCAGGTCGGCGCCGAGCGGGCGAAGGAACCGCCCGGTGTGGTCGTGCACGGTGACCATCGTCATCAGCCCGTCGACCGGCACGGTCCCGGAGTGGTTGGAGACCACCAGCGCGCCGCCCTCGGCGGGGACGTTCTCGGCCCCGCGCACCTCGATGCGGAACCAGCGCTGGGCCAGCGGCCGCAGGGCGGCGTGCACGAAGCGCTCGGTGACCTCGGCGTCGAAGCCGTACTCGTCGACGGCGTAGTCCCCGGTCAGCCGGCGGCGCAGGAAGGCCAGCATCCGCGCCAGCTGGGGCTCCCACTGCTCGCCGAACACCTCGCGGGACGCACTGCGCAGCGCGCCGAGCCACTCGCTGGGCGAGAAGACCCCGAGGGGGTGGCGCTCGGTGGTCGTGGTCGCCGCGCGCGGCGTCTCGGCGGACCCCGCAACCGGCGGCTGCGTCGCGTCCGGCTCGCCGGAGGTGTCGGGCTCCTGCGTCGCACCGGCCTCCTCGACGGCCTCCTCGACGGACTCCTCCTCCGCCTCGGCGCGCACGGCACCCCGGGGACCGGCGGGCCGAGAGGGTCCGCCGCCGGTGCTGAGTCCGCGGGCGGCCGAGGAGGGGCGGGGCCCCGCGCCGCGACCGGGACGACCGCGGGTGCCCAGCGGGATGATCTCGGCGTCACCCACGGTGCGGCCCGCCGTCGCCGACCAGGCTCGCCACGCCGGCCAGCACCCGCTCGGCACGTCCACCGGTGGGGCGCAGGGCCGAGCCGAAGTCGGCGAACGCCTCGGCGCTGGAGAACCGCGGCGCGAACCCGAGCTCGGTGCGCATCCGGGTGGTGTCGACACCGCGTCCGTAGGTGAGGAACGACCGCTGCTCGGGCGAGAAGTCCGCCACGTGGGCGCGGCGCAGCGCGGAGCCGAGCGCGCCGACGGCGAAGCCGGGCATCGGGGCGACGGGCCGCCGGATCCGGCGCAGCGCCTGGGAGAGCAGCAGCAGGCCGTCGCCGGCGACGTTGAAGGTGCCGTTCACCCCGGCGGCGACCGCGTGCTCGAGGACGGCCATGAGGTCGGTCTCGTGCAGGAACTGCAGGCGGGCGTCGTGGCCGAGGACCACCGGCACCACGGGCAGCCGGAAGTAGGAGGCGATCGGGCTGTCGACCTCGGGGCCGATCACGTTGGCGCACCGCAGCATGCTCACGACCACGTCGGGCCGGCGGCGGGCGAAGCCGCGCACGTAGCCCTCGACCTCCGCGACGTCCTTGGCGTAGCCCGAGCGCGGGGCACGGCGGGGCTCCATGCCCTCGGTGAACATCGCGGGGTCGCGGCTCGACGCGCCGTAGACCGTGGTCGTCGACTTCACCACGAGGTGCTGCACGCTGGGCGCCTTCTGGCACGCCGCGAGCAGCTGCATCGTGCCGATGACGTTGAGCTCCTTCATCGTGCCCCGTCCCCCGGCGGTGCCAGGAGTGGCGATGACGCTCATGTGCACGACCGTGTCGACGTCCTCCTTGGCGATCACCTTGGCGATCACCGGGTTGCGGATGTCGGCGCGCACGAAGGAGACGTCACCGACGTCGCCGCGCGGCAGCACCGCGTCCACGCCGATCACGCGGCGGACGCCGGGGTGGGTGGCGATGCGGCGGGCGAAGCGACGGCCGAGGTCGCGCGAGACACCGGTCACCAGGACGGTGCGAGCCTCGGCAGCGGCCATGGGGGGCGTCTCCCTGCTGGGTGGGGACGGGGTGGGCGCGGACCCAGGGCGCACGTGCGCCCCGCGTCCGGTGATGGTGCGCGCGTGGCTACTTGCCGAGCTTGCGACGCTGCACGCGCGTCTTCTTCAGCAGCTTGCGGTGCTTCTTCTTCGCCATGCGCTTGCGACGCTTCTTGATGACAGATCCCACGGGTTACCTCTCAGACGATCGGCCCCGGCGCGAGCGCGGCGAGGACCGCACCACCTTAGCCACCCGTCGCACCCGGGCCGAATCCGGCTCAGCCGGCGTCGTAGTAGGCCTTCGCGAGGTACACCTCGACGTCGTGCTCGCGCACCCGGAAGGAGCGGCCGACCCGCACCGCGGGCAGCTCCCCCCCGTGCAGGAGGCGGTAGACGGTCATCTTCGAGACGCGCATCCGGGCGGCGACCTCGGCGACGGTCCAGAACTCCGGCTCCGATCCGGGGATGGAGGGGCTCGTGGCCATGTGGGTACCCAGCTTTCCGGCTCTCGCGACCGGCTTCCCCACCGGTTCACCACGAGTGCTCAGTCGGGAGGATAGGGCCTGGAGTGACGCGTGGGGAAGTGAATCACCAGGCGGATGCTCGCGGACGGCGTGTCGGCTTGCGCGGCGGCTCCGCGAGCCTCGGTGAGCGCAGGTGCCGCGCCTACAGCTCCGGGTCGAGCCCGTGCAGCGGGAAGCAGGCCTTGCGGGTGGCCTGGACCGTCCGGTCGAGCCAGCTGTCGGGGTCGTAGCCGCTCTCCCAGGCCCGGAAGTCCGGGGCGGTGCCCTCGGTCAGGCGCAGCGGCGCGGTGGCGCGGAGGCGACCCGAGACGTGCTCGCGCCACCCGGGCGGGGTCAGGGTCGCCGGGTCGAGCGGATGCCCGCCGACCACGGCGAGCAGGTGCGACCACGCCCGGGGTACGACGCCGATCACCGCGTAGCCACCGCCACCGAGCGCGACCCACCGCCCGCCGGCCACCTCGTGGGCCAGCTCGTGCAGGGCCACGTAGCTGGCGCGCTGGCCGTCCACGCTGAGCGTGAGGTCGGCCAGCGGGTCGTCGGCGTGGGTGTCGCAGCCGTGCTGGGTGACCAGCACCTCGGGGGCGAACTCGCGCAGCACGGGGGGCACCACCGCGTGGAAGGCCCGCAGCCACCCTGCGTCCGCGGTGGCCGGCGGCAGGGCGAGGTTCACCGCCGAGCCCTCGGCACCCTCCCCCCCGGTGTCGGCGGCGAAGCCGGTGCCGGGGAACAGGAACTGCCCGCTCTCGTGCAGGGAGATCGTGAGCACCCGCGGGTCGTCGTAGAAGATCTGCTCGACGCCGTCGCCGTGATGGACGTCGACGTCGACGTAGGCCACCCGCTGCGCGCCCTGGTCCAGCAGCCAGCGGATGCCGACGGCCACGTCGTTGTAGACGCAGAAGCCGCTCGCCCGGCCGGGCATCGCGTGGTGCAGGCCGCCGGCGACGTTCACGCTGTGCAGCGACTCGCCGCTCCAGACCTGACGCATCGCCTCCTGGGTGGCGCCGACGACGTGGGCCGCCGCCACGTCCATCCCGCGGAAGACCGGGTTGTCCTCGGTGCCCAGGCCCCGGTCCTCCTCGCCCGGACCGGGGTCGCGCCCCATCCGCACGACGGCCTCGATCAGCGCCTCGTCGTGCACCGTGGCCACCAGCTCGAGGTCGGCGATCGGCGCCGGCACCCGCCGCAGGTGCTCCAGCACGCCGAGCTCGTCGGCCAGGCGCATCGTCAGGTCGACCCGCAACGGCGACATCGGGTGGCCCTGACCGAAGTCGTAGGCGGTCAGCCGGTCGTCGAAGACGACCGTCGCCGGCCCGGCGCAGGAGATGTCGGTCACGTCCGCACGCTAGCCCAGGCGGGCCGCCCTCACGCGAGGGGCGTGCCCCGCACGAAGTCGGCCACCGCCCGGCCGAGGGCGGCGCCGGCGTCCTCCTGGAGGAAGTGGCCGGCGCCGGCGATCTCCGGGTGCTCCCGGCCGGCGGCACCCGGCACGTGGCGGCGCAGGACCGGCGCCATCGCCCCGGTGATCGGGTCGGCGTCGCCGAAGGCGGTCAGGAACGGCGCGTTCCAGGAGCCCAGCGCGGCCCAGGCGGTGCGGTTGGCGACGGTGGCCGGGTCGTCGGGCCGGGTCGGCACCAGGCCGGGCATCGCCCGCGGCCCGGCCTTGGACTCCTCGGTGGGGAACGGCGCGTCGTAGGCGGCGCGGACCTCCTCGTCGAGGCCCTGGGCGCAGCCGGAGGCGACCAGGCGGCCGACGTCGAGCTCGGAGGCCTTCTCCACCGCGCGGCGGAACTCCCACCACACCGCCGGCATGTCGTGGTCGCCGGTCGGCAGACCGGTGTTGGCTGCCACGAGGCGCCCGAACAGCCCGGGCGCCTCGGTGGCCAGCCGCAGCCCGATGAGGCCACCCCAGTCCTGGCCCACGAGCGTGGCCCCGGACAGGCCGAGGTGCTCCACGAGCAGCTCGCGCACCCAGGCCACGTGGCGGGCGTAGGAGTGGTCGGCCACCTCGAGGGGCTTGTCGGAGCGGCCGAAGCCGACCAGGTCGGGCGCGACGCACCGCAGACCGGCGGCGACGAGCTCGGCGACGGTGTGGCGGTAGAGGTAGGACCACGTCGGCTCGCCGTGCAGGAGCACCACGGTCGTCCCGCCCTCGCGCCAGCCCTCGGCGGGCCGCACGTCGACGTAGGACATCCGCACCGTGCCCCCGTCGGGGTCCGCGACCTCGGCGTAGTGGGGCCGCCAGGTCAGGCCGCCGGGCAGGTCGGCCAGCGCGGAGAAGCGGTCGTCGGGCGTGCGGTAGGTCTCCATGGCCGCAGTGTGCCAGCGCTCGCCGCTCGAGCGGGACCGTCCGTCCGGGGGTGCGCACGACGGGCGCGTCCGCGCAGGGCGGGCGTGGCCGGCGTCGTCCCGCACCCCGTAGCCTCGCCGCCGTGACCTGGCCGGACGCGACGACCACCCTGGTCGCGGCGAGCGCGGCGCACGCCGGGTTCTCGCTGGTGGTCAGCGTCGTGGTCTACCCGGCGCTGGTCGACGGGGCCCGCGAGCCGGGCGTCGACTGGACCGCGCGCCACGACGCCCACTCCCGGCGGATCTTTCGGGTGGTGGGTCCGCTCTACCTGCTCGTCGCCGCGGCCTGCGTGCGGAGCCTGCTCGGGGGCCCGCACGGGTGGGCCTGGGCGGTGCTGGCCGGCAACGCCGCCGCCGCCCTGAGCACCGCGGCTCTCGCCGCCCCCACGCACGGGCGCCTCGGGACGCAAGGGCCGACGCCCGCCCTGCTCACCCGGCTGGTGCGCGCCGACCGGCTGCGCACCGCGGCCGCGCTCGTGGCGGGCGGGGCCGCACTGCTGCTGTGAGCCGGGCCGTGGCCGCGGCGAGGGGGGCGGCTGAGCAGCGGCGTGCGCAGCACCAGGGAGCCGGCACCGCTCGGCGGCGTCACGGCGGGCCGCGCGGGCCCGCGCGGGCTACTTCTTCTGCCGGCGGCTGCCGCCGTGCCAGTCCTCGGCGATCCCGACGCCGTCCTCCTCGACGCCGAACGAGCGCAGCTGCGGGCGCTCGCGCAGGCTGCGCTTGAGCTCGGCGAACCCGGGGAAGGTCGCCAGGCCCACGACGTGGTCCCACAGCGTGATCGCCTCCTCCGCGCTGGGCAGCCGGCTGATCACGGGGCCGAAGAAGGCCGCGCCCTCGGGCGGGGCGATGTGCAGGATCGGGGTGCCGACGTCCTTGCCGGTCAGCGCGAGGGCCTCGTCGGTCTCCTCCTGGACCTGCGCGTCGCGGCTCTCGTCGTCGAGGTGGCGCACCAGCTCCTCGTCGAGGCCGACCTCGCGCAGGGCGTGGCGCACGAGCCCGTCGAGGTCGGTGGGGTCGTACGCGCCCTGGTCGACCTCGAAGACCTGGGTGCTCAGCGCCGGGTAGAAGCGGGCGACGGCCTGGGGGCCGGCCTCGTCGCGCACGTGCGCGGCGACCCGCAGCATCCGCAGACCCGCGGTGTGGCCGTCCTCGTACTCCGGCGGGAAGTGCGCGTCGTAGTCGACGTGGCTGTTCAGCAGGCGCAGCGAGATGAAGCGCCACTCCACGGTGTCGCCGCGCTGCTCCTGCACCATGCGCAGCCACTTGCTCGTCATCCAGGCGAAGGGGCACACGGGGTCGAACCAGAACCGGACGTCAGGGGTGTCGCTCACCGGGCCATTCTGACCCGCCGTCCTCACGGCCGTCGAGCGGGCCCCGGGGCGCGGCACGGTTGCCGATTTCCCAAGGGATGCAGGAATGTCCGCACTCCCCGGTGCGAATCCGACGCGGGAGGTGCCGAGACCCCTCCGTCCCGTGGGAAACCAGCAGTACGCGGTGGGGTATGACTCAGTCGCCGGAGGCGAGGGCGCGGGAGCGGTCGCGCGCGGCCTCCATGGCCGCGAGGAACGCGGCGCGCACCTTGTGGATCTCCAGCTCGCGCAGGGCGGCGGCGGTGGTGCCGCCCGGGGAGGTGACCTGCTCGCGCAGCACGGTGGGGTGGGTGCCCGTCTCCTGCAGGAGCCGGGCCGAGCCGGTGACGGTCTGCAGGACCAGCTCCGTGGCCGTGGCGCGGGGCAGGCCGAGGTGCACGCCGGCCTCGATCATCGACTCCACGACGAAGAAGATGTAGGCCGGGCCGGAGCCCGAGATCGAGGTGACGGCGTCCTGCTGGCGCTCGGGGATCCGCAGCACCTTGCCGACCGAGGCCAGCAGGGCCTCGACCTCGGCGAGGTCGGCCTCGGCGCAGTGCGAGCCGGGCGAGATGGTCGACATCCCGGCGTCGACCAGCGCGGGGGTGTTCGGCATGACCCGCACCACCGCGACACCCTCGGGCACCCGGGCCTCGACGAAGCCGGTGGTGATGCCGGCGGCGAGCGAGACGACGAGCCGGCCCGCCTGGAGGTGGGGGGCGATCTCGTCGAGCACCGCGGCCATGTCCTGGGGCTTGACGACCAGCACCACGGTGTCGGCGCGCGCGGCGGCGTCGGCGTTGTCGACCACCGCGACGCCGTAGCGCTCCTGGAGCTCGCGCGCGCGCTCGGGTCGCTTCTCCCCGACCAGCAGCCGGTCGACGCGGCGCCCGGCCCGCACCAGGCCGGAGAGCAGGGCCTCGCCCATCACCCCGGCGCCGATGATCGCGGTCTGCCTCTCCTCGGCCACGTGCGGAGCCCTACTTCTTCGAGACCAGGGACCGGGCGAAGAACGCCAGGTTCTGGGGGCGCTCGGCCAGGCGGCGCATCAGGTAGCCGTACCACTCGCCGCCGTAGGGCAGGTACGTCCGCACCGTCTCGCCCTTCTCGGCCAGGCGCTTCTGCTCCTCGGGCCGGATGCCGTAGAGCATCTGGAACTCGTAGGTGCCCGCCGCCCGCCCGTGCCGGCTGGCCAGCGAGGAGGCGATCTCGACCATCCGGGGGTCGTGGGTGGCGATCATCGGGTAGCCCTGGCCGCCGAGCAGCACCTTGAGGCAGCGCACGTAGGACTTGTCGACCTCGATGCGCTCCGAGAAGGCGACGTCGTCGGGCTCGGCGTAGGCGCCCTTGCACAGGCGCACCCGCGAGCCCTCGTAGGCCAGCGCGCGGCAGTCGGCCTCGGTGCGGTGCAGCATCGCCTGCACCACGCAGCCGGTCTCGGGGAAGTCCTTGCGCAGCTCGCGCACCGTGGCCAGGGTGCGGTCGGTGGTGGTGTGGTCCTCCATGTCGACGGTGATCATCGTGCCCGCGTTCCGCGCGGCCCGGCAGATCGTGCGCGCGTTCTCCAGCGCGACGCCGTCGCCGTCGTCGTCGAGGGCCTGGCCGATGGCCGAGAGCTTCACCGAGACCTCGGCCTGCTGGGTGAGGCGGCGCTCGCCGAGGGCGGCGAGGAGGTCGAGGTAGGCCTGGACGGTCGCCTCGGCCTGGGCCCGGTCGGTGGTGTCCTCGCCGAGGTAGTCCAGGGAGACCATCAGGCCGTCGTCGGCCAGCGCGGCGCTGGCCTCGACGGCGGACTCGACGTCCTCCCCCGGCACGTAGCCCCGCACGATCCCGGCCGAGATCGGCATCGTGCTCACCAGCTTCTTGACGCGCCCGGAGCGGGCGAGGACGAGGAGGGGGTCGCGCAGCACCGACATGACCTCACCGTACGCCCGAGCAGTGACCTGGCCCCGGGTACCCTGGGTCGGTGACCTCAGCGGTGGCCCTGGGGGCCCTCCACCCGATGCTGCTCGGCATGAAGTGGATGGAGCCCGACTGGCTGCTGCAGCAGTTCGGCACCACCTTCTTCTGGGTCTGCCTGATCATGGTCTTCGTCGAGTGCGGCCTGTTCTTCCCCTTCCTTCCCGGCGACACGCTGCTGCTCTCGCTCGGGGTGTTCATCGCCACCGGCGACATCGACGTCTTCGGTACCGGTCCGCTGCTCGAGCTCGGCATCGCGCTGGTGCTGCTCACGGCGGCCGCGGTGCTGGGCAACCTCGCCGGGTACGAGATCGGGCGGGCGATCGGCCCGCCGCTGTACCGCCGCGAGGGCCGGGTCCTCAAGCGCGCGTACTTCGACCAGACCGAGGCCTTCTTCGACCGGCACGGCAACAAGGCCCTGGTCATCGGCCGGTTCGTGCCCTTCGTGCGCACCTACATCACGGTCGTGGCCGGCGTGACGCGGATGCCGCGTCGTCGCTTCTGGGTGTGGAGCCTGGTGGGCGCCGTCGCCTGGGTGCTCTCGATCACCCTGCTCGGCTACTTCCTCGGCACCCGCGTGCCGTGGCTGCGCGACAACATCGACTACGCGATCATCGCGATCCTGCTGCTCTCGGCCGTGCCGATCCTCCTCGAGTGGCTGCGCCACCGCGCGGTCGCCGCCACCGGTGCGGTGGCCCGCCGGGAGGTCCGGGCCGACGCCCCCCGCGAGGGCGCGCCCAAGCGCTGAGGGACCTACCGGTCGGCGCCGGCGGCGTCGAGCGCCGCCTTGGTCAGCACCGCGCGCACCTCGAGGCCGACGTCGGCCAGCGGGTTCTCCCCGTCGGGGGAGCGGTCGATGGCGCACACGACGACCTCGACCACCGCGCCCGCCTCCCGCAGGGCCCGGGTGGCGTCGCGGACCGCGCCGCCGGTGGTGATCACGTCCTCGACCAGGGTGACGCGGCGGCCGGCCACGTCCGGGCCCTCGGCCAGCTTGCAGGTGCCGTACCGCTTGGCCTGCTTGCGCACGAACAGCGAGCCGTGCCCGGTCAGGCTGCTCACCATCGTGGCCAGGGGCACGCCGCCGAGCTCGAGGCCGCCGAGCAGGCCGGGCTCCTCGGGCAGCAGGCCCGTCATCGCGCGGGCGACCCGCAGCAGCAGCGCCGGGTCGGCCTCGAAGAGGTACTTGTCGAAGTACTCCGAGGCGACCTGGCCCGAGCGCAGGGTGAACTCGCCGCTCAGGCGGCAGCAGGCGTCGACGTCGGCGGCGAGGGCGGGGTCCGCGCCGGTCTCGGAGCCGGTCTGGGGACTGGTCTGGGGGTCGGTCCGGGGCTCGGTCGCGGGGTCCACCCGCCCATGATGGACCACGGCTACGGTGGCCCGATGACGCCCTCGATCCGTCCGGCCGCCCGGATGGCCGGGATCGCCCCGACGATCTTCGCCGCGATGTCCGCCCTGGCGGTGCGCACCGGGTCGGTCAACCTCGGCCAGGGCTTCCCGGACGCCGACGGCCCCGCCTCGGTGCTCGACGCCGCGGCGCAGGCGCTGGCCTCGGGTCACAACCAGTACGCACCGGGCCCCGGCACGCCGGACCTGCGCGCGGCCATCGCCCGGCACCAGGCGCGCCACTACGGCCTGGCCCTCGACCCGGACACGGAGGTGGCGGTGACCACCGGCGCCACCGAGGGCGTCGCCGCCGCGATCCTCGGCCTCCTCGACCCGGGCGACGAGGTGGTCCTGCTCGAGCCCTTCTACGACTCCTACGCCGCGATGATCCAGATGGCCGGCGGCGTGCGACGCCCGGTGACCCTGCGCTCCCCCTCCTTCCGCCTCGACGTCGAGGAGCTGCGCGCCGCCGTCACCCCTCGCACCCGGCTGATCCTGCTCAACAGCCCGCACAACCCGACCGGCACGGTGCTGAGCCGCGCGGAGGTCGAGGCGGTGGCCGCGGTGGCCCTCGAGCACGACCTGGTCGTGGTCACCGACGAGGTCTACGAGCACCTCGTCTTCACCGGCCACGAGCACGTGCCGATCGCGACCCTGCCCGGCATGCGCGAGCGGACCCTCAGCCTGTCCAGCGTCGGCAAGTCCTACTCCCTGACCGGGTGGAAGGTGGGCTGGGCCACCGGACCGGCGCCGCTGGTCGCCGCGCTCCTCGCGGCCAAGCAGTGGCTGACGTTCACCTCCGGCGCCCCGCTGCAGCCGGCCGTCGCGCACGCGCTGGACCACGAGCCGGACTACCCGCGTCTGCTCGCGCGCGACCTCGAGGGCCGCCGGGACCTGCTCTGCGCCGGCCTGGAGCGCCTCGGCCTGCCGGCCACCGCGTCGCAGGGCACCTACTTCACCACCACCGACGTCCGGGACCTTGGCTGGAGCGACGCCGAGGCGTTCTGCGCGGCGATGGTCGAGCGGGCCGGGGTCGTGGCGATCCCGATGTCGTTCTTCCACGACGACGTCCGGGCCGGGCGGCCCCTGGTGCGCTGGACGTTCTGCAAGCAGGCGCCCGTCATCGCCGACGCGCTGGAGCGCCTCGCCGGCGCCGACCTGTCAGCGCGCTGAGCGGCGTCCGGCGTACCAGGGTCCCGCGCCGCCGGTCAGCAGCAGGACCACCACGGCGACGCTGGCCAGCAGGGGCAGCACGCTGACCACGCTCAGGATGGACAGCAGGCTGAGCAGGGCGGTCACCGAGGCCGAGACGATCAGCAGCACCCGCGCCCAGCCCCGACGCCGCAGTGCCAGCACCGCGAGCACGCAGGCCAGCAGGGACCAGAGGAGGAACACCACGACGACCACCAGCAGTCCGGTGGCCACCGCGCCGGGCGAGACCGAGCCCAGCTCGGGGTCGTCGGCCAGCATCTGCTCGATCTCGTCGGTGACCGTCGGGCGTCCGACGACCAGCGCGACGGCCAGGAAGCCGAACAGGACGGCCACCAGCCCGGAGACGACCAGGGTGAGGAGCCCGGCGGCGAGCACGGTGCGCGGACGGCGGTCCGGCACCGCGTCGCGGTCCGGGCCGGACGCGTCCGGTGCGTAGCGGGCGGCGCCGTAGGGGTTGGCGCCGTACGGGTCGCTGCCGTACGGGTCGCTGCCGTCGGGGTCGGGGCGGCCGGACGAGGGGCCCTGCGGGCTCGAGGGGTCGCTCATGGCGAGCATCGAACCACGTCGCGGGCTAGCGCCACGAGCGCACCTCGGGGCGCACCAGCAGCAGCACCACGACCAGCCACCCGGCCGCCGGCACCAGCAGCGCGCCGGAGCCGAGCGCCCCGAGGAGGCACACGACACCGGAGACGGCCGCGCCGACCAGCAGAGCCACGCGCGCCCAGCGCACCCCGCGCAGGGCCAGTCCGGCGGCGACGGCCACCCCGACGCACCACACGACGACCAGGAGGACCATCACGGTCGTGGCCACCTGGACCACCGAGGTGCTGACCCCCTGCTCACCGAAGCGCTGCTCGGACTCGCGCAGCGCCTGCTCGACGACGTCCGGGGAGAGCCACAGCACCGCCACGGTGGTGACGCAGAACGCCACGGCCAACCCGCACAGGGTGAGGGCGACCACGGCCGCGGCGAGCACGGCGCCGGGGCGCCGACCCGGGGCGGCGGACGCGGAGGACGGGGCGCCCCAGGGGGAGGTGGCCGCCGGGGCGCCGCCGGTGGTCGGCGTCGGCGTGCGTGCGAGGGCGGTGCCCGCGGTGGCCGCGGTGGCCGGGGTGGCCGCGGCCGGGTTCGGGCGCGGCGCCGGGTCGCGGCCGGCCACCCAGTCGCGGGCCGGCTGGATCCACAGCGAGACGATCGCGGCCACGACGGCGGCCGAGACGATCCCGCCGGTGGCGGCCCCGGCGACGAACAGCGGGACGGCCAGCACGCTCAGGCCCAGCCGGGCCGAGGCGGAGCGCTGCAGGACGTACCAGCCGAGGATCGCGGCCGCGGCCGCACTGGCCGCGGCCACCATGGCGCTGACGCGCAGGATCTCCAGCGCGGTCTCGATGCCGAGGCCGAGCCCGCTGGCGGGAGGCTGGGTGAGCAGGTCCTCCACGCTCTCGCGGGTCTCCAGGGTGCCGATGCCGGCGACGACCTGCGCGGCGGAGACGAGCACCAGCACGGAGCCGACCATCACGACCGCGCCGCACCAGGTCACCTGACGGGGGCGGGAGGGGGTGGGGGGCACCCCCCCATTCCACCAGGCGCCACCGCACCGGGCACCACCGCACCGCGCGGCGCCGGCCGCCGGCCCGCGCGCCGCGCCGAGCGCGGCCCGGTCGGGCTCAGCGCACCTGCACCGAGCGCTTGGACAGGCCGATCTCGAAGCCGTCGATCGCCGTCGTCGGCGCGGCGGTGGGGTCCGCGGCCGCACCCAGGGTGACGAACAGGGGCGTGAAGTGCTCGACCGTCGGGTGGGCCCACGGCATCCCCGGCGCGGAGTCGCGGAACGCGGCGAGCCGGTCGACGTCGCCCGCGGCCAGCGCCTCGGCCGCCCACTGGTCGAAGTCCGAGGACCACCCGGGCACCTCGTCGGGGCGCGAGAGGTCGAGGTGGGGCAGGCCGTGGGTCAGGTACCCGGAGCCGACGACCAGGACGCCCTGCTCGCGCAGCACGCGCAGCCGCCGGCCGAGGTCGAGCAGGCGGCCCGGGTCGTGGGTCGGCATGCTCAGCTGCGCCACGGGGAGGTCGGCCTCGGGGTACATGATCTTCAGCGGCACCCAGGCCCCGTGGTCCAGGCCCCGGGTGGGGTGCTGGTGCAGCGTCTCGCCGTCGGGCAGCAGCGCGGCCACCTCGCGGCCCAGCGCGCTGGCGTCCGGGGTGTCGTAGCGCATCCGCGAGTACATCGGCGCGAAGCCGCCGAAGTCGTAGACGAGCTCGCCGGCGGTGGGCCGGGAGAGCATCGTCGGCGCCTGCTCCCAGTGCGCGGACACGATGAGCACCGCCCGGGGCCGGGGCATCCGGCGGGCCCAGGCGAGCAGCTCGTCCATCCAGCCGGTCATCTCGAAGAGCATGGGCGCGCCGTGGCCCAGGTAGAGGGCCGGCAGCGCACCGTCGGCCGGCGTCCACGCCCGGTGCGGCTGCTCGACGAGCTGCCCCGCCGCGCGTCGCAGGTGCGCCGCGAACGGGTGGCGGGGGTCGATCAGCGCGTCGGCCCGGGCGGTGGACGACCAGGGACTCACGGTGCGCTCCTGCTCCCGGCTCAGACGTTCTTGATCGCGGAGACGTCGAAGTCGAGGGTGATCTTCTCCGAGACCAGGACGCCGCCGGTCTCGAGCGCGGCGTTCCAGGTCAGGCCCCAGTCCTTGCGGTTGATGGTGGTGCTGCCCTCGAACCCGGCGCGCTGGTTGCCGAACGGGTCGGTGGCGGTGCCGGTGGACTCGAAGGGGACGGTCACCGAGCGGGAGACGCCCTTGATGACGAGGTCACCGGTGATGGCCCACTCGTCGCCGTCGCGCTCGACGGCGGTGGAGGTGAAGGTCATCTCGGGGAAGGTCGCGGCGTCGAAGAAGTCCGCGGAGACCAGGTGAGCGTCGCGGTCCGCGGAGCCGGTCTCGACCGAGGCGACGGCGATGGTGAGCGCGACGCTCGAGGAGGCCGGGGTGGCGCTGTCGATGTGGGCGGTGCCCTCGAAGCCACCGAAGCTGCCGCGCACGGTGGTGACCATGGCGTGACGGGCGGAGAAGCCGAGGCGGGAGTGGCTGGGGTCGATGGTCCAGTCGCCGGTCAGGTCGGCGGTCGCCGGCGCGTCGACCACGGCGGTGGCGACGCCGCCCGGCGTGGTGCCGCCCGGCGGGTGGTGCTGGCCGGGGTGGTGCTGGCCGGGGTGGTGGTGGCGTCGGACTTCTTGGTGCGGCTGAAGATGCTCATGGTGCGTGCTCCTGGGTGTCGGGGTGTTGCTTCAAGATTGATGCAACTGTAGACCTCAACACTTCAAGATGCAAATAATTCCCCGTCCTATCCTCGACCCGTGAGCGAGATCGAGCCGCGCTGGCTGAGCGCGCAGGAGCGGCAGGCGTGGCTGACCCTGTCGCTGCTGATGACCACCCTGCCGCCCGCCCTCGACGCCCAGCTCGAGCGGGACGCCGGGCTGAACTACTACGAGTACATCGTCCTCGCGATGCTCTCCGAGGAGCCCGACCGCTCGCTCCCGATGTCCCGCCTCTCCCTGGTGACCGCGGGCTCGCTGTCGCGGCTCTCCAACGTGGTCAAGCGGCTCGAGGCCCGCGACTACGTCGGCCGCGTCACCCACCCCGAGGACCGCCGGGTCAAGGTCGTCCGGCTGCTCGACGAGGGCCTCGCCGCCCTGGTGGCCGCCGCACCAGCCCACGTCGACCACGTCCGCAGCCTCGTCCTCGACGCCGTGCCGGCGGCCGACCTGGACCACCTGACCCGGACGCTGCGCCGCGTGCTGGACCGGGTCGACCCCGAGGGGTTCCCCGCGCTCGACGACCCCCCCTGGAGCTGAGCGGCGGTCTCAACCGACGACCAGGCCGGCGCCGTCCTCCGCGACGTCGACGGCGACGCTGCTGCCGTCGGCCACCTCGCCCGCGATCAGCAGCCGGGCCAGCGGGTCGCCGATGCTCGACTGGATCAGCCGGCGCAGCGGCCGCGCCCCGTAGGCCGGGTCGTAGCCGGCCTCGGCCAGCCACGTGCGCGCCGCGTCGGTGACCGCGATGCCGATCCGCCGCCCCGCGAGCCGCTGCTCGAGCAGCGCGAGCTGCAGGTCGACGATGCGGGTCAGCTCCTCGCGGGTCAGGGCGTCGAACAGGACGATCTCGTCGAGGCGGTTGAGGAACTCCGGCTTGAAGGCCGCCCGCACCGTGGCCAGCACCGAGTCGCGACGCTTCTCGGGGTCCAGGGTGGGGTCGGTCAGGAAGGACGAGCCGAGGTTCGAGGTGAGCACCAGGATGGTGTTGCGGAAGTCCACGGTGCGGCCCTGACCGTCGGTGAGCCGGCCGTCGTCGAGGACCTGCAGCAGCACGTCGAAGACCTCGGGGTGCGCCTTCTCCACCTCGTCGAGCAGCACCACCGAGTAGGGCCGGCGGCGCACCGCCTCGGTCAGCTGGCCGCCCTCGTCGTAGCCGACGTAGCCCGGGGGCGCCCCGACCAGGCGGGAGACCGAGTGCTTCTCGGAGTACTCGCTCATGTCGATGCGCACGATCGCGCGCTCGTCGTCGAAGAGGAAGTCGGCCAGGGCCTTGGCCAGCTCGGTCTTGCCCGTGCCGGTGGGCCCCAGGAACAGGAAGGAGCCGGTCGGGCGGTCGGGGTCGGCGATGCCCGCCCGGGAGCGGCGCACCGCGTCGCTGACCGCGGACACCGCCGTGCGCTGGCCGATCAGCCGCGTGCCGAGGACCTCCTCCATGCTGAGCAGCTTCGAGGTCTCGCCCTGCAGGAGCCGGCCGGTCGGGATGCCGGTCCAGGCCTCGACGACCTCGGCGATCTGCTCGGGCCCGACCTGCTCGCCGACCAGCGGCTCGAGGGTCTGCCCGGCCGACGCCGCGGCGATCGACTCGGCCAGGGACTTCTCCAGCTGGGGGATCTGGCCGTAGAGGATCTCGCTGGCCTCGTCCAGCCGCCCCTCGCGCATCAGCTTGTCGGCGTGCACCCGGACCGCGTCGAGGCGCCGGCGCAGCTCGCCCTCGCCCTCCAGCGAGCTCTTCTCGGCCTCCCAGCGGGCCTCGAGGGCCCGCAGCTCCTCCTGGGTGTCGGCGAGCTCGCCGCGCAGCACGGCCAGCCGCTCCACCGAGGCCTCGTCACTCTCGCGGCCCAGCGCGAACTCCTCCATCCGCAGCCGATCGACGTGGCGGCGCAGCTGGTCGATCTCCTCCGGGGAGGACTCGATCTCCATCCGCAGCCGGGAGGCCGACTCGTCGACGAGGTCGATGGCCTTGTCGGGCAGCTGGCGGCCGGTGATGTAGCGGTCCGACAGCGTCGCCGCGGCGACCAGGGCGGCGTCGGTGATCCGCACGCCGTGGTGGGCCTCGTACTTCTCCTGGATGCCGCGCAGGATCTGGATGGTGTCGGCCACGCTCGGCTCACCGACCAGCACCTGCTGGAAGCGCCGCTCCAGGGCCGGGTCCTTCTCGATCCGCTCGCGGTACTCGTCGAGGGTGGTGGCGCCGATCATGTGCAGCTCGCCGCGGGCCAGCATGGGCTTGAGCATGTTGCCGGCGTCCATCGCGGAGTCGCCTCCGGCCCCGGCGCCGACGACGGTGTGCAGCTCGTCGATGAAGGTGATCACCTGGCCGCCGGCGTCCTTGACCTCCTCCAGGACGGCCTTGAGCCGCTCCTCGAACTCGCCGCGGAACTTCGCCCCGGCGACCATCGCGGCCAGGTCGAGGCTGAGCACGCGCCGTCCGCGCAGCGAGTCGGGGACGTCGCCGGCGACCACGCGCTGGGCGAGTCCCTCGACGACCGCGGTCTTGCCGACGCCGGGCTCCCCGATCAGGACCGGGTTGTTCTTGGTGCGCCGGGACAGCACCTGCACCACGCGACGGATCTCGGCGTCGCGGCCGATCACCGGGTCCAGGCGGCCCTGCTCGGCGGCCTCGGTGAGGTCGACGCTGTACTTGGCCAGCGCCTCGTAGGTCGACTCGGCCTCCTGGCTGGTCACCCGGCGGTTGCCCCGCAACGCGGCGAGACCCTCACGCAGGCCCTGCTCGCTCAGGCCGGCCTCGACCAGCAGCCGCTGCGCCGCGCTCTGGGTGCCGGCCAGCGCGACCAGCAGGTGCTCGGTGGTGACGTAGTCGTCCTTCATCCCCGCGGCGAGGTCCAGGGCGGCGGCGAGCACGCGGGTCAGCGCCGCAGAGGCGCCGGGCTGCTGCACCGTGTCACCGCTCGCGCGCGGCAGGGCGGCGAGCGCCTCCTCGGCGCGCGCGAGCAGTGCGGCCGGGTCGGTGCCGGCCGAGCCGACGAGGGTGCGCGCGGTGCCGTCCTCGGGGCGCAGCAGCGCCACGAGGAGGTGCACCGGGTCCGTGGTGCTGTGCCCGGCCGACGTCGCGGCCAGCTGCGCGGCCTCGATCGCCTCTCGGCCCCGCGTGGTGAACTTCTCGGCCCCGAACTGGCTCATGTCGTCTCCTGCTCATACTTGAGTTGTATCGGCTCAACTTTCATCAGCGTCAGCATAACCCCTCGGACCAGCCCGCGATTCCACCGATCTCGCGGTTCCGCCGTCCGGACCCCGGGCGCGGGCCTAGGGTCGGGCCATGACCGGCAGCGCTGCGCGACCCCTGCGTGTGGTGGTCATCGACGACACCGAGGACATCCGCGAGCTGCTCTCGCTGGCGCTGACCCGCGGCGGCTTCGAGATCGTCGCCGAGGCCTCGGACGGCCGCTCGGGCACCGAGGAGGTCCGCCGGCACCGGCCCGACCTCGTGCTGCTCGACCTCGCCATGCCCGTGATGGACGGCATCGAGGCCCTGCCCGGCATCCGGCGCCTGGTCCCCACCGCGACGATCATCGTGCTGTCCGGCTTCGGCGCCCAGCAGATGTCGGCGCGCGCCGTCGCGGTCGGCGCCGACGGGTACGTGCAGAAGGGCGCGCCGCTGCCCTCGATCCTGGACTACGTCCGCACCGCCTGCGAGGCCGGTGCGGCGGGCCGCGCGAGCCGGCCCCTGAGCCTGGTGGCCGACCCCTCCGAGGAGGTGCGACCGCCCGTGCCGGGCGCCGCGGGCGGGCCCCCGACCGCGGGCCGGCCCCCGAAACCCGTCGACGACCCCACCCGCGCCTCGACCTGGGAGGCCGTCTCGATGGCCCCGTTCGGGGTGCTCGAGCTGGCCGACGAGCCGCTGTTCCGCGTCGTCTTCGCCAACGCCGTAGCCGACCGGCTGCTCGGCTCGGCCCGCGCCGGCGGCCCGCTCGCGATGAGCGCGCCCGAGCTCGCCTCCCTGGTCGCCTACCACCGCCTCGACGTCGACTCCTGCTTCGAGGTCGACCTCGAGGGCGGCCGCGCCCGGGCCCGGCTGCGCCGCACCGGCTGGTCGGTGCTGGTCTACCTCGACCCCTTCGAGCAGGAGTCCGACGTGCTGCGGCGCACCATCGCCACGAGCGCCCAGGAGCTGCGCGGCCCTGTGGCCGTCCTCGGCGGCGTCGTGGACGCCATCGACGCCGGGATCGCCGACGAGGAGCAGTGCCGGCGGTTGATGGACGCCGTCGCGCGGCAGACCCGACGCCTCGACGAGATGACCGCCGACCTGCTCACCGGAGCCCAGATCCGCCGCGGTGCGCTGGGCGTGGACATGGCCGAGACCGACCCCGCCGCCCTCGCGCACCACGCTGCCACCGCCCACCCCGGCGTCGAGGTCGTCGTCGAGGACGAGCGCCCCGTGCACGCCGACCCCGAGCGGCTCGCCCAGGTCCTGGCGGACCTGCTCACCAACGCCCACGAGCACGGCGGCACACCCTGCTCGGTGCGGGTGCATCCCGACGGCGACCACGTCTGCCTCAGCGTCGACGACCGCGGGCCGGGCGTGCCGGCGGACCTCGAGGAGACCATGTTCGCCGAGTTCGTGCGCACCGACTCCTCGACCACCGGCGCCGGCCTGGGCCTGCACGTCGTGCGCAGCCTGGCCCGGGCGATGGGCGGGGACGTCTCCTACGCCCCCCGCCCCGGAGGCGGGGCGAGCTTCACCGTGCGGCTGCTGGCCGCGCACCAGGCCCCCCGCAGCGCCGACCCCACCGGCTGACGCGACGAGCCGGCCCCTGCCGGCGGCGCCGGCTCAGCGCCCGGCCGGGCTCGTGGGCTCGTCGTTGCCGGGCGCGTCGTGGCGCGGGTACTCCACCCCGGGCCGGTCCGACTCCACCAGGCAGGTGCGGCAGAAGTCCTCCCCGAAGGGCGTCAGGTGGATGCTGCGCCGCACCACCTTGGCGAAGCGCACCGAGTGCAGCGCCGCGAGCACGTCCGGCTGGGCCTCGAGCACCTGGTAGCGCCCGTGGTCGCGCAGGGCCTCCCGGGAGAACCAGACCAGGCCGAGGCGGAACAGGTTGTTCAGGTAGGCCGGCACCCGGGACGGCGCGCGGCACCCCGCCCGACTGCCGATCATGCTCAGCCCCGGCGCGACGAGCTGGGAGCTGACCAGGCCGGTCGGACCGCCGGTGCGCACGTCGACGCTGGGCTGGGGGCCGGCCTCGAGCAGCAGCAGCAGCACCCGCGCCTCGTCGGGGGCGAGCTCGCCGAGGATGCGGCCGAACGCCGGGTGCGCACCCTCGTCGGGGCCCACCGCACGGGAGCGACGCAGCAGGTCCTGCCCCTGCTCGCGCAGCGTCGGCGGCGGGTCCTCGGACGGCGGCTGCTCCTCCACACAGGCGTCGCCCGAGCGCGGGTCGAGGGCGGCCTCGAGGCGCGCGTCGAGGGCCGAGACCGCGGCCGTGGCCTCGAAGACCGCCGTGCGGAGCAGGTCGCCGACGGTGCCCACCGTGCCCCCGACGGTGTCGCTGAGGTCGTCGAGCAGCGCGCCGGCCTCCTCGGCGCTGGTCGCCGCGCGCACCACCCGGGCTCCCGTGCGGGCCGAGGTCCGCACGCCCCACTGCGTGGTGTGCCAGGCGGCGGAGGCGGCGAAGCGGGCCAGGCCCGGCACGGAGTCCTGGGCCCGCGGCCGACGCGAGCGGCCGGGCTCGGGCACGTCCTCGGCCGACGCGCCGTCCCCGGCAGCGCCGGCAGCCCCGGGAGGCGACGGGTCGCTGGTCGGGCCGCTCACTGGGCCACCACCCCGAACACCGCGATGTGCGCGAACCCGCCCGCCAGGCCCATCAGCGCGCCGTGGGCGTAGAGCATCCACTCGTCCTCGCGGATCGCGGAGCGCATCATGTCGGCGAACTCGCGCGGGGGCAGCTCCTTGGTGCGCGCCGCGACCAGCTCGCAGATCCGTCCCGACTGCTGGGCGCTGAACGCGGGGTCCTCGAAGGGGGTCAGGGTGCGGGCGACGGCCTCCCAGGCCATCGAGTCGCGGATGCTGTCCAGCCGCTCGGCGCCCACGGCGACCCGCACCGCGGGCAGCACCGGGCCGAGGGCCTGGTCGATGGCCGGGCGCAGCGCGCCGGCGACCAGCTGCCGGGTGCGGTCGCCCCCGGGCCCGTGCAGCAGGAAGTCCCCGATCTGCTCGAGGGTGATCACGTCGTCGGCGATGATCCGGGCGTAGACCTCCGCGGCCTCGTCCTGGCGTCGCAGGAACAGCCCGTGCACCCGTACGCCGAGGATCCGGCGGGGCTCGGGGGGCTCGAAGATGAGCCACATGCCGAGCGCGTTGGTGGTCCAGCCGACCAGGACGCCGAGGACCGGCAGCAGCCACCACCGGCCCACGACGCTGTCGACCAGGGCGACCGGGAACCCGAGGGCGAACCCGAAGACGAACCCGAAGCGGACCATCAGGTTCAGCTCGTGCTGGCCGAAGTCGCGGAAGATGCGCACGACCAGCGCCGGGTCCTCGTTGAAGTGGTCGATGACCATCAGCTTCGGGTCGAGGAGCTGGTCGATGTGGCGGCCGATCTCGTCGGTGACGTCGCCGACCACCGAGGGCAGCTGGTCCTGGACCCGCTCGACGAGCGTGGAGCGCACCGAGCGGGGCAGGTCGCGCCACAGCCGCGGGTGCTCGCGCAGCATCACGGCCTCGACCAGCTCGGGCACCTCGGGCCGCATCGTGGTGACGATGTGCGCCGCGATCTTGTCCGGCTCCAGCTGGACGTAGAAGTCGCGCGGCGTGCCCAGCTTGGCGATCGCCTTGTCCACCGCGATGCTGCCCATCTTCGCGGCGCGGGCCGGGACGATGCCCTGCCAGCCCACGCCGCCCTGCAGGACGCCGGGCACCTCCTGGAGCTTGCGCGGGAGCACCGAGGACAGCTCGCGCACACCGGGCACCCGCACACCGCGGAAGCGCACCGGGCTGAAGAGCATCCACAGGCCCGAGGCGTTGATCAGCCAGCCGACCACCCCGGTGAACAGCGGGATGGTCAGGAAGGGCCGCCAGTGCAGGCCCCGGCTCCACGCGAGGACCGCGTCCGTGAGCCAGTCCACCCTCGCGCACCTCCGCCCCGGTCCACCGGGCCCGCACCGACGCGGGCCCCACCGGATGAGACTAGTGCCCGGGTGGGGAGGCCGCCGGGGCGTGCGCCGCATCGACCTCGTCACCGCGGGGCGGCCCGCCGGCCGGGCTCACAGCAGGCGTCGGCGCCGCCACACGACCAGGGACTGCTCCGTGGGCTGCGGGCGCAGGACGGGCAGCCGGTTCGACGACGCGGCCGGCAGCGTGCCCGGGTAGAGGCCGGCGCCCGGCCGGGCGCCTCCGGGCCCGGCGCTGCGCGTGGCCCGCTGCAGCGCCTCCCGGGTCAGCGCGAGCTCCTCGCGCAGCTCCTCGTTGCGCGCGCCCAGCGCCGCGACCCGGTTCTCGAGGTCGAGGATGCGCCGGACGCCCTCGAGGCCGATGCCGGCACCGGTCAGGTCCGCGATCTCGCGCAGCAGCTCGATGTCGCGCGAGGAGTAGCGGCGCCCGCCGCCCCCGGTGCGACCGGGCGTGATCAGCCCCAGTCGCTCGTAGGTGCGCAGCGTCTGCGGGTGCAGGCCGGTGAGCTCGGCGGCCACGCTGATCACGTAGACCGCCGCGTCGGCCCCGGGCGGCGCGAACGGCGGGCGGGCCATCAGCCGGCGTCCTCGAAGAGCCGCGTGCGCAGCGGCTTGTCGGCGGTCGCCCGGCGGTAGGCCTCGACGGCCTCGCGGGCCGCGGGGTCCAGGACGGCCGGCACCTGCACCTCGACGGTGCACAGCAGGTCGCCCCTGGTGCCGTCGGCGCGCGGCGCGCCGCGGCCCCGGACCCGGAACGTGCGCCCGCTGGGGGTGCCGGCGGGCAGGCGCAGGGTGACCGGGGCGCCACCGAGGGTGGGCACCTTGACCTCGGCCCCCAGCGCGGCCTCGTCGAAGGAGACGGGCACGTCGAGGGTGAGGTGGTCGCCGCTGCGGCCGAAGAGCGGGTGCGGGCCGACCTTGACGGTGATCACCAGGTCGCCGCCGGGGCCGCCGTTCTCACCGGGCGCGCCCTTGCCCTTGAGGCGCACCTTCTGGCCGTCCTTGACCCCCGCGGGGATCCGCGCCTGGATGGTGCGCGAGGACCGGCCCCGGCCGGAGCCGGCGCAGGTCGGGCAGGCCTCGTCGTAGACGAGCTGGCGCCCGGCGCAGCGCGGGCAGGTCTCGTTCATCGAGAACGCGCCGCCCACGGTGGCGGTGACGAAGCCCGCGCCCTCGCACTCGGCGCAGATGTGCGGCCGGGTGCCGGGCTTGCCGCCGGTGCCCGAGCACGTGGCGCAGGGCGTCTCCGAGCTCAGCCGCAGGGAGATCGTGACGCCCTCGAGGGCGTCGGTGAACGAGATGGTCGCCGTGCTCTCCGCGTCCGCACCCCGCGTGGGCCGGGCGCCGGGCTGACGCCGTCCCCCGCCCCCGCCGCCGGTGAAGAGGTCGCCGAACATGTCGCCGAGGCCGCCGGCACCGCCGGCCCCGCCGGCGCGGTCGCGCAGCAGGTCCTCGAGGTTGACCCCGCCGGCGCCGCCCCCGGGACGGCGGGCCCCGCCGGCGCCGGCGAAGCCGCCGCGCGGGGCGCCGGAGCCGTAGAGACGGCGCATCTCGTCGTAGCGGGGGCGCTTGTCGGGGTCGCCGACGACGTCGTAGGCCTCGGCGACCTTCTTGAAGCGCTCGTGCTTGGCGGAGTCCCCGGGGTTGGAGTCGGGGTGGTGGGCGCGCGCGAGCGTGCGGTAGGCCTTCTTGATCTCGTCGGCCGAGGCGTCCTTGCCCACGCCGAGCTCGGCGTAGAAGTCCTTGCCCGCCCAGTCGGCCCGAAATCCCTGGTCCTCTGCCATCACGCACCTCCCGTCGTCTCGTCGATCATGCCGTGGCCCCGGCGGCCGGGGCGGTGGATCACCCCGGTGGGTCGACCACCGGTGGGTCGACCACCAGCACCTGCGCGGCGCGCACCACCCGCTCGCCGATCCGGTACCCGGACTTGGCCACGACCTTGCAGGTCGTCACCGAGACCTCGGCGTCCTCCCCCAGGTGCGAGAGCGCCTCGTGGACGGTGGGGTCGAAAGCGTCGCCGACCGCACCGAACTTGGTCAGGCCCGAGGAGGCGACCGTGCGCTCGAGCTGCTCGGCCACCGCCTTGAGTCCGCCGGTGAGCGGCTCGTGCTCGCGGGCCCGGTCGATGGTGTCGAGCACCTCGACGATCGGGGCGAGCGCGGCGTAGGTGGCGTTCTGCTTGATCAGCTCACGGTCGCGCTCGACGCGTCGCTTGTAGTTGACGAACTCGGCCTGCAGCCGCTGGAGGTCGGCGAGACGCTCCGCAGACTCCATCCGGGCCACGACGACCTCGTCGTCGGCGGCCTGCACGGCCTCGTCGGCCTCGACGTCGGAGCCGGCCGAGACCGGCTCCTCGAGGACCTCGGCCTCGACGACCGCGTCCGGGTCGGGGAGGTCGCCGCCCTCGGCGGCGACCTCCTCCCCGGCGGACCCCTGTCCGGGCGGGCCCGGGTCCTGCTCGGGGTCCGGGGTCACCTCGCCTCGCCCTCCGAGCCCGTGCTCTCCTCGTCCACGATCTCGGCGTCGACGACGTCGTCGTCGGCCCCGCCGGTGGAGGCGTCGGCCCCGCCGGCGGCGGCGCTGTCGGCCTCGGCCGCGGCGTACATGGCCGCGCCCATCTTCTGGCTGGACTCGTTGAGCTTGCTCACGCCGCCCTGGATCTCCTCCGAGGTGGCCTCGGCGTTCTCCAGGGTGGCCTTGAGGGCGTCGACGTCGGCCTGGACCTCGCTCTGCACGTCCTCGGGGATCTTCTCGCCGTTCTCGCCGAGGAACTTCTCGGTGGAGTAGACCAGGCTCTCGGCCTGGTTGCGCGCCTCGACGGCCTCGCGACGCCTGGCGTCCTCCTCGGCGTACTGCTCGGCCTCGCGGACCATCCGGTCGATGTCCTCCTTGCCGAGGGCCGAGCCGCCGGAGATGGTCATCGACTGCTCCTTGCCGGAGCCCTGGTCCTTGGCCGAGACGTGCACGATGCCGTTGGCGTCGATGTCGAAGGTGACCTCGATCTTCGGCACGCCGCGCGGGGCCGGGGGCAGGCCGGTGAGCTCGAAGTTGCCCAGCGGCTGGTTCTGGCCCCACATCTGGCGCTCGCCCTGGGCGACCTTGATCTCCACCGAGGGCTGGTTGTCGTCGGCGGTGGTGAAGATCTCCGAGCGCTTGGTCGGGATCGTGGTGTTGCGCTCGATGAGGTTGGTCATCACGCCGCCCTTGGTCTCGATGCCCAGGGAGAGCGGGGTGACGTCGAGGAGCAGGACGTCCTTGACCTCGCCCTTGAGGACGCCGGCCTGCAGGGCCGCGCCGATGGCGACGACCTCGTCGGGGTTGACGCCCTTGTTGGGCTCCTTGCCGCCGAGCAGGTCCTTGACGGCCTCGGTGACGGCCGGCATCCGCGTCGAGCCGCCGACGAGGACCACGTGGTCGATGTTGGCCACGGCGACGCCGCCGTCCTTGAGCACGGCCTGGAAGGGCTTCTTGGTGCGCTCGAGCAGCGAGGCGGTCATCCGCTGGAAGTCCGAGCGGGTGAGGCGCTCCTCGAAGTGCAGCGGGCCCGACTCCCCGTGGGTGATGTACGGCAGGTGGATCGTGGTCTCGCTGGAGGAGGACAGCTCGATCTTGGCCTTCTCCGCGGCCTCCTGGAGGCGCTGCTTGGCGATCTTGTCGGCCGCGAGGTCGACGCCGTTGTTGTCCTTGAACTTCTTGACCATCCACTCGACGACCGCGTTGTCCCAGTCGTCACCACCGAGCAGGTTGTCACCGGAGGTCGCCTTCACCTCCACGACGCCCTCGCCGATCTCGAGCAGGGAGACGTCGAACGTGCCGCCACCGAGGTCGAAGACGAGGATCGTCTGGTCGTCGCCCTTGTCGAGGCCGTAGGCCAGGGCGGCCGCGGTGGGCTCGTTGACGATCCGGCTGACGTTGAGGCCGGCGATCTCGCCGGCCTCCTTGGTGGCCTGCCGCTGGGCGTCGGAGAAGTAGGCCGGCACGGTGATCACCGCGTCGGTGACCGTCTCGCCGAGGTAGGCCTCGGCGTCGCGCTTGAGCTTCTGCAGCACGAAGGCGCTGATCTGCTGGGGGTTGAAGGACTTGTCGTCGACCTTCTGGCTCCAGTCGGTGCCCATGTGGCGCTTGACCGAGCGGATGGTGCGGTCGACGTTGGTGACGGCCTGGCGCTTGGCCACCTCGCCGACGAGGACCTCGCCGGACTTGGCGAACGCGACCACCGAGGGGGTCGTGCGAGCGCCCTCGGCGTTCGCGATGACGGTGGGCTCGCCACCCTCGAGGACGGCGACGACGCTGTTGGTGGTACCGAGGTCGATTCCTACGGCACGGGCCATGGTGTTCCTCCTGAGTGCTGCTGGACGAGAAGTGGGGGTGCGAGCCGGTCGAGGACGGCGAGCCCGCGGTCGTGCGCCGGATCCGGCGCGATGCCGTCAGTCTGGCAGACAACTTGAGCGGACTCAACTCAACTTCGCTCAGTCGGTGCAACGAGCGACCCCACCGGGTTGTTCCCGCCGCTCACCCACCCCGGGTGTGACGTGGCTCACGCGGACGCGGCCGGGTGCGCCAGCCGGGCCAGCACCGCCGCCGCCATCCGGTCGGCCGAGCCCGGCACGTGGTCGAGGAACAGCGACGGCTCGACCAGCTCCAGCTCGAGGACGAGCGGCCCGTCGTCGCCGGCCAGCAGGTCCACCCGCGCGTACAGCGGCGGCGCGGAGGCGTCCCGGCGCCCGGGCAGGACCGCGAGGCAGGCCTCACCGAGCGCGCGCTCGGCCGGGCTCGCCTCGCGCGGCGGTCATCTCCTCCGCGGCGAACAGCCCGTCGACCAGGCCCGCACCCTCGCGCAGCAGCGGCCCCTTGCGCATCGCGTGCGAGAAGGCGCCGTCGAGGTAGACCAGCGCGGTCTCGCCGCGGGTGTCCACCGACGCCACGTAGGGCTGGACCAGCGCGGTGCGGCCCCCCGCCTGCAGCGCCGCGACGTGCTCGGCGGAGCGCTCGGCCTCGTCGGCGCGCAGTCGCAGCGCGTCCCGCGAGCCCGCGCCGACGCTGGGCTTGACCACGTGCGGGGCGCCCAGCCACGGGTGCCCGGCGCCCTGGCCGGGCGCGAGGAACCACGACGGCACGACCGGGAGGCCGGCGGCGGCCAGGTCGTCGAGGTAGCGCTTGTCGGAGCTCCAGCGCAGCAGGGCCGTCTGGTTGCACAGCGCGGTGAGGTCCTCGACCCGCCCGGCCCAGGCCAGCAGGTCGTCGCGGCGCTCGGCGTAGTCCCAGGTGGAGCGGACCACCACCAGGTCGTAGCCGGCCCAGGCGACGTCCGGGTCGTCCCAGGTGGCCGGCTCGGCGCGGACCCCGAGCCGGTCCAGAGCCGCGAGCAGCAGCCTCCCCTCCTCGTCGAGGTCGGGCACCTCGGCACAGGTGGCCAAGGCCACGCGCCGCGTCGTCGTGGTCGGGCTGCTCACCCGGGCACCCTAGGGGCATGCGCCTGCTCTCCAGCCCCGTCCGCCTCTTCCGCACCGTCGCGGTCGCCGAGGCGGTGACGTGGGCCCTGCTGCTGAGCGGCATGGTGCTGAAGTACCTCACCGAGACCACCGAGCTCGGCGTGCAGGTCTTCGGCATGGTGCACGGCGTCGTGTTCATCGCCTACGTGCTGACCGCGCTGGTCGTGTGGGTCGACCAGTCGTGGAGCCCCGTCCGGGGCCTGGTCGGCCTGGCCGCGGCCGTCCCGCCGTTCGCGACGGTCCTCTTCGACCGCGCCACCGAGCGTCGCGGCCTCCTCGGGGACCGCTGGCGGCTGGGCCGGGACCCCTCGCCCGCCCGCGCCGCGCCGGAGCGTGGCGTGGCGTGGCTGCTGCGCCACCCCGGCCGCGCCGTCGTGGCCGGACTCGGCGCCGTCGTCGTGCTGACCCTGCTCGTCCTCGCCGTCGGCCCGCCCTTCTAGGGCGCCGGAGGGTGGCGGGCGAGGTGGGCGAGCACCTCGTCGACCAGGGAGACGTGCGGCGCGCAGGCGACCTCCTCGACGGGCATCCACCGCGCCTCGTCGGTGCTGCCGCCGACCTCGTGGCGCAGCGCGCCCCCGACCACGCGGCCCTCGAGGACCACCCGCACCGCCTTCATCGGCCGCGAGGTGGGCGCGAACCGTCGTCGCGCCGGGACCACGGAGGTGCTGACCCACAGGACCCCGCCGACCTCGACGTCGTAACCGGTCTCCTCGTGCACCTCGCGCACGGCCGTCTCCTGGATGCTCTCGTGCAGCTCGGCGCCACCACCGGGCAGCGTCCAGCGTGGCTCGTCGGCCCCGTTCCACAGCGCGAGCAGCAGGTGCAGGCCCTCGTCGCGCTGCTCGGTGAGCACGACGTAGGCGGCGAGCCGGGTGTCGTAGTCGGTGTACTCCATCCACCCCATGCTGCCCGCACGGACCACGAGGCAGGCGGCCGGGCGAGGAATAACCGGCCCGCCCCGGCGCGCTGTGCCCCTCATGACCGTTCCCACCATCACGCTCCACGACCAGACGACCATCCCGCAGCTGGGGTTCGGGGTCTTCCAGGTCCCGGCCGAGGACACCGCCGAGGTGACCTCCACCGCGCTCGAGGTCGGCTACCGCCACATCGACACCGCGCAGATGTACGGCAACGAGGCCGGCGTCGGGCAGGCCATCGCCTCCTCCGGACTGGCCCGTGACGAGGTCTACGTCACCACCAAGCTGAACAACAACAACCACGAGCCCGACGACGTCCGTCGCAGCTTCGAGGAGTCGCTGTCCCAGCTCAAGCTGGACCGCACCGACCTCTTCCTCATCCACTGGCCGCTGCCGACCCGCTACGACGGCGACTACGTCTCCACGTGGAAGGCGATGGCCCAGCTCGTCGAGGACGGCCTGACCACGTCGGTCGGCGTCTCGAACTTCAACGCCGACCACCTCGAGCGGATCATCGCCGAGACCGGCGTGATCCCCGTGGTCAACCAGGTCGAGGCCCACCCGTACTTCCACAACGACGTCGTCCGCGACGCCTCGCTGGCCCATGGCGTCAAGATCGAGGCCTGGTCCCCGATCGCGCAGGGCGCGGTCCTCGACGACGCCACGATCAAGGAGATCGGCGAGAAGTACGGCAAGACCGCCTCGCAGGTCACCCTGCGCTGGCACATCGAGCGGGGCGACATCATCTTCCCCAAGTCGACCCACGAGGAGCGGATGGGCGAGAACTTCGACATCTTCGACTTCTCCCTGACCTCCGAGGAGGTCAGCCGGATCACCGCGCTCGGTGAGGGCGTCGAGGGCCGCACCGGCCCCGACCCGGCCGAGATGGACTACGTCCCGCAGTGACCTCCCCCGTGTGGTGAGGCACGTCCCACCGCACGGCCGACGGGCCCGTCTCCCTCTCCGGGAGGCGGGCCCGTCGTCGTGGGTCGTGGGGGGCGGTCTCAGTTGACGGTGACGACGACCTGGTTGGAGCGCTGCCCGGTGTCGGTGTCGACGACCCGGAAGCGGTTCGGGCCGGTCCGGCCGGTGGCGACGTAGGTGGAGAAGCCGTCCCCGTCGACCGGGACGGTGACCGGGAAGTCCGCCCAGGAGCCGCCCTGGAACCGCTGCACCTGCACGATGCGGCCCGCGCCGCCCGGGTAGGTGCCGGTCAGGTCGATCTGCTGCATGGGCCCCACCGAGCGCTGGCCGGCCGAGAGGGCGATCGGCTGCTGGTCCTGCTTCGTGCTCTTCTTCTTGTTCTGCCCGCCGTTCTTCTTCTGCCCCTGCGAGCCGCCGTCACCCCCCTTGCCGCCCCCCTTGCCGCCGCCCCCGCCCCGCGGGTCCGGCGCCAGGGTGATCTGCGGGCCCCCCGGGCCCCGGGTGCGGGCCAGCGGCGGGAGGACGAGGCGGTCGCCGTCCTCGGAGCGCGCGGACGTGTCCTGGCCGGTCGGGTCGGGCCCCCCGAGGCCGAGCACCCGGGCGCCGGCCCAGGCCGCGCCCCCGAGCACCAGGCCGACCATCATGCCGACGACGACCAGCGCCACGGTGCCGGACAGGACGGGGTGGACCTCGCGGGACGGACGCGGGGGGTGCTGCTGGCTCACGGTCTCTCCCGGAGGCTGGCGGACGGTGCGTCCCCAGTGTCGTCGGCCGTCCCCGCAGAACCAACCCGGACCCGGTGCGAGCGCACCGTGGCTCGCGCCCCGCCCTTCCGCCCGTCCTGCCGCCCGCCCTGCCGCCCGCCTGCCGCCCGCCCTGCCGCCGCACCCGGGGTCCTCGCCGCGCCCGCCCCGCCGAGCTCCGATCACCGACCGCCGGGGTGATCCGGCGGCTAGGGTCACCAGGTGCTCGAGCGACGGGCGCCGCGGTCGGCGGCGCTGGGGATCGTGGCCGTGTGCGCGCTGCTCCCCGGGTGCAGCGCCACCGGCGACGACGCCCGCGCCGTGGCGACGCCCCCGTCCTCCGCCGTCTCCTCCCCGGCCCCCGCGGACCCCCCGTCGAGCGCGAACCCCGTGGGCCCGGACGCCATCGCGCCCAGCTCGGCGGCCGCGGCGAGCACCCCGTCGGCGCTGGCCTCCTTCACCCCGCGCCGCAGCGACCTCGCCGCCGTCGCAGGGATGCTGGCCCGCCGTGCGGACGCCGTGATGGCCCGCGACCGGGCCGCGTTCCTGGCCACCGTCGACGACCGCGACCGCGCGCTGGTGGCCCAGCAGCGCCGCCTCTTCGACAACCTGAGCCGGCTGCGCCTGACGCGGTTCTCCTACGAGACCGCCGACGGCGTGCTGACGCCCGACCCGGTGCGCGGCCTCGAGGACGGCGACGCGGTGCTGCGGGTGGCGACCGTCGAGCACGCGCAGCTCACCGACGTGCTCACCGCACCCCTGGGCAACCCGTCGCGGATGACCTACGTGCGCCACGACGGCGCCTGGCTCGTCGGCCGCGAGACCCGCCCGCCCTCCTCCGGCGGCGTGGTGGCGCAGCCGCGGCCCTGGTTCGGCGGCCGGGTCTCGGTGGCCGAGCGGGGCCCGCTGCTCGTCCTGGCCGACGCAGCGGACGGCGACCTCGTCGACCGCCTGGCGCGCGTCGTCGAGGCGCAGATGAGCACCGACGCACGGCTGCTCGGCGTCGAGCCGCAGCGCGCGCTGCTCGTCGACGCCACCAGCAACGGCCGCGGTGTACGCCTGAACACCCTCGACGACCAGGAGGCCGCCGCCCTCTACAGCGACGTCTGGGACGTCGACGTCCAGGGCCGGCCCCGGGTGCGCGCGGGCGGCGCGGTGCGGGTCAACCCCGGCCTGAGCGCCGCCCGGCTGACCGAGGACCCGGGCCTGGTGCGCCACGAGCTGACCCACGTCCTGCTGCGCGAGCACGCCGCAACGGCCCCCCTGTGGGCCTCGGAGGGGATCGCGGAGTACGCCCGGTGGAGCCCGCTCGGTCTCGCCGACCTGCAGGTGCCACCGGCGATGTGGCGACGCCTGAGCGACTCGCCCCGCGAGCTGCCCACGACCGGTCTCTTCCAGCTCGACCCCTCGGTGAACTACCTGCTCGCCCAGGGCGCCGTGCAGTCGCTGGTCGAGCGTGGCGGCACGGCACGGTTCCTCGACCTGCTCGAGCGGTACCGCGTCGAGGCAGCCGGGGAGGGCCCGGGCCGTGACGCGCTCACCGAGCGGCTGCTGCGCGAGGTCTACGGGATCGGCACCGCCGAGCTGGAGCGCGAGATGTGGCAGGCCGTGGCGCGCCTCGACCACTGAGGCACCGCTGCCGGGCGCGGAGCCGCCGGGCGCGGAGCCGCCGGGCGCGGAGCGACGCGGCGCTCAGCGCGACGCGTCGGCGACGGCGCGGGCGCGCTGCACCCCGGCCTCGCCGCGCAGCTCCGCGCGGTCCTCGGGGTGGGCGAGGTAGTGCCGGCACAGCGCCAGCGCCGTGCCGGGGGCGACGCCGCGGGTGCGCACGTCCAGGGCCGGGTGCGGCTGGCGCGAGAGCCCGGACCACGGCACCGGCCACGGCACCGGCCGCGGCACCGGCCGGGCGGCGGGCCGGGCGGCGGGGTCCTCGGCCCGGAGGACCAGCCAGTTCTGCACCAGGTCCTCCGGCGCGCGCAGGGCGTCGCTGCGGCCGCGGGGCGCGGGTCCAGCGGGCCTCGACGGCGCGGACCTCGTCCCACACCAGCCGGGTGCTCGGCGGCCGGGTCCGCAGCACCGGGCCCTCGGGGAGCAGCAGCAGGCCGTCCTGGGTCGCCAGCATGCTGCGCACCCCCCGGGCCGCCCTCAGGGCGAGCAGCAGGCCGCCGACGACGCACACCGCGACGGTGAGCACCACCGCGACCAGGGACGGCGTGCCGCGCCCCGGGTCGGGGTCGACCACGGGCCAGAGCAGGAGCGGCAGCGCAGAGCAGGACGGCCAGGGCGCCGGCGGCCAGCACCGACGTCGCCGAGGCCGGCCGCACGGGCAGCAGCAGACCGCGCCCCTCGGGCGCCGTGGCCGTGCGGGCCTGCTGGTGGCCGACGGCGCGACCCGGCAGGACCTCCAACACCAGCGCCGCGGCGACCATCACGAGGTAGACCGCGAGGCCGGCGACGCCGCGCCGCGAGGCCAGGCTGGCGCCGCCGAGCGCGGCGAGGGCCAGGGCCACCCCGAGGACCCGCGCGCCGAGCAGTCGGGAGCCCCGCAGGTGCCAGCCCTCGCCGGCGTCGTGGAGGCGCAGCGGCGTCGGCTCGTCGCCCGGGGCGCTCGCCGGGTCGCCGCAGGGGGCGGTCACCGGGTGTCCAGCGGGGGCCCGGCGGGGGCGGGGACGGCGTCGAGGGTGCGGCATCGCCACCGCACGGTCGCCTTGACCAGGGTGTCGGCGCAGCTGTGCCGCTGCTCGGGACCGAGCTCGCGGGCGACCTCGACGGCGACCGGCCGGCCGGCCGCGCGCAGCCGGACGACGTCGCCGGCCAGGTCGAGCACCTGCACGTCGTCGAGGCCGTCGAGGCCGAGCTCGGTGCGGACGTGGTGCTCGGCGGCCTGCGCGGCGGCGGGGACGCCGGCCCGCCCGCGCACCAGGCCCGCAGGCAGGCCCCCGTCGAGCAGCGCACCGACGGCCGCGACGGCACCGGCCGCGTCGAGGCGGCCCAGGGCCACGCCGGCCGGCAGCGCGAGCAGCGTGCCGGCGAAGCGGTGGCCCCCCAGGTGGGTGGTCTCCCAGGTCGCCTCGGGCCAGCGCGCGGCCAGCGCCGCGGCGACCGGTCGTCCGGTCTCGGCGCAGCACACGTCGCGCGTGCCGTTGGTGCACACCGCGAGCACGGGACCGGTGCTCCGGGGCAGCGACCACGGGTCGAGGTCGAGCAGGTCGGTGACGGCGTCGAGCACCGTGCGGCGCACGACCGGCGCCTCACCGGGGCCGGGGTCGAGGTCGGCGGCGATCACGCTCGGGCCGCCGGGGGAGGTCTCGCTCCCGTGCCGGCGCACCAGCTGCACCCGGACGCCGTCGTGGCCCAGGGCGGTCAGGTGCGCGCGGACCACGTCGGGGACCCGGCTCTGCGCCACGGCCTGCGGGCCCCACGGCCCGGCGTGCTCGACGAGCAGCCAGCGGCGGTCGGTGGGCGAGCTGGCCGCGAGGGGCTCGTCGTCCCGGGCGCTCGCGACCGAGCAGCGGAAGGCGGGGCTCACCGGGCCATTCGACCAGACCACCGCGAACCGCGGAGGGCAGGATGTGGCCATGGAGCTGCGCGAGGTCGTCCGCCGCCGTCGGATGGTGCGCCGCTACACCGACGAGCCGGTCGACCCCGCCGTCGTCGACCGCGCCCTTGAGCACGCCACCCGCGCCCCCAGCGCGGGCCACAGCCAGGGCTGGGCCTTCGTCGTCCTCGACACCCCGGCCGACGTGGCGCGCTACTGGGCGGCCTGCACCGACGAGGCCGCTCGGGCCGCCCCGGACCCGTGGCTGGCCGGGATGATGCGCGCGCCGGTGGTGATCGTGCCGTGCAGCAGCCGGGCCGCCTACCTGGAGCGCTACGCCGAGCCGGACAAGGGCCGCACGGACCGGGCCGAGGCGCGCTGGGCGATGCCCTACTGGCACCTCGACACCGCGATGGCCTCGCTGCTCATCCTGCTCACGGCGGTCGACGAGGGCCTCGGCGCGTGCTTCTTCGGCATCCCGCCCGAGCGCTACCCGGCCCTGCGCGCCGAGCTCGGCGTGCCCGAGGACCACACCCCGATCGGCGCGATCACCCTGGGGCACCGCGCCCCCGAGCCGGGCCCGCGCGGCTCGGCGGCCCGCCGCCCCCGCCGGGGGACGACCTCGGTCGTGCACCGCGGTGGCTGGAGCACCTCGGTATCCTCCAGGTGCGATGACCGGCCACGCTGACGACGACTTCGACCTCGCCGAGACGATCGCGGCCTCCGAGCACGACGACGACCCGGAGACCGACGAGCGCACCGGCCGGGCGGCCGCGGCCCAGCGCATCGAGCAGCAGCGGTCCTGGGTCGACCACCAGCTGCGGGTGGCCATGGAGCGCGGCGACTTCGACGACCTGCCCGGGGCCGGCAAGCCGATCCGCGGCCTCGGCGAGAACCACGACCCCGACTGGTGGCTCAAGAAGCTCGTCGAGCGGGAGCGGATCAGCGTCCTGCCCGCGAGCCTGCAGCTGCGCAAGGACGACGCGGAGCTCGACGCGCGCCTGGACGGCCTCGCCGTCGAGCGGGAGGTGCGCCGCGAGGTCGAGGACTTCAACGCCCGCGTCATCCGCGCCCGCTACACCCCCGTCGACAACACCCCGCCCCTGGTCACCATGCCCCGCGACGTCGAGGCCACCGTCGAGGCCTGGCGCACCCGCCGCGAGCAGCGCGCCGCCGAGGCCGCCGCCCGCCTCGCCGCCGACGAGGCCGCCACCCCCACCCCCCGCCACCGCCCCCGCCTCTGGCCCCGCCGCCCCCGCAACCGCCCCCGCCCCCGCCCCCGACGTCCGTCCCCCTAGCCCGCCGAGCGGCCCGTTCCAGTCACGCCAGCGGCCCGTGTGCGTCAGCCGAGCGGTCCGTTTCGGCCACGCCAGCGGCCCGTCTCAGTCATGCGAGCGACTGCCGCCTGCCGCGCCCGGCGCGAGGCGGGCCCCGTCACGCGCCTGCCCGGCCCCTCGAACGGTCGAGACGGACCGCTCCGCTGACCGAAACGGACCGCTCCGCTGACCGAAACGGACCCCTCGGCTGACTGAGACGGACCGCTCGGCGAACAAGGGTGGGCCGCTCGGCCGGCTGGCGCGGGCGCTCCGGCGGGCGCTGCTAGGTTCCGCGACATGCCCCGAAGCGCCAAGGACTTCTTCCGCCCGCTGGCCGTGGGCGCCCCGGCCCCGGTCCGCGAGGTGCCGCCGCGGCCGAGCCGCGCGATCCACTTCTTCGACCCCAGCAACGCCAAGATGGCCGCCAAGGTGCCCGCCATGGTCGGCACCGTCGACGTGCTGCTCGGCAACCTCGAGGACGCCGTCAAGGCCGACGACAAGGTGGCCGCCCGCGAGGGCCTGGTGCGCATCGCCCGGGACACCCCCGACCTCGGCGGGCCTGAGAACCGCACCCAGCTCTGGACGCGCGTCAACGCCCTGGACAGCCCCTGGGCCCTGGACGACCTGACCACGCTGGTGCCGGCGATCGGCGACCGGCTCGACGTGGTGATGGTGCCCAAGGTCGAGGGCGCCGAGGACATCCACTACGTCGACCGGCTCCTCGCCCAGCTCGAGGCCAAGGCCGGGCTGACCCGCCCGATCCTGGTCCACGCGATCCTGGAGACCGCGCGCGGCGTCGCCGACATCGAGGAGATCTGCGCGGCCAGCCCGCGCATGCAGGGCCTCTCGCTGGGCCCGGCCGACCTCGCCGCCGACCGCCGGATGAAGACCACCCGCGTCGGCGGCGGCCACCCCGGCTACCTGGTGCGCGAGGACCCGCCGGTCCGCGACGGCCGGCCCGACCTCACCGCCCCCCGCGCCACCTACCAGCAGGACCTGTGGCACTACACCATCGCGCGGATGGTCGACGCCTGCGCGATGCACGACCTCTCGCCCTACTACGGCCCGTTCGGCGACATCGCCGACACGGCCGCGTGCGAGGACCAGTTCCGCAACGCCTTCCTGCTCGGCTGCGTGGGCACCTGGACGCTGCACCCGGTGCAGGTCGACATCGCGCGACGCGTGTTCAGCCCCACCGTCGAGGACGTCGCGCACGCGCGGCGCGTGGTGGCCGCGATGGGCGACGGCACCGGTGCGGTGATGCTCGACGGGAAGATGGAGGACGACGCCTCCCTCAAGCAGTGCCTGGTGATGGTCGACCTCGCCGAGCAGCTGGCCGCCATCGACCCCGACCTGCGCGCGCTCTACGAGGAGATCGGCGCGGCCGGCTGACCGAGACGGACGGGTGAGCAGCGCCGCCTGAGGGACCGGGGAGGCTGGGCGGGTGCTGCTGCCTGCGCCTCCCGCCCCGAGCCAGGGCGCCGCGCCCGCCGACGCCGTCGCCTGGGTCGCCGAGCACCTCGGCGACCTGGCCCTGGAGGGCCCCGACGGCGTCCGGCCCGGTGGGCACCGGGGCGGCCAGGCCGCCGCCGACACCGCCCTGGCCACCCTCGACGTCACCGGCTACGCCCGTCGGCGCAACGAGGTCCACCCGCGCGAGCGACGCGGCGCGAGCGCGATGTCACCGTGGATCCGGCACGGCCTGCTCACCCTGCGCGAGGTCTGGGACCGGGTCGGCGACGCCCCGCCGCAGGACCGGCGCACCTACCGCGACGAGCTGCTCTGGCAGGAGTACGCCCGGCACCTCTACTCCCGCGTCGGCACCGCCACCGGCCGCCCGCTGCGCTACGAGCAGCCCCGGCCCGCACCCGGCAGCCGCCCCTGGTCCGACCCGTGGCCGCGCGACATGGCGTGCATGGACAGCGTCGTCGGCGAGCTGCACGGGGACGGCTGGCTGGTCAACCAGACCCGGATGTGGCTGGCCTCGCAGTGGGCGGTGCGCGCCGGGGCCGACTGGCGCGACGGCGAGGACGCCTTCTTCACCCACCTGCTCGACGGCTCCCGGGCGGCCAACCGGCTCGGCTGGCAGTGGACCGTGGCCACCGGCAGCGCGAAGCCGTACGGCTTCAGCCGCTGGCAGGTCGAGAAGCGGGCGCCGGGCCTGTGCCGCACCTGCGCCCTGTCCCAGGACTGCCCGGTGCAGCAGTGGCCCGAGGCCGAGCGCGGGCCGCAGGTCCTCGACGGCCCGTACCTCGGGCGCGGCGAGGTGCCCGCCGGCCCGCAGGCCCCGGACGGCGGGGGCGCCGAGCAGGTGTGGCTGACCGCGGAGTCGCTGGGCCGCAGCGACCCGGCGCTGGCCGCCGCCGAGGACCGCCCGGTGGTGTTCGTCCTCGACGAGCCGCTGCTCGCCGGGCTCCGGCTCTCGGGCAAGCGCCTGGTCTTCCTTGCCGAGTGCCTGGGCGACCTCGCCGCCGAGCGCGACGTGGAGGTGCGCCGCGGCGACGTCGTGGCCGAGCTCCGGGGCCGCAGCCTGGCCGCGACGTGGACCCCCGTCCCGGGCTGGCACCGGCGTGCACGGGCGTTGCAGCCCTCCGAGGTCCACCCGTGGCCCTGGCTGGTGCGGCCCCGCCCCGCGTCGCTGCAGTCGTTCAGCGCCTGGCGGAAGGCCGTCGGCGCGTGAGGCTCACCCGCACCTGGTGCGGCGGGCCGACGGCCCGTGGCAGGGTGAGCGGGGTGAGCACACCGGAGCCCGCCGCCGAGGACCTCGAGACGCGGCCGCGCCGCAGCGTCCTGTACCTGCCCGCCTCGAACGCGCGGGCGCTGGAGAAGGCCCGCACCCTGGACTGCGACGCCCTGATCCTCGACCTCGAGGACGCGGTCGCGCCGGACGCCAAGCCCGCCGCCCGCGAGGCGGCGTGCGCGGCCGTCGCGTCCGGCGGCTACGGGTCGCGCGAGCTGACCGTGCGGGTGAACGCACGGGGCACCGCCTGGCACGACGACGACCTCGCCGCGGTGGCTGCGGCCGGGCCCGACGCCGTGGTGGTGCCCAAGGTGGGCAGCGCCGCGGAGGTCCACGACCTCGTCGACGCCCTCGAGCGGTACCGCGCCCCGGCCTCGACGAGCCTGTGGGCCATGCTCGAGACGCCCCGCGCGATCCTGCACGCCGAGGAGATCGCCGCCGCCGCCGACCGGCTCACGGTGCTGGTGCTCGGCACCAACGACCTCGTCAAGGAGCTGCGCGCCGAGCACGTCGTGGGCCGCGGCCCCCTGCTGGCCTCGTTCGGCCTCGCCCTGCTGGCCGCCCGCGCCACCGACACCGTGATCCTCGACGGCGTCTACAACGACGTCCGCGACACCGACGGCTTCCTCGCCGAGTGCCGGCAGGCCCGCGAGCTGGGCTTCGACGGCAAGACCCTGGTGCACCCGGGCCAGGTCGAGGGCGCCAACGCGGCGTTCTCGCCCTCGGAGGAGGACGTCGAGCAGGCGCGCGGCGTGCTCGAGGCCTGGGCGGCCGGTGCGGGCGCCGGCGTGGTGACGTTCCGGGGTCGCATGGTGGAGAACCTGCACGTGGAGTCCGCGCACCGCACCCTGGCGCTGCACGAGGCCGTGCGCGCGGGCCGATGACCGCCCCGTGGGCCGCCGACGGGCCCACCGCCACGGGCTGATCGACCAGGGCGCGCGCCGCCCTGAGGCGTGGCCGCACCCCCGTCGGGGCGTTCGAGGCCGCCCACGGCACCCGCTCCACCGCCCCCGGTGCCCCATGCCCCGGCCCGGTTGTCGCTCGAACGTCCGGTGGTGAGACGTTCCCGCACCGGCCTCGAGGTGGTAGGCCTAGGGCTGAGGCTGCTCGGCGGCTCGGGTGGCACCCTCGGCCCGGGGTCGGCACGCTCACCGTCCGACCCGGTCGGCACCTCCCGAGGAGCCCCCGGGGGTGCTCGACGTCCTCCCGGCACCGTGCACCCCGGCCCCTCCCACCCCGCACCACCGTCCCACCGCAACCGCGTCGCCGGAGATGAGAGCCATGCCGACCAGCCGAGTACCGTCCGCCACGCGCACCCTGCGCGTGCTCCGCTACCTCGCGAGCCGGCCCACGCCCTCCTCGCTGGAGACCATCGCGCGGGCCTGCGACCTGCCGCGCAGCACTGCCTACCACCTGCTGAACACGATGATCGCCGAGGGCTTCGTGGTCCACGACCCGCAGCAGCACCGCTTCGCGCTGGGCCTCGGCGCCTACGAGGCGGGTGCGGGCTACGTGCGCCACTCGGACCTCCTGCAGGTCGCCCGCGCCCCGATGGCCGCCGCCGTCGACCGGCTCGCGGTGTCCTGCTACCTCGTGCTGCCGCAGGGTCGAGAGGTCGTGTTCGTCCACGAGGAGCGCGCACCGATGCTCCCGCCGCTGCTGCTGCGCCCCACCCTGCGCCTGCCCGCCCGCTCGACCTCCCCGGGCCAGGCCCTGCTCGCCGCGCTGCCGGCGCACCGGATCCCCTCCCTCTACCCCGGCCCCGAGGCCTTCGAGGACGGCCACCACCAGGGCCCGCGCGACCTGCGGTCGCTGGAGGCGGTGCTGGCCGCCGCCCGGGCGCAGGGCTACGCGACCGAGCGCAGCGCGGTGCACTCCGGGCTGTGCACCGTCGCGGCCGCGATCGCGAACCCGGACCCGACGAGCTCCTCGGGCCCGGTCGCCGGGATCGGCGCCGTGTCCCGGCCCGATCGCACCGAGCGCGCCCAGCACGGAAGCCGGCTCGGCCCCGAGATGGCGCGCCTGGCGCGGGAGATCAGCACGCTGCTCGGCGCGACCGCCTGACGGCCCCACCCCGCCGGAAGTTACCTGCGGGTAGGATCCACCTCGTCACCGCCGGGGGACTGACGCGAGGACCACGGACCCCTAGGCTCACCGTGCCGTCCGCGACGGACGCACACAGACGAGGAGCGCACCGCATGCAGATCATCGCCATCGTGGTCTCCCTGGCGATCGCCGCCTACGGCATCACGGTGTTCGTCCAGGCCATCCGCCAGATGGTCGGGGTGATCTCGGTGGGCCAGCCCCTCTCGCGCACCGACGACCCGGTCGGTCGTTCCGTCACCCTGCTCAAGGAGTCGCTCGGCCACACCCGGATGCTCCAGTGGACAAGGGTGGGCGCGGCCCACTGGTTCGTCATGGTCGGCTTCGGCCTGCTGTTCTTCACCCTGCTGACCGCCTTCGGCCAGCTCTTCTCGCCCCGCTTCGCGCTGCCCCTGATCGGCCACTTCGTGCTGTGGGAGTGGGCCACCGAGCTGGTCACCTGGGTGATGATCGCGGCGATCATCGGCTTCCTCGTCTACCGCGCCACCCGGCCCACCGAGCGGGTCCGCGGCGAGCGCGGACGCCTGTGGGGCTCCACCATGTGGCAGGGCTACTTCGTCGAGGCCGTCATCCTCGGTGTCGGCATCTGCATCATCGCGCTGCGCGGCCTGGAGTACGCCCTGGCCGACCTGGAGGGCGAGGACCTCGCCTCGGCCCTGCACTTCCCGCTCACGTTCGGGCTCGGCGAGGCGTTCTCGACCCTCTCCCTCGGGGCGGTCGAGAACCTGATCTTCCTCTTCGCGATGCTCAAGATCGTCATCTCCATGACCTGGATGATCGTGGTCGCGCGCAACCTCACGATGGGCGTGGCCTGGCACCGCTTCGCCGCCTTCGTCAACATCTGGTTCAAGCGGGAGAGCTCGGGCCGCACCGCGCTCGGCGCCGTCAAGCCGCTGACCTCGGCAGGCGAGCCGGTCAGCCTCGACGACGTCGAGGACCTCGACGAGGACGTCACGCTCGGCGTCGGCGCCGTCGAGGACTTCTCCTGGAAGGGCATCCTCGACTTCACCTCGTGCACCGAGTGCGGCCGCTGCCAGAGCCAGTGCCCCGCGTGGAACACCGAGAAGCCCCTCTCGCCCAAGCTGCTGATCACCGCGCTGCGCGACCACGCCTACGCCAAGGCTCCCTACCTGCAGGCCGACGAGGCCGACCGCGAGGCGCTGCTGGCCGGTAGCGACACCCTGACCCGCGAGGTCGAGCGCCCGCTGGTCGGCGACACCGGTGACGACTGGTTCTACAACCCCGAGAGCGGTGCGGCCGTGATCGACCCCGAGGTGCTGTGGAACTGCACCTCCTGCGGCGCCTGCGTGCAGCAGTGCCCCGTCGACATCGAGCACGTCGACCACATCATCGACATGCGCCGCTACGCGGTGCTGGTGGAGTCGAACTTCCCCGCCGAGCTGAACGGTCTCTTCAAGGGTCTGGAGTCCAAGGGCAACCCCTGGAACATGGCGGCCTCCGCGCGCCTGGACTGGGCCACGGGCCTCGACTTCCCGGTCAGGGTCGTCGGCGAGGACATCGCCGACCTCGACGAGGTCGAGTGGCTGTTCTGGGTCGGCTGCGCCGGCGCCTACGAGGACCGGGCCAAGAAGACCACCCGCGCGGTGGCCGAGCTGCTCGACCTCGCGGGCGTCTCCTTCGGCGTCCTGGGCAGCGGCGAGACCTGCACCGGCGACCCCGCTCGGCGCGCCGGCAACGAGTTCGTCTTCCAGGGCCTCGCCGCGCAGAACGTCGCGACGATGACCGAGGCCAAGGCCAAGAAGGTCGTCTCGACCTGCGCCCACTGCTTCAACACCCTCAAGAACGAGTACTCCGACCTCGGCATCGAGCTCGAGGTGGTGCACCACACCCAGCTGCTGAACCGTCTCGTGCGCGAGGGCCGGCTGACGCCCGTCGCCGAGGGCGCGGGCGCGGCCAAGCGCTCGATCACGTACCACGACCCCTGCTACATCGGCCGCCACAACGGCGTCTACTCGCCTCCGCGCGAGCTGCTCCAGGTGCTGCCCGGGGCCGAGGTCGTGGAGATGGAGCGCAACTCCGAGCGGTCCTTCTGCTGCGGCGCCGGCGGCGCCCGGATGTGGATGGAGGAGAAGACCGGCGAGCGGATCAACGCCAACCGCACCGCCGAGGCCGTCGGCACCGGCGCCGACCAGATCGCCGTCGGCTGCCCGTTCTGCCGCGTCATGCTCTCCGACGGGCTCACCAACGCCCAGGCCAAGGGCGAGGCCCGCGAGGAGGTCGAGGTCCTCGACGTCGCGCAGATGCTGCTCGCCTCGGTCAAGGGTGAGCAGGCCACCAAGCTGGCCCCGGGCGCGAGCGGGAGCACGTCCGGGCGCGACGAGGAGGTCGCCGCCGAGCCGGAGGCCGACGACACCACCCAGCGCGTCGACCCGGAGAACACCGTCACCCAGACCGCCGAGGCCGGCCCGCTGGCCAAGGCCAGCGGCGGGACGTCGCTGTTCGACACCGACGCCGACACCGCCGACGAGCTCGACGCCGAGGACCGGGCCGAGACGGCGTCGGCCGCCGAGACCACGCCGCAGGAGGCCCGCGCCGCCGAGCCGGCGTCGTCGGGCGGGTCGCTGTTCGACGTCGAGGAGGGCGAGCCCGGCCCGGCGCCGACGGAGCCCGCCCCGTCCCCGGAGCCCTCCGCGGCGTCGGAGACCTCGACCGCCGCCGCCACCACCGCCCCCGCCGCGACCGCGACCGAGCCCGCGCCCGTGGCGCGCGCGGCCTCCACCTCGAGCCCGTCGATGTTCGACATCGCCTCCGCCGACCCGCGGCCGATGCCGAAGGCGGCCGCGGCCCCGGAGCCGACGGCGGAGCCCGAGCCGGACCCGGCCGCCGAGCCTGCCCCGGCCAGCCGACGCCGCTCGATGTTCGACATCGCCGCCCCGGCGGCGACGGCGACCACCACCGCGGCGCCGGTCGCGCCGGAGCCGGAGACCCGCGCCGAGCCGGCCCCCGAGGTCACGCCGGAGCCGACGCCGGAGCCGGAGGCCCGGGCCTCCAGCGAGCCCGCCGAGGAGACCGCGGAGCCCGCGGCGTCCACCGAGGCACCCGCGACTGCGGCGCCGGCCGCGCCGGCGACGTCGACGACCTCCGTCCGGGTCCACGTCCCGGGCACCGAGATTCCCGAGGGCGGCTCGCTGTTCGACATCGCGGAGCCCGAGGAGCGGGTCGTGGAGCGGACCGCGGCCTCGGCACCCGCCGCACCGACCCCGTCGGATACCCCCACCCAGGCCCCCGCCGAGGCGCGCACCGAGGAGGTCCCGAGGCCCGAGCCGACCCCCGACCCGACCCCCGAGCCGGCCCCCGCGGCCGAGCCCGACGTCGAGGTGACGGCCGACCCGGACGTCGAGGTCGAGTCCGACGGCGAGACCGAGCCGGCCGAGGACCACGCCACGACCCCGGCACCCCCGGCAGCCTCCACAGCCCCGGCCTCCACAGCCCCGGCGGCCTCGACGGCCTCGGCGGCGACGCCCGCCCCGACCGCCGGCTCGGGCGAGGCGCACCAGCCCCGCACCGACGTCGACATCGCCTCGGTGGACTCGCTCTTCGACCTCTGAGCGCCCCCACCACGCGGCGCACGCACGCCAGGTGCCGAGCGGGCCCGGCCGCTCGGTGGGGCGGTCAGTCCGGCGTGGAGCCCCCGTCGGGCTCGGCGGGCACCACGATCGGTCGGATCCGGGCCCAGGCGGCCAGGAAGACCGCTCGGGGGCGGGCTTGCCCGGGGGGTCACCGGACAGCAGCCCGGCCGCGCATGACGCCATGATGCCGTCACATGACGCAAAATTGCGTCATATTGCGTCACGTGCCCCTTGTCATGACGTCATAGTGATGTCATAGTGAAGTCATGGACCTCAGCCCCTTCGTCGACAGCCTCCGCCGTGACCTGCTCGCCGCCGCGTCCGGCGCGGGCGAGGAGACCCGGGCCGCCGCCGAACGGCTCGGGTTCGCCCTCGAGCCGGCCGCCCGCCTCGCCCTGATGGAGGCGGTCTCGCAGGCCGCGGCCGAGATCACCGCCGAGATGTCGGGCGGAGGCGTCGACGTGCGCCTCGACGGCCGCGAGCTCGGCTTCCACGTGCAGGAGTCCCTGCCGGCGCCTCCGGCGGTGCCGGCCCCGCCCGCACCGCCCGCACCGCCGGAGCCCGAGGAGGAGGGCGGCCTCGCCCGGGTCACCCTGCGCCTCCCCGAGGCGGTGAAGAACAAGGCCGAGGAGGCCGCCGGGGACGCCGGGCAGTCGCTCAACACCTGGCTGGTCTCCGTGGTCCGCGAGGCCGTCCGCGAGGGCGTGGCGCGGGTCGACGTCGACCTCTCGAGCCTGCCCTTCCGCGGCTACCGCGAGCCCGGCGGCCGCCGCGGCCCCAGCGGTCGTCGCAGCTCCGGCTGGCTCTAGACCACACCCGCCCGGCTCGTCGGCCGGCCCCGCCACCACGACCCGAGGGTCGAGCCACCGGCTCGCCCCGCGATCCCGCGCACCCTGGAGACGCCATGAACGACCACACCCCGCACCCCGAGCACCGGCAGCACCGCACCCCTTCGAGACCACCGGCCACGTCCGGGTCCGCGTCGAGGTCGAGCGCGGGTCGATCGCCGTGGAGGCCGTGGACGGCCTCACCGAGACCCTGGTCGAGGTGTCCGGCCGCGGCGCCGCCGACGTCGAGGTGGAGCGTGACGGCGACGACCTCGTGCTGGTCGGGCCCCCGGGTCGCGGCCTGCGGGCTCGCGGCGCCGGCCTCGACGTCGTCGTCCGGGTCCCGACCGGCGCCGACCTCGCCACCCGCACCGGCAGCGCGGACCTGGTCCTCACCGGACGGTGCGGCACCGCGCTGGCCCGCAGCAGCAGCGGGTCCGTCCGCCTGGACCGGGTCGGCGGTGAGGCCCGGGTGGAGACCGCGTCCGGCGACGTCCGCATCGAGGAGATCCAGGGCGACCTGGTGGTCAAGAGCGGCTCCGGCGACCTCGTCGTCGCCCGGTGCGCCGCGGCGGTCACGGTCTCCACTGGCTCCGGCGACGTCGACCTCGGACGCGCCGGCGGGCCGGTCACGGTCAAGACGGGGTCGGGCGACCTGCACGTGGGCTCGCTCGGCGGCGACCTGACCATGCTCTCCGGCAGCGGGGACACCACGGTCGACCTCGTCTGCCCGGGCCGGCTCACCGTCCGTGGAGCCTCCAGCGACGTCCGCCTCGGCGTGCCGGCCGGCCTCGCGGTGTGGACCGACATCACCAGCCTGAGCGGCGAGGTCCGCTCGACCGTGGCCCCCACGGGGCCGCCGGCCGAGGGCGCGCCCTACCTCGAGGTCCGCGCCACCACCGTCAGCGGCGACGTCGTCCTCGCCCCTGCCTGAGCCAGACCAGGTCGACCCCGTCGACGCCACCACCCTGCCCGACCCCACCACTGGAGGACCCCATGCACGAGCACCAGCCCCTGGCCGAGATGGTCGCCCGACAGCGCTTCGCCGAGAGCGCCGGCGAGTCCCGCCGGCAGGCGACGCACCCGCCGCGGCACCACCAGCGCCACCAGATGGCGGCCCGGCTGCGCCGCCTGGCCGACCGCCTCGACGGCTGAGCGGCGCCCGCCCGGCCCGGCTTGCGGGCCGGGCGTGCGCCGCACGGCCACACGGCGCGCAGCCTCAGGCGCGCATCGCGACGCCCTCGCGCCAGTAGCCCATGAACGCGACCTGCCGCCGATCCAGGCCGCGCTCGCGCACCAGGTGCCGACGCACCCGGGCCACCACGCCGGCCTCGCCCGCCACCCAGGCGTAGGCTCCGGTGCGGGCCGGGCGCCCCCGCCACCGTCGCGCGGCGGGGTGTCCCACAGCAGGTCCTCGACCTCCTCGGCCTCCCCGGGCCCGGCCGGGCCGTCCGGCCCGAGCCGGTCGACCAGGGCCGCGTGCAGCCGCACCCCCCGCCCTTCGCCGTCCCGCGGCAGCCAGACCACGTCGACGCCCGCCGGCGCCGGCAGGGCCTGCACGTCGGCCGGGACCGGCACCTCCAGCAGCGCGGTGCCGATGGCCCCGGCGGGCAGGTCGCGCAGGATCCCGGCCGCGGCGGGCACCGCGGTCTCGTCGGCGACGAGCAGCACCCGCCGTGCCCCGGCCGGGTCGAACTCGCGCCCCGCGGTGGCCTCGCCCCGTCGCGGTGCGACGACCAGCACCCGGTCACCCTCGACCGCGGCCCGCGCCCACGCGGTGCCGGGGCCCTCGCCGGTGCCGCCGGGGCCCGGCTCGTGCACGACCACGTCCACCACGAGCCGCTGGTCCGCGCCCTCGCCGACGACGTCGCGCACCGTGTAGGTGCGCATCGTGCCGCGCTCGGCCTCCGGCAGCGCGCACCAGGCGCCCCACCAGTCGGAGCCGGCCGCGGACAGGTCGGGCGGCGTGCCCGTCGGGCCCGGCAGGACCAGCTTGACCCGCTGGTCCAGCCACGGGCCGTCGACGCCGAGGTCGGCCAGGCAGCCACCGCCGAGCTCGACGCGGACGAAGGAGGGGGAGAGTCGGTCGACCCGGCGGACGGCGACCTCGTCGACGATCACGACGCTCCCCCGTCCTCGCGCCGGCCTCCCACACGAGTGCCGGAACCAGCCCCGGCACCGGCCCCGGCCCGGGCACGGGTGCGGCCGATCGGGACGACGAGCGGGGTGCCGGCCACCGGGTCGACGACCACGACGTTGGCCAGCCCGAACACCGCCTGCACCGTCTCGGAGGTCACGACCTCGGCCGGGGTGCCCTCGGCGACCACCACGCCGTCCTTCATCGCCACCAGCCGGTCGGCGTAGCGCGCGGCGAGGTTGAGGTCGTGCAGCACCATCACCACCGTGGTGCCCGCGCGCGCGTTGAGCTCGGCCACCAGGTCGAGCATCTCGACCTGGTGGGCGACGTCGAGGTAGGTCGTGGGCTCGTCGAGCAGCAGCAGGTCGGTGCCCTGCGCGAGCGCCATCGCGATCCAGACCCGCTGGCGCTGGCCCCCGAGAGCTCGTCGACGGCCCGTGCGGCGAGGTCGGCGGTGCCGGTGAGCCCCATCGCCTCCTCGACGGCCGCGCGGTCGGTGGCGCTCCAGCGCGAGAAGACGCCCTGGTGGGGCTGTCGTCCGCGGGCCACGAGGTCGGCGACGGTGACGCCGTCGGGCGCGACGGGGTCCTGCGGCAGCAGACCGAGCACCCGGGCCACCTCGCGGGTCGGTCGCCGGTGGATCACCTCCCCGTCGAGCAGGACCGCCCCCGAGCGTGCCCGCACCAGGCGGGCGAGCCCCCGCAGCAGCGTCGACTTGCCGCAGGCGTTGGGGCCGACCACCACGGTGATCCGGCCTTCCGCGACCTCGAGGTCGACCTCGCGGACCACGGTGCGCTCGCCGTAGCCCAGGCTCACCGCCTCGGTGCGCAGCCGGGTCATCGGGCACCCCGTCCGGTGGCGCCGCGCGCCAGCAGCCACAGCAGGAACGGCCCACCGACGGCCCCGGTGACGACGCCGACCGGCAGCACGACGCCGGGCACCAGGTAGGCCGCGGTGTAGTCGGCGAGCAGCAGCAGCACGGCGCCGACCAGGGCGCCGGCGAGCAGGCTGTGCCGCCCGCCGAGCAGGCCGCGGGCGATCGGGCCGGCCATGAACGCCACGAAGGACACCGGCCCGGCTGCGGCGACGGCCACGGCGGTCAGCAGCACGCCGATCAGCAGCAGCACGTCGGTGCGGTGCCGGCCCACCCCGAGCCCGGCCGCGACCTCCGTGCCGAGCTCGAGCGCGGGCAGCGCCCGGGCGAGCCCGGCCAGCAGCGGCAGCAGCACGGCCAGGGCGCCGGCGAGGGCGGCGATCTCGGGCCAGCGGACGCCGCTCAGGCTGCCCACGAGCCAGCGCAGGGCCAGCTGGACGTCGTAGGTGCTGGAGCGGGCGAGCAGGTACTGCACCACCGAGCCCATCGCCGCGGCCACGCCGACCCCGACCAGGACCAGCCGGTAGCCGCCGGTGGTGCCGGCCACCCAGCGCACCACGGCGGCCACCAGCACGGCGCCGACCACCGCGGCCACCGAGACCGCACCGCCGCGCAGGCCGAGGACCAGCAGGGCGCCCACGCCGGCCGCGCTGGCCCCGAGGCTGACCCCGACGATGTCGGGGCTGGCCAGCGGGTTGCGCAGCAGCAGCTGGAACAGCGAGCCGGCCGCGCCGAGGGCGACGCCGACCAGCACGGCGAGCACGGCGCGCGGCAGCGTCGACTCGAGCACGATGAACCTCGCCACACCGAGCTGCTCGCCGAGCTGCTCGCCGAGCAGGATCCGGACGAAGTCGAGAGGCGTGACGGTGTAGTCGCCGAGCAGCACCCGCACCGCGAACGCCGCGACGAGCGCCGCGCCGAGTCCGCCGAGCACCAGGCGTCGCCGCAGCCGGGGGCGACGGGTCGCCGCGCGCAGGTCGGGCGGGGCCGTCGGCCGCGGCGCCCGGGCGGGTCCGGTGCCGGCGCCGGTGCCGGTGCCGGTGCGAGCCGGAGCGGACGCGCTGATCACAGCCCCATCCGTCCGCGCCGCACCAGCAGCAGGAAGAACGGGACCCCGACCACGGCGGTCATGATGCCGACCTGCACCTCGGAGGGCGGCAGGACCACCCGCCCGACGGTGTCCGCGGCGAGCACGAGCACCGCCCCGTAGCCGGCCGAGAGCGGCAGCAGCACCCGGTGGTCGGAGCCGGTCGCGCCGCGCACGAGGTGGGGCACGACCAGGCCGACGAACGCGATCGGGCCGGCCACGGCCGTCGCGGTGCCGGCCAGCAGCACGATCGCCAGGCCGACCAGGAGCCGGTCGCGCCCGGTGCTCCGGCCCAGGCCGCGGGCGAGGTCGTCACCGAGGGCGAGGGTGTTCAGGGTCCGTCCGAGCAGCAGCGCCAGGACGACGCCGACGAGCAGCACGGGCGCGACCGTGGTCACCGTGTCCCAGTCGCGGCCCCCGATCGAGCCGACCTGCCAGCGCCGCATCACGTCCAGCGTGGTCTGGTCGACCATCTGCACCGCGACGGTCCAGCTGCCGGCCGCGGCGGCGAACGCGGCGCCCGCCACGGTCAGGGTGGCGGGGGTCGCCCCACCGCGGGCGAGACCGGCCACGGCGTGTACGGCCACCGAGGCGACCGCGGCGCCCACGAAGGCGAGCAGCATGTAGGCCTGGAGCCCGCCGGCGCCGAGGTAGGAGATCCCGAGCACGATCGCGAGGGCGGCGCCGGCGTTGACGCCGAGGATGCCGGGGTCGGCGAGCGGGTTGCGGGTCAGCCCCTGCATGCTCGCGCCGGCCAGGCCCAGCGCGGCACCGACGAGCAGGCCGAGGGCGGTGCGCAGCGCGCGGACCTCGAGGACGACCCGGTCCGGGCCGGCCTCGAGCAGGGCGGTCGGGGCGACGGGGCGCGATCCGACCAGCACCGAGGCGACGCAGGCGATGACGAGGAGCCCGGTGAGCAGCAGCGACGCGCGCACGGCCGCGGGTGCGGTCCGCCCTCGCGGGGCGGCGCGCTGCTCGGTGAGCGTCATCGTCGCTCGCCCCCGGTCCTCAGGAGCCGGAGCCGTTGCCGTTGACCGCCGCGGCGACCTTCGGCACGTAGTTCGCCAGCGCCGAGGGCAGGGAGAGCGGGGAGGGCGCGGAGAAGCCGACGGCCTCGGTGACGTCGACGGTGGCGTACCACCGGTTGTCGGCGATCGCGGGGATCTGCCGGGTCAGCGGGTTGGTGGCCAGGTCCTCGACCTCGGCCTGGTTGGCGGCGTAGGTGAGGAAGACGTCGGCGTCGAGCTGGGCGGCGCGCTCGGCGGAGATGTTGAACAGGAACTGCCCCGGCTCGCTGCGCTCCTTGACGATGTCGGCGTTCTCCATGCCCAGCTCGGTGAGCAGCCGGGGGCGGTTGTCCTCCACGGTGTAGACGTAGAACGAGGACACGTCACCGGCGTTGGGCCCGCCGAAGACGAACGTCGCGCCCTCCAGCTCGGGGAACCGCGCGGCGGTGTCGTCGATCAGCTGCTGGGTCTCGGCCTCGACCTCGGCAGCCCTCTCGGAGCGTCCCAGGGCCCTGCCGACCATCTCCAGCGACTGCTGCCACGTGGTGGTGTAGGGCGCCTCCGGGTAGGCCACGACCGGGATGCCGGCCTCGGTCAGCTGGTCGTACTCGTCCTGGGTGATCCCCGACTGGGTGGCGGTGACCAGGTCCGGTTCCAGCCGAACGATCTTGTCCACCGGGACGCCGTCGGTCTCGTCGAGGCGCTCGGGCTGCTCGGCGCCGTCGATCTCGGCCAGCGCGGCGTCGAAGTAGTCGGTGGAGAAGGCGTCGTTGCCGGCGTAGCTGATCTTGGCCGCACCCACGGGCACGACGCCCAACGAGAGCGGGAAGTCGGCCTCGGCGTAGCCGACCGACACCACGCGGCTGGGCTCGTCGGTGATCGTGGTGGAGCCGAGGGCGTGCTCGATGGTGACCGGGAACGCGCCGGCGTCGGCCGCGGTCGCGGGCTCGACGGCGTCGGCGGCACTCTCGCCGCCGCTCGGGCCGGTGCTGCAGGCGGCGGCCAGGGCGGTGGCCGCCACCAGGCTCGTGGCCAGGCCCAGGCGACGGGCCAGGGGACGGGCCGGGGGACGGGCCGGGGGGTGGAGGGGGCGCACGGTTCTCCTCTAGTTAGGTCGTCCTAAGTAAGGGTAGCCTCACCATACTGAGATCGACCAGGAGGGTCCGCACCGCGGGCGGGGTCGTGCGGCGGCTCAGATCGGGGTGCGGTGGAAGCCCTGGAACGAGCGCGACGGCGTGGGCCCGCGCTGGCCCTGGTAGCGCGAGCCGTACCTGGCCGAGCCGTAGGGGTGCTGCGAGGGCGAGGAGAGCCGGAAGAAGCAGAACTGCCCGATCTTCATCCCGGGGTAGAGCTTGATCGGCAGCGTGGCGACGTTGGCCAGCTCCAGCGTGACGTGGCCCGAGAAGCCCGGGTCGACGAAGCCGGCCGTGGCGTGGGTGAGCAGGCCGAGGCGGCCCAGCGAGGACTTGCCCTCGACGCGCGCCGCGATGTCGTCGGGCAGGGTGACGACCTCGTAGGTCGAGCCGAGCACGAACTCGCCGGGGTGCAGGATGAACGCCTCGTCGCCGTCGGGCTCGACCATCCGGGTCAGGTCGGACTGGTCGGCGGCCGGGTCGATGTGCGGGTACTTGTGGTTCTCGAAGACCCGGAAGAACCGGTCGAGGCGCACGTCGATCGACGAGGGCTGGAGCATCGCCTCGTCCCAGGGTTCCATCGCGATGCGGCCCGCGTCGATCTCGGCCAGGACGTCACGGTCGGAGAGCAGCACGCCTGAGAACCTACCGCCGCCGCGCCGCGCGCCGTCGAGGAGACCGCTGCGCACCGGGTGCGGGAGGCGGCCGGGTCGGCGGGCAGGATGGCGCCATGGCGCAGCCCCACGAACCCCGCCGCTTCGTCGCCCTCGGCGACTCCTTCACCGAGGGCGTCGGAGACCCCGACCCCACCCGCCCGAACGGCCTGCGCGGCTGGGCCGACCGGGTCGCGGAGGTGCTCGCCGCCGCCGCACCCGAGGACTTCGGCTACGCCAACCTCGCCATCCGCGGTCGCAAGCTGGACGCGATCCTCGCCGAGCAGGTCGAGCCCGCCCTGGCGCTGGCGCCCGACCTGGTCACGATCTACGCCGGCGCCAACGACGTGCTGCGCCCCACGGTCGACCTCGACGGCCTCGTCGGGCGCTACGACGCCGCCCTGGGCCGTCTGGCCGCGACCGGCGCCCGACTGCTCGTGTTCACCGCCTTCGACCCCGGCGGCTCGGCCATCTACCGCCCGGTGCGGGCCCGGTTCGCGCTGTACAACGAGCTGGTGCGCGACCGCCGCGGCCCACCACGGCGCCGAGGTCGTCGACTTCTGGCGCCTGCACGAGTACCGCGACTGGGGCTACTGGGACGCCGACCGGATGCACATGGGCCCAGCCGGGCACCTGCGGATGGCCCACGAGGTGCTCGCCGTCGCTCGGCGTCGCCCACGACCTGCCGAGGCCGGTGCCCCGCGCGGCGGAGCCGCTGCCACGCCGCGAGCAGCTGCGGGAGAACCTCGTCTGGACCCGCGACGCGGCCCTCCCGTGGGTGCGGCGGCGCCTGACGGGACGCTCCTCGGGCGACGGTCTGGGTCCGCGCTACCCGGCACTGGGCCGGCCGGTCTCCCCCGGCGGCGCCTGAGCGGTCGCGGATCGTCTATCCTCGTGCCCGACCGGTGCGCCGGTCGCCTGCGGACGTAGCTCAGTTGGTAGAGCGCGACCTTCCCAAGGTCGATGTCGCGAGTTCGAGTCTCGTCGTCCGCTCCACGCCCTGCCTCCCGCGATCTCGGTGCGGGGCCCCGCCTAGGCTGGGGCGGTGCAGTTCGCCGGCTTCCCCGTCGCCGCCCTGGACTTCTACGACGACCTCGAGGTGGACAACACCCGCTCGTTCTGGGAGGCCCACCGCGAGACCTACGAGCGATGCGTCCGCGCGCCGATGACGGCGCTGCTGGAGGCCCTCGCCGGCGAGTTCTCCCCCGACGGGGGCAGCGTCACGGTGTTCCGGCCCTACCGCGACGTGCGGTTCAGCAAGGACAAGACGCCCTACAAGACCCACCAGGGCGGCTTCGTGCCGGCCGGGCCCGGGATGGGCTTCTACGTCGAGGTCGCGCCGCGCGGGGTGCGGGTGGGCGCCGGCTGCTACCACGCCGAGCCGCCGCGCCTGGCCGCGATCCGCGAGGCGATGGCCGACGAGCGCACCGGCCCGGTGCTCCAGCGCACGCTGACCACGCTGGAGAGGGCCGGGTTCAGCGTCGGCGGCGAGAAGCTCAAGACGAGCCCACGGGGCTGGCCCGCCGACCACCCCCGCATCGACCTGCTGCGCCACAAGCAGGTGCTCGGGGAGAAGAGCTACGGCTTCGAGCCGGTCATCCACACCCCCGAGGTCCTCGACCTGGTCCGCGAGGACTGGCGCGCCCTGCGCCCGCTGCTGTCCTGGCTCCGGCGCGCCACCGACGGCGTCCCGGGCTGAGCCCTTCCTCGGCGTCGACGAGCGGCCACCCGCCGTTCACCCGGCGTCGGCCGCGCGGTGACCTGACCGCGCCACGCTGGCACCATGGGCAAGCGAGCGGTCTACCTGCACATCGGCCTGGCGGAGTCCGGCGAGGTCGTCGACACCGCCGTCCAGCGGCACCGCACCCGGCTCGCCGAGCTCGACGTGCTGGTGCCGACCAAGGCGCGTGAGGAGTCCTTCCGGGCCGCGATCGAGGTCCGGCGCCGCCACCGCGAGTGGGGCTTCAAGCGCAAGGAGGTCGAGGGCGCCTGGGCCGGCATCTGCCGCCGCGCCCTCAAGGGCCGCTCGACGGTGCTCGTCAGCCAGGCCGCCCTGGCCGGGGCGACCCCGGAGCAGATCGAGCTGCTCGTCTCGCAGCTGCCGGGCCTGAGGGTGCACGTGGTGCTCACCGTGGCCGCGCCCGACGGGTGGGTGGAGCCCGGCGACCCCGAGCGCGACCTCGCCTCCGTCGTCGCCCGCTGGTCGGGCGCCGTCCGCTCCCCCGAGCGGCTGCACGTGGTCGTCGTCCCGCCCGGCGAGGACGGCCGCACGGCTGCCTGGCACGCGCTCGGCCGGGTGGTCGGCTTCGGCACCCGCTCGCTGGCCGTCGACGGCCTCGAGCCCACCGGGCCCGCGGTGCCGCCGCGCCCCCTGGACGCGCTCTCCCACGACCGCCTCTGCGAGCGGGTCGCCACCTGGCGCGAGGCCGTCCTCGCCGGCGGGCACGACGTGCGCGGAGACCTGGCCGACCTCGAACCACCGCGCGCCGACGACGACCTGGCCGGCTCGGTCCTCGACCTCGCCCGGGCGCTGGCCGAGGCGCGCCACGAGGTGGAGCGGCTGACCCGGCGCAATGAGACCCTCGAGTCGCGCCTGGCCGAGACCGGCCCGCGGCGCCTGCGTCGCGTCGGCGCCGCCTGAGCCGCCTGGGCCGCCCGGGCCACCTGGCCGCCCCGCGCGCTCTCAGTGGGGGCGCCAGGCCTCCTCGTCCTGGGTCAGCGCCGCGACCGGCGCCGGCAGCGCGCCGGAGGCGAGGTCGTGCAGCGAGACCTCCTCGAAGACCTCGCGCAGCGACGAGCGCGCGGCCACCCAGACCTGCTGGAGCACCTGCGCCGAGTCGTTGTAGCTGACCTCCTCGGGCCGCAGCCCGTAGACCGAGACCAGCGGGCCGTCGACGGCGCGGATGACGTCGGCGACGCTCACCGCGCTCGCCTCCCGGGCCAGGCGCCACCCGCCGGACTGGCCGCGCTGCGAGCGCACGATGCCCGCGCGGCGCAGGTCGGCCAGGATCGCCTGGAGGAATCCGCGCGGGATGTCCTGGCGACCGCCGAGCGCCTCCGCGCTGGTGGCGGCGTCCCCGTCGCTGCGCGCCATCTCGATGAGCGCACGCAGGGCGTAGTCGGACTTGGCGGAGACGCGCACTCCCCGAGTGTCCCAGACGCCGCGTCGCGGGGTCGTCTTGCCGGGTCCGCGGACCCCGCCTACGATTCAAGTTACCGCCTGGTAGACCGAGCGGTAACATCGTGTCCCACCCGCACCCTCCGCACCCTCCTCGCTCCCCTCCCGACCCGAAGGCGGCCGACCTCCATGACCCACTACCGCAGCAACCTGCGCGACCTCGAGTTCACCCTCTTCGAGGTCCTGGGCCGCGACGAGGTGCTGGGCACCGGGCCGTTCGCCGACCTCGACGGCGATACCGCCCGCGAGATCCTGGCCGAGGTCGACCGGCTCTCCCGCGAGGAGCTCGCCGCCTCCTACGTCGAGTCCGACCGCACCCCGCCGGTCTTCGACCCCGCCACCCACACCGCCCCCGTGCCGGCCTCGTTCAAGGCCGGCTACCAGGCCTGGATGGAGGCGGAGTACTGGCGCCTCCAGCTGCCCGAGGCGCTCGGTGGACAGCCCGCGCCGTCCAGCCTGACCTGGGCGCTGGGCGAGCTCGTCCTCGGCGCCAACGCCCCGGTGTGGATGTACGCCTGCGGCCCGGCGTTCGCCGCCGTGGTGCACCGCAACGGCAACGCCCGCGACCAGCGCATCGCCGAGATCATGGTCGAGCGACGCTGGGGCGCCACCATGGTGCTCACCGAGCCCGACGCCGGCTCCGACGTCGGCGCGGGCCGCACCCGCGCGACCGCGAACGACGACGGCTCGTGGAGCATCGAGGGCGTCAAGCGCTTCATCACCTCGGCCGAGTCCGACCTGCAGGAGAACATCCTCCACCTCGTCCTGGCCCGCCCCGCGGGCGTCGAGGGCGTCGGCGGCCCGGGCACGAAGGGCTTGAGCCTGTTCCTGGTGCCCAAGCACCACTTCGACCACGAGTCCGGCGAGCTGACCGGCGAGCGCAACGGCGCCTACGTCACCGGCGTCGAGCACAAGATGGGCCTCAAGGTCTCCAACACCTGCGAGGTCACCTTCGGCGACACGAGCGTCGGCGGCGGCGAGCCCGCCCGCGGCTGGCTGCTCGGCGAGGTGCACCAGGGCATCGCGCAGATGTTCCAGGTCATCGAGAACGCCCGGATGATGGTGGGCACCAAGGCCATCGCCACGCTGTCCACCGGCTACCTGAACGCCCTCGACTACGCCCGCACCCGCGTCCAGGGGCCAGACCTGGCCCGCGCGGCCGACAAGACCGCCCCGCGCGTGACGATCACCCACCACCCCGATGTGCGCCGCTCGCTGATGGCGCAGAAGTCGTCCGCGGAGGCGATGCGCGCGCTGGTGCTCTACACCGCGACCTGGCAGGACCAGGTGATGCTGGCCGAGCACGCCGGCGTGCCCGACGCGCTCGCCGCGGCCGTCAACGACCTGCTGCTGCCGATCGTGAAGGGCTACGGCTCGGAACGGTCCTGGCAGGTGCTGGGCACCGAGTCGCTGCAGACCCTCGGCGGCTCGGGCTTCCTGGCCGACTACCCCCTCGAGCAGTACGTGCGCGACGCCAAGATCGACACCCTCTACGAGGGCACCACCGCCATCCAGGGCCAGGACTTCTTCTTCCGCAAGATCGTCAAGGACCAGGGCCGCGCCCTGGGCCACCTGTCCGGCGAGATCAGCGCGTTCCTGACCAGCGAGGCCGGCAACGGCCGCCTGAAGAACGAGCGGGCGCTGCTGGCCACCGCGCTGAAGGACGCCCACGCCATCGTCGCGCACCTGGTGAACGAGCTGACGGCCTCCACCGAGGACCCGGCCGCGATCTACCGCGTCGGCCTGAACACCACGCGGGTGCTGATGGCGCTCGGCGACGTGGTGTGCGCCTGGCTGCTGCTGCGCCAGGCCGACGTCGCCCTGGCCGCCCTGGCCGGCGACGCCGGCCGCGACCAGCGCTTCTACGAGGGCAAGGTGGCCGCCGCGCAGTTCTTCTGCCAGCAGCAGCTGCCGCGCCTGAGCGCCGAGCGGGCCGTGGCGGAGGCCACCGACTCCTCGCTGATGGAGCTGGACGAGGCTGCGTTCTGAGGCGCTGCCGTGCCCGGTCGTGGTCGGGGCGGTGGCCACGCCCTGACCGGGCACGCTGCCACACGCGAGGTCGAGGCCGTCCCCTGTCGGCACCTCGACGCGCGACGCGCGGTGGGGGTCCGAACGGTTCGGCAGCCCTGAGTCGCGTCTCCGCCCGGTAGCGCGCTGGCTGCGTCGTAGCGCATCATGACGCGGCCGGTCAGGCTCGTGGCAGTCGCGACGCCGCGTGAGTCCGTAGCGTGAACTCGAGCGGCGCGGCGCCGCTTCGATCTGAGCCACGGGGAGAAGACCAGGCTGCTGCAGATGACGTCCAGAAGGCAGTGGGGATCGGGTCGGTCGGGTTCGGTGCAGCTGCGGCGCTGGCTCCGCGTGTCTTCCTCGGCATGTACGGCGTGCCCGACGATGCGAACGTGCGGATCACGACCCGGCTCTGGGGCACCCGCACGGCCCCTCGTGGAGGTGGAGCGCCGGCTCAGTCTGAGCCCGGTTCACCCACCGCCAAGGCGACGACGGTGGCCGCACCGTGCACATCGAGATGAGCACCCCCTGCCCTCCGCGCATTGGCATGGTCCAGCATCACCGAGACGAACGTCTCGGCGGCTTGGCGGCTCAGCCTCGTCGCCACGGTCCATTCGACGGCCTGGTTCAGCGCCAACTCGGTGAGCTCCACCAGGGAGCGGCGCAGCCGGCGCAGGTGATCACGCACCTCCGGGTGAGTGCTGCTCTCGCGGAAGATGATCGTCCGCAGGACCAGCGAGTCGTGTTCCTCCAGCCCGAGCCGTCGGTGCATGGCCAGCAACGACCCTGCCAGGTCGCCACGACGTACGACGCCCACGAGGGCGTCCTTCGTGGGGGTCGGCAACCGCTCCTGCAACAACGTCAAGAGCAGGTCGATCTTGCGTGGGAAGTAGTAGAAGACCAGCCCCTTCGGCACGTGTGCGGCATCGGCGACACGGGCCGTCGGCGTCGCGTCGAAACCGTCGACGGCGAAGAGCTCCTCGGCTGCATCCAGGATGCGGGCACGGCGGTCAGTCGCGACCATCGTGCTCCCGGGACGGTCGTCGGGGACGTGGAGAGCCAGCGACGGGCAGGCCGGAGGTCGTGACACGGTCCGCCCGTCGATCCGGTTTCACGCAGCACGGCCTAGTGCGCGATCGGTCCGTGGTGCAGATGCATCCTGTGTTCGACCTCGGGCATGGCCAGGACGCCGGCGACGATCGTGACCACACCGACGATCACGGCCGCCAGGGCCATGTTGTCGAGGTTGTCGAAGCCCATCACCCACGGGGAGGCGATGAACAGTGCGCCCATGAGCACGAGCGCATACTCCGAGATCCGATCATCCGGCATCGCCAACGACCACAGCGACACCGCCACGGTCGCGACCCCCAGGACCACCATCGTCCACGTCGCGGTGGTGTCCGTCGTTGTCCACATCGGGCGACAGCGCCGCGTAGCCGCCGGCCAGCAACGCCACCCAGTCCTGCCATCGAGTCCACCTCTGCATGACTGATCCTCACCTTCGTACCCGGACCCGTCGCTCCTCGGACGGATCGATCACCTCCAGCATGCGCTTGATTGACCGCCCGGTCAAGAATGCGAAGAAGGCGCCACACCGCCGCGAACCCGGTCGTGACCGTGTTGGTGGGCGATCTGGGCGACGTCGCGGTGGAGACCCACCGTCAGGACGTGCCCGGCGGGCCTTCCAGCACCGTCGGCACGTACTCGACCAGCTGGATCTGACCGTCGAAGGTGCGGCTCTCGGTCATCTTGAGGGCAACGTCGGGGTAGCCATCGTAGATCCGCTCGTGGCCCGTCGCGCCGGTGATCACGGGGAACATCACCACGCGGAACCGGTCAACGAGCCCGGCCACCAACAGCGACCGGCAAAGAGCAAGGCTGCCGATCGTGCGCATGGACTGTCCGGTGTCCCTCAATTCCCGCACAGCCTCTGCAGCGTCGCCGGCAACCACGGTCGAGTTCTCCCACTGCAGCGGTGTGGTCAGCGACGTCGAGAAGACGATCTTGGACATGCCTCCCACGACGTCCGTCCCTGGTTCGCCCCCTTCGTCAGGCCGTACATGAGCCGGTAGGTGTTGGCGCCCATCAGGAGCAGGTAGTCCCGTTCGCGACTCTCGCCCAACCACTCGAGGTACTCCGGTCCCTGCAGGCCCCACCAGCCGGGCCAGCCCTCCGCGGAGGCGTACCCGTCCAGCGAGGTGATGAGATCGACGACGAGCTCCGCCATTGAAAGTCCTCCTCTGTGCGATGACCAGTCTGCACCGGGAGGGGCACGGCGGCACGTGGACAGCGGGGCGACGGTGCGTCCTCAGCCGCGATGGCGCTGATGGTCGTGGGCGTTGACATCTCTGCCATCGCGCTGCGACTCGGCGGCCAGCGCGTGATCTTTCCGGACGTCTGCGAGTCGACGTCGACCTCCTCCGGAACGTGAACGCGCACGCGTTCGCCGGCGGAGCCGCGTAGGCGTGCCGGCTCCAAGATCGGTCGTCCCGAGCCTCTGCCGTCCCATCCGTCGGCAACCGCTAGCGCAGCAGTCATGCTCTCGCCCAGCAGATGCGCCTCCACCGTCGCGATGGCCACGCCCGAGCCAGCAACCCGGATTTCGGCTTGTGACGTGCTCAGCGCGGCAATGGGGTGTCGGTGATGGTGGTGCCGGGATCGAGCGGCTCGGTCAGCGTGGTCGGAGGGGACGGCGCGTCCGTGGGAGCACCGGCACGTGCGTCGGCGAGCACATCGGACGGGACGTGCTCTTCGAGGTAGCGCCGTCCGGCGCGGGTCGCCGGGTGCATGGCAGCCGCCGCGGCGCCGACGATGGCGGCGATGGTGAGCCAGCCGAAGGCGCCCCACTCCATCGCGAGGAAGCCGTAGACCGCTGGCGCCCAGAACCGGCCCAGCGTGTTGCCGAGCTCGGAGACGCCCTGGTAGTCCCCTCGCCGGCGAGGATCCATCAGCTCGGCCTCGAAGGTCCACCCAGAGGCCGAGAGATAGAGCTCGGCCCAGGTCAGGACGATGTGACCGACGAAGAACAACACGACCGTGACCCAGCCGACGGTCTCGTGGGTGGCGAGCGTGACGACGCAGGTGAGGGCGAAGAAGCCCGCGGAGAGCCGCACCGCGCGCAGAGCGGTGTCGATGTCGTGGATGCCGCGTGAGGTCAGCCGGGGCAGCACGATGCACATCACGGTGTTGGTCGCGAAGAGCAGCGCCACCAGCTCGTGGGGCGCGTCGGTCTCGATGACCAGCCACAGGGGGATCACCGTGTGGAGCAGCACCTGGTTGGACCACAGCACCCCGGTCAGGAAGGTCACGACGAGCCAGCTGCGGTTGCGGATGGCCGGCGGCCCCTCCGGCAGCCGGCGAGGCTCGGTCGAACGGACGTGTGAGGCGTCCGGCAGCCGGAGGATCGCCACCGCGTTGACCACGAAGAGGACCGCGGTGAGGACAGGGGCCCAGCGCAACACGTCGGCGCCGAAGGCGATGGCGCCGCCGCCCAGGAATGCTCCGACACTGAATCCCACGTTGAGCGCGGAATACATGTAAGCCCGGGACTCCACGCGCTCACCGGGCGGCAGCACGTCGAGGACGTACGCGCCGTGAGCCGCACCGCCGAGGCTGCCCGTCACTTCCATCACCACTGCGAGAGCGATGAACTGCGGGAAGCTGTCGATGAACGGCCAGGCGAGGAACGACGCGGCCTGTAGGAGGGCGCTCAGCGACCACATCCGCTTGGGGCCGAACCGGTCGACGAGCTTCCCGGCCGGTACTGCGACGAGGAAGCTGGCGGCGGCGGCCGCCGTGAGCCCGACGCCGACCTGTCCCAGCGACAGCCCCAGGATGACGCCGAAGTAGACGGCGGACCCCGCCAGAAATGCGCCCTCGCCCGTGGCGAAGAGCAGCGACTGCACCGACAGGCGGCCGGCGAGGGATGACGGCGGCGTGGCGTAGTTGCGGAGCGCGGTGAGCATCGCGGCCCATACTCTCCTGCAGCACGGAAACCCGCCGCCCCATTATCGACGGATGCGTCCGCGTGGCGCCCGGCGCGACCGTCCCGGCGGTGCGCTGAGCTCGTCCCTCCGGGTCGACCGACACGACGCCAGCCCAGCCCAGTGGGCACGGAACGCACTGACCGGCTGCGGACCGCGCCAGTCTGGCCCTGCACCATTCCAGGCAAATTCGCCCCGTGGCTCGCGTCGTTCTGCGATCTTCCAGGACGCCGGGCTGGCGTTCTAGCCTGAGCAGATGCTCGACCTGGCTGGAATCGACGTTGAGGAGATCGCAGCCGCGCTCGCAGATCAGACCGACTACGAGCACCGATGGCTCATCGACTCCCAAACGGGTGAAGTGACGTTCTGGACCAGCGACACCGGCATCGACGGGCAGAACCCAGTCGAGTTGGAAGAGCTGGATCTGATTCTCATCGATCCGCTGCCGTCGTACGTCTGGTACCAGGACATGGTCGACTCGCCGAGGGCGTCAGCGACCGTGCGGCCGGCCGACGCCTGCCCGGAACGTTGCAGGGACGGGGAGCGTTCCGACGTTTCAAGCACCAACTGTATGATCACCACCCCGGATTGATCTCGGCATGGCATGCGCTACGTGATGTGCGAGCCCGGCGACGCGCCGTCGAGTGGCTCCTGGACGAGGACCTCATCGACGGCAGTTCGCCGAGGAGTTCGCTCTTGATCATCCCGATCCTTCGCTCCCCTGATGCCAGCACTCCATGACGGCAGCCGCCCCAACGATCAAACGCGTCACTCCGCCGCGAAGCGGCCACGTCCCCAACCGTTGTCGGCGGGACAGTTGCCGCGGTCCCATGCTGAGCGCGGCGGGCGCGCCCGCCGAAGCCGGCACCCGGTCACCCCGCAGCGAGCCCTCACTCGCCAGAGCCGGCAGCCTGACGAACGTAATCGCCCGCGACGATGCCAGATAGGACACCCGGGAGACGGGCGGCAAGTCTGTCAGGCATCGTCACGGATCATTCTTGTTCACGCGCAGCTCCCGGACGTCCGAGCCCCGCACATGCCTCGTCGGAGGCCACCAGCACCAGGACGAGCACGTACTCATGTGGCACTCTGCTGCTGTGGCTGTCAAGAGGGCATCGCTCGGGCGACTGACGAACGTGCAACCTCGACTGGTGTGGACCCATGAGGCTCATGACTTCACGCCGTGGCTCCTCGACAACGTCGACGTGCTGAGCGACCTTCTTGGGATGGACCTGATTCTCGAGGAGGCGGAGCATCCGGTCGGCGGTTTCAAGCTGGATCTTAAGGGGTCAGACGAGTCGACGGGTGAGGTCGTAATTGTCGAGAACCAGCTCGAGATATCTGACCATTCCCACCTGGGCCAGATCATCACATACGCCGCAGGTACAGATCCCACCACCATCGTATGGATTACCACAGGTTTCCGCGCCGAGCATCGGGCCGCTATCGACTGGTTGAACCAACGGACCGACGAGAACACCCGCGTCTTCGGCGTTGTTATCCAGGTCGTTCGTATCGGCGATTCGGAACCGGCCCCGAATTTTGAATTGGTCGCGCAGCCCAACGACTGGAATAAGCACGTCAAGAAGGTCACGTCGTTGTCGACGGGCGAGTCCGGTCGGAAAGCTGAAATCTATCGCGAGTTCTGGGACCAGGCGCTGTCAGTAATCCGGACCGAACGGCCTAGGTGGACGCGACGAAACACGTCGAAGCAGCCGTTCTGTGACACTCGGTTCGGCTCCAAAGGCATTTTGGGCTCGATGGTCTGGACCCGGGACAACCTTTCGTCACAGATCTACTTCCAAGCCGATGATCCAGAGTTGGCGATAGCTCGATGGAAGCGCCTGCACTCAAAACGAGTGGAATTCGAAGCGGCTCTACGTGAGCCTGCAGTCTGGGATCCGATGGAGGGTCACAAGGCCGCCCGCGTGTACCTGACGTCGTCATTCGACGACATCTTCGACCGCGAGCGCTGGCCGGAGATGACGGCGTGGCTGATCGAAACGCAGACGCGGTTGCGCGAGGCATGGGACGCAGTCGGTGGCGCCGATGACGCGATGGTCAGCTTGGACGCGTAGACACGCGTCTCGGCGTCGATAGCCGCGGACCGGCGACGCCCAACCGCCGCTGGCAGGAACGTGCGCACCAGCCGAGGTCCGGATCGGGCAGAAGGGCCGCGGGCATCGCGCCGCTTCGGCGACAGCATGGCGGAGCAAGTGCGTGAGTGTCACTGGCAGCGTCGAACACGTGTCGCATCCAGAGACGCCCCTCATGCCGCGATAAGTGCGATTCAGGACGTGCGTCCTTTCGCCGCGATCGACCAATGTCGCTACGGGACCTCGCCACAATCTTCGGGAGCCCGCATCTCAGCGCCCATGCGCTCGAATACGGTATTCGGCGAGCCAGCCCACGGCGAAAGCTCCTCGCATAGATCGGGGCGCACGAGCCTCAGCACCGCTTGCTGGTGCGCCGCGGTAGCGAGAAGATCACCCACGTACCCCTCAAGACTCCACTGCTGTTCAGTTGTGCTGATGTGCTCCAAGAGGTCGCTGGCGTCGTCAGCGTGTGCGAGTTGCGAGTAGAGGACTCGGTCGGCGACCACGGCATCCGTCACGCCCTCGACCGGGAGTAGCGGGATGCCGTCAGCGCGACTGGCGAACATGTGCATCCGAGTGCCCGGAAGCTTGGTCCAAAGAAGCTCGAGTTGGGCGGACATGGTCCGCTGCTCGTCGTTCGTCGCAAACCGCAATAGCGACGTGGAAACATCAGGTCCGTAGATAGCTTCATTGCGCAGCGTGAAGGGACGGGCGAGCATGGCCGCGTATGCAACGCTCTCAAGGTCGGAGATGTGCATCTCTGGCCTCTTGGCCTGCCCGCTCTCAGTCACCCAGACGGTGAACCGAGTCCCCATCGTGGGTGCTCCAGCGTCCTGGGCCATGCGACATGACAACAGCTGTTTCATGCGGTCCTGAGCCCGCCGTAATCGACTCTCGTGCCCCTGGTCCGAGTCGGGCAATTTGTCCGGCCGTCTAACCATGCAGGCACCGTAGACCACCCAACGGTTGTTGCGTCCTTCCACCGCGACAGAAGTGGCACGTGCGTGCGTCAGCCGGCGAAGGTGGCGAATGTCCAGTGGTTGCCGTCAGGGTCAGCAATCGTGAAGTCGCGCGACGGGTAGTCCGTCTGGTCGACCATCTCGTGCACGACCGTCACCTCCAACGCGCGTGCTCGCGCCAGCACTGCGTCCGGAGTCGCGGTCACCACGTGCAACGAACTCATGCCTGGCCGGCACGGAGTGGAGCGCTCACCCGTACTCGAGAGCAGAATCCGCCCACCCTCGGGCCAGTCCAGCTGACAGTGGTGAATCGCGTCCACATCCTCGCCGGGGATCAGCAGGTCCTCGGTGAAACCGAGAGCAAGCAGCCACCCGCGAAGGGCCCGCGCATCGTTGCTCACGACGCTCGCCCAGACGCTCTGCTGTCGCACACCGCTCGTCCGAAGAGTCATAAAAGCCAGCGTACGTGCCCAAAGAGCTGCGTTGCCGACGTCACAACCCGGTTGACCGAGCGCACAGGACGGCCAGGCCAGCAGGACTTCTGATCCCCTGTGATTCGACCGTTCGTGGATGTGCGTCCTTTCGCCGCGAAGCGGCCAGTGTCTTACCGCGTTGCGCGCGCGAGCCGGGCGGTGCCGGGTCGATCACGCGGCCCGGAATGTGGTCTCGAAGTGCCAGGCGAGAGCGTCGCGGTTGGGCTGGTTGCTGGCGTCACTGGGAGCCGGGATCTTGTAACCGGCGGCCTCGCGCTCGTAGAACTCCACACCGTTCCACCCATGCTCGCGCAACTGTGGCGAGACTCTGAGGCGCAGGTCGGCATCGACGCTGAGGTAGCCGCGATCGTACAAACGGTGCACGTCGGTACGAAGCAGAAGCCCATTGGAAACGGCGTGCTGACCGCCCTCAGCGAATGGTCGGATGTGGGCTGCCTCGAGACTCGGAAAGGTTGCGCTGGTTGTGACCGCACATCGGTGCCGGTAGGCATCAGCCACGGCACGCTTGAAGTGACCCTGCCCCATCCGTGGCCGGACGAGGACGGGCTGGCCGTAGCGCGCTCCCTGCCAGTCAAGTTCGACCCCCCGCAGGTCTGGTTCCCATGTGAAGTCGATCCGCGCGCGCTGTTGCAGCGCCGCGAAGGCGCGCTCGACGTAACCTGTGTCCGTGCGCGCGTCGACCTCCTCGGTGTTGTAACCGGCATACGTCACGATGTTCCTCGACCAGTTCTCGGGCTCTCGGAGTTCCTCGCCTGGCTCGGCGAAGAAGATATTGCGCAGGACCACGCAGCCGATGGTCGGGTCAGGGTCAATCGACGGCGATCCCTTCTGCGCCCGGTACGCATGAGCTCGCGCAAGCAGCTCAGCTCGCTCGACACCCCGTTGGCCGCTCCCCAGAGCATCCAAGCCTCGCTGACCCTCAACTCGACGTACTCGTCGAAGAACCCGCCGCCAACCAGGTGATACCCGGGAATGTCGAGGCCCTTAAATTTCTTCGGGTCCTTGGTCTTGAAGAGGAACGGCTCGCCTGGCGACAGTGCTTTGAAGCCGTGCGGGGAGGGCTGCCAGAAGTTCGCTTCGGTGAGGTCGCGCCGATCGCGCAAGGACGCAGCCCACCGGTTATCCGTGACGCCCACGACGATCTTCACGAGGGCAGCATAAGAGTCACGGCCCGTACACCTCTGGAGGCCGATCAAGGTCGTTCGACCGGATCTGCCGATTCGCGCGGTCCGGAGGCGCGTCAAAGCCGCGAAAGGGCCACGTCACACCGCAAGCAAGCCTTGTCAGCACTATCTCGATATAGATAGACTAAGCCGATGGATCGTCTCAGTCGCGTGACCGGAGCGACGCTCGATGTGCTGCGCGCACTGCGGGCTGACGGCGATGCTGTCTGGGGTCTTCAGATCGTCCGAACCACGGGACGAGCGCCGGGCACCGTCTACCCGATCCTGGAGAGACTGGAGCGGGCCGGGTGGGTCGAGTCGGTCTGGGAGTCCGATGACGCCCGTCCCGGTCCTCGGCGCCGCCTCTACCAGTTCACCCCGTCCGGAGCCGACGCCGCCGTCGACCTCATCGTCGAACGGTCCTGGCTTCGACCTGCCCGGACCGCCGCACTGGGCGGCACGGAGGGCGCACCCGTATGACCAGGTCGATGCGGCTCGTTGTCCGCCTGGCGTCCGTCCTGGTCGTTCCCGATTCTCGGGATCGATACCGCGAGCAGTGGCTCGCCGAGCTGGAGGGCGCCGACGAGGCGGCCGTCCCGTCCTGGCGGGTCGCAGCTGGCGTCCTTCGATCTGCCCCGTCCGTCAATGCCGGAAGAGAGACCCCCATGCCGCTCGCACCCATCGGACCACTCGCCATCATCCTCCGACGCACGAACGCCAGCCGGAACACGGTCCTGGCCACCACCCTTGTCCTGCTCGCCCTGCTTGTCATCGGCGTGGTCACACTCACGATCTGACCACGCATAGGAGGCACGAGCGGCTCGCGTCTCGATGCGCCGCATCGCGACAAGCCCCGCAGCGGGCGAGGCGACGTCTACCGCCATCGCGGTGTCCATCGGCACTCAGCGATCCACTGGCTCCTCACCAAGCACCGCCCGGGTCGCCCATGCCCGCTCGTGCGCGGGTCTGCCGAACACGACCGGGTTGAGGGTCCTGCTCTGGGGGTGCCGTCGGAGCGCATCGAACCGTCGCGCGCCCGAGGTAGCCGCCCGTCGCTCGGCCGAGACCGCCCGCTGCCCTGCTGCCGTATCGGCGGTGGGCGACGTCAGTCGAGGGTGAGCTGGGCTCGGTGGAAGTCATAGTGGCCGGCGCCGCAACGGTAGACCTCCTCGAGCGTCATGGTGTCGCGAAAGAAGGGGTCCCAGCCGACCGGGACGTACATCCGTCGGGCGAGGGCCGCATCGGAGTCGGTATCGAGGCGGCGGTGGAGCCGATGAATCGTGCGGTCGAGCCGCCTGGTCAGCCGTGGGCCGTGGAACACGAGCGCGCCACCGACACCGCCGGGATAGCTGATGTGATGGAACGGCCGGGTGCCCGCGTTGAGCGCCGCTGCGAAGGCCAGGACCAGACGCGAGCTGCGTCCTAGCACCGCGAAGCGGCCACGTCACACCGGCGCCAGTGGGCGTCGTCTCCACGGTCGAGGCGTCGTTCGTGGTGTCGGGCGGCATGATCTCTGCGGGCTGGTGGGGTTCGCAGTTCTGCTCGGTTCTCCGCCGTCCGGGCCTGCTGGCCCGTCACCAGCGAGGGGTTCAGAATGGCGGCCCCACCTCAAGCTCTGTCCTGCCCGCAGGGCTAGGCGGTGGGGTGGGTGTCCCACCGTCTGGGTGGGCCTGGGACGAGCTCCGTGGGAGCAGGAGCGTGTGTTCCAGCCAGGTGGGCATGGTCCAGTTCGCGCGGCCGAGCACGCCGACCAGGGCTGGTGCGAGGAGACCGCGGACGATCACGGCGTCGAGAGCGATGCCGAGCGCCAGGGTGGTGGCCAAGACCTTGACCTCGATCGCCGGGACCGTGGAGAGCGCGATGAAGGCGAAGAACAGGATGAGAGCGGCCGAGGTGACCAGCCGGCCGGTGTTGGCGATGCCTTCCACGACGGCTCGGTCGGTGACGGTGCGTTCGTCTATCGGCTCTGCGGGGTACCTGCCGGGCTCCGTGGCCGCGATGGAGCGCGACGCCCACACGTTCTTCGAGTCCGACCTGCCGGCGCTACTCTCCTGGGAGTTCGGCAGCGACGACGCGGCGAGGGTCACGTGCCCCGCGTTGTACATCGGCGGCAGCCACAGTGGTCCGTGGTTCGCAGAAGTCCGCGCCCGCATCCTGCACCTGCTGCCGCAGGCCGACAACTCCACGGTGCGAGGAGCCGGACACCTGCTCGCCCTCACGCACCCCCGGGAGACGGCCCAGCTCGTGGTGAGCTTCCTGCGTCGTCATCCACCCTCCGGTGTCTCCTGAGCCATCGGGGCACAGACCTCTGCACCTTCCGATCACGTGCACGGGTCGACGTGACGAGGCGCGTCAATCCACCGCGACGCTGCGATGTCTTCGGCCTACCCCGCCCTCGCCCACAACGGATCGGCCGAGGACGGGGGCTCGTACGCGATCACTAGCCAGCGAACGTTGCGAACGTCCAGTGGTTGCCGTCGGGGTCGGCCATGGTGAAGTCGCGCGACGGATAGTCGGTCTGATCAACAAGGTCGTGCACGACAGTCGCCTGCAGCGCGCGCGCTCTGACCATCACCGCGTCGGGATCGGCCGTGACGACGTGCAATGAACTAGTGCCGGGCCGGCAAGGGGTGGGCCGCTCGCCGGTGCTCGAGAGCATGATCCGCCCGCCTTCCGGCCAGTCCAGCTGACAGTGGTGGACCGCACCGTCGCCTTCGCCAGGGATGACGAGGTCCTCGGTGAATCCGATGCCAACGAGCCAATCGCGAAGCCTTCGAGCGTCGTCGCTGACCACGCTCGCCCAGATGCTGTGCTGCCTCACGCCGCTCGTTCGGACCGCCACGGGGCCATCGTAAGCACGTTGGCTTCAGTCAGCGCTCGCCACGTATCCCCGGTGCGTCGTCGCTGTACACCGCGCGTACGTCGAGGCGGGCGCCGACGTCGCGTCGACCGGGCGGGAGCTGCTGGTCGCAGCCTCGGTCGGGCCTGACGGTGCCGCGCTGGCGGACGGCTCTGAATACCGCGGCAGTACGGCGTCTCCGCGGCCACCCTCCGCGACTTCCACGCGCCACGGCTCGAGCTGCTCGCGGCCTACGAGGTCCGCGCCGGAAGTACGGCGGTCCGCGCCGCCGGGGTCAGCTGCTCCGCGCGCCCGCCGACGTCCGCACCGCCGTCGAGATGGCGGTCTCGGTGCCGGGGAAGCCAGGTGTCGCCTATCCCCCCGCGGCGAGGCGTGGGACGCCCGGTCGCACCCGTGGGCGGGGCAGGGCTCGTTCGACCTCGAGCTCGCCACCACCTGGGTCGATGCAGGGGCCACGTCTGATCGGCGGTTGTTGCCGGGTCGGACCCGCGGACATCGCGCGACTGGCCACGGCGCTCTCACCCTGATGCCATCAAGAGTCTGCGCGTCACGGCTTCCGGCTGCGGCTGCCTCACCACGAGCGCGCTCACCTGCCGCAATCTGAGTGCCCCAGAGGTGCGGCACGTTGCCGCGATCGGACATCGATCAGCCGGCATGGCGCCTCATTCGTCGGCAGCGGCGAGGTGGCGCGGGTCCCGCCGGAGCGGGTGCGCCTCCGGGATCTCCACCAGCACGATCCGCACGCCGTCCGGATCTGCGATCCACATCTCGTCCAGGCCCCACCCCTCGCGTCGCGGCTCCCTCAGGACAAGCACCCCGGCGTCCACCAGGCGTCGGTGCTCGGCCCCGATGTCACGGACCTGCAACCACAGCGCGATCGCATCCCCCGGTGGGTCCGTCGCCCGACCACTGACCTCGAGGAGGCCGTTACCCGTGAAGAACACGACGCCGGGCGACTCGTCGCCCCCGAACTCGCGGTAGATCGCCAGGCCCAGGGTGTCTCGATAGAACCGGTGACTCCGGTGGAGCTGTGTCGGACGCAGCAGGATGCGGCTACCGAGGACCTCCATGCCCACCATCATCCACGGCCACGAGCGCGGTGACTGCGTCGGCGTCGCCTCGTCGAGGGACAGGGGTGTCGCCCGGGGTGGGCCTGTCCGTGGCGTCACTTCGGCCGCTTGACGGCGGTGTCCTACCGAGGCCCGCGGGTCGCGCGGATCTGCTGTCGGAGCGTCTGCGGGTCATGCGAGCAGGGGTAGCTCGAGGTCGGGACCCGTGATGACGTTGTCCAGGGCGATCACGCAGTCGTGGTGCAGCCCGTCGTCGGATCCGACCAGGGCCTCGCTGGACAAGCCCTTGATGGTGGTGGTGACGGGAGCGACGATCCGCGTCCCATCGCCGCGAGCCGGACGCACGGATCTGCGTGAGCGGACGCCTCAGGTGCGGCGAGCCGGACACCGGCAACGGTCGAGCGAAGGGCCCAGGCAGGCAACATCGTCATCTCGCTCACCGTCAGGTGCAGCTGGGGCCTACGGCAGACGCCGCTCGTCCACGTCGAGCACGTCGAGCACGCCGGGCCGTTCGACCCAGCTGGTGGTGACATCCGGTTCTGACCCACGGCCCGGAGCACCAGCAGTCTGGCGGAGAGGCGGAGTGTCTGTCTCGCTACGACGCAAGGACGACCACTCATGACCACGACCCTCACTGCGGCAGTCGGCCTCCTTCTGGCAGCGGCCATCGTGGCCGTCGGCTCCGTCACCGGCGCAGCCTCCACCAGCACCGGTCAGGACTTCAGCCAGCACGTGCGCGACTGCCAGCAGAGCATGGGCTTCGACGGCACGATGAACCCGGGAATGCACCAGGGACGATCCGGCTGGGACCCGAGTCACGTGTGCTGAGCACGAGCACGACGCCGGCGCCGACGTCGTCGGTCTCGCCGCCGTCGAACTGCCGGTCGCCGAGGAGGTCACCGCCAGCCGGTGGGGCACGGGAGTCCCGGATCGTCGGAGCCGCCTCGGGGTCTGCGGGTGCGGGCGAGCCGGCGCTGTTCGTCGCCGGTCGCCGGTCGCCGATACCGTCCCGACGTGGCCACGTCTCGACGATCCGGTGCTCGTCGACGCGGCGGGCCCTCGCGCCGCAGCGGGAAGCGACCGCCGCCGCCACTGCCGGTCGCCGGGCCGGGTGAGCGGCGGTGGGTGCTCGACGTGCCGTACGGGACCCAGGTCGACGGCGCCACCTGGCACCCGGCCGTCGCGACCCACCTGCACGTCGGGAGCGCCCTGCCCGCGCACCTCGCGCCCTACGCCCCGGGTCCGTACACGCTCGGGCGGTTCATCGAGAACGGACTCAACCCCGACGACCCGACGCCCGACCCCGAGCCGACCGACGACCTAGAGCCCCGGCGGATCCAGTTCGAGGCGGCCGACGCGATCGCGGCGCGCGCCGCTGCGGGCGGACGACAGTTCCTGCTGGCCGACGAGCCCGGCGTCGGCAAGACGATCGCCGCGGTCCTCGCAGCGACGGCGGTGGGCGACCTACGCGGCGCACGACGCGTGCTCGTCGTCGCCGACCGGCCCGCCGCGATCACGATCGGCCACTGGTGCCGCACCATCACCGCGCTGGGCGACGGCGGTCTCGACTGGGTGGTGATCACCTGGGACCGGCTGGAGAAGGTCAGGGACCACACGTGGGACGTGATCATCGCCGACGAGGCGCACGCGCTGCGCAACACGACGACGAAGCGGTGGAAGCTCTGGGCGCAGATCTCGGGGCACCGCACGCCCCACGACACCGCACCGTTCGTGATCGCCGTGACCGCGACGCCCGGGCACACGCCGCTCGAGCTGCCCTACCTCGCCCCGGCCTACGCGCAGGTGCTCGGCGAGCCGATGAAGGAGTGGACCTCGACCGCCCGGCCCGGCGCGGCGTTCGCCGCCGCGCTCGAGCGCCACGGCGTCGGCGTGGAGCACGGCCGCCACGGCGCGACGTGGACCACCGATCCCGCCCGCCGCGCCACGGACCTGGCGCTGGTGCGCGGTTGGCTCGACGAGGAGCGGCCCCCGGTCGTGCTGCACCGCGCCGCGCCCTGGGGGCCGGTGCCGATCTCCGGCATGCCGGTCACGCTCACAGCCTCGGAGCGAGCCGCCTACGAGGCCGAGTGGGGGGACTTCTGCCGTGCGATGGACCTCGCCCGGCGCGGCCGCAACGTCGCGAAGGGCCGGGCCGCGCTGCTGCGCTTCCGGCAGAAGGCCGGACTGATCCGCGTCGACTCGACGGTCGCCTGGATCGTCCAGCAGGTGCAGGCGGAGCGGCAGGTGGCGTGCTCGGTCGAGTTCGTCGCCACCGCCGCCGACCCCATCGCCGAGCGGCTGCGCGAGGCCGGCATCGACGTCGCCACCATCTACGGCCGCGGCCGGTTCGACCCCGAGGCCGAGCGGCTCCGGTTCCAGACCGGGCGGGCGAAGGTCTGCGTGTTCACCACGGTCGCCTCGATCAGCCTGCACGCCGGCGAGGCCCTCGCCGAGGGCCGGGCGAGTGCCGCGCCCCGGGTCGGCGTCTTCCACCAGGCCCGCTTCTCCGGGATCGCCGCACGCCAGGTCACCGGCCGCACCCACCGCGACCACCAGGTCTCGCCGTGGCACATCGCCTACGCCGAGGACACCGTCGAGGAGCAGGTGGGCACGGTGATGGTGGAGCGCATCGCCGCCGCCTCCGACACCGTGGGAAGCGACACCACCGGCCTGGTCGCCGTCGCCGAGCTGCTCGGCGCCGCCTGGCTGCCGTCCGCGGCGCTGGTCGAGGCCGGAGCCTGACCCCCGGCCCAGGCGCGGCCGACGCCCGCGCCGCAAGTCTCGAGACAACGGGCCCGCGTGGCCGTGACGGATCGCCGACTAGGGTCGAACCTCCGCTTCCTCGACCCAGGAGTCCTCGTGAACCCGACCCACATCCCTCTCCGTCTCGCCACCGGCGCGTTCATCCTCAACTCCGGCATCGGCAAGCTCAACGCCGACGAGGGCACCGCACAGTTCCTCCACGGCGCCGCGGCGGGCACGTATCCGTCGCTGTTCAAGGACATGAAGCCGACGAGCTTCGCGACGATGCTCGCCTACAGCGAGATCGCCCTCGGCACCGCGCTCATCACGCCGAAGGTGTCCTCCACCGTGGCCGGGGCGGGGCTGGCCGGCTTCGGCGCGAGCCTGCTGGGCATGTACCTGACGACCCCCTCGATGACCCTGGACGACGGGATCCGCCCGAGCCCGGACGGGATCGCCGTCGCCAAGGACGTCTGGCTCGTCGGCGCCGGGCTGACCCTGCTGGCCCAGGGCATCACGGGCGCCGCGAAGTCGGGCGCGACGTCGTCGAAGCGGGCGCTCCGCAAGGCCACCCCGGGCGTGCGCTGACACCTCCCGCGACGCCGGCCCCACGTCCCGACGGAGGCGCGGGGCCGGGCAGGCGTCAGGTCGGCACGTAGGTCAGCCGGATGACGCCCTCACCGACGAGGTCGTGTCCCGCGAGTCGCAGCGGCCTCGGGGGGCCGGCGAAGAACGGGACGCCCTGCCCGAGCGTGACCGGGTGCAGGTAGATCCGGTACTCGTCGATCAGGCCGAGCTCGCCGAGCGTGTGCGCCAGCACCGGGCCGGCGACCTCGATCTCGCCGTCCTGCTCGGCCTTGAGGGCCCGCGCGGCGGCCTCGACGTCGCCGTCCAGGACCCGTGCGCGGGGCCCGACCGACTCCAGCGAGCCGGTGACCACCCACGTCGGCTTGGCCTGCCACGCCGTCGCGAACTCGCGCTCGTCGTCGCTCCAGCCGGGGTCCTCGTCGTCCCAGTAGCGCATCACCTCGTACATCCGGCGGCCGTAGAGGCGGCCGGACTGCGCCTGCGTCGAATCGATGAAGTGCCGGAACAGCGCCGGCCCGGGCGCGAACGCCGTGTGGTCGACGAAGCCGTCCAGGGTCTGGTTCATCCCGAACACGAACGTGGCCATGACGTGCCCCTCTCCTCGCGGACCCCCGATCATCACCCCGCGAGGGCCGGTTCGGCGAGCGCCTCCCGCGCGCCGCGCGGCTCGCGGCCCAGCAGCTCACCGAGGAGCGGGTCGGTGCCGGCGAAGAAGCCCTGCTGCGCGCCCCGGTAGAAGCCGAGCAGGAAGTCCGACAGGTGCCGGGGACGACCGGCGGCGGCCTGCGCGTCGAGCCACTCCTGCTCGGCGACGACCTCGCAGCGCACAGGACGTCCCGAGACCTCCGAGGCGGTCGCGGCCAGCTCGACGAAGGTCGGCGCCGCCGGGGCGGTCAGGGTGAGCGCCCCGTCGTGAGCGCCGTTCGAGGCGAGGACGACCGCCGCCGCCTCCGCGGCGTCGTCGCGGGCCGTCCAGGACACGGGTCCGTCGCCCGGCACCTCGATGACCCCGGTCTCGCGCCAGCTCCCGGCCATCCAGGCCAGGCTGTGCGCGTAGAACCCGTTGCGCAGCGACGTCCACGCGACCCCCGACGCCGCCAGCAGCCGCTCGGTCGCGTGATGGTCGCGAGCGGGGGAGAACGGGTTGTCCGGCGCCACCGCCTGGTGGCTGGTGTAGAGGATCCGCCCCACGCCTGCCGAGGTGGCGGCGGCGATCGCTGCGCGGTGCAGCGCCACCGCGTCGGCGGCGGGGTCGCTCGAGGACACCAGGAGCAGCTGGTCGGCGCCGTCGAACGCGGCGGGCAACGAGGCCGGCTCGGCGTAGTCGGCGTGGCGGACCTCGACCCCCCGACGGGCGAACGCGGTGGCCCGCGCCGGGTCGCGCACGGCGACGACCACCTGGTCGGCGGGGACGTGGGTCAGGAGGTGGTCGACCGTCGCGCCGTTGAGGGCTCCGGTGGCGCCGGTGATGATGATCATGGGTACGCCTTTCGTGTTAGCGAGGGAAACGCCTTGACCGTAGGCCCTGCTCGACGCGATAACAAGCCGGCGTTATCGTTGGTTCATGCCGGATGAACCGCAGAGCCGCGCCGACACCCGCGCCGCGATCGTCGAGGCCGCCGCGGCGCTGCTGGACGAGGCCGGGCAGGCCGCGGTCACCACGCGCGCCGTCGCCCTGCGGGCCGGGGTCCAGGCGCCCACGATCTACCGCCACTTCGGCGACAAGGACGGGCTGCTCGACGCGGTGACCGAGCACGTGATGGCCGCCTTCGTCTCGAGCAGGACCTCAGACGCGCGCGCGGCCGAGGCGGCCGACCTCGACCCCGTCGAGGACCTGTGCACGGCCTGGCACCAGCAGGTCGCCTTCGGCACGGCGAACCCCGCCGTGTTCCGTCTGCTCAGCGCCCCCGACCGCGCGGTCACCTCGCCCGCCGCACGGTCCGGCCGGACGGTGCTGGAGGGCCGGGTGCACCGGGTGGCGGCGACCGGACGACTGCAGGTCAGCGAGCGGCGCGCCGTCGACCTCGTCCAGGCCGCGGCGATCGGGACCATCCAGGCCCTGCTGTCCACCCCGGCCGAGCACCGCGACCCGCAGCTGGCCGAGACGATGCTCGAGTCGGTGCTCGGCCGCGTCCTCACCGGCACACCCCGCCAGGAGGAGGGCGGAGTGACGGCGCCCGCGATCGCCCTGCGCGCACTGGCCCCCCGGCTGGGCACCCTCAGCGCAGGTGAGCGCGCGCTGCTCGGCGAGTGGCTGGACCGCGTCACGGGCGATCCGACGGTCCTCGCCGAGGACCAGAACGGGCGGTGACCAGCCCGCGACGGGGTCGGTCACCGCCCGGTGGTCGTCCGGCCGGTCGTCGTCGACCGGCGCGGATCACGTCTCCAGGAAGCTCAGCAGCGCGGCGTTGAATTCCTCGGCGTGGGTGACGTTGCACCCGTGCGGGGCGCCCTCGAGGACGACGAGCTCGCTGCCCTCGACCGCCTCGTGGGTGCGCTTGCCCGAGCCCTCGAAGGGGACGACGCCGTCGCGAGTCGCCGTGCAGGACCAGCGTGGGCACGGTGACCTTGGTGAGGTCGTCGCGGAAGTCGGTGCTGGCGAACGCCTCCATGGCGCCCCGAGCGGCCTGCTCGTCGGACTGCTTGCACATCGCGAGCGCGGCCTGGCGCTGCTCCTCGGTGGCCTTCAGCTCGCCGTCGACGGAGAAGAAGTCGGTGGTGAACCCGTCGAAGAAGGCGTCGCGGTCGCCGTTGATGCCGTCCTCGAAGGACTCGGCGGTCTCGTCGTCGAGCGGGCCGTCGGGGTTGTCGTCGCTCTTCGGCAGGTACGGCGGCACCGCGGCGGCGAACACCGCGCTGTGCAGCTTGCTCCTCGCCGTGGCGAGCGATGTAGCGGGCCACCTCGCCGCCGCCCATCGAGAAGCCGACGATGGTGACGTCGGACAGGTCGAGGTCGTCGATGACGTTCTTCAGGTCGTCGGCCAGCGCGTCGTAGTCGTAGCTGTCGCCCGGGTCGGACCGGCCGAACCCGCGGCGGTCGTAGCGCACGACCCGGTAGCCGGCGTCCGTGAGCGGGCCGACCTGGTCGGACCAGGACTCGCCGGACAGGGGCCAGCCGTGGATCAGGACGACGGGACGACCATCGCCCCCGGTGTCGAGAACGTGCAGGTTGTGACCGTCATCAGCCATGGTGGTGATCTCCTCGGTACAGGGAACAGGAACGCCGCCGACCGCGCCGCGGTCTCCCTGTCTACCGGCCGGGCGGCGCCGCGAGACCACCCCGAGGTCGCAGACCGATCACGTGGTGCGCGACCGGCCGACCCCGGACTCCTAGGCTGCCCCTATGGACACCGCCCCCGTGGACGCCTGGTCGCTCGCCGAGATCCCCGACCAGGCCGGACGCACCGTCGTGGTGACCGGCCCGAGCCTGGGGGGCCTCGGCTTCCACACCGCCCTCGAGCTGGCCCGACGCGGCGCCCGCGTGGTGCTGGCCGGGCGCAGCGAGGAGAAGCTGGTGGCCGCGGCGCAGGCGATCCGCGACGAGCTCGGCGGGGACCAGCCCGCGCCCGAGCGGCTGCAGGTCGACCTCGCCGACCTCGCCTCGGTGCGCGCGGCCGGCGGGCGCGCCGCCGACCTCGGGCCGATCGACGTGCTGGTCAACAACGCCGGCGTGATGGCCACCCCGGCGGAGCGCACCGTGGACGGGTTCGAGCGGCAGCTGGCCACCAACCACCTCGGGCCCTTCCTGCTCACCGGCCTGCTGCTGCCCCAGCTCGCGGCCAGCGAGGCCGGCGTCGTGGTCACCGTGTCCTCGCTGTTCCACCGTCGCGCCAAGCACGCCCCGACCGACGACCCCCGCGCGCAGGGGTCGTACGGGAAGTGGCAGGGCTACGCCCGCTCGAAGCTGGCCAACCTGCTGTTCACCCTCGAGCTCGACCGGCGCTGCCGGGAGGCCGCGATCCCGGTGCGCGCGCTGGCCGCCCACCCCGGCGTGGCCGGCTCGAACCTGGTGCCCAACGGGCAGTTCGGCGGCCGCGGCGGCCTCCTGGCCCGGGCGGCGAGCACCGCCGTCCGCCTGACCACCCAGCCCGTCGAGGCCGGCGCCTGGCCGTCCCTGATGGCGGCCACCGCCGACCTGCCCGGCGGGACCTACTGCGGGCCCGGCGGGCTCGGAGAGACCGCCGGGACGCCCCAGGTCGTCGTGCCCAGCGCGCTCGCCCGGGACGAGGCCGCGCAGCGCGAGGTGTGGGAGGTCTCGGAGCGGGCCGTGGGCCTCTCCTACCCCGACGCGACGTGCGACGACCCGTCCGCGACCGCGTGAGCCGCCGAGCTCGTGACCCGGACGGTCGAACCGACGTCCGCGCGCTTCTGGACCGAGCAGCAGTGGGAGGGCCTCTTCGCCGAGGGGTTCCCGGCCTTCATCACCGCCGACCACGAGGTGAAGAAGCACATCGGACGGGTCCGCGAGCTCTTCGGCGACCTCGACGTGATGCTGGTCGAGGACGACGAGCCCGCCGCCACGGGATGGGGCGTCCCCGTCACCTGGACCGGCTCGCCCGAGGACCTGCCGACCTCGTTCGCCGACGTCCTGCGCCGCTCGGTGGGCGACCACGACGAGGGACGCGAGCCGAGCACCCTGGTGATCTGCGGCGGGGTCGTCCACCCGTCGAAGAAGGGCTCCGGCGTCGCCGCGGACCTCGTCGAGGCGCTCGTCGAGACCGGGCTCGCCCGCGGCCTGCGCCACGTCGTCGCCCCCGTACGCCCCACGCACAAGCACCGCTACCCGCTGACGCCGATCGCCGAGTACGCCGCCTGGACCCGGCCCGACGGCCTCCCCCTCGACCCGTGGCTGCGGCTCCACGTCCGGGTCGGAGGGCGAGCGATCGCGCTCGTCCCGCGGGCCCAGACCATGACGGGGACCGTCGCCGAGTGGGAGGCGTGGACCGGCTTGACGCTGCCCGCATCGGGCCGGTACGTCGTGCCGGAGGGCATGAGCGTGCTCGAGGTGGACCGGGAGGCCGACGTGGGCATCTACCACGAGCCGAACATCTGGGTGCAGCACCGGTAGCGCTGAACGCGGCGGGATGTTGCCGAACTATTGATCGAGTGTAGACCAGGCGTGTGTGGATAACCCCTTCTGACCTGCCCCGATGTCGGCGGTCGGTGCTTGACTAGGTACATGGCCACCGACGAGGACACCCGCACCGGGCACCCGCTCACGTGCGCGGTCCGGGCACTGCGGGGCCAGGTCGGCGACCTGCTGGAGCGGCCGCTGTTCACCCTGGGTGAGGCCGACGCCGGCGCCACGCTCGTCGAGCTGACGGCGCTCGCCGCCCAGGTCGCCGCGCTGGAGCTGCAGGTCGCCGCGCACGCCGAGACCGTCGGCGTGGGGACGGAGTCCGGCGCTGCCTCGGCCGGGGTGTGGTGGGCGGTGGCGACCAACCAGGACAAGGGCGCCGCGATCGGCAAGACCCGACTCGGGCAGGACCTCTCGGACCGCTGGACCCGCGCCGGGACCGCGCTCGCTGCCGGGGAGGTCACCGTCGACCAGGCGCGCGTCATCGTCAATGCGCTGAACGACCTGCCCGCCGCCGACCTCGACGCCCAGGTGCTCCTCGACGCCGAGATCGCACTCGTCGACCTCGCCGCCGACCACTCACCCCGCGAGCTGCGGATCCTCGGCGCACGGATCTTGACGGTGGTGGCGCCCGAGATCGGGGAGGAGCACGACCGCAAACGCCTCGAGGCCGCCGAGGCCACAGCAGCCATGAAACGGCGGCTGACGTTGAGCCGCGACGGGCACGGGTCCGTCCACGGCCGCTTCACCATCCCCGAGGCCCAGTCCGCGATCCTCGAGAAGGCCCTCGACGCCCTCACCGCCCCCAAGCACGTCAACGCCACGGACGGAGCCGGGACCTGGGTGAAGGGCCGGCCCTCCGCCGAGAAGCAGGGCGAGGCGTTCTGCGAGCTCCTCGAGACCCTACCCACCGAGAAGCTCCCCCAGGTGGCGGGGATGAACGCCTCCATCGTCGTCCTCATCGACCTCGAGACCCTCACGTCCGGCGTCGGCGCCGCGATGCTGGAGACCGGGCAGCCGATCACCGCCGCCCAGGCCCGACGGTGGGCCTGCGAGGCCCAGATCATCCCCGCCGTCCTCGGCGGCAAGAGCCAGCCGATGGACCTCGGGCTCGGCAAGCGGCTCTTCGACCACTACCAGCGCATCGCCCTCATCCTGCGCGACAAGGGCTGCACCGCTATCGGCTGCGACGCCCCCGCCTCCCGCTGCCACGCCCACCACGACGACCCCTGGAGCCAGGGCGGGCGCACGGACCTGGCGAACGGGCGGCTGCTGTGCAGCCATCACCACGCCCGCGTTCACGACCCTGCCTACGCCGCCACGATCGGCGCCGACAACCAGGTCACCTTCCACCGACGACGGTGAGGGGTGGCGGCGAGTCCGCCACCGACTGGCACGATCGCGCCATGACGACACCACCGGTGCCCGGCACCATCCTCGCCCTCGGCGGCGGGGGCTTCTCGGTGGGCGAGAGCCCTCTGCTCGACGACCTGCTCCTCGACCTGTGCCGCGATCGCGCCACCGCCCACGGCCGAGGCGAGCGTCCCCGCGTGCTGTTCATCGGCACCGCCAGCGGGGACGCCGTCACCTACGCCGAGACGTTCACCGACGCGTTCGCCGGCAAGGCCGAGCCCCGGGTGCTGTCGCTCTTCGAGCGTGACGGCTCCGACCTGCGCGAGGTGGTCCTGGACTGCGACGCCGTCTTCGTCGGCGGCGGCAGCACGCTGAACCTGCTGGCGCTGTGGCGCCTGCACGGCCTCGACTCGGTCCTTGTCGACGCGCTCGGCCAAGGCGTGGTCATGTCCGGGGTCAGCGCCGGGATGAACTGCTGGTTCGAGGCCTCGGTGACCGACTCCCACGGCCCGCTGACGGCCCTCTCCGACGGCCTCGGCGTGCTTCCCGGCTCCGCGTGCCCGCACTACGACGGGGAGGCGGAGCGTCGGCCCACCTACCTCGACCTCGTCGGCACCGGCGCGCTGCCGGCCGGCTACGCGGCCGAGGACGGCTGCGGGCTGCTGTTCCGCGACGGCGAGCTCGTCGAGGCGGTCGGTGAGCGCGCGGATGCCCGGGCGTTCCGGGTGCACGTGGCCGGCGACCCGCTCGACGGTGACGACGCCCTCGAGGTGCCCGAGGTCGCCGAGTCCCCGATCGACGTGCGCCGCCTGCGGTAGGACGCAGCGGAGCCCCGGCCGCTGCTGCGACCGGGGCTCCGGGGTGCGGCTGACGCGCTGCCGATTCGCTCGCGCGGGTGAGGCTCAGGCGGCCTTGGCGGCCTGGACCTTGCGGGCCTGCTGCTCGAGGCGGGCCTGGGCGGCGCGGCGCACGCGCTTGCCGCCGGTGCTCATGCCGTAGAGCAGCTTCAGCTGCGAGGGCACGTTCGTGACCGTGGTGGTGGCCAGGAAGCCGTTGGGCAGCGAGAGCCGGAAGACCTTGTGCCACGCGCTGGCGACCTGCACGGGCAGCGAGGCCTCGTGGTAGTTCAGCTCGTAGCGGTCGAAGATCGCCTGCACGCGCGGGGCGATCTCGGCGTAGCGGCTCGAGGGCAGGTCGGGGAACAGGTGGTGCTCGATCTGGTGCGACAGGTTGCCCGTCATCAGGTGCATCGCCTTCGAGCCGGAGATGTTGGCCGAGCCGAGCATCTGGCGCAGGTACCACTGGCCGCGGGTCTCGTTCTCCGGGATGGCCTTGCGCTCGAAGGTCTCCACGCCCTCGGGGAAGTGGCCGCACATGATGACCGACTGCGACCACAGGTTGCGCACCACGTTGGCGGTGAAGTTCGCGGCCAGGGCGGGCAGGGCCGCACCGAAGGGCAGGGCCAGCGCGGGGTTGACCACGTAGTCCTTGGTGGCCTGCTTGCGGATCTTGCGGACCGTGTTCTTGGCGCGGCGCTTGAAGTCCTCGCTGCGCTTCTCCTTCGGGATCGACAGGTTCTTGCCGAGCTCGAGGTCGTAGGCGGCGATGCCGTACTCGAAGAAGCAGCCGTTGATGAAGTTCCACAGCGGCTGGCCGAGGTGCATCGGGTGCCAGCGCTGGTCCTCGTCGGCGCGGAAGATGCCGTATCCGAGGTCGTTGTCCTTGCCCACGATGTTCGTGTACGTGTGGTGGACCTCGTTGTGCGAGTGCTTCCAACCCTCGGCGGTGGAGGCGTTGTCCCACTCCCAGGTGGAGGAGTGGATCTTCGGGTCGCGCATCCAGTCCCACTGGCCGTGCATGACGTTGTGGCCGATCTCCATGTTCTCGAGGATCTTGGCCAGCGACAGGCCGACGGTCCCGAGGACCCACAGCGGCGGCAGGGCGCTGCCGAGCAGGACGGCGCGGCTACCGAGCTCGAGCTTGCGCTGCACGTCGACGACCTTGCGGATGTAGGCCGCGTCCTTCTCGCCGCGGGCGTCGAGGACGTCCTGGCGGATGGCGTCGAGCTCCAGCCCGATCTGCTCGACGTCGGCCTCGGAGAGGCGGTCCATCGGGTTCTCGGCCTTCTTGGTGATGACGGTCATGAGGTCCTCCTAGGTGAGGATGTGGTGGTCAGTGGTCGAGGGTGCAGGCGCCGGCGGCGGCGTTGATGCAGGTCTGGATCAGGACGCCGCGGGGGTCGGTCTCACCCCGCACGGCGGTGGTCAGGGCGCCGTTGCGCAGGTCGCGCACCGTGCCCTCGGTCATCGGCAGCACGCAGCCCATGCAGATGCCCATCCGGCACCCGCTGGGCATCAGCAGGCCGGCCTCCTCGGCGGCGTCGAGGATCGGGGTGGCCCCGTCGGCCTCGACGACCGCGCCGGAGGTGAACCCGACGGTGCCCCCCTCGCCGGCCTCGACGCGGGCGGTACGGAACTGCTCGACGAACAGCTCGAGGCCGGCCGTCTCGTGGTGGGCGGCCAGGGCGTCGAGCAGCCCGGCCGGGCCGCAGGCGAACGTGCGGCGCTCGGCGAGGTCGGGCACCAGGTCGGCGAGGTCGGCGACGTCGAGGACGCCGTGCTCGTCGTCGTAGCGCGCGACCAGGCGCACCGCGCCGGCGGCGTCGAGGGCGTGCAGGTCGTCGCGGAAGATCGAGTCCGGCTCGCTGGGCGCGACGTGGACCACGACGATGTCGCGCTCGGAGCCGGCGTCGGGCAGCAGGACGCCCTCGTCGGTGGAGGGGAACAGGTTGCGCAGCATGCCGATCACCGGGGTGATCCCGGAGCCGGCGGTGACGAAGAGCAGCTTGCGCGCCTGGGGCGGCAGCACGAACTCGCCGGCGGCCTGCTCGAGGTGGACCATGGTGCCCGGCTTGGTGCCGTGCACGAGGTAGCTGCTGACGTGGCCGTCGGGGACCGCCTTGACGGTGATCGCGATCCGGCCGTCGCGGCGCGGGCCGTGGGTCAGCGAGTAGGCGCGCCAGTGGCGCACCCCGTCGACGTCGATGCCGATGCGCACGTACTGGCCGGGCACGTGGCCGGCCCAGTCGGCGCCGGGCTTGATCTCGATGGTGGCGGCGTCACGGGTCTCGGGGTGGACCGCGACGATCCGGCCGCGCAGGGCGGCGCCGGGGCGCAGCGGGACGAAGACGTCGAGGACGTCGTCGAGGTCCAGCGGCGTCACCGCGGCGTCGGCCACCCGGCGGGCGCGCCGGCGCACGGCTGCGCGCAGTCCGCCGCTCCGGCCCGGACCGGGCGCCGGAGACGCACGCCAGGATGCGAAGGAGCTCATGGCCTCAGTCTGCCGGGCGTCGCCCTACAAATACCTGTCCAGACGACGTGAATTCTCCGATAGTCTTTGTTCTCCCAGGACGAGAACGAGGACCCATGGCCCCCTCAGAGCCCACCGCGGCGGTCGCCGCCGCCACGGACGTGCTGCTGCCGCCGGCCACGGCGGAGGCCATCCGCGAGCGCCTCGTGCGCCTCGCCGACGACGTCGTCGACGCCATCACCGCCGAGGTGCCCAGCTACGAGGACGCGCTGGGCGGCCGGATGGGCACCACGATCCGCCAGGCCGTCCAGCTCGCGCTCGGCGGGTTCCTCTCGCTGGCCTCCGGGCGGCGGGGGGCCGAGCCACGCACCCCCACCGCGCCCGCGGTCGACGGCGCCTACCAGCTCGGCCGCGGCGAGGCCCGGGCCGGCCGGACCACCGAGGCGCTGCTCTCGGCCTACCGGATCGGGGCCCGGGTCTCGTGGCGCCAGATGTCGGAGGTGGCCGTGGCCGGCGGGCTGCCCGCGGACACGATGGCCTCGTTCGCCGAGCTCGTCTTCGCCTACATCGACGAGCTGTCGGCCTCCAGCGTGGCCGGCCACACCGACGAGCTGGCCAGCACCGGCCGGGTGCGCCAGCGCCGGCTCGAGCGGCTCGCGCGCCATCTCGTCGAGGGCGCGAGCGCCGAGACCCTGACCGCGGACGCGGAGGAGGCCGACTGGTCGGCCCCCACCACCCTGACCGCCCTGGTCGTCCCGCAGGCCCAGGTGCGGCCCACCCTGGCCGGCCTGTCCGCGGCGACGCTGCAGCTGCTCGACGTGCCCGGTCTGGAGGCCGCCTCCGCTGCTGCTCGTCCCCGAGGCGCACGGGCGCCCCCGCGCGACGCTGCTGCGCCGGCTCGAGGGCCGCGGCGTGGTGGCCGGGCCCGCCCGGCCCTGGCTGGACGTGCAGCGCTCGGTGGAGCGGGCCCGGCGCGCCCACGCGGCGGGGCTGGTCGGCGACACCGAGGAGCACCTGGTCTCGCTGGTGCTCACCGCCGACCCCGAGGCGCTGGCCGACCTGCGCGCCCAGGCGCTCGCGCCGATGGCCGACCTGAAGCCGGCCGCGGCGGAGAAGCTGGAGGCCACACCCTGCGCGCCTGGCTGCTGCACCAGGGCCGGCGCGAGGAGGTCGCGGCGGCGCTGTTCGTGCACCCGCAGACCGTCCGCTACCGGATGGGGCAGCTGCGCGAGCTGTTCGGCGACGACCTCGACGACCCCGGCACCGTGCTGCGCCTCGTGCTCGCGCTGGGCGCACACCCGTAGGTTGACGCCATGCCGTCCCCCCTCCGTTCGGCGGCGCTGTCCGCGACCCTCGCCGCCCTCCTCGCCCTGGGCGCCTGCTCGGCCGGCGCCGACCCGGAGCCGGACGCCGGCGCCTCGACCGGCGCCTCGACCCGCGCCTCGACCCGCGCCTCGACCAGCACGTCCGCCTCCCCGTCGGCGTCGGCGTCCTCGACGCCCCGCGCGTCGCGCGGCGAGTCCTACGTCGCGCTCGGCGACTCCTACACCGCCGCCCCGCTCGTCGCGAGCACCGACACCGCCGGCGGCTGCCTGCAGTCCGAGGGCAACTACCCCCACCTCGTGGCGCGCGAGCTCGGCTACGACCTGCGCGACGTCAGCTGCGCCGGCGCCACCAGCGCGTCGATGATCGGCGTCCAGCGGCTGCCCGACGGCAGTGTGCGCCCGCCCCAGTTCGACGCGCTGGGCCGCGGCACCGACCTGGTCACGATCGGCATCGGCGGCAACGACGTCGGCCTGCTCACCACGCTGGCCGGCACCTGCTTCCCGCTGGCCTCCCAGGACCCGACCGGCTCCCCGTGCACCGACCGGCTGCGGGCACCCCCCAGGACCTGCTGGACGGCGTGGGGGAGCTCGAGGCCCGGATCGGCGCGATCGTCGACGGTGTCCGCGACCGCGCCCCCGGCGCGCAGGTCGTCGTGGTGACCTACCCGCAGCTGCTGCCCGCCGAGGGCACGTGCGAGGAGGCCCTGCTCGCCGAGGGCGACTACCCCTACGTGCGCCGGGTGATCGCCGAGCTCTCGACGGCCCTGCGCCGCGGCGCGCGGGCCGCGGACGCGGACGTGGTGGACGTCCTGCGGATGAGCCGCGGCCACGACCTGTGCTCCGACGACCCGTGGGTCAACGGGGCACGCACCGAGCCCACGAGGGCGCTGGCCTTCCACCCGTTCGCCGCGGAGCAGCGGGCCGTCGCGGACGCGGTCGTCGACCTCGTCGGCTGAGCGGCCCCAGCCGGCCCGCCCGGCCCACCCGACCCGCCCGGCCCCGGGCGGCCCGGGCGGCTCAGCGGACGCGGACCGCCGACCAGGCGCCGCGCACCCGCGAGACCTCGACGGATCCCGTGCCGTACAGGTCGGTCGCGGCGCGCACCGTCGCCCGGCGGGCGTCCGCGTAGTCGGTGCGCGGCACCATGTAGACCGTCAGAGCGCGGAACCAGATCTGCTCCGCCTTCTCCCGCCCGATCCCCCGCACCGTGCTGCCGTCGCAGGTCGGGCTGTTGTAGCGCACGCCGTCGACCCGCTTGCGGCCGCTGCCCTCGGAGAGCAGGTAGAAGAAGTGGTTCGCCGGGCCCGAGGAGTAGTGCACGTCGATGCGGCTGGTCCGGCGGTTGCGGCAGTCCTGGCTGCCGCCGTCGGCCGAGGGCCGGTCCATGCGCCGGATGAAGTTCCGGGCGGGGTTGCGGTCGAGGAAGATCTCCTCGCCGATCACGTAGTCACCGCGGTCGGTGGCGTTCTCGGCGTGGAACTCCACGCTGGCGCCCATGATGTCGCTGGTCGCCTCGTTGAGCCCGCCCGACTCCCCGCGGTAGACCAGGCCGGCCGTGCGGCTGGTCACGCCGTGGGTCATCTCGTGGCCCACCACGTCGAGGGAGACCACCGGCCCGAAGCCCTGGCGGGGCGCACCGTCGCCGTAGCGCATGCAGAAGCAGGCGTCGTCCCAGTACGCGTTGACGTAGGGACCGTCGTGGACGATGCCGCGCGCGCCGACGCCGTCCCCGCCGATGCCGGACCGGCCGTGCTGGTCCAGGTAGTAGTCCCAGGTGCGCGCGGTCCCCCAGTGCACGTCGACGCCGGCGCTCTGCCGGCCGCTGCGCCGGCCGTTGCCCCAGGAGTTGTCGGCGTCGAGGAACAGCGTCGCGGAGCCGGCGCCGGTGTTGTCGAGGGTGCGGGTGGCACCGCGGTCGGTGTCGACCAGCGAGTAGCGGCCGTCGTCCTCGAGGCGGGTGTCCAGCGTGACGCTCCCGGAGTACACGCCGTTGCCGGAGCCGGTCTCGGGCAGCACGGTGGGCCACTGCTCGAGCACGTCCCCGGAGGTGGCGTCGACGAAGACCCGGTCGCCCGACGGCGTGCCGTCCGCGTGCCGGCCGGTGACGTCGACCTGCCAGCTCAGCCGGGCCCCGCCCGGCCGGGCGAGCACGACGAGCTCGGGCCGGACCGTCGCGCCGGGCAGGCCCACCTCGTCGGCCGCGGTCATGGCCGCCTCCGGCGCGGTGACGCCCGGCGTTCCGGGCACGTCGATCGCGGGCACGTCGCCGGAGACCGACACCGACCGGCCGTCACCGTCCTGGTGCACCACGACGTCGCCCGCCACGACCTCGAGGCCGTCGTGGCTGCGGGCGAGCCGCACGTGGCTGGTGCCGTCGGGGTCGAGCACCGTGTCGGTCGCCACGAGGGCGTCCTCGCGGGTCAGCGGCGTGGTCTCGCGCAGGACGGCACGCGCGTCGTCCTGCGCCGCCACCGCGCGGGGCCCGTCGTCGGCCCGGGCGGCCGGCGCCGCGGCGGCCGGGCGGGCCGGGGCCGACCAGGCGGACGCGACAGACGGGGCCGCCGAGGCGGACGGTGAGCCCGAGGCGGCGAGCAGGCCGGCGGCGCACCCCATCGCGACCAGGGCGGTGCCCGCAGGTCGGCGGGTCCCGCCGCGGAGCGGGGATCGGAGGAGGCGGGTGAGGGACGGCGCGTGCGGCATGGGGGCTCCGGGATCGGGGTCGCCCGGGAGCGGACGACCCGACGACTGTAGGCGCGTCCCGGGGCCGCGGCCAAGAGGCACCCGCGGGGCGTCAGCGGGGTCTCAGCGGAGTGTCAGGGGGCCCGGTGGGTGACCCGCCCGGCCACGACGGTCAGGGCCACCCCCATCGAGCGCAGGTGGCCGTCGGAGGCGGCGGAGTCGGGCTCGAACTCCAGCGGGTCGCGGTCGAGGAGCACGAGGTCGCCACGTGAGCCGACCCCCACCGTGGGCTGGCCGTCCACCGAGGCGCGCAGGGCCTCCCGGGCGGTCAGGGCGTGCTCGCCGTGCCACGGCTCTCGCAGGTCGGCCGAGCGGTGGACGGCGGCTCCCATGGCCAGCCACGGGTCGAGCGCGGCCACCGGGGCGTCCGAGCCGAGCACCAGGTCGACGCCCGCGTCGAGCATCCAGCGGAACGCGAAGCAGCGCTCCGAGCGCCCCGGCCAGACCAGCTCGGTGAGGTCGCGGTCGTCGAGCAGGTGGGCCGGCTGCACGCTGGCGCGCAGGCCGAGCGCCGCGATCCGGGGCACGTCGGTGGCCCGGACGAGCTGGGCGTGCTCGATCGAGCCGGCCGCGCGGGTGGCGGTGTAGGCGTCGAGGGCGCCGGTGACCGCGGCGTCGCCGATGGCGTGGGTCGCCACCTGCAGGCCGGCGTCGCGCGCCCTTGACATCAGCGAGACCAGCTCGGCGCCGCTCTGGTTGGGCGCGCCGTGGGCGTGCACCAGCCGGTCGGCGTCGGCGTAGGGGTCGCAGCACCACGCGGTGCGCGTGTTCAGGGAGCCGTCGCTGATGATCTTCAGCGGCCCCATCGTCAGCAGCGGGTCGTCGCCGAGCGGCGTGCCCGTGCGCAGGCCTGCGGCGATGACGTCGTCGAGGCCCTCGGCGTAGGTGGCCATCCGCACGCGGACCAGGTCGCAGCCGGCCTCCCAGCGCGCCACCCAGTCGGCGGCCCCGCCGGTGAACTCGAAGTCGACGATGCCGACCACGCCCTGGGCGGCCGCGGCCTCGAGCGAGCGACGGTAGGCGGCCGGGCTCGTGCCCTCGTCGCCGACGAGGTCGCCGAGGACCGCGTAGGCGGGGAACCAGTCGTTCTCGGCCACGACGCCGTCGCGCCACACGACGCCGAGGGCCTGCATCGCCGACGAGCTGACCCAGGCGTGGTGGGCGTCACCGGCGATCAGCACGACCACCCGGTCGCCGGCCACCTCGTCCAGCTCGCGCGTGGTGACGTCGCGGTACCAGCCGCCGGGACGGTGGCCGAAGCCGATCAACGGCTCGCCGGTGGTGTCCTCGAGCAGGACGTCGGCGACGAGGCGCAGCGCGTCCTCGGGCGAGCGCGCCTCGGCCAGGTCGAGCCGCTCCCGGTTCAGGGTCCACTGCGCGAGGTGCAGGTGCTGGTCCCACAGCCCGGGCACCAGCCAGCGTCCCTCGGCCGACACCTCCTCGACGCCGGCCGGGAGCGCGAGGCCCGGGCCGACCTCGGTGACCACGCCGTCGCGGACGAGCACGTCGAGCGGGCCCGGCTCCGCGCCGGGGCGGGGGGCGTCCTCGAGGGGCACGAGGTGGGCGTCGCGGATCAGCAGGTGCGGCACGAGATCCAACGTAGGGGCCGCCGCTCGGGCGGGGCGAACCGGGGAAGACCCGTCGCGGTGCCCGGCGGCCGTCATGATGGTCCCCGGCAGCGAGCACGCACCACCGGCAGCGAGGACGGCGGATGAGGAGAGGACGGCGGCGGGCGGCGGCGGCCCGGGCGGGGGAGGGCGCGCTGGCCCTCGTCCTGGCCCTGGGGGCCGCCGCGTGCAGCGCCTCGGAGCCCTCCGACGCCGGGCCGGGACCCGACGGCACCACGGCCGCCGGGAGGACGCCGGGGCTCGACGCGGCGCTGAGCGAGCCCCGGGAGGACTCGGTCTACCCCGACGTCGGCGACCCCGGCGTCGACGCCCTGCACTACGACCTCGCGCTCTCCTGGGACCCCGACGCCCGCCGGCTGGAGGCCACCGAGCGGCTGCGCTTCCGCGCCACCGCGGACGCGGACGTGGTGCGCCTCGACCTCGGCGAGCCGCTCGAGGTCGGCGCGGCGCGCCTGGACGGCCGGGACGTGGCGGTGCGCCACGTCGGCAAGGACCTCGTCGTCGAGGCCCCCGTCGAGGCGGACGCCCGGCACACCCTCGCGCTGGCCTACGCCGGGACGCCGGAGCCCGTCGCGGCCCCGACCTCACGCGGCGACTTCTCCACCACCGGCTGGCACACCACCGCCGAGGGTCGGACCTGGACGATGCAGGAGCCGTTCGGCGCCTACACCTGGTACGCGGTCAACGACCATCCCTCCGACAAGGCCCTGTACGACATCAGCGTCGAGGTGCCCGCGCCGTGGACCGGCGTGGCCGGCGGCCAGCTCGTCGGCCGCACCGAGCGCGACGGCCTGGTGCGGACCTCGTGGCGGCTGTCGGACCCCGCCGCCTCCTACCTGGTCACCGTGGCCACCGGCCCGTTCACCCGCACCACCGCCACCTCCACCAGCGGCGTCCCGATCACCTGGTGGACCCCGCCCGGCCTGCCCGAGCCCCGGCGGCGCAGCCTCGCCTCGGCGCCCCAGGCCCTGGACTGGCTCGAGGAGCGGCTGGGTCCCTACCCCTTCGACACCCTGGGCCTGGTGGTCGTCGAGTCCGCGAGTGCGATGGAGACCCAGTCGACGTTGACCCTCGGCGACGGCGCCTACCCCACGTCGCGCACGGTGGTGCTGCACGAGCTGGCCCACCAGTGGTACGGCGACCTGGTCACCCCGCACGACTGGCGCGACGTGTGGATGAACGAGGGCATGGCCACCTACCTGCAGCTGGTGTGGGCCGCCGAGCACGGCGGCCTGCCGCTGGAGCGGGCGGTGGCCGGGGCGGCCGCACAGGACCGGTTCCTGCGCCGGGCGGCGGGACCGCCGGGCGACTACGACCCGCAGGCGTTCGGCGACGGCAACGTCTACCTCCCGCCGGCGGTGATGTGGCACCGGCTGCGCGAGCGCGTGGGCGAAGAGGTCTTCTGGCGGCTCGTGCGGGACTGGCCGGCCGAGCGTGCCGAGGTCAGCACCGGCCGCGCGGACTACGCGGCCTGGCTCGAGGAGGCCGCCGGCGAGGACCTGGACGACCTCCTCGAGGCCTGGCTGCTCGGCTCGAGCACCCCGCGGGACACCGCCGGGGAGTGACCCCGTGGGGTCTTCCCCGCCCCGGGGGCCGTGGGTACGGTGCCCGGATGAGGCGCCCCCCGCACGAGAACGTGGCGACCGTCCTGGTCGACCCCGCCGTGCTGCGCGACCTCGAGCTGGAGCTGATGGCGCTCGACCTGTGGGTGTGGCCGGTGGCCACGGCCCCGGTCTACACCGACGGGGCGCGCGCGGCCTTCCAGCTGCGCCGGCGGCTGCTGATGGCCCGGCGCGGGGCCTGGGACGACGCCGCGACGTGGACCCCGGTGCTGGTCTCCTTTGGCGACAGCTGGCGCACCGGCGACGAGCCGCTGCCGTGGTCCGCGCACGCCGCGCTGTGGAGCAGCCTGGACCGGCACGCGGCACAGGTGCGCTACCGCCTCGGGCTCGGCGGCGTCCCCCGGCTGATGGCGCAGCGCGAGGCCTGAGGGCTCAGAACAGCAGCGCGGTGGCCGGGTCCTCGAGGACCGCGGCGACGTCGGCGAGGAACCGCGAGCCCTGCTCGCCGTCGATGTGGCGGTGGTCGAAGGACAGCGCCAGCGTCGTCACGTGGCGCGGCACGACCTCTCGTCGCCGTCGGTGCCCTCGACGACCCACGGCTGCTTCTCGATCGCGCCGAAGCAGAGGATCGCCGACTCGCCGGGGTTGATGATCGGGGTGCCGGCGTCGACGCCGAAGACGCCGACGTTGGTGATCGTGAAGGTGCCGCCGCTCATGTCGGCCGGCGGCGTCTGCCCTCGCGCGCGGTGGCGGTCAGCGCCGCCGAGCGCCGCGCGCGAGCTCGGCGCAGGCGCAGCGGTCCGGCGTCCTTGATGTTGGGCACGACCAGGCCGCGCGGCGTGGCGGCGGCGATGCCGAGGTTGACGTAGTGCTTGTAGACGATCTCCTGCGCGCGCCGTCGTCCCAGAACGAGTTGATCTCCGGGGTGCGCCGCATGGCCAGGATCACCGCCCGCGCCAGCACCAGCAGCGGCGCGACCTTGACGTCGCGCAGACTCGCGCCGCGGCGCAGCCGCTCGACGAGCTCCATGGTGCGGGTCACGTCGACCGTGACCCACTCGGTGACGTGCGGCGCGGTGAACGCCGACGACACCATCGCCGCGCCATCATCTTGCGGACGCCCTTGACCGGCTCGCGCCGCTCGTCCCGCGGACGCCGGCTCCGCGGCACCGCGGTCGCGCGGACCGCCCGGGCGTCCGCTCGGGCATCGCCGCCGCGGCGTCGGCGGCCTGCTCGACGTCCGCGCGGGTGACGACGCCGCCGGGCCGGTGGGGTCACGCGAGGCCAGGTCGACGCCGAGGTCCTTGGCCAGCTTGCGCACCGGCGGCTTGGCCAGCGCCCGCGTCGACCGGCCGCGCGCCGGGCACGGGCGCCGGCGCGGCCTCGGCGGCGCGGGCGTCACGGACGTCCGGGACGGCCTCCTCCGGCACCCTCGACCAGCTCGGCCGCTGGCGCACCGCCGGGGGCGAAGGCGCCCTGCACCTGCGGCCTGCGTCGGCGGCGCCGGCCGCGGTGCGCGGCGAGGCGCCGCCCTTGCGGGCGCCGCCGCTTGCCGACCCCGGTCGGCCTTCAGCCGACCGAGCGCGGCTCTCGCCCTCGGCGCCGCGGCGTCGTCGGCGTCGATCGCCGGCGTCGGGTGCGACCTCGCCGTCGGCGCTCGGAGACCGCCGCTGCCGTCGCCGCGGGTCGGCGTCGCCGCCGGCCGCGGCGGCCGTCGCCGATCGTGATGATCGGCGTGCCGACCTCCACGGTCTCGCCCTCCTCGACGAGCAGCGCGGTGACGATGCCCGGCGTAGGGCGACGGCAGCTCGACCAGCGACTTGGCGGTCTCCATCTCGACGACGATGTCGTTGACCTCGACGGTGTCGCCGACCTTGACCTTCCAGGTGACGATCTCGGCCTCGGTCAGGCCCTCGCCGAGGTCGGGCAGCTTGTAGTCGGCCATGCGCTGGCCTCTCTGGAGATCGCGGCTCAGAAGGCGAGCGAGCGGTCGACGGCGTCGAGCACCCGGTCGAGGTCGGGCAGGTACTCCTCCTCGATGCGCGACGGCGGGTAGGGCGTGTCGAAGCCGCCGACGCGCAGCACCGGCGCCTCGAGGGAGTAGAAGCACTTCTCGGTGACCCGGGCCGCGACCTCGGCGCCGACGCCGAGGTTGACGTGCGCCTCGTGCACGACCACGCAGCGGCCGGTCCGCCGCACCGACGCGTGCACCGGCCCCATGTCGAGCGGCGAGAGCGAGCGCAGGTCGATGACCTCGAGCGAGCTGCCCGTCCTCCTCGGCGGCCTCGGCCGCCTTGAGCGCGGTCTTCACCATCGGGCCGTACGCCAGCACGGTGACGTCGCTCGCCGGCGCGCACCACGCGCGAGGCGTGCAGCGGCGTCGGGCGGCCGCCGACGGTCGTCGAGCTCGGCCTTGTCGGCGTGGTACTGCCGCTTCGGCTCGAGGAAGATCACCGGGTCGTCGCTGGCGATGGCCTGCTGGATCATCCAGTAGCCGTCGACCGGGTTGGAGCAGGCGACGACCTTGAGCCCGGCGGTGTGCGCGAACTGCGCCTCCGGCGACTCGCTGTGGTGCTCGACCGCGCCGATGCCGCCGCCGAACGGGATGCGGATGACGATCGGCATCGGCACCTTGCCCTGGCAGCGGAAGTGCATCTTGGCCACCTGGCAGACGATCTGGTCGTAGGCCGGGTAGACGAAGCCGTCGAACTGGATCTCGCACCACCGGCCGGTAGCCGCGCATCGCCAGGCCGACCGCGGTGCCGACGATGCCGGACTCGGCGAGCGGCGTGTCGATGACCCGGTCCTCGCCGAAGTCCTTCTGCAGGCCGTCGGTGATGCGGAAGACGCCGCCGAGCTTGCCGACGTCCTCGCCCATGAGCAGGACCTTGGGGTCGGCCTCCATCGCCTTGCGCAGGCCGATCGTTGAGGCCCTTGGCCAGCGTGATCTGTCTCGGCGGCCTGCGTGCGTCATCGCGCGTCCTCGCCTCGAAGGTGTCGAGGTAGGCCGCGAACCCGTCGCGCTGCTCGCGCAGCTCCTCGGGCATCTCGGCGTAGACGTGGTCGAAGATCGCTCAGCGGCGTCGGGGTCGGGCATCGCGCGGCAGCCCTCGCGCAGCGCGGGCGCCGAGCTCGTCGGCCTCGGCCGTCGACGTCGTCGAAGAACGCCGTCGTCGACGAGCCCGTTGCGGCGCAGGTAGGCCTTGACCCGCTCGATCGGGTCCTTGAGCTTCCAGGTCTCGACCTCGCCGGAGAGCCGGTAGCGGGTCGGGTCGTCGGACGTCGTGTGCGCGCCCATCCGGTAGGTGTAGGCCTCGACGAGCGTCGGGCCCTGGCCCTCGCGGGCGCGCTGCAGCGCGGCCTGCGTGACGGCGTAGGTCGGCGAGCACGTCGTTGCCGTCGACGCGCACGCCGGGGAAGCCGAAGCCGAGCGCCCGCTGGTAGAGCGGGATCCGGGTCTGCCGCTCGATCGGCTCGGAGATCGCCCACTGGTTGTTCTGGCAGAAGAACACGACCGGCGCGTTGTAGGACGCGGCGAAGATGAAGGCCTCGTTGACGTCGCCCTGGCTGGAGGCGCCGTCGCCGAAGTAGGCGATCACCGCGGCGTCGCGCTCGGGGTCGCCCGTGCCGACGACGCCGTCGCGCTGCATGCCCATCGCGTAGCCGGTGGCGTGCAGCGTCTGCGCGCCGATGACGATCGTGTAGAGGTCGAAGTTGTTCTCGTTCGGGTCCCAGCCGCCGTGGTCGACGCCGCGGAACAGGCCGAGCAGGTTCAGCGGGTCGACGCCGCGGCACCAGGCGACGCCGTGCTCGCGGTAGGTCGGGAAGACGAAGTCCTGCGGGCCGCAGCGCGCGGCCGGAGCCGATCTGGGCGGCCTCCTGGCCGAGCAGCTGGGCCCAGATGCCGAGCTCGCCGTGGCGCTGCAGCGCGGTGGCCTCGGTGTCGATGCGGCGGACCAGGACCATGTCGCGGTAGAAGCCGCGGAGCTCGCTCGGCGGAGAAGTCCAGGTCGAACTCGGGGTGGTGCGACCCGCTCGCCCTCGGGCGTGAGCAGCTGGACGAGCTCGGGCCCGCCGTCGGCTCGCCGAGGGGCCGAAGACCTCCGCCAGGTCGGGCCCGAACCCGGACGGGTCGGGTGAGGGGCTCATCGGCACTCCTTCGTCTCGCCGGTCGCGGGGTGTCCGCGGAGCCGGAGATCGGGTGGTGCCCGGGTCGCTCCCGCGGGGGTGGTGCGGGCTGTGACCGGGACCACAGGTAGGGGTCTCAATCTAGCGAAGCCCGCGCCGCGACGGTGCGGCGCGCCCGCGCACCGGGTGGTGGCGCCCTCCTAGGCTGGCGCCATGACCTCTCGCAGCGTGTCCGCCTCGACGCAGGTGCAGGCCTCCCCCGCGACCGTCTTCGCGATCCTGGCCGACCCCCGTCAGCACCAGCGCATCGACGGGTCCGGCTCGGTGCGCGGCTCGGTCAGCGGCCCCGAGCGTCTCGAGCTCGGCTCGAGGTTCGCGATGGACATGAGGCTGGGCGCGGCCTACCGGACCAGGAACACCGTGGTCGAGCTCGAGGAGGACCGGCTGATCGCGTGGAAGCACGTCGCGCCGCACCGCTGGCGCTACGAGCTCGAGCCGGTCGACGGCGGCACCCGCGTCACCGAGACCTGGGACCTGTCCCGCGTCCCGCTCCCGGTCCGGCTCGGGCTGCGCCTGCTCGGGTTCCCGACGAGGACGCAGCAGGGCATCGAGGCCACCCTGCGCAACCTCGCCCGCGAGGCCGAGGCCGACGAGGGGGCGACGCCGTGAGCACCGGCGGCGGGGCCCCCACCGACGACGGAGCCGACGAGGCGCGCCGTCGCGCGCGCCGGGTCCTCGACGAGCACGGCACCACCTACGCCGCCCGGGCCGGGATCACCCTGCGCGACGAGCCCGCCCCGCTGTTCCAGCTCCTGGTGCTGTGCACGCTGGCCTCCAAGCCGCTCTCCGCCGACCTCGCCGCCAACGCCGCGCACGCCCTGTTCCGGGCGGGCTGGCGCACCCCGCAGCGGATGCGCGAGGCCACCTGGCAGCAGCGGGTCGACGCGTTGGGTCGCGCGCACTACCGGCGCTTCGACGAGAGCAGCGCGACCCGGCTGGCCGAGACCTGCGCGGCGGTCCTCGACGAGCACCGGGGCGACCTGCGGGCCCTGCGGCCGCCCGAGGACGCCGGCCCCGAGGAGGTCGCGGCCCTGCTCGAGGCGCTGCAGCGCTTCCCCGGGATCGGGCCCACCGGCGCGCGGATCTTCGCCCGCGAGGTGCAGGCGGTCTGGCCCGGGGTGCGGCCCTTCGTCGACGACCGCGGTCTGCGGGCTGCCCGCGCGCTGGGCCTGCCCGACGACCCCGCGGCGCTCGCCGCCCTCGTCGAGCCGGACGAGGTGGCCACGCTGGCCTCCGCGCTCGGCCTGCACGACGCCGGCTGAGACGCGTCCGGGAGCAGCCGGAACGCGCTCAGATGTGCTCGGGCACGGGCTCGCCGGACGCCGCCGAGCTGGGCAGCCGCCAGTCCTGCTGCTCGGCCACCAGGCGCACCTCGCGCACCAGCCGGCTGACGTCCCCGTCGAAGACCTCGAGACGCTCCGAGAGCACCACCGGGTGCAGGGCGGCGTCGTCGAAGCGGGCCAGCAGGCACGGTGTGCCGACCTCGCGCACGATCTGCTGCTCCTCGGGGCCCAGCTCGTCGCTGGCGCGCAGGCGCACCACCACGCCGAGCTCCTCGCCGACGGCCTCCCAGGCGGACGCGTCCACGGTGAGGTCGCACAGGCCGCAGTGGCCGTCGCTGCCCTCGGCGCTCGGCGTCTCGCGACCCAGCCCGCCCTCGGCGTGCTCGACGGCGATCAGCTCCAGCACCTGCGGGGTCATCGCGGCCTCATCAGGGGTTCACCACCTGGGCGAGGCTACGCGCCCGATCCGATGCCAGCACCCCCTCCAGCGAGAGCGGTCGCCCGTCGGGGCCCGAGAGCGGGATGCGCCAGTTGGGGTACTCGTCGGCGGTGCCGGGCTGGTTCTGGGTGCGCCGGTCCCCGACCGCGTCGGTGAGGGCCACGCACCGCAGCCGTGAGGGGGTCAGCGCGAGGTAGGCGTGCAGGGCCGCGACCGTCTCCTCGACGCCGGCGTCCTCGTCGACGTCGACCTGGCGGCGCACCTCGGCGAGCCACGAGGCCCGCTCGGCCTCGTCGGACGCGCGCTCGTCGGCGACCGGGCGGGTGAGCAGGTCGAGGTCGGCCCGCAGGTCGACGTGGACGCCGTCGAGGTAGCCGGCCGTCGGCGGCAGGTCGTGGGTGGTCACCGAGGCCAGGCACAGCTCGCGCCACTCCTGCGCCGGGCGGGGGGCGCCGTCCTGGTCGCGCTCGAACCACAGGATCGAGGTGCCCAGGATGCCGCGCTCGAGCAGGTACTCCCGCGCGGAGTCCTCGACGACGCCGAGGTCCTCGCCGACCACGACGGCGCCGGCGCGCTGGGCCTCGAGGGCGAGCACGCCGAGGATCGACTCGTGGTCGTACCGGACGTAGGTGCCCTCCGAGGCCGGCCGGTCCTCGGGCACCCACCACAGCCGGAACAGGCCGATCACGTGGTCGATGCGGACGCCGCCGGCGTGCCGCAGCAGGGCGGCGACCATCTCGCGGAACGGCTCGAAGCCGGTCTCGGCCAGCCCGTTGGGCGTCCACGGCGGCTGGCCCCAGTCCTGGCCCCGCTGGTTGAAGGCGTCCGGCGGGGCGCCCACGCGCACGCCCTCGGCGTAGGTCGAGCGCATCCGCCAGGCGTCCGCGCCGCCGGGGTGCACGCCGACCGCGAGGTCGTGCATCGTGCCGAGCGCCATCCCGGCGCCGGTGGCCTCGGCCTGGGCGGTGCGCAGCTGCTCGTCGAGGACCCACTGCAGCCAGCACTCGAGCTCGACCTCGGCGGAGAGGTCCTCGGCGGCCGCGGCGACCGCGTCCGAGCCGGCGTCGCGCAGCTCGGTGGGCCAGGTGCGGAAGTCGGGCCCGTGCTCGGCGGCCAGCGCCCGCCAGGTCGCGAAGGCCGTGAGCGCCTCGCCCTCGCGGCGGCGGAAGGCCGCGAAGGCCCGCTGCCGCCCGGGCGTGCGGGGCACGGCGTGGACCAGGCGCAACGCGCGGCGCTTGGCGGTCCAGGAGGTGTCGCGGTCGATCGCGTCGAGGTCGTCGAGGGCGGTGTGCACCTCCTCGGCGAGCCGCTCCACCTCGGCCCGGGCGGCGTCGGGCAGGTCGACGTACTCGACGATCCGCTCCACGCGCAGGTACAGCGGGCTGGGGAAGCGCCGCGTGGTGGGCAGGTAGGGCGACGGCTCCAGCGGGGCCACGGGCTCGGCGGCGTGCAGCGGGTTGACCAGCAGGTAGTCGGCGCCGAGGTCGGCCGAGAAGACCGCGAGGTCGGCGAGGTCCGCGAGGTCGCCGACACCCCACGACTGCTGCGAGCGGACGCTGTAGAGCTGGGCGGCGAAGCCCCAGCCGTGGCGCTCCCCGAGCGAGGCCGGCAGGCCGAGGCGGGCCGGGGTGACGATCAGCGGCGCCGAGGAGGTCTGCTCGGCGCCCACGGTGGCGACCAGCGCGTGGTAGCCCAGCGGCAGGTCGGTGGGCAGCGCGTAGGTGGTGCGGGCCAGGGCGACGCCGTCGACGGTGCGGGTCTCGGGGGCCGCCCCGCTCGCGGTGGGCTCGGCCGGGGCGAGGTCGCGACGACCGCCGTCCTCGAGGTCGACGTGCAGCGTGGTCACCGCGTCGGCGGGGGCGTGCACGTCGACGCCGGCCACCGCGCCCTCGACCACGACGCGGCAGGCGGGCAGGGTGCGTCGCCACGGCTCCTCGTCGCGGGCCGCCAACGACGCCTCGGGGTCGTCGGTGGCGACGCCCATCGCGGTGAGCACCGCGACGATCGTCTCCTCGGGGACCTCCACGGGCTGGTCCTGCCAGTCCTCGTACTTCGTGACGACCCCGTAGGCCGCGGCGAGCTGGGCGAGCGCAGGTGTCAGAGCCACCCGACGATCGTAGGGCCGCCCCCCGCCCTGTGGATCGCCCCGGCCTGTGGATCGCCCGCACCCGGCGGCCGACGACCCGGGCACGCTGTCCGGGTGCAGGCGCTGCGGGAGCTGCTGGCCGTCCAGGACGGCGTCGTCGCGCGCCGACAGCTGGTCGGCCTCGGCCTGCGCCAGGGTGACCTGGACCGGATGCTGCGCCGCCGCGGGCTCGCCCGGATCCACCGGGGCGTCTACGTCGACCACACCGGCATGCCGACGTGGGGGCAGCGCGCGTGGGCCGCCGTCCTGGTTCACCACCCCTGCGCGCTGACCCGGGGCTCGGCGCTACCGGACCCGCCACCCGAGGGCGCGATCCACGTCGCGATCGACGTCGCGATCGACGTCGACCGCACCGTGGTGCGGGTGCCCGGTGTCGTGACCCACCGCACGGCGCGGTGGACCGAGCGGCTCGCCCCGCGCGGACCCCGGCCGCCGTGGAGGTGCTCGCGGCCGCCGCAGGCCGCTGGGAGGCCTTCGCGGAGCTGAGTCGGATCTGCCACAGCCGGGTGACCACGCCCGCGGCGGTCGCGGTGGCGCTACGGGCCCGCCGAGGCGTCCCGGACCGGGCCGCGCTGCTCGCGATGCTCGACGACCTCGCCTCGGGCGCCGGCTCGGTGCTCGAGCGGGAGTACCTGCACGGCGTCGAGCGGGCCCACCGACTGCCGCCCGCGGAGCGCCAGGCCCGGGAGGTCACGGGGGTCGGCACGGTCTACCGCGACGTCGACTACGCGAGGTGGGGCGTGCTCGTCGAGCTCGACGGCCGCGACGTCCACGCCGGCGCCCGCCAGCGCGGGCGCGACCTCGACCGCGACCTCGAGGCCTCCGTCACCGGCGACCGGGTCACGCTGCGGATCGGGTGGCGCCAGGTGCTGCACGAGCCGTGCCGCACCGCGTGGCGCGTCGGCGCCGTGCTGCGTCGGCGCGGCTGGGCCGGCACGGTCGCACCGTAGAACGGCAGCGTGACCGACCACCAGGCCCCGAAGGCGGCGTCGGGCTCCCCGAGGTGCACCACGTGCGGGGTGGCGACGGGCACCCGTGCACCCAGCGCGGGGCCCCACCGCGCCTCCGCCCGGATCCGCTCCGAGCCCGCACGCTGTCGGGCCAGACGGACCGCCAGGTCGTCGCCGAGGCGCCACATCCGGTTGCTCGACCCGGACTCGCCCACGGCGAGGAGCTCGCGCTCGGCCAGCGCCGGCACCTGGCGGCGCAGCAGGTCGCGCACCAGGGCGCGCACCAGGGCGTCGTCGGCGGGGAGGTCGGCGGGGAGGTCGTCGACGGCCACGCTCAATGGACCTCGCCGAGGTCCTCGTGGGCCTGGTGGGAGAGCGGCTCGACCTGGAAGGTGGCGTGGCGGACGTCGAAGTGGGCGGCCACGCAGGCGGTGAGGTCGTCGAGGACGGCGCCGACGCCGCGCTGGTCGAGCACCGCGTCGGTGACGGTGACGTGGGCCGAGAGGCTGGGCAGGCCGCTGGTGATCAGCCAGGCGTGCAGGTCGTGGACGTCGACGACGCCCGGCTGGCCCAGCAGGTGGTCACGGACGGCGTCCAGGTCGAGGCCGGCCGGCGCGATCTCGAGCAGCACCGAGCCGGCGTCGCGGGCCAGCACCAGCGCGCGGGGCAGGATCAGGGCGGCGATGCCGAGCGAGGCCAGGGCGTCGGCCTGCTGGAAGCCGGTCAGCCAGATGACGGCGCCGGCCGTCAGCGCCAGGACGGAGCCGACGAGGTCGCCGAAGACCTCCGCCGCGGCACCGCGCAGGTTCAGCGACCCGGTCTCGGAGCGCTGCAGGACCGCCATCGAGACGCCGTTGGCGAGCAGGCCCACGGCGGCGAAGGCCATCATCGGGACCGCGTCGACCTCGGGGTGCTCGCCCAGCCGGTTGAAGCCGGACCAGGCGACGTAGCCGCAGACCAGCAGCAGGACGGCCGCGTTGGCCAGCGCCGCGAGCACCTCGGCGCGGTGCAGGCCGAACGTCGAGCGGGGCCCCCCGCCGCGCCCGGCGACGTAGGAGGCCCCGAGGGCCAGGACGATCGCGCCGGCGTCGGTGGCCATGTGGCCGGCGTCGGCCAGCAGCGCCAGCGACCCGGTGAGCACCGCGCCGACGACCTCGACCACCAGGATCACCACGGTGACCGCGAGAACCCACCGCAGCCGTGCGCGGTCGGAGGCGCGGCCCGCGGCGTGCCCGTGGTCGTGTCCCATGAGAACAGCCTAGGAGCGCCCGCGAGAGCCCGGCGGAGGACGGCGTGCGTGGGACCGTCGTGCGGTGATCACGACGACCACCTCGCGGACCCCGCGTCGCACGACGAGCGGCGCTGGCTGGTGCCGTCGACGGCGCTCACCGTCGCTGCGGTGGTCATGGTGTCCCGACCCGAGCTCAGCACCGGTCCGTGGCCGTGACCGTCTCGAGGACGGTGCCGCGCTTCTTCTCCCGCTGCTGGTCGCCGGCGCCGCTGGCGCCGCTGGTGCCGCTTGCGCCGCTGCCCCCGAGGGGGCCCTCAGCGAGCGGTTCCACCCGCCGCCGCCGGTGTCCTCTCCTCCCGCCTGCCATGCTCTGGTGGTCGTGCGCCGGCGCGGCGCGGGGCGGCTCAGCGAGGCGTGAGCGCCTTCTCCTTCGCGTCCCAGACCAGCTCGCCCTTGCTCCCGCCGAGGGCGTCGATAATCGCGGTGACGACCTCGTCGGAGTCCACGGGCTCGGGCAGCGTCGGGGGCTCGCCGGCCAGGGCGCGCTGGTCGAGCTCGGTGTCGAGGTGGGGCGGGCGGACGTCGACGACGCGGAAGGATCGGCGCTGCTCCTTGCGCAGCACCCCGAGCCAGGTCGACAGCGCGGACTTCGCGGCCGAGTAGTCGGCCATCCCGACGGTGGGCAGGTCGGCGAGGATCGCCGAGAGGACCACCGCGGTGCCGTCCTCGGCGGCGGTGAGGTGCGGGGCGGCGGCGCGGACGAGCGCCATCGGGCCCTGCACGTTGACCGCGAACAGCTCCTCGGTGACGGCGGCGGAGGTCGCCACGGCCGTGCCGAAGCCGGCGGCGCCGACGGTGACCACGAGCAGGTCGAGGCCGCCGAGCTCGGCGACGGCGGCGTCGACGGCGGCCGCGGTGGAGTCGGCGTCGACGGCGTCGAAGACCTGCGCGGTGGTGCCGGCCCTCTCCGCGAGCGCGCCGAGCCGCCCCCGGTCGCGCCCGGCGGGCACGACGCGGGCGCCCCGCTCGAGCAGGGCCTCGGTGATCTTGGTGCCCAGGGCGCCGCTGGCGCCGGCGACGAGGACGCGCGCTCCGTCGATCTCCATGACGTGCCTCTCAGCCGAGCTGCTCGCGGAAGTGCGGGGTGTGCCAGAGCGCCGGGTCGGGCCCCGCGGGGATGATCCCGGTCGGGTTGATGTCGCGGTGCACCACGTAGTAGTGGGCCTTGATCTGGTCGAAGTCGATCGTCTCGCCGAAGCCCGGCGTCTGGAACAGGTCGCGGGCGTAGCCCCACAGCGCGGGCATCTCGGTGAGCTTGTTGCGGTTGCACTTGAAGTGGCCGTGGTAGACGGCGTCGAAGCGGGCCAGGGTGGTGAACAGGCGGACGTCGGCCTCGGTGATGCTGGCGCCCATCAGGTAGCGGCGGTCGGCGAGGCGGTCCTCGAGCCAGTCCATCGCGGTCCAGAGCCGGTCGTAGGCCTCCTGGTAGTCCTCCTGCGAGCCGGCGAAGCCGCAGCGGTAGACGCCGTTGTTCACCTCGGTGAACACCCGCTGCATGACCTCCTCCATCTCCTCGCGCACTGCCGCGGGCCACAGGTCGGGGGCGTCGGGGCGGTGGTGCTCACGCCACTCGAAGAACAGGTCGTGGGTGATCTGCGGGAAGTCGTTGGTCACCACGGCCTTGCTGGGGATGTCGACGACGGCGGGCACGGTGATCCCGCGCGGGTAGTCCGGCACCCGCGCGAAGTAGGCCTGCTGGAGCCTCTCGTAGCCCAGGACGGGGTCGACGCCGCCGGGGTCGAGGTCGAAGGTCCACGAGTCGGCGTCGTGGGTGGGCCCGGCCAGGCCGAGGGAGACCACGTCCTCGAGGCCGAGCAGCGCCCGCACGATGATCGAGCGGTTGGCCCACGGGCAGGCCTGCGCGGCCACGAGGCGGTACCGCCCGGGGGTCGCCGGCCACGTCTGGACGTCGACGGCCCCCACCTGGGGGTCCCGGGAGACGCCCGGCTCGGCGGTGATCCGGTCCGGGATGTAGGTCATGTCGCGGTCGAAGCCCTTGCCCGGCTCGACGTAGCCCTGCTCGTCGCTCATGTCGGCCACCCTAGGAGCCGGACCCTCACCCTCCTGTCCGGCCCGGACCGCCCGCGGCGTCGGCGGACCCGGCCAGCGAGGCGACGAGCTCCAGCTTGTCCAGCACGGTCTCGGGGATCACGAAGGGGTAGAGGTCCTCGCGGCCCATCGCCCGGTTGATCTGGTTCAGCGCCGTGGACAGCGGCACCCACACGCCGGTGACGACGTCGCGGAAGCGGGAGAAGGCGCTGATGTCGCCCAGCGGCGCGATGCCGAACTCCCGGGCGGTCTCGATGGTGTCGCAGATGTGCAGGTAGTGCGCCCAGGTCTCGGCGAAGTCCTCGAAGGGGTGCATGGTGGCGTAGGTCGAGATGTAGTCGGACTCCCAGCCCTCGGGCGGGCCCTCGGCGTAGTGCCGGTCGATCTCGGCCTGGTAGTCGGTGGACTCGTCACCGAACAGGGCGCGGCAGCGCTGCATCAGCTCCTCGCCGCGCACGAGCTGCCACTCGTAGTAGTGCCCGCTCTCGTGGCGGAAGTGACCCAGCATGGTGCGGTACGGCTCGTCGAGCTGGGCGCGCACCTTCTCGCGGTGGGCGTCGTCGGACTCGGCGAGATCGATGGTGATCACGCCGTTCGCGTGGCCGATCACCACGTTCTCCGCGACGCTGGACAGCAGGTCGAAGGCCAGGCCCTGCTCGGGGTCCTCGTCCTTGCCCACGACGGGGAAGCCCAGGGTGTCGAGCTCGGCGACGAGGTGGCGCTTGGCCCGCTCGGCCAGCGGGACCTGCGCCAGGCCCTCGAGGTCGGCGTCGTTCGGGCGGGTGCGGGTCAGGTCGCAGCTGAAGCACTGGTCGCCGTCCTCGGCACACAGCCAGGTGCAGCCCGACAGGCCCAGGTTGCGGCAGCGGAACCACGCGGTGCCGCCAGCGTCGACGTAGCGACCGGCCTCGTCGACCGGGACGATCGCGGCCTCGTCGCGGGAGTAGCCCAGCGCGGTCCCGCAGGAGACGCACTCGGAGTTCTCGAAGAACAGGTCCTGCTCGCACACGCGGCACCGGAATCTACGCACGGCGGATCGTCCCACGCCCCGCGGCGGGACCCCGCACCCCTCACCCCGGTGGAGGAGCGGGCGGAGGGGGCAGCGGGGCGACGTCGACGGCGACCTCGAGCACCGAGGTGCCGGCCTCGGTGACGACGACCCCGCGCACGGGGGCCACGTCGCCGTAGTCGCGGCCGCGGGCCAGGGTGACGTAGCGCTCGCGGCCCGGCGGGGGCTCGGTGGCGAGGTAGCCGCTGACGTAGCGGGCGGCCAGTCCGTGGCTGCGCAGGCAGGCCAGCGCGAGGTGGGTGAAGTCCTGGCAGACGCCGGCCCGACGGGTGAGGACCTCGACCACGGTGCTGGTCACGGTGGTGGCGGCCGGGTCGTAGGCGACGTCGGCGTGCAGGCGGCCCACGAGGTCACCGACGGCCTCGCCGACGGGGCGCCCCGGGTGCAGGGATCCGGCCGCGTAGGGAGGGCGTCGAGGAGCTCGGCGCGCTGGGCGAGGCCGACCTCGAGGCCGGCCCACGACGCGGCGTCGAGGACCAGCGGCATCGGGTCCAGGCGCCACGGGCGCCGGTCGGACCGCCCGGGCACCGGCCCGGGGCCGACGCCGTCGTCGAGCAGCAGGCCGGCCGCCTCGTCGGCGGCGCGGCGCAGGTCGGTCTGCTCCCACGTGGTGGCGACGCCGGCCAGCGCCCGCCGGGCCGGGCGCAGGGTCCCGTCGGGGCGACCACCTCGTCGTGGCGAGACGGCGGCGCCGGGCCCGCGGCCACGCCGTCCCGGGGCGGCGCGAGCGCCGCGGCGTAGTCGCGCAGCACGCTCACCCGCGGCTGCCGGGGTGGTGGTCGGGGTCGGCGGGCACGCGGCGCAGGTCGAGGGTGCGGGGGTGCTCGGGGCTGGCGCCCCGGCGGCCGCGCTCGCGGGCGGCGGCGGGGTCGACGACGCCGGGGGTGCGGCCGTGGGCGTCGAGCAGGCTGCCGCGGCGGGCCTGTGCCGCCTCGGCGTTGACGGGCGCGGTGTCCCAGCCACGACCGTCGGGGTGGGTCGCGCGGTGGGTGAGCCCGCCCAGGCTGACGCCGGTGGCGAGGTCGAGCACCTCCACCCGCAGCGGGAGGTGCACCGGCAGCGTGGGGTGCGCCGAGACCGGCGGAGACCAGGCGCGGAACCGGACCCCGGCGTACCAGGCGTCGGTGCCGTCCGCAGGGTGCAACGGCAGCGCGGCACCGGCGGCGAGGACGAGGTGCCGCTCGGGGTCGAGGCCGCGGACGGTGACCTCGAGACGGTCGGTGGAGGAGTCGAGGTAGCGCGCGAGGCCGCCGGGGCCCGGCCGGGAGACCAGGGGCCAGGTCTCCGCGGCGACGCGCAGCACCAGCTCGACGCCGCTCGCGCCGTCGCCGGCGGTTGCGGCGAGCCGGGTGCGGCCCAGGACGGGGAACGCCTGCTCCCAGAACGGCGCGAACCAGGAGTGCTCGACGGCGAGGCCGTGGGCGCGCAGGTCCTCGACGACGGCGGCGAGGTCGCGGGCCAGCCCGGTCGGCAGCAGCAGGTCGTCGTGCAGGGCCGCACCCCACCGCACCAGCGGGGGGACGGGCGCGTCCCAGCAGCGGGCGACGAGCGCGCGCACGAGCAGCACCTGCACCAGGGCGGTGCGCGGGTGGGGCGGCATCGCCAGGCCGCGCAGCCGCAGCCGCCCCGCGGCGGCGAGGGCGTCGACGGCCAGCTCTGCCCCGGCCGGGTCGCCGGCCGCGTCGTGCAGGACCCCGGCCAGGGCGTCCTGCAACCGGGACCCGACCGCGGCGGCCTCGTGCGGGCCGGTGCTCGGCAGGCTGCGGGCGACCTCCCCGAGCGCGAGTTCGACCTCGTCGAGCGCCGGCCCCGTCTCGTCGACCCGCGGGGCCGTGCCGGCGGCGCCGCGCAGCCGCTCGCCGAGCAGCACCGAGAGGGACGGGTGCCGCTGCCAGTGGGCGACCAGCCCCGCGAGCAGCGCGGGCCGGCGCAGCAGCGGGCTCTGCTCCGGCGTCGGGCCCTCGACGGTGAGCCGGTGCCCGGCGCCGGTGCCGAGCGCGCGGCCGTCCAGCGCGAAGTCCTCGCAGACCAGGCCCGCGTGGCGGGCGTGGTGGTCCACCGCGACGGCGAGGTCGCGCTGCTCGGCCCAGGTCGCGGTGGCGGGCAGGTCGACCCGCACCGTGCCGGGGCCCGCGTCGACCCGCGCGGGCGCGGCGACGGCCAGGGTCTCCAGGCGCGGGTCCGGCGGCAGTCCGTGGCCCCCGAGCGCGACGCTGCCGCCGACGCGGCGCACGGCGACCTCGACCAGGCGCAGCAGGTCGGCGTGGTCCTCCACCGTCACGGTCGGGGGCAGCGAGACGTGCAGGAGCCCGTCGCGGACCTCGAGGACCAGGGCCGTGGTCGGCGGGCCCGGGACGTGGCCGGGCTCGACGACCGGGACGCCCGGGGTCCGTGTGCCGTCGGCCGCCTCCGGGGAGGGCTGCGGCGACCAGGCCGGTGCCGGGAGCCGCGCCGCCGCCGGCCCGGGGCCCGGGGCGAGCCGGAGCGGGGCGCCGGCGAGGTCCCAGCGCGGCGCCGTCCACGACGGCCCGGCGACCAGCGGCAGCACCCACGCGACGGGCTCGGACGCGGCGTCACCGGTGGGGTCGTGGGCGGGCAGCAGGTGCTCCTCGGGCAGGCCGAGGGTGCGGGTGAGAAAGAAGGCGACCGCCCGAGCGTCCGCGGCGATGTCCGGCGTGGCGGTCGAGAGGGACGCCAGCAGGGACGGGTCCTGCCAGAGCGGCACGCCGTCGCGGCGGCGGTGCAGCGCGGTCCGGCCACCGGGCGCGCGCTCGACGACGTGGCCGGCGCCGTGCTCGTCGTGCCACCAGCCGGCCAGCCGGTCGACCAGGACGTCCGCGCACGCGGTCGCCTGGGCCGCACCACCCCCGCCGCGGGGAAGGTAGGTCGGCGACGCCGCGGTGCGCAGCCGCACGTCGCCCGCGTCGAGGCGCACGTCGACCACCTCGGCCACGGCCTCGACCCGCGCCCACTCGGCCTCGCTGTAGGGCCGGGCCGGGCGGCGGTCCTCGGCCAGGCGGCGCACGGTGTTGCTGAACTCCAGCGCGACCCCGGCGGGCGAGGTGGTGCCGGTGATGGCGGCGGCCGAGAACGGGTGCGGGGTGGCCGCGAGCGGGATGTGGCCCTCGCCGGCGAACAGGCTGGAGGTGGGGTCCAGGCCCACCCAGCCGGCCCCGGGGAGGAACACCTCGGCCCAGGCGTGCAGGTCGGTGAAGTCCGCGACGGCCCCGGCGGGTCCGTCCACGCCGAGCATCGTGTCGGGGTCGGGGGCGAGCTGGACGAGGTAGCCGGAGACGAAGCGGGCGGCCAGGCCGTGCTCGCGCAGCAGCGCGACCAGGAGCCAGGCGCTGTCCCGGCACGAGCCGGTGCGGGTGCGCAGGGTCTCCTCGGGGCTCTGCACGCCCTCCTCCATGCGCACCGTGTACGACACCGCGTCGTGCACGGCGGCGTTCAGGGCGCCGAGCAGGGCCACCGTCCCGGTGCCCTCCGACGGCGCGGGCAGCGAGGCGTGCAGCGCGGCGAGCAGGGGGCCGGGCGCCGCTGCGTCGGGCTCGGCGACCGGCGCGAGGTAGGGCGCGAGGTCGCCGGCCAGGCCCGGCGCGTAGGCGAAGGGGTGCCGCTCGGCCTCGGCCTCGACGAAGAAGTCGAAGGGGTTGAGCACCGGCAGGTCGGCGACGAGGCCGACGGTGATCGAGAGCCGGTCGGCCGGGGTGGGGAAGACCAGGCGGGCGACCCAGTTGCCGAACGGGTCCTGCTGCCAGCCGAGGAGGTGGTCGGCCGGCTCGACGTCGAGGGAGTAGGCCTCGACCGGCGTGCGGGTGTGCGGGGCCGGGCGCAGCCGCACCACGTGCGGGGCCAGGGTGACCTCGCGGTCGAAGACGTAGGTGGTCCGGTGCTCGAGGGCGACCCGCGTCGACATGGCTACACCCTGCCCGGTCGCTGCCGCCACGGGCGCAGCAGCACCGCGAGCACGATCCCGACGCCCACGCCGATCGCCGCGCCGGTGACGTTGTCGACGACGTCGGTCAGGTCGCAGGCGCGGTCGAGGCGGGCCAGCTCGAGCTGGAGCCACTCGATGCCCACCGAGTACACGGCCAGGCCCACCAGGCCCACCGGGACCGTCAGCCAGGCGGCCCGCCAGCGGGCCGCGGCCACGACGAGCAGGGCTCCGGAGGGCAGGAACGCGACGGTGTTGAGCAGGCGCTGGCCGCCGGAGAAGATCCAGAACCCGTCGGGGGCCGGGCCCCCGATGTCGGTGGAGCACCCGGTGAGCCGGCCGTCGGCGGCGACCACGCCGGGGTCGGGCGAGGCGGGGACCAGGGTGACCAGCGCGATCACCACCAGCGTCCAGACCAGCGCGGTGAACGCCCAGCCGGAGATCCCCAGGAAGCGGCCGAGCAGCAGGCCGACCGGCACCAGCAGGACCCCGGCGGCGAGGGCGCCGAGGACCATCACGTCGTAGCCGCCCACCGGGAACACGCGGCGAAGGCTACGCCGCGTCGACGACCTGGCCCGATCCGGTGAGCAGCACCTCGCCCCCGGGCACCACGTCGAGGTCCCGGCCGACCTGCACGTCGAGCGGGTTGGTCAGGCACCGGATCGACCCGCCGCCCTTGTGGAACTCGGCCAGGTCGAGCACGACGACCTCGAAGCCCCACTCCTCCAGGCGGCGGCGCACCCGCTCGGGGCAGGCCGGCATCACGACGGTGCGCCCGACGACCACGGAGTTCGCGCAGAACGAGGACAGCGCCTCGTCCTCGGTGATCACCAGCGGCTCGGGGACGAGCGCGAGCAGGGAGGCGGCCGAGGCGGGGTCGAGGGCCTCAGGGCACACGATCGCGCGTCGCGCGTCGAGGGGGCAGAAGGCCAGGTCGAGGTGGTACATCCCGGGGTGGGTGATCCGCAGGCCGCGCACCCGCACGTCGAGCCCGGCGGCGAGGTGCTCGAGCGCCCGCTCCTCGGTGCGCTTGCCGTGGCCCACGACGAGCTCGCCGCCGAAGGCGAACGCGTCGCCGGCCTCGAGGTGGGGGCCGACCCCGTCGCGGCCGACGACCGAGGTGCTCCAGCCGTGGGCGGTGAAGAACTCCTGCGCTGAGGCGGTCTCCATCCGGCGCTCGGCGAAGCGCATGTGGGAGAGCACGACGTGCTTCTCGCCGGTCGTGGTGCGCAGGGCCAGGCCGAGGTTCATCGCGTAGACCATGTCGGGCGCGTCCTCGCGCTGGGCGCACACGTCGACGCGCGCCCCGAGGCCACGCAGGGTGTCGACCATGGTGCGCCACTGGCGCATCGCCAGGGCGGGGTCGGGCTGGACGGCGAGGTCCATGAAAGGGTTGATCGTGTACTCGACGCGGAAGGCGGTCGGCTCGACCGCGACGTAGTGACGACCCCACGACAACGCGTCCATGGCGGTTCCTGCCTCTCCTGGGTCCGGGTGCGATGCACCCGATATTGTCAGACAATCGGACAGTCAGTGTGTCGGGTCGCGGAACGACCGCCAAATCCCGCGTCGCCGATGGCCCACACTGGAGACATGTCCGGGTCCCCGGCGCCCTTCGCCTCCCTCCACCTCGAGCACTCCTCGACCGTCGACCGCGCAGCGCAGGAGCTGCGCCGGGCGGTCTTCGAGGGCGAGATCGAGTCGGGCACGCCGCTGCGCGAGGTCGCGCTGGCCGCCTCGCTCGGCGTCTCGCGCTCCACGGTGCGCGAGGCGCTGCAGGTGCTGGTCGCCGAGGGCCTGGCCACCCGCGAGCCGCACCGCGGGGTCAGCGTGGCCCACCCGGCGGCCGCCTCGGTCAGCGACGTGTGCCGGGCACGTCAGGTGCTCGAGGGGGCCGGCGTGCGCGGGTGGAGCCAGGCCACCCCGGGCGGACGGGCCGCCGTGCGCGCGACGCTGACCCGCTACACCGACGCCGTCGCGGCGGGCGCCTCCTACCAGGAGCTCAACGAGCGCCACCTCGCCTTCCACGTCAGCCTGGTCGCGCTGACCGGGAGCCCCCGGCTGGTCCAGATGGCCGAGGCGCTGATGGCCGAGCTGCGCCTGGCCCTGGCCCAGGTCGACCGGATCCGCCGCAACACCCACGACCAGGCCGAGTCCCACACCGCGCTCGTCGAGCTGCTCGAGGCCGACGACGTCGAGGCGGCCGCGACCTTCCTGCGCGCCCACCTCGAGGACGCCGAGGTCCAGGTCGTCGCAGCCCTCGGCGGACGCTGAGCCCGCGCGCGGCCCCGCCGGTCCTGGGGCGGCTTGCGACAATGGCGCCGTGCCCCGTCTCCTCAGCTGGCTGCTGACCACCGCCGCCTCCCTCGCCGCCGCCGCGTGGCTCGTCGACGGCATCCGCTTCACCACCGCCGCCGGCGCCCCCTCCTCCCCGGGCGACCGGGTCCTCGCGCTGCTGCTGGTCTCGCTGGTCCTCGGCGTGGTCACCGCGGTGGTCAAACCGGTCGTGACGCTGCTCTCGCTGCCGCTGATCCTGCTCACGCTCGGGCTGTTCCTGCTGGTCATCAACGCCGCGATGCTGCTGCTGACCAGCTGGCTCGCGCAGCGGCTCGACCTCGACTTCGAGGTCGCCGGCTTCTGGCCGGCCGTCGGCGGCGCGATCGTGATCACCGTGGTCACCTGGGTCCTCGACCTGGTCCTGGACCGCGAGCACGCCCGGTGACCCCGTCCGAGCCGGTGAGCCCGGTCCTGCCGGCCCCGCGCCGCGCCGGGACCTACTCGATCGCCCTGGTCTGCCTGGGCAACATCTGCCGCTCCCCGATGGCCGACGTCGTGCTCACCGACGCCGTGGCCCGCGCCGGGCTCGAGGACCGCGTCACCGTCGCCTCGAGCGGCACCGGGTCCTGGCACGTGGGGGAGCCGATGGACCGCCGCGCGGCCGCCACCCTGGTCGCCGCCGGGCTCGACCCGACCCACCACCGGGCGCAGCACTTCGACGCGAGCTGGTTCGCCCACGACCTCGTGCTCGTGATGGACCGCGACAACCACCGCGACGTGCTGGCCGCCGGGCCGCCCGAGGCCGACCGGGTGGCGATGTTCCGCGACTTCGACCCCCGCGAGGCCGGGGGTGCCGTGCCGGACCCGTACTACGGTGGCGACGACGGCTTCGAGGAGGTGCTGGCCATGGTCGAGCGCACCTCCGCCAGCCTCGTGGCCGCCCTGGCCCGCGCCCTGGCCGAGGACGCCGGCGGGCGGTCCGGCCGGTGACGCGCCACCCCACGCTGGCCCGCCGGGCCGAGCAGCTCCTGGGCCGTCCCGTCGTCTCCACCGCCCCCGTCTCCGGCGGCGACGTGGCCACGACGACCAAGCTGCGCCTCTCCGACGGCACGACGGCGGCGATGAAGACGCTCTCCCAGCCGGCGCCGGGCATGTTCGCCCGCGAGGCGGCCGGGCTGCGCTGGCTCGGCGAGACCGGCGGCGTCGCCGTGGCCGAGGTGCTCGCGGTCGCCGAGGACGCGTTGGTGCTGCGGTGGATCGAGCCCGGGCGCAGCAGCGCCGACGCCGCCGCCGCGTTCGGCCGCGGCCTGGCCCGCACCCACGCCGCCGGCGCCCCCGCGTTCGGCGCGGCCGAGGACGGCTGGATCGCGACCCTGCCGCTGCCCAACGCCACGTCCCCGACGTGGGCGGAGTTCTACGCCGTGCGCCGCGTCCTGCCCTACCTCCGTCTGGCCCGCGACCGGGGGGCGATCGAGGCCCGGCCGGCCGCCGACGTCGAGGCCGTGATCGGGCGGCTGACCGCCCTGATGCCCGAGGAGCCGCCCGCCCGCCTGCACGGCGACCTGTGGGGCGGCAACGTGGTCTGGGGCGCCGACCGCGCCTGGCTGATCGACCCCGCGGCGTACGGCGGCCACCGCGAGGCCGATCTCGCGCTGCTCTCGCTGTTCGGCCTGCCGCACTTGCAGCGCGCCCTGGAGGCCTACGACGACGCCGCCCCGCTGGCCGCGGGCTGGCAGGACCGGATCGGCGTGCACCAGCTGTTCCCGCTGCTCGTGCACGCCTGCCTGTTCGGCGGTGGTTACGGCGCCCGCGCCGGCGAGGTCGCCTCCCGGTACCGCTGAGCACTCCCCGGGGCCGCCCGGCACTCTCAGCGCCACCTCAGCCGGTGCTGGCACAGTGGACCGCGTGAACGCCGCCCCGGAGAAGCCGCACGTCCTCGTCGTCGAGGACGACCGCGCGGTGCGCGAGTCGCTGCGCCGCTCCCTGGAGTTCAACGGCTACACCGTGCGCCTGGCCGGCGACGGCGCCGAGGCCCTCGCGGTGATCGGCGACGCCGACCCGGACGTCGTCGTGATGGACGTGATGATGCCCCGCCTCGACGGCCTCGAGGCCACCCGTGCCCTGCGGGCGGCGGGCAACAGCGTGCCGGTGCTCGTGCTGACCGCCCGGGACGCCGTCGGCGACCGGGTCGAGGGCCTCGACGCCGGCGCGGACGACTACCTGGCCAAGCCCTTCGCGCTCGCCGAGCTGCTGGCCCGGCTCCGCGCCCTGCTGCGCCGCTCGGTGCCGCACGACGGCGAGGACGACGAGGTGCTCGCCTTCGGCGACCTGTCGATGAACCTGGCCACCCGCGAGGTCCGCCGCGGCACGCGCAGCATCGACCTGACCCGCACCGAGTTCACCCTGCTCGAGATGTTCCTGCGCCGCCCGCGCCGGGTGCTGGACCGCACGTTCATCCTCGAGGAGGTCTGGGGCTTCGACTTCCCCACGAGCGCCAACTCCCTCGAGGTCTACGTCGGCTACGTGCGGCGCAAGACCGAGGCCGAGGGCGAGACACGCCTGATCCACACCGTCCGCGGCGTCGGCTACGTGCTGAAGGACGCGTGAGCCTCTCCCTGCCCCGCCCGGGCCGGTGGCGCGACCGACGCTCCCTGGCCGGCCGGGTGATCGGCCTGACCACGGTGGCCGTGGCCCTGGCCGTGGGCTTCGTCGCCGTCGGCGCCTTCCTCACCGCCCGGGTCCAGCTGCAGGCCTCCCTCGACGAGTCCCTGCTCACCCGGGCCCGCCAGACCGTCGCGTCCCCGGCGCTGGCCCAGATCCGCGCCATCGCGCCGGTGCCCTCGGCCGCGCTCGGCGCCGGCGACGTGCGGATCGGGTTCCTCTACGCCAAGGACTCCCGGCTGACGACCAACGACTACGGGCCCCCCCTGTCGCTGGGCACCTCGCCGCCCGAGATCGCCGTCGCGAGGGGCGAGCGCGGCTCCAGCATCCGCACCGTCTACGCCACCACGGGCGAGCCGTTCCGCGTGGTGGCCGTCCCGGCGCCCGAGAGCGGAACCGCGCTGCTCATCGCCCAGTCGCTGGCCACGCAGGAGCGCGTCCTGGCCCGCCTCGGCACGGTGATGCTGCTCTTCGGCGCGGTCGGCGTCGCCGTCGCGGGCGCCGCGGGGTTCCTGGTGGCCCGCAGCGGCCTGCGCCCGGTGCGCCGGCTGACCTCCTCGGTCGAGGCCGTCGCCCGCACCGAGGACCTCGCCCCGCTGCCGGTCGAGGGCGACGACGAGATCGCCCGCCTCGCGGTCGCCTTCAACCAGGTCCTCGCCGCGCTCGGGGCCTCCCGCGACCGCCAGCGCCGCCTCGTCGCCGACGCCGGCCACGAGCTGCGCACCCCGCTGACCTCGCTGCGCACCAACCTCGAGCTGCTGCGCCAGGCCGAGGACGGCGGGCTCGAGCTCGGCGCCGGGCCACGCCGCGAGCTCCTCGACGACGTCGGCGCCCAGATCGAGGAGCTGACCACCCTGATCGGCGACCTCGTCCAGCTCGCCCGCGAGGAGGGCACCGCGACCGTCGACGAGGCCGTCGACCTCGCGGGCCTCGTGGAGCGCGCGGCGACCCGGGTCCGCCTGCGCGCGCCCGGGGTGCGGATCGAGGTCGGCGCGGCGCCGTGGTGGGTCGTCGGCGACGGCGCCGTGCTGGAGCGGGCCGTGACCAACCTGCTCGACAACGCCGCCAAGTGGAGCCCGCACCGCGGCACCGTCACCGCCCGCCTCGACGGGGGCGTGCTGGTCGTCGACGACGAGGGCCCCGGCATCAAGCAGGCCGACCGCCCGCACGTCTTCGAGCGGTTCTGGCGCGCCGAGGAGTCCCGGGCGATGCCGGGCTCGGGCCTCGGGCTCTCGATCGTCCAGCAGGCCGCCGACCGGCACGGCGGGGCGGTGGAGGCACTGGAGTCCCCCGCCGGCGGCGCCCGCCTCGTGCTGCGCCTGCCCGGCTCCGCGACGCCCCCGGCCGACCTGGCGGCGACCGCGCACGGCGCGAGCACCTTGTCGACCTGAGGATCTCTCGCACCTGGTGCGAGAGATCCTCGAGGTCGACGGCTCCGGCGACGCCCGACGCACCGTGAGCACCGCCGCGCCGGTCGAGGTCACGGTGCCCCTGCCCGCCAGCACCGGCACCACCACGGCCACCACGACCGCGGCGCCGAGCAGCAGGCCGCGGGGCGCGAGGGGTCAGCGGCCCGGTGAGCGAGACCAGAGCCGCCGCCGCACCGGCCGCTACCAGCACCATCGACCACCACGGGTAGATGCGTGAAGTCGGCCCACGCCCGGTCCGGCACGAGGCCCCGGGCCGGGGCCAGGACCGCCCCGCACGCCAGGGCGAGCCCGGCGAGCGCGACGAGCGAGCAGGCGTGGTCGACGACGACGACCGGACGGGACATCACCAGCCGGATCCTAGGCGCCGACCCGCACCGAGGGCGGCCCGCAGCCGCTCGGCCTTCCACCGCGACTCCTCGTGCTCGCCGGCCGGCGTGGAGTGCACGGTGACGCCGCCGCCGGTGCCGAGGACGTAGCGGCCGTCGCCGGTGGTGCTCAGCGCCCGGATGACGACGCCGAGGTCGGCGCGGCCGTCGGCGGCGACCCAGCCCAGCGCGCCGGCGTAGGGCCCGCGCGGGCTGTCCTCGACCGCGTCGATCACCTGCATCGTGCGCCGCTTCGGCGCCCCGGTCATCGACCCGGCCGGGAACAGGGCGCGCAGGGCGGCCGCGGTGGACACCCCGGGCCGCAGCCGGCCACGCACGGTGGAGACCAGCTGGTGCACCGAGGCGTAGGACTCGACCTCCATCAGCGCGGGCACGACGACGGTGCCGGGCTCGCAGACCAGGGACAGGTCGTGGCGCAGCAGGTCGACGATCATCAGGTTCTCGGCCCGGAAGCGCTCCTCGGCGCCCAGCCGCTCGCGCAGGACGGCGTCGCGGCCCGGGTCGGGATCGCGGGGCAGGGTGCCCTTGATCGGCCGGGTCTCCAGCGTGCGGTCGGCGGTGACGCGGGCGTAGCGCTCCGGCGAGGAGCTGAGCAGCCAGGCCCGCGCGCCCGCCACGTCGTGCTGCACGAAGCCGGCGTAGGGCGCGGGGTTCAGCGCGCGCAGCGCCAGGTAGGCCGCGACCGGGTCGAGCTCGCTGTCGACCTCCTCGCGGTAGGTCAGGTTCACCTCGTAGGTGTCGCCGGCGTGCAGGTGCTCCTGGACCGTCGCGAAGGCGCGGGCGTAGGACGCCGGCACCGGGCCCGGGGCACCGACGGGGACGGCCGCCGCCAGGCCCGCTCCGGGGCGCTCGAGGGACAGCAGGTGCGAGGGACGCATCCACACCGCGTCGGGCAGTCCCCCGGGGCCGGCCGGGCGGGCCGGCAGGTCCGGGTTCGCGGCGTAGCCGAGGTAGCCGAACCACTGGTCGGCGGCGTCGCCTGCGGCGACCTCGGCCTCGAGCACGGCGAACACGTCGTCACCGGCCACCTCGGCCCGTCCGCTCGCGTGCCGGGTGACCTCGCGGCGCGCGGCGTCGTAGGTCAGCGAGACGTCGTCGGGCTCCAGCCAGGCCAGCACCGAGCGGCCCTCGGCCCCGCCCCCGTCGAGCCAGCAGCAGCGGGGGTGGGCCCGCGCGACCTCGGTGAACCTCGCCCCCACCCCGCCGAGCGGCCCACTCTCGCCACCCGAGGGGTCTGTCTGCGTCATCACGCGCCGGCCAGGAAGTTCGCGACCAGGTCGGCCCCGTGGCGCGACAGCACCGACTCGGGGTGGAACTGCACCCCGGCCTGCGGCAGGTCGCGATGGGCCACGGCCATCACCAGCCCGGTGTGCTCGTCGACGGCGGTGCGGCGCAGCACCGCGGGCAGCCGGGTCGCGGCGAGCGAGTGGTAGCGCACCGCGTCGAAGCCGTCCGGCACGCCGGCGAACAGGCCCTCGCCGTCGTGGCGCACCCGGGCCAGGACGCCGTGGCCGGGCGCGACGCGGTCCACCTCGCCGCCCCAGGTCGTCACCAGGCCCTGCAGGCCCAGGCACACCCCGAGCACCGGCGTGCCCGAGGTCGCGGCGCCGCGCAGCACCGCGCCGCCGACCGCGAAGTCGGCCGCCACCGCGGGGTGACCCGGCCCGGGCGAGAGCAGCACGTGGGAGTGCGCCAGCACGGTGGCCGCGTCGGTCTCGTCGTGCTGGACGACCCGGGGCAGCACCCCGGTGACCCCGGCCACGAGGTGGACCAGGTTCTGGGTGTAGGAGTCGTGGTGGTCCACGACCACGACGTCCAGGGCCACCTCAGCCCCCGAGGACCGGCTCCAGCACGGAGACGACGAGCTCGTGGACGAGGTCGTAGCCGTGCTCGGTGAGGATCGACTCGGCGTGGAACTGGATGCCGCGGTAGTGCGGGCCGCGCAGCGCGTCGACGTCGCCCGAGACCGGGTCCTGGTCCAGCTCGACGCCGTGGGGAAGCACGGTCGTGGCGTCGGGGCGGCCCACGAAGGTGTTGTAGAAGCCGACCCGCTCGGTGCGCCCGGCGAGGCTGATCGCGGCCTGCGTGCCCTGGAAGACGATGTCCTTGTAGGCCAGCGGGATCCCGAGGCGGTGGCACAGCGCCTGGTGGCCCAGGCACACGGCGAGGAACGGGGTGCGGGTGGCCAGCAGCGCGTCGACGACCCCGCGCAGCCGCGCCATCTTCGGGTCGGCGTCGTCGCGGGGGTCACCCGGACCGGGCCCGACCACGACGAGGTCCCAGCCGCCCACCCAGGCGGCGAGGTCCGCGCCGGGGGTGGGCAGGTCCTCGTGGCGCACGACCTCGCAGACCATGCCGAGCACGCCGAGCAGGTGGCGCAGCATGTTGACGAAGTCGTCGGCGCCGTCGACGACCACGACCCGGCGGCCGGCCAGGCGCGGGTCGGGGGCTGCGCCGCCCTGGTCGGTGAGCCAGAAGCCGGACAGGCGGCGGTTGCGGGTGTTCAGCGCGACCAGGACGTCCTCGTCGGCGACGAGCTCGGTGACGTCGACGCGCGGGGTCGGGGCGGGCTCGACGAGGCCGAAGGCCGACAGGATGCCGCCGGCCTTGGCGTGGGTCTCGGCCACCTCGGAGTCGGCGTCGGAGTCGCGCACCAGGGTGGCCCCGGCGGTGACGGTCAGCCGGCCGTCGAGGTCGACGTCGGCGGTGCGGATCACGATCGGGCTGTCCAGGACCGGGCCGCCGGCGGCGTCGCGGCCCAGGACGGCCAGGGCGGCGCCGTAGTAGCCGCGCCCCGAGGTCTCGTAGCGCTCGATCAGCCGGCACGCGTTCTCCACCGGGGAGCCGGTGACCGTGGCGGCGTACATCGTCTCGCGCAGGATCTCCCGCGGGTCGCGGTGGCTGCGTCCGGCCAGGAGGTACTCGGTGTGCACCAGGCGGCTCATCGGCTTCAGGAACGGTCCGAGCACCTGACCGCCCTCCGAGCACAGGTCGCACATCATCTTCAGCTCCTCGTCGACGACCATGAAGAGCTCGTAGATCTCCTTCTCGTCGGCCAGGAAGTCCAGCAGCCGGCCCTTGAGCTCGCCGGTGCCGTCGGCGTCGCGGGGGATCCGGAAGGTGCCGCTGATCGGGTTCATCCGCACGTCGCCGTCGTGCACGCTGACGTGGCGCTCGGGCGTCGCCCCGATCAGGTAGCGGTCGCCGGTGAAGAACAGGAACGTCCAGTAGGCGCCGCGCTCGCGCACCAGGAGGCGGCGGAAGGCGGCCAGGGCGCGCTCGGCGCCCCAGTCGGCGACCTGGGCGCGGTAGTGGCGCCCGACGACGAGGTTGGCGCCCTCGCCCTGGCCGATCTCGTCGTCGATGATGCGACGCACCAGGCCGGCGTAGGTCGCGTCGTCGGTCTCGAACCCGCCGCGGTCGGTGAAGGCGATCTCGACGTCGTCGATGGCCGCGACCACCTCGTCGACGGAGAACTCCTGCTCGGTCTCCACGTCCACCACGACCAGCGGCGCCCCGTCGTCGTGGGCGGCGAACCCGCGCTCACGGACCTGGCGGAACGGCACGGCGAGCAGCCGGTCGGCGGTGCGGCCGGGTGCGGGCGGGCCGTGCTCGAGCGGCACGTCGAGCAGCGAGGCGACCTCCGAGCGGCGCCCGCCGACGAGGCCGACGGTGTCGCGGTCGCCCGCCCGGGTGGAGCGGCGGATGATCGCCCACGCCTCGTGGCCCTGCAGCGCGTCGATCGCGGCACGGACGTCGGACGGGGCAGCCATGGCGCTCACCCTAGGGCGCCGCGGAACGCGCTCCCCGCGCGGACTCCCGGTAGTCTCCGAGGCCGTGAGGAGCCGGTGAGCGACGCAGTCGACGACGACGTCGCCACGACCCGCCGCGCGACCCGCACCGAGTGGCTCGGCCTGGCGGTGCTGGCCCTGCCGACGGCCGTGATCGCCCTCGACTTCACGATCCTGCACCTCGCCGCGCCCTCGCTGGCCCGCGCCCTGGATCCCACCGGGACGCAGCTGCTGTGGATCGTCGACGTCTACGGCTTCCTGATCGCGGGCCTGCTGCTGACCATGGGCACGCTCGGCGACCGCACCGGACGACGCCGCCTGCTGATGATCGGCGCCGCGTCGTTCGCGGCGGTCTCGGTGCTGGCCGCGTTCGCGCCGACGCCCGGCTGGCTGATCGCGGCCCGCGCGCTGCTCGGCGTCGCGGGCGCCACCCTGATGCCCTCCACGCTGTCGTTGATCCGCACCATGTTCGAGGACCCCGCCCAGCGCACCACGGCGATCGCGACCTGGATGGGCGCGCTCGGGGTCGGCAGCGCGATCGGGCCGCTGGCCGGCGGGCTGCTGCTGGAGCACCTGTGGTGGGGCTCGGTGTTCCTCGTCGGCGTCCCGGCCATGGTGCTGCTGCTGCTGGCCGGGCCGCGGCTGCTGCCCGAGCACGTCGCGACCGACCCCGACCCGCTGGACCCGCCCAGCGTGCTGCTCTCGCTCGGCGCGATCCTGCCGCTGGTGTGGGCGGTCAAGCACACGGCCGCCGCGGGCCCCGACCTCGCGGCCGCGGCGGCGCTGCTCGCCGGGCTCGGCCTGGGCACCGTCTTCGTGCGGCGTCAGCGCCGGCTGCGCACGCCCGTGCTCGACGTGGCCCTGTTCGCCGAGGCGTCGTTCTCCCGCTCGGTCGCGGTGCACCTCGGCACCCTGTTCGTGCTGGCCGGCACCCAGTACCTGCTGCTCGCGCTGCTCCAGCTCGACCGCGGGATGGGTCCGCTGGAGGCGGGGCTGTGGAGCCTCCCGGCCGCCGGCGCCGGGCTCGTCGGCGCGGTCGCGGCGCCCTGGTCGACGCACCGGTTCGCCCCGACGACGGTGATCCCGGCCGGTCTGGTGGTCGCCGCGGTCGGTCTGGTGGTCATCGTGCTGGGCCACGGCGCGGCGGGCGTCGGGGCCCTGGTGGGTGGCTTCGCGCTGGTCTCCGGCGGCGCCAGCCTGGTCACCGCGCTGACCACCGACCGGATCGTCGGCTCCGCCCCGCCGGAGCGGGCCGGCAACGCCTCGGGCATCTCCGAGACCGCCGCCGAGCTCGGCCTGGCCCTCGGCGTCGCGGTCCTGGGCAGCGTGGCCACCGCCGCGGTGCGCCTGTCCGACGGCGACCTCGGCGCGGGCGTCGCGGCCTCGGGCCTGCTCGCGCTCGGCGTGGTGCTGGTGCTGCTGGGGTTGGCCCTCAGGACAGCGTGGTCAGCAGCTGGGTCGCGCGGGTCAGCACCACGTACAGCGTCGCGCGGCCGGTGACCGACTCCTCCTCGATCTCGGCCGGACGCACGAGAAGGATCGCGTCGAACTCCAGGCCCTTGGTGTCCAGGCCCGTCAGCACCACGACGCGGTCCTCACCCGAGGGTGGCACCGAGGAGTCGACCGCGGCCCGGGCGCCGGGGGCGTCGGCGGCCAGCTCGGGCCACGAGGCCAGCCACGCGTTGACCTCGGAGCGCCGCGCGACGGGGACGACGATGCCGACCGTGCCGGCGACCTCGCCGGCCAGCGCGAGCACCTCGCGGCGGGTGGCCTCCTGGAGGTCCTCGTCCTCCACGACGAGCTCGCGGGGGCCGACGCCGGTGGACCGGACCGCGGTGGGCAGGTCCGCGTCGAGGCCGACCCGCTCGGCGTAGGCCGCGGCGTTGTCGTAGATCTCCGAGGAGTTCCGGTAGTTCGTGGACAGGTGGAAGGCGTGCACGGCCTTGCGCGACAGCGCCGCGGCCCGCTCCGCCTCCGCCTCGGCGGGCACCGGCCACGACGACTGGGCGGGGTCGCCGACGATGGTCCACGACGCGGTGCGTCCGCGGCGGCCGACCATGCGCCACTGCATCGGGGTCAGGTCCTGCGCCTCGTCGACCAGGACGTGGGCGTAGCCGTCGTCGTCGATGCTGGCCACCGGCGCGCTCCAGGCCCGCCCCGACGGCGCGTACTCCCGGTCGGCGGCGGTGGTCAGCTCCTCGAGGTCGACGCGTCCCTCGAGGCGGGCGTCGATCCCGGCCAGCGCGTCGTCGCGGTCCTCGGCGGAGACGGCCGGCACGTCGCCGAGGGCGTAGCGCAGCTCGTCGAGCAGGGGGACGTCCTGGACCGACAGCCCCCCGCGGGCGGCGCCGGCGTGGGTGACGGGGTCGGCGTCGGCCCAGGACTTGGCCAGCAGCCGCTGCTCCTCCTCGCTGAGCAGGCCACCGGCGACCCGGGCGAGCAGCTCGGGGTCGCGCAGCCAGCCGAGGACGTCGCCGGCGTGCAGCGGCGGCCACCAGGCCAGGGCGAAGTCGACGAAGTCCCGCTGCGAGAGCAGGTCGTCGTCGAAGGCCTCGCGGCCCCGCTCGCGCCCGCGCTCGCCGCGCACCTGGCGCCACAGGGCGTCGAGCAGGGTCGCCGCGACCCGGTTCAGCTGGCGGTTGCGCAGGCCCTGGCCCACCAGCTGGCGGCGCAGCCGGGCCAGCTGCTGGGCGTCGAGCTCGAGGACGTCGTCGCGCCAGAACGTGCGGAAGCTCCTCGGCGCGCCCGGCACGGGCTCGCGGGAGAGCCGGCGGACGACCTCGGCCATCCGGGAGGAGCCCTTGACGTCGGCCACCGCGGGCGCGTCGTGGCGCCGGGCCACCACGCCGTTGACGACCTCCCCGAGCGAGCGCAGCGCCACCGCCGTCTCACCCAGGCTGGGCAGGACCCGCTCGATGTAGCGCATGAAGACGCCGCTGGGGCCGATCACGAGCACGCCGCCGGACTCGTAGCGGCGGCGGTCGGAGTAGAGCAGGAACGCCGCACGGTGCAGCGCGACCACGGTCTTGCCGGTGCCGGGGCCGCCGGCGATGGTGACCACGCCACGGCTCGGGGCGCGGATGGCGCGGTCCTGCTCGGCCTGGATGGTGGCCACGATCGAGTGCATCGAGCGGTCCCGGGCCCGGGCGAGCTGCGCCATCAGCGCGCCCTCGCCGATCACGGGCAGCTCGACGCCCTGGGCCTCGAGGCGGGCCGCGGCCTCGGCGTCGAGCAGCTCGTCCTCGACGCCGACCACCCGGCGTCCGGCCGAGCGGAGCACCCGGCGCCGCACCACGCGCTGCGGCGTGGCCGCCGTGGCCTGGTAGAACACCGCCGCGGCCGGCGCGCGCCAGTCGACGAGCAGCGACTCGCGCTCGGCGTCGCGCAGCCCGATCCGGCCGATGTAGCGCGGGGCGGGGTCCAGCTCGGGGTCGAGGTCGAGGCGGCCGAAGACCAGCCCCTCGTGCGCGGCGTCGAGCTGGGCGATGCGCCGCGAGGCCTGGTAGACCATGGCGTCGCGCTCGACGAGCCCGCCCTCGTGGCCGAGACGTCCGCGCTCGTGGCCCTCCCGGGCCAGGCTCGCCGCGGCCTCCCCGGCGCTGAGCAGCCGCACGTAGACGGCGTCCACGAGCGCCTGCTCCCGCGCGACCTCGCGCTCCACGAGCTCCTCGGACACTGCTGTTCCCCTCGACCACCGGTATGGACCACCGCCCGACCGGCGGGCCGGTGGGCGGCCGCAGGAGCGGAGCCGTCCACTCTACGTCGCCCCCGCCGCACCCTCGGAGGTGGCAGGGCCTGGCCCGTCCCGGGCGCGCCCTGACGGACTGTTACCCAACGCTGGACCGCACGTGGACCACCGCACCCCGAGCCGCTCCTAGGGTTTCGGCGTCGGGCAGGTTCGGGGGGATCGACCCGGCACCGGGCAGGCCGGCGGCCCTCGGGCCGCGGCCTGTCCTGCAGGTCACGGTCGGTTGCGGGCACGTTGGGGGACGTGCTCGCACCCGGCCTCCGGCCCGTCACGGTCCGCGCCCCGGTCGCCACAGCCATCCGTGGGGGCCTCGGCTCCGAACACCGACCATGCGCACACCCCCGGCCTACGCCCTGTTCGGCCTCCTCGCCACCCTCGTGGGGATGGGCTCGGGCCACCTCACCGCCGCCGTCACCGTCCCCAGCGCCTCCCCGGTGCTCGCGGTGGGCTCCACCGTCATCGACCTGACCCCCACCCCGATGAAGGAGTGGGCGATCCGCACCTTCGGCAGCGCCGACAAGCTGGTCCTGGTCGGCTCGGTGATCGCGGTCGTCCTGGTCCTGGCCGCGATCGCGGGGATGCTGGCGCGGCGCAGCCTCGGCCTCGGCCTCGGCCTGCTCCTGCTGCTCGTCGCCGTCGCCGGCCTGGCCGCGGTGACCACCAGCGGCGGCGGTCCGGTCGACCTGCTGCCCAGCCTCGTCACCGCGCTGACCGGGGTGGCGAGCCTGGTGCTCCTGGACCGTCTCGCCCGCGGTGACCGCGGCGACGAGGACGCCACCGGCGTCAGCCGCCGCAGCGTCCTGCTCGGCTCGGGCGCCATGCTCGTGCTGGCCGCGGCCACCGCCGGTGCCGGGCGCCTGGTCGGCCGGCTGCGGGCCGCCCCGGCCGACGTCACCCTGCCGGCCGCCGCCGCGCCGCTCCCGGCCCTGCCGACCGGCCTGGAGCGGCGGTTCGGTGCGATCACCCCGCTGCAGGTGCCGAACGCGGACTTCTACCGCGTCGACACCCGCCTCGACGTGCCGATCGTCGACGCGAGCCGTTGGACGCTGACCATCGACGGCGACGTCGACCGCGAGGTCACCTTCACCTTCGACGAGATCGCCGCGATGGAGCTCGTCGAGCGCGACATCACCCTGACCTGCGTGTCCAACTCCGTCGGCGGCGAGTTCGTCGGCGGCGCCCGGTGGCTCGGGGTCCCGCTGACCCAGCTGCTGGAGCGGGCCGGCATCGAGAACACCCGCGCCGACCAGCTGTTCTCCACCGACGTGGACGGGATGACCATCAGCACCCCGCTGGAGCTGGCCACCGACGGCCGGGACGCCCTGCTGGCCATCGGGATGAACGGCGAGGCGCTGCCGCGCGAGCACGGCTTCCCCGCGCGCCTGGTCATCCCCGGCCTCTACGGCTTCATCAGCGCGACCAAGTGGGTCGAGCGGATCACGCTGACCACCTACGCCGAGCAGCAGGCCTACTGGACCGACCGGGAGTGGGCCACCGACGCCCCGATCAAGATCTCCGCGCGCATCGACACCCCACGAAGCCTGGCCGAGGTCAGCCCCGGCGAGACGATCGTCGGCGGCGTCGCGTGGGCCCAGCAGCAGGGCGGCGTCGCGAAGGTCGAGGTGCAGATCGACGGCGGCGAGTGGGCCGAGGCCGACCTCGGCCCCGACGTGGGCAACGACTACTGGCGTCAGTGGTTCTACCGCTGGAACGCCGAACCGGGCCCGCGCACCGTCGCGGCCCGCGTGACCTCCGGCGACGGGACGCTGCAGACCACGCAGCGCGCGGACCCGTTCCCCGACGGCTCCAGCGGCGTGCAGGAGCTGCGCGTCACCGTCACCGGCTGAGCCGCGCAGGGCCTCGCGGCCCCTCCCGCGGCCCCCCGCGCCCCCCGCCACCCCCGGCAGGCCGTCACGCCCCGTGCGTGGCGGCCTGTCGCGGTGTCCGGGCCCGCCGGCTGGTCCCCCGCGGCCGGTTCGGTGCCCCCGGGGCGGGACGCGCGAGAAATACCTGTGATCGGGGGTGATCGACCAATCCGGGTCCCCCTCGGTGGCGAACTACTCCCGTCAACACCGACCGCACCTCCGCTAGGAAGGCTTCCCCCTGATGAAGACCACCACCCTCCGCCGCAACGCCGGCATCGCCGCCTCCGCGCTCGCCCTCTCCGTGAGCCTGGCCGCCTGTGGCGACGACGCCACCGAGGCCACCGCCGCCGCCCCCGAGTCCGGCTCCGCCGCCTCCGAGTCGCCGGCCGAGAGCCCCTCGGAGTCCGAGTCGGCCGCCGAGGGCGCGATGGCCCAGACCTTCGGCGAGGCCTGCTCGGCCGTGCCGACCTCGGGCCCCGGCTCGTTCGACGGCATGGTCCAGGACCCGGTCGCCACCGCGGCCGGCAACAACCCGCTGCTCGGCACCCTCGTCTCGGCCGTCAAGGCCGCCGACCTGGTCGACACCCTCAACGGCGCCGACGCCCTGACCGTCTTCGCCCCGACCGACGACGCCTTCGCCAAGATCCCCGCGAAGACGCTGAACTCGGTCCTCAAGGACAAGGAGACCCTCACCGCGATCCTGACCCACCACGTGGTCGCGGGCCAGCTCGGCCCCGACGAGATCGCCGGCACCCAGGAGACCCTGAACAACGACACCCTGAAGATCATGGGTGACGCCGAGCAGGGCGTGACGGTCAAGAACGCCGGTGGCCCCGCCACCGTGCTGTGCGGCAACATCCCGACGGCCAACGCGACGGTCTACGTCGTCGACTCCGTCCTGATGCCCTGATCGGTTCCGCCATCGGGAGAATCACGACAGGATCATCTCCGTGGAACACCTGCAGCCGGTGAACGGTGACGTCCCCTCCTCCGAGGGGACGTCGCCGGTCCCGGCGACCGCCCGGCTCGGCGCGCTGCTCAAGCGCGCCGGCCGCGGCGACCAGCACGCCTTCGCCGAGCTGTACGACGCCACCAGCGCGCGGGTCTACGGGCTCGCCGTGCGGGTGGTGCGCAACCCGGCCCAGGCCGAGGAGGTGGCCCAGGAGGCCTACCTCGAGGTCTGGCGCAGCGCCGCACGGTTCGACCCCGACCAGGGCAGCGCCCTCTCGTGGCTGCTGACCATCGTGCACCGACGCTCGGTGGACCGGGTCCGCTCGGCCGAGGCCTCCTCCCGGCGCGACGAGACCTACCACCACCAGAACCACGCCACCCCGCACGACAGCACCTCCGACGCCGCCCAGGCCGCGCTCGAGGCCCACCGCGTGCGCGGTGCGATGACGACCCTGACCCAGATCCAGCGCGACGCGCTCGAGCTGGCCTACTTCGGTGGCTACACCCACACCGAGGTGGCCTCGATGCTCGACATCCCTCTCGGCACCGCCAAGACACGTATCCGCGACGGCCTCATCCGGCTGCGCGACGCCCTCGGCGTGGCCGAGGGCCCGGCCGAAGGAGCCAGAGCATGACCGACGTGCACGCGCTGTCCGGCGCCTACGCGATCGACGCCCTCGACGGCGACGAGCGGGCGCAGTTCGAGGAGCACCTCGCCGGCTGCGCCGACTGCCGCGACGAGGTCGCCGGCCTGCGCCAGGCCGGCGCCATGCTCGGCCTGAGCACCGTCACCACCCCGCCGGCCGGCCTGCGCGACCGGGTCCTGGCCGACATCGCCACCGTGCGCCCGCTCCCCCCGCAGGTCGCCGGCGTGAGCGACCTCGGCGCGCGACGCCGCCGTCGTGGCCGCCGCCTCGGGGCCCTCGCGGCCGCCGCCGCGGTCGTGGCCGTCGTCGGCGGCGGCGCCGCGGTCTGGCAGCCGTGGTCCGACGACGACGCCGGCCTGTCCGCCACCCCCTCCCCGCCCGCCGGGTCGGCCTCCCCCACCCCGGACGCCCTGCAGGTCGCCGCGGAGCGGGTGCTCACCGCCCCCGACGCCGAGACCCACGCCCGCGCCCTCGAGGTCGGCGGGTCGGCCACCGTGGCCCGCTCCCGCGAGCTCGACGAGGCCGTCGTGGTCACCCAGGGCCTGCCCGCGCTGCCCCGCGGGGAGGTGTACCAGACCTGGTTGCGCGTCGACGGCGAGATGGTGCCGGCCGGGCTGATGCCGCGCGGCGGCCACACCGCCGTCCTGGAGGGCGACGCGAGGCAGGCCGAGGCCATCGGCATCACCGTGGAACCGGCCGGGGGCTCGCCCCGCCCGACCTCCCAGCCGATCGCGTACTTCCCCCTCGAGCAGGCCTGATGGCGCGCATCGCCGTCGTCGGGTCCGGCGTGGCCGGCCTGACGGCGGCCTACGTCGCCTCGCGCACCGCCGAGGTGACCCTCTACGAGGCCGACGACCGTCTCGGGGGGCACGCCGACACCCACCGGATCGACGACGGCGAGCAGGTGCTCGGCATCGACACGGGATTCATCGTGCACAACCCGCGCACCTACCCGGTGCTGCTGCGCCTGTTCGCCGAGCTCGGCGTAGCCACGCAGCCCTCGGAGATGTCGATGTCGATCCGCGACGACGCCAGCGGGTTGGAGTGGGCCGGCGCGCTCGGTCGCCGCGGGCTGTTCCCGACCCGCGCGAACCTCGCCAACCCCCGCTACCTGCGGATGCTCCTCGAGATCCCCCGCTTCCACCGGCGGGCCAGGCAGGTCGTCTCCGGGGTGCGCACGCCCGCGGGCGGCGACCTCGCCGCCGACGCGACGCTGCGCGAGTTCCTCGCCGGTGGCGGGTTCAGCGACTACTTCGTGCGCCACTTCATGGAGCCGCTCGTGGCCGCGGTGTGGTCCTGCGACCCCGACGTGGCGCTGGAGTACCCCGCGCGCTACCTGTTCACCTTCCTCGAGCACCACGGCATGCTCGGCGTGTTCGGCTCCCCGCAGTGGCGCACCGTCACCGACGGCTCGGGCAGCTACGTCGCCGCGGTCGCCGCGAGGCTGCAGCACGTGCGTACCGGGACCAAGGTCACCTCCGTGCTCGAGACCGACCAGGGCGTCGAGGTCACCGACGGCAACGGCGAGGTCGCCCGCTACGACGGGGTCGTCGTGGCCACCCACCCGGGCCACGCCCTCGCCCTGCTCGCCGAGCCCACCGCCGAGCAGCACGAGGTGCTCGCGGCCATGCCCTACTCGGCGAGCACGGCGCTGCTGCACACCGACACCTCGCTGCTGCCGCGGGCCACCGACGCCCGCGCGTCGTGGAACTTCCTGCGCCCCGACGGCGCCGGCCACCGCCCCGGGGAGGTCACCGTCACCTACGACCTGACCCGCCTGCAGCGCCTCCCCACCCCGACTCCCTACCTGCTCACCCTCGGCGGGGAGCACCTCGTCGACCCGGCCGCGGTGCTGGCGCGGCGGGAGTACGAGCACCCCCTCTACACGCCCGCCTCGGTGGCCGCCCAGCGGCGGCTTCCCGGTCTGGCCACCGACCGCCTCGTCTTCGCCGGCGCGTACCACGGATGGGGCTTCCACGAGGACGGTGCGCGCTCCGGCCTCGCCGCGGCCGAGCGGCTGGGCCTGACCTGGCCCGAGCACGCGCCCGTGCGCGTCGGCGCCGTCGGCGGCGGCCGTCGCGAGGTGGCGGGGGTCTACGCCACCACCGTGCGCCACACCCGGCGCCGGCCCTGGCGCCGGGAGTTCACCCACCGCTCGCACACCTGGGTCGTCGACCTCGACGACCTGCCCGACCACGGGGTGCTGGGCCGCTTCGAGGCCCGCGACCACCTCGGCGACCCCGCGCTGAGCATCCGCGCCAATCTCGAGGCCTTCCTGGCCCAGCACGGGATCGACCTGCGCGGCGGCCGGGTGCTGATGGCCGCGAACGCCCGCGCCCTGGGGTACTGCTTCAACCCGATCTCGGTCTACTGGTGCACCGACGCGGCCGGCGAGGCCGCGGCCACCCTCGTCGAGGTGCACAACACCTACGGGGACCGGCACGCCTACCTCGTCCACCCCGACGAGCAGGGCCGGGCCCGCACCGAGAAGGCGATGTACGTCTCGCCGTTCCACGGCACCGACGGCTCCTACGAGCTCGCCGTGCCCCCGCCGGGCGAGCGGCTCCACGTCGCGGTGACCCTGCACTCCGACGACGGCGCGGTCTTCAGCGCGTCCACCGAGGGTGAGCGGATCGGCGGCACCACGATCCGTCACGCCGTGCGCGCCGCGCCGGCCGCGTTGCGCGGATCGGCCCTGATCCGGGCCCACGGCGTGCGGCTGTGGCTGCGCCGGCTGCCGATCCGACCCCGCCCCCCGCACCACCAGGAAGGTGTCCGATGACCCTCGCTCCCTCCCGCCTCGCGGCCAACCACTGGCCCGGGCTCGACGAGGTCCCCTCCGGCGCGCGCGCGGCCATGTCCGCCCGGGTGGCCCGGCGGATCTTCGCCGCCGCGGTCAGCCGACTCGACGTCACCGTCGAGGTGGCGGCCACCGACACCCGTCCCGCGCAGCGCCTCGGGCGCGGCGGGCCGGTCGCGGTGCTGCACCGCCCCGAGGAGTTCTTCGCCCGGGTCGGTGCCCACGCCCTGATCGGCTTCGGCGAGGCCTACCTCGTCGGCGCCTGGGACGCCGAGGACCTCGGCGGCTTCCTGAGCGTGCTGGCCGCCGAGATGCCCCGGCTGGTGCCGCGCCCGCTGCAGCGGCTGCGCGCCCTCTACGTGGCGCGGCCGCCGCGGTTCCACCGCAACAGCGAGGACCAGACGCGCGGGAACATCGCCCACCACTACGACCTGTCCAACGACATGTTCGAGCTGTTCCTCGACCGCACGCTGAGCTACTCCAGCGCGCTGTTCGAGGCCGAGCACCTCACCGCCCGCGACCACGTCGGCACGCTCACCCGGGCCCGGGCCCCGCACGCCGTGGCCACCGGCGGCCCCGTGCGCGAGGACCTCGCCGACGCGCAGGCGCGCAAGCTCGAGCGGCTGCTGGACCGCACCGGCGTCACCGAGGGCAGCCGCGTGCTCGAGATCGGCTCCGGCTGGGGCGAGCTGGCCATCCGCGCGGCCCGTCGCGGTGCGCAGGTCACCACGATCACGCTGTCCAGCGAGCAGCAGGCCCTGGCCCGCGAGCGGGTCGCGGCGGCCGGGATGACCGCGCTGGTCGACGTCGAGCTCGTCGACTACCGCGCCGTGCAGGGCACCTACGACGTCGTGCTCTCGGTGGAGATGATCGAGGCCGTCGGGTGGCAGTACTGGCCGACCTACCTGGAGACCATCGAGCGGGTCCTCGTGCCCGGCGGCCGGGCCGGCATCCAGGCCATCACCATGCCGCACGACCGGATGCTGGCCACGAGGAACACCTACACCTGGATCAACAAGTACATCTTCCCCGGCGGCTTCCTGCCCTCCGTGCAGGTCCTCGACGAGCTCAGCCGGGCCCACACCGACCTGCGCCTGACCGACCGGCTCTCGATGGGCCTGCACTACGCGGAGACCCTGCGGCTGTGGGACGAGACGTTCACCGCGGCGCCGCGAGGACGTCCTCGGCCTCGGGTTCGACGAGACGTTCCTGCGGATGTGGCACTTCTACCTCGAGTACTCCCGCGCCGGCTTCGCCTCGGGCTACCTCGACGTCCACCAGCTGGTGCTGACCCGCGGGGGGGACCTCTGATGACCCCGACGGGCTCCGCGGAGGCCGTCGCGACCCGGCTGGCCGCGATCCTCGAGCCGTTCGTCGGCGGCGAGATCCCCGTCCGGCTGCGCGCCTGGGACGGCTCCGAGGCCGGCCCGGCCGACGGGCCCGTCGTCGAGCTGCGCGAGCCTGCCGCCGTGCGCCGGCTGCTGCGCCACCCCGGCGAGCTCGGCGCCGCCCAGGCCTACGTCACCGGCGAGCTCGACGTGCCGACCGAGGGCGGGTGGGACCTCGGCTCCGCCCTGACCCACGCCTTCGCCGTCTCCGCCGAGCGCGGGCTGTCCGGGGCGCGGACCTCCCCCGGTGCCGTGCTCACCGCCCTGCGCGAGCTGCGCTCGCTGGGCCTCGTCGGCCTGCCGCCGGCGGCGCCGGCCTCGCAGGCCCGGCTCACGGGGCGCCTGCACAGTCCGCTGCGCGACCGGCGGGCGATCAGCCACCACTACGACCTGTCGAACGAGTTCTACTCCTCGATCCTCGAGGAGTCGATGGCCTACTCCTGCGGCTACCACGTCACCCCCGACGTCAGCCTGGAGGAGGCGCAGCGCGCCAAGCTCGACCTGGTCTGCCGCAAGCTCGGCCTGGAGCCGGGCATGCGCCTGCTCGACGTCGGCTGCGGCTGGGGCTCGCTGTCGCTGCACGCCGCGGAGCACGTCGGGGCGCAGGTCGTCGGCGTGACCATCGCGGCGGAGCAGAAGCGGTTCATCGACGCCCGCCTCGCCGAGCGCGGCCTCGGCGACCGCGTCGAGATCCGCCTCCAGGACTACCGCGACGCCGTGCCACCGCCGCGCGAGGCCTACGACGCCGTCGGTTCGCTGGAGATGGGCGAGCACGTCGGCCGGGACAACTACCCCGCCTACGCCTCCGTGCTCTACCGCGCGGTGCGCCCGGGCGGCCGGGTCCTGGTCCAGCAGATGTCGCGCCGCGGTCGCTGGCCCGGCGGCGGGCCGTTCATCCAGTCCTTCATCGCCCCCGACATGTACATGCGCCCGGTCGGCGAGACCGTCGCGCTCCTCGAGGCCAGCGGGCTCGAGGTGCGCGACGTGCACGGCCTGCGCGAGCACTACGTGCTCACCGTGGCCGGGTGGCGGGAGCGCTTCGAGGCGAACGTGGACCGGCTCACCGAGCTCGTCGGCGAGGAGGTCGTGCGGGTCTGGCGGCTCTACCTGGTCGGCGGCGCGCTGTCGTTCCGCGACGGCCGGATGGGCGTGGACCAGATCCTCCTGGTCCGCCCGGGCTCCCCGCACACCCTGGCGCTCGAGCGCTCGTGCTGAGCGCCGCTCGTAGGGTGGGCCCGTGAGCACCCTGCCGCTCGTCCTCACTGTGCTGGCCCTCGGCCTCGTCGTCGTGGCGGCGGTGATGGCCCTGACGGCGGCGCGCGCGAAGCAGCTCGGCGTGGTCGCGGTCGTCGACGTCGCCTGGGGCTCGGGCTTCGTGGTCCTTGCCCTCGTGGCCGCCATGATCGGCTCCGCCGCAGACGTCTCGGCCGGCGGTGACGCCCGCCGCTGGCTGGTCGCCGCGCTCGTGGCCGTCTGGGGCCTGCGCCTGGCCTGGCACGTGCGCCGCCGCGCCCGGGGCCAGCACGCCGGTGCGGAGGACCCTCGCTACGCCGAGATGCTCGGCGGGTCGCTGGCCGAGGTCGGCCTGGCCACCGCGGTCCGGCGGGTCTTCGTCGTGCAGGGCATCGCGATGTGGGTCGTCTCGCTGCCGGTGATGGTCGGGGCCGCCGTCGACCTGGCCTGGTGGCCGGTGCTGCTGCTCGGCGTCGTGGTGTGGGCGGTCGGCCTGGTGGTCGAGGCCCTCGGCGACGCACAGCTGTCGCGCTTCATGGCCCGGCCCCGCTCCTCGCGCCCGCCGATCATGGACCAGGGCCTGTGGGGCGTGACCCGGCACCCGAACTACCTCGGCGACGCGTGCGTGTGGTGGGGTCTGTGGCTGGCCGCCGGCCTCGCGTCGGGCTGGGTCGCGGGTCTGGCCACCCTGGTGGCGCCCGTGGCGATGACGCTGTTCCTGCGCAACGTGACCGGGGCGCGGCTGCTGGAGAAGAGGATGAGCCAGCGCGAGGGGTGGGAGGAGTACGCCGCCCGGGTGCCGATGTTCTTCCCCAGGCTGCCCGGCCCGCGCAGGCGCGGGCGCACCTCCCCGGACGACTGAGCCGCGCTCAGCCGTCCTCCACCGGCTCCTCGCGGGGGACGGTGGGAAGCGGCACCGACCCCGTCTCGACCTGGTCCTTGGGCGAGGCCGGGTCGGGGACGTACTCGTGGGTGTCGCCGTCGCGGCCGTCGAAGCGGATGGTGACGGTCTCGAAGCCCTTGTGCCGCTGCATCTGGGCGTAGGCGGCGTAGGCCCGACGGTCGGCGTCGGTGAGGTCGACGGCGTCGGTGAAGGGCGTCAGCAGCGAGCGGGGCCACAGCGAGCGGGCCAGCACGACGTTCACCTCGATGCCGATCACGCCCATGATCGAGGCCAGGTAGATGATCCCGATCAGGCCGAGGACCAGGCCGAAGGTCTGGTTCATCCCGCCGGTCTCGGCCAGCACCCGGGTCGCGTAGATCGTGCCGAGGTACTGCAGGCCCTGCCACAGCACGGCGGTGACGAACGCGCCCGGTGCCGCGCGTCCGAACCCGTGGCGCCGAGAGGCCGCGACCCGGAACAGCACGGTGAGCCCGAGACCGACCGCGATCACCGAGACGGCGTAGATGGCCAGGCGCACCACGACGTCGACGGCGTTGCCGAACACCTCGGTGCGCGAGCCGAGCACCGAGACGGTGGTCGCGGCGAGGACGGCGACCGCCGAGCTGACCAGCAGCAGCAGGCTCTTGAGCCGCAGCAGGAACGGGTTCGGCCGGCTGTTGCGCGGCACCGACCAGGCGATGTTCATCGCGTTCTGGATGGCCTGCCCCAGCCCCGAGGCGCCGTAGACGGCTGCGATCGCCCCGACGACGGCCCCCGCCGTCGAGCCCTGGATGCCCTCGGGCCGTCCGAGCTGCTCGCCGATGATCGGGAACTGGGCCAGGGCGGAGGTCAGCACCGCCGCCTGCAGGTCGGGGTTGCCCTGCAGGACGAACCCGAGGATCGAGGTGGCCAGCAGCAGCAGCGGGAAGATCGCGATGAACGCGTAGTAGGTGAGGATCGCGGCCAGGTAGTTGCCCTGGTCGTCGAAGAACTTGTAGACCACCGCCAGCGGCAGGCCGACGGCGGGCCGACGCCGCTGGACGTGGTCGACCCTGCTCACGACGCCTCCACCCACGCGCTCACGGTACCGGCGCGGCGTCGCGGTGCGCGCCGCACCCGCTCCGCCGCGGCAACGACCCCCACCCCGCCCGCCGGGCGGGGGGTGTCAGCGGTAGGTGGTCAGCGACCGGTCGAGGTGGGTGTGGTCGTTGAACCCCAGGAGCCGGACCCCGCTGCGCCCGATCACCACCCGGGAGACCGAGGAGTTCACGCACACGGTGTTGAACCGCTCCCACAGCCGCGCGAAGGTGGCGGGGTCCTCACCGTCGGGGTCGACGAGGTGGGCGCACAGCGCGCCGACGGGGCCGCCGGAGGTCACGGCGACGACGGTGCCCGAGCCGCCGGCGGAGGCCCGCGCGCAGGCGGCGTCGAGCGCGGCGCGGCTGCGGGCGACGAACGCCGCGAAGGTCTCGGGGTAGTCCGGCACCGCCCCGTCGGCGGCGGCCTCGCCGAGCGCCCAGCGCCGGGTCGAGATCTCGAAGATGCGCTGGAACTCGCGCCGGTCCAGGGCGGCGGTGCCGCCCTGAGGCAGGTCGGGGTGGGCCGCGACCACGCCGAGGTGGTCGAACTCGTCCCACCCGTCGTCGACGAGGACGCCGTCCTCGTCAGGCCCCGTGGCTCCCTCGGCCGCCATCCCGGCCAGCAGGCCCGAGACCGTCTCGCGGTGGCGTCGCATGCCGCCCCGGACGATCACCGACGGGCTGACGCCCTGGCGGGCGAGGTGGCCGCCGAGGCGACGGGCCTGCTCCCACCCGGTCTCGGAGAGCACGTCGTAGTCGTCGGCCCCGAAGGAGGCCTGCCCGTGACGCACGAGCAGCACGACGGCCACCGCTCAGGCCTCGGCGGTGGGTCGGCGGCGGGCGGCACGGCGGCGGGTCACGCGGTGCAGGCTAGCCGGGTCGGGGCTCAGGCGGCCACGGCGGTCACCACCGCCGAGCGGCGCGCGGGGTCCAGCCACAAGCGGCGCTGACGCAGCACGCCGAGGACGGCGACCCCGAGCAGGGGCAGGGCGAGCAGCACCGGCGCCTGCCACCCGGGCAGCACCGCGAGGACCGAGAAGACGACCCCGGCCAGCGTCGTCCCGGCGGCCAGGCGGGCCGAGTAGCCCAGCATCGCCAGCGGGGGCACCGGCGTCGCCCGCGCCGAGCGCAGGTCGACCGCCGACGGGCTGCGCACCGACCAGCGCAGGCACGAGGCGACGACCAGGGCCAGGACGACGAGCAGGCTGCACACCAGGGCCGACACCTCCCCGGTCGTCGGCGTGCCCGCCCGGGAGGCGGCCAGCGCCACGCAGACCAGCGGGGCGAGGGCCAGCACCTCGGTGAGCACCCAGGCCCGCACCCAGAAGGTCGTGCTCGGCGAGGCCGGCAGGCTCTCGCGCCACACGGCGCCGCCGGCGTCGAGGCACCACAGGTTGACTCCGAACAGCAGCGCGCCGCCCGAGACCACCAGACCCGGCAGCACGCTCATCGAGGCCCAGGGCACCCCGCCGACCAGGGCGACCAGGCCCGGGCCGGCGGCGAGCACCAGCACCCCGCGCCGCACCGGGACCGCGCGCCACACCGAGGCGCGGTCCAGGCGCAGCAGCGCGCCGGTCACGGTGCGCGCGGGCGGCCGGGACCGCACCGTCGCGGCGTCACGGCGGGTCTCCGCGACCGGGAGACGGGTAGCGGCCCGGTGGGCCGGCACCGCCCCGAGCATCACGAGCCCGACCAGCAGCACCAGCAGCACCAGGACGACCAGGGGCCACGCGGGACCGTCCGGTGCGCCGCTGGCGCCGAGCACGAGCCAGCGCGTCGGGGGCCGGGCGAGCAGCGGGACCAGGCCTCCCGTCGCGTGCAGGCCCAGGACGCCTGCCACCGCGAGGCCGGCCAGGCCGGCCACCGCGAGCCCGCCGTGCGCGCCGCGGCGCAGTGCCTCGATCGACCAGGCGACGGCCTGCGCGGCCGCGGTCGAGACCGCGATCCACAGCACGAGGACGACCTCGAGGACCACGAGGCGGCCCGAGCCGCCGCTGGCGTAGGCGCCGAGCCCGAGCAGGATCCACGCCTGGAGCACCCAGGCGATGTTCAGCGGTGCGAGCACGAGCGCGCCCAGGTGGTCGGTGGTCGGGCTGACCGGGTGGATCGCGGACGCGGACGACGGCAGCAGCTGGTGCCCGCCCCCCGCGGCCGCGCAGGTCACGGTGACCACGGCGAGGAAGCCGAGGAGCAGGCCGGGCAGCACCTCCAGCAGCTCGGGCGCCGTCCCGCGCGCCTCGCCGGCACCGGGGAGCAGGGCGGGCAGGACGGCGGCCGCGAGCATGCTGAGGGTGCCCAGGGCCAGCCCGGCGCGCACGAGCACCGCCGGCAGCGTCCGGGTGCGGAACCACAGCAGGTGCCCCACGTCCTGCACGGCGCGCAGCGCCGCCCGCCGCTCAGGCGAGGAGGTCGCGGTAGGCACGCTCGCCCTCCTCGCCGCGCATCTGCGCGGCGCTCAGGGCCGCCACGCGGGTGCCGCCGGCGAGGACGGCGACCTCGGTGCACGCCTCGATGGCCAGCTCGCGCAGATGGGTGGAGACCAGCACGCACGCGCCGCGCGCGACGGCGTCCGCGACCACCTCGAGGGTGGCGTCGACGCCGGTGGGGTCGACGCCGTCGAAGGGCTCGTCGAGCAGCAGCACGGCAGGCTCGTGCAGGGCGGCGAGGACCACCGAGAGCCGCCGGCTCATCCCGTGGGAGAACCCGGCCGTCAGCCGGTGGGCCACCGGCTCCAGGCCGAACCGCGCGAGCAGGCCGCGGGCCCGCCCCTCCCAGCCGACCTCGAGGCGGCGCAGCCGCGCGGCGAGCTGGAGGTGCTCCCAGGGCGTGGCCCGCGGCACGAGTCCGCCGACGTCGGGGCAGTAGCCGAGCGCCTGCTGGGCCCGCAGCCGCTGTCCGACGACGTCGTGGCCGGCCACCCGCACCGCGCCGGCCGTCGGCGGCACGACGCCGGCCAGGACGCGCATGGTGGTGGACTTGCCGGCGCCGTTGCGTCCCAGCAGGGCGGTGGCCCGCCCGGCGTCGGCGCCGAGGCTGATCCCGGCGACGGCCTCGACGCCGCCGAAGCGGACCCACAGGTCGTCGACCTCCACCGCGCGCTCGTCCCCCACCGTGCCATCCTCGCGCGTGCCCCGGCCCCGGGCGGGCGTGATCACCGCACCGGGGCCGACGCACTAGACCGCTCAGGCGGGCAGCGACCCTGCGGAGGAGGCGAGCTCGCGCAGCCAGGCGGTCGGGGCGAACCGGTCGCCGTAGGCCGCGGCCAGCTCGTCCGCGCGGGCCACGAAGGCGCTCAGGCCGATCGGGGCGTCGTCGTCGGTCGGGTCCTGGTAGCCGCTGATGTACTGCGCCGCGCCGCCGGTCATCGGCGGGAACCCGATCCCCATGATGGAACCGATGTTGGCGGCGGCCGCCGAGGTGACGACGCCCTCCTCGAAGCAGCGCGCCGTCTCGAGCGCCTCGGCGAACAGCATCCGTTCCTGCACGTCGCGCACCGGGATCTGCGTCGCGGCGACGGGGAACTCCTCGGCGAGGCCGGGCCACAGCGACCCGCGGCGGCCCTCGGCGTAGTCGTAGAAGCCGGCGCCCTTGAGCCGCGAGGGACGGTCGAGCTCGAGCATCCGGCGCACCACGGCACTGCCGGGGTGGTCGGGGACCTCCTGACCGTCGCGCTCGGCGGCGTCGCGCGTGGCCTTCTCGATCGTGGCCATCAGCTCCATGTTCAGCTCGTCGGAGAGCTGCAGGGTGCCCACCGGGTAGCCGGCCTGGGTGGCCGCGCGCTCCAGGCTGAGCGGGTGCACGCCCTCGGCGAGCATGGCCAGGCCCTCACGGACCCGGGTGCCGATCACCCGCGAGGTGTAGAAGCCGCGGCTGTCGTGGACCACGATCGGGGTCTTGCGGATCAGCTGCACCACGTCGTAGGCCTTCGCCAGCGCGGCGTCGGTCGTGTCGGCGCCGCGGATGATCTCCACCAGCGGCATCTTGTCGACGGGGCTGAAGAAGTGCAGGCCGATGAGGTCGGCCGGGCGGTCCACACCGCGGGCCAGCTCGGTGATCGGCAGCGTCGAGGTGTTGGAGCACAGCAGCGCGTCGGGCGCGACGTGCTCGGCCACCTCGGCGAAGACCCGGGCCTTCAGGGCGGGGTCCTCGAAGACGGCCTCGATGACCAGGTCGCACCCGGCGAGGTCGGCGGCGTCGGCGGTCGGGGTGATCCGCTCCAGCAGCGCGGCCTTCTTCTCCTGCGTCGAACGGCCCTTGGCGATGGCCGCGTCCAGCAGGCCCTCGGAGTGGGCCTTGCCCTTCTCGGCACTGGCGGGCTCGACGTCCTTGAGCACGACCTCGAGGCCGGCGCGGGCGCACGAGTAGGCGATGCCGGCGCCCATCATCCCGGCGCCGAGGACGCCGACCTTCGTCGGCGTCCAGCGCTCGAACCCGTCGGGGCGCAGCGAGCCCGCGTTGATCGCCTGGAGGTCGAAGAAGAACGCCTGGATCATGTTCTTCGAGCCCTGGCCACAGATCAGCTTCGTCAGGTAGCGCGACTCGATCCGGGTGGCGGTGTCGAGGTCGACCTGGGCGCCCTCGACGGCGGCCGACAGGATCGCCCGCTGGGCGGGGTAGACCGCGCCCTTGGTCTGCTGGCGCAGCAGCGAGGGGAACGCGGGCAGGAGCTGGGCCATCGACGGCGAGCGGGGGGTGCCGCCGGGCATCCGGTAGCCGGGCTTGTCCCACGGGTTGCCGGCGTCGTCGGGGTGGGCGCGGATCCAGGCCTTCGCGGCCGGCAGGAGCTCCTCGCGGGTGGCCACGAGCTCGTCGACGAGGCCCTTGTCCAGCGCCTGCTGCGGGGTGAACCGCGGGCCCTGGAGCAGCACGTCCATCAGCGCCGACTGCAGGCCGAGCATCCGCACGACGCGGGTGACGCCGCCGCCCCCGGGCAGCAGGCCCAGGGTGGCCTCGGGCAGGCCGAGCTGCACGCTGGGGTGGTCCAGGGCGACGCGGTGGTGGCAGGCCAGCGTGATCTCCAGGCCGCCGCCGAGCGCGGCGCCGTTGATCGCGGCCACGACGGGGCGCCCGAGCAGCTCGAGGCGTCGCAGCGAGGCCTTGATCTCCTGCGAGCGGGCGAACACGGCGGCCGCGTCCTCGCGGGTGCTGCGGACCATGTCCTTGAGGTCACCGCCGGCGAAGAAGGTCTTCTTCGCGCTGGCCACGACCACGCCGGTCACCGAGGAGGCGTCAGCCTCGAGCTCGGCGTGCACCCGCTCGACGGCGGCGCGCATCGAGGCGATGTAGCGGGCGTTCATCGTGTTCGCCGACTGGGTGGGGTCGTCGAGGGTGAGGGTGACGATGCCGTCGTCGTCGCGCTCGTAGCGCACGGCGTCGGTGTGGTCGCTGCGCTGGGTCTGCTCGGCGGTGCTGGTGCTCACGGGTGTCCTTTTCTCGCTGCGGGAGGCTGCGGGCGGGTGGGTCGAGGTCCGGGTCGGGGCTCAGACGCGCTCGACGATGGTGGCGATGCCCATGCCTCCGCCGACGCACAGCGTGGCCAGGCCGCGGCGCAGGTCGCGGCGCTCGAGCTCGTCGACCAGGGTGCCGAGGACCATCGCGCCGGTGGCGCCGAGCGGGTGGCCCATGGCGATCGCGCCGCCGTTGACGTTGGTGATCTCGTGGCTGATGCCGAGGTCGCGCATGAAGCGCAGCGCCACGGCGGCGAAGGCCTCGTTGATCTCGAACAGGTCGATGTCCTCGACCTCGAGGCCGGCCTTGGCCAGCGCCTTGCGGGCGGCGGGGGCGGGGCCGGTGAGCATGATCGTGGGGTCGGCGCCGGAGACGGCGGCCGAGACGATGCGGGCCCGGGGCGTCAGGCCCATCTCCGCACCGGCGGCCTCGGAGCCGATGACGACGAGGGCGGCGCCGTCGACGATGCCCGAGGAGTTCCCGGCGTGGTGGACGTGGTCGATGCGCTCGATCCAGTGGTACTTCTCCAGCGCGACGCTGTCGAAGCCGGCGTCCTTGCCGATGCCGGCGAAGCTGGGCTTGAGGTGGGCCAGGCCCTCGGGGGAGGTGTCGGGGCGCACCGTCTCGTCGTGGTCGAGGACCACGAGGCCGTTCTGGTCGACGACGGGGATCACCGAGCGCGCGAAGCGGCCGTCGGCCCACGCCTTGGCCGCGCGGTGGTGTGACTCGGTGGCGAAGACGTCGACGTCGTGGCGGGTCCAGCCCTCGATCGTGGCGATCAGGTCGGCCCCGATGCCCTGGGGCACGAAGCCGGTGCTCAGCGCGGTGGCGGGGTCGGTGGCCCAGGGGCCGCCGTCGGAGCCCATCGGCACGCGGCTCATCGACTCCACGCCGCCGGCGAGGATGAGGTCCTCGAAGCCGCCGCGGACGCGGGAGGCGGCCTGGTTGACGGCCTCGAGGCCGGAGGCGCAGAACCGGTTCAGCTGCACACCGGCGACGGTCTCGGGGTAGCCCGCGGCGAGCGCCGCGGTCTTCGCGAGGTCGCCACCCTGGTCGCCGAGCGGGGAGACCACGCCGAGCACGACGTCGTCGACGCGGTGCGGTTCGAGGCCCGGGTTGCGCGTGCGGACCTCCTCGAGCAGGCCGACCGCGAGGTCGACGGGCTTGACCTCGTGCAGCGAGCCAGTGGCCTTGCCCCTGCCGCGGGGGGTGCGGATGTGGTCGTACAGGAATGCCTCAGCCATGACCGTCCTCGGTGCTGCTCGACGCGCGGCCGTCGGCCGCCTCTGCTGAGATTGTGACACCATCGCTGTCATGATGGTCAAGACCGCACCGTGGCGTGGCTCACCCCGCCGGCGTCGAGGCGGCCTCGGATGAGCGACGCAGGACCCGGGGCGACACCGACGGAGCCCCCTGCGTCCGGGGTCGACGAGCCGCTGCTCACCCTCGCCGAGCTGACCGCCCGGGTGGCGATGAGCGTGCGCACGGTCCGCTTCTACACCAGCCGGGGCCTGGTGCCGGCCCCGATCCGTCGCGGCCGCTCGGGCTTCTACTCCCGCGACCACGTCGCCCGCCTCGAGCTCGTGGCCGACCTGCAGAGCCACGGCTTCACCCTCGCCGCGATCGAGCGCTACGTCGCCGGCATCCCGGCCGACTCCTCGCCCGAGGACATCGCCCTGCGCCGGGCGATGCTCGCCCCGTGGCAGGCCGACCTGCCGGTACGGATGGGCCGCGGCGAGCTCGAGGCCCGGGCCCGCCGCAGCCTCGACGACGCCGACCTGGCCACGCTCGAGGCGCTGCGGATCCTGCGGCCGGTGCCGGAGCCCGACGGCTCGCAGGAGGCGGACGCGGTCGTGTGGGAGGTCGCGGTGGGACAGCTCTCGGTCGGCCTCGGCCTGCTCGACGTGGGCTACCCGCTGCAGGCGGCCCAGGCCGCCGCGGCGGTCTACGCCGAGCACGGCCGGCAGATCGCGCGCGAGCTCTACGACGTCTTCCGCACCCAGGTGTGGCCGGTCTACCAGGAGTCGGGGGCCTCGCCCGAGATCGTGCGCGACGTCGTCGAGCGCCTCAAGCCGCTGTCGATCAACGCGCTGGTCTCGGCCTACGAGGCCGGCATGGACGAGACGAAGCGGGCCGGGATCGCCGAGCGCGCCGGAGCTCGGCTGCCGCCGCGCTGACCGGCGCCGGCGAGGGCGGAGGACCCGCGCGGGCGAGGCGGGGAGGCCGGACCCGGCCTAGGGTGGTCTCATGAGCGACTCCCCGACGGTCCTGGTCACCGGTGCCACCGGTTTCGTGGGCAGGCGCCTCGTGCCCGAGCTCGTCGAGCGCGGCCTGCGGGTCAAGGCGATGACGCGCCGGCCCGACGACTACACCGGCCCCGGTGAGGCGGTCTTCGGCGACGTCGGCGAGATCGCCTCGCTCGACGAGCCGCTGGACGGCGTCGACGTGGCGGTCTACCTGGTGCACTCCCTGGACGACCGGGACTTCGAGAAGAAGGACGCCGCGTCGGCGGTGAACTTCGGCCGGGCCGCGAAGGCCGCGGGCGTACGGCAGATCATCTACCTCGGCGGCCTCGGCCGCGACGGCGACGACCTGTCGGCACACCTGCGCTCGCGGCGCGAGGTCGAGCACCTGCTCGGCGAGGGCGGCGTGCCGGTCACCGTGCTGCGGGCGGCCATCGTGGTGGGCAAGGGCGGGATCTCGTGGGAGATCACCCAGCAGCTGGTGAAGAACCTGCCGGCGATGATCGTGCCCAAGTGGGCCAAGACCATGACGCAGCCGATCGGCGTCGACGACGTCATCCGCTACATCGCCGGGGTGGTCGACCACCCGGACGCGATGGGCAGGGTCCTGGAGATCGGCGGGCCCGAGGCACTGAGCTACCTGCAGATGCTCGAGCAGGCGGCCGAGGTGATGACCGGGCGCCGGATCCCGGTGGTGACGGTGCCCGTGCTCAGCCCCAGGCTGTCGGCCCACTGGATCGGCCTGGTCACCAACGTCGACGCCACCACGGGCAAGAATCTCATCGACTCGATGGCGACGACGGTCGTGGTCACCGACCACACCATCCGCGAGATCGTGCCGGGCGAGCCGGTGGCCTACCAGGAGGCCGTGCGCCGCGCCCTGGCCGAGAGCGACTGAGCGGCGCGACCGTCGGGCCCGCCGGGGGCGCTCAGCGACGGCCGTTCTGGCCCCCGCGTCCCTGGGCGACCACGATGCCGCCGGCGACGAGCAGGCCGGCGATGGCGCTCAGCCAGAGCGAGTCGGTACGGCTGAGGTCGGCCCAGGAGACGAACCCGCCCACCGCGACGGCGAGCAGGACCAGGACGGCGACCGCCAGGGTGCGGGACACCCGGGCCTCAGGAGTACCGGTGGTTCTTGGCCGCGTGCCCGGCCTCGCGGGTGCAGGTCTTGCCGCTCATGTTGCGGTGGCCGCACAGCTCCTCGGTCTCGGCCGCGGCGTCCTCGGCCGGCGCCGACGGGGACGCCACCGCGGGCGCCACGGGGGCACGCCGGGCGGTGGCCGCCTTCGCGGAGGCCGGAGTGCCGCCGGCCTGCTGCCGGGCGTACTTGGCCTCGCGCATCGCGCGCATCGCGTCCATCTTGCTCACGCCCGTCAGTCTAGGTCAGGGCGGTGACACCACCCGCCACGCCGGGGTCCGCCGGTGGGCACGCGGCACGCGGCACGCGGGGTCGGGCTCGGTGACACGTCGCGCCGGCGTGGGGCACCGCTCGCGACGAGAGCCGTGCAGCGACCATCTGGTGGCGCGAGCTGACGGGGAAGCAGGCTCGAGACCCTCACGAGGACGACCTTCCTGATCGGACCCAGGACCGGCCCAGTGCGGCCGTCCCCGGTCGCACCCACGCCGACACGCGTTCACGCTCCTCGGTCCGGTCAGGTGCGTACGCCATGCCCTGCACGGCGGTGACCGACCTTTCCACGACAGGAGGGACACACCCAGGGGGACCGGGCGCGCCGGTAGCCCGGTCACGGCGTGACGGGGCTACGAGGCGGTGCGGGTCAGAAGGGCGGCGGGTCGCCGGCGAGCGACGCAGCGGGTGGGGCGTGGGCCAGGAGCGACGACGCCGACGTGCCCGCCGCGACCGGGACCGACTCCGGGTCCCGCCGCCGTGGTGCCGGACCGGGCGGCGCGTCGGGAACCGTCACCCGGCGACGGGGTGGTGGGTTCAGGTCGTGGGTACCGCTCGGCAACCGCAGGAACCGCAGCCCCACCGGACTCGTCCACAGGTACGACCCCGGCACCAGCACCTCATACGACCACCCGTGATGCGTCTTGTGCCGGTGATGACGCCGACACACCGGCGCCAGGTTCGACGACGCCGTCGGCCCGGTCGGCCACGCCACCACGTGCTCGGCGTCGCACCGCTCCGCGGGACGGGTGCAGTGCGGGAACACGCAGTGCAGATCCCGCACCTCGACCTGCTCCCGCACCCGGTCGGGCACCTCGTAGGCACCCACGTGCACGTCACCGGCCAGGTCCAGCACCGGACGCACCGTCACCGCGCCTGCGGCACCGCACCAGGCGCGGACCTGCTCGGCCGTCACCGGACCCCGCGTGTTCGCCAACCGACCCACCCCGTGGTCGTCGGTCGCCGGACCCGTCACCGCCTGCGCGGACAGGTGCACGTGCAGCACCACCCGACGCCGCCGCACCGGACGCGGCGCCGACCCCTCCTCGGACGAGGCCGCCGTCTGGTCGAGGTCCAGCATCGCGTGCGCCCGCGCCAGATCCCCCAACGCGATCGAACGCCGCACCGGCAACGACTCCGCACACCCCAGCACCCGCAGCTCGGTCGCCCGGTCCTGCAGGGCGGTCTCGAGGTCGAGGGCGTCCGCGACGTCCAGGGCGCCCTCGACGGTGACCGTGCCCGAAGGACCCGCCTGGTCCAGGCGCACGTCCACGTGGCGACCCTCAGCGGCCGCCCGGCGCCGTTCCTCGGCGACCTCCGGCTCCCAGCGCAGCAGAGCCTCGGCGACCAGGCGGTCCAGCTGGGCCCACGACACCGTGTGCGCGAACGGCGCCACGTGGAAGTCCACATGATCGGCCCCGTCCTCGCACAACGCGAGCGTGGCCTGCGCCACGCGACGGGCGCGCCACACCGGGCACCGGCCCGAGACCACCCGCTCCCACAACCGTGGGAGCCGGTACCGCACCTCCAACGCATCCCCCAGGTACCGGCCCCCCGCGTGCGAGGACACCCCCATCGCCAGCGCCAGCTCGGCGACCGCGGACTCCGCCACCAGCGGCGCCCCCGGCCCCGCCAGGGTCAGACCGTGGTCGCCGAACCCGTCGGAGAACGCCGCCACCTCCAGGCGGTCGACCTCGTGGGCCACCGCCCAGTCCAGCGCCGCACACAGCTTCGCGACCTCACCAGCGCGGACCACCTGCTCCTGCGCACGCACGGCGTCCAGCAGCCCCGCGGGGGTCTGCGTCGCCAGTGTCATGACCCCATGGTAGTCGAACACCTGTTCGACCGCCAGGGGCACGTGCGCCCGGTGGACGGCTCAGGCGGTGCCGAAGATGTACGGCAGCGTCAGCAGCATGGTCAGCGACCACGCGACGTGGGTGAGGATCGGGCCCAGGATGCCGCCCGACGCGCGCCGCTGCAGGCCGACGAGCACGCCGAGCAGGACGGCGGCGAAGCTGAGCATCAGGTTGCCGGTGGCGGCGGTGGCCACGGTGTAGGCCACCGAGGACCACACCACCGGGTACCTGGTGATCGCGGCGTACAGGGCCCCGCGGAAGAACAGCTCCTCGGCGATGCCGTTGATCGAGGTCACCACCACGAGGAGCGGCAGGTAGCCCTGGTTGGCGTAGGAGATCACCGAGGCCACCTGGGTGGCGAGCCACGGGATCTGGGCCACGATCAGGCCGCCGACCACGAAGATCCCGGCCAGGCCGAAGCCGAGCAGCAGGGGCGGGAGCACCGGCCGCTTGCCGGGGCCGGCGGCGTCGCGGCGTGAGGAGATCCGGCCCAGGTGCAGCGGCCCGGAGGCGAAAGCACCGAGGAACCAGACGCCGGCGAGCACGAGGGAGGAGACGTAGAAGGCGTTGCTCCCCGGCTCGAGGCGCAGCGAGTAGCCGAGCACGACGGCGCCGACCAGGACGAACCCGACGGTCGTCAGCTGGCGGCGTCGCAGGTCGCGCCGCGACTGCCGGTGGTCACGCGGGACGACGTCCCACAGGGCTCGCTGGAGCCAGGTCCTCACGGGGATCACCTCTCGGGACGGACTCTACGAAGCCGGGTGGGGCTGGTGGAGCCAGGGCTGGTCGTCCCCGCCCGCGCGGGCGGTGGGCACGGCGCGGCGGGCGGGGACGAGCAGCACGGTCCGGGGCTAGCGCGTGGTGCTGCTGCTGGACGAGGAGCCGCCGCTGAGGCCGTCCTTGACGTCCTTGGCGGCGTCCTTGAGCTTCTCGGCGCCCTGCTTGACGCCGGCGGAGGCCTGGTCGCCCTTGCCCTCGGCCTCGAGGCTCTCGTTGCCCACGGCCTTGCCGGTGCCCTCCTTGACCTTGCCGCCGAGCTCCTCGCCCTTGTTGTCGGCCTTGTCTCCGATACCCATGGTGATACCTCCTTGGTCGCGGCACCGTGCCGCGGACGTCCCCACTCAAGCACGCGCCACCACACCTGCTGACCCCCCGTAGGGAGAGCGCACCCGGTCCGGCCGGCTCCGCCGGGGCGCGCGGTCCTCAGTCGCGCGCGAACAGCTCCACGAACCGAGCCAGCAGCCGCTGCGGCTCGGTGACGTGCGCGGAGCGCGCGGCGTCGACGAGCGTCTGCGCGGTCCCGGGGGCGAAGTAGCCGTAGTGGCGGTAGACCCCGATCCGGGTGCACAGACCCGCCACGTCGAGCTCGGGATGGAACTGGGTGGCGTAGACCCGCCGCCCGAGCCGGAAGGCCTGCACGGGGCAGGTCGCCGACGAGGCCAGCAGCACCGCCCCCCGCGGCAGGGTCGAGACGGCCTCCTTGTGCCCGAGGAACGCCTCGAACCGCTGCGGCAGCCCGCCCATCAGCGGGTCGTCGGCGGCCGCGGCGCTCAGGCTGACCCGCGCCGCCCCGATCGGCTCGGCGTAGGTCCGGTCGACGACGCCGCCGCGCAGCCGGCCCAGGGTGCCGATGCCGTAGCAGGCGCCGAGGAACGGGCTGTCGGCCGCGACGACCTGCTCGGCGAGGTCGGCCAACCGGGCTTCGGCGCGCCGCTGCGCGTCGGACTTGGTCTCCTCGGGGTCGCTGACGTTGAACGGCCCGCCGCCCAGGACGATGCCGGAGTAGTCGTCGAGGTCGACCGGGCCGAGCTCGTCGCGCTCGAGGCGCACCCGGTGGCAGTCGCGCTCCTCGAGGCCGCCGAAGCGCATCACGGCCTCGTACTCCCCGTCGGCGGCGAGGTCCTCCGCACGCGTGCCCAGGAACAGGAAGGGACGCACCGCTCAGTCGGCCTGCACCGCGACGCCGGCCGCGATCAGGTCCTCGACGCCGTCCACGCCCCAGGCCGTCAGCGCCTCGCGGGTGTGGGTGCCCGGACGCGGCGCCGGCGGCAGGCCGAGCCCCGCCACCGTCCGCGAGAAGCGCGGCGCCGGGGCGGGCTGCGCCACCCCGTCGCGCTCGACGAACGTCCCGCGGGCCGCGACGTGGGGATGCTCGGGCGCCTCCGAGAGCCGCAGCACCGGAGCCACGCAGGCGTCGGTGCCCTCGAAGAGCTCCGTCCACTCCGCGCGGGTGCGGGTCGCGAACCTCTCGCGCAACAGGGTCCGCAGCTCCTCGGTGCGCGAGACGTCCTCGCGCGGCGGCGCGACGTCGCCCAGGCCGAGCAGCTCGATCAGCCGGGCGTAGAACTGCGGCTCGAGCGCGCCGACGCTCATGTGCTCGCCGTCGGCGGTCTCGTACAGGTCGTACCAGGGCGCGCCGCCGTCGAGCAGGTTCGAGACGCGCTCCTCACGCAACAGCCCCGCGGCGGCGAACGCGCTGCCCATCGCGTTGACGTGCGCGGTGCCGTCGACGATGGCGGCGTCGACGACCTGCCCCTCGCCGGACAGGCGCGCCTCGAGCAGGGCCGAGAGCAGGCCGATCACCAGGTACGGCGAACCGCCGCCGAAGTCGCCGACGAGGTTGCCCGGGAAGTGCGGCCGCGCGGGGTCCTGGCCCAGGCCGTGCAGGGCACCGCTGAGGGCGACGTAGTTCAGGTCGTGGCCGGCGGTCTCGGCCAGCGGGCCGTCCTGGCCCCACCCCGTCATCCGGCCGTAGACCAGCCGGGGGTTGCGCTCCCGGCACGCCTGCGGCCCGAGGCCGAGGCGCTCGGTGACGCCGGGGCGCATGCCCTCGACGAGCAGGTCGGCACCCTCGACGAGGCGCAGCACGGTCTCGACCGCCTCGGGCCGCTTCAGGTCGAGCGCGACGCTGGGCCGACCCCGGTTGAGCAGGTCGTGCCGCCGCCCGGGAAGCCCGTGACGGGCCCGGGCCGGTCGAGGCGCACCACGTCGGCGCCGAGGTCGGCCAGGATCATGCAGGCGTGCGGCCCGGGCCCGATGCCGGCCAGCTCGACCACCCGGACCCCGCGCAGGGGGCCGGTGCCCCGGCCCAGCTCGATCGTCATGCGCTCATGGTCGCAGAGCGCCCCGACGCGCCCCGACGCGCTCAGCCGGGCAGCACACGGCGCAGGAAGCAGACCCGGGTGGCGACCTCGCGGGATCCCCCGGGGTCAGGGAGTCCGACGTCGAGGGCGACCCGGACGCCGCGGGCGCGTCCTCGGCCGGCGCGCAGGCGGCCGCGGACACGAGCCGGGGCAGGGCGAGCAGGGCGGTGCCGAGGCCACGCTGCGAGCGCATGGGGCAGTCCGTAGGGCGCCGCGGGCGCGCTCGCCGCCCCGGCGACGGCCGACCCGTAGCCTCAGGTGGCGTGGACCCCTGCGACGACCTGATCCGGGACCTCGCCGACGACGAGATCCGCGACGTGCTGCCGCTCAAGTGGGGTTCGGTCGAGCCCGGCACGATCGGTTGCTTCGTGGCCGAGATGGACTACGCGCTCGCCGAGCCGGTCGCCGACGCGGTGGTCGCCGCCGTGCGACGCGGCACCGCCGGCTACGCGCCGCTGGGCGACCTCGGCGTCGGCGAGGCCTTCGCGGGCTGGTCGAGCCGTCACTGGGAGCACGTCGTGGACCCGGCGTCGGTCGTCCTGACCGGTGACGTGATCGCCGGCCTGCGCCTGGTGCTCGAGGTGCTCTGCCCGCCCGGGCCGGTCGTGGTGCCGGTGCCCTGCTACCCGCCGTTCCGCGACGTGGTGGCCCTCGCGGGCCGCGAGACGGTCCTCGTCACCACCGACCCCGACGCGCCCGACCAGGACGCGACCGCCCTCGACCTCGACGCGGTGGAGGTGGCCTTCGCCGCGGGCGCCCGCACCCTGCTGCTGTGCAACCCCCACAACCCGCTGGGCCGCACGCCGCGTCGCGCCGAGCTGGAGGCCCTGCGCGACCTGGCCCGCCGCTACGACGCACGCGTGGTCGCCGACGAGATCCACGGTCCGCTGGTGCTGCCGGGCGGCGAGCCGTTCACCCCGTACCTCGCCCTCGACGAGCGCGGCCTGTGCGTGACCAGCGCGTCGAAGACGTTCAACGTCGCCGGCCTGCACTGCGCGGTCGTCGTGGCGCCCGACCCCGCCGACGCCGCGGCGCTGCGCGGCGTGCCGCTGCCGCAGAACCACGCCTACTCCCCGCTCGGGATGGTCGCGGCCCAGGTCGCCTGGAGCGAGGGCGACGCCTGGCGCGCGGCCCTGGTGGCCCGGCTCGCCGTGCAGCGCGACCTGCTGGAGGACCTGCTCGCCGCGCACCTGCCCCACGCCCGCAGCCGCCGGCTCGAGGCGACCTACCTGCCCTGGCTGGACCTGCGCGCCCACGGCCACGAGGACCCCGCGGCGCTGGCCCGGCAGCACGGCGTGGCGCCCGCCGCGGGCCACCTCTACCAGCCCGGGCTCGCCGGCCACGTGCGGCTGAACCTGGCGACCAGCGCGGAGCGCCTCACCGCGACGGTGCAGCGCCTCGCGGCGGCGGTCGCTCAGCCCGCGTGACGGGGCTGGGCGGCCAGCATCGCCCGGAACCACTCGTAGGAGGCCTTCGGCGTGCGCTCGAGGCTCTGCCGGTCGACGTGGACCAGGCCGAAGCGCTGCGAGTAGCCCTCGGTCCACTCGAAGCCGTCGAGCAGCGACCACACGTGGTAGCCGCGGACGTCGACCCCGCGCCGGATCGCCTCGGCGACCGCCTCGAGGTGGGCGTGGTGGTAGTCGATGCGCCGCTGGTCGGCCACGGCACCGTCCAGGCCCGGGACGGTGTTGAACGCGCACCCCGACTCGGTGATCACGATCGGGGGCAGCGCCGCGCGGAACCGCGAGCGCAGGACGATCAGCCACTCGCGCAGGGCGTCGGGGACGATCGGGCGGCCGAGGTCGGTGTTCTCGTGGCCGAGGGCGTCGAGGAGCGCGAACGGGGCCTCCGAGTCCTCCGGGGCGGCCGCGACCCGCAGCGGGTTGTAGTAGTTGACCCCGTAGAAGTCGAGGGGCTGGCGGATCGTGGACAGGTCGCCGGGGCCGACGAGGTCCTCCATCATCGGCGCGAGGTCCACCGGGTAGCGCCCCAGCAGCATCGGCTCGAGGAACAGCCCGTTCCACAGCGAGTCGAACAGCTTGCCGGCGCCGACGTCCGCGGCGGCCTCGCTGGCCGGCCAGACCGGCGCGTGGTTGTTGGCGCACCCCACGCTGGTTGCGCCGGCCGAGCGGAGCGCGATCGCGGCCCGGCCGTGGCCGAGCAGGACGTGGTGGGCGGCCCACAGCGCGTCGAAGTACAGGCTGCGGCCCGGCGCGTAGGTGCCGTTGCCGTAGCCGAGGGTGGAGACCACGCACGGCTCGTGCACGGGGATCCAGTGGGCGACCCGGTCGGCGAGACGCTCGCCGACCAGCGCCGCGTAGGTGGCGAAGTCCTCCACCGTGGCCGGGTTGAGCCAGCCGCCGTCGTCCTCGAGGTGCTGGGGCAGGTCGTGGTGGTAGAGCGTGACGGTCGGCGCGACCCCGCGCTCGAGGAGGCGGTCGACGAGCCGGTCGTAGAAGTCCAGGCCGGCCCGGTTCACCGAGCCCCGGCCGCGGGGCAGCACCCGCGGCCAGGAGACCGAGAACCGGTAGGTGCCCACGCCGAGGCGGGCCACGAGGTCCAGGTCCTCCTCGACCCGGTGGTAGTGGTCGGCCGCCGTCGAGGGGTCCGAGCCGTCGACCACGGCGCCGGGGAGGCGGGCGAAGGTGTCCCAGATGCTCGGGCCGCGCCCGTCCTCCTCGACGGCGCCCTCGACCTGGTGCGCCGAGCTCGCCACGCCGAGGCAGAACCCCGGGGGCAGCGCGGGGAACCCCGCCGTCGACGGGGTGACCTGGCCTGACCCCGTGGTGGACACGGGCACAATGATGCCCGTGACCACCACCATCCGGCGGGGAATCGCTCGCTTCACCACCCGCGAGCCCGGTCGGCTGACCCGTCACGCCCTCTCCTTCGGGGAGCACTACGACCCCGAGCGGGTGCGCGTGGGACCCCTGGTCTGCCACGACGAGCACGTGCTGGGGGCTGGACGCGGCTTCGCGACGCACGCGCACGCCGACCTGGAGATCGTCACCTGGGTGCTGTCCGGCGGGCTGGACCACCGCGACTCCCTCGGCACCGAGCGACGCCTCGGCCCCGGCTCGGTCGCGGTGCTCTCGGCGGGCTCGGGCGTCGAGCACTCCGAGACCGCCGCGCCCGGTGAGGCGTGCCGCTTCGTGCAGGCCTGGCTGGTGCCCGACGAGCTGGGCCGTACCCCGTCCTACGCCGCGGCGCTCGTCGAGCCGGCCGCGCTGGCCGGGGGCCTGCTGCCCGTGGCCTCCGGCTCGGACCCGCACGCCCGGGTCGGCCTGGGCACGGCGGGCGCCGACCTGCGCGTCGCCCGCCTCGAGGCCGGCGAGCGCCTCGGCCTGCCCGCCGTCGCCGGGCCGGGGACGGTGCGCCACCTGTACGTGGCCAGCGGGGCCCTGCTGCGCTTCAGCCTCGCCGAGCCGCTCGCGGCCGGGGACGCCTTCCAGAGCGTCGGGCCCCTCGCCGAGGACGGGCACGAGGCCGTCGACGTGGTGGCGGCGGTGCCCACCGAGCTCATGCTGTGGACCTTCGACTGATCCCCCTGCTGCGACCGGTCCCGTGCAGGTCAGGACCACGACGGACGTCCGCGTGCGTGCCGCGACACGCCGCACGGACGGGTATCGGCCCACGCGGACTGCACCGGACGGCAAAGAAAGCCCGATAGCCCGCTCCCAGGTCGCCGGCCCTGCCTACTGTCCGGCCATGCGCACCACCGCCGGGACCCCTCCCGCGACCACGACCCGCGCCCCGGGCAGCACGCCCGGGAGTGCCGCGGGCCTCGTCGCGGCGTCCCCGGCCGCCCCCGCCGCCCCGGAGGTCCCGGAGGCCCCCGCGCGGCTGCGCCGGGCCCAGCACGACCTGCTCGCCGGGCGGGTCCGCGCCGCGCTGGCCGGCTTCGAGGAGGTCGCGGGCGCCGGGGACGTCGCCGCGCTGCCCGCCGTGCGGACCGCGGCCCTGTCCGGGCTGACCGAGGCCCGCCTGGCCCGCGGTGACCTGGCCGGCGCCGCGAGGGCGGCGCAGCGGGCCGGCGTCGTGTCCCGGGCGCACGGACGCGCCACCGGCGCCTGCGCCTGCGCGGCGTGGGCGGCCTGGGCCGCGGCGGAGCGCGACGCCGCGCACGGCGAGTGCGGCGAGGCCCTCCAGCACCTCGAGGAGGTCGGCCGGCTGCTGACCCGCGGCGACGCGCCGCGCGAGCCCGCCCTCCTGCCGTGGCGGGCCTCGGCGGCGATGGCGCTGATCCGCACGGGGGACCTGCCGCGGGCCACCGTCCTCGCCGAGGAGCACCTCGCGCTCGCCGAGGCGGCGGGCTCGGCTCCGGGGATCGCGCAGGCGCTGCGGGTGCTGGCCGTCACCGACGTGACGGGTGGGCGCGAGCCGCTGCTGCGACGGGCCCGGGCCGTGCTCTGCGGCGTCACCGCACGGCGCCTCGCCGCCCAGGTCGACACCGACCTCGCCGGTCTGCTGCTGCTGGGGGGCCGGGCCGGCGAGGCCGCCCAGCTGCTGCGGGCCGTCGAGCTCTACGCCGCCTCGGAGGGGCTGTGGCCGCTGCGGAGCCGGGCGCGCCGGCTGCTCGACCGGCACGGCGAGGGCGAGGAGAGCCGGGTCTGGGGCGAGGTGGAGCGGCTGACCAGCGCCGAGCGCCGCGTGGTCGACCTCGCCACCGAGCGGCTCACCAACCGCGAGATCGCGTCCCGGCTCGGGGTCAGCGTGAAGGCGGTCGAGTGGCACCTGTCGCGGGTCTACCGCAAGCTGGGCGTCTCCTCGCGGCTGGACCTCACCCGCCTGCTGGGCCGTTCGGCCTGAGGCCCGAGCGCTCAGGTGGCGGGCAGCGAGACGTAGGTCGTCTCGAGGTACTCCTCGATGCCCTCGAAGCCGCCCTCGCGGCCGAACCCGCAGGCCTTGACGCCGCCGAACGGGGCCGCGGCGTTCGAGATCAGCCCCGTGTTGATGCCGACCATGCCGTAGTCCAGCTCCTCGGCCATCCGGATCGAGCGGGCCAGGTCCCGGGTGTAGACGTAGGAGCCAGGCCGTACTCGGTGTCGTTGGCCCGGGCGACGGCGTCCTGCTCGGTCTCGAAGGTGGTGATCGGGGCGACCGGGCCGAAGATCTCCTCGCGGTTGATCGCCGACGACGGCGCCACGTCGAGCAGCACGGTCGGGGTGAAGAAGTGGCCGGCGCCCTCGCGGGCCGAGCCCCCGACCAGCGACCCGCGGCGCCGTCCGCGACGGCGTCGGTCGACCAGGCTGGTGACCGACTCGACGGCGTCGGCGTCGATCAGCGGGCCGACGTCGACGCCCGTCGTCCTGGCCGCGGCCGACGCGTCAGCGCGCCCATCCGGTCGGCCAGCCTGCGCCGCGAACTCCTCGGCGACGTCGACGTGGACGAGGAACCGGTTGGCCGAGGTGCACGCCTCGCCCATGTTGCGCATCTTGGCGACCATCGCGCCGTCGACCGCGGCGTCGAGGTCGGCGTCGTCGAAGACGAGGAAGGGCGCGTTGCCGCCGAGCTCCATGCTGACGCGCTGCAGCCCGGCGCCGACTGCTCGACCAGGATCGCGACCGACGGCGGTGGAGCCGGTGAAGCTGACCTTGCGCAGCCGGTCGTCGGCCTGCAGCGTCGCGCTGAGCTCGGCGTCGCGGGTGGTCGGCACGACGTTGAGGACCCCGCCGGCAGCCCCGCCTCGGTCATGATCGCGGCGAGCGCGAGCATGCGTCAGCGGCGTCTGCGCGGCCGGCTTGAGCACCATCGTGCAGCCGGCGGCGACGGCGGGGCCGATCTTGCGGGTGCCCATCGCGAGCGGGAAGTTCCACGGCGTGACGAACAGGCACGGGCCCACCGGCTTCTTCATGGTCAGGATCCGCGTGCCGCCGGCCGGGGCCTGCATCCACAGGCCCGTGGATGCGTACGGCCTCCTCGGCGAACCAGCGGAAGAAGTCCGAGCCGTAGGCCACCTCGCCGCGCCGCCTCGGCCACGGTCTTGCCCATCTCCAGGCTCATCAGCGCCGCGAGGTCGTCGGCCGCGCTCGACGATGAGCTCGTAGGCGCGCCGCAGGATCTCCCCGCGCTCGCGGGGCGCCGTGGCCGCCCAGCCGGGCTGCGCGGCCACGGCGGCGTCGAGGGCCGCGGTCGCGTCCGCGGCGGTGCCGTCGGCGACGTCGGTGATGCACCGAGCCGTCGGCCGGGTCGAGGACCTCGAAGCGGGACCCGTCGCCCGAGGGCCGCCACCGTCCGCCGATGAAGAGGTCGCGCTGGTCCTCGCCCAGGAGGCCGCCAAGGATGTCGAGAGCACTCATGACGCCACTCTGGCACGGCCGCGGTCCCCCGTCCCCACGCCGGTGGGTGGCCGCGGTGACGCGCGGGGCCTCGCTCGGTGGTGCGCCACCACCCTGGGGGCTATAGTTGCGGCGTCGACTTCGGAGGGAGCATCTGAAGACGACGAGGGCCCCTCGCTGACCCCATGCGGTGAGGGGCCTTCACTTATTTTCCCGCACCCACCTCCCGGCCGCCGCTCGCAGGAACCGCTCGAGCACCGGCCCCGCCGTGCCGGAGCCGGAGTCCCCGCGCTCGACGTAGACCGCCACCGCGAGGTCGCCCTGGGCGGCGACCATCCACGCGTGCGTGAGCAGGCGGCCCTCGTCCTCGTACTCGGCCGTGCCGGTCTTGGCGATGACGTCGGGGCCGGGGAGGTCGGCGAGCACGGAGCCGCTGCCCTCGGTGACGACCGCCCTCAGCATCCGGCGCAGCGCGGCGCTCTCGGCGTCGGTGACCGGGGCGACGTCGGCCGCCTCGACGGCCGGGGCGGCGTCGCCCTCGACGAGGTGCGGCACCACCGTGCCACCCTGCTGCGCCGAGGCCATCACCGTGGCCATCGCCATCGGGGAGGCGAGCACGCGCCCCTGACCGATCAGGTCGGCGGCCGCCTCGGTGGCCGAGGCGGGCGGCGCGACCTGGCCGAGGTAGGCCGGGAACCCGAGGTCGTGGTCGACGCCGAGCCCCAGCGAGGCGGCGGCGTCGGCGAGGTCGTCGGCACCGAGACGTCCGCGCTCGCCGATGAAGGCGGTGTTGCACGACTGCGCCACGGCCGTGCGCAGGGGCACCCGGCCCAGCGCGGCGCTCGGGTAGCCGTCGTAGTTCTCGAAGCGCTTGCCGTCGACGACGACCGCGGGCGGGCAGGACACCGGCGAGTCCGGCGTCAGCCCGGTGCGCAGCAGCGCCAGGCTGCTGGCGACCTTGAAGGTCGAGCCCGGTGCCACCTGGGCGTAGGTGGCCAGGTTGAGCCCGCCCGCGCCGGGCCCGCTGGCCGCCGCGCGGATCGCCCCGTCGCTGGGCCGGATCGCGACCAGCGCGCTGCCGCCGCCGGCCTCGCCGAGGTCGTCCAGCGCGGCCTCGGCCTCCTCCTGGAGCCGCTCGTCCAGGCTGAGCCGCAGGGCCCGGCCGGCCTCGGGGGGCACCCGGAACAGCCGACGCTCGGTACCGTCCTCGGCGCGGGCGGTCACCACGAGGCCGTCCGTCCCGCGCAGCCGGTCGTCGTAGCGGGCCTGCAGGCCCGACAGCCCGGCCACGTCGCCGGCCTGGTAGCGCTCGGGGTCCTCGTCGAGGATCTCGGCGGTCACCGGGCCGACGGAGCCGAGCAGGGGCGCGGCGAACGCGGCCGTCGGGGCCAGCGGCAGCCGGTCGCCGATCAGCCGCGCGCCGCGGATCGCGTCCACGCCGTCGACGAGCGCGGGCGTCACGTCGTCGGCCCGCAGCACCACCGCCTCGACGAAGGCCGAGGAACCCGCGGCGCGGACCCGTGCCACGTAGGGGCCCGGGGTCACGTCGGCGAGGCGGGCGAGCGCCCGGGCCGAGGCGGCGGCGCGCCGCGCCGGCACCCGGGTGCGGTCGATGCCGACCCGGGTGACCCGACGCTCGGTGACCAGCGGGGTGCGCCCCGCTCCCAGCACCGGCCCGCGGCACGCGGCCACCGCGGTGACGTCGAGCGTCTCGTCCTCGGCGAGGTCGGGCGCCACGACGCTGCGGGAGAAGTCGACCCGCCAGGTCTCGCCGTCGAGGACCAGCGGGGCGGTGCTGGTGTAGGACCAGGTGGCGTCCGGCGCGAGCTCCCAGGACCAGCCCAGCGTGGCGACCGCGGAGCCGTCCGCGGCCCCGTCACGCTCCGCGCCGCCGGCGCCCTGGTCCACGTCGACGACGCCGACCTCGGGGGTGACGTCGCCGAGGTCCGCCACGACGGCGTCCAGGTCGCGCTGGGCCTCCGGGCCGGGGCCGAGGAGGTCGACGGCGGAGAGGTCGCCGGCCTGCAGGCCCTCGGCCAGGCCGACCGCCGCTGGTCCCGGGTCGGGACCGACCTCGACGACCTCGGCGACGCCGTCGCAGGCCGCGAGGCCCCAGGCGAGCACCGCCGCGCCCAGGCTGGCGGTGCCGCGCGCCCACCGGGGCCGGCCGGGGACGCGGGGGTGCTCGCGGGACGTCATCGCCCCAGTGTGGACCGCGGCGCCGACGGTGCCCGCGACGCCGCCGACCGGCACGTCCCCTGCCCTCTGCCTCAGCCCCCGTGGCGCCGCACCCACCGGTCGAGGTCGATGCCGTGGCGGCGGGCGGCCAGGCGGGCCCGCCGCGAGCCCAGGTCCGGCACCCGCACCACGGCCGGCTCGATGCCCGCGTCGAGGTCGGCGTAGCGACGCTGCTGGCGGGCGATGGCCCGCGGGGCGACCACGCGGGCGGTGGGCCGGGCCGCCGTGGCGGGCGCGGCCGGGAGGCGGGCGGCCACGGCCGGGGTGTAGCCCCGTCGGTGGCCCCGGCCCGTGGGGTGGAAGCTCTCGACGACGTCCAGGGACAGGTTGGTCAGCCAGGGGTCCGCGGTGCACACGGCGTGCCCGGCGAACCGGCTCCGCGGGTCGGCGGTCGCGAACCCGGCCCGCGCGGCGGCGTCCGCGACGACACGGTCGGCGAGGTCGGCGATCTGGTTCAGCCGGCGTCGCTCGGTGGGCGAGAAGAAGGTGAGGGGGTGGCAGTCCTCGTCGGCGAAGAGGCGCGGGTAGCCCACCACGACGACCTCCGCCGCCGGCGCCGCCCGGCGCAGGTCGTCGTAGAGCGCGTCGAGCCGGGCGGGCAGCACCCCGCGCAGGTAGGCGCGGGCGTCGTCGACGGCGCGCCCGCAGCGCCCGAGCCACCAGGGCAGCGCGCAGGTGGTCAGGACCTCGGCGAAGCCGGCGTCGTTGCCGCCCACCGACAGGGTCACCAGGTCGGTGCCGGCGTCGAGCGCACCGAGCTGGGCGGTGCGGACGTCGTCGACCACCGCGCCCGAGCAGGCCCGGAAGTTCAGCGCGTACCCGCGCCGGGCCGCGATCCGGCTCGGGTAGGCCCGCGGGGAGCGCAGGCACGCCGTGCCGTCGAGGACGTAGCGGCCGGTGCCGGTGCCGGAGGAGTAGGAGTCGCCGAGGGCGACGTAGTCGAGGGGCTCCTCGGCCGCCGCCGGGGACGGCGCCCTGGCCAGCAGCGGGACCAGCAGGCCGACGAGGACGGCGAGGACGGCGAGGACGGGCGGGAGCGGGCGGCAGCGGGTGGCGGGCACCGAGGACCTCCGTGGGTCGCATCCTCCCCCGAGCGGGAGACGTCGCCCCCACACCTACCACGCACCGGCCCCGGGTGTCCGGGGAACGCGTCCGGACGCCTCCCCCGGGGTGGTCGGAGCCGCTCCCGCGCGCGCTAGGTTGGCACGATGAGCGACAACCTGTACTTCACCACGCCCGGCATCGAGGAGAAGGACGCGCAGCGCATCGTCGAGGTGCTCCAGTCACGTCTGCACGCCTTCAACGACCTCCACCTGACCCTCAAGCACGTCCACTGGAACGTCGTCGGCCCGCACTTCATCGCGGTGCACGAGATGATCGACCCGCAGGTCGAGGTGGTGCGCGGGTTCGCCGACGACGTCGCCGAGCGGATCGCCACCCTGGGCGGCTCGCCCAAGGGGACCCCGGGCGCGATCGCCGCCGAGCGGACCTGGGACGAGTACTCCATCCGTCGCGCCACCGACGCAGGAGCACCTCGGCGGCCTCGACCTGGTCTACCAGGGCGTCATCGGCAGCCAGCGCGCCGCGATCGCCGAGATGGGCGACCTGGACCCGGTCACCGAGGACATGCTGATCGGGCAGACCGACAAGCTCGAGCTGTTCCACTGGTTCATCCGCGCGCACCTCGAGACCTCCTCGGGCCACCTGCGCACCGAGGGCACCCACACCGAGAAGGACGCGGCGCAGTCCGCCGGCGCCTGAGCCACCCCGCACGTACGACGACCCGCCGCGAGCATCGCGGCGGGTCGTCGTGTTCTGGGGCGGCCGGGATCGTCCCGGGCCCGTGGGCTCGGCCTGGTCGGCTCAGCCGCGGGGGCCCTTCCGAGGCGGGCCGGAGCGGCGCGGGGGCCGCCGTCGGCACGGATGTCGATCAGCTTGCCGCTGATCCGGGTGCTCGACAGCTTCTCCAGCGCGTCCGGCGTCAGCTCGGCGGGCAGCTCGACGAGCGAGAAGTCCGGCCGGATCTGGATGTGGCCGAAGTCGCCGCGGGACAGGCCGCCCTCGTTGGCGATCGCGCCGACGATCTGGCGCGGCTCGACCTTGTGCCGCTTGCCGACCGCGATCCGGTAGGTCGCCATCGGCGACGCCGCTGCGGCGCGCTCGGCGGCGCGGACGCTGCGCCGCGGCCGGCCGACCCCGGCCGCGGTCGCTCGCGCTGGGGACGCTCGCGCCGCGTGGGCGCGGGCTCGGCGGCTCGAGCGAGCAGCGGGCGTGTCGCCCTGGGCGACGACGGCCAGCGCGGCGGCGACGTCGGCCTCGGGCACGTCGTGGTCGCTCACGTAGTGGGCGACCATGTCGCGGAACAGCCGATCCGGGCTGGGCGAGGTCAGCGCCGCGGTGATCTGGTCGTCGAACCGGGCCAGGCGGGTGACGTTGACGTCCTCGACGCTGCGGCAGCTGCATCTGGGTCAGCGGCTGGCGGGTGGCCTTCTCGATGTGCTTGAGCAGGTAGCGCTCGCGCGGGGTGACGAACGAGATCGCGTCGCCGCTGCGCCCGGCCCGGCCGGTGCGGCCGATGCGGTGCACGTAGGACTCGGTGTCGGTGGGGATGTCGTAGTTGACGACGTGGCTGATCCGCTCGACGTCGAGGCCGCGGGCGGCGACGTCGGTGGCGACGAGGATGTCGAGCTTGCCGGCCTTGAGCTGGTTGACGGTGCGCTCGCGCTGCACCTGCGCGACGTCGCCGTTGATGGCCATCGCCGAGTAGCCCGCGGGCCCGCAGCTTCTCGGCGAGCGTCTCGGTCTCGTTCTTGGTGCGGACGAAGACGATCATCCCCTCGAAGTTCTCGACCTCGAGGATGCGGGTGAGGGCGTCGACCTTCTGCGGGTAGCTGACAGATCAGGTAGCGCTGGGTGATGTTGGCCGACGTGGTGGTCTTGTTCTTGACCGTGATCTCGACGGGGTCGTCGAGGTACTTCTTCGACAGCCGCCGGATCTGGCGCGGCATGGTGGCCGAGAACAGCGCGACCTGCTTGGCGTCGGGGGTGTCGGCGAGGATCGTCTCGACGTCCTCGGCGAAGCCCATGTTGAGCATCTCGTCGGCCTCGTCGAGCACCAGGAAGCGCAGCTCGGTGAGGTCGAGGGTGCCCTTCTCGAGGTGGTCCATGATCCGGCCCGGGGTGCCGACGACGACGTGCACGCCGCGGCGCAGCGCGGAGAGCTGCACGCCGTAGCCCTGGCCGCCGTAGACCGGCAGGACGTGGACGCCCTTGAGGTGGGCGGCGTACTTCTCGAACGCCTCGCAGACCTGGAGCGCGAGCTCGCGGGTCGGGGCGAGCACCAGGGCCTGCGGCGGTCTTCTGGCGCAGGTCGAGCCGGTCGAGGATCGGCAGCGCGAAGGCGGCCGTCTTGCCGGTGCCGGTCTGGGCCAGGCCGACGAGGTCGCGGCCGGCGAGCAGCGGCGGGATCGTGCGCGGCCTGGATCGCCGACGGGGTCTCGTAGCCGACGTCGCGCCAGGGCCTTGAGCACGGCGTCGCCGAGCCCGAGGTCGGCGAACGTGGGCGTCGCCGACTGCGGCTGCGTTTCGTCACTCACCCGTTTACGGTAGTGCCTCGGACGGGGTCGCCTCGACTCCCGGTCGCGGTGGCCTGGGTCACCCGGATCTCCCTGGGGACCTCGTGGCCGGGGTGGTGTGCTGCCGTGCGCCGTCGCAACGCCGGGGCGGGCACCGCGACTCGGGAACGTGGTGTGGTTCCTCCTCGCCGGCCCGTGGCTGGCCACCGGCCACCTGACCACCGGCGTCGCGCCGTGCCTGACGGTCCTCGGGATCCCGCTCGGCATCGGCAGCGTCACGATGATCCCGCTCTCGCTGACTGCCGCTGGGGCGCGAGATCGTCGACGCCGACTCCCTGGCCCTCACCCGGCGCTGAGCGGCCTCACTCCACCGTGACCGACTTGGCCAGGTTGCGCGGCTTGTCGATGTCGTGGCCCAGGTGCCGGCGCCGCGTGGTAGGCCAGCAGCTGCAGCGGGACGGTCAGCAGGATCGGGTCCAGCTCGCGCTCGTTGCGCGGGACGTCGATGCCGCGTCGCCTCGGCACGGCCCGTCGCCGAGGTCGACGTCCGCGTGGGTGACGACCACCAGCGGCCCGCCGCGCGCGGCGATCTCGTGCAGCGCGCCCACGTTGCGCTCGGTCAGCTCGTCGTCGGGGCACGATCGCGACGGTCGGCACCTCCGGGAGATCAGCGCCAGCGGGCCGTGCTTGAGCTCGGAGGTCTGGTAGGCCTCGGCGTGGCGGTAGGAGATCTCCTTGAACTTCTGCGCGCCCTCGCGGGCGACCGGGAAGCCGCGCACCCGGCCGACGAAGAACAGGCTCTCGGCGCTCGGCGAGCCGGCTGGCGACCGCGGCGATCGTCGGCCTCGTCCTCCAGGACCTCCGCGATCTGCTCCGGGCAGTGCCGGCGAGCCCGGCGATCAGGCGCTTGCCGTCGGCGATCGACAGGTCGCGGACCCGGCCCAGCTGGAGCGCGAGCAGCGCGAACGCGACGAACATGTTGGTCAGCGCCTTGGTGCGAGGCGACCGCCACCTCCGGCCCGGCGTGCAGGTAGATGCCGCCGTCGCACTCGCGGGCGATCGCGCTGCCGACGACGTTGACCAGGCCGATCACCCGCCCGCCCTTGCGGCGGACCTCCTGGACGGCGAGCAGCGTGTCGAGGGTCTCGCCGGACTGGCTGACGGCGACGTAGAGGGTGTCCGGCTCGATGACCGGGTTGCGGTAGCGGAACTCGCTGGCCGCCTCGGCGTCGGCGGGGATCCGGGCCAGCTCCTCGATCAGCGAGGCGCCCATCTGGCCGACGTAGTAGGCCGAGCCGCAGCCGAGGATCTTCACCCGGCGGACGCCCGCGGTCTCGCGGGCGTCCATGTTCGAGCCCGCCCAGGTGGGCGGTGCCGAACCGGTCGTCGAGGCGGCCGCGCAGCACCCGCTCGGCGGCGTCGGGCTGCTCGAGCATCTCCTTGTGCATGAAGGACTCGTGCTCGCCGGCGTCGTAGGCCGCCGGGTCGACGTCGAGCGGCGTCGGCCGCCTTGCCGGTGCGCGGTGAGGTCGCGCGCGGTCAGGTGGTGAAGCCGCCGGCGGTGAGCGTGGCCAGCTCGCCGTCGTCGAGGTGGGCCACCGTGGTGGTGTAGCGGACCAGCGCGGCCAGGTCGGAGGCGACGTACATCTCCTTGTCGCCGACGCCGACGATCAGCGGGCTGCCGTTGCGGGCGACCACGATCCGGTCGGGGAAGTCGGCGTGCAGCACGGCGAGGCCGTAGGTGCCCTCGATCGCGGCCGAGGGCGTCGCGGACCTTGCCCTCCAGGGTCTCGGCCTCCGAGCGGGCCACGAGGTGGGCGAGCACCTCGGTGTCGGTGTCGGAGACCAGCTCGACGCCCGGCGTCGGCCAGCTCGCGCGCGCAGGGCGGTCGGCGTTGTCGATGATCCCGTTGTGGACCACCGCGACCCGGCCGCCTGGCGTCGGTGTGCGGGTGGGCGTTGACGTCGTTGGCCGGGCCGTGGGTGGCCCAGCGGGTGTGGCCGATGCCGGCTCGCCCGGCGAAGCGCCTGGGCAGGCCGTCGCCGAGGTCGCGCACCCGGCCGGCCTGCTTGGCCACCCGCAGGCCGGTGCTGCCGGCGCCGAGCACGGCGAGCCCGCGGAGTCGTAGCCGCGGTGCTCGAGCCGGGTCAGGCCCTCCAGCAGCAGGGGGGCGGCCTGCTGGGTGCCGATGTAGCCGACGATTCCGCACATGTCGGGGTCTCCTATCCGTAGACGAGACGGCGCAGCTGCCGCTCGGTGAGGCGGGGGGCGGCCACGACGACGTCGGGCAGCTCGGTGGCGATCCGCGCGAAGATCGCGGCGTTGCGGGCACCGTGGGTCTTCAGCTCCCGGTGGCGACGACGCACGAGCTCGGCGACCGGCACGGCGTGGAAGCTGAGCACGTCATCGACGACGCGGGCCGCCTCCGACGGGCTCAGGCCCGTGCTGGCGGCGACCTGCGCGACGAGGGCGGGATCGAGGAGCATGCGCAGAGTGTGCACCGCGAGACCCCGTCCGCGCAGTTCCTGCCCGAGATCGGGCAGGAACTGCCCGCCCGACGTGCCGACCGCCCTCGTCCACCCCGGTTTCACGGGAAACCGAGCTGAGGGCGGGCGGTCGTGCTACCTTGGGTGAACAGCAGGTGAACAGGAGGTGTCCCATGTCCGACCACTCGGCAACCACCCCACTGCAGATGCAGTGGGTCACGACGACCGACCAGCACGGCCGCGCCCAGCTCGTCGCCCGCTGGGTCGTCCCCGCCTCGGTGACCACGGCCCCGGTGGCCGCGCCCGCGACGAGCCCGTCACCGCCGCACGCGATCAGCCACGCGGCCTGACGCAGCCGCAGCGCCCGCACCGTCCCGCCCCCTGACCGTCTCGGTCCGGGGCTCGGTCGTGCCCGGCCCCGGCCACCGCGCCTCCGCGAGTCGCTGCGTGCCCGTCAGCCGACCTCGACGGTGCTGACCACCGCGGTCAACGAGGGCGACCGCGGGCTCGAGGAGAACCCGAACGTGGCCGGTGGGTCGACCGGAGCCAGAGAGCCCAGGCCGACTCCGTCCAGGGTGCCCTCGAGGCCGGTCACCCGGTGGTGGTCGGTCGCGCCGTACCACTCGCGACGCTGCCGCTCGCCGCTGCCGGTGGTGCCGCGCGTGCGCACCCCGGGCATGACCACGCGCGCCACCGGGTCGGTCGCGGCGCTCCAGGCCGGGGCGGCGGCCAGCCTCCGGGGGACCGCCCGGAGCACCCAGCCGGCCGGGTGCGCCGCCCCACCGTGAGGTCGAGGTGGAGCGAGGACGAGCGCCACACCAGACTGCCCCCGGCGAGGTCGCACGCGACCTCCTCGAGGCGCACCTCGTCGAAGGTGTACGCCGTCGCGACCAGCTCCGCGACGTCCGCGCGCGGGGCCAGCAGCAGCCGCCGGCCGTCCGCGGTCTGGACCATGGCGTCCGCGAAGGACCCCAGGGGCGAACGGCCCCAGCGTCCGACGACGACCCGCACACCGCCGGCGGACCCCACGCCGGCGATCGTGTCCGCCGAACGACCAGCGGGCCAGGCGGGGGCGCGGCTCATCCGTGCACGGTGCCGCACACCTCAGCGCCAGTAGGGGTCGCCGGCGGCGCGGCGGGCCCTGCGGCGGTGCTGCTTGAGCAGGACGAAGCCGACCAGCAGGGCGACGACCAGCAGCCAGGGCTCACGACCGACGAGCAGGACCCCGAGGACGACCAGCACCACCACGACCGGGGTCGGCAGGCTCCCGCGGGTCGGGGCCACCGGGACCGGCGTCGGCCCCGGCACGGGCAGGTCGTGGAAGAGCGCGTCGAGATCGTTGCGCGTGCGGCTGGTCCAGGCGGCGTCCAGACGCTCGTGGTACTCGGCGTCGTCGAGGCGGCCCAGCGAGTAGGCCTCCCCCAGGGCGGCCGCGGCGACCTCGCGCTCCTCGTCGCCCACCCGCAGGCGGCCGACCTCGTCGGGGGTCACGACGCGCTCCCGGGCCACCGCTCCCCGGACCCGGCGGGGTCGTCGTCGAGGGCGTCGAGGACGGCGTCGTCGTCGTCGTCGACCGGCTGCTCGCCGTCGGCCAGGATGCCGTACAGGCGCCGGCGGGTCTCGACGAGCACGTCGACGGCGGCGCCGCGCTGGCTCTCCGAGCCGTTGGTGACGATCTGCCACACCGCGCTCATGACCTGGCCGATCTCCGGCTTGAGGTCCGACCAGGGCCGGGCGCGCGAGGTGGTGTCGGAGGACTGGAAGGGCGCCCAGACCGCGGCGATCTCGGCGGCGTGCGCGGCCACGTGCGCCACGCCGGCCTCGGTGAGCCACAGCGCCTTGCGGCCCAGCGTCTCGTCGGTGACGACGAGCCCCTCGTCCTCGAGCTGCGCGATCGTCGGGTAGACCGACCCGGGACTGGGGCGCCACTCCTGGTGGCTGCGCTCGGCGATCTGCTGGATGACCTGGTAGCCGTTGACGGGCTCCTCGCGATCACCGGCCTCACGGACGACGTCCAGGATGGCCGAGCGGACGTCACCGCGCCGCACCTTGGGACGCGCGGGCTCGTTCTGGCCGAGACCGAAGAGCCCCGAGAGCCACGGCGGGGGTCCCGCCTGGTTGCCCTGGCCGCCGAAGGGCGCGCGGCGCTGCTGCGCGGCCCACACGGCGTCGATGTGGCGGGTCCAGTGCTGGCTGGAGCCGGACTGCGACATGACGACCTCCTGATCTCGACGCCCGGAAGCCGACACTCGACAACCGGTCACGATATATCGCGATCCTACGCTGAGGTCGCGTTCGACGCCAGGGGAATCCCCGGCTGACCGGGGATTCCTGCACTTGTCAGGGGTTGCAACGCCCTACAAGCGCGTGAACCCCCGGCCGACCGGGGATTCACACCGGCTCACCGCGCCAGCCAGGCCGCGTAGGCGTCGAAGGTGTAGGGCCGGCCCAGGAAGTCGGCGACGAGGTCGGCGGCGTCGCGCGCGCCACCAGGGGCCAGGACGCGGTCCCGGTACCGGGCGGCGACGACGGGGTCGAAGAGGTCGGCGGCGTCGAAGGCGCTGAACAGGTCCTTGGCGATGACCAGCGACCACATGTAGGTGTAGTACGCCGAGGAGTACCCGCCGAGGTGGCCGAAGCTGGCGAAGAAGTGCGTGCCCTCGAGGTAGGGGAAGGGCGAGTAGCGCTCCTGCAGCTCCTTCATCCGCTCCGTGAGGTCCTCCGGCCGGTCCTGGTGGAACCAGTACGACACCGCGGCGTAGAACATCTGCGTGCGCGCGTGGTACCCCTTGCCGAAGTCGTCACCGGCGCGCATCCGCTCGACCAGGTCGGCCCCGATCGCCTCCCCGGCGGCGTCGGTGGCGAACGTGCGCAGCACCGCGGCGTCCCAGGCCCACTCCTCGAGCATCTGGCTCGGCGCCTCGACGAAGTCCCACTCGGTGGCGACCCCAGCGAAGCGCGACCACTGGCCGTGCCCGCCGAGGACGTGGTGGACCAGGTGACCGAACTCGTGGAACAGGGTGACGACGTGGTCGTGCTCCATCAGCCCGCGCGAGAAGTTGCAGACCAGGACGCCCTCGGGCAGCTGACGGCCAGCGACGCCCTCGGTCAGGGTGAACTGCGCCGCGTGCTTGTACTTGCCCTGGCGCGGGTGCAGGTCGAGGTAGATCCGGCCGAGCAGCTCCCCGGTGCGGCGGGGTCGTCGTCGCCGGCGCGCGCGTCGTGGACGTCGTAGCAGGTGACGTCCTCGGCCCAGACCGCCGCGTCGGGCACCGGCTCGTAGTGCAGGCCGAAGAGCCGGCCGGTGACGTCGAGCAGGCCCTGGCGGACCTTGGCGAAGTCGAAGTAGGTGCGCACCTGCTGGGCGTCGACCTCCAGCTGCTCGCGCCGCACGACCTCCTCGTAGTAGGAGGCGTCGGGCTGACGCACGGCGCTCGCGCCGGGCTCGTCGCGCTGGTAGCGCTCGAGCAGAACGGCGAGGTCGCGACGCATCGGCTCCTCGGCGGCCTCGGCGATGCGGTCGATGAACGCGGGGATGGCGGGGCCCTCCCCGATCATCTTCACCGCGGCGTCGTAGGAGGCCCAGTCGTCGTGGCCGACCAGCGTGGCCAGCTCGTGGCGCAGCGCGAACAGCTCGTGCAGGAGGGGCTCGTTGCGCGGGTACCCCCGGGTCAGGAAGGCGACGGTCATCTCCTCGCGCACGCCGGCGTCGTGGGCGAACATCCGCACCGGGACGGCGTCGGGGTAGTCGGTGGTCACCGTCACCAGGCCGTCGGCCTCGGCGGGGTGCTCGGCGAGCCAGTCGGCGGGCAGGCCGTCGAGGCGCTCCGGGGCCACCCGGACGGTGCGGACGTCGTCGCGCACGTGCTTGCCGAAGGCCTGGTCGAGCTGGGTCAGCCGCTCGTTGATCGCGGTGATCCGCGCCCGGGTCGCCTCGTCCTGGTCGACGCCGGCGCGTCGGAAGTCCTCCAGGGTCTTGCGCAGCAGCCGGGCGGCCTGGTCGTCGAGCCCGGAGGCGTCCAGGCCGGAGAAGACCGCGTAGAGCTCCCCGTCCAGGGACAGCTCGGTGACGAGGCGCATCACGTCCTGCTCGGCCTGCTCGGCCGCCTCCCGGACGCTCTCGAGCGGGTGGACGTTGCTCATCAGGGAACCCAGTGCGCCCACGTCGGAGAGACCCAGGCTGATCTCGTCCCAGGCCGCCAGCACCCCGGCCGTGGTCGTGGGCGGGTCGGCGCGCAGCACGTCGACCAGGGCGCGGGCCCGGGTCAGGCCGTCGCCGGCGCGGGCCTCGAGCCACTCCTGGGCGACCTCGACGGCGGGCAGGGACAACGGGCTGGGAGTGCTCACGACGACCAGCCTGCCACGCGCCGCGTCGGCCCCGGTCCGGTGGACCGGGGCCGCGCGGGTCAGGGGTTGCGCCGGGCGATCGAGGTGTTCAGCGCCGCGGCGAAGGCCGTCCAGGCGGCGTAGGGCAGCAGGGCGGCGGCCGCGCGGTCGTCGCCGGCCGCCCGGGCCCGACGGACGAGGTCGAGGGTCGAGGCCTCGAGCACCGCGATCTCGGCCAGGGCGAGCCGGGGCCGCTCGGCGGTGAAGAACAGCCAGCACCAGCCCGCGTTGAGCCCCAGGTTGAGCCACAGCGCCCGCTCGTAGGCGCGGCGAGCCTCCTCGTCGCCGGACTCCTCGAGGCGGCCGAGCACCGAGGCGGACGCGACGGCGATCGCGGTGTAGAGGCTGCTCCACACGGGCCCGAAGACCGCGCCGGGCGGCTCCCAGGACGGGGTGGACAGGCTGCGGTACCACGACGAGGTGGGGCGGGTGCCGACGCCGCCCAGGACGGCAGCGCCCACGACGGGCGGGACGGTGCGGCGCAGGCGGCGCGCGAGGGAGGTCGTCATCGTCTCAGCGTGCCACCGCCCACGTCCTCACCAGAAGGTGCTGCCGGGCACGCCCTTGAACGGGCCGACCACGCGGGAGGTGATCCAGCCGCCGTAGAACCCGCTCGGCTGGGGCCGGACGACCTCGCCGTCGACGCGGCACGCCTCGACCGCGGCCGGCATCACCGCGACGGTGCCGAGCAGCGCCGTGAAGCCCGGCGTCGGCTCCGGGTAGGTCCACGCCGCGCGGGCCGCGACGACGCCGTCCGCGACGAGGTCGAAGTAGGCGGCCACGCCCTTGAACTCGCAGAAGCTGGACCCGGCGGCCGGGCGCAGGACGCCGTCGGTGAAGTCGGCCATCGGCACGTAGTAGGTCGGCGGGTGCGAGGTCTCCAGGACGCGCAGCGAGGAGGTGGTGCGGGCCACGACCCGGCCGGCGAGGACGATCTCGACGACCTCGTCGCCGGTCTCCACCCGCGGCGGCCGCGGGTAGTCCCACACCGACTCCTGCCCCGGTCCGGGATGCTCGGGCGGAGGAGGGCGCATGCACGCAGGCTACCCACCGGGTCCAGCGGCAGGACCCTCGAGCGCGGGCGTCCTGGGTGGAGCTCATCGCGCCGACCGCCCCCGGCACCGGCGGCCGCAGCCGCAGCCGGCCCGATCCGGCCCGGTCCGACCCCGGCGCAGCCGCACCGGCCGGCCACCACGATCCAGCGCGCGTGCGGTCGGACCTCACCAGCAAGCCGTGCCCACCGCGACCGCGAGCCCGGCCGCGCCGACGGCGCGGTGCAGCGCGTCCCGGTCCCCCGGCCGCACGAGGAGCAGCAGGCCACGGCCCGGCCCCGCCGCCAGGCCCGAGGCCAGCGCCGCGACGTCGACCCCGCGGCAGGCCGGGGGCCACCCCGGGGCTCCCGTCTCCGGATAGCTGTCGGCCACGCCGACCTCGCCGGTGGCGGCGTCCCAGGACACGAGCACCACGAAGTGGCCCACGTCCCAGGGCCGCTGGGTGCCGGGCGGGGCGAGCGGGCCGGTGCGCACGTGGGCCACCACCCCGACCGGGACTCCGCCGTCGGCCAGCACGTCGAGCAGTCGCGCGCAGGACGCGGCGGTGGCGACCGCGCCGGCGACGGCGAGGACGGCCACGTCGCAGACCTCCGGCAGGCCGGCGACCAGCGGGCCGGCGTCGGTGCCGCTCTCGTCCGGCGAGGCCGCCTCGGGCACCACGTCCCAGCAGCGGCGGTCCAGCGCCGCCCCGGTGGGACGCCAGGCGGGCACGTCGTGCGGCCAGACGCGGGTGCCGGCCGCCAGCGCCAGCGCGGCGAGCGGAGGCGGCTCGGCCAGCACGGCGTGCAGGGCCAGGTGGGCCGCGTACGGGCCGCACAGCTGGTCGGGCTGCGGCAGGGTGGCGGCCTGCGCCGCGAGGACCCGGCCGGTGCCCGGCAGCGGGGTGCGCACGCCCGCGCCCTAGTACTGCCAGCGCAGCGAGGCGACGACGGCGTCGACGTCGCGCTCCGCGGCCCAGGCCGCGTCGGCGTCGCGGCAGGCGGCGAAGGCGCCGAGCAGGGCCTCCCCGAGCACCTCGCGCACCAGGGCGCTGCCGTGCAGGTGGGCCTGCTGCTCCTCGAAGGTGGTGGCCAGCGCCGCGATCCCGGCCTCCTCGCGCCGCTGCTGGCTCCACGAGCCGACGTCCTCCTGCACCGGCGCCGGCGGCACGAGGCCCTCGCGCACGCCGGACAGCCCGGCAGCGATCACCACGGCCAGCGCGAGGTAGGGGTTGGCCGAGGCGTCGCACGCCTTCAGCTCGACGTTGGTCTGCCCGGCCCCGAGCAGCGCGCTGCCGGGCACCAGCCGCAGGGCGGCCTCCCGGTTCTCCACGCCCCAGAACCCGAACGCGCCCGCCCAGTACCCGGGACGGCGGCGCAGCAGCGACCCGGTGCTCGGCGCCGTCACCGCCACCACGCCGGGCAGCTCGCGCAGCAGTCCGGCCAGGTAGCCGCGGCCCACGTCGGACAGCCCGTGCTCACCGTCACCGGCCAGCGCGTTGCGCCCGGTGCCGGCCTCGAGCAGCGAGGAGTGCAGGTGCCAGCCGTTGCCCGCCCCGGCCGCGGTGGTGACCGGCGCGAAGCTCGCCCGCAGGCCGTGGGCCCGGGCCACGGCGTGCACGGTCTGGCGGGCCAGCACCTGGGTGTCGGCCATCCGCAGCGGGTCGGTCGCCTCCAGCGACAGCTCCACCTGGGCCTCGCCGTACTCGGCGTGCAGCTGGCCGATCTGGACCCCGTTGGCCGCGAGGTCGGCGAGCAGGTCGTCGAGCACGTCGTGCAGGTCGATCATCGCCAGCGCCGAGTAGGCGGGCCCGCGGTGGGCGGGGTGCCAGCCGTCCGGGTCGTCGGGCCGGTCGTGGGTGAGCACCATCTCGACCTCGAAACCGGCCTTGACCTCGAACCCGGCCTCGGCCGCCGCCGCGACCTGACGCTCGAGCACGCCGCGCTGGTCGTAGGGCCAGGGGGTGCCGTCGGCGGAGACCTGGCGACCGCTGACCCACGCGATGCCGGGCTGCCCGGCGAGGGGAACGAGGTCGTCGACGCGGTCCACCACCGGGATCAGCCGCACGTCCCCCGAGGGGGTCGCCAGGCCCTCGTGGGCGAAGGTGATGCCGTCGTGGGAGTCGAAGACGGCGAACGCCGCGGTGACGCCGACGCCCGTGCGCAGGACGGTCTCGAGCCGCGCCAGGGGCACGGTGCGGGAGCGGACGATGCCGTTGTTGTCCACCCAGCCGATCGTCACGCCGCGCACGCCCTGGGTCTCCAGACGGGCGACGACGTCCGCGGCGTCGGGGGGCCGGCTCGTGCTCGACGCGGTGCTGTGGCCGGTCGGGAGTCCCGTCGTCATGGGGGTGAACCTACCCAGGGGGAGGGGCCCGGCACAGCGTAGATTCCGTGCCCGTGCAGCTGCGCGGGATGGTCGCCGACACCCGGCCGCTGGCCGACGACCACTTCCGTCGGCTCTGGACGGCCAACATCATCACCGTCGTCGGCGCCCAGCTGACGATCGTCGCGGTGCCCGCGCAGATCTACGCCGAGACCGGGTCGTCGGCCTACGTCGGCCTGACCGGGATCTTCGGCCTGGTCCCGCTGGTCGTCTTCGGCCTGTGGGGCGGCGCGCTGGCCGACGTCTTCGACCGGCGCACGATGCTGGTCGTCACCACCGTCGGGCTGATCGGCACCAGCGCGCTGTTCTGGGCCCAGGCCGCGCTCGGCAACGGCAACGTGTGGCTCCTGCTCGCGCTGTTCTCGGTGCAGCAGGCCTTCTTCGCCGTCAACCAGCCCACCCGCAGCGCGATCCTGCCCCGGCTCCTGCGCCCCGAGCTGCTGCCCGCGGCGAACTCGCTGAACATGACGGTCTTCCAGGCCGGCGCGATCGCCGGGCCGCTGGTCGCCGGCGCCCTGATCCCGTTCCTGGGCTTCTCCTGGCTGTACCTGATCGACACCCTGACCCTGTTCGCCACGCTGTCCGCGGTCGTGCGGCTGCCGCCGCTGCGGGTCGAGCGCGCACCCGGGACGGCCCCGCCCGCACGCCCGGGCTGCGCTCGGTGGTCGAGGGGATCGCCTTCCTGCGCCACCACCCCGTGCTGATGATGAGCTTCGTCGTCGACATCATCGCCATGGTCTTCGGGATGCCGCGCGCGCTGTTCCCCCAGATAGCCCACGAGTCCTTCCTCGGACCCGAGGAGGGCGGGCTGGCCTTCGCGCTGCTCTTCGCCGCCATCCCGCTCGGCGCCGTCCTCGGCGGCGTCTTCTCCGGCTGGGTCTCCCGCGTCGACGCCCAGGGCCGCGCCGTCGTGGTGTGCATCCTGGTGTGGGGCCTGGCCATCACCGGCTTCGGCGTCGCCGTGGGTCTCGCCGCGCTCGGCGGCGGCTGGCGCACCCCGATGCTGCTGGTCGCGGTGACGATGCTGGTGGTGGGCGGCGCGGCCGACATGGCCTCGGCCGCCTTCCGCACCTCGATGCTGCAGACCTCCGCCTCCGACGCCGTCCGCGGGCGTCTCCAGGGCATCTTCATCGTGGTCGTCGCGGGCGGTCCGCGCATCGCCGACGTCGGCCACGGCGCCGCCGCGGCTGCGGTGGGCACGGCGGCGGCCTCGGCCGGTGGCGGCGTGCTGGTCGTCCTCGGCACCGTCGTCGCCGCGCTCGCGGTGCCCTCGTTCGTGCGCTACCGGCTCAGCACGGCCACTCCGGCCCGACTCGGCGAGGACCGCGTATGAGGGCGCCCACGCCGCAGGGCGCCCGCTCGGCCCCTGCGGGTGGAGACGGGGCGCGGGCCCGGGCCTAGCGTCGGGAGCATGACGACCTTCGGCTACACCCTGATGACCGAGCAGGCCGGACCGCGCGAGCTGGTGCGCTACGCGGTCGGCGCCGAGGAGGCCGGTTTCGACTTCGAGGTCTCCTCCGACCACTTCTCCCCGTGGCTGACCTCGCAGGGCCACTCCCCCTACGCCTGGACCGTGCTCGGCGCGGTGGCCCAGGCCACCGAGCGGGTCGGTCTGATGACCTACGTGACCTGCCCGACGATGCGGTACCACCCGGCGATCGTCGCGCAGAAGTCCGCGACCCTGCAGCTGCTGGCCGAGGGCCGCTTCACCCTGGGCCTCGGCTCTGGGGAGAACCTCAACGAGCACGTCGTCGGAGACGGCTGGCCCGCGGCCACGCAGCGCCTCGAGATGCTCGAGGAGGCCATCGAGATCATCCGCGCCCTGCACACCGGCGAGCTCGTCGACTTCGCCGGCGAGCACTTCGACGTCGCCTCGGGCCGGGTCTGGGACCTTCCGGAGCAGGGCGTCCCGATCGGCGTCGCCGTCTCCGGCGCCCGCGGCATCGAGACCTTCGGGCCGGTGGCCGACCACCTGATCTCCACCGACCCCGTGCCGAGCCTGATCGAGACCTGGAACGGCACGCCGGGCTGCGCCACCATCGGCGACGGCGCCCGCGCGGTGGGTCAGATCCCGATCTGCTGGGGCCCCGACGAGGCCGCGGCGATCGACGTCGCCCACGACCAGTTCCGCTGGTTCGCCGGTGGTTGGCGGGTCAACGCCGACCTGCCGACGCCCGCGGGGTTCGCCGGCGCCACGCAGTTCGTGCGCAAGGAGGACGTCGCCGCGAACATCCCCTGCGGCCCCGACCTGGACAAGATCGTCGAGTCCGTCTCCGCCTTCACCGAGGCCGGCTTCACCGACGTCGCCCTGGTGCAGGTGGGGGGCGACAGCCAGGACCGGTTCCTCGCCGAGGCGGCCGGCCCGCTGCTGGCCAAGCTGCGCGCCGCCGCTCCCTGAGCCGGCGGTCGGACGCCGCCCGGTGTCGATTTCCCAAGGGATGAAGGGATCTGCGCACCTCCCGGTGCAGATCCGCCCCGGGAGGTGCGGAGAAACCCCGATCCCTTGGGAAATCGGCACGCACCGCACACCCACCCGGGGCCCGGCGGCCCGCCGGGCGGGTCAGGAGGTGAGCCGGTCCAGGCGCTGGCGCAGCAGCTCGGTGCGGTGCGCGTTGCCGGTCAGCGCGACGTACCGCTCGCCGTACGCGGCGAGCAGGTCGTCGTCGAGGCGGCGCACCGCACCGGGCGGGAAGCGGTAGGCCATCTTGTCGCTGAGGCCGGCCAGCGCCGGGTCGCGCAGGACGTGGGCCAGCTCGTCGAAGCGGGTGACGCCGAGCTCGAGCAGCAGCCCGGAGATCCACCCGTAGTGGTCGGTGCGCGACCAGCCGGCGTCGTCGTACTGCCCGGCCAGGAACGCGGCCAGCTCGCGCGGGTCCAGCCGCGGGTCGTCAGGCTCCTCGGAGTCCTCCTGCACCGGGGCCGCGGTGGCCCGGAGCCGGTCGCGGATGGTCGAGAACTCCTCGTCGGCGAGCTCGAGGAGCCCGGCGGCCAGGGTGAAGCGGCGGTCGAGGTCGCGGGCGTGCTCGGCCGGGACGCTGCCCTTGTAGCGCGCCTCGTGCTCGAACTCCGCCCACGCGTGCTGCAGGACGGTGCGCACCTGCACCTGGGCCACCCAGCCGCGCAGGGCGGCCCAGGCGGGGTGGCTCTCCCGGGCTGCGTCGAGCTCGACGAGCAGGTGCCGGCTGGCGTAGCCGAAGCGGCCCTCGTCGGCGGTCTCCTGGCCCATGTCGCGGTCGTCCTTGACCACCACCTGGTCGCCGAGCAGGTCGGCGACGGCGGTGACGTCGCTGCGCACGTAGGTGATCACCCGCACGCCCACCTGGTCGGTGATCTCGCGCAGCGGGTCGGCGTAGACCGGGACGCCGTCGCGGGTGCGGGCCGCCTTCTCGGCGAACGAGGTGACCGACTTGGTCCGCCCGGTCACCGAGAGGTAGTTGATGCCGGCCTCGTCGAGCACCGAGGTGACGAGGTCGACGAAACCCCGCCCCGCCTCGGCCAGCGGCGTCTGGCGCGCCGCGTACTGCTGCACCGCGGTGTGCACGGGGTCGCGCATCCGCCGGCCCGCCGACACCCCGGAGCCGGGGTCGTCGCGGTGGCCCGGGAGCGCCGGGGTCACGATGCAGCCGGTGGCGGCGTCGCCGTAGGTGGCCGTCTCCTCGGGACGGGTGTCGGCGAACAGCGCGACGTAGGCGCAGAGCACCGCGTCGACCTGGTCCTCGACCACCCGCAGCTGGCTCTTGCGGGTCGCGGTCTCCACCTGGCGCCGCAGCCCGGACCACGTCTCCTCGACCGTCACGACCGTCTCGACGTGGCCGATCAGGGTGAGCAGCTCGGTGCGCAGCAGCTCGAGGTCGCGCCCGCGCTTGTTCTTGTACTTCAGGGTCGTGGCGAGGTCGAAGAGCACGACGCTCGCAGCGTGCGGGTAGACCTCGATCGCGCGCCGCGCCCGCCCGCTGCGGGGGTTGGTGTCCAGGCCGAGGCGCTTGCTCAGCCGCGCGGCCCGGGTGCCGTCGGCGAACTCGGGCTTGCCGGTGTTGGCCGGGTGGGCGGCCGCCTCGAAGCGGCGGAAGTCCCGGCTCAGCGCCTGCTCGGCCGGACGTGAGCCGGTCGGGTTGACCACCACGATCGGCGCGTCGATGCCGACCAGGCACGGCCCGTCGCCGACGATCGCGAGCGCGGCCTCGACCTCCTCGTCGGCGCGCACCGCCCCGACGTGCAGCAGCCGCGCCCGGTCGTCGAGGACGGCGACGCCGGTGGGGCTGCGCTCGCCCCAGGCGAGGTCGACGCCCACGTAGTGCATGGGCCCACCCTGCCCTACCCGAGCCGCCCGTGGACCCGCCCTCCCACCTGCGCGGACGGGGCTGCCTAGGCTCACGGGCATGGGAGAGGCCACCGACGTCGTCCAACGCTTCTGGATCGCGCTGCAGACCGGTGACGCCACCGGGGCGGCCGCGCTGCTCGACGACGACCTGGTCTGGGCCAACACCGGCCTGCCGACCCTGCGCGGGGAACGGGGTCCGCAGGTCCTCGTCGCCCTCGACCGCGCGGGCGTCGGCGTCGAGATGGTGATGCACCACCTCGCCGCCGAGGGGCCGGTGGTGCTCACCGACCGCACCGACACGATCCGTGTCGGCACCTGGGCCGCGTCGTTCGCGGTGCAGGGCACCTTCGAGGTGCGCCGCGGCCGGATCGTGCGGTGGGAGGACCACTACGTGCCCGGCGAGGTCGTCCTGGCCTCCGTGCGGGGGGCCCTCAGCGCGCTCGGCGGGCTGCTGCCCGGCCGGACGGGCCGCTGAGCACCGGGCGCCGACGTACCGGGGCGCTCGCGCCGCCCGCCGAGCCGACCGTGCCGTGCAGGTGCACCGGCAGCGCATCCACGCCGTAGACCGCCGAGAGCTCGCGCCAGGCCAGCGCGTCGGGCGCCACGGCCAGGGCGAGGTCGGGGAAGCGCCGGGCCAGGCCGCTCAGGGTCGCCCGCAGCTCCATCCGGGCCAGCTCCGCGCCCAGGCAGCGGTGGGCGCCCCAGCCGAAGGCCAGGTGGCTCGTCGGCCGGCGGGCGGGGTCGAAGGCCTCGACGTCGCCGACGAGGGTCCGGTCGCGGTCGGCGGCGAGCAGGGACACCCCGACGCAGTCGCCGGCGGCGATCGTGCGGCCCCCCACCACCACGTCGCGGCGCGCGAAGCGCAGGAACGCGACCTGGACCACCGAGAGGTGGCGCAGCAGCTCCTCCACCACCGAGTCGACGTCGGCGGGGTCGTCGCTGCGCAGCAGCTGCACGGCCTGCGGCGAGCCCGCGAGGAGGTACGCGCCGAGGGCGATCATGCTCGCGCTGGTCTCGTAGCCACCGAGGAAGACACCGTCGGCCAGCCCGCCGAGCGTGATGTCGTCCAGCTCGTCGCCGTGCTCGCGCAGCAGGGTGCCGATCAGGCCGTCCCCGGGGGCCTCGCGCTGGCGGGCGACGGCCTCGATGAGGAACTCCCGGGTGGCTGCGGCGGCGCCGAAGACGCCGACGCCGCCGTGGGTCAGGTCGAAGCGGGCCGCGCCGAGGCCGTGGAAGGCGGCGCGGTCCTCGACCGGGAGCCCGAGCAGCTCGCAGATCACCTCGAACGGCACCGGGAAGGCCAGCTCGGCCACGAGGTCGACCTCGGCCGGCCCGGCGGCCAGCGCGTCGAGCCGGGCAGCGACGACCTCCTCGATGCGAGGCTGGAGCGAGGCCAGCCGTCGCCGGGTCAGCTGCGGGGTGAGGAACCGTCGCAGCGCCGTGTGCAGCGGCGCGTCGGTCATCCCGAGCCCGCCGACCTGCTCGGAGGCGCTGCGTCCCTCCTGGGAGACGAACCGGCCCAGGTCGTTGCTCCAGGCGTCCTGGTCGCCGAGCACCTCCCGGGCCTCGGCGTACCCGCTCACCAGCCAGATCCCCTTGCCGAACAGGGTCGTGAGCCGACGCACCGGCTCCTCCTCCCGGGCGCGGGTCAGGGCCGGGAGGGGGTCGACGCCGTCGCGGCGCAGCGGCATCGTGATCCGCGACGGCAGGAAGCGCAGCGCGCGCAGGTCGACGCCCTCACCGCTCGCCGACTCCCCCCGACCGCGTCGTCGCCGCAGCACGGGCCCCAGGGCCCGGAGGACCGAAGATCGCATCAGCACGCGGCCAGTGCATCACGAGCGCCCCGAGGTGGGGCACCTCGAGGCCGCGGCGTGGCACGGCACCGGGCTCGGCCGGGCCGGTGGCGGAGGTTGCGGCGTGCGACCCGTCGGGCCCGAGATGCCCGACGTGGCCTCGGCGGCGCGCTCCTGCACGTCGCTCGCCACGTGGCGAGCACGGTGATCCTGCCCATGACGACACCCCTCTCGTGGCGAGCGATCGGCCGGGCCGGGCCGCGTCGGCGACGCGGGGGTCCGGGCCGTGCGCGTCCCCGGGACACGGTCGCAGGGCACCCCCGGAGCGTCGACCACGCCCCGGGGTGTGGCCCACGGACCTCCGATCAGGGTCCTGGGGCGGATGATTGGATGTGGCCATGACCACCGCGGCGACCCGGCCCGACGCCCCCGACCCCGCCCTGCTGTGGCGCGACGCGATGGAACGGGTGTGCGCGCTCGTCGAGGCCTCCCCTCCCGAGCGGCTCGAGCAGCGGGTCCCCGCGTGCCCCGACTGGTCCGCGCGCGACCTGCTCGCCCACGTGGTCGGCCTCGGCGCGGACGTCCTGGCCGGCGACGAGCCGGACGACCACCACCCCGGCTGGACCCAGGCCCAGGTCGACGCCCGGAGCGACCGCGACGCGGGCGAGCTGCTGGCCGAGTGGCGTGGGCTGGCCGACGACCTGGTCGCGCTGATGCAGCGTGCGGGCTCTCGTCCCCTGAACGACGTCGTCATCCACGAGCAGGACCTGCGTGGCGCCCTGGGCGAGCCCGGCGGCGACAGGTCGGCCGAGGTCGCGGTGGTGCGCGAGCGCCTGGCCGGACGGTTCCGCTCCGCCGTGGAGCCGCTGCCGGCGATCGCCCTGGTGGGGCCGAGCTGGACCTGGTGCAGCACCGGGCCCGCCGAGGGTGCCCCGGTGCAGGTCTCGGCGCCCGACCTGGACCTGTTCCGGGCCCTGACCAGCCGCCGGACCGCCGCGCAGCTGCGCTCGTGGACCACCCGCGGCGACGTCGAGCCGTACCTGGACGCCTTCGCGGGCCTGGGCCCGCTGCCCGAGGAGCCGCTGCCCGGGGGGTGACCCCGGGCGCGGCCCGTCCGGGCGGCTAGTCCATGTCCTCGAGCTCCTTGTTGTTCGTCTCCGGGACGAACTTCCACACGAACCACAACGAGATCGCCGCCATCAGCGTGTAGAACCCGTAGGCGAACCACAGCCCGAGCGCGGCCATCGACGGGAACGACGTCGAGATCGCGAAGTTGGCCAGCCACTGCGCGGCGGCCGCGACGCCGAGGGCGATCCCGCGGATCTTGTTGTTGAACATCTCCCCGAGCAGCACCCACACCGCGGGACCCCACGACATGCCGAAGAAGACCACGAACCCGTTGGCCGCGACCAGCGCGACCAGGCCGCCGGCGTCGCTGAGCACGGGCTCCCCGTCGACGATCGGCGCCTGGCTGAAGACGTAGCACATCGTGCCCAGGCTCACCGTCATGCCGGTGGAGCCGACCATCAGCAGGATCCGGCGGCCGATCCGGTCGATCAGCGCGATCGCCACGATCGTGACCGCGATGTTGGTCACCGAGGTGATCACCGTCTGCTTCAGCGCGTCGGACTCGGTGAACCCGACCGCCTGCCACAGCGTGGAGGAGTAGTAGAAGATCACGTTGATCCCGACGAACTGCTGGAACACCGAGAGCGCGATCCCGATCCACACGATCGGCAGCAGGCCGCCGCCGGACTTCTTGAGGTCGCCGAGCGAGGCGTTCTTCTCGCGGCGCATCGTCCGCTTGATCTCCTTGATCCGCTCGTCGATGCCGCGGGTCAGCACCAGGCCGAGGATCTCGCGGGCCCTGGAGTCCTTGCCCAGGGCGACGAGGTAGCGCGGCGACTCGGGGATCGTGCTGGCCAGCACGCCGTAGGCCACGGCGGGCAGGACCTCGGCGATGAACATCCAGCGCCAGGCCTCGAGCCCGAACCACAACGACTGCCCCGAACCCCCGGCCGCACCGGCCAGGGCGTAGTCGGAGAGCAGGGCCACGAAGATGCCGGTGACGATGGCCAGCTGCTGCAGCGAGCCCATCTGGCCGCGGATCTTGGCCGGGCTGATCTCGGCGATGTAGGCCGGCGCGATCACCGAGGCCGCGCCGACGCCGACGCCGCCCACGACGCGCCAGATGATCATGTCGACCGGCCCGAAGGCCAGCCCGGAGCCGACCGCGGAGGCGGTGAACAGTGCGGAGGCGATGAACATCACCTTGAGCCGGCCGATCTTGTCGGCGAGCTGGCCCGCACCGTACGCGCCGGCCATGCAGCCCAGCAGGGCCGAGGACACCACGAAGCCGGTCAGGCCGGCCCCCATGGCGAAGTCGTCGCGCATCGCGCCGACGGCGCCGTTGATCACCGCGGTGTCGAAGCCGAACAGGAAGCCGCCCAGGGCGGCGACCGAGGCCAGCTGGATGACCTTGCTCGTGTTGTAGCCGGTGCCTCGTGCGGCACCACTCGTCTCGGTGGCCATGGCCCCTCCCGGGAAGTCGACGTGAGTGGCGTCACACTAGGCCCGCGCGACCCACCCTCACCAGGGGCAGGAGCATCCGGGACGACCTTCGGGGCTCAGCGCAGCTCGAGGACCCGGTCGTCGCCGTCCTGGACGTCGCCGCGGCCGTCGGTGTTCGAGGTGGTCACCAGCAGCGAGCCCGACACCGTCGGCAGCACGGTGCGCAGCCGGCCGAAGCGCTCGGCGAGATGGGCCACCGGCGGCCCGACGGTCGTCGAGCCGGGCTCGAGCGGCACCTCCCAGAGCCGCGCACCGCGCAGGGCGGCCAGCCACAGCGAGCCGTCGGCGTAGGCCAGGCCCGACGGGGAGGCGTCGGCGGTGCGCCACACCGCGACCGGGTCGAGGAGGTCCCCGCCGCCACCGCTGCCCTCCACCTCGGGCCAGCCGTAGTTGCCGCCAGCCTCGAGGAGGTTGACCTCGTCCCAGGCGGCGTCGCCGAACTCCGCCGACCAGAGCCGACCCTGGTCGTCGAAGGTCAGGCCCTCGACGTTGCGGTGGCCGTAGCTGTAGACGGCCGAGCCGAACGGGTTGCCGGGGGCGGGCTCGCCGTCGAGGGTGACGCGCAGGACCTTGCCCGAGAGCGACGCGGTGTCCTGCGCGTTGGCGGCCACACCGTTGTCGCCGGTGCCGATGTAGAGCAGGTCGTCGGGCCCGACGACGATCCGGCCGCCCTGGTGGTAGCCGGCGCCGGTGGGGATGCCGGTGAACAGCGGCTCGGGCTCGCCGAGCGAGGTGCCGTCCCACGCCATCGCCACGACCCGGCTGTCCTCGGTGGTCGTGCAGTAGGCCAGCACCCGGTCGGCGTCCGGCGTCAGGGCCAGGCCGAGCAGGCCGGCCTCCCCGCCGGGGCGCACCCCGGGCAGGGTGCGCAGCACGGTCGTCTCGCCGGAGTCGCGGTCCACGCGCAGCACCTGGCCGGTGTCGCGCTCGGTGACCAGCAGGTCTCCCCCGTCGAGGCTCGACGACGCCCCACGGGCTGGTGAGCCCGGTGGCGACCTCCTCGACGGACAGCTCGGTGGCCGGCTCGTCGTCGGGCGAGGCCGTGCGGGTGGTGGAGGAGGGTTGGTCGGCGCGACCGGCGGGGTCGGGCTCGTCGGCGCCGCAGGCGGTGAGCAGGGCGAGGGCCAGGGTCCCGGCGCCGGCCAGGCGGCCGAGGCCACCGGGCCGGGGGCGACGGGGGGTCGCGGTCATGGCCCCCAGGGTCCCAGGGGCCGCAAGGCGCCCGGGCCGCGTGCTCAGCCGCTCTGCCCGAGGTGGTCGCGCACGGCGCGCAGCACCGCCTCGGGCGCCTCCTCGGCCAGGAAGTGGCCGGCCTCGACGGCGTGGCCGCGGGCGGCGGGGAACCAGGTGCGCCAGGACCGGACCGGGTCGGTGCGCACCCCGACCACCCCGCGATCGCCCCAGAGCACCAGGGTGGGCAGGTCCAGGGTGCGGCCGGCGTCGGCGCGGTCGTGCTCGAGGTCCTCGCCGGCCGCGGCCCGGTAGTCCGCGCACCACGCGGCGACGACGGAGGCCACGCGTGCCGCGGCCTCGTACTCGGCGACCGCCTCGGGGTGCATCCCGTCGGTGCCGCCGAGCGCGCCCAGCGCGTGGTGCAGCCAGGCGAGCGGGTCGGCCCCGATCAGCCGCTCGGGCAGGCCGCCGTCCTGGACGAGGAACGTCCAGTGGAAGTAGCGCCGGGCCAGCCAGGCGTCCATCTCGGCCCAGACCGCGAGGGTCGGCAGGATGTCGAGCAGGGCCAGGGAGGCCACCGCGCCCGGGTGGTCAAGCGCCATCCGGTGCGCCGTGCGGGCACCGCGGTCGTGGGCGACGACGTCGAAGGCCCCGAAGCCCAGCGCGGCCATCACCGCGACCTGGTCGGCGGCCATCGCCCGGAAGGTCATCTGCTCGTCGTGACACACCGAGGAGCCGTAGCCGCGCAGGTCCGGCACGACCACGGTGCGCTCGCGGGCCAGCTCGGTGGCCACGGCGTGCCACATGGCGCCGGTCTGCGGGTAGCCGTGCAGCAGCAGGACCGGCGGGCCCGAGCCCGCCCGGCGCCCGGCGATCCGCGCGCCCGGCACCTCCTCGACGAACCGGGTGAACCCCGCCAGCAGCGCGGTCACGACGCGGCCCCGACCCGCCGGTGCCGGCCGTTCACGGTGCCGACCAGCCCGGCGAGGACCCCGTCACCGGGGTTCCCCCTGGTGCGGGGGGCGTTCTGCTGCGGCGACGGGTCGGTCATGGCGCTCCTGCGGTGGACTCGTGGGCTGGCCGGCTCAGGCCCAGGCGGCGCGCACCTGGTCCGCGACCTCCGCCGCCTGGCGCAGGCCGGTCCGGGCGGCCGCCGCCCGGTGGGCGGGGTCGAGGACGTTCCTCCCGATCGCGCGCAGCGCCTCGGCGTCCGGGGCGACCACCGCGGCGCGGGTGCACCCCGTCCGGGCCAGCTGGGCCTCGATCGAGGACGCCTGGGAGAAGGACCGCGGCAGCGGCGCGACGACGACCACGGCGTCGTGGCCGGTGGCGACGTCGACGTTGGCGGGGGAGCGGAAGCCCCCGTCGAGGTAGCGACGGCCGGCGACCTCGACCGCAGGCCAGACCATCGGCACCGCGCAGCTCGAGGCGACGGCGTGCACCAGGTCGACGCCGCTGTGGCGGTCGAAGACGGTGAACTCGCCGGAGTCGGCGTCGACGGCGGTCACCGACAGGTCGCCCTCGGGCCACTGCTCCCACGGCACGCTCTCGCGGATCACCGCAACGCGCTCGCTGCCGTCACCGGGGTGGCGGCGCTGCGCGGCACGTCCGAGCCGGGCGCGCTTCTGCTCGGTGGTGCCGGGGAGCAGGAAGGGCGGCACCATCCGCGCCATGGCGAGCGGGGAGAGCCGGAAGGTGGGCTCGTCGCCCGCCGGCCGCAGCTGGTGCTCGTAGAGCTCGGCGAGAGCGACGTCGCTGCGCAGCTGCGCACCCACCACCGAGCCGGCCGACGTCCCGACCACGAGGTCGGCCGTGCCCAGGTCGACGCCGGCCCCGGCCAGGCCGTGCAGCAGGCCGAGCTCCCACGCGATGCCGGTGATGCCGCCGCCGCCGAGGACCAGTGCTCGTGTCGTCACCGGACCGAGCGTAGAGGGGTGGGGGCCGGTCACGACGACAGGGCGAGGGCGAGCGTGGTGCTCACGACCGGCACGAGGACCAGCGTGGCACGCGCTAGGCGGGGCGGCGCCGGCCGGCCAGCGTCTCGGCGACGATCAGCACGAGCGCGAGGACGACGACGACGCTGCCGTAGACCTGGGCGACGGTGGCCAGGCCCAGCGAGGGCACGGCCACCCCGGCGGCGACGGCCGGGATCGAGAAGGCCAGGTAGTTGACCACGAACACCGCCGCGAGCAGCTCGGCGCGCCGCGCCGGCTCGGACATCGCGGTGAGGGTCGCGAAGGCGCCGAGGAATCCCATCCCGAACCCGGCGCCGGCGACGACCTCGCTGGGCCAGAACGCGGCGGCGCTGCCGAGGTGCACCGCGAGCACGGCGCCGGCGGTGCCGACGGCGAGCAGGCTGGCCCCGGTGAGCATCATCGGACGGGGGTCCCAGCGCCGGGCGAGCACCGAGGCCGTGGCGCCGGACCCGGTGAAGGCCGTGACCACGAGTCCCTGCTGGATGGCGCCCTCCAGGCCCAGCACCTGGCCGGCGATGGTCGGGCCGAGGGAGAGGAACAGCCCACCCATCGACCAGGTCGCGACGAGCATCGGGAGCACGACCAGGAAGCGCGAGCGGATCGAGGGCGGCACGGCGGCACGCGGCACCAGCGAGCGCCAGGCTCCCGGGCGTCGCTCGGCGGTCTCGGGCAGGCGCCACAGCAGGCCCGAGAGCACGATCATCAGTGCGAGCAGCACCAGGTAGACCAGCTCGGTCGGCAGCGGCGCCAGCTGCACCAGCGTGCCCGAGCCCAGCGCCCCCGCGGCGAGGCCGACGGTGGCGCCCGCACTGTTCACCAGGGCGCCGAGCTGGGTGCCGGGCGGCTGCAGGTCGACCAGCGCGGCGCTCGCGACACCGGTGAACGCCCCCGTCGCCACGCCCTGCACGATCCGGCCCACGATCAGGTCGCCGGCTCCGTCGGCGAGGGCGAGGACGACCAGGCCGGCCAGCTCCAGGCCGAGCGCGGCGAGCAGCATCGGGCGGCGTCCGACGTGGTCCGACAGCCCGCCCACGGTGAGCAGGGCGGCGAGCAGCGCGACCGCGTAGACGGCGAACACCGCGGTCACCACGGCCGGGCTGAGCCCGAACCGGTCGGCGTAGACGGGGTACAGCGGGGACGGCGCGCTGGAGGCGGCGAGGACGGTCACCACGCACAGGCCGACGAGCCAGAAGCCCGCCGGCCCGGACCACGCGCGGGGTCCGGGCCGGGCCGGGTGGGAGGCGGCCGGGTCCGTCGAGGGGAGCGCGAGGTCGGGAGAGGTCATGGAGGCACCAACCCCCCGGGGCCCGGTGCTGTTCCGCGGGGCGTCCGAGCGCTGCGACGGCGCTCAGAGCGAGGGCAGCCAGGAGACGTTGCCCGCGAGCACGGCGTAGCCCACGAACGCGCCGACGTCGAGGAGGGTGTGGGCCACCACGAAGGGGGTCACCCGGCGCAGCCGCCGGTAGAGCCACCCGAAGAGCAGGCCCATCGCGAGGTTGCCGACGAAGCCGCCGAGGCCCTGGTAGAGGTGGTAGCTGCCACGCAGCAGGGCACTCCAGCCGATCGCCGCGGCGTCGCCGAACCCGAGCTGGCGCAGCCGCACCTGGACGAAGCCGAGGACGAGGAACTCCTCGAGCACCGCGTTCTGCAGCGCGGAGAGCACCAGCACGGGGTAGCGCCACCACTGCTCGGGCAGGCCCTGGGCGACGACGGTGAGGTTGGTGCCCAGCGCGAAGGTGGCCAGGTAGAACACCACGCCCACCGACCCGACGCCGAGGGCGAGCAGCGAGCCGGTGCCCAGGTCGCGCCAGCCGCCGCCGGAGAACCAGACCTCGCGCAGCCGGGTGCCCGAGCGCACCAGCAGGTAGGCGGCCAGGCCGACGGGGACGACGGCGAAGCCGAGCCGCATCAGCTGGTAGACGAGGTCCAGCCACGGCCGGTCGGGCGCCAGCGAGGAGTTCAGGGTGGCGGCCTGCGAGCTGAGCGCACCGGGGGCGGTGATCGCGGCGACGAGGTTGACCACCGAGTAGACCGCCGAGCGGCCCAGCGAGAGCAGCAGGACCAGCGCCAGCTCGCACCACAGCAGGGCCTTGGCCAGCTCGGGCACCCCGCCGGGCACCGGGGTCTCCGGCACCAGCCGGCGCAGGGTCCTCGCGATCACGTCGCCCACTGTGCCGCGACCGGCTGAGAGCCTGCTGAGCCCTGCGGCCCGAGGGCCGGGCGGTGGCGCAGGCTCAGGTCAGGTTGCGGTACTTGCGGGTGCACAGGAACCCGAAGAGCAGGCCGATGCCCAGCGTCCAGACCAGGGAGAGCAGGACCAGCGAGGTGGTGGAGGAGTCGCCGAGCAGCACCGCCTGCTGGGCCGGCGTGGCGCTGTCGCCGAGGATCAGCGAGCGGGCGGCGTTGATCACGACGCTGACCGGCTGGTGGGTGGCGAAGCCCTGCAGCCAGCTGGGCATCGTGGCCACCGGCACGAAGGCCGACGAGGCGAAGGTGAGCGGGAAGATGATCGGGAAGGTCGCGGCGTTCACGGCCTCGGCGCTGCGCACCGTCATCCCGATCAGGGCGTAGCCCAGGCTGACCGCGAGGGCGAAGAGCAGCAGGAGGAGGACGGCGAGCAGCAGGCCGAGAGCGTTCTCGGGACGGAAGCCGACCACGAACCCGGTGGCGATCAGCACGACGAGGCCGAAGGCGTTGTTCAGGCTGTCGGCCAGGACCCGTCCGCCGAAGACCGCGCTGCGCGCCATCGGCAGGGAGCGCAGGCGGTAGATGAAGCCCTTCTGCAGGTCGTCGGCGAGGGCGAAGCCGGTGACGCCGGCGCTGAAGAGCACCGTCTGCACCGCGATGCCCGGGATCAGGTAGTTCACGTAGTTCAGGCCCTGCAGACCGCTGATCGCGCCACCGAAGACGTAGCGGAACAGCAGCACGAACATGATCGGCGAGACCAGGTTGAACACGACCTGCTCGGGCTGGCGGGTCAGCCGGCGCAGGTTGCGCCCGGCCATGGCCAGCGCGTCGCGGAAGGCCCAGGCCAGGCCCTCGCGGGGCGCGTCGGTGGCGGTGCCGCTGGTGGTGGCGTGGCTCATCGGGGGCTCTCCTGGTCGTGCGCGGCGCTCACGCCGGTGGTCGGGGGGTCGGCGTCGGCCGAGCGTCCGGTGAGGGCGAGGAAGACGTCGTCCAGGCTGGGCTCGCGCACCTGCAGGCCGCGGGCCTCGATGCCGGCGGCGTCGAGGCGGCGGACCACCTCGGTCAGCGTCCCCGAGCCCCCGGCCGAGGGCACGTGCACGGTGTCGTCGTGCACGCTCACCTCACCCTGCCCGGCCTCCGCGAGGACGTCGCGGGCGCGGGCGGCCTCCTCGGCGTCGCCCAGGGTGACCTCGACCAGCGCACCACCGAGACGTCCCTTGAGCTCGGCGGCGGTGCCCTCCTCGATGACCCGGCCGTGGTCGACGACGGCGATCCGGTCGGCGAGGCGGTCGGCCTCCTCGAGGTACTGGGTGGTCAGCAGCAGCGTGGTGCCCTCGGCGACGAGGTCGTCGATCACCTGCCACAGCTCGATGCGGCTGCGCGGGTCCAGGCCCGTGGTGGGCTCGTCGAGGAACAGCACCGGCGGGTGCGCGACGAGGGCGGCGGCGAGGTCGAGGCGCCGGCGCATGCCGCCGGAGTAGGTCTTGGCCGCGCGGTCGCCGGCGTCGGTGAGGCCGAAGCGCCCGAGCAGCTCCGTGGCCCGCTCGCGGGCCCGGGCCTTCGTCAGGTGGTTCAGCCGGCCGACCAGGGTGAGGTTCTCGGCGCCGGTGAGGATCTCGTCGACGGCCGCGTACTGCCCGGCCAGGCCGATCGAGCGGCGCACCGCAGCGGGGTCGGCCAGGACGTCGATCCCGGCCACCTCGGCCCGCCCGGAGTCGGGCCGCAGCAGGGTGGTCAGGACGTTGACCACGGTGGTCTTGCCCGCCCCGTTGGGGCCGAGCAGGCCCAGGACGGTGCCGGGCTCGACTCGCAGCGAGACGCCGTCGAGGGCCCGGACGTCGGAGCCGAAGGTCTTGACGAGGTCCTCGGCGAGAATGGCGGGTGAGCTCACCCCTGCGAGGGTAGTCGGGAGCGCCGACAGCGCGTCAGGTGCCCGAGCGCAGCCGCTTGCGGTCCAGCTTGCCGATGCTGGTCAGCGGGATCTGCTCGACCACGTGCACCTCGCGGGGGTACTTGACGGCCGACAGTCGCTCGCGGGCGAACGCCCGCACCTCCTCGGCGTCCAGGCTGCGGCCCGCGACGGGCTGCACCCAGGCCACGACCTCCTCGCCGTGCACGTCGTCAGGGCGGCCCACGACGGCGGCGTTGGCCACGTCCGGGTGGGCCATCAGCACCTCCTCGACGTCACGGGGGTAGACGTTGAAGCCGCCGCGGATGATCAGGTCCTTGATCCGGTCGACGACGTAGAGGTAGCCGTCCTCGTCGAGGTGGCCGACGTCGCCGGTGTGCAGCCAGCCGTCGCGCAGGGTCTGGGCGGTGGCCTCGGGGGCGCGCCAGTACCCCTGCATCAGCGACGGCCCGCGCGCGCAGATCTCGCCGTCGGCGCCGGGCGCGGCCTCGGTGCCGTCGGGGGCGACGATGCGCAGCTCGATGCCGTGCACGGCGCGCCCCACGCTGCCGCGCCGGCCCTGGCCGAGCGGCGTGGAGGAGATCAGCGCCGCGCTCTCGGTGCAGCCGTAGCCCTCGACGACCTCGACGTGGGGCAGCCGCCGGGCCAGCGCGTCGAGCACCTCCGCGGCCAGCGGCGCGCTGCCGGAGGCCAGCCGGGCCAGCGTCGAGGTGTCGTGCTCCTCCAGCGGCTGGGTGAGCAGCGAGCGGAGCATCGCCGGCACCACCGGCCCGGTGTGCACGCCCTCGGTCTCGACGAGGCGCAGGTAGGCGGCCGGCTCGAACCAGCGCATCAGCACGCTGGTGCTCGCCCTCGGGGCGTGCACGGCCATCGTGGAGACCATCAGGCCGAACACGTGCGCCAACGGCAGCGGGTTCAGCGAGACCCGGTGCTCGGGGTGGAAGGAGGTCAGCGTCGAGGCCCAGGCGGCCGCCGAGAGCGCGTCGTGGCTGAGCATCACGCCCTTGGAGCGGCCGGTCGTGCCGCCGGTGTAGAGCAGCGCGCCGAGCTCGGAGGGGTCGACGTCGGCCGGAGCGGCCTCGTCGGCGGCGACGAGGTCGTCGAACGCCACTCCGCCCGGGAGGTCCTCCGGCACGTTCTCACCGGTGAGGACGACGTGGCGCACCGTCGGCGCGCGGCGCGCGGCCGCGGCGACCTTGGCGACGAACTCGGGGGTGGTGACGACGACCGCGGCCTCGCTGTCGCTCAGCACGTGGGCCAGCTCGTCCTCGCTGAGCAGGAACAGCACCGGCGTCGCGACGGCGCCGAGCCACCAGGCCGCCTGGTAGGTCACGACCACCTCGGGGCAGTTGGCCATGCAGACCACGACCCGGTCGCCGGGACGCACCCCGAGGCCGGCCAGCCCACCGGCGACGGCACGGGCGTCGCGACCCATCGCCGCGCTGGTGCGCCGATCCCCCTCGAAGACGGTCACCGACTCCTCGCCCCAGCGCTCCCAGGCGTCCGCGGCCAGGCGGGCCAGCGACGAGCCCGTCGGCGCGGTCGGCATCTGCGACGGCTCCACGGCCATCCCCTCTCCACGAGGCGGCACCGTTGCCACCGGGGACGAACCTACGCACCCGGCCGCCGTCCTCGCACCCCTCGTCGACGAGGGCCCTCAGCGCAACCGGGCCAGGTAGCCGGCCGCCCGGCGCACGTCGCCCATCCGGGCCTCCCAGGTCACGCCGACCACGCTCAGCAGGGCGCCGGCCAGCGCGAGGAGCAGCCACGAGGGCGAGCGCCCGGCGTAGGGCGCCAGCTCGGCGAGCACCAGCACGCCGCCGACGACGCCACCGACGACCAGCGGTGCGCTCCAGCGTCGCGCCGCCCCGCCCAGCACCAGGAGGAGGCAGGCGCCGCCGAGCAGGACCGCCCGGACCGAGAGCGGGTCGGTGGCCAGCACCCACAGCAGCGTGGGGACCAGGGCGAGCACCAGGCCGGCCAGCAGCGAGGTCCGGGTCGAGGCGGCCGGGTCGCGCCGCAGCCGCGCCAGGCCGAGCGCGAGCAGCGCCAGCGCGCTCGGCAGCGTGTAGGCCTCCGGCGCGCTCACGCCGAGGTCGGCCAGGCGCACCCAGGTGGCGGCGGCGAGCAGCAGGCCGCCGACCCAGCCGACGCCCCTGCGGTGCGGGTGGAGCAGCGCGCTCGCGGTGGCCAGGACGCCGGCCAGGGTCAGGTGGACGGCCAGCAGCGTGCTCAGCGTCCCGGCCCCGGCGGCGGCGAGGGCCACGAGGGTGGCCAGCGCCCCGACGACCGCGGCGGGCAGCTCGGTGACCGGCCGGGGCCGGGCCAGGGCGAGGGCGCCGGCGACGAGCAGCACCGGCAGGGCCCGCAGGTCGGCGCCGACGTCGAGGACGCCGCAGGCCGACCACACCAGCGCGCCCGCCGCCGCGGGCAGCACCGCCGAGGCCGCCGCGGCCACGGTGTCCTCGCCCGCCAGGAGGGTCAGCAGCGCGGACGACGCCACGAGCACCCCGAGCGCCGCGGTGGTCAGCACCGCGCTGGGCAGCGCGGCGCCGCTCGCGCCGAGGAGCAGCAGCACGCCGAGCGCGGCGCCGGCCCGCCGAGGGGGCGCGGTCGCGCGGGCCGTGCACCCGAGGAGGACCGCGGCGGCGCCCGTCGCGGCGACGGCGGCCACGACCGTCCAGAGCGGGACCGCCCCGGCGGCCAGCGTGACCAGCGCGGCGAGCGCGCCGGCCCCCGCGACCAGCACGGCGCCGGACCGGTCGCGGTCGCGGTGGGCGGCCGCGGCGAGGGCGAGGACCAGCACGACGGGCGCGAGCATCAGCGGGCCGAGGGCGGTCTCGGTGCCGGCGAGCACGACCCCGGCCGGCCGGGTCGAGGCCGGACCGGCACCGAGGACGTTCGCCAGCGCCGCCGCGACGATCCCGACCGCGGGCGGCAGCGTCGGCAGCGCGGCGAGCAGCTGCGGTGCGGCGAGGCCGGCCCGCCACCGGGGCGCGAGGCGCACCGCGGCGGTCCAGACGAGGACGGCGGCCAGGCACGCGAGCACGGCCACCGTGGTGCTCTCGTCGACCACCGGCACCAGGGCCACGACGGTGAGCAGCGTCGTCGAGGTCGCGAGCGCGGCCGTGCGCACCCCGCGCCTCGCAGGCCGCAGCACCAGCACCAGGGCGGCCCAGCCGGCCGCCTCGAGCAGGGCCGGCGCGTGCCCGTCGCCCCACCAGGTGACCAGCGAGGCGCGGTCGGCGCCCAGGACGAGCGCGCTGGCCACGAGCAGGAGCCACCACAGCGACGCGACGGCCAGACCGGTCGTGCGCAGCACCGGGAGGTCGGCCCGCGCGGCGAGTGCGGCGAGCCCGGCGGCGGCGAGGACCGCGGCGGAGACGGAGACGGGCTCTGGGACGGGCGCGACGTCGATCCAGCCGAGCGTCGCCAGGGCGAGGCCCGCGCCGGCCAGCAGCTGCGGGGTGGTCAACCTCACCCGGTCCCGGGCCCCGTCCGGGCCGGAGGCCTGCGCACGTCCGGCGAGGGCCAGCGCAGCCCCACCCACGAGGACGCCCGCCCCGACGGCGAGGGCCAGGCCCTCATCGGACAGGTCCCCCAGCCACCCGGCGCGCTCGGCACCGACGACGTCGAGGGCGAGCAGGCCGAGGGCGACGGTCGTGAAGGACTCCGCCCCCACCCGCAGGCCACGGCCGGCGAGCCGGAGGCCCCCGGCCGCGGAGGCCACCGTCAGCGCGAGCAGCACCCCCGTCCGCCCGCCGACGCCGAGCCAGGTCCAGGCCACCGCGAGGAACGTCACCGCGGCCACCAGGAGGCACAGCGCCCCCAGGCCGAGCAGGATCCGGGGCACCGACGGGCCGCGGACCCCGCGCCGCGGCGGGGGCTGAGGGAGGGCGTCAGGCCGGTCGGTGCCTCTGGCGGCCGCGGGGGCCGTGGCCCGCAGCGCGGCGAGCCGGGCGTCCGCCTCGGACAGCAGCCGGAGCAGCGCCGCCGCGTCGGGACCCTGCAGCGGCAGCGCACACCGGGGGCACGACGTGGGAGCCGGCGGCAGCGACGCCCGGCAGTCCGGGCACAGGGTCGGGTCGGCGTAGCGGGTCATGCGACCAGTGGGCCACGCGCGCACCCCCGCGCACCTCGGTCGTCGTACTCGACCCGGTGAGTACGCGGGCCCAGCGTGCGACGCCTCGACCACCCGCGCGCGAACGGGTGTCGCGGCGGGCCGCGGCGGGCCGCGGCGCACGCCGGCCGAGTCGGCCGCGGGTGTTGACACCGCTCGCGGCGAGCCCTAGACCTGCTGGATGGTGGCCTACGAGTTCCGGTGCCCCGAGGACGGACCGCTCGAGGTGAGCGCCCCGATGGGCCACGCCCCCGCCGCTGTCGCCTGCCCGCACTGCGACGGCGAGGCGCGCCGGTCCTTCTCCGCCCCGATGACCCGCGCGGGCTCGGCGCCGGCGCGCTCGCTGATCGAGGCGAGCGAGCGCAGCGCCAGCGAGCCGCGGGTCGTCTCCACGCTGCCCTCGCGGGCCACGGGGCCCCCGCAGCGCCGCGCGCCGCAGAACCCCGCGCTGCAACGCCTCCCCCGCCCCTGACCGCACCACCCCGGACCGACCCGCACCACCCCGGAAGAAGCCGGAACAACCCGGAACCGCCCGTCTCGAGGAGCCCGCCATGCCGAAGAACGTGTTCCCGCTCGACTCGTCGAAGTCCTTCACCGACCAGCAGCTCGTCGGGCACAACCGCTGGCACCCCGACATCCCGGCCGCCGTCACCGTCAAGCCGGGTGACACCTTCCGCGTCGACTGCCGGGAGTGGTTCGACGGCTTCATGAAGAACGACGACTCCGCCGAGGACATCCTCGACGCCCCCCTCGACGGCGTGCACGTGCTCAGCGGGCCGTTCCACGTCGAGGGCGCCGAGCCGGGCGACCTGCTGATCGTCGACATCGTCGACCTCGGCCCGATCCCCCAGGAGGACACGGGTCCGCTGGCCGGCCAGGGCTGGGGCTACACCGGCGTGTTCTCCCGCTCCAACGGTGGCGGCTTCCTGACCGAGCAGTTCCCCGACGCCTACAAGACCATCTGGGACTTCCGCGGCCAGCAGGCCACCTCGCGCCACGTCCCCGGCGTCTCGTTCACCGGCATCGTCCACCCCGGCCTGATGGGCACCGCCCCGTCGGCCGACCTCCTGGCGGCCTGGACGGCCCGGGAGACCGCGCTGATCGACACCGACCCGCAGCGGGTCCCGCCGCTGGCCCTGCCGCCCGAGCCGCACGCGGCGATCCTCGGCTCGCTCTCCGGCGCCGGCTTCGACCGCGTCGCCGCGGAGGGCGCCCGCACCGCCCCGCCGCGCGAGAACGGCGGCAACCAGGACATCAAGAACTTCACCCAGGGGACCCGGGTCTTCTACCCGGTCTTCGTGCCCGGGGCGAACCTGTCGATGGGCGACCTGCACTTCTCCCAGGGCGACGGCGAGATCACCTTCTGCGGCGCGATCGAGATGGGCGGGTTCATCGACCTGCACGTCGACCTGATCAAGGGCGGCATGGACACCTACGGGGTGCACGAGAACGCGATCTTCATGCCGGGCAACACCGACCCGCAGTACAGCCAGTGGCTGGCCTTCTCCGGCACCAGCGTCACCCTCGACGGCGAGCAGAGGTACCTCGACTCGCACCTGTCCTACCAGCGGGCCTGCCTGCACGCGATCGACTACCTGACCACGTTCGGCTACTCGCCGATCCAGGCCTACATGATCCTCGGCGCCGCCCCCATCGAGGGCCGGCTCTCCGGCGTGGTCGACATCCCGAACTCCTGCTCGACGGTCTACATCCCCACCGCGATCTTCGACTTCGACGTCGCCCCGTCCGCGGCCGGGCCGTTCCAGGTCGACCCGGGGATCGGCGTGCCGATGGCGCCGGACCGGGGCTGAGCCGGCCTCCCACGTAGACCGGCGGGCAGAAGTGCAGGTGGTCCGGCTCGCCCGGCTCGTGGGTGAGGCGGCGCCGAACGTCTGCCCGCCGGTGTACGGCGGCCAGGGCCGCCGTCGGGGGGCGCGCGCCCTCGGTCACGTCTCCATGCCCGAGACCAGGTGAGCAACGCCTGATCTACGGGTCGACACCCGGTTCGACCCTCCGCGAGACCACCCACCGGTGCTTGCCGATCATCCGCTCCCGCGTGAACCCGAGCTGGTCGAAGGTCGACAGCGCCCCGTGGAACAGGAACCCTGCGGCGACCGACGCGGCGTCCTCGGGGTAGCCCTCGACCCGGCCGCCGCCCAGGGCGGCGATCAGGTCCAGCGCGCCCGCCAGCCCCGCCGTCGCCGCACCTTGGCGACGGTGGCCCTTGCCGACGAAGTTGCACGCGATCCGCCAGTCGGCAGCCTCGACGAGGCCCTTCTCGTACGCCGCACGGTTCTTGATCCGGGGCACCTCGGCCGGCTCGCCGAACTGGCACCACCCGACGCACTCGTCGCCGCGCAGCACGAGAGCGGCGTGGGTCGAGCCCTCCCGCACCCGGGCCAGCTTGCGCTCCTGGTTGGCCGCGGGGTCCCCTGCCGGACCCTCGGGGTGGAACCCGATGCACCAGCAGCCGCCGAAGACCCCGTTGTTGGCCTCGACGAGGGCGGCGAAGGCAGGCCACGTCGACTCGTCCAGCGCCGCCACGACGTAGGGGCTGTCGGCCATGCGAGCAGCCTGGCACCGCTCACCCGCGGCCGCCAGAGGCGTCGAGCGACGGTCACCGCGAGCGCTAGCCTCCGAGCGTGGTCACCGAGCCGAACCGCCCCGTCCCGCCCGCCGGCCGCCACGGGGGCGACGGTCCGGCGGTGGCCCGGGCGCTCGGCCTCGACCCGGCCGACCTGCTCGACCTCTCGCAGAACCTCAACCCGTTCGCGCCGCCGGTCGCCGACGTCGTCGGGCGCCATCTCGACGCCCTCGTCCGCTACCCCGACGAGCGCGAGGGCACGACGCTGCTCGCCGAGGCGCTGGAGGTCGACCCCGCGCGGCTGGTGCTCACCAACGGCGGCAGCGAGGCCATCCACGTCGTCGCGACCCACCTCGGCGGCGGCGCGCGCAGCGAGCCGGAGTTCGCGCTGCACCCGCGCGGGGCCGCCGGTCCCCGCTGGCGCAGCAACCCGCACTCCCCCAGCGGTCGTCTGGCCGCCGAGGACGAGACGGCCGACGTGTGGGACGAGGCCTTCCACGCCCTGGCCACCGGACGGTGGAGCGCGGGGCGGCCGGGCGTCGTCGTCGGCTCGCTGACCAAGACCTTCGCCTGCCCGGGCCTGCGCCTGGGCTACGTCGTGGCCCGCGACGCCGACGAGGCCCGCGCGGTGGCCGACCACCGGCCGCACTGGTCGGTCAGCGCCCTGTCGCTCGCCTGCCTGCCCGACCTCGTCGCGAGCGCCGACCTCCCCGGCTGGGCGGCCTCCCTCTCCCGGGCCCGGGCCGGGCTCACCGACCTGCTCACCACCCACGGCCTCGCCGTCGACGCCGCCGACGCGCCCTGGGTGCTGGTCCGCGAGCCCGGCCTCCGCGAACGCCTCGCGCCGCACGCCGTGCTGGTGCGCGACTGCACCAGCTTCGGCCTCCCGGGCCTCGCGCGGGTGGCCGTCCCGGACGCCGCGGGGCTGGCTCGCCTGGCGGCCGCGCTGGACGCGAGCACCCCCGAACGCGGTACTGTCCGCAGCGAGTCAGGTGCGACGAAGTCCGGTGGAGAACCCGGCACTGACCCGCAACGGTGATGCTCCGGGCCGCGAGGCCCGGTGACGAGTCCGGTCGATCCACCTGCCCCACCTGAACCACACGCCCTCGAGGACCAGGGCCGGTTCGGCCGGCAGCCTCGCCTGTCGATCGAGCACCCCACCTCGACCGACAGGAGACCTTCCGTGACCCGTGCCCCACGCCTGCTGATCCCGCTGGCCCTCTCGCTCGCCCTCGCCGGCTGCGGCCAGGACGAGTCCGACACCTCTGCCGCCGACGGGTCCGCCTCGCCGTCGCCCCGTGAGTCCTCGGCCGCCGCCTTCCCGGTCACCGTCGACACCCCCGGGGGCGAGGTGCGGATCGAGCAGCAGCCCGAGCGGATCGTCTCGCTCTCGCCCTCGGCCACCGAGATCCTCTTCGCCATCGGCGCCGGGGACCAGGTCGAGGCCGTCGACTCCTTCTCGACCTACCCGAAGGGCACCCCGCTCACCGACCTGTCCGGCTTCGAGCCCAACGTCGAGGCCGTCGCCGGCTACCAGCCCGACCTCGTCGTCGCCTCCAACGACGCCAACGACCTCGTCGCCTCGATGGAGAAGCTCGGCGTGCCGGTGCTGATCAACCCGGCGCCGGCCACCATCGAGGCGGGCTACGACGGCATGGCCGCGCTCGGCCAGGCCACCGGCCGCATCGACGAGACCGCCGCAGCTGGTCAGCGACCTGCGCACCGAGGTCGACGACGCGCTGGCGCCAGGCGCCCGACGAGCCGATCCGGATCTACCACGAGCTCGACGACACCTACTACGCCGCCAGCTCCTACGGGTTCATCGGCGACGTCTACTCCCAGATGGGCGCCGACGAACATCGCCGACGAGGCCGACCGGACGAAGTCCGGCTACCCGCAGATGACCGAGGAGGCCATCATCGAGGCCGACCCGGAGCTGATCGTGATCACCGACCAGGTCGCCTACACCGCCGAGGACGTCGCGAACCGGCCCGGCTGGGGCGACGTCACCGCGGTGAAGAACGACGACATCGTCACGGTGGACGCCGACATCGCCTCGCGCTGGGGGCCGCGCCTGCCGCAGCTGATCACCGTCGTCGCCGAGGCGATGACCTCCGCGGCGTCCGTCCCGGCGAGCTGAGGGCACCCACGATGAGCGTCCGGGCACTGCGCGAGGGGGACGGCCCCGCCGCGTCCCCGCGCGGCCCGGACGCCGGCGTGGCCGCGGCGGGCCCGCCCGACGCGACGACGCGCGCCGCCCGTCGGGCCTTCCGGATGCCGGTGCTCGGCCTGGCCGGCTGCCTCGCCGTGCTGGTGGCGGCGGTCCTGGTCAGCGTGAGCACCGGCGCGGCCGGCCTGCCCGTCGGGGGCGTCGTGGCGTCCCTGGCCTCGCCACGTGCCCCTGGTGCCGGTCGAGAGCAGCCTGACCGACAGCCAGGAGTCGGTGCTCTGGCTGATCCGGATGCCCCGGATGGTGCTCGGCGCACTGGTCGGTGCCTCGCTGGCCATGGCCGGTGCCGGGTTCCAGGGCGTCTTCCGCAACCCGCTGGCCGACCCCTACCTGCTCGGCGTCTCCGCCGGCGCCGGGCTCGGCGCCGTGCTCGCCCTCGGCTTCGGCCTCGACCTCGGCTGGGGTCCCGTCTCCGCGGTCCCCGCCGCCGCGTTCCTCGGCGCGCTCCTCGCCGTGACCGGCTCCGCGCTGGTCGCCCGCGGCCGCTTCGACGACCCCGCGACCCTGCTGCTCAGCGGGGTCGCCATCGCCGCGCTGTTCTCGGCCGCGCAGACCTTCGCGCTCCAGCGCCTGGACCAGACCCAGGCCCGCGAGGTGCTCAGCTGGCTCTTCGGCAAGCTGGCCACCTTCGGCTGGGAGCCCGTCCTGCTGCTGCTGCCCTACCTGGTGGTTCCCGGCGTCGTGCTGCTGCTGCACGCCCGCCACCTCGACGTCCTGCGCCTCGGGGACGACGAGGCCCGGGCCCTGGGCCTGAACCCGGCCCGCTCCCGCCTCCTGGTCATCCTGGCCGCCACCCTGATGACCGCGGCCGCGGTGTCGGTCAGCGGCCTGATCGCCTTCGTCGGCCTCGTCGTCCCGCACATCGTGCGGCTGCTGGTCAGCCACTCCTACCGCGTGATCGTGCCGCTCTCGGCCGTCGTCGGCGCCGCGTTCCTGGCCTTCGTCGACGTCGGCGCCCGCACCGTCGCCGCCCCCGCGGAGCTGCCGGTCGGCGTGATCACCGCCTTCGTGGGCGCCCCCTTCTTCGCCGTGATCCTGTGGCGCGGCTCGCGGGGCCGGGGATGACCCGCCGCACCCGGGCCGTCCGCGCCCCCGCTGGGTCGACGACGAGCGCTCCGGTCGCCCCCGCCCTGCCGGGCCCGTGGGCGCCGACCGCCCTGACCGTCCGCTCCCTCGAGGTCCGCCTCGGCGGGTCCTGCGTGCTGCACGACGTGGACCTCGACGTCCGCGGCGGCGAGTGGCTGGGCGTGATCGGCCCGAACGGCGCCGGCAAGTCCACCCTGCTGCGCGCGCTCGGCGGGCGTGCTGCCCCACTCCGGGCAGGTCCTCGCCCGCGGCGCCGCGCCGCGTCGCACCGAGCTGGCCCTGATGCCGCAGTCGCCGCTGCTGCCGCCGGGGATGAGCGTCGTGGAGTACGTGCTCCTCGGGCGTACCGGGCACCTCGGCTGGCTGGGCCGCGAGTCGGGCCGCGACCGGCGAGGCCGTCGTCGACGTGCTGCGCCGGCTCGACCTGGAGGACTTCGCGGCCCGCCTGGTCACCGACCTGTCCGGCGGGGAGGCCCAGCGCGTCGTCGTCGCCCGGGCGCTGGCCCAGCAGGCCCCGGTGCTGCTGCTCGACGAGCCGACCAGCGCCCTCGACGTGGGCCACCAGGTGGAGGTGCTCGAGCTCGTCGACGAGCTGCGCCGCTCCGACGGCCTCACCGTCCTCGCCGCGATGCACGACCTCGACGCCGCCGGCCCGCTACGCCGACCGGCTGCTGCTCCTCGACCGCGGCCGCACCGTCGTCCTCGACGAGCCGGCCGCCGTGGTCGAGGCCGGCACCCTGAGCCGCGTCTACGGGACCCCGCTGGAGGTGCACCGGCTGCGCGGCAGCCTCGTGGTGCTGCCGGCGCCCCGCACCCCGACCCCCACCACCGAGCAGCGGAGGACCACCCCGTGACCGACCACCCCCGCCACCGACCCGCCCGACCACCCGACCGACGGGCCGCCACCGACGGGGCCGCCACGAACGACCACGGCGAGCCTCGCACCGAGCGTCCCTACGACCGCAGGGCCCTGCGCCGCGCGGAGAGCCTGGTCGTGGTCAACACCGGCCACGGCAAGGGCAAGTCGAGCGCGGCGTTCGGCACCGCGCTGCGCGGCGTCGCGCTGGACTGGCCGGTCGCGGTGGTGCAGTACCTGAAGAGCGGCAGGTGGCACACCGGCGAGGAGAAGGTCTGCCGCAGCCTGGGTGTCTCCTGGTTCTCCGCCGGCGACGGCTTCAGCTGGGACTCCACCGACCTCGACGAGACCCGGGCCAAGGCCGTGGCCGGCTGGGAGTTCACCCGCGGGCTCCTCGCCGCCGGCGAGCACCGCCTGGTCGTCCTCGACGAGATCAGCTACCCGATGTCGTGGGGCTGGGTCGAGGCGGGCGAGGTCGCGAGCGCGGTGCGCGAGCGGCCCTCGCACGTCAACGTCGTGCTCACCGGCCGCGAGATGGCCGCCGAGGTGGTCGAGGTCGCCGACACCGTCACCGAGATGGTCAAGGTCAAGCACGCCTTCGACTCCGGCGTCCGCGCGCTGAAGGGGATCGACTTCTGAGCGGCCTGCTCGTCGTCGGCGCCACCAGCGGGGCGGGGAAGTCGACGGTGGTCGCCGCCCTGTGTCGCGCCTGGTCCGACGCCGGGCTCGACGTGGTGCCCTTCAAGGCGCAGAACATGTCCAACCACGCCGCGGTCACCCCCGACGGCGGTGAGATCGGCCGGGCCCAGGCGATGCAGGCCCTCGCCGCCCGCGTCGAGACCGACCGGCGGATGAACCCGGTCCTGCTCAAGCCGTCGTCGCGGGGCGCCAGCCACGTCGTGGTGCTGGGCGAGGAGCGCAGCACCACCGGGGCGCAGGAGTACGGCGACGTCGCGCGCTCGCTGCGCGCCACCGTCCTCGACGCGCTCACCGGCCTGCGCCGGGAGCACGCGCTGCTGGTGGCCGAGGGCGCCGGCGGTGCCGCCGAGATCAACCTGCTCGACCGCGACGTGGTCAACCTGCCCCTGGCCGCGGCGGCCGGCCTGCCCGCCGTGCTCGTCGTCGACATCGAGCGCGGCGGGGCCTTCGCCGCCGCCCACGGCACGCTCGACCTGCTGCCCGCGCACCTGCGCGCCTGCGTGCGGGGCATCGTGGTCAACCGGTTCCGCGGCGACCCGGCCCTGCTCGGCGACGGCCTGGCCGCCCTCCGGAAGCGCACCGGGGTGCCGGTGCTCGGCGTGCTGCCGTTCCTGGAGGGCGAGGCGATGCTCGGGGTGGAGGACTCCCTCGACCTCGACGGCCTGCACCGGCCCGCGTCGACCTCCGACCGCCCGCTGCGCGTCGCGGTCGTGCGACTGCCGCACCTGGCCAACCCCGCCGACCTGGACCCGCTGGTCCTCGAGCCGTCGGTCGAGCTGCGCTGGGCCACCCGCCCCGGCGACCTCGCCGACGCCGACCTGGTCGTGCTGCCCGGCAGCCGCGCCACGGTCGCCGACCTGTCCTGGCTCGGCGAGCGGGGCCTCGACCGGGCCCTCGTGGCCACCGGCGCGACGGTGCTGGGGATCTGCGCCGGCTACCAGATGCTCGGCCGGGTGGTCCACGACCGGGTCGAGTCCGGCGCCGGCACCGTCCCCGGCCTGGGGATGCTCCCGGTGAGCACCACCTTCACCGCGCCGAAGACGGTGCGGCGCTCCCGGCACGGCTACGAGATCCGCTGGGGCCGGCCCCGCATCGACGACGGCGCCGACGAGCGCGGGTGGCTCGCCGAGGACGACCCGGACGGAGCCCTCGAGGGCTGCGTCTGCGCCGACGGCCGGGTGCGCGGGACCAGCGTGCACGGCCTGCTCGACGACGACGCCGTGCGCGGTGCGCTGCTCGCGGACGCCGCCCGCCGGTCCGGGCGCGAGCACGTGCCCGCCGAGACCGGGTTCGCCGAGGCCCGCGAGGCCCACCTCGACCGCCTCGGCGCGTGGATCGGCGCCCATCTCGACCTCGACGGCCTGCGCGCGATCGCGGACGAGGCCGTCGAGGCGGACCGGGCGCCGGGATGGTGAGCCCGCCCGATCAGCCGAGCGGGCTCCCGGCGGGGATCGAGCACGGCCGGGTGCCCGGGGCCGAGGGCCACCGCGGCGCGCTGTGGTGGCGCTGCGCGCCGCCACGACCGGCGCTGTCGTCGGCCTCGGTGGGCGGCGGGCTGCGCGAGGTGGCGTGGGTGCTCAACGTCGGCGTCGCCCACGACTACGCCCGCACCGACCTCGCCACGCACGCGGTCGAGGTGGCCGGGCCCCTGGGCCTCGTCGGCCCCGGGACCACGCTGTTCACCGCGGTGCCCGTCGAGCGGGTCCGCGCCGGCCAGGAGCACGGCGTGCACGCCTGGTCGACGGTCGGCGTCACCCGCCCGACCTGGCCCGCCGAGCGTGGCGCGGTCGTCGGGCGACCGCTGCCGGGCACCGTCAACACCGTCGTCGTGCTACCGGTGCGGCTCACCCCGGAGGCGCTGGTGCAGGCCGCGCTGAGCGCGACCGAGGCCAAGGCCCAGGCCTGCGTGGAGGCCGGCCTGCCCGGCACCGGCACGGCCAGCGACGCCCTCGTCGTCCTCGCCGCCGCCGAGGACGCGGACGCACCCGTGGAGACCTTCGGCGGCGTCCGGTCGACCTGGGGCGCCCGCGTCGCCCTCGCGGTGCACGCCGCGGTGACCGCCGGTCTCGCGGTGCGCCCAGGAGTGCGCCCGTGAGCGGCTCGCTGGGCTCCCGGGCCGCCGGGGTCGCGGTGGGTCTGCTGCTCGACCGCGCCCTGGGCGAGCCGCCCACCCGGTGGCACCCGGTGGCCTGGTTCGGCACCGCGATGGGCCACGTCGAGCAGCGGGTGTGGGCGGACCGGTACGCGCCCGGGGCCCTCTACGCCGCAACCGGCCTCGGCCTGGGCGTCGGGGTCGGCGCCGGGGTCGGTGCCCTGCTGCCGGCCGGCGCGCCCGGGGTGGCGCTCGCCTGCGCGGTGTCCTGCGCCGGACGGGGCCTGCGCCGGGCGGGCACGGACGTCGGGGCGCGGCTTCTCTGCGACGACCTCGACGGCGCCCGCGCACTGCTGCCGGCCCTGGTGGGGCGCGACCCGAGCACCCTGGACGAGGCGGGCGTCGCGGCCGCCGTCGTGGAGTCGCTGGCCGAGAACCTCTCCGACGCCGTCGTGGGCGCGGCGTTCTGGGCGCTCGTCGCGGGCGCGCCCGGCGCCCTCGGCTTCCGGGCGGTCAACACGATGGACGCGATGGTCGGTCACCGGGGCGCCCGGTACGGACGGTTCGGGACCGCCGCGGCCCGTCTCGACGACCTCGCCTGCTGGGTGCCCGCGCGGCTCACCGCGGCGCTGGTCGCGGTGGTGCGCCCCGGCTCGGCGGCGGCGGTCGTGCGCACGGTGCGCCGCGACGCCGGCGCCCACCCGTCCCCCAACGCCGGGGTGCCCGAGACCGCGGTCGCGGCCGCCCTGGGCCGCGAGCTCGGCGGCCCGCTGCGCTACGGCGAGCGGGTCGAGGACCGCCCGCGCCTCGGCGCCGGCCCACGCCCCGGGCCGGCCGACGCCGCCCGCGCCCGCCGGCTGGTCGACCACGCCGAGCTCGCCCTGCTGGCGACCACCGCCGCCCTGGCGCTGGCCGCCCACGTCCGGAGGAGGACCCGATGACCGACCCGCGCCCCGGCCCGGAGACACCCACGCTCACCCTGCTCACCGGCGGCGCCCGCAGCGGCAAGTCGGCGCTGGCCGTGCGCCGCGCCCGTGCCGCCGGGACGCCCGTGGTCTTCCTCGCCACCGGGCAGGCCGGTGACGAGGAGATGGCCGACCGGGTCGCCCGCCACCAGGCCGAGCGCCCCGGGGTGGGCACGCTCGAGGACCGATCGCCCTGGTCGACGCCTGCCGACGCCCCGGCCGGGCGCCTGCGCTCGTCGACTGCCTGTGCCTGTGGGTCTCCAACCTGATGGAGCACGGCGACGACGAGCCGGCGATCCTCGAGCGCGCCGGGCGCTGGGGGGTGGGCCGGCGGCGGACCACGGCACCGAGCATCGTCGTGACCAACGAGGTCGGTCTGGGGCTCGTCCCGATGCACCCGGTGGCCAGGGCATACCGTGACGTCTGGGCCGGGTCAACGCCGCCCTGGCCCGCGCGCCGACCTGGCCCAGCTCGTGGTGGCCGGCCGCACGCTGACCCTGGATCCCGAGCCCGGGAGCCGGGGCACCGACCCCAGCAGCAAGGAGTGGACATGAGCGAGGACCTGCGCGTCATCGAGGAGACCCTCGCGGCCCTGCGTCCGGCCGACACCGCCGCCCGCACGGCGGCGGCCGCCGGGATGGACGCCAAGCTGAAGCCGCCGGGCAGTCTGGGCCGCCTGGAGGAGCTGGCCGTGCGGGTGGCGGGGATCCGCGGCACGCCCGCCCCGGGTCGGCCGACGCCGGCGGTGGTGGTCTGCGCCGCCGACCACGGCGTCACGCAGGAGGGGGTCAGCGCCTACCCCGCGGAGGTCACCGGGCTCATGCTGGCCGGTTTCGCCTCGGGCGGGGCCGCGGTGGCGGTGCTCGGCCGCCAGGTGGGCGCGCGGCTGGTCGTGGCCGACCTCGGGGTCCTGGTGCCCCCTCGGGCCCGCCCGGGCGACGCCCCCGTGCTGGACCGCCGGGTGCGCGCCGGCACCGCCAACAGCGCCGAGACCGAGGCGATGACCCTCGCCGAGGCGCACCGGGCCCTGCGGCACGGCATCGACCTGGCCCGCGACCTGGCCGACGACGGCGTCGACCTGGTCGCGCTGGGCGAGATGGGGATCGGCAACACCACCACCGCGGCAGCCCGACCGCTGCGCTGCTCGGCCGCGACCCCGCCGAGGTGTGCGGGCCGGGACCGGCCTGGACGCCGACCAGGTGCGGCACAAGGTCGAGGTCGTGGGCCGCGTGCTCACCCGGCACGCGGACGTGCGCGATCCGGTGGCGGTGCTCGCCGCGATGGGCGGGCTCGAGGTCGCGGCCCTGGCCGGCGTGGTCCTGGGCTGCGCGGCCCGTCGGGTGCCGGTCGTCCTCGACGGGTTCATCACCACCTCCGCCGCCCTCGTGGCCGCCCACCTCGCGCCGGACTGCGTGGACGCGATGATCGCGGGCCACCGCTCCACCGAGCCGGGCCACAGGTGCAGCTCGACGCCCTGGGCCTGGACCCGGTGCTCGACCTCGGCCTCCGCCTGGGCGAGGGCTCCGGCGCGACGCTGGCCCTCGGCGTGGTCGCCTCCGCCCTCGCGGTGCTGGAGGAGATGGCCACCTTCGACAGCCTGGGCCTCGGCCCGGACAGCGGCCCGGACATCGACCCGGACATCGACCCGGACATCGACCCGGACATCGACCCGGACAGCAACCCCGACGCCACCGACGACCCGGCCAGCCGGTGACCGGTCTGCTCGAGGCGCTCTCGCTGCTGACCCGCCTCCCGGTGCGCGCCCGCCCGGGCGGGCGGCCGGTGGACGGCTGCCGCTGGTACGGCGTGGTCGGGGCACTGGTCGGCCTGGTCGTCGCCCTGGTCCTCCTCGGCGCGGGCCAGGTGCTGCCGCTGGGGGTCGCCGCGCTGCTGGCGGTGACCGCCGAGGTGGTCCTCACCGGGGCGCTGCACCTCGACGGCCTGGCCGACTGCGCCGACGGTTCGGCCGGCCGGGACCCGCAGCGTCGTCTCGCGATCATGCGCGACCACGCCGTCGGGGTCTACGGCGCCGCCGCCGTGGTCCTGGTGCTGGCGCTGCGCGCGTCCTGCCTGCTCGCGCTGGCCGGGTGGACGCCGGCGGGGCCGACGTCGCTGTCGCGGCTCGGCGTGGTGGGGCTGGTCGTCGCGGCCTGGGCGCTGTCGCGCTCGGCGATGCTGGTGCCGGCGCTGGTGCTGCCCTACGCGCGCCCCGAGGGCACCGGCCGCGCGGTGGTGGAGGGCCTGACGGCCCGGGCCGCCGTGACGGGCGTGGCTGGCGGCGTCGCGCTCGCGCTGCTCGGGGGGCTCCTGGCCGGCGTGGCCGGCGCGCTGTCGGTGCTGCTGGCGGTGCTCGCCGTCACCGGCGTGGCGGCCCTGGCGGTGCGGTGGGCCCGCTCCCGCCTGGGCGGCGCGACCGGGGACGTGCTCGGCGCCGTCGCCGAGCTGGCCGGCCTCGCCGGCCTGCTGGCCCCGCTGGTCGTGCTCACCGCGCTGGCCTGAGCGGGACCGTCCGCCCGACGGCCGTTCTGACCTGCACGGACTCCCCGAACCGACCGAGCGTGACACCATCGCGTCGTGGCCACGACCGGGACGACGATCCGCGCCACCGGGCTGACCAAGCGCTACGGCCCGGTGACCGCGCTGGACGACCTCACCCTCGACGTCCCGGCCGGCGTCGCCGGCCTGGTGGGCGCCAACGGGGCCGGCAAGTCGACGCTGATCAAGATCCTGCTGGGTCTGCTCGAGCCCACCGCCGGCAGCGCCCGGGTGCTGGGCCTCGACGTCGCCGAGGACGGTCTCGCGGTGCGGGCCCGCACCGGGTACATGCCCGAGCACGACTGCCTGCCGCCCGACGTCACGGCCACCGGGTTCGTGGTGCACCTGGCCCGGATGTCGGGTCTGCCGCAGACCAGCGCCCGCGAGCGCACCGCCGACGTCCTGCGCCTCGTCGGCCTGCACGAGGAGCGCTACCGGCTGATCGGGCAGTACTCGACCGGGATGCGCCAGCGGGTGAAGCTGGCCCTCGCCCTGGTCGGCGCCCCCGACCTGGTGCTGCTCGACGAGCCGACCAACGGCCTGGACCCGGCCGGCCGCGACGAGATGCTCGCGCTGATCCGCCACGTCGGCACCGCGCTGGGCATCTCGGTGCTGGTCACCTCCCACCTCCTCGGCGAGCTCGAGCAGGTCTGCGACCACCTCGTCGTCGTCGACGGCGGCCGCCTGCTGCGCTCCTCCTCGCTGGCCGAGGCGACCACCGACGAGGCCGTGCTGGCCGTCGAGGTCACCGAGCAGGCCGCCGCGCTCACCGCGGCCCTGCGCGCCGGGGGCCTCGAGGTCGGCACCGAGGGCGCCCTGCTGCTGGTCGGCCTGCGCGACGAGCGGACCGTCGACGAGGTGCGCGACCGGGTGGCCGAGCTGGGCGTGGGCCTGGTGCGCCTGCAGCGACGCCGGCACCGGCTCAGCGAGATCTTCAGCGACCCAGCACCGCCGGCACCGGCACCGGCACCGGCGTCCGCACCGGCATCCGCACCGCATCCTGGGGGAGCCCCGTGAGCACACCCGACCCCACCGGCGGCGAGCCGGACGGCGCGATCTTCGACATCGGCTACCGCACCTTCACCGGCACCCGGCTCGGGCGCCGCCCGATCACCGGCGCGCTCTACCTCGACACGCTGCGCGGGGCCTTCGGGCTCGGCCGCTCGCTGCGGGCCAAGGTGATGCCGTTCGCGTTGCTGGCCGCCGCGGTCGTGCCGACCCTGGTCATCGTCGTGATCGCCAGCGTCGTCGGCTTCTCCTCGCTGCCGGTGGACTACCTGACCTACCTGGGCGGGATCAGCACGCTGGTCGCGCTCTTCGTGGCCGGCCAGGCGCCGGCCGCGGTGAGCCGGGACCTGCGCTTTCGCAGCATCACCCTGTACCTCGCCCGACCCCTGGAGAGCGCGGACTACGTCCGGGCCAAGTACGCCGCCCTGGCCTCGGCCGTGCTGGTCTTCACCGCGGCCCCCCTGCTCACGCTGTGGCTGGGCTCCCTGCTCGCCGAGCTCGACGCGGGCGAGCAGACCCGCAGCGTGCTGGTCGCGCTCCTCGCCGCCGCGCTCATCTCGGTCGTCGTGTCCGGCGTCGCGCTCGTGGTCGCCTCGCTGACCCCGCGCCGGGGTCTGGGCGTGGCCGCCGTGATCGGCGTGCTCGTCGTCTCCGCCGGCGTGCAGAGCGCGCTGCAGGAGCTCGGCGAGCAGAACGGGCAGGCGGCGCTGGCCGGGTGGTCGGGCCTGGCGGACCCGGTCACCGTGGTCCTGGGCGTGCTGGCCTCCCTCGGCGCCGACGTCGAGGGCGCCCCCGTGCCGCCCGGCGCCCTCGGCGGCGTCGTCTACGTCACCGTCCTGCTGCTGCTGTGCCTCGGCTCCTACGCCCTGCTGCTCCGCCGCTACGCCCGGGTGTCGGTCTCGTGAGCGTCCTGGAGGTCACCGGCGCGTCCCGCTGGTTCGGCAACGTGGTCGCCCTCAACGACGTCACGATGCGGGTCGGGCCCGGCGTGACCGGCCTGCTGGGGCCCAACGGCGCCGGCAAGTCGACCCTGCTGGCGATGCTCGGCGGGTTCCTGGCCCCCTCGGCCGGCACGGTGACCCTCGACGGCGAGCCGACCGTCGCCCGTCCCTCGATCTACCGCCACCTGGGCCTGGTGCCCGAGCGGGAGGGCATGTACGAGAGCCTCACCGGCCGCGCGCTGGTCCTGGCCAACGCCCGGCTGCACGGCCTGGCCGACCCGGGCGCGGCCACCGACGCGGCGCTGGACGCCGTCGAGCTGCGCGGCGTCGGCGACCGGCGGGTCGCGACCTACTCCAAGGGCATGAAGCAGCGGGTGAAGATGGCCACCGCCCTGGTCCACGACCCGTCGGTGCTGCTGCTCGACGAGCCGTTCAACGGCATGGACCCGCGTCAGCGCCTGCAGCTGATCGGGCTGCTGCGCCGTCTCGGCGAGGAGGGCCGCACCGTGCTGTTCAGCTCCCACATCCTCGAGGAGGTCGAGCAGCTCGCCACCCGGGTCGAGGTCGTGGTGGCCGGACGGCACGCCGCCTCGGGCGACTTCCGCGAGATCCGCCGGCTGATGACCGAGCGGCCGCACCGCTACACGATCCGCTCCGACGACGACCGCGCTCTCGCGGCCGCCCTGGTCGCCGACGGCACCGTGTCCTCGGTCGACCTCGGCGAGGGCGGCGGGATCGACCTGACCACCCGCAGCCACGACGCCTTCGTCCGCGCCGTCCCGCGTCTCGCCTCCGCCGCCGGGGTGCGGCTGCTCGACGTCTCTCCCGACGACGAGTCGCTGGAGAGCGTCTTCGCCTACCTGGTGGGCCGATGAGCAGCCGGCTGCTCCACCCCGTCGTCGCCCGCCTCACCCTGGCCGAGCTGCTCGCCGGACGTCGGGCGGTGGCCCTGGTCGTCCTGCCCGCGGTGCTGCTCGCCGTCGTGGTGGTCTTCCGCCTCGTGTCCGGCGACGCCGACCCGCAGGCCGCGACCTCGCTGATCGACGTCCTCGGCCTGGGCACGATGCTCCCGGTGCTGTGCGTGGTGGTGGGCACCTCGGTCATCGGCCCGGAGATCGAGGACGGCTCGATCGTCTACCTGCTCTCCAAGCCCGTCCCGCGCTCGAGCATCGTGCTCACCAAGCTCGCCGTCGCGATCGGGACCACCTGGCTGCTGGGCGCCGCGCCCGTCGGCGTGGCCGCGCTGGTGCTCGTCGGCCCCGCCGACGGCCTGGCCCTGGCCGCCACCGTGGTCGCGCTGGTCGCGTGCGTGGCGTACTGCGCGCTGTTCCTGCTGCTCGCCGTCCTCACCGGCAACGCCGTGGTCGTCGGGCTGCTGTACGCGCTGATCTGGGAGACCACGGTGGGCCTGATCGTGCCCGGGGCCCGCACGCTCAGCGTGCGGCAGTGGGCCGCGTCGCTGGGCGAGACGGTGCTCGGGGCCGACGCGGACCGCCTCGGCCTGGTCTCCGACGTCTCCGTGGGCGTCGGCGTGGTGCTGCTCGTCGTGGTGACGGTGCTGAGCACCTGGTGGGCGACGCGACGACTGAGCGCCCTGTCGCTGAGCAGCCGCGAGTAGCGGTCGCCCCGGCCCCGCCGGCGTCCAGTCCAGCCGGAGGTCGGGCTCAGCCGAGGTCCTCGCGCAGCCGGGCGAGCATCGCGTGGCCGACGGCCTCGAACGCCTCGTCGCCCACCTGGAAGGCCCACACCGCGGTGCCGACGGCCTCGCGCACCCGCTGCGCCGCCCACACCTCGTCGGCGGTGGGGTCGGCGCCGTAGCCCTCGACGAACGCCGCCGCGAGGTCCGGACGGTCGCGCCAGTGCCGGGCGTGCAGCCGGCACAGGTCGCTGGAGCGGGGGCGGTGGTCGAAGCGGCCGAGGTCGACGACCCGCAGCACGCCCGCGTCGTCGACGAGCCAGTTGCGCGGCGAGTAGTCGCCGTGGGTGGGCACCAGCGTCGTGGCCGGTGCCGGATAGGCGTCGAGCCACTGCTCCAGCCAGGCCACCGCGTCGGGCGCGATCCGGTGCTCCCCGGTCAGCAGCGACCGGCAGCGCGCCACCTGCCGGGGCTCGAAGGCGGCGTCGAGGCGGCCGCCCTGGGCGTGCAGGAGCGCCAGCGCCGCGCCGGCCTGGCGGTGGACGCCGGCGTCGAGGGCGGCGGGGGTGCCCTCCGCGAGGGCACCGGGCAGGAACGTCGTGGCCAGCACGCGCGCGTCGGGGTCGGCGTGCAGCAGGCGCGGCGCGAGGCCGCGCTCCACCCAGGGCTCCGTGAAGCCCCCGTGCCCGGTGATCTCACGCCCCACGTGGGTGTCGCCCGGCCCGGCCGCCTTGAGCAGCACCTCCCGATCGGGCGTGCGCACCCGCAGCACGACGGTGTCGACCAGGCCCCACGACAGGTCGGCCACCACCGACCAGCCCTCGGCGAACCAGCCGTCGACGCAGGCCCGCTGCCGGTCGTCGAGCCGCCAGTCAGCCGAAGGCAAGGCCGACGTTGTTGTCCGGCGCCTGCTCGGGGGTGGCGTCCTCGGCGCCCTCCGTCGGTGCGGACGGGGCACCGGCGGTGGCGATCACCGCCGGGTCGACGCGCATCACGCTGTACCCGGCCACGGCGCCCGCACCGAAACCGGGCGCGAAGACCCGCACCGGCTCGGTGATGACGCCCTCGCGCACCGCGTCGTGCAGCGCCAGCGGGATGCTGGCCGAGGAGGTGTTCCCGACCTGGCCGATGTTGAAGTACAGCTCGTCCTCGGACAGGCCCGCGTCGAGCGCGAGCTGGACGACCATCGACTTGTTCGCCTGGTGCGGCACGATCAGGTCGATGCCCTCGAGCAGCGACCCCTCGACGCCCTCGGGCGCGGGCAGCTCTTTGAGCTCCTCGATCATCTGCGTCAGGTATCGCCCGGCCAGCGACTTCACCTCGGGGCCGTAGACGGTGATGTTGTTGTCGAAGTCGTTGTTGGGCCAGATGATCGAGTTCACCTGCGACGCCGGGCCGCTGGCGTAGGTGTTGAGGTACTCGATGTCGGGCTCGGCGCCCTCGGGCGCGACGCCGACCAGGATCGCGGCGGCACCGTCGCCGAAGATCATCCGCGACGGGCGGACGTTGCCGATCTTGTCGGAGAACTTCTCCACGCACACGACCAGCACCGGCCGCTGCACCTCCTGCAGGATCCGCACCGCCTCGGACAGCCCGTAGGGCATGCCGGCGCAGGCGGCGACCAGGTCGTAGGAGGCGTGGGTCTGGGCGATGCCGAGCTCGCCGGAGAGCCAGGTCGCCACCGAGGGGATCAGCCGGGTGCTGGTGCAGGTGCACACGATCACCGCCCCGACCTCCTCCGGGCCGCGCCCGGCGTGGGCCAGCGCGCCCTCGGCGGCCTGGAGCGCGATCTCCTCCAGGGTGCGGGTGGTGTAGAGCCGCTGCTCGATGCCGGTCTTGGCCAGGATCTCCGAGGCCGCCATCGGCGACCAGTTGTAGGCCGAGTTGCGGATCAGGTCCTCGTTCGTGCAGGGCCGGTCGCCGTGGACGACGGCCATCGCCTCGATGCGCGGCATCACCGAGCAGTCCGCCCTGACGTCCAGGGCGGGGTAGGGCCGCACCGGCGCCACGGCCTCGCGGCCCGTGGAGCGCGACGTGCGCTCGACGCCCGAGGCCAGGCGGCCCAGGAACCGGCGCACCTCCTGGTCGCGGGGGTGCAGCGCGACCACGTAGTCGTCGTCGGCCAGCTCGCCGACCTCGACCAGCTCGGCCTGCGAGCGGTCCCAGGGGTACTGGTTGTGCAGCACCATCGCCCAGCGGTGCAGCGCCTCGAGCTCGGGGGCGTCCTCCGCGCAGTCGACGATGTCGGAGAAGCTGAAGGTGGGGAAGTCGGGGTCGTAGTCCTTGAGCCGGAAGGTCAGGTTGGTGGGGTCGGCCAGGGTCTCGGCCACCGTCGGCTTGAGGCCGGACAGCTCGGTCGCGTGGTGGCGTCGGTGGCCGAAGACGTCGAAGAGCATCGCGAAGACGCGATCCTCGACCTCGGCGTCGAACGAGGCCGGCAGCTCCTCGTAGGCCCGGCGCACGGCCTCGACCTTGCGCTCGCCGTCCTCCCACGGCGTCACCTTGGGCAGGAACACGTCGGAGCGGTGGCGGGGCACGTCGCCCCAGCGGGTGGGCCGCTTCTCGTACATCGTCAGCGCGTACCTCCCCACCCAGAACATGTTCAGCGCGACGTCGCGCATCAGCTCGTGGCGCGACTCGTACCCGCCCTGCTCGACCCGGCCGAGGATGTCGCTGCCGGTCGGGGCCTTGGTCTCGAAGTCGCGGCGCACCACGGTGTCGAGCTGCTCGAGGCTGTCGATCACCGAGAGGTCGAGCTCGGGGACGACGTTCGAGGGGAAGACGATGCGGTCGTGGCGGTTGAGGAGGAAGGGCTGCACGCTGTTCCTGTTCGTCGGCGGGGCCGGGCTCGGTGCCGCGGTCCTACGGCTCCACCCTCCCAGGCTGGGCCGGTCCCGCGTAAGGGGCCCGCGCGAGTCTCACAGGTGCGTGCCGAGGTCCTCCATCGAGGAGAGCACCGCGCGGACCCGGGAGACCTCGTGCGTGCGGTGGATCCCCGTGCGCCCCAGGGAGGCCAGGACGGCGAAGAACCCCTCGGCGGTGCGGACCTCCTCGCCGAACAGGTCCATCGCACTGGGCAGGGACTGGCACACCGGTGCCCCGAGCCGGCGCAGCCGGAAGGTCTGCACCAGCACCGCGGACTGGTGGCGGGCGCGGTCGACGGGGTCGGGCATCCAGGAGAAGCCGAAGCCGATGCCGGGGTCGACGGCCACCGAGGGCACGCCGAGGTCGCGGGCCAGGGCGAGGCGTCGCTCGAACCCCTCGAGCATCGCCGGGAACGGGTCGGGGGCGACGGTGAGGTCGCGGGGGTCGTGCAGCGCGCGGGCGTGGGTGCCGACGATGTGGCACAGCACGACCGAGGCTCCGTGCGCGGCCGCGAGCGCGAAGACCTCCTCGTCGTGGCCGGAGCCGCTGAGGTTGACCGCGCTCGCGCCGGCCGCCAGGCACGCCTCGACCACGGACGGGTGGTAGCTCTCCACCGACGTGGCCACGCCGGCGGCGGCGAGGTCGGCGATGACCGGGACGAGCTGCGCGACCTGGGCCTCGGCCGCGACCAGGTCGGCGGTGTCGACGACCGACTCGGCGCCGACGTCGACGAGGTCGGCGCCCTGGGCGGCCAGGATCCGGCCACGGCGCACGGCGTCGCCGTGGCTCGCCGCGACGCTCTCGCGGTACCAGGAGTCGCGCGAGAGGTTCAGCACCCCCATCAGGGCGGGCCGGGCGTCGGTGTCGAGGTCGACGCCCCCCACCCGGAACGGCGTGACGGGCCGGTCGAGGTCGTCGCCGTGCTCGGCGACGAGGTCGGCCAGGCCGCGGAGCGTGATCACCCCTCGGCCCGCAGGTAGCGGGTCATCAGGAAGTCGTCGGCGCTCAGCACGTGCTGCAGGGCGAAGCTGGGGGCGGCCGAGAGCACGTCGGTGCGCGGGGTGGTGCCCGTGCCGGCCGCCGTCGGGGACAGGGTCAGGTCGACCTCGTCGAGCCGTCCGGCCTGCGCGACGTCGCGCAGCAGCGACGGCCCGCCCTCGCAGACCACCCGCCACAGGCCGCGCTCGACGAGACGGTCGATCACCCACGCCACGTCGACGACCTCGCCGTCGGCCTGGACGACCTCGCACCGCTCGCGCAGCGCGGCGAGGCGGTCGGGGTCGGGGTCGGCGGTGGTGAAGACGAGCGGGCGCACGGTCGAGGCGGTGAAGCCGTCCTCGTCCAGGGGCAGAGTCAGGGAGCCGGAGACGACGGCGAGCACCGGGGCCTCGGCCTGGCCGGCGTCCCGGCGGCGTCGCGCGTCCTGCGCGGAGGACCCCAGCGGGCCGTACTCCTCCGCGGTCAGGGTGCCCCCTCCGACGAGGACGACGTCGGCGAAGCGTCGCACGGCGGAGAAGACCTCCCCGTCGGCGCAGCCCGAGATCGAGCCGCTCAGGCCGTCGGCGCCGGCGGCCGCCCCGTCCAGCGTGCCGACCATCATCGCGCGCACCCACGCCCGGCCCGCGCGCTCGGGCCAGGGGTAGACGTCGGGGAGGTCCTCGTGCGCGACCGGCCCGCGCTGCGCGCCGTAGATCATCTCCATGGCACCGACGGTAGCGAGCGTCCCGTCACGCGCGGCCTCACCCTCGGCGGACCGCTCTACCCCTCGGCGACCCCGACGTAGGTGATCCGCCAGCCGTCCCCGCTGCCCGCCGGCCCGAGGATGGCGTACGCGGTGGTGCCGGGGCTCGCGTCGAGGGCGATCTCGCAGTCCCGGGTCCCGCTGCCGTTGTCGCGGCAGCCGGTCGTCGTGGCGGAGGCCCCGTCGACGAGGTCGACGAGCTGGGTCCACTCCGCGTCGGCCACCACGGCCGACCCCTCGCCCAGGCTGGCGCGGTCGGCGGCGGCCGCGGCCGCGAGCACGGCGTCCAGGGTGCCGGCCGCCGAGGTCGTGCCCGCCGTGCCCGGCGCGGCGGAGACGGCGGAGGCCCGGTCCGGGCTCGCCGGCAGCACGCGGCACTCGCCGAGGACCACGTCGCACCGCACCGGCCGGCCGACGTCCTCCGGGCTCGAGCCCGGCCGGACGACGGCGACCAGCGACTCGTCGTCCTCCCAGGCCCAGGTCCCGACGCCGAACGTGCCGCCGTCCGGGGCCGAGAGCGTCACCTCGTCACCCCCGGCGACGTCACCCGCGAGCAGCTCGGCGGTGCCGGCGACCTCGCCGCCGAGGGTGCCGGGCGGCGTGCGGACGTAGCGGGTGCCGCCGGGGCTGACGTCGAGGGTGTCGAACCGCGGCAGCTGCCCGGTCGGGGTGAGCGTGCCGTCGTCGGCGAGGTCGGCCAGGTACGGCGCGGTGCTGGTGGCGTCGACGGCGCCGTCCGCGCCGTCGACGACGACGAGCCCGGCGGCGGTGGCCTGGAGGACGACCTGGTCGGGGGCGGTGGCGGCGAGGTCCACGTCGTCGCCGGATCCCGTGCGCAGCAGCCGGGTGCGCGGGCCCTGGAGGACCACCTGGCCCGCGTCGGTGACGGCGGCGACCGACAGGGCCACGCCCTGCTCGGTGGCCGGGGTGTCGGGGGGGAGCGTGAGGGTGGGGGCTCCGTCGCTCGCGACGTCGATGATCGACAGGGAGGCCGTGGCGCCGACCCGGGCGAGGTAGGCCAGGTAGCGCCCGCCCGGCGAGAGCACGGGGGCCTGCTGGACCGGGCCGGTGATCTCCTGGGCGTCGGGGCCGCGGCCCCACCACCAGGTGCCGTCGGTGCGCAGCGCCAGCCAGGCACCACCGCGAGGCGTCACCGTCCACCAGTCGCCGTCGACCACCTGGCCGTCGACGACGAGCCGCTGGCCGAGCACGTAGGGCACCCGGGGCGCGGCGTCGTCGACGCCGGTCCGCGCGCTCGGCGAGGGCGAGACCGGGGCGGGGGCCGGTTGCAGCTCCCCGGAGGGGCGCACGCCGAGGAGCAGGGCGACCACGCCGATGACGAGGACGACCGCGGCGGCGGCCAGCACGGAGGGCGCGACCCACCGGGGCCGGGCGGGCTCGAACCGCAGGGCGGGCATGGTGGGCACGCGGACGCCGTCCGCGACCTCCTGCAGCTCACGGGCCAGGGCGTTCTCCAGCTCGGTGCTCATCTCAGGCCTCCTCCGGCTCGTGGGTCCCCGGGCCGACGGCGGCTCGCAGGGAGGTCAGCGCACGGTGCGCGGTGGACTTCACGGTCCCGGCGGAGCAGCCGAGGGCATCGGCGATCTCCCGCTCGCTGAGCTGCTCGTAGTAGCGCAGCACGATCACCGCGCGCTGGCGCGGCGGCAGCGAGGCGATGTGCGGCCACAGGACCATCCGGTCCTCCGGCCCGCCGTGCTCGCGCGGGTGCCGCGGCTCGACGGGCACGTCGGTGAGCACCTCGAGGCGGCGCGCCTTGGGCCGCTTCTGCGAGACGTAGAGGTTGGTCAGCATCCGGCGCAGGTAGGCCCGCGGCTGCTCGGCGCCGCGCACCTTGGACCAGGAGCGGTACGCCTGCAGCAGGGTCGCCTGGGCGAGGTCCTCGGCGTCGGCGTGGTTGCCGGCGAGCAGGTACGCGCACCGGTAGAGCCACGGCCACGCCGTGGCGGCGAACTCGTCGAAGTCCGGGCTGTCCTGGGTCTTCCTGGTCGTGGCCACTGCCATCGGGTCACCGCCTCTCTCCACCACCCTGACGAGGGATGTGCCCGGGAGGTTGCTCCGACCCGCGGGTGGCTGCAGGTGGCGACGCGGGCTCGGGTCGCGTGGGTCTCGGGTGTCGAGGCTCGTGCGCAGCTCCACCGAGACCAGCCGGCCCAGCGTCACCCGCGGGGTCGCGCTGACGTCGAGCGTGTCCGCCGCAGTGGGGGCGTCGGTGCTCATGCGGTGCCTTCCTTGCCGGTCGCATCACTCGGTCGGCCCTCGCGCTGGGTGGCCCCGGTCAGCTCGAGGACGAGGTCCTCGAGGCCGGCGGCCCCCCGAGCGCAGGTCGGTCAGCACCACGCCCCGCGGCGAGGGCAGCCTTGCCGACCTCGGCGAGGTCGAGGCCTTGGCCGGTTCGTCGAGGATGAGCACCGAGGGGTCCCCGAGCAGCGCGTGGGCGATGCCGAGGCGCTGGCGCATGCCGAGGGGGTAGGTGCGCACCCGACGTGGCGGACCGGGTTTCGGGATCGAGCGGTAGTCGTGGCCGCCGATACGCACGCCCCCCCCGTAGTGGGCTGGCTGAGCCCGGCCATGATCCGCATCGTGGTCGTCTCGCCCGCCTCGTTCGGACCCAGGAACCCTGGTGACGCGGCCGGATCGGGCGACGACGCTGACGTCGTCGACCGCGGTGAAGGCGCCGTAGGTCGCGGTGAGGCGGTCGACGGTGATCATGCTCCCCGAACGCCGCGCCCGCGACACGCTGCCCCGCCGCGGGCCCTGCCGGGGCGGTGCGGGGTGCTGCGGTGTCAGTTGTTGCGCGACGTGTATCTGTCACTTTCGCGACATGTCATGTCAGCGCTGACAGCCTCGTGTCGTCTGTCCACAGGCTGACGGGCGGCCCGCAGGGCAAACGGAACTCCCCGCCGATCCTGTCACCTCCCGGTGCTTCCCGCTGAGTGACCCAGTAGCGAATGGCCAGGAAGCCCGCATCACCTTTCGTATTGGCACCCTGCAGGGCGTTGTCGCCAACGACCCGAGCCAGGGCCTCGCGAACTCGGCCAACATCGTCTGGTGGCCCACCATGCCGGACGCGCCGTGCTCGCTTTGACCCATGCTCATGGTGTAAGCAGCGGCCGCAAACGGGATCTGACTCTCACGTCCACCTCCACGGTGAACCCAGCGCCGTCCTCTGGGTCTTCGCTCATACGCGCATCTTCGCCTGCATCAGCCGGAGGGTCGGGCCTTCCCTGTGCGTCAGGCTACGGCGCTTGTTCGCCGAATCCACAGATTCCGTGACGTGGATCGTTCACCTGCAGATTCGCCCATCGTCGGCACCGGGCGTGCTCAGTGCGCCATGTCGACGAAACGCGAGTAGTGGCCCTGGAAGGCCACGGTGATGTCGCGCGTGGCGCCGTTGCGGTGCTTCGCCACGATGAGATCGGCTTCGCCCGGCCGTTGCGACTCCTTCTCGTAGACGTCGTCGCGGTGCAGCAGGATCACCATGTCCGCGTCCTGCTCCAGGCTGTTGTGCGCGGCGATGCCGTTGACCACGAAGTTGTGCGTGCCCATCACGGTCGCGTCGTAGACGTCCATCTCGCCGACCGGCTCGATCGAGGCCACCGCGTCCCAGTAGACGTCGTTGGTCGCCAGCACCTCCAGCTCGGCGTCGCCGAGGACGTCCGCGACCTTGCGCGAGACGCTGGCGGCTCGGGGAGTGCTTCCACCGCGTCGAGCCGCAGCACGGGGTACCCGTCGCCGAGGCGAGCTCGCGGTGGGTCATCTCCTGCTCGGCGAGGACCTCGCGTACCCGTCCCCAGACCTCGCGCGGCACGGTGTCGAGGTCGGTGTTGGGACCGGACGTCACGCAACCGTTCGGCGAGCGTCCGTCGCCTTGGCGCCGCGCGCGCCGTGGACGCCGATCTCGTCGCAGAACCGCAGCTGGTTCTCGGCGCCGTAGACGCAGAGGTGCCAGCCGTCGCGATAGCCGGTCTTGCTGGCCCGCTTGATCCGCGTGAACACGTTGAAGCGCAGCAGGAGCCGGGCGAGGTCGTCGACGAGTCGACGGCTCGTCGAGGCGAAGTAGAGCTGGCCCCGGGCCCTCCTCTCGTCGTAGGTGACCGAGCCGTCGGTGGCCCAGATGTGACGCAGGAAGAGGCCCACCTGGGCCTTGGGCAGGCCGAAGACCCAGTCCGGGACGAACGTCTCGTGGCTCCGCAGACCGAACAGCGCGTCCTCGTCGAGCCAGGCCGCGATCGGGTCGCGGTGGCCGTGCGTGAGCCGGTCGGGCGCAGGGAGCCGCAGCGTGGTGACGCGCGCGACGGGGTAGTCATCGCGCTGGGGGGTGATGCCGAAGCGGCGCGACGCCGCCTCCCCCACGGCCGTGAGGTTCTCCTCGTCGATCGAGGCGTAGCGGATCGGCTGACGCGCCACGAAGGACCCGTCGCCCAGCAGGTGCGCGAGCAGCACGACCTCGTCCGCGTCGCGCTCCTGGGCCCGCAGGGGCGGCGGCACGTGACGCACCGCCCCGAGCCGCGATCCCACCGTCATCTCCGAGAGGGGGATCCAGCCGTCCACGGTGAGGAACTTGTGGTTGGCGGTGGCGCGGATGCGCCGACCCGAGGTCAGGGTCAGCTCGAAGGTGGGCTTGGTCCCCGAGGGAAAGGCGTGGGTGAGCGTGCGTGGCACCAGCTTCAACCGCTCGTCGAGTGACCACACCGGGACGTCGCGCGCACCCGAGGCCATCAGCTCTCCCAGGGTGATCTCGGCGTTGGTGTCGGCACGCATCAGGCGGGTGTCCGCGCTCAGGCAGCCCGACTCGCGCAGGTCGCTCATCATCGGTCGCTTGTCGCCGCGCTGCTCGGGACCACGGTTGAGCTGCGACAGCGCGATCACGGGCAGCTGCAGCTCCTTGGCGAGCAGCTTGATCTGGCGGGAGAACTCGGAGACCTCGAGCTGGCGGGACTCGACCTTGCGCCCCGAGGTCATCAGCTGCATGTAGTCGATGACGATGAGCTTCAGGTCGTGGCGCTGCTTGAGCCGGCGGGCCTTGGCCCGGATCTCCATCATCGTCATGTTCGGGGAGTCGTCGATGAACATCGGCGCCGAGGAGACCCGGCCCATGTGACGGGCCAGCTTGTCCCAGTCGGCCTGGTCCATCTTGCCGTTGCGGATGTGGTTCAGCGGCACCTTGGCCTCAGCCGAGAGCAGGCGCATCGTGATCTCGGAGCGCGTCATCTCCAGGCTGAAGAACACGCTGGCCATGTTGTTGTGGATCGAGGCCGAGCGGCACAGGTCCAGAGCCAGAGTCGATTTGCCCATGGCGGGCCGCGCCGCCACGATCACCATCTGGCCCGAGTGCAGACCGTTGGTGAGGTCGTCGAGGTCGGCGAAGCCGGTGGGCACGCCGTACAGGCCGGCCTCACGGTTGCCGATGGCCTCGATCTCGTCGAGGACGCCGTCCATGATGTCCGAGAGCGGTGCGAAGTCCTCGCTGCTGCGCCTGTCGGTGACCTGGTAGATCTCGGCCTGGGCGCGGTCGACGACGTCGTCGACCTGGCCCTCGCCGGCGTAGCCGATCTGGGCGATCTTGGTGCCGGCGTCGACGAGGCGGCGCAGGATCGCCTTCTCGCGGACGATCTCGGCGTAGAACTGGGCGTTGGCCGCGATCGGGACGTTCGAGGCCAGCGTGTGCAGGTAGGGCGCGCCGCCGATGCGCTGCAGGTGGCCCTGGCGCTGGAGCTCGGCGGCCACGGTGACCATGTCGACGGGCTCGCCGCGGCCGAACAGGTCGATCACCGCGTCGTGGATGGTCTCGTGCGAGGGCCGGTAGAAGTCCGGGCCGCGCAGCACCTCGGTGACGTCGGCGATCGCGTCCTTGGAGATCAGCATCGCGCCCAGCACCGACTGCTCGGCGGCCATGTCCTGCGGGGGCGTGCGACCGCCCGGGGTGCTCGGCGCCTCGCCCGGGGCGTAGGCGACCGGGCCGTCGCCCCACTCCTCGAACGGAGGCTCGTCGACCCGCTTGTCGGACTCGGTGACGCTCACGCGCAGGGGCCTCCAGACGGTCTCGGGTGCTGTGGGATGGTGCCGCTCGTGACGCTAGGAGCCACCACCGACAGCGCCCGCAGCCACGGGCCGGTACGCCGACCGTACGGGTCCGCGGCGCCCGGCGACAGGGCGCTATCCACAGGCCCTGGGGATAACTCGGGTAACACCGTGGAGGACACGCACGCATCTGTGGGAAGGGTGGGGAGGAGGCTGTGGAGAGGGCCGCGGTACACCGGTCCAGACCGGGTCTGACCTGGGAAGATGACTTGGGGCAGCTGTGCACAGAAGAATCCTCGGATTTCTTTCCGTTGCCATGCTGTTTATGTTGTGTAGATTTCCAGATACCGGGCGCGACACGCCGTCCGCTTGACTTTCCACAGACCCGGGTGGGTTTTCCACCGGCTCGGCTCCCGCGTGCGGTGACCGGCGGAGGTGCCGATGACCCGCCGCGGCGCTGACCTGCGCGGACAGGACCGGGAGATCCTGCGCCTCGCCGTCCCGGCGTTCCTGGCCCTCGTCGCCGAGCCGCTGTTCCTGCTCGGCGACGCCGCCGTGGTCGGCCACCTCGGCACCGTCCCGCTGGCCGGTCTCGGGATCGCGGCCACCCTGCTGCAGACCGTGGTCGGCCTGTGCGTGTTCCTGGCCTACGGCACGACCGCCAGCGTGGCCCGCCGTGTGGGGGCCGGCGACCGGGCCGGTGCCCTGGCCCAGGGCGTCGACGGGCTGTGGCTGGCCGTGCTGATCGGGGTGCTGGCCACCGTCGCCGTGCTGGTGCTCACCCCCGACCTGGTCGGCCTCCTCGACGCCGGCGGCCCGGTCCACACCGCCGCGGTGACCTACCTGCGCGTCGCCGCGCTGGGCATCAGCCCCCTGCTGCTCCTCCTGGCGGCCACAGGCGTGCTACGCGGCCTCCAGGACACCCGCACCCCGCTGGTCGTCGCGGTCGCGGGCAATCTGCTGAACCTCGTGCTCAACGTCGTGCTGGTCTTCGGCGCGGGGCCCGTGCCGGCGCTGGGGATCGCCGGGTCCGCCTGGGGTTCGGTGGCGGCCCAGTCGCTCAGCGCCGCCGCCCTGGTCGCGGTGGTCGTCCGCGGCGCCCGCCGCGAGCGGGCCTCGCTTCGCCCCGACGCCGCCGGCATCCTGCGCGCCGCCCGGGCCGCGGTCGCGCTGGTGGTGCGCACGGTGACGCTGCGCGCCGCGCTGCTGGCGACCACGTGGGCCGTCACCCTCGGCGCGGTCTCCGACCGCACGGTCGACCTGGCCGCCCACCAGCTCGCGATGACCCTGTGGAGCTTCCTGGCCTTCGCCCTGGACGCGATCGCCATCGCCGCGCAGGCCATCACCGGGCGCTACCTGGGCTCGGGCGACGTGGACGGCACCCGGGTGGTCACCGCGCGGATGGTCCGCTGGGGCCTGGTCTCGGGCGTGGTGACGGGCCTGCTGCTCGCCGCGGCGAGCCCGCTGCTGGGACCGCTGTTCAGCGACGACCCCGCGGTGCACCGGGCCCTGGTGCCGGTGCTGCTCGTCGCCGCGCTGGCCCAGCCGGTGGCCGGTGTCGTGTTCGTCCTCGACGGCGTCCTGATCGGTGCCGGCGACGGCGTCTACCTGGCCTGGGCCGGGCTGGCGGTGCTGGCCGTGCACGTGCCCGTGGTCCTGCTCGCGGCCACCGCGGGGGGCGGGCTGCTGGCCGTGTGGGTGGTCTTCGGCGTCGTCTTCATGGGCGCGCGCGCCGTCGCCCTGCTCGCCCGGGCCCGCGGCGAGCACTGGCTGGTCGTCGGCGCGGGCGGGTGAGCCCGGCCCCGGCGGGCGGCCCGGTTCCGGACACGACGACGGGCCGCCCCCGGTGAGGGGACGGCCCGTCGAGGCGTGGAGCGGGTGCGGGTCAGGCAGGGAGGACGTTGAGGGTCACCGTGGCGGAGACCTCGTCGTGCAGCTTGACGCCGACCGTGTGGCGGCCGAGCGACTTGATCGGGTTACCCAGCACGATGGTGCGCTTGTCGACCTTCTCGTTCGAGACCTCCGCCACCGCCTCGGCGATGTCGGAGGGGGTGACGGCGCCGAAGAGGCGACCGCCGTTGCCGGCGCGGACCGGCAGGTCCACCGTCGTGCCCTCGAGCGTGGCCTTGACCTGGACGGCGTGGTCGCGGTCGCGGACCGCGCGGGCCGAGCGGGCCGACTTGATCTGGTCGATCGTCTTCTGGCCGCCGCGCGTCCACGGAAGCGCCACGCCCCGGGGAACGAGGTAGTTGCGGCCGTAGCCGGGCTTGACGTCGACCACGTCGCCGGGGGCGCCGAGGCCGTCGACCTCCTGGGTGAGGATCAGCTTCATGTCTCGACTCCTCTCAGCGGCCGGTGGCGGTGTAGGGCAGCAGGGCGACCTCGCGGGAGTTCTTGACCGCGATGGCGACGTCGCGCTGGTGCTGCACGCAGTTGCCGGTCACCCGACGCGCACGGATCTTGCCGCGGTCGGAGATGAACTTGCGGAGCAGGGCGGCGTCCTTGTAGTCGACACCGGTCGCCTTCTCCTTGCAGAACTGGCAAACCTTCTTCTTCGGCTTGCGAACCACTGCCTTGGCCATTGTGGTGCTCTCCTTCGTGAGCCCGGTCCGGAAGTGGTGTCCGGACCGGAATGGTGGATGGGTGGATGTCCCGTCGCCGCCCGGCGAGGGCGGCGCGGGGGTGGATCAGTCGATCAGAACGGGGGCTCCTCGGAGCCCACGCCGGGTGCGCCCCACGGGTCGGAGGAGCCGCCCGAGGGACGGCCACCGCCACCCTGGCTGGGGGCGGGTGTGGCCCACGGGTCGTCGTTGCCGCCGCCGTAGGAGCCGCCGCCACCGGACTGGCCGCCGCCGGACTGCTGCCCGCCTCCGCCGCTGTAGCCGCCGCCACCGCCGCCCGAGCGCGAGGCGCGGGCCACCTTCGCGATGGCGTACTTCAGCGACGGGCCGACCTCCTCGACCTCGAGCTCGAAGACGGTGCGCTTCTCGCCCTCACGGGTCTCGTAGGAGCGCTGCTTGAGCCGCCCCTGGACGACCACGCGCATCCCCTTCTGCAGGGACTCGGCCACGTTCTCGGCCGCCTGGCGCCAGACCGCGCAGGACAGGAAGAGGGCCTCGCCGTCCTTCCAGTCGTTGGTCTGCCGGTCGAAGGTGCGCGGCGTCGAGGCGATGCGGAAGTTCGCCACGGCCGCCCCCGAGGGGGTGAATCGCAGCTCCGGGTCGTCGACGAGGTTGCCGACGACGGTGATGACGGTCTCGCCTGCCATGGGGTTCTCCTGGTTCCGGTGGGTCGGGTCGTGCGCGGTGTCGCCACCGATCGTGCCGTGGCCTGCCGACAGCCGTCAGCCGCTGTCCACAAGGGGCTCGCTCAGTGGGCGTCGGGCCGCATGACCTTGGTGCGCAGGATCGACTCGTTCAGCGTGAGCTGGCGGTCGAACTCCTTGACCGTGGCCGGCTCGGCGCTCAGCGTGACGACGGCGTAGATGCCCTCGGCGTTCTTCTTCACCTCGTAGGCGAGGCGACGACGGCCCCACACGTCGACCTTCTCGACGGTGCCGCCGTCCTTGCGGATGACGTTGAGGTACTTGTCGAGGGACGGCTCGATGGTCCGCTCTTCGAGACTGGGGTCGAGGATGACCATGACTTCGTATGCGCGCAAAGCGTCTCCACCTCCTCTGGGCTCAGCGGCCACGGTCTCTCCGTGGCAGGAGGGCTTCACATGCCCCGGCCTCGGCCCCGTCGGCGGGGCCTCGTGATCACGGGGACAGGGAACGGTAGCAGCGGGCGCGCCCGCGCCCGTAATCCGAGCCCGCGGCCACCACGGTGCGCGACCGGGGCGCCGCGGGGTGGTGGTCGCCCCGTGCCGTCGCTGACCGGCGACGGGGTCGTCGGTCTCGGGACGGCTGACGCCCGTGAGCGCCACCACCTAGCATCACGCGGGTGCCCACGTCGAAGCCCTCCCGCCCGAACGACCCCCCGGCCGAGCCGGCGGACGGCGGCGGCCGCGTCGCCCTCGTCCTCGACGCCGGCGGTGCCCGCTCGGCCTACCAGGTCGGCGCGCTGCAGGTGCTCCTGCCCGAGCTCCAGCGCCGCGGCCAACGGCCCGTCCTGCAGATCGGCACCAGCGCCGGCGCGCTGCTGACCGCGTCGCTGGTGGCCACGGCGCACCTCGACGCCGAGGAGCAGACCGAGCGGCTGGTCGGGGTGCTGGGCCGGGCCACCAAGCGCTACGTGATGCGCGCGCTGTGGCGCCAGGCGCCGCTGGTCGCGGCCCGCTACGTCTCGGAGACCCTGGGCCTGCAGGCGTTCCGGCTGCGCGGCCTCTTCGGCACCGCACCCCTGCAGCGCACCCTGGACCAGGCCATCGACTGGAACGAGCTGCACCGCAACCTGGCCGACGGCAGGGTCGAGGCGGCCACGGTCACCGCCACCGCCGTGCGCACCGGCGAGGTCGTCCTGTTCACCGAGGGCCCCGGGCGCGACCGGCTGCCCGTCGCCCCGGCCGAGCAGCACCGCCGCTACGTGCACGCCCGGCTCGGCGTCGAGCACCTGATGGCCTCCTCGGCCATCCCCGTGCTGTTCCCCTCGGTCGCCGTGCGCCACCCCGCGGAGGCGGCCGGCTGGTACGTCGACGGTGCGACCCGGCGCCGGGTGCCGCTGGCGCCCGCTCTCGAGCTCGGCGCGGACCGCGTGGTCGTCGTCGGCGCCGGCAGCCTGCGCCCGCCCGAGCCCGACCCCGTGCTGGACCAGGCCTCGGTGGACCTCGGCGACGGCGGCGCGACGCTGCTCGGGGCCGTGATGGACGACCCCCTGCGCCACGACCTGCGCCGCCTGGCCGAGATCAACGCGCTCGCCGAGGACCCCGAGGTGGCCGCGCCGCTGGAGCGCCACCGGGCCGCGCGCGGCCAGGCACCGCACCGCGTGGTGCCCTACGTGTCCGTGGCCCCCGACCGGGGCGACGAGATCGCGACCCTCGCGATGGAGGTCTTCCGCGCCAACCACGGCTCGCTGCTGGGCACCCTCGGCGACCCGGACCTTCAGGTGATGCACCGGCTGATGGGCAGCGACAGCCCGCTCCAGGGCGAGCTGCTGTCCTACCTCCTCTTCGACCCCGACTTCTTCGACGCCGCCGCGGACCTCGGCCGCCGGGAGGCCCGCGCCTGGCTGGCCGCCCACCCCGACCTGTGGCGCACCGGTCCGCTCGACCCCGCGGGTCCCGACGCGGCGGGCACCGACCCGGCCTGACCCGGTGGACGGGGCGCGGCGGCCTGGCTCACCCGAGCCGCAGCGCCTGCCTCGGGCAGGCGGCGACGGCGTGGCGGGCGTGCGCCTCGAGGTCGCCCGGGACCACGGGGTCGCGCTGGCCCGAGCGCACCAGCGGGAAGCCCCAGTCGTCGAGGTCGAGCACCTCGGGGAGCAGCTCGGCGCACGACCCGTGACCGTCGCAGCGGGTCCGGTCCAGCAGCAGCGTGCGCCCGGCGGCGGCCCGGGCCGCGGCCCCCGGGGCCCGGGGGCTCATCGGCACGTCCCGCGCAGGTGGGCCTCGACATGGCCACCGAACACCGCCAGCGCGCTCAGGGCCAGGCGGGCCGTGCCGTCGGGGTGGGCGCAGGCGCCGCGTCCGACCAGGAGCCCGCGCAGCCGGGTGATCTCGCCGACCAGCGCCGGGTCCGCGCCCGGCCGGGCGAGGCGGCGCATCGTGCCGGCCAGGCGGGGCAGGCCGTTCACGCACGGCCCGCACTGGCCGGCGCCCGCGTCGGCGAGGTGGGCCAGCACGTCCGCGGTGGCCCGCAGCGGGCAGTCGTCGACGTCCAGGACGTGCAGCACGCCCGCGCCGACCCGCACGGCGTCGGGCACCCCGACCTCGCTGGTCAGGCGCAGGTCCAGGTGGCGGACCCAGGCTCCGTGGTACCCGCCGACCAGCACCGCGGTGACCCGGTCCTCCTCGGTGCCGGCGGCGCGCAGGACCCCGCGCAGGCTGGTGCCGCGGGCCACCTCGAGGACGCCGGGGTGGGCGACCAGGCCGGGCCGCGAGCCCGAGACGGTGGACAGGAAGGTGCCCGGGTCGGCTGCGGTGCCGACCTCGCGGAACCAGGCCGCGCCCCAGCGGGCGAGCTGTCCCACGTGGGCCAGGGTCTCGGCGTTGAGCACCAGCGTCGGGCGGCCGTCGACCCCCCGCGCCCAGACGGGGGTGTGCGGGTCCGTGGGCAGCGACGGTCCGCCGTTCAGGGCCCGCACCACGGCGCTCTCCTGGCCGCCGACGAAGCCCCCGGCCAGCGGCCGTACCTCGACGCCCGCGCCGCCACGGGCGCGCACCGCGGCCTGCAGCGGGCCGGGGTCGATGCCCTCCCCCACGGCGACGACGCGGCGTCGGGCGCGGAGGGCGCCGGCGACGACCTCGAGGCCGTCGAGCACCGCCTCGGGCGCGCGGGTGAGCAGCAGGGCGTCCTTCCGGCTCAGCGGCTCGCCCTCCACGCCGTTGGCCACCACCACCGGTCGGCGGCCGGCGTCGGCGACGGCGGCCAGCTTCCGCGCGGTCGGGAACCCGCCGCCACCGCGGCCGGTCAGCCCGGCCTCCTGGAGCAGGTCGACCAGGCCGCGCACGTCCGGGCGAGGCAGGGCGGGCGGCCCGCCCGGCGGCGCGTCCAGCGCCGCGCTCAGGCGGGCGACGCCGGCGGGTGCGGCGGGCGCGACCGGCGCGGTCCTCGACGTCAGGGTGGGGCTCATCGGGCCACGGTCCTCTCGGGGGTCCTCCGCGCGGCCACGGGCGTGGACGGCGGCTCGGTGCGGGGGCGGCGGGGCACGCGGTCGTGGCCGCGCTCGGCGAAGGAGCCGCTGAGGCGCCAGGCGAGGCTCGCGGCCACGGCGACGACGCAGCCGGCGGCGAGCAGCCGGCCGGGCAGACCGCCCGCGTCGGTGCCGAGGCCCAGCGCGTGCACCAGGGCCAGCGGCCACAGCGCCCAGGTGGCCCCGTGCACCGCGCGGAACACCCGCGGCCCGACGCGGTCGCGCAGCAGGCTCACCACGGTCACCACCAGGAGCAGGTCCACGGCCAGGGTGCCCAGGCCCAGCCACCGCGGGCGGTCGGCGCCGAGGAACGGCACCACCGCGTCGACGAGGTGCAGCTGGGCGTAGGGGTCGACCATCAACGTCGCGACGTGCGCCGCGATCAGGGCGGTGCCGGTCAGCGCGGCGGTGCGGTGCAGGGCGGCGACGCCGAACCGGCCGAGGCCGGGGACGTCGCGCCCGGAGCGGGACACGACGCCCAGCACCAGGGCGAGGGTGAGACAGAGCAGGGCGACGACGCCGGTGCCGCGACCCAGCGCCCACAGGGCCTCGTTCACGCCGCACGCTCCGCGGGCCAGCCGCCGACCACGACGACCCGCCCGTCGTGGCCGACCAGGCGGGCCGGACGCCCGAGGCGCCGCAGCCAGGCCGGGGCGCCGGCCCCGCGCACCACCGCACCGGTGCTCAGCGCGTTGGCCTCGGCGCACGTCAGGGCGGCCACCGAGACGCTGCGCCACGGCGACGCCGCCGGCAGGCCGGTGGCGGGATCGACGATGTGGTGCCGGTGCCGACCGTCCTGGCGCCACGTGCGTCGCACGGTGCTCGAGGTGGCCACGGCGGCGCCGTGGGCCAGGGTCACCCGGTCGGCGGGGTCCTCGGCCCGGTCCTGCACGAGGACCTGCCACCCCCCGCGCGGGCCCCGGCCCGCGGTGGCCAGGTCGCCGCCGAGACCGACCAGCACGCCGCAGCGCAGCTCGGTGGCCACCCGGGCGGCCACCCGGTCGGCCGCCGCGGCCTTCGCGGTGGCCCCGAGGTCCAGCTGGACGCCGGCGGGCACGGTGAGCCGGTCGCCGTCCAGGTGCAGCTGCCGCCAGCCGGGGGCGGGGCGGACGACGGCCCGCACGGGCCGGCCGTCCGGGGCCGGTGACGGGACCAGGCGCAGGTCGCGGTCGTAGCCCAGCGCCCGCACGGCCGAGCCCACGGTGGGGTCGACCGCGCCGTCGGTGACCTCGGCGGCCGCCAGGGCCGTGCGCAGCAGGTCGGCGAGCACCGGGGACACCCTGAGCGTGCCGTCGGCGCCCGGTCGGAGGTTCTCCACCTCGCTGTCGGAGCGGAAGCGGCTCGCCGCCTGCTCGACGGCGGCCAGCTCCTCGTCGGCGATCTCCCGGGCCCGTGCCAGCCGGGCGGGGTCGGTGACGACCAGGCGCGCGGTGGTGCTCCACAGCGACCAGGTCACCGCGGCGGGGGCCGGGGTGGTGCCGGGGGCGGGCGCCGGGGCGTCCACGGTGCTCACGAGCCCTGGCTCGTGGCGTGGCTGGAGGACCCGAAGCCCGGGGCGACCAGGGTGGACCCGCCGGTGCTGGTGCCGTGCGACCAGCCGGACGAGCCGGGGTCCGACGGCGAGCCCGCAGAGCCCGAGGTGGTCGGGCTCGTCGACGGGCCGGTGCCGGTCGTGCCGGTCGTGCCGGTCGTACCGGTGTGGTCCGCCCAGGCCGCCTGCAGGCCCAGCGCGGAGGAGAGGGCCAGGGCCGCGGTCGCGGCACCGCCGACCAGCACCACGCGCGCGCGGCGGACCCGGCGCACCGTCCGGTCGCGCTCGGAGGGGGACGGGATCGGGACGGGCATGGCGGGGTCCTCTCGCGTGGCGGGGCCGGGTGGTCCGGCTGTTCCCCCACCGTCGCCGCCCACCCTGTGGATCCCCTGTGAGCGCCCTGCGGAGTCGCTGACCGTCGGCGCCGGCTCCTAGGCTGCGGACCATGAGCGTGAAGATCGGGGCCCACGTCGACCAGGCCGACCCGCTGGCGGAGGCGACCGCACGGGACGCCCCGCTGGTCCAGATCTTCCTCGGCGACCCGCAGGGCTACCAGGGCCCCGAGGTCGCCTACCCCGGGGGCGCGCAGGCCCTGCGCGACGACGCCCAGGCGGCCGGCGTCGACCTGTACGTCCACGCCCCGTACATCGTCAACGTCGCCACGACCAACAACCGGATCCGCATCCCCTCACGCAAGCTGCTGCAGAAGCACGTCGACGCCGCCACCGAGATCGGCGCGAAGGGCCTGATCGTCCACGGTGGCCACGTCACCAAGGGCGACGACCCCGAGAAGGGCTTCGACAACTGGCGCAAGGCGGTCGAGGCGACCGACCTCACCCTCCCGCTGCTGATCGAGAACACCGCGGGCGGGGAGAACGCGATGACCCGCTACCTCGACCGGATCGCCCGGGTCTGGGACGCGATCTCGGGCGCCGAGGGTGTCGAGCAGGTCGGCTTCTGCCTCGACACCTGCCACGCCCACGCCGGCGGCAACCCGCTGGAGACCGTCGTGGAGGACGTGCTGGCCATCACCGGGCGCATCGACCTGGTGCACTGCAACGACAGCCGCGACGACTTCGACTCCGGCGCCGACCGGCACGCCAACGTCGGCGCCGGCCGGATCGAGGCCGACCTGCTCGCCGCCGTCGTCCGCGACGCCGGCGCGCCGGTGGTCTGCGAGACCCCCGGCCCGGCCGAGGCCCACGTGGCCGACTTCGCCTGGCTGCGCGAGCGGCTCTGAGCCGAGGGTCACGCTTCGCCCACGACGGGCAGCCCACGCGTGAGGGCCATCGGTGACGGTTCGCCGGTGACGGTTCGCCGACGGTCGCGGTGACGGGGCCGACGACTAGCCTCGGGGCCGTGCTTGCCCCCCTCACCGTCCGGCCCGCCTCCGAGGACGAGCATCGCGCCTTCCTCGAGGCCCACCTCGAGGCCGGCGGCTCGGCCAGCTTCCTGCAGACGCCGGCCTGGGGCCGCGTCAAGAGCGACTGGCGGCGTGAGTCGCTGCTCTGGACCCACGGCGGCGAGACCGTGGGCGCCGCCCTGGTCCTGTACCGCCAGCTCCCGAAGGTCCGCCGCTACCTGGCCTACCTGCCCGAGGGCCCCGTGCTCGACGCGTCGGCCTGGGCCGACGGCGACCTCGGCGCCTGGCTCGAGCCGCTGACCGCGCACCTGCGCTCCGCCGGTGCGTTCGGCGTGCGGATGGGCCCGCCGGTGGTCGTGCGCCGCTGGGCCGCCCAGCAGGTCAAGGACGGCATCGCCGACGACGCCGTGCGCCGCCTCGGCCAGGTCCCGCCCGCGACCCGCGAGCCGGTCGGCGCCCGCGTCGTGGCCGACCTGCGCGCGCTCGGGTGGCGCCGCCAGGGCAGCGAGGGGGGCTTCGCGGCGGGCCAGCCGCCGTTCGTCTTCCAGGTCCCGCTGCGCGACGCCGGCGGCACCGCGCTGGACGAGGACGCGGTGCTGCGGGCGATGAACCAGCAGTGGCGGCGCAACATCAAGAAGGCCGCGAAGTCCGGCGTCGAGGTCACCTCCCTCGGCGGGGCCGACGTCGCCGCCGCCCTGCCCGCCTTCCACGCGCTCTACGTGCACACCGCCGAGCGCGACCACTTCACCCCGCGACCGCTGGCCTACTTCCGCACGATGGCCGAGGCGCTGGGCTCCGAGGACCCCGGCCGGTTCCGGCTGCACCTGGCCCACCACGAGGGCGACCTGGTCGCGGCCACGATCGCGATCCGCGTCGGACGGCACGCCTGGTACTCCTACGGCGCCTCGTCCACCGAGAAGCGTGACGTGCGCGGCTCGAACGCCGCGCAGTGGGCGATGATCCGCGAGGCGCTGGGCGCCGGCGCGGACGTCTACGACCTGCGCGGCATCACCGACACCCTGGACGCCGACGACGACCACGTCGGCCTGATCCAGTTCAAGGTCGGCACCGGCGGCGAGGCCGTCGAGTACGTCGGCGAGTGGGACCTCCCGCTGAACCGGGTGCTCTACCGCGCCTTCGACCTCTACATGCGGCGACGCTGAGCGGCGCCGGAGGAGACCCATGAGCCTGACCCTCCACGTCGACGGCGAGCGCTGGCGCACCCACCTGCGCTCGGTCGCCGAGTCCACCCCGGGCCTGACCCCGGTCACCAAGGGCAACGGGTACGGCCTGACCCTGCCGCGTCTCGCGCGCCGCGCCGGGTGGCTGCGCGAGCGAGGCTCGACGTCGACACGATCGCCGTCGGCACCTACTGCGAGCTCGGCGAGGTCGCGTCGCGCTTCGACGGCGACCTGCTGGTGCTCACCCCCTGGCGGCCCTTCGGCCCCGAGCTCGAGCTCGACCCCGCGCTGGAGCGGCGCGTCGTGCACACCGTGGGCCGTCTCGACGACCTCGAGGCCCTCCTGGCGCGCAGCCCCGAGGCGCGCGTGGTGCTCGAGCGGCGCACCAGCATGCTGCGCCACGGCTTCGACGCCGCGGGCCTGCGCGCCGCCGGCGCCCTGGTGCGCTCGCGCCCCGGGCCCGCGTGCACGGCGCCGCCTTCCACCTCCCCCTCGACCAGGGCTCGCACCTGGAGGAGGTGCTGCGGCTGATGGACGACGTCGTGGCCGCCGACCTGCCCACCCGCACCCTGTGGATCAGCCACCTCACCGGGGACGAGCTGGCCCAGCTGCGCAGCACCTACCCCGACTACACCGTCCGGCCCCGCGTCGGCACCGGGCTGTGGCTCGGCGACCGCGGCGCGCTGCGGGTCACCTCGACGGTCCTCGACGTGCACGACCTGCCGCGCGGCGAGCCGTTCGGCTACCGCGGCCGCTCGATGCCGCGCTCGGGCCACCTGCTCGTGGTCAGCGGCGGCACCGCCCACGGGATCGGCCTGACCGCGCCCGGCGGCGAGGGCGGCCTGCGCGGCCGGGCCGCCCGGCTGGCCCGCGGGGGTCTGGACGCCGCCGGCCTGGTGCGCTCGCCGTTCACCGTCGACGGCCGGCTGCGGGTCTTCGCCGAGCCGCCGCACATGCAGGCCTCGATGCTGTTCCTGCCGCGCGGGGCCGCCGTGCCCGCCGTCGGTGACGACCTCGACGTGCGGGTCCGCTACACCACGACGTCCTTCGACCGGTCCCGTCTCCGGCCCTGAGGCGCTCAGGACCGGGTCGTGCTCGGGGCGCCACACGTCGCGGGCGACGACGGCGACCAGGTACAGCTCGCCGAGCATCCGCAGCACGATGGCCACCCAGTAGACCGGCGCGGCGTCGCTGCCGTCGCCGGCGCCGCCGGGGCGCAGGTAGCCGCCGAGGTACCACCAGATGGTCGCGAAGTAGAAGACCTCGCTCGCCTGCCAGATGATCTGGTCGCGCCAGCGCGGGCGGGCCAGGGCGGCCAACGGCAGCAGCCACAGCACGTACTGCGGTGAGTAGACCTTGTTGATCAGCAGGAACCCGGCCACGACGAGGAACCCGAGCTGGGCCAGGCGCGGTGAGCGGGGCGCCGCGAGGCCGAGCGCGGCCACCGCGAGGCACCAGAGCACGAAGAACGACTCCGAGACCAGGTTGATGGTGGAGGCGGGGACGGACAGCGAGGGCCTGGCTGAGCATGGTCCACACCGAGCCGAGGTCGGCGGCGCGCTCGGCGTTGAAGGACCAGAACACCCGCCACTGCTCGGGCCCGGTGAGCAGCGCCGGGGCGTTGGCCAGCGCCCAGGCGAGCACCGCCGTCCCGGTGACCACCGCGAGCTCGCGCCAGCGCCGCGCCCGCACGCACAGCACGAGCACGCCGCCGAGCAGGAACGCCGGGTAGAGCTTCACCGCCGCCCCGAGCCCGAGCAGCACCCCGGTCGCCACCGGCCGGCCCCGCGACCACGCCCACAGCGTCCCGGCCACGCACACCACGGCGAGCAGGTCCCAGTTGACCAGGCCGGTCAGGGCCAGCGCCGGAGAGGCGGCGAAGATCGCGGCGTCCCAGGGACGGCGCGGGTTCACCCGGGCCAGCAGCCACGCCGAGAGGAGCGTGAGCAGGGCCAGACCGACGGCGTTGAGACCCACGTAGACGGTGATCTCGCGGGCGATCTCGGGCTGGCCGAACAGCGCGTCGGGCGGGGTGCGGTACCGCTCGGTGAGGTCGGGGAACCCGACGACGGCGTGGGTGGCCCAGGCGGTGCCCCAGGCCCAGTAGGAGATGCCGACGGGGTACTCCATCACCGCGAACCGCTCCCGGACCTGGGGGTCATCCGAGTAGGGCCAGGCGTGCTCGACCATGCCGCGACCGGTGTAGAGGTAGGGCAGGTCGGAGTAGCACATCGCGGCGTAGCGGGTCTCCCCGTCGGCCCACGCGCTCGCCGCGCACGGCGCCTTCTGCAGCATCCCGAGGGCGAAGGTCAGCGCGGCCAGCGCCAGGACGACGGCGGTGGGGTTCCACCAGCGGCTGCGGCTCGCCCGGGGCCCGACGGGGCCGCCGACGCCCTCGCTGAGGGCGGCGACGACCGGGTCGTCGTGGGTGGGGTGGACGTGCCCACCCGCCCCGCCCGCGCGGGTCACGACCCGCCCACGGGGCTCGCGGCTCTCACGGGGCGGGGGCCGGGGCCGCCGTCGGGGTGCCGTTGCGGGGCGCGCGGGTGGGCGAGCGGCTCGGCGGCCCGCTCGGCGGGGTCGACGGGGGCGCGCTGGTGGCCGGGGGCGGCGCGCTGGTCGTCGGCGGGGGTCGGGGGCGCGCTGGTCGTCGGCGGGGGCGGGGGCGCGCTGGTCGTCGGCGGCGGGGCGCTGGTCGTCGGCGGGGGCGGGGGCGCGCTGGTCGTCGGCGGCGGCGCGCCGGTGGTCGGCGGGGCGGTCGTGGGCTCCGCGGCGGTGGTCGCCGGGGCCGGCGGCGGGGTGGAGGCGTCGCTGTCGTCCGGGGCGTCGCCGTCGACGCCTGCCGGCGGCGGGAACTGCGTGACCTCGGTGCCCTCCAGCGCGCGACGCATCACCCCGAGCCAGGTGTCGGTGGGGTAGTCGGCGCCGAAGTAGGACGGCAGCCACCCGTCGAGCTGGTCGTCGCCGTCACCGCGCACGTACATCACCGCGGTGGACAGCTGCGGGGTGTAGCCGACGAACCAGGCCGAGGACACCTCGTCCTGGTCGTTGGTCGCCGTGCCGGTCTTGCCCGCAGCGGGACGGCCGAGGGCCAGCGCGGCCGCGCCGGTGCCGTCCTGGACGACCTGCTGCATCGCGTAGGACACGTCGTCGGCGACCGGCGCGGGGATCGCCTGCTGCGTCGAGGTGCGGTGCGCGTAGAGGACCTCGCCGGAGGCGTCGGTGACCTCGTCGATGACGTGGACGTCGGCCTGCTTGCCGCGGGCGGCGATGGTCGCGTAGGCGTTGGCCATGTTGATCGCGCTCACCCGGGCGCGGCCCAGGGTGATCAGGGTGTCCTGGCGCGAGAGGTCCCGGGAGGTGTTCGGGATGCCGGGGAAGCGGCTGGTGCGCTCCGGCGGCGGGATGCCGAGGCGGTTCGCGGTGCTGAAGATCGTCCGAGGGCCGTCGGGGATGCGCTGGGACATGTCGACGAACGCGGTGTTGATGGACTCCTCCAGCGCGGTCGTGGCCGAGACCGACGCGCCGTAGTCGTTGCCGAGGCCGTCGTAGCCCGAACCCTCGTTGCGCACCTGCAGGCCGTCGGGGAACTCGTAGGGCGAGTTGCCCTCGAAGGTGTCGGAGAGGGAGAAGCCCGCCTCGAGCGCCGCGGCGAGGGTGACGGGCTTCATCGTCGAGCCGATCATCCCGCCGGCCGAGGCCCAGTTGAGCTGGGAGCGAAGGTAGTTCTGGCCCCCGTAGAAGCCGCGCAGCGCGCCGGTGCCAGGCTCGACGGAGGCCACCGCGACGTGCAGCTGCCGGTCGCTGAAGCCCTCCGGCCGGTTCTCCTCGACGCCGACCCGGGCCGCCCGCATGGCCGAGGGGGTGAAGGTGGTCCTCACCCGCAGGCCCTGGCCGTCGATCTCGGAGTCCGAGAATCCCAGTGCGGACAGCTCGGTGCGCACCAGGGTGAGCATGTGCCCCTTCTGGCCGCCGTAGGCGTCGGAGGCGGTGATGTCGGGCAGCCTCGGCAGCCGGCGGGCCGCGTCCTCGGCGCGGCTCTGGCTGATCTCACCCATCGCGGCCATGTTGCTCAGCACGTAGGAGTAGCGACCACGCAGTGCCCGGCGGTTGTCGCGGCCGTTCGCGGGGTCGAACTGGGTGGGGTTGTTGATCACGCTGGCCAGCACGGCCGACTGGCGCAGGGTGAGGGCGCTGGCCGGGACGTCGAAGTAGGCCTGGGAGGCGGCCTCGATCCCGTAGGCGCCGCGGCCGAAGTAGATGGTGTTGAGGTAGCCCTCGAGCACCTCCTTCTTGGACTGGCTGCGCACCACCTTCAGGGAGAGGATCGCCTCCTTCGCCTTGCGCTCCAGGGAGCGCTCCTGGGTCAGGTAGAGGATCTTCACGTACTGCTGGGTGATCGTGGAGGCGCCCTGGGTGGCGTTGCCGCGGGCATTGCTGAAGGCCGCGCGCAGGATCCCCTTGGGGTCGATGCCCTGGTTGGTCCAGAAGGACTGGTCCTCGGCGGCGACGACGGCCTCGCGGATGGTGGCCGGCATCTCGCGGTAGGGGATCGACTCGCGGTCCTGGGTGGCGAAGCGGCCGAGCTCGCGCTTGCCGTCGGCGTAGTAGACGAACGACGTCTCGGTGAGGAAGTCCGCGTTGGGGTCGGGGATCTCGACCGAGCGGTAGGCCACCACGACCGCGGCGACGCCGAGGAGGGTGGCGACGAGGCCGAGGGCGACGAACCAGCGGGCGACGCGCCACAGCCGGGAGCCGACGCTGCGCCGCGGGGCGGGGCCCGTGGGCCTGGACGTGCGAACCACCGTGCGTCTCCGAAGCGGTTGGGGGGGTCCGGGCCGGGCCCGGCCCGGCGGACGCCGGGGCTCGACCACTGTACGGGCAGGCGGGGGGCGGGCCGGTGCGGTCGCGACACCGTCCCGCGCACCGGTGCCGGCACCACCGGGCGCCCCGCGGTGTGACTCACGCGACCTATCGGATGCTCGCAACCGTGGGATATATCGCTACGATGCATCAGTGGCACGTCGCGGAGAGACCATCGAGCTCGCAGTCCTCGGACTGCTGCACGAGGGACCCATGCACGGCTACGAGCTGCGCAAGCGCCTGAACCTGATGCTGGGCTGGAGCCGGGTGCTGTCCTACGGCTCGCTCTACCCGGCGCTGAAGAAGATGCTGCGCGGCGCGCTGATCGAGGAGATCACCGGACCGGTGACCGGCGTGGTCAGCCGGCGGCCCCGCATCGTCTACCGCGTCACCGACGCCGGCGGCGCGGAGTTCGAGCGGCTGATGAGCGAGGTCGGGCCCACCGCGTGGGAGGACGACAACTTCGACATCCGGTTCGCCTTCTTCGGCCGCACCGACATGGAGATCCGCCTGCGCGTCCTCGAGGGCCGCCGCACCCGGCTGCAGGAGCGGCTCGACCGCGTGCAGAAGGAGCTGGCCATGACGCAGGCCGAGGTCGACCGCTACGCCGGCGAGCTCCAGCGCCACGGCGTGGAGTCGGTCGAGCGCGAGGTCCGCTGGCTCTCCGACCTGATCAACGCCGAGCGCGGCCTGCCCGCGGCCCCGCCCGCCGAGCAGCGCTCGCAGCCCTTCCACGAACGCACGACGCACCCCGTCGAGCACCACCACCCCGCGTCACCACCGGCGCAGCAGTGAACACACGAGAGGAATCCCCTATGGGTTCGGTCCGAGTCGCCATCGTGGGGGTGGGCAACTGCGCCACCTCCCTCATCCAGGGAGTCGAGTACTACCGCGACGCCGACGCGCAGGCCACGGTCCCCGGCCTGATGCACGTCGCGTTCGGGGAGTACCACGTCTCCGACATCGAGTTCGTCGCCGCCTTCGACGTCGACGACAAGAAGGTCGGCAAGGACCTCGCCGAGGCCATCAACGCCGGCGAGAACAACACGATCAAGATCACCGACGTGCCCACGCTGGGCATCGAGGTCCAGCGCGGCCCGACCATGGACGGCCTGGGCAAGTACTACCGCCAGACCATCGAGGAGTCCGCCGCCGAGCCCGTCGACGTCGTCGCCGCGCTGCGCGAGTCCGAGGCCGACGTCCTGGTCTCCTACCTCCCGGTGGGCTCGGAGGAGGCCGACAAGTTCTACGCCCAGTGCGCCATCGACGCCGGCGTGGCCTTCGTCAACGCCCTGCCCGTCTTCATCGCCTCCGACCCCGTCTGGGCGCAGAAGTTCACCGACGCCGGCGTCCCGATCGTCGGCGACGACATCAAGTCCCAGATCGGCGCCACCATCACCCACCGCGTGATGGCCCGCCTGTTCGAGGACCGCGGCGTCGCGCTGGACCGCACCTACCAGCTCAACGTCGGCGGCAACATGGACTTCAAGAACATGCTGGAGCGAGAGCGGCTGCAGTCGAAGAAGATCTCCAAGACCCAGTCGGTCACCTCGAACCTGCAGGGCGAGCTCGCCGACAAGATCGACGACCGCAACGTGCACATCGGCCCGTCCGACTACGTGCAGTGGCTCGACGACCGCAAGTGGGCCTACGTCCGCCTCGAGGGCCGCGCCTTCGGCGACGTCCCGCTGAACCTCGAGTACAAGCTCGAGGTCTGGGACTCCCCGAACTCCGCCGGCATCATCATCGACGCCGTGCGCGCCGCGAAGATCGCCAAGGACCGCGGCCAGGGCGGCCCCGTCCTGTCGGCCTCGTCCTACCTGATGAAGAGCCCCCCGGTGCAGCTGCCCGACGACGAGGGCCGCCGCCGCGTCGAGGCCTTCATCGCCGGCACCGAGTGAGCTGAGCCCACCCGCACCACCCGCTCGACGCACGGCCCGCCCCCACACCGGGTAGCGGGCCGTCCGCGTTCCCGGGGGTGCGACGGGCGTGTGCGGCACGTCGGATTCCCAAGGGATGCAGGGAAGTGCGCACCTCCCGGTGCGAATCCGCCCCGGGGAGTGGCGAGATCCCGTCATCCCTTGGGAAATCGGCACGCTCCCGGCCGCCCGGCCCGGCCGCAGCGGGCCTCAGGCGGGACGGCGCCGCGCGCGCAGCGGGAGGGCGGGCTGGCCCAGCGGGTTGGCCCGGGCCACCTCGTCCATCGCCTCGAGCACGTTGCGCAGGTTGGTCAGCACTCCGCCGTACTCGGGCCACAGCCGCGGGTCGAGGTCGCCCGCGGACAGCGTGGCCACCAGGTCGTCGAGGTCCTCGTGGGCGGCGCGCAGGGGTTCGGGGTCGGCCTCCTCGATCGCCCGGCCGCTGCGGCGCAGCACCCGGACGAAGTCGTCGCGGAACCGCACGTCCCAGGTGCGGCCGCCCGCCAGGCTCAGCCCCAGCGTCCGCGCCAGGCTGCGCGACTCCGCGACCGCCTGCTCCATCCGGGTCAGCAGCGCCTTCCAGTCGGCCGGGTCGCGCCAGTCGCGGGCCGGGCGGCGCGGGTTGAGGCGGGCGCTCTCGCGCGCCTGGCGCACCAGCGACCACGCCTCGTCGAGCTGGCCGTCGAGGTCGCGGGTGCGTTGCACCCACGCCCGGACGTCGTCCTCACCGGGCCCGGCCTCGAGGCCGTCGGCCACGTCGACCAGCAGGTGGCCGATGTCGTCGTCGATGGCGTCCATCGCGGCGATCGCGCTGCGGCGGTGCAGGGGTGGCCAGACCAGCAGGTTGATCCCGACGCCGACGCCGATCCCGACCGCGGTGTCGTAGAGCCGGGCCAGCAGCATCGCGTCGTCGCCGGAGAAGCCGGCCGCGAGCACGACCAGGGCGGTGGCCGCGACCGTGGTCTCCTCGCCCTCGAGCCACGACAGCGAGCCGACGGCCAGGCCGACCGTCATCGCCACGGCCACGCTGACCAGGTCCAGGCCCAGCCACTGCCCCACCGCGGAGGCGATGACCACGCCGACGACGGTCGCGGCGACCTGCCGGGTGCCCTGGGACAGGGTCCGGTAGACGGTCGTGTTGACCACCAGCAGCGCCGACCAGGGGGCGAGGAAGGACTGCTCGAGGTGGAAGACCCGGGTCGCGACGACCCACGCGGCCACGGCGGCCACCACCGTCTTCAGCAGCTGGATGGCCTGGGTCCAGGCGATCGGGTCGCGCAGCCGGTCCGTCCACCGCGACGGCCCGCCGCTCACCCCTCGCCCTGCCGCGCGGCCCACCAGGCGAGCAGCTCGGCCCGGGCGTCCTCGGGCGCCAGCGGGCCGCGGTCCATCCGCAGGTCGAGCAGGTGCCGGTAGGCCTCGCCGACCTCGCGTCCCGGGCCGATCTGGAGGATCCCCATGATCGCGTTGCCGTCGAGGTCGGGCCGCAGCGCGGCCAGCTCCTCGGCCTCGGACAGCACCGCGATCCGCTCCTCGAGGTCGTCGTAGGTGCGGCGCAGCCGGGCCGCCTTGCGCTGGTTGCGGGTGGTGCAGTCGGCGCGGGTCAGCACGTGCAGCCGGTCCAGCTCGTCGCCGGCGTCGCGGACGTAGCGCCGCACCGCGGCGTCGGTCCACTCCCCCGAGCCGTAGCCGTGGAAGCGCAGGTGCAGCCCGACGAGGCTGGTGACGGCCTCGATCTCGTCGTTGGAGAAGCGCAGCGCCTTCATCCGCCTGCGGGTCAGCTTGGCGCCGACGACGTCGTGGTGGTGGAAGGTCACCGAGCCGTCGTCGAGGAACCTGCGGGTGCGCGGCTTGCCCACGTCGTGCATCAGCGCCGCGAGGCGCGAGACCAGGTCCGGACCGCCGCCGGGCAGGCGGTCCTCGAGCTCGATCGACTGCTCCAGCACGGTCAGGGTGTGCTCGTAGACGTCCTTGTGCCGGTGGTGCTCGTCGCGCTCGCGGGCCAGCGCGGGCAGCTCGGGCAGCACCCGGTCGGCGAGGCCGGTCTCCACCAGCAGGGCCAGCCCGCGCCGCGGGAACGGGGCGAGGATCGTCTTGACCAGCTCGTCGCGCACCCGCTCGGCCGAGATGATGTCGATCCGCTCGGCCATGGTGGTCATCGCGTCGACCACCTCGGGGGCGACGTCGAAGCCGAGCTGGGCTGCGAACCGGGCCGCGCGCATCATCCGCAACGGGTCGTCGGAGAACGACACCTCGGGCGGGTTCGGCGTGCGCAGCACCTGGTGGGCGAGGTCGACCACGCCGCCGAACGGGTCCTCGACCACGTGACCGGGCACCCGGACGGCCATCGCGTTGACGGTGAAGTCGCGCCGGCCGAGGTCGCCCTCGAGGGTGTCGCCGAAGTCGACGTCGGGCTTGCGGGACGAGGGGTCGTAGACGTCGGAGCGGTAGGTCGTCACCTCGACCTGCCAGGGCCCCTTGCGGCACCCGATCGTGCCGAACGCGCGGCCCACGTCCCAGGTGGCGTCGCCCCACCGCTGGAGGATCCGCTCGGTCTCCTCCGGGCGCGCCGAGGTGGTGAGGTCGAGGTCGTGGTGCGCGCGGCCGAGCATCGCGTCGCGCACCGGGCCGCCGACGAGGTGCAGCTCGTGGCCGGCCTCGGCGAACAGCGCCCCGAGCGGGTCGACGACCGGGGCGAGGCGGTCGAGCTCGGCGCTCACCGAGCGCTGCACCTCGGCCATCGAGACGGGCTGGGGGTCGCGGTCGGGCACGACCGAGCAGTCTAGGGCCCGGCCGCGGCGGGCCCGGCACGCGTGCCCGGACGACGCCCGTCGATCCCCTAGGCTCACGGCGTGGGGTGGCCGGGACGGGAGGGACGAGCGCGCTCCGAGACGACCGCCGCCGCGCTCCGTGCCGCGTCCCCGCGGCTGCTCGCGGCCCTGCTGGTCGGCGTGGTCACGGTGCTGCTCACCCCCCTCGCCGCGCCGCCCGCCTCCGCCGCGGGTGTCGTGCGGGCCAGCACCCCGCTGCGCCTCGAGCTCGACGACATCGTCCCGGGGTCGCTCCCGCGGCGGGGCTCGATCACCGTCAGCGGGTCGGTGTCCAACGCCGACGACCAGACGTGGAGCGCGATCAACCTCTACACGTTCCTCGGCGACGACGCCATCGACGACCCCGCCGAGCTCGCCGCCGCCGCCCTGACCGGTGAGGACGTGCCCGTCGGCGACCGGATCACCGAGCGCGGCACCGAGGCCCGCGTCGAGAGCCTCGAGCCCGGCGAGAGCGCCCCGTTCACCCTCGAGGTGCCCGCGAGCCTGCTGCTGGAGCGGGTGGCACGGCGCACGGGCACCGCCGAACCGGGGGTCTACTGGTTCGGCGTGCACGCGCTGGGGGCCAGCGACGAGGGACGCGACCAGCTCACCGACGCCCGCGCCCGCACCTTCCTGCCGCTGCTGCCCCGAGCCGTCGAGCGGCCGGTGCCGACCACGCTGGTGCTGCCGCTGCGCGAGCAGGTGACCCACGACGCCGACGGCTCGGTCTCCGACGTCGCCGCCTGGACCGACCGGCTCTCGCTGGGCGGGCGGCTGCGCGACCTCGTCGAGTTCGGCGCGGCCTCCGGGGACGCCCCGGTCAGCTGGCTGGTCGACCCCGCCGTCCTGGGCGTCGTGGCCCGGCTGACCCGCGGCAACCCCGCGTGGCTGGCCGGCGGGCGGACCGCCGGGGAGCCCACCGCCCCCGGCACCGCCGACGGCACCACCGGCGGCCCCACCGACGGGCCGTCCGGGGCCGCGTCCCCGGGCGGCACCACCTCCGCCCTCGGGCGCCGCGGCCACCCCGGGCGACCCCGCCGCCGAGGCCAGCGAGATCCCCAGCGCCTCGGCGGAGGTCCCCGAGGCGCCCGGCACCACCCCGCCCCCCGGTTCGCTGAGCCCCGCCGAGGCCGAGGCCGCCGAGCGCGCCCTGGTCTGGCTGGACCGGTTCTCCACCGTCGTGGCCGGCGACGAGCTGCTCGCCCTGCCCTACGGCGACGTCGACGTCGCCGGCGCGCTGGACCACGGCGTGCGCACCTACCAGGCCGCGCGACGCCGCCACGGCCCGCTGCTGCGGGCTCTCGCCGGGCGCAGCGGCTCCCCGCTCGTCCCCACCGTCGCGCCGCCCGGCGGCTACCTCGACCCCAGCACCCCCGGAGACCTCGACGACCTCGCGGACGGCTCGCTGCTGCTCGGCTCGGAGAAGATGCTCGACGGCCCCGCCCCGAGCGTGGTCCTGGTCGGGGGCCGCCCGGTGGTCCTGGCCTCCAGTGGCGCCGCCGCCGGCGGACCCGGCCCGACGAACCCGCTGAGCACGCTGGCCCTGCGCCAGCGGGTGCTCAGCGAGGCCGCCCTGCGCCTCCTCGCCGACCGGGGCGAGGGTCCTGACGCCCTCGTGGTCGTGCTGCCCACCCGCTGGCAGGCCGTGGCCGGGACCACCTTCTTCGAGGGCCTGCGCACCCCGGCCATCGAGCTGAGCCCGCTGGGGGACGGGGGCAGCCCCGCCGCCGTCCGGGTCGGCGAGGACGAGCTGGTCTACCCCGAGCGCCGCCGACGCGCCGAGCTCGGCGACTCCCTCTTCGACGCCGTCGACGCGCTGCGCGGCGCCGGCCGCTCCCTGGAGAACCTGTTGACCCTCCACGACACCGTCGCCGCGGAGGTGGACGGCGCGGCGTTCTCCTCGGCCTCCTACGCCGACCGGCGCGCCCGGGGCGCCGCGCGGGAGTCCCTGCGCTCCTCACGGGCCTGGGTCCGCGAGCGCCTGGCCGCGGTCCTGGTCGAGGCGCCGTCGGGGGTGACCCTGTCCGGGGACACCGGCAGCTTCGCCGCGACGCTGGTGAACACCCTCGACGAGCCGGTGGTGGTCGGCGTGCGGGCCCGCACCGACGACGGCATCGCGGTGCCCGCCCCCGAGCCGGTCGAGCTCGCCGCCGGCGCCCGCTCCACCGTCGAGCTCCAGGCGCGCGACGTGAGCCCGGGCGTGCACAACGTGACGCTGCGCCTCGTCGACGCCCAGGGCCGCCTGCTGCCCGGCAGGGACGTGGTGCCGATCCGCTCCGCGCAGGTCAGCAACGTGATCTGGCTGCTCCTCGGCGGCGGCGCCGCGCTGCTCGTCCTCGCCGCCGGCGCCCGGACCGTGCGCCGGCTGCGCTCGAGGGAGGCCGACGCGTGAGCACCGGACCGGCCGACGAGACGACCGACGAGGCCGGCGTCTCGGCCACCAGCGTGGCCGAGGAGGAGCGCAGCCTGCTGGGTTCGAGCGCCGTGATGGCCGCGGGCACCGTGGTCTCGCGGATGAGCGGCTTCGTGCGCACCGCCCTGCTCACCGCCGCCCTGGGCCTCGGGCTGCACGCCGACCTGTTCACCATCGCCAACACCGTGCCGAACATGCTCTACATCCTGCTCGCCGGCGGGGTGTTCAACGCGGTCCTCGTGCCGCAGCTGGTCCGCTCGATGCGCGACGACCCCGACCTCGGCGAGGCCTACACCAACCGGATCATGACGCTCGCCGTGCTGTTCCTCGGCGTGGTCACCGTGCTGCTGGTGATCGCGGCACCCGTGGTGATGGGGGTGCTGCTCGGCGCCGAGTACGACGCGCCCGACCTGGCCGCGCAGCGCAGCTCGGCGGTCGACCTCGCCCGCTACTGCCTGCCGCAGGTGTTCTTCTACGGGATGTTCGTGCTGGTCGGGCAGATCCTCAACGCCCGCGGTCGGTTCGGACCGATGATGTGGGCCCCGATCGCCAACAACGTGATCGCCGTGGGCGTCCTGGTGGTCTACCTCCTCGTCTACGGCCCGGCCACCGCCGCGGAGCAGTCCGGGCCGTTCACCACCTCCCAGGAGCTGCTCCTCGGCATCGGCTCCACGCTCGGCATCGTCGCCCAGCTGCTGATCCTGGTGCCCTACCTCGGCGCCGCGGGGTTCCGGTTCCGTCCGCGCTTCGACTTCCGCGGCACCGGCCTGGGCCACACCATGCGCCTGGCGACGTGGACGGTGCTGTTCGTCATCGTCAACCAGGCCGCCTACGTCGTGGTCGTCAAGCTGGCCTCGAACGGCACGGCCCAGAGCACCACCGGCACCGGCATCACCATCTACTCCGGCGCGTTCATCCTGATGATGGTGCCGCACGCGATCGTCACCGTCTCCCTGGCCACCGCGGTGCTGCCGAGGCTCTCCGCGCACGCCGCGTCCGGGGACCGCACCGGGCTGGCCCGGCAGCTGTCCTCCACGCTGCGCTCGGCCCTCGCGGTGATCCTGCCCTTCGCCGCGCTGCTGCCCGTCCTGGCGCCCGACCTGGCCAACGTCGTGTGGGGCCACGGCGCGGCCAGCGACACCTACGGCCGCTACGTGCCGACCCTGTCGCTGTTCGGGGCCGGTCTGGTCGTCTTCACGGTCCACTACCTGATGCTGCGGGGCTTCTACGCCCTCGAGCGGACCCGCGCGGTGTTCTTCATCCAGTGCGCCGTGACGGCCACCAACGTCGTGGTGGCGCTGGTCCTGGTCGGCGTGACCGGCCCGGCCGCCACCGCCCCGTCGTTGGTGCTGGCCTACACCGCGGCCTACGGCGTCGGCTCCGCGGTCTCCTACCTGGCCCTGCGCCGCAGCCTGGGCGGCCTGCGAACCCCACGCCTGGTGCGCTTCGTGGTGCGCCTCGCCCTGGTCGTGCTGGTCTCGACGTCGCTGTCGCTGGGCCTCGCGCTGCTGCTGCGCGCCCAGGTCTCCGACCCGCACTGGGTCCTCTCCGCGGGGCGGGCGCTGCTGGTCACCGTGCTCGACGTGGCGGTCCTGCTGCTGCTCGCCCGACGCCTGCGGCTCACCGAGGTGACGGCCGTGACCGACCTGGTCACGGCGCGGCTCCCCCTGGACCGCCTGCTGCCCGGTCGTCGGGGCCTACGATGACTCGCACCCTGAACGCCACCGACCCACGACCCGAGGGGGGACGTCGACTGCCGTGACGAGCGCGTTCCGCCCCGGCGACGTCCTGGCCTCCCGCTACCGCCTCGTCGACCTCCTCGTCGAGACCGGCAACGGCCGGTTCTGGCGGGCTCACGACACGGTCCTGGACCGTCACGTCGCGCTGCACACGATCGCGGCCGACGACACGCGGGCCGACGCGCTGCTGGAGGCCGCCCGCCGCTCCACGGCCGTCGTGGACCGCCGACTGCTGCGGGTGCTCGACGCCTCGGTGAGCGGCGAGGTCTGCTACGTCGTGCACGAGTGGGGCTCCGGGATCTCCCTGGACATCCTGGTCGGCGGCGGGCAGGTCCTCGACGCCCGCCAGGCGGCCTGGACGGTGGGGCAGGTCGCCCAGGCGATCTCCCGGGCCCACGAGCGCGGCGTCGCCCACGGTCGCCTCGCGCCGGAGAACGTGCTGGTCGACCGGCGGGGCCACGTCCGGGTGATCGGCATGTGCGCCGACGCCGCGCTGCACGGCCTGCCCTTCGACGACCCGTCGACCGACGTGGTCGACCTCGCGGGCCTGCTGCACTGCGCGCTGACCGCCACCTGGGCCGGCACCTCGCGCTCCGACGTGCGCCGCTCCCCCTCCGAGCACGGCCACGTGCTGCGGCCGCGCCGGGTGCGGGCCGGGATCAGCCGGCGCCTGGACGAGGTCTGCGAGTCCGTGCTGAACCCCCGCCCCGGCTCGCCGGCCCCGACGGCCGCCGGCATCGCCGAGGCGCTCCGCGACGTCCTCGGCGACGACGCGGGGGTGCCGGAGTCGCTGGCCGCAGCGCTGCCGCCCGTGCGGGAGCGGTTCCCGCTCTCGCTGCCCGAGGTGCCGCTGCTGCTGCCCCACCCGGCCGCGGCCACCACCACCGACGCCGGCCCCGGGGCCGTCGGCGCCGAGGGGGCCGAGGGCGACCCGGGCGGCGCCGACGAGGCGGGTGCCGGGACGGCTCCGGTGCGCACCGCGGCACCGGAGGACGAGCCGACCCAGGCCGCCCTGCCGTCCTTCGCCGAGCAGACCCCGCCGGCCGGCACCCCCGCGGTCCGCGACGACCAGGACGACGCCCGGGACGACGACGGGTCGGGCACCCGCCGGAGCCGCCGGCGCGCGCCGGGACCCCCGCCCCCGCCGCCGCCCGAGGTGCCCGTACGGCCCCTGTTCGCCCCCGACCCCCCGGAGGGGACCCCGCGCCGACGGGCCCGGGTCCCCTCCGGCTCGGACGGCTCCGGTGATGCCGACACCAGCGCGCTGGCCGCCGTCGGCCCCGGCGCGACCGGCGCGACCGGCGCGACCGGCGGAGCGGCGTCCTGGCCCTGGGCGGCCGAGGACGCGGCCGCGACGCCGGCCCCGCCGACCGGGCCGGGCCCCGCGCCGGCGCTGGGCGAGCCCGTCCCCGGGCGCCGCACGCTCCGCCTGGCGCTGCTGCTCGGCCTGCTCCTGGCCCTCGTCGTGGGCGCGGTCGTGGTCTACAACCTCGGGCGCGGACGGACGGTGCTCGGCACCGAGCCGTCGGACGACCCCTCGCCGAGGGCGCGGGCCTCCGTGAGCACGGCGCCGTCCACCCCGTTGACGGGGCTGGTCGCCACCGACCTCGACCCGCAGGGTGAGGACGGCCGGGAGAACCCCGACCAGGCGCCCCTGGCCGTCGACGGCGACGACACGACGGCGTGGACCACCGTCCGGTACTTCCAGCAGCTCGGTCCGGCCGGGCTGAAGACCGGCGTCGGCCTCAGCGTCGACCTGGGCGCCGAGCGCCGCGTCGCGGGCGTCGACCTCGCCTTCGAGGGCGCCCCGACCGACGCCACCGTCTTCGTCAGCGACGACGAGCCCACCTCCGCGGCCGGCCTGGACCGCCTGGGCGCGTCACCGACGCCGGCGCCACGGCCTCGCTCAGCACCGACGAGCCGGTCACCGCGCGCTACGTCGTGATCTGGCTGACCAGCCTGCCCACGGTCACCGGCGGGTACGCCGGGGGCCTGCGCGAGGTCGTGGTGCTCGGTGGGTGACCCCCGCGAGGACACCGCCCTGCTCGCCGCGCACGTCGCCGGCGACCCCGACGCCTTCGCCGAGCTCGTCGCCCGGCACCGCGACCGGCTGTGGGCCGTGGCGCTGCGCACCACCGGTCACCCGGAGGAGGCCGCCGACGGTCTGCAGGACGGCCTGGTCGCCGCCTACCGCCGCGCGGGCTCGTTCCGCGGCGAGGCGGCGGTGACGACGTGGCTGCACCGCGTCGTGGTCAACGCCTGCCTGGACCGGCTGCGCGCGGCGCGCTCGCGGCGCACCGAGCCGTTGCCCGACGACCTGGAGGAGTACGGCACCCGGGGGGCCGTCGTGGCCGGCGCGGCGAGCGAGGGCTCCGACCCGGCCGCGGCCAGCGTCGCCGCGGAGCGACGGCGGCTGGTCGTGGAGGCGCTCCAGGCGCTGCCCGCGCCCCAGCGCGCGGCGCTGGTCCTCGTCGACCTCGAGGGGTTCTCGGTCGCCGAGGCGGCCGCCGTCCTCGACTGCAAGGTCGGCACGGTGAAGTCGCGCTGCTCGCGCGGACGCGCGGCGCTGGCCGAGGCGCTGCGCCCGCTGCTGGTCGACGACGCCGACCCGCACGTGTCGCACGACACGCCCGGGGGCCCCGGCACGGGGAACCGCGCGAGGGGCCCGTCCGTCCGACCGGTACCACCCACGCGCGCTCCTCCCGGCGCCTGAGACCCTTCGACGTCCACCGGCGCCCCGGCGCCTCCCCCGCGACCCGCACCACCTGAGCCGTCCGTCCCCCCGACGGACCGAGGACCACCGTGCCCGACGAGCCCGACCAGCCCGACCAGCCGCACGACGCCGGTCGGCCCGAGGCGACCGACCTGCCCGGTAACGTGGAGAGCCAGGTGCGGCGACTGCTGCGTGAGGCCCGCCACGACGAGCCGATGCCCGTGGAGGCCCTCGAGCGTCTCGAGCACGCCCTCGCCGTCGAGGCGGAGGCGGCCGCCGCGGGCCGCCCGGCCTCGGCGCCGGTGCTGCCACTGGCCCACCGTCGGCGACGCCGCGCTGTGGCGCTGCTGGTGGCCGCGGTGGCCATCGTGGTGATCGGCGTCAGCGTCGGCCAGGTGCTGCGCCCCGCCGTGGACGGCACGGCGACCAGCGCCAGCGACATCGACGGCCGGGTCGAGGCCGCGCAGGCCTCCCGCTCCGGCGCACCCGACCGGGGCACCGCGAGCGGTGACGACCCCGCCGACCCTCCCGCCGCCGGCGCCGCGGACGGTTCGTCCGGCTCGGCCGGATCCGCGAGCGGCAGCAGTGTCGAGGCCGAGGGCTCCCCCGCGCCGACCGCCGGGGCGCCGGGGGGCGCCGCCCCGCAGGCCGTCGCCCCGGGGGCGGACGCGGGCCCGCGTCCGCTGCTGCTGGCCGGGAACCCCCCGGCGGTGCGCAGCACCCGCTTCGCCGCCGACGTCCGCGCGGTGCGCCGCGGCGTCGCACGGGTGCCCCGGCCCGCCCGTGGCGCCCCGACCGGCGGCTTCGCCTGCGAGAGCGCCGACTGGGGCCCGGGCCGGGCGGTGGCCACGCTCCTGGACGGCACGCCGTCCGTGCTCGTGGTGCGCCCGGTCGCCGGGGAGACGCAGGTCGTGGACCTGCTCCAGTGCGGCAGCGGCGACGTGCTGCGCTCGGTGACCCTCCCGGCCCGCTGACCCGCGGGCGGTGCGCCCGGGCGTGGGGACGGATCGGCGGCTGCGGGAAGAACGCTCGCCTACGATCGGTTGGAGCAGGTACCCGATCGTGCCCCACCGAGGAGAGACACCCTTCATGAGCGACCCGCGCAACGTCATCATCGTCGGATCCGGCCCGGCCGGCTACACCGCGGCCATCTACGCCGCCCGCGCGAACCTGAAGCCGCTGGTCCTCGAGGGCTCGGTGACCGCCGGTGGCGCGCTGATGAACACCACCGAGGTCGAGAACTTCCCCGGGTTCCGCGACGGCATCATGGGCCCCGCCCTGATGGACGAGATGCGGGCCCAGGCCGAGCGCTTCGGCGCCGAGCTCCTCGCCGACGACGCCACCGAGCTCGACCTCACCGGCGCCGTCAAGCGGGTCGTCACCGCCACCGAGACCTACGAGGCCCGCGCGGTCATCCTGGCCACCGGCTCGGGCTACCGCGCCCTCGGCCTGCCCCGGGAGCAGGAGCTCTCCGGCCGCGGCGTGTCCTGGTGCGCCACCTGCGACGGCTTCTTCTTCCGCGAGCAGCACATCGCGGTCGTCGGCGGCGGGGACTCCGCCATCGAGGAGGCCACCTTCCTGACCCGGTTCGGCTCGAAGGTGTCCCTGATCCACCGCCGCGACGAGCTGCGCGCCTCCAAGATCATGCAGGAGCGCGCCTTCGCCGACCCCAAGCTCGACGTGGTGTGGAACAGCGAGATCGCCGCGATCAACGGCGAGGACCGCCTCGAGTCGGTCACCCTGCGCGACACCGTGACCGGCGAGGAGCGTCCGCTGGACGCCACCGGCCTGTTCATCGCCATCGGTCACGACCCGCGCTCAGAGCTCCTGCACGGCCAGGTCGACCTCGACGACAGCGGCTACGTGCTGGTCAACCACCCCGGCACCCGCACCAACCTCGCCGGCGTCTTCGCCTGTGGCGACCTGGTGGACCACCACTACCGTCAGGCCGTCACCGCCGCCGGCACGGGCTGCGCGGCCGCGCTCGACGCCGAGCGCTACATCGCCGAGATCGACCACCTCGCCCAGGCCGGCGGCACGACCCCGGAGACCATCGCCGAGGTCGTCCAGACCGCCGGGGCCTGAGCCCCGCCGCCGATGCCGGTGCCGGTGCCGGTGCCGGTGGAACAAGCAGCGTCCCGCGAGGGTTCACCCCCTGTACCACCCACCGTCCGAGAGGAATCCCATCGTGAGCAACATGGCAGCCGTCACCGACGCCGAGTTCGAGCAGCAGGTCCTGAAGTCCGACAAGCCCGTGCTCGTCGACTTCTGGGCGGAGTGGTGCGGCCCGTGCCGCCAGGTCTCCCCCATCCTGGACGAGCTCGCCGGTGACCACGGCGAGAAGATCACGTTCCTGAAGATGAACGTCGACGAGAACCCCGTCACGCCCAGCAGCTACCGCGTGACCGGCATCCCGACGATCAACGTGTACCAGAACGGCGAGGTCGTCCGCTCCATCGTCGGTGCCCGCCCCAAGGCGGCCATCCTCAACGAGCTCTCCGACTTCATCGCCTGAGCGCTCTGCTCGACCGGGCCGGCCCCGGCCGGCGCTGACCCGCCGGGGCTCGGACCACCGCCCCCCGCAGGCGGTCCAGCGCGCCCTCGATCTCCTCGCGCCAGCGCACCGTGCTGCGCAGGTCCAGGCGCAGGCGGGGCGTCGTGGGGTGGTCCCGGTGCACCGCGAAGCCCACCGCGACCAGGTAGCCCGCGGGCACCACGCACCCGGCGCCCGCGTCGAGCGGCCCCTGGGCACCGAAGGCCTCCACGGCCCGGTAGCCGCCCCGCTCGACGAGGTCGCGCGCCGCCCGCTGCACCAGCGCCCGGCCCAGGCCGTGCCCGGCGTGGCCGGGTGAGACCCGCAGCGAGCTGAGCAGCACCGCGTCCGGCGAGACCGGGGCCGTGGGAAACCGCTCCGAGCCCGGGACCAGCGCGGCCGGGGCGTACTGGACGTGGGCCACCACGTCGTCGTCGTCGAGCACCACGTGCCCGCACGGGCCCCAGTCGGCCAGCACCGAGGACACCCACGCGCGCTTCTCCTCGACGAGCCGCTGCGCGACGCTGGCGGCGCTCGCACCGCGGCCGGGCCCGGCGAGGCGCCGGGCCTCGGCCGGGCTGCACTCCCAGGCCACGCAGGTGGCGCAGGGTCCGGGCAGCCGGGCGACGTGCTCGGGCGCCAGGGTGACGATCCGACGGGACACGCCACGATCCTAGGCCGCGGACCTGCCAGACTGGCGCCGTGCGCCCCATCCGCCAGAGCCGCAAGCTCCACGACGTCCGCTACGACGTGCGGGGCCCGATCCTCGTCGAGGCCCAGCGCCTCGAGGCCGAGGGCCACCGCATCCTGAAGCTCAACATCGGCAACCCGGCGCCGTTCGGCTTCGAGGCGCCCGAGGCGATCCTCGCCGACATGCACCACCACCTGCACGAGGCGCAGGGCTACAGCGACTCCCGCGGCATCTACCCCGCCCGCACGGCCGTCGCGCAGTACTACCAGCAGCAGGGCCTGCGCGACGCCGTCGTCGACGACGTGTTCATCGGCAACGGCGTCTCCGAGCTGATCTCGATGGTCCTGCAGGCCTTCCTCGACGACGGCAACGAGGTCCTGGTGCCGGCGCCGGACTACCCGCTGTGGACCGGCGCGGTCACGCTGTCGGGCGGCACCCCGGTGCACTACGAGTGCGACGAGGCCCACGGCTGGAACCCCGACCTCGCCGACGTCGAGTCGCGGATCACCGAACGCACCCAGGCCCTGGTGATCATCAACCCGAACAACCCGACCGGCGCGGTGTACAGCAAGCAGGTCGTCGAGGGCCTCGTCGACATCGCCCGACGCCACGAGCTGGTCGTGTTCGCCGACGAGATCTACGAGAAGATCGTCTTCGACGACGCCGTGCACCACCACGCCGCGCTCGCGGCCGGCGACGACGTGCTCTGCCTGACCTTCTCCGGCCTCTCCAAGGCCTACCGCGTCTGCGGGTACCGGGCGGGCTGGGTGCTGATCTCCGGGCCCCAGGAGGTCGCGAGCGACTTCATCGAGGGCCTCACCCTGATCGCGAACATGCGGATGTGCGCCAACGTGCCGGCCCAGCACGCCATCCAGACCGCCTTGGGGGGCTACCAGTCCATCGAGGAGCTGATCGTGCCCGGTGGGCGGTTCTACGAGCAGAGCATGCTCGCCGACCGGCTGCTCAACGAGATCCCGGGCGTCAGCTCGGTGCGCCCGCGCGGCGCGCTGTACTGCTTCCCCCGCCTGGACCCCGAGGTGTACGCCATCGGGGACGACGAGGCGTTCGTGATCGACCTCCTGCGGGCCAAGAAGCTGCTGGTCACGCACGGGACGGGGTTCAACTGGCCGCGCCCGGACCACTTCCGGCTGGTCACCCTGCCCGACGTCGCCATGCTGGAGGAGGCGATCGGCCGGATCGCGGACTTCCTGGCCACCCGCCGCTGACCCACCACCCACCCACGACCGCCGGGAGTCCTCGTGCGTGACCTGACCTACCCGCCCGTGATCGTCGCGGCCCAGGCCGGCTTCCGGGCCCTGGGCCAGCGCTTCCAGCTGACCGGGACCGAGCACGTGCCCCGCTCCGGCGGCGTGCTGCTGGCCTTCAACCACATCAGCTACGTCGACTTCGTCTACGGGGGGTTCGCCGCCCACCCGTCGCACCGCCTGGTGCGCTTCATGGCCAAGCGGGAGATCTTCGACCACCCCGTCGGCGGGCCGGTGATGCGCTCCTTCCACCACATCGAGGTCGACCGTGGGGCCGGCATCGCCTCCTACCGGCAGGCCCTGGACTACCTGGGCCGGGGCGAGGCGGTGGGGATCTTCCCCGAGGCCACGATCTCCCGCTCGTTCGAGCTCAAGGAGATCAAGAGCGGCGCCACCCGCATCGCCGCCGCCGCGGCCGTCCCCCTGGTGCCGGTGGTGCTCTGGGGCACCCAGCGGATGCTGACCAAGGACCACCCCCGCGACTTCTCCCGGGGCAAGACCATCGCGATCACCGTCGGGGAGCCGCTGCACCCCACCGGGGAGGATCCGGCCGCCGACGCGGAGGCCCTCCGGGCCCGGATGAGCAGCCTGCTCGACGACACGATCGCGGCCTACCCGGCCGACGAGCAGCCCCCGGGCTCCTGGTGGCTGCCCGCGCGCCTCGGCGGGTCCGCGCCCACGCCCGAGGAGGCGGCCCGCCTCGACGCCGACGAGAAGCGCCAGCGCGCCGCCCGGCGGCGTGCGAGGAAACGAACCTGAACCGACAGGTCGTCTTGTCGACATCTCGACTTGTCGCTTGGTCGACAAAGCGATAGATCGTCGCGTCGACACCCCCGCTCAGATCGGGCGGTCGCTCCGGTTCCGCGGGTCCATGATGTCCACGATCCGCTGCAGGTCCTCACGCGTCGCGAACTCGACGGTGATCCGGCCCTTCGAGCGGCCCAGGTCCACCGTGACCCGGGTCTCCAGGCGGTCGCCGAGGCGGTCGGCGACCTCGTCGAGGCCCTCGGCCCTCGGACGACGCACGGCGGCGGGGCGCGGCTTCCTGGCGCGGTCGCCGACGGCGACGATCTCCTCCAGCGCGCGGACGCTGATCCCCTCGGCCACCACGCGCTGGGCCAGGCGGTCCTGCAGCTCGGCGTCCTCGACGGCGAGCAGGGAGCGGGCGTGCCCGGCCGAGAGCACCCCCGCCGCGACGCGGCGCTGCACGGCCGGGGTGAGGCGGAGCAGGCGCAGCGTGTTGCTGATCTGGGGCCGGGAGCGGCCGATCCGCTGGGCCAGCTCGTCGTGGGTGCAGCCGAAGTCCTCGAGGAGCTGGGCGTAGGCCGAGGCCTCCTCGAGCGCGTTGAGCTGGGAGCGGTGCAGGTTCTCCAGGAGGGCGTCGCGCAGCATCGCGGTGTCCTCGGTCTCACGCACGATGGCCGGGATCGCGGTGAGGCCCGCCTCCTGGGTGGCGCGCCAGCGGCGCTCGCCCATGACCAGCTCGTAGGAGTCCGGGCCGAGGCGGCGGACCACCACGGGCTGCAGCAGCCCGATCTCCCGCACCGAGTGGACCAGCTCGGCCATGTCGTCCTCGTCGAACACCCGTCGCGGCTGCGACCGGTTGGGGCGGATCTGCTCGGGAGGCAGCTCGGCGAAGTACGCCCCGTCCACCGGGGCCAGGTCGGGCCCGGCCGACGGGCTGCCGGGGGCCGGCGCCACCGGTGCCGCGGCGCGGCCCGCGCCGGTCTCCTCCGACCCGCCCGCCGGGCCCTCCGCGGCCGGGACCGCGGTGGCCGGGACCGCGGTGGCCGGGTCCGGCGCGGCCGGGTCCGGGGTCGGCCCGGGCGCCTCGGTCGGGATCAGGGAGCCCAGGCCGCGGCCCAGACCGCGGCGGGGTGCGGGGCGGTTCATCGCGACACCATCCGCTCGACGATCTCGCGGGCGGCCTCGAGATAGCTCAGCGCACCGGGGGAGCCCGGCTCGTAGGTCATCACGGTCTGGCCGTAGGAGGGGGCCTCCGAGACCCGCACCGAGCGGGGGATCGCCGTGCGCAGCACCTGGTCACCGAAGTGGCCCCGCACGTCGGCCGCGACGCCGGCGGCCAGCCGGGTGCGCGCGTCGTACATGGTGAGCAGGATCGTGCTGACCGACAGCGCGGGGTTCAGGTGCGCCCGCACCATCTCCACGGTCTCGATCAGCTGTCCGAGGCCCTCCAGCGCGTAGTACTCGGCCTGGATCGGGATCATCATCTCCGCGCCCGCGACCAGCGCGTTCAGCGTGAGCAGCCCCAACGAGGGCGGGCAGTCGACCAGGACGTAGTCGTAGCGGTCCTCGCCGACCTGCTCGGCGCTGCCGATCCGCGGGTGGCCGGCCAGTGCGCGGCGCAGGCGCACCTCGCGCTCCTCCATCGCCACCAGCTCGATCTCGGCCCCGGCGAGGTCGATCGAGGCCGGGACCACGTCCAGACCGGCGACGTCGGGGCACGGCTGCGTGACGTCGGCGAGCGGGACGTCCTCCACGAGCGCGTCGTAGGTGCCCGGGACGCCGCGGTGGTGCTCCACGTTCAGCGCCGTCGAGGCGTTTCCCTGGGGGTCGAGGTCGATCACCAGCACCCGCTGGCCGAGCTGGGCCAGGCCAGCCGCGACGTTCACCGTCGAGGTCGTCTTGCCCACCCCGCCCTTCTGGTTGGCCACCACGAACACCCGGGTGGCCCCGGGACGAGGTGAGACCGGGCGGCGGGAACCCTGCTGGCGAGCCAGCACCGAGTGCTGGGCCGCCCGGGCGAGCGGGGTCTGGCCCTCGTCGCGACCGACGTCCAGGGCGGCCAGCTCGGCCGCGGTGCGGGGGCCGGGGGCGGCCACCGCACGGGGGCGTGTTTCACGTGAAACGAGACCCTCGGCCGACCCGCTCGCGGGGGACTCCGGGCCCGGGCCTTGTGGAGAAAGGGGTACAGACTGTGGAGAAACGCGCTCAGCGGTGGCCGCGCCACCGGTGGATAACGTCCAGGAGCCCACCGGACCCCGTCCGTCGTCGCTGTGCGGCTGCTGGGTCATCGCCGTCCCTTCCGTCCGTTCCTGGTTCGCCGCCCCACGCCGGAGGGCCGGCCCGCGGGGGGCACGATCGGCCAAGATACCCGTGCCGGGTCCGCCCACCGAACCCGCACCGCACGGACGGGGGCAGCCTGGTCGGGACCGAGGACGACGATCTCCGGCTCGGCGTAGCCGAGCCCGTGCAGCGCCGGGCGGACGGTCTCGATCTCGTCCTCGACCGAGGACCCCTTCAGGGCCAGCATCTCACCGGCCGGGGCCACCAGCGGCATGCACCAGCCGAGCAGGCGCCCCAGAGGAGCGACGGCCCGCGACGTCACCAGGTCGAACCGCTCGACGCCGTGCAACGCCTCGGCGCGGCCGCGGGTCACCGTGACGGAGGTCAGGCCGAGCTCGGCGACGACCTCCTCGAGGAACACGGTGCGCCGCAGCAGCGGCTCGACGAGGGTGACCGCCAGGTCCGGTCGGGCGAGCGCAAGCACGAGCCCGGGCAGGCCGGCGCCCGAGCCCACGTCGGCGACGGACGCTGCGTCGGGCACGGCCGGAGCGAGCGCGGCGCAGTTGAGGAGGTGACGGTCCCACAGCCGGGGGACCTCACGGGGCCCGATCAGGCCGCGTTCCACCCCGAGGGTGGCCAGCAGAGCGGCGTACCGCTCGACGGCGGGGAGGGTCTCAGACGAGAACACCCCCCGCGCCGCCTCCGGCACGGGGGGTGTTTCACGTGGAACGTCGCCCATCAGGCGCTCGGGTGCACCACGACGTAGCGCCGGGGCTCGGTGCCCTCGGACTCCGAGGCCAGCCCGGCGTCGGCCACGGCGTCGTGCACGACCTTGCGCTCGAACGGGCTCATCGGGTCCAGCGAGGCCGGCGCGCCGGACTCGCGCACCTCGGCGATGGTCCTCTCGGCCAGCTCCACCAGTCGGCGGCGCTGGTCGGCGCGGTAGCCGCTGATGTCGAGCATCATCCGGGACCGCTCGCCGGTCTCGCGGTAGACCGCGAGGCGGGTCAGCTCCTGCAGGGCGTCCAGCACCTCGCCGCGGCCGCCGACGAGCTGGCCCAGGTCGGCACCGACGATGGAGACCGCCGCGCGGTCACCCTCGACGTCCATGTCCAGGTCACCGTCGAGGTCCGCGATGTCGAGGAGCTCCTCGAGGTAGTCGGCGGCGATGTCACCCTCCCGCTCGAGCAGGGAGACCCGCCCCCCGCCGTCGGCGGCGGGCTCGTCAGTGGGCTCGGCGGGCTCGTCAGCGGGCTCGGCGGGGGGCTTCGCCGGCTCGGTGACGCTCTCGCCGGTCGGCGGGGTCGTCTCGTTCTCGTCGGTGTGCTCGCTCACGACTTTCCCTTCTTGTTCGTCGGCCGGGAGCCCTTGCTGGCCTGCTGCCGCTGCTGCTTGGTCTGGCGTTTGGGCTGCTGGCGCTGGGTCGGACGCGACGCCGCGACGGGCGCCGGCGGGGCGGGCTCCACCTCGGGGATCTCGCCCTTGCGGATCGCCTTGGCCTTGTCGCGCTCGATCTTGGCGGTCTCGGCAGGCGTCCCGGGCGCCGGGTTGTTGCGGATCACGTAGAACTGCTGGCCCATCGTCCACAGGTTCGACGTCGTCCAGTACAGGAGGACCCCGATCGGGAAGGCGACGCCGCCGAGGCCGAACGCGACCGGGAGGATGTAGAGCAGCATCTTCTGCTGCTGGGCGTACTGGCCCTTCATCGCGTCGGCCGGCATGTTCTTGCTCATCAGCTGGCGCTGGGTGATGAACGTGGTCGCGGTCATCGAGAGCACCAGCACCAGCGCCACCAGCATCACGGCCAGCTGCGGGTCGGGGCCCCAGACGCGCGAGGCCCAGAAGGTGTCGGCGATCGGGATGGTGCCGAACAGCTTCGAGGCGCCGAACTGCCGGGCCAGCGTGGGCGTCAGCAGGCCGTGGGACTCACCCTTGGACGCGGCGTTGAGCAGGCGGAACAGGGCGAAGAAGATCGGCATCTGCAGCAGCAGCGGCAGGCAGGACGCGAACGGGTTGGTGCCCGAGTCCTTGTAGAGCTTCATCTGCTCCTCGGCCATGCGCTGCCGGTCGTGGCCGTACTTCTTGCGCAGCTCCATCACCTTGGGCTGGATGAGCTGCATGTTCCGGCTGGACTTGATCTGCTTGACGAACAGCGGGATCAGCATCACGCGGATCACCAGCGTCAGCCCGATGATCGACAACGCCCAGGCGGAGCCGCCGTCGGCGGGGAGCACCCGGGTGAAGACCCAGTGGAAGGCCAGCATCACCGCCGAGATGGCGTAGTAGAGGGGCTCCATGACGAGGTGTCCAAGATCGTTCAGGGTTCCCACGCTCGATCAGGCTCCTTGCTTGTCGTGGTTCAGGTCGTCGTGCCGGACGTGACCGGGGACGTGGTCGACGCCACCCTCGGCCCACGGGTGGCAGCGGATCAGGCGACGTGCGGTCAGCCACGTGCCACGGAGGCTGCCGTGACGCTGCACTGCTTCCAGAGCGTAGGCCGAGCACGAGGGGTAGTAGCGGCAGACGTCACCGTAGAGGGGGCTGATCAGCAGGCGGTAGACCCGCAGCAGTCCGACGAGCAGGTGCCTCACCGCGACACCGAGGCGTCGCGCGGGGTGTCGCGCGGGGCCAGGCAGCGCTCGAGGCAGCCGTCGAGGTCGCGGCCCAGTCGTGCGGAGCTGGCGGTGGCCGACGCCGGCAGGGCCCGCACCACCAGGTCGGTGCCCGGCTCGAGGCCACCCAGGCGTGCGGCGGCCAGGTGGCGAAGGCGGCGCTTGACCCGGTTGCGGACCACGGCGTTGCCGACGGCCTTGGAGACCACCAGGCCCACCCGGACCGGCCCGGGGACCTCGGCGGCGGCCGGGGCGGGGGGAGCGAGGGTCACGACCACCGTCCGGGAAGCACGACGCCGCCCGCGCCGCAGCACCCGTCGGTAGCTCGACGGGTCGGTGAGGCGGTGGGCGGCGGGCAGCACGGCAGGTCGGGGCTCAGGTCCGCCGAGCGGCTCAGACGGCCAGGCTCTTGCGGCCCTTGCGGCGACGCGAGCTCAGGATCGAGCGCCCGGCGCGGGTGCGCATCCGGAGGCGGAAACCGTGCACCTTGTGCCGGCGACGGTTGTTCGGCTGGTACGTGCGCTTGCTCACGGGACGTCTCTTTCGGGTTGCAGCGTGGGGTCCACTCGCAGGAGGGGCACGCTCGCAGGAGCGCAGCCTCGCGGTGGTCTCGACCGGACGCACGACGCGGTCGCCCGGTGTTGCTGGGCAGCCCCCGCCGGGCTCGGTCGACCTCGGATGACCAACGAACGGTACGCGCTGGCGCTCAGGGGGGTCAAACCCACCACGACCCCCGACGGCGGCCGCGCCGCGCGACTGTCCACAACCCCGCGGTCGACCGGCCCCGCCCTGTGGATGACGGCTTGCCGACGGGGCGTCACGCGATTAGGTTCACGGGGTCCGGACGCGTGGTCCGGCCCGCTCGTCGGACCCGTCCACGCCGGCCGGGCAGCGCCGGTGAGACCCCCTCGATTCCCTCCTGACCTGCGACGATGCTGTGACCTGCCGTGTCGTCGCCGTGCTGGGGACCGGAAGGCCCCCGATCCGGCGCGTCCATGCACAACCTGTGGATAACGTTGTGGACGCATGAGGCCCGGCCTGGTCCGGGTGCCCGGCACGGTGAGCGTCATCGCGGGGGATCCGGCTCGTGCCGGAGGAGGAGGGACCCGCTCGTGGAGCAGGGCAGCGAAGCACTCGAGGTCGCCTGGCGCGCCGTCGTCGACGACCTCCAGCCCGGGCAGAAGGCCTGGCTGCGCGCGAGCGCGCCGGTCACGCTGCACGAGAGCACCGCGATCATCGAGGTGCCGAACGAGTTCACCCGGGCCCAGCTGGAGGGTCGGCTCCGCTCGCAGCTCGAGGACGCCCTCACGGTCCGCTTCGCCCGGGAGATCCGGATCGCGGTCACCGTGAACTCCGCCCTGCAGGACGTCGCGGGCGAGGACGTGGAACAAGCCGACTCGTCGATGAATCGATACGACGACATGTCGACAAGGCCACGGTTGCGCGGTGCGCTCGACGGGCCCGACCGCGACCCCGAGCGCTACCTCGACCGCGACGAGGCCCAGGACCAGGGCCGCCAGCACCGGCCCGCGGGGCCGCGCGCCGAGGACCTCGCCGCCGGCTCCGCCCGCTCGGCCGAGACCCGGCTCAACCCGAAGTACTCCTTCGAGACCTTCGTCATCGGCTCGTCCAACCGCTTCCCGCACGCGGCCGCCGTCGCGGTGGCCGAGGCCCCGGGCAAGGCGTACAACCCGCTGCTGGTCTACGGCGACTCCGGGCTGGGCAAGACCCACCTGCTGCACGCGATCGGGACCTACGTGCGCAGCCTCTACACCGGCTCGAAGGTGCGCTACGTCTCCAGCGAGGAGTTCACCAACGAGTTCATCAACGCGATCCGCGACGACCGGCAGGACCGGTTCAAGCGGCGCTACCGCGACGTCGACGTGCTGCTGATCGACGACATCCAGTTCCTGGAGGGCAAGACCCAGACCCAGGAGGAGTTCTTCCACACCTTCAACACGCTGCACAACGCCAACAAGCAGATCGTGCTGACCTCCGACCGCCCCCCCAAGCGCCTCGAGGCGCTCGAGGACCGGTTGCGGAACCGGTTCGAGTGGGGCCTGATCACCGACGTGCAGCCCCCCGACCTCGAGACCCGGATCGCGATCCTGCGCAAGAAGGCCGCGATGGACCGTCTCACCGCGCCGCCCGACGTGCTCGAGTTCATCGCCTCCAAGATCCAGACCAACATCCGCGAGCTCGAGGGCGCCCTGATCCGGGTCACGGCCTTCGCCAACCTCAACCGCCAGGACGTCGACATGACCCTGGCCGCGATCGTGCTCAAGGACCTGATCCCCGAGGGCGGCGAGCCCGAGATCACCGCGCCGCTGATCATCGCCCAGACCGCCGACTACTTCTCGCTGACCATCGAGGAGCTCACCGGGCCCAGCCGCGGCCGGCACCTCGTGATGGCCCGCCAGATCGCCATGTGCCTGTGCCGCGAGCTCACCTCGCTCTCGCTGCCCAAGATCGGCGCCCACTTCGGCAATCGCGACCACACCACGGTGATGTACGCCGACCGCAAGATCAACCAGCTGCTCGCCGAGCGGCGCCAGGTCTTCAACCAGGTCAGCGAGCTCACCAACCGGGTCAAGCTGGCCGCCCGTCAGCAGTCGGCCTGACGCGCACCGGCGTCGGGCCCGACCGGGGCGAACTACACGCGTGCAAGATGTGGACCCGGGGTCGCCCCGGTGCTCCACCCCGGGGACGACCTGTGGACGACTCGCACCGCCCCTGCACCGGGTCGCGTCGCTGCACAGGACCCCGCGGTTCGCCCACCGCGTCCTCCACACCCCCTGTGCAACCTGGTCGAGCGCGGTGACCTGCGACGACGTGGCCCGTCCACAGATTCCACCACTCCTACGACTACGACGTACCTCCAGTGGTCCCGATCATCGGTGCACCACGGAACGGGCTGCTGCCTGTGGATGACCGCCGGGCTCTCGTGGTCGGTGCGGGCGACGTGGCAGGATTCGGCTCCCACCGCGACCACCTCGAAGGACCCCCACTGTGAAGTTCCGTGTCGAACGCGACGTGTTCGCCGACGCCGTCGCCTGGGCGGCCCGCACGCTCCCCGTGCGGCCGAGCGTCCCGGTCCTCGCGGGCCTGCTCGTGGCCGCCTCCGACGACGGCCTGGTGCTGTCCAGCTTCGACTACGAGACCTCCGCGCGGGCCAACCTGCACGCCGACGTCAGCGAGGAGGGAACCGTGCTGGTCTCGGGCCGCCTGCTCGCCGACATCTGCCGGAGCCTGCCCGCCAAGCCCGTCGAGCTGAGCCTCGAGGGCTCCCGCGTCTCGCTGACCTGCGGTTCCGCCCGATTCAGCCTCCAGACGATGCCGGTCGAGGACTACCCCTCCATCCCCGAGATGCCCACCGCGACCGGCACCGTGGGCAGCGACGCGTTCGCGCACGCCGTGGCCCAGGCCGTCACCGCCGCCGGGCGCGACGACATGCTCCCGGTGCTCACCGGCGTCCGGCTCGAGATCGACGGCTCCACGATGTCGCTGCTGGCCACGGACCGGTTCCGCCTGTCCCAGCGCGAGCTGGCCTGGAGCCCCCGCACCCCGGACGAGACCCTGGCCGCCCTGGTGCCGGCCAAGGTGCTCGGGGACACCGCCAAGTCCCTGACCGCGGGCAGCGAGGTCACCATCGCGCTCTCGGCCGGCGGCAGCGGCGAGGGCCTGATCGGCTTCGAGGGCAACGCCCCCGGCGGGCTGCGTCGCACCACCACCCGCCTGCTCGACGGCGAGTTCCCCAAGGTCAGGAGCCTGTTCCCGGCCGAGCAGCTCACCGTGGCCCGCGTCGACAAGGCCGCCCTGGTCGAGTCGGTCAAGCGGGTCGCGCTGGTCGCGGAGCGCAACACCGCGGTCCAGCTCGCGTTCAGCGACGGCACGCTGACCCTCGACGCCGGCTCCGGGGACGAGGCGCAGGCCTCGGAGTCCATCGAGGCCGAGATCACCGGCGCCGACCTGACCACCGGCTTCAACCCGCAGTTCCTGCTCGACGGCCTCACCGCGATCGACGAGGGCGTCGTCGAGCTGGCCTTCACCCAGCCCGCGAAGCCGGTCGTGATGAGCGGCTCGGTCGCCGACGGCGACGAGGACCCGGGTTTCCGCTACCTGCTGATGCCGCGGCGCCTGCTGTCCTGACGCCCACCCGAGCCACCCGACCCCGAGCCCGACCGGCACATCACCTCCACCGCAAAGGACCTGAGCATGGCTGACACCACGATGACCATCGGACTCATCGGCCTGGGCAAGATGGGTGGCAACATGCGCACCCGGATGCGCAACGCGGGGCTGACGGTCGTGGGCTACGACCGCAACCCCGACGTCGCCGACGTCACCAGCCTCGAGGAGCTCGTCGAGCAGCTGCCCTCCCCGAAGGTGGTCTGGGTGATGGTGCCCTCGGGCGACCCGACCCGCGAGACCGTCCAGGCCCTCGCCGACCTGCTGCACGAGGGCGACCTGGTCGTCGACGGTGGCAACTCGCGCTGGACCGACGACGAGGAGCACGCCAGGATCCTCGACGCCCAGGGCGTCGGTTTCGTCGACTGCGGCGTCTCGGGCGGCGTGTGGGGCCTGGAGAACGGCTACGCCCTGATGTGCGGCGGCTCCCAGGACGACGTCGCCAAGGTCCAGCCGGCCTTCGACGCGCTGCGGCCCGAGGGCGAGAGCGGCTTCGTGCACGCCGGGCCCAAGCCGGGCGCCGGCCACTTCGCCAAGATGGTGCACAACGGCATCGAGTACGCGCTGATGCAGTCCTACGCCGAGGGCTGGGAGCTGCTGGAGAAGTCCGAGATGGTCGAGAACGTCGTCGACGTCTTCGACTCCTGGCGCGGCGGCACCGTCATCCGCTCCTGGCTGCTCGACCTGCTCGTGGCCTCGCTGCGCGACGACACCCACCTCGACGAGATCGCCGGCTACGCCGACGACTCCGGCGAGGGCCGGTGGACCGTCGAGGCGGCCATCGACCACGCCGTGCCCCTCAACGCCATCGCCGCCTCCCTGTTCGCCCGCTTCGGCTCGCGCCAGGACGACAGCCCGGCGATGAAGGCGGTCGCCGCGATGCGCAACCAGTTCGGCGGCCACGCCACCCGCACCGAGCCGCCGAAGGGCGGCTCCCAGGGCTGAGCGTCCCCGGCGCAAGCCCAGGTCAGCGGCTCAGCGCAGCGGTCGGCGGTCGACGTCGCGCACCCGGCGCAGGGTGAGCAGCACCACGTCGAGGAGGTACCACAGGCCCAGGCCGCCGACGGTGAACAGCTTCGCGGCGCCCAGCCACAGCTGCCCCAGGTAGAACCGGTCGACGCCGAGGACACCCAGGGTGAGCGAGAGCAGCAGCGCGACGGTCCACTCGCGGTGCGAGAACAGGCCCGGGACCTCGCGCGCGGGGAACCAGGCGTCCTCCTCGGTGCGGCGCAGCATGGCCGCCCCGCGCAGACCGCCGGCCACCGCGAGCGAGGCCAGTCCGTGCAGGTCGTAGGGCCCGACCGGCCGCCCGTCGCGGGCCACCAGGAACAGCGGCACGGGCGTCGCCGCGGCCGGCGCGTGCTGCCAGCCGGGACGCCACGGTGCGAGGGGGAGGTCGGCTCCGGGGTCCCGGCGCCCGGGGGTACCGGCCGGTGGCTGTGCCATGGACCGGAGCCTAGGCTGGGCGAGCCCGCCCGGGAGAGGAAAGGACGCAGGCAGTGCACGTCTCGCACCTCACCCTGCACAACTTCCGCTCCTACGCGAGCGCCGAGGTGCCCCTGGGCCCCGGGGTCACCGCGTTCGTGGGCCGCAACGGCCAGGGCAAGACCAACCTCGTCGAGGCCGTCGACTACCTCTCGCGGCTCTCCTCGCACCGCGTGGCCACCGACGCCCCCCTGGTGCGCGCCGGCACCGACCAGGCCGTGGTGCGCGCCGCGGTGGTGCGCGACGGACGCACCGCGGTGCTCGAGGTCGAGCTGAACCCCGGCCGCGCCAACCGCGCGCGGGTGAACCGCTCCCCGCTGCCGCGCGCCCGCGACCTGGTGGGCCTGCTGCGCACGGTCGTCTTCTCCCCCGAGGACCTCGCCCTGGTCAAGGGAGACCCCTCCGAGCGGCGCCGCTTCCTCGACGACCTGCTGGTCCTGCGCGCGCCGCGGCTGGCCGGCGTCCGCGCCGAGCACGACCGGGTCCTGCGCCAGCGCAACAGCCTGCTCAAGACCGCCCGACACGCCCGCGGGGGGGCGGCCGAGGGCGCGCTGGCCACCCTCGAGGTGTGGGACGACCACCTGACCCGCTCCGGCGCCGAGCTGTGGGCCGAGCGGCTGGCCCTCGTGGAGGCGCTGCGGCCCTGGGCCGGCGCGGCGTACGCCACCGTCGCCCGGGGGGCGGTCCGCGAGGACGTGGGCCTGGCCTACCGCTCGGCCTGCCCGGAGCCCGAGGGCCTCGAGGTGGCCGCGCCCGAGCGCGCCTCGCTGGCCGAGGCGCTGCGCGGGGAGCTGGCCCGTCGCCGCGGCGAGGAGCTCGACCGGGGCGTCACCCTCGTCGGCCCGCAGCGCGACGACCTGACGCTGACCCTCGCCGGTCCCGGCGGCGCCACCGACCCGCTGCCGGTCAAGGGCTACGCCTCGCACGGGGAGAAGCTGGTCCTTCGCGCTCGCCCTGCGCCTGGCCTCCTACGACCTGCTCCGCGACGACGGGGACGACCCCATCCTGATCCTCGACGACGTCTTCGCCGAGCTGGACGCCGAGCGCCGCCGCCAGCTGGCCGAGCTGGTCGCGGACGCCGAGCAGGTGCTGGTCACCGCGGCCGTGCCCGGGGACGTGCCCCAGGCGCTGGCCGGGGCGCGCTACGCCGTCGGCGGAGGCGAGGTCGTCCTCGAGGTGGCCGGCGGCGACGTCGCAGGTCAGGAGGCTGCGGGCTCGCCGCGCGGCGAGCCCGAGCGGGCCGGCACCGGTGCCTGAGCGCGGGGGCGCGGGCGCCGGGGGGGACGACGCCGCCCTGCCGGCGCCGTCCACCGGCCCGGCCGCCGAGGAGCACCAGGACGACGGCCTCGACCTCGCCCGCGCCGCGGCCCGGGCCGCGGCGGGCGCCGCCCTGCCCGCGCGCGGGTCCCGACGTCCCGGGCCCGGCTCGGGCCGGTCGCGGCAGGGCGGTGCCCCGGGGCCGGCCCCGGCCGCCGGGGGCGCTGCGCGCGGCGGCCGCACGTCCGGCGCGCATCCCGACGCCCGGGACCCCCAGCTGGTCTCCAGCAGCCTGGCGCGCCTCGTGGCCCAGCACGGCTGGGAGCTCGACCTGCGGGTGCGCAGCGTCTTCGCCCGCTGGGACGAGCTGGTCGGCGCCGACGTCGCCGAGCACAGCACGCCGGAGTCCTTCGTCGACGGCCGGCTCGTGGTGCGCGCCCACTCCACCGCCTGGTCCACCCAGCTCCGGTTGCTCGCCCCGACCCTGCTGCGCCGCCTCGCCGAGGAGCTCGGCGAGGGCACGGTGGTCGCGATGGAGGTGCTCGGCCCGCAGAGCCCGGCGTGGACCCGCAACCGGCTCTCGACCCGCGACAGCCGAGGCCCGCGCGACACCTACGGCTGACCGGCGATCTGAGGCCGTCAGGATCCCGAGAGCGGTACAGGTCCCCGGCGCACCCCCCGAACGGCGCCAGAAGTGGCCCTCACGGGGCGCACAGGTGCCTGTTTCGGCGTGCGCGAGGGGGCCGGTGTGGTGCGCGCATGGCCTGGGCGGCCCTGGCGGGTAGACTGGGGGAGGTCGCGACGCGCGGCCCGAGCAGTCGAACCCAGCGTGAAGAGGTTGTGCGTGACCGACGAGAACCCGGCCCCCGAGGAGACCCCCGCCTCGGACGAGGTCGCTCCCCCCGCCGCAGCAGCCGGTCCCGCCCCGTCGGCGTTCACGCCACCCACCTCCGGCTCCACCCGGGACCACGTCGACACCACCTACGACGCCTCCGCGATCCAGGTCCTCGAGGGTCTCGAGGCGGTGCGCAAGCGCCCCGGCATGTACATCGGCTCCACCGGCGAGCGCGGCCTGCACCACCTGATCTGGGAGATCGTGGACAACGCGGTCGACGAGGCGCTGGCCGGCCACTGCGACCGGATCGTCCTCACCCTCCTCGCCGACGGCGGCGTCCGGGTCGAGGACAACGGCCGGGGCATCCCCACCGACACCGCCCCGGGTCAGGAGATGCCGGCGCTGACGATGGCGCTGACGATCCTGCACGCGGGCGGCAAGTTCGGCGGCGGCGGCTACAAGGTCTCCGGCGGCCTGCACGGCGTCGGCGTCTCGGTGGTCAACGCGCTCTCCTCGCACGTCGTCGCCGAGGTCCGCAACCGCGGCCACCTGTGGCGCCAGACGTTCTCGGTCGGCGTCCCGGACGGCGACCTCGAGGAGGTCCGCGCGATGGAGCCGGGCGAGCGCACCGGCACGACCATCACCTACTACGCCTCGGAGGAGATCTTCGAGACCACCCAGTACTCCCTGGAGACGATCACCGCCCGGGTGCGCGAGTACGCGTTCCTGAACAAGGGCCTCGAGATCGTGGTGCGCGACGAGCGCCCCGCCGCCGAGGAGATCGTCGACGCCGTCGAGGACGACACGGTCGAGGACGACATCGACCACGACCGCGCCGACTCCATCAAGCGCGCCGAGGCCGGCGGCCTCGAGCAGGTCTTCCGCTACGACCAGGGCCTCGTGGACTACGTCGAGTACCTGAACCGGCGCAAGACCGCGGCCAACCCGACGATCATCTCCTTCGAGGCCCACACGCCCGACGACCTCGAGAACGAGATGAGCCTCGAGGTGGCGATGCAGTGGAACACCACCTTCTCGGAGTCGGTGCACACCTTCGCCAACACCATCAACACCCACGAGGGCGGCACCCACGAGGAGGGCTTCCGGGCCTCGCTGACCTCGCTGGTCAACCACTGGGGCGAGGAGTGGGGCCTGATCAAGAAGCGCGAGGACCGCGTCTCGGGCGACGACATCCGCGAGGGCCTGACCGCGATCATCTCGATCAAGCTCGGCGAGCCGCAGTTCGAGGGCCAGACCAAGACCAAGCTCGGCAACACCGAGGCCAAGAGCTTCGTGCAGCGCACCGCCAACGACCAGCTCGGCGCGTGGTTCGAGCAGAACCCGGCCGAGGGACGCGACATCGTGCGCAAGTCCCAGGCGGCGGCGATGGCCCGGATCGCGGCCCGCAAGGCCCGCGACCTCGCCCGCGACCGCAAGGGCCTCGGCGGTCGCGCCGGCCTGCCCGGCAAGCTCTCGGACTGCCAGTCGCGCAAGCCCGAGGAGTGCGAGGTCTTCATCGTCGAGGGCGACTCCGCCGGCGGCTCGGCGCGCCAGGGCCGCGACCCGCGGATCCAGGCGATCCTGCCGATCCGCGGCAAGATCCTCAACGTCGAGAAGGCCCGCCTCGACAAGGTGCTCGGCAACACCGAGGTGCAGGCGATCATCTCCGCGCTCGGCACCGGGATCACCGACGAGTTCAACATCGACCGGCTGCGCTACCACAAGGTCGTGCTGATGGCCGACGCCGACGTCGACGGCCACCACATCAACACGCTGCTGCTCACGCTGCTGTTCCGTTTCATGCGCCCGCTGATCGACGGCGGCTACGTCTACATGGCCCAGCCGCCGCTGTACCGGCTGCGCTGGAACAAGCCGGCCGAGCACGAGTTCGTCTACTCCGACGCCGAGCGCGACGCGCTGCTGCGCGACGGCCAGGCGGCCGGCAAGAAGCTGCCGCGGGAGAACCCGGTGCAGCGCTACAAGGGCCTCGGGGAGATGAACGCCAAGGAGCTGTGGGAGACCACCATGGACCCCGACAACCGGCTGATGCTCCAGGTCACCCTCGACGACGCCGCGCACGCCGACGAGATCTTCTCGATCCTGATGGGGGAGGACGTCGCCCAGCGCCGGTCCTTCATCCAGCGCAACGCCAAGGACGTCCGATTCCTCGATATCTAGGTCTCTAGCAACAACCCTAGATACGTGTAGAGGCAACCAGAAAGAGCGATCGTGACCGAGACCCCCACCGACGGCGGCACCCCGCCGACCGGCAGCCGGATCGAGCCCGTCGAGCTGCAGACCTCCATGCAGCGCGCCTACATCGACTACGCGATGGCCGTCATCGTCGGCCGGGCCCTGCCCGACGTCCGCGACGGCCTCAAGCCGGTGCACCGCCGCGTGCTGTACGCGATGTACGACGGCGGCTACCGCCCCGACCGCGGCTTCTCCAAGTGCAGCCGCGTCGTCGGCGACGTGATGGGCCAGTACCACCCGCACGGCGACACCGCGATCTACGACACCCTCGCCCGGCTCACCCAGCCCTGGGTGATGCGGGGTCCGCTGGTCCACGGCCAGGGCAACTTCGGCTCGCCGGGCGACGACAAGCCCGCGGCCATGCGGTACACCGAGTGCAAGATGGCGCCGCTGGCCATGGAGATGGTCCGCGACATCGACAAGGACACCGTCGACTTCCAGCCGAACTACGACGGCCGCTCCGCCGAGCCCGTCGTGCTGCCCTCGCGCTACCCGAACCTGCTGGTCAACGGCTCGGCCGGGATCGCGGTCGGGATGGCCACCTCGATCCCGCCGCACAACCTGCGCGAGGTCGCCCAGGGCGCGCTGTGGGCCCTCGAGCACCCTGAGGCCACCAAGCTGGAGCTGCAGGACGCCCTGATCGAGCGGATCAAGGGCCCCGACTTCCCCCACGGCGCCACCATCGTCGGCCACGAGGGCATCGAGCAGGCCTACCGCACGGGGCGGGGCTCGATCACCCAGCGCGCGGTGATCGAGGTCGACGAGGACACCGGCGGCCGCACCCAGCTGGTGGTCACCCAGCTGCCCTACATGGTCAACCCGGACACGTTGAGCGCGAAGATGTTCGACCTCGCCGACACCGGGCGGGTCCAGGGCATCGCCGAGGTCAACAACGAGTCCTCGGACCGCACCGGCCTGCGCCTGGTCGTCACCCTGCGCCGCGACGCCGTGGCCCGCGTGGTGCTGAACAACCTGCTCAAGCACACCGAGCTGCAGACCAACTTCAGCGCCAACATGCTGGCGCTGGTCGACGGCGTGCCCCGCACGCTGAGCATCGACGCCTTCATCTCCACCTGGGTGACCCACCAGGTCGAGGTCGTGCGCCGACGCACCGAGTACCTGCTGCGCGAGGCCGAGAAGCGGGCCCACATCCTGCGCGGCCTGGTCAAGGCCCTCGACGCCCTCGACGAGGTGATCGCCCTGATCCGGCGCTCGCCCGAGGTCGACGACGCCCGCCAGGGCCTGATCGACCTGCTCGACATCGACGAGGTCCAGGCCAACGCCATCCTCGACATGCAGCTGCGCCGCCTCGCCGCGCTGGAGCGTCAGAAGATCGTCGACAGCCTCGCCGAGATCGAGCGCGAGATCGCCGACTACGAGGACATCCTGGCCAACGTCACCCGCCAGCGTCAGATCGTGGCCGACGAGCTCGCCGAGATCGTGGAGCGCTACGGCGACGACCGCCGCACCCAGATCATCGGCGCCGACGGCGACCTGTCGATGGAGGACCTGATCCCCGACGAGGAGCTCGTCGTCTCGATCACCCGCGGCGGGTACGCCAAGCGCACCCAGCGCCAGGAGTACCGGCTGCAGAAGCGCGGCGGCAAGGGGGTGCGCGGGGCGAGCCTGCGTGGCGACGACGTGGTCGAGCACTTCATCGCCACGACCAACCACCACTGGCTGCTGTTCTTCACCACCGCCGGCCGGGTCTACCGCACCAAGGCCTACTCGCTGCCGGAGGCCTCGCGCGACGCCAAGGGCGGCCACGTGGCCGGCCTGCTGAGCTTCCAGCCCGACGAGTCGATCGCCCAGGTGCTGGCCATCCGCGACTACGACCAGGCCCCCTACCTGGTGCTGGCCACCCGCAGCGGCCTGGTGAAGAAGACCCGCCTGGCCGACTACAACTCCCCGCGCCAGGCCGGCGTCATCGCGATCAACTTCCGCGAGGACGACGACGTGCTGATCGGCGCCGAGCTGGTGAACGGCGACGACGACATCCTGCTCGTCTCCCGCCTGGGTCAGGCGATCCGCTTCCGCGCCGACGACGGCCAGCTGCGCCCGATGGGCCGGGCGACCTCGGGCGTGTCGGGGATGAAGTTCCGCGACGACGACTCGCTGCTGTCGATGTCGGTCATCCGGGCGCGTCAGGTCGCCGCCGAGGAGGCCGCCGGCCTCGCCGAGGGCACCGAGGACTCCCCGGACGTCGAGGCCACCGAAGCCGAGGTCGCCGAGGTCAAGCCCCAGTACGTGTTCACCATCACCGACGGCGGATTCGCCAAGCGCACCCGGATCAGCGACTACCGCTCGCAGTCCCGCGGCGGACTGGGCATCAAGGCGATGGCGCTGGGCAACGAGGACCGCGGCGGCCTGGTCGGCGCGTTCATCGTCGAGGAGGGCGACGAGGTCCTCTCGATCACCGCCTCGGGCCAGGTCGTGCGCAGCCCGATCAACTCCGACTTCCGCCCCACCGGACGCTCCACGATGGGCGTGAAGTTCGTCAGCCCGAAGAAGGGCGACTCGGTGGCCGTGGTGGCCCGCTCGGTCGAGGCCAAGGTCGAGGAGCAGGCGGTGGAGTCGTCGGATCCGGCCGAGGCTGACATGATCGAGCCGACCGACCCGGTCGAGGACACCGCACGCGCCACCGTCGAGCCCGAGGACGACGGCGCCGAGGGGAGCGAGAGCTGATGAGCGAGGGCGAGAGCCGCAGCGGCGTGACCAGGACCGAGGGACCGTCCGGGGAGCCGACGTCCTCCTCCCCGCGCCCGCCCGCCCTGCGGCGGCTGCAGGAGCGGATGGCCGCCGCCGCGCGGGAGCACCGGGCGAACGCCGCCGCCCGCAAGGAGCACACCGGCTCCACGAGCACCGCGGCCAGCAGGCCCAGGACGTCGCGTGCGCCGCGCCGCGCCCGGTTGCGGCTGACCCGCATCGACCCGTGGTCGGTGATGAAGACGTCGTTCCTGCTCGCGATCGCCTTCGGCGTGGTCACCGTCGTCGCCGTGGCGATGATCTGGTCGGTGCTCGACGCCGCCGGCGTCTGGGACTCCATCAACGCCACCATCCAGGAGAGCGTGGGCGGCCCGGACACCGCCAACCTCGACGTGGAGAACTACGTGGGCACCGCGCGGGTGCTGGGCTTCACGGTGATCGTCGCGGCCGTCGACGTCGTGCTGATCACGGCCATCGCCACCCTCACCGCGTTCCTGTACAACATGTCCGCGGCGCTGCTCGGCGGCGTCGAGGTCACCCTCGCGGAGGACCAGGACTGAGACCGCACGCACCCCGGCGAGGGGGCCCGCACCCGTTTTGTGGGCGCCCTCGGCGGTGGGGTAGTGTCACGCCTCGGTCGCCTGGTCGACCACCCGCCGGCCGAGGTCGGCAGCGGGCCTATAGCTCAGACGGTTAGAGCGCTTCCCTGATAAGGAAGAGGTCACAGGTTCAAGTCCTGTTAGGCCCACCCGTTCCCCACGCCCGACCTCCTGCGTCGGCGCGGCCACCGCCTGGCCCTTGCCCACTCTCCTGCCCAGGGCCTTGGCGTCGTACATCGCCTCGTCGGCGAGCTGCAGCACCAGGTCCGCCATGCGCTGGCCCTGCTCCGTGCTCGCCCCGGCGTCCTGGGTCACGGGTTTCACGAGGTAGCCGACGCTGACCGTGATCGACACCTGGTGGCCGCGCACCGCGATCGACGGGGCGACCGCGTCCACGACGCGCTGGGCCACGGCGCCGTGGGCCTCCGGCCCGGCGATGATGAGGGCGAACTCGTCGCCGCCCAGGCGGGCCACGGTGTCCTCGCGGCGCACGCACGCCAGCAGCCGGCCCGCGACGGCGCGCAGCACCGCATCCCCGGCGTCGTGGCCGAGCTCGTCGTTGACCCGCTTGAAGTCGTCGAGGTCGCAGAACAGCACGGCGAACGGGTCCTGCTGCTGGCGCAGCGCCGCGTCCAGCCGCTGGTGGAACAGGGCCCGGTTGGCCAGACCGGTGAGAGTGTCGTGGTGCGCCTGGTGCTCGAGCAGCGCGTGCGCGTGGCCCAGCGCGACCAGGAGCCGGTGGTTGTCGGCCATCGAGAGCAGCTGGCGCACGAGGAGCAGCACGACCAGCGCCCCGGCCAGGCTCAGGTCGGCCAGTGCCGCCGGCGCACGCTCCAGGACCTGCGCGGCGAGCGCGGTGACGGCGAGCAGCACGGGTGCGTAGGGCAGCACCATCTGCGCCCAGGACGCGACCTCGGCGCCGACCGGCCCGCCCCGGCCGGCGCCGGCCACCGTGGCGACGTCGGCGGCGGGGCCGTGGGGAGCGCCGAACCCGGCGGTGGCGACGAGGAGCAGCCCGACCGTCCACCCCAGGGCGCTGACGAGGTCACCGGAGCTGTACGTGCCGGTGGTGGTCAGGTAGACGAACGTCGAGTCGGCGACGGCGAAGATCCCCAGGCCGAGGCCGAGCAGCACGAGGGTGGGCCGCTGCGCCGTGCCGACCCGGGACAGGTGCAGCAGCACCAGCGTCACCAGGACGACGTCACCGACGGGGTAGGCGACCGAGAGGACCAGGGACGCGGTGGGGCCCTCGGACCCCTCGGCGACGAGGGGGGCGAGCACGAACGTCCAGGACAGCGCGGTCAGGGACAGGGCGATGATGGTGCCGTCCATCAGGTCCCGGCCCCGCGCCAGCAGCCGGTGACCGTCGGCGCCGAGACGCACGGCGAGCCCGGCGGTGCACAGGATCGGGAAGGCGAGGAACCCGACGTCGGCGAGCGAGGGGAACGGCACGGAGCGGCCGAGCCCGACCTCGTAGGCGGTCCAGACCGCCTGGCCCGCCGCCCACGCCCCGGCGCCGGCCGCGACCAGCGTCCAGGCCCGCCCGCGGGGGCCGTCGGCCCGGCGTGCGGCGGCCAGGCAGCCGAGGGTCGCGGCGAGGGCGGCGAGCAGCTGGGCGAGGTCGCTCACGGCTGTGACCAGCAGCGGAGGCAGGCCGGGCGCGGTGAGCACGCCGGCGAGCGCGGCGCCCAGGACGGGCACCGCTGCGGTCATGGTCGATGTCTGCACGGCAAGGCCCCCTCCAGCTGCGACCAGCCTTGCAGTGCTCGCAGCGTTGCAGGGCCGAACGCAGGATCGGCTCCGGTGGGCGGCGGGGCCCGGCGGACGGCGGGCTGCGAGCGGCAGGCCCAGGTGTCGGGTCCGGGTCAGGTGGGCCGCGCCGGGGCCCGGCTGGTAGGAATGTCACCCAGACCCCGGCTCGCGCCGGACCCGCCCCACCCTGGAGACCGCACCATGAAGAAGCTCGTCCTCGTCGCCCTCGCCGCTGCTGGCGCGCTGATCGCCAAGCGTCGTTTCGACGACGGCCAGGCCGAGCAGGCCCTGTGGGCCGAGGCCACCGACCCGGTCGAGCGTTCCTGACCCGGTCCTCCACCGCGGGCGCACCCGCCCAGGGGCCTTGGCGCAATTGGTAGCGCACCTGCTTTGCAAGCAGGGGGTTAGGGGTTCGAGTCCCCTAGGCTCCACCAGAGTTTCCGCAGCTCAGCCTAGGTTCTCTCGTTCTGGAGTGAGCTGGTCGACTCCAAGATCCGGCTTCTAGAGGGACTGGGGCGGCGGAACCGCCTGGCCTTGTCTTCCAACGAACCGGTCTACCCAAGGTCAGTGACACCCAAGGTGGCCGCATATCCAAGCCCCGATCATGACTCTTGTGTGCTCAGTTGCTTCACGAGGTGGCAGCGCAGCATGAGAGCTTTGGCAAGTGACCGAACAGCCAATGGCCCCCGGGTTACACGAGCAACTCGTGACCCAGGCGATGCACCTGGCACTCGCTGGGCAGGTTGCGCAGGAGGCCGAGTTCGCCAAGGTCGACCCGGTTGACCAACCGCACGTGCTGGCTCGGCACGTCTATCAGCTCACTCGCCGTGCCCTGGAAGACCGGACCGATCCCGATGGCCGGCTTCAGCTCGTCAACGATCTCGTCGCGTTGCTCGAGGTCCCCGTTACGGAAGTCGACGCCCCCGCACGTCAGTTGCGTCGCCTCGCCGCGCGGCCTGGCCCCGGGGTGGTCGAGATCCAGCCGGTTCGGCCCAAGACGCCACTTTCGGACGCTGCGCTGTTGACGAACGGCGTCGGCGAGCCCAACCTTGCCGGCGAGTTGCGCGCCGAGATCGACACCGCGGACGAGGTTGATCTGCTGTGCGCCTTCGTGAAGTGGCATGGTCTCCGGCTTGTGGAGGACGAGCTGGGACGACTGCGCCGTCGCCGGGCTCCGCTGCGCGTAATTACGACGACCTACATGGGCGCGACCGAGCGGGCTGCGCTCGACCGGCTCGTGCGGGAGCTGGGCGCGGAGGTACGGATCCAGTACGACGCCGCCCGCACCCGACTGCACGCCAAGGCATGGATGTTTCGTCGCCAGACCCGATACGACACGGCCTACGTCGGCTCCTCCAACCTCTCCCGCGCCGCCCTCCTCGACGGAGTGGAATGGAACGTCCGATTGTCCCGGGTCGCCACCCCGTCGCTCCTGGACAAGTTTCGTGGCACGTTCGATACCTACTGGAACGACACGAGCTTCGAGCTCTACGACCCAGACGTCGACCGGGATCGCTTGGACGACGCACTCGCCGAAGCCTCGGGACGCCGGCAGCACGACCGCGTGACCATCAGCCTGTCCGGACTCGAGGTCCGACCTTTCAGCTACCAGCAGCACATGCTCGATGAGTTAGCAGTTGAGCGCGACGTGCACGGTCGCCACCGCAATCTGGTCGTCGCCGCCACCGGGACGGGCAAGACGGTGGTCGCCGCACTCGACTACCGCCGAATGTGCGGGCCCACGCCAACCGACCGGCCGCGACTCCTCTTCGTCGCGCACCGCAAGGAAATCCTCGAGCAGTCCCTGCGGACCTACCAAGAAGTCCTCGCCGACCACACGTTCGGTGAGCTGTATGTCGCCGGCGCGCGCCCTGAGAGATGGGACCACGTCTTCGCCAGTGTGCAGTCCCTGCAGTCGTACGGCGTCACGAACATCCCTGCCGACGCCTACGACATCGTGGTCATTGACGAGTTCCACCACGCGCAGGCGCCGACCTACCGACGGATCCTCGACCACCTGACCCCGCGCGAACTGCTCGGCCTCACCGCAACTCCCGAGCGCGCCGACGGCATCGACGTCCGCGCCGAGTTCTTCGAGGGGCGCACCGCCACCGAGCTGCGGTTGTGGGACGCGCTTGGCAAGGACCTGCTCTGCCCGTTCCACTACTTCGCCGTCGCGGACGGCACCGACCTACGGCGCATCAGCTGGAGCCGTGGCCGATATGACGAGAACGAGCTCTCGCACGTGTACACCGGCAACAAGGCGCGGGCCGCGATCGTTCTCCAGCAACTTCACGAAAAGGTCATCGAACCCAGGTCGATGCGCGCACTCGGTTTCTGCGTCAGCGTCGCCCACGCACGCTTCATGGCCGACACGTTCACTGCTGCCGGCATCCCCGCGCTCGCGGTCAGCGGGGACACACCCGCGGCGGACCGCCAACGCGCACTTGAGGACCTCACGTCGCGCCGAGTCAACATCCTCTTCGCCGCCGACCTGTTCAACGAGGGTCTGGACCTGCCCGACGTCGACACGGTGCTGTTCCTCCGCCCCACCGAGAGCGCCACCATCTTCTTGCAGCAACTCGGTCGCGGACTTCGCCGCACGCCCAACAAGGCCGTGCTAACCGTCCTGGACTTCGTCGGACACCAGCGACAGGAGTTTCGCTTCGACACCAAGCTACGCGCGCTCACCGGCGAAACTCGCCGGGGCCTCGAGCGCGAGATCGAACGAGGGTTCCCTTTCCTGCCGTCCGGCTGCCAGATCGTCATGGATCGACACGCCCAGAGGTTGATCCTCGAGAACCTGCGCACCCAGGTCGCCAACTGCTGGAAGTCGATGACCGCGGAGCTGCGCTCCTACGGTGACCTCGACCTCCCAACCTTCGTGCGCGAGTCCGGCATCGAGCTGCCAGACATCCTGCGCCGCGGCCAGCGGTCCTGGACCCAGCTCCGCCGAGACGCCGGCCTTCCCACATCCGTCGGCACCCCTCACGAAGGCGCGCTGCTCAAGCGGATCCGCGCCTTCGCCCACGTCGACGACGGACTCCGGGCAGCTGGCTATCGCCGGCTGCTGAGCTCAGATACCCCGTTCGCCGACCTCACCCAGCTTGAACAGCGGCTGGCCCGGATGCTTTTCTTCTCAGCGTTCCCCAGTGCCAGAGGCTTCTCGACGTACGACGACGGCCTCGCCTCCATCCGCACCGAGCACGCGGCCGCCGCCGAGCTCCACGCCGTCATCGACCTCGTGTTCGACGAGACCCGCCATGACGCGCTCCCACTCACCGGATCTCTCGCCGAGGTGCCGCTCCGCGTCCACGCCTCGTACCAGCGCGAGGAGATCCTCGCGGCCCTGGACTACGCCAACCTCCAGCGCAAACCGACCAGCATGATGCAAGGCGTCGCTTACTCCGAGCCGCTCAACGTCGATGCCTTCTTCGTCACCCTGAAGAAGTCCGAGGCCGACTACTCGCCCACCACGATGTACCGCGACTACCCGATCAGCCCCACGCTATTTCACTGGGAATCGCAGAACGCCACCTCGGTCGCCTCACCCACCGGTCAGCGCTACCTCAACGGCACGAGCACGGTGCTGCTCTTCTGCCGGACCGAGCCCAAAGGCGAGTACGACACCGCGCCGTACGTACTGCTCGGGCCCGCCTCCTACGTCCATCACGTGGGCGAGCGCCCCATCGCCATCACCTGGAAACTCCAGCACGCCATGCCGTCGCCCTTCTTCGCCAGCGCCACGTTGGCCGCATCGTAAGGACCGCGCATCCGGTAGCGGCCGATGTGCCGAAGACGAATGCGCTACCCGTCGGGACGCTCGTCTCAATCACGCCTCAGAACGAGCTCCGCGACGTGAGTCCGTCTCAAGGTTCGCTCTACCGGCGCACTAATGACGACGGCTGACGAGCTCGCTCACCTGTCCCGGCTCGACGGAACTGGTCCCAGTCGCGGTCACGGATGAACTCTCTCAAGGCGGTGAGCACTGACTTGTCGACCACACGGTCACCTTGTGCCAATTTCCCACCGCTGGACGAGGAGCAACGCGCCGTCCTCGCTGCCCTGACCGGCACCCACCGCCTGAGCACCGTCGAGGGAGCCGCCGGCGCCGGGAAGACCACCAGCCTCGCCGCCGCCGGCTCACTGCTCGCCCTCGACCGGCACCGCCTCGTCGTCTGCACCCCCACCCACCAGGCCGCCCACGCCGCCCGCCGAGAAGCAGGCGGCGACGCCGACTCCGCCGGCTGGCTCATCCACCAGCACGGCTACCGGTGGAACGAAGACGGCCAGTGGGGCCGCGTCGAGGCCCGGCCCGACGTCGAGGCCAGGCTCCTGCCGGGCGACCTGCTCCGCGTCGACGAGGCCGGGCTGCTCGACCAGGAGACCGCCCGCGCCCTGCTCCGCACCGCCGACAAGAGCGGCGCCCGGGTCGCGTTCACGGGCGAGCGCGACCAGCGGGCCAGACCGTCGACACCGCGCACCTCCTGATCGGCGACGCCACCGGGCCGGCTCCGCCTACGTCGGCATGACCCGCGGGCGCCGGCACAACGTCGCCCACCTCGTCGCCGGCTCCACCGACGGGGCCCGCCAGCAGTGGATGCGCACCTTCGGCCGTGACCGCACCGACCTCGGCCCCCGCCACACCGCCCACCTCGCCGAGGCCGACATCGAACGCAACGGGCCTGCAGCACCCCGCCGCCGTCCCCCCGAGGTGCCGCAGCGCAGCCAGGCGTCCGATCGGTCCCGGTCGATCTGACTAGGTGTATCCTATTCCGTCGTGACTGTCGACGTCCGCTGGGTGGGCACGGTGTGCGGTATGTCGTACTCGAGCAATCTGACCGACGAGCAGTGGGCGATGTTGGAGCCGGTTTGCAACGCGCCCGGTAAGCGGAGACCTGAGCACGCCCCGCACCTCCGGCGGGTGGTGGACGCGATGCTGTGCGCCTCCCGTACCGGCTGCCAGGGGCGATACCTCCCCGACTCCTCGGGCCATGGACGCGAGTCCGGTCGCAGTTCCGTCACTGGTTGCGCAACGGCACATGGGAGCGCGCGCTGACGTCCCTGCACGAGGCTGCACGCCAGGCAGACGGTCGGACCGCGGCGAGGCCGTCGATGGTGGTCATCGACACCCATCTCGCCCGCGGGGGCTCCCATGGCGGGGTCATCTTCCATGATCGTGGCGGCCCCTACGGCCGCACCAAGGGTGCCAAGGCATCGTCGCAGTCGACGTCACCGGTCTGCCGGTGGGTGCGCTGGTGGTGCCGGCCTCAACTCACGAGAAAGGGGCCAGCGAGCTGATGCTGGAGCACCTCAATCAAGAGGGCATCACCGGACGGCTCAAGCTGGTCCTGGTGGACCGGGGGGTCACCGCAGCCGCGGCGCCCACCCTTGTCGCCAGCACGACCTCGAGGTGCGCCGGGGCCGGTGTACCGCGACGAGCTCTGATCGCGCACTGAGCCCTACGGCAGTTCAGGATCGGCGTGCTCGTGGATGAATCGGTGGGCGTCGCGGTCGTCTATCAGACCCTCGTCGAGCAGCCACTGCACGGCGCGCCGCCGGCCTCGAGCATCACGGAAGGTGTGCCACGAGGAGATCAGCTCGGGACGGCGCTCGTAGACCTCGTTCTTGAACCGGCGGAACGCGCCGCGACCTTCCAGCGCTGTGGCCAGGCTCGTGCCGGCCCCGAGGTCGGTGAGGCCCGCCGCGAAGTCGGCCATGTCGTCGTACCAGGCCCGGGTCGGGCCCAGGTCGAGAGGAATCAGGTCGAGGTCGTCGACGTCGACGGGATGCTCGCCGTCGATGCCGGTGTCGCTGGTCCAGAAGACCACCTCGCCGGTGCGCGGATCGAGCAGCCACCGGTGGTCGTAGCCGCCTCGGTCAGCAAGCGCGGTGGCGATCTCGTCGACGTCGAGCCGGTCCAGGTCGAGCATCCGGCCAGGGTAGAGCGGAGCTGAGTTGTTCTGAGACGGCGCCGCTCGTGCGGGCCGGCCGTCCGCCTCCCAGCGAGATCGACGGGGACTACACGCGTAATGTCCCCGTGGCCCGCACGGCGCCACGACCGCCGCGGAGACGGCCGATGCGGTCGCCGCCATCGAGTGCGCAGCGCCGACGGTGTGGAGAGGAGACTGGAACCACGCCCTCTCGGGCCGGGAGCGGACCGGCTCCTACGAAGGCCGCCAGTCCATCCTCGATGCGGTCGACCGGCTCGGGTTGCAGGTCCCCACTGCCACCCTGCCGCACCGCGTCGACGGGCTGCTGAGCATCGACCACATCGCCATACCGACGGGCTGGACCGTCCACGGGGTCGAGCACCACCCGGGGTCGTCCGCCGGCGTCCGCATATCCGACCATGACGCCTACGTTGTCGACGTAACGGTGTTCTCAGGGCAGTGATCGGGCGTGTGGAGGCTTGTAAGGTGGCGCGCGATGAACGTCGACGAGCCCGCTCTGTTCGACATGCCGGGGGAGCCGCAGCCGGTGGTCTCACCGGTGCGGCAGCGTGGGCGGAACCGGGAAACGTGGTCCCGCACCGTCACCGCCGAGATCACCGTCGTCGATGATCAGGCCCTTCGTGACGCCGCGCGCGAAGCCCGTGAAAGCGCTATGACGGTTGTCCTGCACGACCGGACGGCTGCGGACGACGCCGACGCCGAGGACTTCATTGTCCATGACGAGGCACACGCACTGGACGCACTGACCTGGCTGCTCTGGCCCGCCGCCACCATGGAGCCGCCCCAGGAGGTCGGCGCCTTCCGGCTCCTGGAGGAGGACATCGAGGTCACGCCAGTGTCCAAGGATCACGGCACGCTGACGTGGACTGTCACGGTGAAGCTCACCGACGTCAACGCGCTGCGCCGGCTCGCGGCCCGCGCCGACCCCGATCAGGCACCCACGGTCCGAGACAGCCTCGAGGTCGCGTGGCAGCTGGCCGCCGACCCGTTTGAGCCACTCCACTCCATTCCCGCCATCACCTGGCGGCCCGGCCCGGTGACAGTGCAGCACCTCACCCGCAAGCCGTAGCCTCGTGTCTCTACAGCAACCGCTGCACCGCGGCTACAACGGGGACCCGAAAGCCGGTAGCCCGCGTCCGCTTCGCGGCGGAATGCAGTGGGGTTGGCGCCGGTGCGGCAGAGGTGCTGGCTGTCAGCGGGGCCAGTAATAGAGGGCATTCTGCGCGCCCTTGGCCCGGCCGGGGACGCGGTGCCCGTGCGGGCCGACCACTTGGTCGAAGAGCGGACCGGAGTCAATGACGTGGAACCAAAACGCGCTCTTGGTGATGGGTCGGCCGTTCTTGTCGGTGCGATCCCGGTCCACGGTCTCCCACGAGTCGGGGTCGATCTTGAACAGGGCACGCGTGACGCCGCGATGCATAGCCGCCACGTGCTCGATCCCGCGTCGCTCGAGCTGCCGGCGGCTGAGGTTCCACCATGCTGACACTGACTCCCCGATCCGGTCGTAGGACTGTCGGCGGGCTGAGGAGACCAGCCATTCGGACTTGAAGCCAGCGCCGTAGCGAACACGGCCGCCCGCGATCGTCTCGCCGTCGGCAAGGTCCGTCCAGCCGTTGAGCGTGATCAGGAGCAGTGGTGTTCTCGTGGCCAGTTCGGGTGCGCCGTATTCGTCGATCAGTGACTGCAGCGTCGTCACGCCATGGCCTCTCGCGGCCTCACGTCGGGCGTTGGTGATCGCCTCCGGGGAGCCGAGCGGGATGCGAGTCTCGCGGTCGCGGGTCAACCGGACGGGGAAGCTCATCAGGAGATCGATGGCTGACGCCTCCACGGCGGTGTACTCGCCGGGCTTGAGGCCGTACCGGAGGATCCAGACGTCCGGTTCCAGACCAACGGCGCGGAGATCGTCGATCTGCCCGTGCTTGCGGGATCGCTCACCGGCGGACTCATCGACGGCGATCAAGGCTTCGGCAACGTGGGCGGCATGGCGCAGCCCGTGGCCCTTGCCCACGTAGAAAGGAACTCCCGTCCGGGGGTCCACCAGCAGATAGACGTAGGCCTGGAGCTCGCTCGAGACTTGCTCTAAGACACCCGGGTCTACTCTCATGCCCCTCACCTTGGCAGGCGCCGCACGGCGATCGACGGCCTTCATCGCGACAGCCCTGAGCGGCTGCCCGTGCGACATGGCCGCTTGCGGCGATAGGACGCACCATGGCCTGTCACTGACCGATGGACCAGCCCTGTCCGGGCATCTGAGTTTCGGTCCCCGAGGAGGAGCGAACGGTCCCGCCCGTGCCTGCCGGACCCCGGGTTGCCCTCGGGCGACTCCGGTCTGACCCGCTTCTTGCGGCATCAGTCGCCGGACTGTACGCTTTCCTGTACAGGAGGCGCCATGAAGACGATTAGTTACACCGACTCTCGAGCCCGCTACGCCGAGGTGCTCGACGGCGTCACCAACGACCGCGAGGAGGTGGTGATCACGCGTGCCGGCCACGACCCGGTCGTGATCGTCTCACTGGAGGACTACGAGTCTCTGAAGGAGACCGCCTACCTGATGCGATCGCCGGCCAATGCCCGTCGCCTTTTCGATGCGATGGAACGACTCGAGTCCGGCCGCGGCGAGCCCCGGGACCTGATCGAGGCCGACTGAGGTGGTGCTCGTCTGGGACGAGAACGCCTGGGAGGACTATCTGTGGTGGCAGGCCCAGGACCGCAGGGTGCTGAAGCGGATCAACGTGCTGATCGCCGACATCAAACGCAACGGCAACGACGGTATCGGAAAGCCCGAGCCATTGCGCCACGACTTCGCCGGCTACTGGTCGCGGCGCATCACCGAGGAACATCGACTCGTTTACAAGATCGCTGACGAGGAAGTTCGGATCGCGGCCTGTCGCTACCACTACGGATAGAACGAGACGGCGGCCGGTGGCGCGCAGCCGAGCAGCAAATCGAAGCTGGCAGGATCTAGCCCGTTCGCGGTAGGACGTGGCCGGTTCGCGGCGGAATGACTCAGTCAGGCCCGCCTCGCACGCAAGCGCGGAGAGCTGGAGACCGCGGGCGCCCTTGTCAAACGGTGCCTGACATCGTTGCCCGGTCATTCGGAGTTCCGCACTTTCGCGGACGAGATCGGTGCCCACCCACCGGGCCCGCAAGTCGGACTGCCGCCGAGGGCTACAGGCCCGTCCCACTGCATGACTGACCGCGAGAACGCCCGCGGAAATTCGGCAACTTGAGTAGCACAAGTGCTACTCTCAGTGCGTGAGCACCGTCGGATTGCGCGAACTTCGTCAGGAGGCCTCCGATCTGGTGCGCCGGGTCGAGGCGGGTGAGGAGATCACCATCACTGTGGCTGGTCGTCCCAGCGCACGGCTGGTCGCGGCCAGGCCGGTCCAGTGGCGAGCCTGGGACGACGTCGCTGACCTGTTCCGGGGACCGGGCGATCCGGACTGGGAGCGCGACCGAGATCTGGTCGATGCCGATGTGCGTGACCCATGGTCGGCGCGGTGACGGAGTCCGTCGCTTCGGCTGAGCGCGCCATCCTCGACACGAGCGTGGTCATCGCCGATCAGGTTGCGCCGATCCCTGGCGTGCTTGCCATCAGTGCCATCACCCTTGCCGAGTTGAACTTCGGTGTCCTCGTCGCCAGGACCACCGAGGTGCGCGCGGAGCGGCTGAGGCGTCTGAGCCTTCTGCAGCAACGATTGGACGCGCTGCCGGTCGATGAGGCGGTCTCGGTCAGCTACGGCCGTCTGGCCGCTGCGGTCGTCGACGCCGGCAGGCGGCCGAGGGGCCGCGTCATGGACCTGTTGATCGCCGCGACAGCCCACGCGCACGGCGCTCGGTTGTACACCCGGAACGTTCGGGACTTCGCCGGGCTCGAGGGCCTCGTGGACGTCATCGAGGTCTGACCGCGCGGCATTCGCGGCGGATAGACGCACCGCCTGTGGTTCGGAACACTGATGTCGTGACCTACTCGTTCCGTTGGCCTTTCGCGTTCCCAACTGGTCCACGGCTTCCGTTCCGCACGGATGAGTGGCTTGTGCTCACGGACAAGGAGTGGCAGATCCTCGTCGTTCCGGGCGGCTCTGAGTCGCTGTACGACAGTCGGCGCCCGGTGCTTGTCGGTAAAGGCTTCGCTTCAGAGGATTCCGCCACGCAGGAGGCGATGCGGGCTCGATCTGCACTGGAGCGAGTCTTTGCCGCGTTCAGGATTGGAGCCTATTTCGACGCTCGCGCCCGCGGTTCAATCAGCTTCTCGCAGGCGCTGGTCGATGCCGTTGAGGTAAAGACGGGCCACCCGCTGCGACCCGACAATTCTGGCCTCACCGTGTATCGCACAGACCCCGCGCCTGGGTTCATCGGGTTTGAGGCAGAGGGCAGGGCAGACGTTCCGCCGGAGCTGCTTGACGGTGCACTCGAATCGCCAGGCGCCTGGGCTGAGAAGTCGGAGGAAGAGCATGCGGCCTACGCGATCTTCACGGCGGCTGGTGCCACGCAAAGTGCTGACGCACAGTTCCTGATGCTCGTGATGGCCGTGGAAGCTCTGGCTGAGGTAGGGCCTCGCTCCGAGGCGGCACTCGCACACGTCGACCAACTGGTACGAGTGACCAAGGACGCCGACCTGAGGACCGTCGACAAGGCCCCGTTGCTCAGCGCGTTGAGTAATCTCCGGACGGAGTCAGTGGGCTATGCGTGCCGGCGGTACCTCGACGAGCAACTCGCTGAGCGAACGTACAGAGGGATGAGTCCGGGAGCCTTTTTCGGCAAGTGTTACGGCATCCGGAGCGGCCTCACGCACGGCGGAAAGCATGCCGAGCCTGGTGAACTCGCGGAGTGGCTCAACCCGTTGCATGAGCTCGTCGGGGACCTGCTCGGCGGTGCAGAACTCGCCTCGTGGCGTGAGGAGGAGCAGCGCAGACGGTACGGAAGCTGAGGCGGGCAGTACTGGCAGGGTCACCAGGCGGCGGTGTGACGCGGCCTGCGGTCGTCGCTCAGGTCGGAGGGATCGCCATAGGGTTGGCCGGCATGGATGCCAACGAGCTCGGCCTCTTCGATCTGCCCGACGGCGAGCGATCGGCTGCTGCGGAGCGGCCGCTGCGCGGGAGGAACCGTGAGACGTGGGCCCGCACCACCACCGCCGAGGTCACCATCATTGACCCAGGGGTACTCCACGAAGCCCTGGCGCGGGTCGAGGACGACGCCGTGAGGATCGAGCTCCGTGCCGATCCCGACGCCGAGACTATCGAGCCCGCCCCCGACGTGCGCCCCGCCCGCGACGCGTTCGACGCGCTGGGCTGGCTGATCTGGCCCACCGAGGGTATGGAGGGGCTGCTGGAGCCAGGCGCCTTCCGGATCCTCTCGGTGGACTGCGAGGTCGTGGCCGGGTCCGTTGATCGGGCCACCGTCAGCTGGACGGTCACGGTCAAGCTCACCGACGTCGACGCAGTGCGTCGGCTCGCTGCCGAGGCGCACCCGGGACAGGCAGGGTTGATCGCGGACAGCTTCGCGGTCGCCTGGCGGCTCGCAGCCGACGCCTTCGCGCCGCTGCGCTCGATCTTTGGGACCGCCTGGCGACCCGGGCAGCTCCATGTCGAGCACCTGCCCGCGAAGGCGGGCAGGAACCGCTGACGCGGGCGTCGAGGCAGCGGCTCGGGCCGGGTCGATCACGACCAGGATGGCTTCCACCCTGCTGGTACGGCTGCCGGGTGCGCTGCCAGGCCAAGGCAGCGACGGTATGCGGCGTGAATCGAGGCGGCTGCGGTATCGGGAGAGAACGCCAGGCCCGAAAGCTGCAGATTCTGCACGACATCCCCGCGCTGGCAGCGTGCCGCGAGCTCCTCGTCATGCTCGGCGATGTCGATGGCGACGACTCGAACGGTGGCGCCGACCACGGTGGCAGTCGTGGGGAGCGGGACCTCCTCGGCGAACACCTCGTAGAAAGCCGTCATCTGCTCGGAGGGGTTGTAGCAATCCACGGTGATCACCTCGACGAGACGATCCACTTCGTCACGGCCTGTCATCGGCCACCCCCGGGGACGTACGGGATCAGCCCGAGCTGGAGGGCCTGCACTTGAAGGTGCACGGGCGGGTGCCGGATATCGACCAGCATCCCGTCGACCTCCAGAAGCCAGGTCAACGGGTTGGCATCAACCAGGTCACGGCGCATGAACTCCTCGTCGAGGTGGCTCAGGCTCAGCGTGTCCCGGATCAGCCTGGCCTTGTTCGCCATCGTGGTCTTCTTCACGCCCAGCCACCCGCTGAGCTGGTCGGCGGTCGCGTGCGGCGTCTGCGCAGGGTCGAACACGAAGTTCAGCTGGCCGACGGCATAGACGACCCCGGCGGCCCAGATGTCGAGGTCGCCTCGAGTCAGTGGCGAGGGTCGCTTCCGGCCGAGCTTGCCGACCACTTTGCGACACAGACCGGCGTACTCCACATCCAAGTGCTCCAGGCAGACGGCGTCCGTGGCGGCCACTGCTCGATCTGCGAACGGTCGCACCGCGTGGGGCACGTTCACCTCGTCCATCTACGGCCCCTTCCCCGCCCCGGCAGGTGAAAATCGGTCGTGGCTAGTCCATCACGTCGGACCGGTGCGGACATCCAGAGGGTCGGGCGAGCGACGACCTGCTCCTCCAGCGTCCTGTCCACCAAGAGCGCATCATTCTCGGCGTGCAAAGGCGGCGGAGTGTCGCGCCGTGTCGAGGCCTGTCGACGGACCATCGGAAACAGTCCTGCCCTGGTGCCACACTCGAAAGATGGCCATCGGCAGCAGGACTGGAGCGGCAGCAGTGCTGACGGTCGTGGGCGCCTCGCTGGCCGGCTGTATCGCGCCCGACGTCGCGGTGATTGGGGCGCTGGGAGTGACCGTGGACGAGGAGCAGCGACCGGTCGTCGTGGTGGAGGCGTGCGAGGGGGCGGCCACGAGGGTGAACCTGTTCTTCGACCGCGAGGGTCTGACCGAGGGCGAGGAGAACGAGCTGGTCGCGGCGTGGATCTCGGACCCTCCGGCGGCTGGGACCAGCGACCTGGTGCTGCACGCGCCCACCGGTGCATGGGAGGGCGAGTCCGCCGAGGTGGTTGTCGACCGGGGCTACATCGCGACGGGGGTCGGCGAGGGCGATCGTGAGGTGCTCAGTCAGGTGGCATTCCGCGGCGGGGATCTCGCCGACATGAAGCCTGGGACGGTCTACTCCAACGACACCGACCCGGACGTGCGGGAACTGGCCGGGCGCAGTGCCGAGGACTTCACCGCCTATGTATGCGGCCGGGAATGAACTTTGCATGGCCTCAAGGGAAAGGCGCATGGCGACCGCGTCATTCTGGGCTACTAGAGACTTCCCGCAGGGTCGGTGTCTGGCCAGACTCGGTCCAGGTGCTCGGCGGGTTCGCTCTCTTTTGGGCTGCCCACCCGTTCGCGGGTGTGGCTCGACTTCCGGTTTGCAGCCCGCCGGGCACCGCTGACGAGGCGTGGCTCAAGAGGGGACTGCCCAGCTCGTAGTAGCAATGCCCACCTCGCCGTCCCCATCGGTACGAGCACAGGCGGGAGCAGCGACATGGAGCAGGTCATCATCGGGGTCGATCCCCACAAGCTGTCCGCGACGATCGAGGTCGTCGACCAGCACGAGCAACGCCTCGGATCAGGTCGGTTCACCACCGACCAGGCCGGCTACGCGGCGATGCGGACCTACGCCAAGACGTGGCCCGACCGGGTCTGGGCGGTCGAGGGCGCGAACGGAGCCGGGCGTCCACTCGCCCAGCGACTCCTCGAGGCCGGCGAGCACGTCGTCGACGTGCCCGCGAAGCTCGCCGCCCGGGTTCGGCTGTTCGACACCGGCCACAACCGCAAGACCGACGCCCTCGACGCCCACTCGGTCGCCGTCGTCGCCGTGCGCACCGCGAACCTGCGGGTCCTGAAGGTCGACGGCGAGCTGGAGGCAATGCGGATGCTCGACCGACCGCCGCGAAGCGCTGACGCGTCGCCGGGTCCAGACCGTGTGCCGACTCCAGGCGCTGCTGGCCGAACTCCTGCCTGGCCAGGCCAAACGCGACATCACCACCGGTCAGGCCAAGGCGATGCTGGCCACCGTCCGTCCTCGCGACATCGCTGGCAAGACCCGCCGCCGCATCGCCGCGGAGGAACTGGCCGAGCTGATCGCGGTCGAGGCCAAGATCAAGAAGGCCACCGCCGAGCTGAAAGCGATGGTCCTGGCCCGCGAGTCACGACTGATGGACATCCACGGCGTCGGCCCGGTCGTGGCTGCTCGGATCCTGGCCGACGTCGGTGACGTCGCTCGGTTCGCCGACCGCAACCGGTTCGCGTCCTGGACCGGCACCGCGCCCCTGGACGCCTCCTCCGGCGAGCAGAACCGGCACCGCCTCTCGCGGGCCGGGAACCGCCGGGTCAACCACATGATCCACATCGCCGCGCGTCACCCAGCTGCGGTCTGGACACCGAAGGCCGCGCCTACTACCGGCGCAAGCGAGCAGCCGGAAAGAAGCCCCAAGAAGCGCTCCGCTGCCTCAAGCGACGGATCTCAGACGTCATCTACAGGCAGCTCGTCGCCGACGCCGCACGAGCCGGCGGGGCGGGTCCGGGAGGGCACTGCGGGGCGTCTCAAGAATCCAGCGCGGCCGACCTTCCCCCGCACATCGACACTTCGGATCAGCCACTCCCGGACCCGCATACCCGACGCTACGCCGCACCACCCGCACCCGGAAGGGGCAGCCCTCGGGACCCCTCGTGAACACCGGTTGACAACAGAGGGGAGCCGGATTGACGCGCCGCCCGCGCCGCCCCGCGGCCCCCTCGGAGTGAAGCTCTTCGGGCTGGGTCCGCCGAGGCGGCGAGGACCGCGCGGTTGGTGGCGCGGGGTCGTGCCCACGGCGTCGGACCGCGTGGTCCTGGGGACCGCGCCGCGTGCGGGCTCGGAGTCGCGTCATCGTGTTGCGGCGTCACGATGCGGGCCAGACCTCGTCGTTGTCGCTGGCCGGACCGGTAGACGTCGGACGGCGTCAACGTCTGCGAGAACGCTCGACGTGCCAAGGTTGTCCCTCGGCTGAGTCACCGATGATTGACTGGGAATCATGGTCGACAAGCCCGACGTCGAGGCGCTGGTGAAGAAGCTCATGGCCGGCAAGAGCGTCGAGGAGAACCTCGCGATGGTCGAGGCGCTGATGAACCAGCACGTCCCCTCCATGCTCGAGGAGCTCCAGCGCATCGAGGCTCCCACCCTGCTGGCGGTGCCCTCCGAGGTCCGCGGGTTCCGGGTCCGCCTCGACCTGCACGGCGCCAGGCCGCCGGTGTGGCGCCGCCTCGAGCTGCCCGGGGACCTGACGCTGCCGCGCCTGCACGACGTCGTCCAGGCCGCGATGGGATGGACCAACAGCCACCTGCACCGCTTTCGCACCGACCAGGACCCCCGAGCCCCGTACTTCGTCACCCACGGCGATGTCGAGGAGGGTGACGAGGGGACCCTCGAGGACGACGTGCGTCTCGACCAGCTCCTCGCCGCGGCCGGCGACGAGCTCTGGTACGACTACGACTTCGGCGACGGGTGGGAGCACCGGCTGCGTGTCGAGGAGGTCCTCGAGGAGCCCCCGTCCACCCCGCGCTGCATCGCCGGCCGGATGGCGTGCCCGCCCGAGGACTGCGGCGGCCTGGGCGGCTACGAAGAGCTGGCGGCCTGGGCGCGCGGCGGCTACGACGCCGACGACCCGCCCGAGCCCTTCGACTCGGCCGCGGACGCCCACGAGTGGCTGCCCCTGGACTGGCACCCCGACCACTTCGACGTCGCGGAGACCAACGACGCCCTGGCTGTGGCCCTCGCCGAACCGGTCGCCGTCACCGACGAGCTGGCTGACCTGGTGGAGCGGCTCGAGGGCCGTGGCGACCGGCGTCTGCGCGAGAGGCTGGGCAGCCCGTTCTCCCACGCCCCCACCGACGTGACCGAGGACGAGGCCGCCCGTCTCACCGCGTCATACCGCTCCCTGCTCGACGTCGTCGGCGACGGCGTCACCCTCACCGGCGCCGGCTACCTGCCGCCCGCGGCCGTCGAGCAGGTCGCGCAGCACACCGGGATCACGCAGTGGTGGATCGGCAAGGCCAACCGCGAGGACCTCACGCCACCCGTCGCGATCCTGCGGGCCTCGGCCCGTGCCCTCGGCCTCGTGTCCGTGCGCAAGGGTCGGCTGCGCCTGAGCGCTGCGGCGACCCGCGCCGGCCAGGACCCGCGGGCCCTGCTCGACCACATCGTCGGACGCCTGCCCCTGGGCACCCGCGACCACGAGCGCCAGTCCGGCTGGATGGCGCTGGTCGTGGCCGGCAGCGGCGTCCCCGCCGAGCAGTGGGACGAGGAGATCAGCGAGCTGATGCACGCGCTGGGGTGGGTCAGCGGCGACGACCGCGTCTCCCCACCCCCGGCGCACAGCCCCACCCTCGACGTCCTCGAGCAGCTCGCCGGAGCCAGCACAGCGCGTCGGCGTCGCCTGCGCGGTGTCGACCTCGCCGTCTCCGCGGCTGCCCGGTCCGCCTTCCGCCGATAGGTGACCCCGCGCCGCGCGGGGTCCGCGACACGGTGCTGCCGACGTGCCGCCACCCTGTCCACGCCGAGGTCCGCCGTCGGCGGGGCCACCTGCTGGCCTTCCTGGGAGCGCGGGGGCGCCCAGCGGTTTGAGCGATGGTTTGAGGGGTTTCATTGCGGTCGTTCATGAACTTGGACTCCCTGCTCCGGTCCGTTCCGGGCCCACTTGTGACGCGGCTGAGCCGGATCGACACCGGCCGCGGGCGTCAGCAGCTCTACCGCGACCAGCTACCTCATCTGCTCACCGAGCTCGCCGCCCGTGCCCGCGTCGCGAGCATCACGGCCTCGTCTGCACTTGAGGGTGTCGTCGTGGCGGACCAGGCGCGTGCACGGCAGATCATCGACGGCAGAGCAGCCGCGCTACGCAACCGCAGCGAGCAGGAGCTCGCCGGGTACAGGGCCGCGTTTGACTACCTGGTCACCGATGATGGGCGACCGTTGAACGTCGGCCTGCTGCTGCACCTGCACCACCTTCTGTGGTCACAGACCGACACCGCCGGCGGGAGGTTCAAGGACGACGACAACCTCGTCGTCGACCGCTCGCCCGACGGCACCACCGAGATCCGCTTCGTCCCGGTCGCGGCGCGACTGGCGCCGGGCCACACCAAGGACCTCGTAGACCGGTACAACGCGGAAGCGGCTCGGGGCGAGCATCACCCGGTCCTCCTGATCGGACTCGTCGTCCTCGACCTCCTCACCATCCACCCGTTCGCGGACGGCAACGGTCGCGTGGTCAGGGCCGTGACGAACGCGCTGCTCGAGGACGCCGGCTACGGGGCTGGGCGGTACGCCTCGCTCGAGGAGATCATCGCGGGCACGGCCGACGCCTACTACGAGGCGCTGCTGTCCTCGACCCACGGTTGGCACCAGCAACGCCACGACCCGTGGCCATGGCTGACGTACTTCGTGGCCACCCTGGCCACCGCCTACGACACCTTCGAGAGCCGCGCGTCGTCAGACCGCTCGACGGGCACCAAGCAGGACCGGGTCCGTGACTACGTCATGAGCCATGCGGCAGACGTCTTCAAGATCGGTGATGTCCGGATCGCCCTGCCCGGTATCAGCGACCCCACCATCCGACTCGCGCTCGACGCCTTGAAGCGCGAGGGACGAGTGAGCCCCGACGGGACCGGCCGAGCGGCCGTGTGGCGCAAGGCCCGGCCCGCACCCCAGAGCCGATGATCGGCGTTTGCGTCGGCAGCGAACGTCCTGTCCTCATCGCCTCACAGCCAGGCACCTGGTCCTGGTCCCGGTGCCGACCTGGCAGGGCATGCGCCTTTGACCGATCGACGTTCTGTCGTGACCGAACGTCGAACACCGCACTTTGGTGGGTCTCGCCACCACCGGTGCGGTGCCCTGCTGGCCGCCGGCCTGCGCCGCGAAGGGCTCGTCGACCCCGACACCACGGTGTCGAGCACCTCGCTGTTCTGGGGGGCCTCGGAGAAGTGGCCCACGAGCAGGACGTACCTCGCCACGCCACCAACGAGCGAGGACGCCGCGACGGCACGAGCACTACGGCTCGGCAGGGAGGAACCGGGTACCAGCCCCGGGTGGGCCCTCACCGACACCGCGGCGGCCGCCGTCTACGGAGCACCCCTCGGCGCACGTGCGGAGCAGCGGCTCGACTTCTTCGTGCCCGACCAGTCCGTGGTGAATCGCGCGCTGCGGCTCCTGGGACCTGCCGCCTCGTCGCTCTCAGCCGCCGCGAGCATCCGGGTCGCTCCGGTCCCGGCACTCACCACCGGCACAGGCGTACCCCCATTCCCCGATCCCACACGGTTTAGGAGACGGCCGACCGGGGCGGGCTCGCACCCCAGCCGCAGACCCGTGCCGCAGCCGTGGCACGGGTCGGGTGCCGGAGTCGAGTACCTGGGCTCATGAGGAGCCGGCCGGGCAGATGCATCGTGGACGCATGGCAACGGGGCGCATGGTCGGTGGGGCGGTAGCTCTCGCCCTAGGAGCAGTACTCACGGGATTCGGGGTGTTCGTGCACTACGGGGTCACGGCGGAGTACGCCAACGTCAAGGACTCCGCGTTCGAGGCGACGCTCTCCGCCTTCACCCCGGCCGGCGTGGGTGGGATCGCCCTGGTTCTCGTCGGGGCTGTCGCGCTGGTGGCGTTCGTGGTCTCACCTCGACCTGGAATGCGCGTCGCGGCACTGCTGCTGCCCGTCGCCTTGGTGCTCGGCATGGTCGCGGTGACCCCGGCGGCGTTGAAGGAGAAGCTCAGGGTCCAGTACCGCCCCACCCCGCAGTGCGCCTCCTTCGCAGACCCGAAGGAACGGGGGCCGGGCGTGCGCGCCGAGCGTGAGTCACAACAGGCGTTCGAGTCGATCGACCACGTCGGTCTGTTCGGTGGCGGCGGCGCGAGCGGTGTGGGCGGCTGCGACCGGACGTTCGTGGTGATGGACGAGGACCTCGACGTGCTCGAGCACTACCGTGCCGCGCTCCCCCGAGCGGGGTGGCGGATCGTCCAGAACGAGGGCGCTCACCTCCGCGCCGAACGGGACCGCATGGCCTTCGAGGTCGTCATGTGTGGGGAGGACGGCGTGGTCTGGGCCGGGAGGCGGCACTCCGGTGGGGGGGCCCGCTGCCACGACGATGGCCCCCGTGGGGAGGGAGGCCTCGGTCAGGTCGCCCCGAGGGTCGGCCGGTCTCGGACAGGGCTCCGAAGCTGACGGTGAGGCGAAACCGCGCCACCGTGGGCATGGCGATCCGCCGGGGGCAGACGCGCCTGCACGGTTCGGATGCCTGCCTCGGCGGCGGCGCCGAGGAAGATCGGCTCGTTCTCGACGACGTGCCCGAGCTGTGCAGGGTTCTGTGTGAACAGGGTGGTGCACCGTCGTCAGAGCGCCCGCCGCGACGTCACCACGAGGGTGCCGACAGAAACCCGTGCGGTGCGCACGCGACCTTCCTCGTCACGGTGGCCCGTGACGCCATCCATGTCGGGCCGCCGCTGCTCCAGCTCGACCAAGACCAAGACCAAGACCAAGACCGGAGTGCGGACGGTGCTCGCCTCCGTTCCTGCCGGCCGCTGACCCTGGTCGACGAGCTCACCCGACCCCGGCGGGTGGCACTGCCCGCGGAGGAGCAGCGGGTCATCGTCGTCGGGGTCACCGCCCGTGAGCGGTGGGTGCTCGACGGCGTCTACGGCAGCTGGCTCGATCTCGTCGTGGGCCGCGCCGAGCTGGTGTTCGGCCTTGACTACCCGCGCTGGTTCTCCCTGCAGCGCCTGGTGCGCCGCACCGTCGCGCGCGCGATCGACGAGAGCCGGTGTGTCACGGCGCCGTGGAGACTTGGCGGCATGCTCGGCCGCGACCCGATCATGCTGTGGCGCGCGCGCTACTTCGCCCGCAGGCGGGACCGGATGCGCGCCTGGGCCGCGGACCCGGACGCGCCGGAGACCGTCCTGGGGCGCCGGCCCGCCGACCCCGGGGCCCTGCTGGTCGCTGCCGACCGGCCCGGGCCGCCTTCGGATCCGTAGGCTGGAGGCGTGCGAGCCCTGCTGACCCCCCGGATGCTGGCGGCGCACCTGCTCGCTCTCGTGCTGGTGGCCACCGCCGGCGCTCTCGCCTTCTGGCAGTACGAGGCGTGGTCGGCGCGGCGGGCGGCCGAGGCGGTCGACCTGACTGCCCTGACCCCGGTGCCGCTCGCCGAGGCCATCGGGCCCGACGACCCGTTCCCCGGCGACCAGGTGGGCCAGCCGGTCGAGATCACCGGCACCTGGCTGCCCGAGGCCACCGTCCTGGTCTCCGACCGCGAGCTCGACGGCGTCACCGGGTTCTGGGTCGTCACGCCCCTCTCGGTGGACGCCACCGGCTCCGCGATCCCCGTCGTGCGCGGCTGGAGCGCCGACCCGACCTCGGTGCCCGACCCGCCCCGCGGGGAGGCGTCGCTGACCGGGTACCTGCAGCCCTCCGAGGGCCGCACCGTCACCGACGACGACCCCACCGACGACGTGCTGCCCCAGCTGCGCACCGCCGACATCCTCCAGCGCGTCGACCAGGACCTCTACGGCGCCTACGTGGTCGAGACCCCGGACCGCGCCGCGGGTGCGGAGAACGACGGAACCGAGGGTCTGGGTGCCGCCAGCCTGGCCCAGCTGCCCCCGGCCGGGCGGTTCACCGCCCTGCGCAACCTGCTCTACGCCATCGAGTGGGTCGTGTTCGGCGGTTTCGCCGCGTTCGTGTGGTGGCGCTTCGTGCGCGAGGCGCGCGACGCCGCCGCGGCCGGGCCGCCCGAGGACGAGGCGTCCGACGACGGGCAGCCGGGCGGCGGGCAGCCGGGGGGCGGGCAGCCGGGGGGCGACTCCCCTCGGGACGAGCCGGCCGAGGACCACCCGGTAGCGTCGAGACCGTGAGAGGCGCGCTGAGGCGGTACCGGGTCATGGCCACCGTCGTGGGGGTCCTGCTGGTGATCCTGATCCTGGTCGGTATGCCCCTGAAGTACCTGCTCACCGAGGGCACCAGCCTCCAGCAGGTCGGCGAGTTCATCACCACCTACCTGGGCATCGCCCACGGCTGGCTCTACATGATCTTCCTGCTCACGGCCTTCTGGCTCTCCCGGAGAGCCGGCTGGGACCTGCCGTTCACCGCGGTCACGCTGATCTGCGGAACCATCCCGCTCGTCTCGTTCTGGGCCGAGCACCGCGCCACCGCCCGCACGCGCGCGGCGCACCCCGACGAGCTCGCCGAGGCGTCCGCGCGCTAGCCCGTCGTGGCGGGTGGCGCCGGGCGGGTGGCGCCGGCTGGTCGGGGTGCGCTCAAGCCGGGGCGCATGCCGATTTCCCAAGGGATCGACCCGGGTGCGCACTTCCCGTGGCAGATACGCGCCGGGAGGTGCCGAGACCCCCGCATCCCTTGGGAAATCGGCACACGCGCCGGCCGTCAGTGCTGGTGCGGGGATGCGTCAGGCGCGGTGGTCGCCGTTGACGTCGACGATCTGGGCCGGGTCGTCCGGCGTGGTGGCGCCGTGGGGGGCGCCGGCGGCGTCGGCGAGGGCCTCGTCGGGCGAGGACCCGCCGGGGTCGTCGTCGTCCTCGGTCGCGGTGGCCGTGGTGGACGGCGCCGGGGCCGGGGAGTAGCTGGACTGCCAGCTGTCCTCACCGTCGGACTTCAGCCGCTTGGCCACCACGGCGGCCAGGCCGGCCACGCCGGCCACGACGAGCACGGCGGCGGCCTTCTTGCGCTTGGCGTGCTTCGGCGCGGTGCCGGTCGCCTCGGCGACCGCGGCGTCGGCGGCCTCCTTGACGGCGGTGGCGCGCGCGCCGACGGCGGCGGCGCCGGCCGAGACGGCGGGGGCGGCCTTCTTGCGGGCCTCGGCGAGCACCGGGGTGGCGCGGTCGCGGGCCCCGGTGATGTAGGGCGTGGCCCGGTCGCGGGTGTCGGTCAGGAAGGGCACCGCCCGGTCGCGGGCGTCGGCGAGCACCGGGGTGGCGCGCTCGCGGGCCTCGGTGACGTAGGGGTCGACCTTGGCGCGGGCCTCGGCGACGTAGGGCGCCGCGATCTCGCGGGCGTCCGCGACGTACGGCGCGGCCTTGGCGCGCGCGTCGGCGATCACCGGCGCCGCCTTCTCCCGGGCGTCGGCCAGTGCGGGGCCGACCTTCTCCCGGGCGTCGGCCAGTGCGGGGCCGGCCTTGTCGCGGGCGTCGGCCAGGGCCGGCAGGGCGGTGTTCTGGACGAAGTCACCGGCCTGGTCGAGGGCGGACTCGACGTGGGGGCGGACCTGGTCGACGTAGTCGCCGGCCTGGTCGAGCAGCGTCTTGCGGGTGCGCAGTGCCATCGAGGTCGTCTCTCTCTAGTGGTCGAGTCTCGGCCCATCCCATCATGCCCGTGCCGCGGCGCTGAGGCGACCCGGCGGGCGGCGGACGGACGCCTTGGCGATCGTGGGAGGATCGGCGGGCAGACCGGCCCCGTGAGCGGGCCGCGCACCCACTCGATCGAAAGGCGTCACCGCCCCATGCCGAAGCAGGCCATCCTCCACACGAACCGCGGCGCGGTCACCATCAACCTGTTCCCCGACCACGCCCCCGAGACGGTGCAGAACTTCACCGGTCTCGCGACCGGCGAGAAGTCCTACGACGACGGCAAGGGCCGCACGGGCCCCTTCTACGACGGGCTGGCCTTCCACCGCGTGATCGAGGGCTTCATGATCCAGGGCGGGTGTCCGCTGGGCACCGGCACCGGTGGCCCGGGCTACACGTTCAAGGACGAGCCCCACCCCGAGCTGGTCTTCGACAAGCCCTACCTGCTGGCCATGGCCAACGCCGGCCCCGGGACCAACGGCTCCCAGTTCTTCATCACCGTCGGCAAGACCCCCTGGCTGAACTTCAAGCACACCATCTTCGGCGAGGTCGCCGACCAGGCCGGACGCGATGTCGTCGACGCCATCGGCACGGTGCCCACCGGCCCCGGAGACCGCCCCCTCGAGGACGTCGTCATCGAGACCGTCGAGGTCGTGGACAACTGACCGAGAACCCCTCGTCCGCGGGCCCGGGGGTGCCGGTCTGCTACCGGCACCCCACCCGGGAGAGCCACATCCGCTGCCAGCGCTGCGAGCGGCCGATCTGCCCCGACTGCATGAACGACGCCGCGGTCGGCTTCCAGTGCCCCGAGTGCGTGGCCGAGGGTCGGCGCACCACGCGCAGCGCCACCACGCCCTACGGCGGACGCCGCGTCGCGCGTCCCACGGCGACGCTGAGCCTGATCGGGATCAACGTCGTCGTCTGGCTGGCCGTGACCGCGACGGGAGGACGGTCCTCGGTCCTGGCCGCCGACCTCGTCGATCAGGCCGGTGCTCGTCGCCCAGGGCGACGTCTGGACCCTGCTGAGCAGCGCGTTCACCCACCTGGACCTGTTCCACATCGGGCTGAACATGCTGGCGCTCTACGTCCTGGGCCCGCGCCTGGAGGTGCTGCTGGGCCGCGCCCGGTTCCTGGCCCTGTACCTGGTCTCGGCGCTCGCCGGGTCCGCGCTGGTGATGTGGGCCTCCCCGCCGTTCGGCGCCACCCTCGGCGCCTCCGGCGCGGTCTTCGGGCTGTTCGGCGCCTACCTGGTCGTCGCGCTGCGGGTGAAGGCCGATCTGCAGCCGATCCTCACCGTGATCGGCATCAACCTGCTGTTCACCGTCGTCGGGCGCAGCTTCATCTCCTGGCAGGGCCACCTCGGCGGCTTCGTGGGCGGGCTGCTCGTCGCGCTGGTCCTGGTCTACGCGCCGCGCTCGGGGCGCGCACGCTGGCAGTGGCTCGGCGTCACCGGCGTGCTGGCGCGCGGTCGTCGTCGCGACCCTGGCCCGGATGGCCGTCCTGGGCTGAGCCCGACTGCCGTTCCTCCACAGCTGTGGACTCACCGGTGGATAACTACACCCGTGTTATTCACACCGTGGTGCACAGGTGTGGACAACCCGGGAGCCCGGCCCGGCGGCGCCGGGCGCTACTCCCAGCGGGTGGCGAAGACGAAGCCCACGGCCATGGCCGCGACCCCGACGAACAGGTTGCGCTGGCCGAGGTCGTTGAAGATCGGCAGCACCGAGACGTCGTCGCTGATCACGTAGAAGGTGCAGATCCACACCAGCCCGAGGATGAACGAGCCGAGCATCCCGACCACCACGCCGCGACCGCGGCCCAGCGGCGTCGAGGGGTGCGCGGCCACGACGAGGCCGGCGAAGAACGCCCCGAACCCGATCAGGTAGTTCCAGTCCCCGAGGTCGGCCATGAAGGCGGGGCTGCCCGCCTCGCCGCCGTCGCCGGCGCGCACGGCCACGTAGTAGTAGGCCAGCCAGACGAGGCCGAGCACCATCAGCACCAGCGCCAGGCCGAACCGCACCGAGACCACCGGCCCGCGGTCGGGGTCGGTGTACTGCTGGTCCTTGGTCTTGGCCACGGGGGGCTCCTCGATCGTGGCGCCGGGGGCGGCGCGCGCGGTGGGGGTGTGGGATCGCGGGCTACCCTAGTCGGCGTGGAGGACGCGAGTCAGGAACGCCCCGACGTCGGCACGCCGCGCCCCGCGGCGGCCCCTCGGCCGTCGGGTCTCGGCGTCGGCCCGCGTGCGCGCCGCCCTCGGCGGCTGGCGCTGGGGCACCCCGACCGTCGTCGTCGTGTGCGGCGCGCTGTTCGCGGTGAGCGCGCTGAACTCCGAGGGCACCGACCTGCGCCCCGGCCGCTACCGCGACCTGGCCAGCGTGGTGGAGACCGAGTCGCGCCAGTACGACGCCCTGGCCGCCCGGGTCGCGGGCCTCACCGAGCAGGTGGAGGTCCTCTCGGCCGCGGTCGGCTCCGACGAGGTCGCCCGCTACCGGCAGCGCGTGGACCGGCTCGAGGACCCCGCGGGGCTGCAGCCGCGCCGCGGCGCCGGCGTCTCGATCGTCCTCGCCGACGCGCCGGAGGAGATCGTCGACCGTGCGCTCGCCGACGGCGACATCGACCTCAACCGTCTCGTCGTGCACCAGCAGGACATCCAGGCCGTGGTCAACGCCCTGTGGAACGGCGGCGCCAGCGCGGTCACCGTGGAGGGACAGCGGATCGTGACCACCACCGGGATCAAGTGCGAGGGCAACGCCGTCCAGCTGCAGGGCATCCCGTACCCGCAGCCCTACGAGATCGCCGCGGTCGGTGACCCGGAGGCGCTGGTGGCGGCGATCGAGGGCGACGACTACCTGGCCAACTACCGCCTCGACGCCGCCGACCCCAGCATCGACATCGGGTGGGACCTCGCGCTCGAGCCCGAGGTCGTCGCCCCCGCCTACGACGGTCTGCTCGACCTCAGCTACGCCGAGCCGCTGGCCTGAGCCGTCGGGTGCGGCCCCGGCGGGCCGCCCGAGGGATGCACCGCCGGCGGAGTGGTGGGCACCTCGGCCCCCGGGGGCGGCCCGCCGGCCTCGCCGGGGGTCTGGGAGGGGCTCGGCTCGTCGTCCGGGGTCTGGCTGGGCGTGGGCGTCGGGGTCGGCGTGGGGGTGGGGCTCGCCGACGGGCTCTCGCTCGGGCTCGGGCTGGGCCGCGGCGTGCGGGACGGGGTCGGCGACGGCTTCTTCCTGGGCGACCGGGTCCGCGACGGCGAGGGGGTCGGGCTCGGCTCGGGGGAGAACCGCGAGACGAAGATCGCGACGTCGCTGCCCTGGGTGGCGGTCTGTCCGGCGGCCGGCAGCTGGTCGACGACGGTGCCACGCGGCTCGGTGGTCTCGGGGTCGACGCGGACCTGCGGGTCGAAGCCGGCCGAGCGCAGCCGGCTCTCGGCCTCGGCCTGGTCCAGCCCGCGCACGTCGGGCACCTGCTGCGGGCCGCGGGAGTAGCTCAGGTCGATCCGGGTGCCGGCGGGCACGGTCTGCCCGGACCCGGGATCGACGGCGACGACCTGTCCCGCGGGCTCGTCGGAGCGGATCGCGGTGGCCCGGACCCGCAGACCGCTCTGCCGCAGCAGGGCGGCCGCGTCACCGCGCTGCTGGCCCACCACCGAGGGGACCAGCACGGGCTCGGGGCCGGAGGAGACGACGAGGTCGACGGTGCTGCCCGGGTCCACGAACGTGTCGGCGTCGGGGTCCTGGGAGATGATCCGGCCGGCGGGCACGCGGTCGTCGGGCTGGGGGTCGACCGAGCCGACGACCAGGCCCGCGTCACCGATCTGCCGACGCGCCGACGCGTCGGTCGCGCGGATCACGTCCGGGACCGGGGTCAGCTCGGGCGGAGACTCGAAGAAGCGGGGCAGCAGCACCGCCGTGCCGCCGATGAGCAGCAGCGCGAGCAGCACGAGGACCACCAGCAGCCCGCGGCGCTGGTGCTCCTCCTCGCCCGTCTCGGGCGGCACGGCCGCGGTGCTCGTCGCGGTGGGGGCGCGGCCACCTGCGGCGGGACCGGCCGCCGCGGCCGTCGGTCCGGCGGCGAGGGCGCCGGCCGCGGGCGCCGCGGCCCCGGGGGCGAGGGCGGCACGCACGGGCTCCCCGGCCAGGTAGCGCTCGATGTCGGCGCGCATCTCCGCCGCCGACTGGTAGCGGTCCTCGACGCGCTTGGCCAGCGCGGCCAGGACGATCGCGTCGACCTCGGGCGGCAGGTCGGTGTCGTGGTCCGAGGGCGGGCGGGGCTGCTCGCGCACGTGCTGGTAGGCGACCGCGACCGGGCTGTCGCCCACGAACGGGGGGCGGGAGGTGAGCAGCTCGTAGAGCAGGCACCCCGCGGAGTAGACGTCCGAGCGGCTGTCCACCGTCTCGCCGCGGGCCTGCTCCGGCGAGAGGTACTGCGCGGTGCCGACCACGGCGGCGGTCTGGGTCATCGTCGACTGCGCGTCGCTCATCGCCCGCGCGATGCCGAAGTCCATGACCTTGACGTCCCCGGCCGGGGTGAGCATCACGTTGCCGGGCTTGATGTCGCGGTGGATGATCCCTGCGCGGTGGCTGTAGTCGAGGGCGGCGAGCACGCCGCTGGTGATCTCCAGGGCACGCTCGGGCAGGATCTTGCGACCCTCGCGCAGGATGTCGCGCAGCGTGCGGCCGGCGACGTGCTCCATCACGATGTAGGGCTGCGCCACGCCCGAGCCGTCCTCGGCGGGCTCCTCGCCGGTGTCGTAGACCGCGACGATGGCCGGGTGGTTCAACGAGGCCGAGGACTGCGCCTCGCGGCGGAAGCGGGCCTGGAAGGTGTCGTCGCCGGCCAGGTCGGTGCGCAGCCGCTTGACGGCCACGGTGCGGCCCAGGCGGGTGTCGGTGCCCTTGCGGACCTCGGCCATCCCGCCTCGACCGAGCAGCTCGGCGAGCTCGTAGCGCCCGCCGACCACGGGGCGGTCGGGCCCGCTCATCCGGCGCCGCCGCCGGGCACGGTCCCCGGGTCGACGCCCGGCGTCGCCGTCGCGCCCGGGGCGGGGGTGGCCGCCGGGGTGGCGGCGGGGGCCGGGGGCACGCTGGGGTCGGTCGCGGACGGCGTGGGCGTCGGCACCACCGGGCCGCCCGCGTTCCCGTTGCCACCGCCGTTGCCACCGCCGTTGCCGCCGCCGTTGCCGCCGCCGTTGCCGGGGGTCTCGGTGGTCCCGGTGGTCGCCGAGGCCGAGGGCAGCGGCTCGCTGGGGGTGCTGGGGGCCGGCGGCGCGCCGAGGTAGGTCACCGTGACGCTCGAGCCGACCTCGACCTCGCCGTCCGGGGAGACTCCGACGACCTCGCCCTCCGCGCCCGAACCGTCGTTGGTGATCTCGCTGCGTCGCACGTCGAGGCCGAGCGCGGACAGCTGGTCCACCACGTCGCCGACCTGGGCCCCGACGTAGTTGCCGGCGTCGATGCTGACCGTCGGCGGGGCCTGCGTGGTCGGTGCCGCGGTGGTGGGGGTCGGGGCCGCCGTGCTCGGCTCCTGCGTGGGCGTCGGCTTCGCGGACTCGCTGGCCGACGCGGTGCTCGAGGTCTCCGGTGCCGTCGGCGCGGTGCCGTCACCGCCGCCGCGCAGCGCGAAGACGAGGCCGAGCCCGGCGAGGGCCAGCGCGATCGCCCCGACCACGGCCAGCAGCACCTTCGAGCGGCCGTCGCCCTTCGGGGCGGTCGGCGCGGCGACAGGGGTCTCCAGGGTCGACGGGGGCGGAGGCGTCGCGGCCGCCGCGGGCATCACCCGGGTGCCGTCCTCGGCGGCCCCGAACGCACCTCCGGCCAGCGCCGCGGCGGCCATACCGCCGGGCAGCACGGCGGTGGCGGGCTCGCGCAGCGCCTCGGCGAACGCGGCGCCGTTCGGGTACCGCGCCGCGGGGTCCTTGGCCAGCGCGGTGCGCACCACGGCGGCGAGGTCGGCGGGCACGTCGTCCGGCAGGTCCGGCACCGGCTGCTGGAGGTGAGCCAGGGCGGTCGCCACCGGGGAGTCGGCCTCGAAGGGACGGCGCCCGGCCAGGCACTCGAAGGCCACCACACCGAGGGCGTAGACGTCCGAGGCGGGCGTGGCTGCCTCGCCGCGGGCCTGCTCGGGCGAGAGGTACTGGGGCGTGCCCATGACCTGGCCGGTCTGGGTGATGCCCACGGCGTCGGCGGCCCGCGCGATGCCGAAGTCGGTGATCTTGATCCGGCGGTCGCGGGTGACGAGCAGGTTGGCGGGCTTGACGTCGCGGTGCACGATCCCGGCCGCGTGGGCGGCCCCGATCGCGGTGGCGGCCTGGGCGAGCAGGTCGCGCAGGACGTCGCGGTCGATGGCGCGGCCGTCGTCGCGGCCCCGCCGCAGCAGGGTCGACAGGGGCTCGCCGTCGACCAGCTCCATCACCAGGAACGGGCGCGGGGTCGACGAGCCGCCGCCGGGCGCGGCCTCGCCGACGTCGTAGACGGCCGCGACGCCGGGGTGGTCGAGCGCGGCGGCGTGCTGGGCCTCGTCGGCGAAGCGGGAGCGGAACGTGGCGTCGTCGGCGAACTCGTGCTTGAGCAGCTTCACCGCCACCTGGCGTCCGAGCAGGGTGTCGGTGGCGCGCCAGACCTCGCCCATGCCGCCGGTGGCGATCCGGGCGTCGAGCCGGTAGCGGCCGCGGCCGTCAGCGAAGCGCTCGCCGTCCGGGCCGGCGTCGCCGGGAGGAGGGACGGGGGGAGTCACTGCTGGATCACCGCCTGCATGATCGCCTTCGCGATCGGCCCGCCGAGGAGCCCGCCGGCGATCTCGCCGCGGGGGACGTCGGCCTTCTCGATCATCACGGCGACCGCGACCTCGGGGTTCTGCGCGGGGGCGAAGGAGGTGAACCAGGCGTAGGGCGCGACGTCGTCCTGGCCGCTCTGCGCGGTGCCGGTCTTCCCGGCGACGAGCTGGCCGGGGATGGCCGCCGGGCTGGCCGTGCCGTCCTCGACCGTGGCCACCATCAGCTCGGTCAGGGCGTCGGCGGTCTCCGGGGAGACCGCGCGGGAGAAGTCGTCGTCCTCGGTCTTCTCGAGCACGTCGTACTCGGCCGACTGGATCTCGTCGACGACGTAGGGGCGCTTGACCACGCCGCCGTTGGCGATCCCGGCCGCCACCATGGCCATCTGCAGCGGCGTGGCCCGGACGTCGAACTGCCCGATGCCGGTCTGGCCGGTCTGGGGGGCGTTGGCGTCGGTGGGGAAGACCGAGACCGCCTGGGGGCCGAGGTCCTCGAGGTAGCGCTGGTTGAACCCGAACGCCTCCGCCTGCTCGCGCATGGCGTCGGCGCCGAGCTCGACGGCCAGCGCGGCGAACGTGGTGTTGCACGAGTTCTCCATGGCCTGCGTGAACGGGATCGTGCCCGTGCCGCAGTCGCGGCCCTCGTTGTCGATCTGGCCGGTCGACCCGACGGTGTTGGGCAGCTGATAGGTCGAGCCGCCGGGCACCTGGTCGTCGACGCGGTAGCGACCGCTCTCCAGGGCCGCGGCGGCGGTGACCAGCTTGAACGTCGAGCCCGGGGGCAGGGTCTGCTGGATCGCCCGGTTCAGCAGCGGCTGCGCGGGGTCGCTCGCGAGGCGGTCGTAGGTGTCGTCGACCGCGGTCAGGTCGTGGGAGGCCAGCTTGTTCGGGTCGTAGGTCGGCAGCGAGACCATGGCCAGCACCTTGCCGGTGGCCGGCTCGAGCGCGACCACCGCGCCGCGCACGCCCGGACCGAGCGAGGACAGCCCGTCGTAGGCGGCCTGCTGCGCGGCGGGGTCGATGGTGAGCTGGACGTTGCCGCCCTGGTCGGCCTGGTTGGAGAGCAGGTCGACCAGGCGCTTGACGAAGAGCCGGTCGTCGTCTCCGGAGAGCACCTCGTTCTCGGCTTCCTCCACCCCGGTCGCGTTGAAGAAGGAGAAGTAGCCGGTGACGTGGGAGAGCAGGAACGGGCGCGGGTAGGTGCGCAGGTACTCGTAGCGGTCGTCGACCGGGCGGCTCTCGGCCACCGCGGTGCGCCCCATCAGGATCGCGCCGCGCTCGCGGGAGTAGGCGGCCTCGATGACGCGGCGGTTCAGCGGGTCGCTGTCGAGGGAGTCGGCCCGCCAGAACTGCAGGTAGGTGACGTTGACCATCAGCGACACGAACAGCAGCAGGCAGAAGACCGAGATGGTGCGGATGGGCTTGTTCATCGGGGGATCTTCACCACCTGGGTGGTCTCGGAGTCGGCGTCCTGCTCGGCCGCCGAGAGGTCGGGGATCGGGCGCCGGGCCTGGTCGGAGATGCGCAGCAGCAGCGCCACGATCACCCAGTTCGCCACCAGCGAGGACCCTCCGTAGGACAGGAACGGGGTGGTCAGACCGGTCAGGGGGATGAGCCGGGTGACGCCCCCGACGACGACGAAGACCTGGAGGGCGAAGACGCCGGCCAGGCCGGTGGCGACCAGCTTGCCGAACGCGTCGCGCGAGATGACCGCGGCCCGCAGCGCCCGCTCGACGATGAGGCCGTAGAGCAGCAGCACGGCCAGGACGCCGGTCAGGCCGAGCTCCTCGCCGATCGCGCCGATGATGAAGTCGGACTCGGCGTAGGGGATGCGCTGGGGGCTGCCCTCGCCCAGGCCACGGCCGATCAGGCCGCCCCAGGCCATCCCGAACAGGCCCTCGACGAGCTGGCCGCTGCCGGGGGTCTGGTCGTAGTAGGCCATCGGGTCGAGCCAGATGTTGACGCGGTTCTGCACGTGGCCGAAGAGCTGGTAGGCCACCGCGGCGCCGCCGAAGAAGAGCATCCCGCCGACCACGAGCCAGCCGGGCCGCTCGGTGGCCACGTAGAGCATGGCCAGGAACAGTCCGAAGAACAGCAGGCTCGAGCCGAGGTCGCGCTGGAAGACCAGGATGCCGAGGCTGACGACCCACATGGCCAGGATCGGTCCGAGGTCGCGCCCGCGGGGCAGGTCGACGAACAGCACCCGGCGCCCGGCCAGGGCCAGCGCGTCGCGGTGCTGGACCAGGTAGCCCGCGAACGCGATGACGAGCAGCACCTTGGCGACCTCGCCGGGCTGGAGGCCGAAGGGCCCCAGGCGCACCCAGATCTGGGCCCCGTTGACCGGGTAGCCCAGGCCGGGCACGAGCGGGGCGAGCAGCAGCACGATCGCGGCCAGGCCGGCGGTGTAGGTGAAGCGCGAGAGCATCCGGTGGTCGCGCACCACCACCAGGGTGACGGCGAACAGCACGACGCCGACGGTCATCCAGGTCAGCTGCTGCTGGGCGAAGGTGGTCTCGCGGGCCAGGTCGAGGCGGCGGATGACGGCCAGGCCGAGGCCGTTGAGCGCGGCGACCACCGGCAGCAGCACCGGGTCGGCGTAGGGCGCGACGAGGCGCACCACCACGTGGGCGCCGACGATCAGGCCGGCCAGCCACCCGCCGTAGCCGAGCACGTCGGTGGGCACGACGCCCTCGACGCCGAGCCCGACGGCGACGTAGGCGCCGAGGCCGACGGCGAGGGCCAGGACGAGCAGGAACAGCTCGGCGCCGCGGCGGCGCCGGTGCACGAAGCCCATCAGGGCCCCGGTCTGCGGGGAGGACATCGCTCAGCCCACCCCGCTCGCGGCGTCGGACGACGGTGCGGTGGGTTCGGCGGTGGGTTCGGCGGTGGGCTCGGTGCTGGGTGCGGGGGCGCTGGTCTGCTCCTCGGCGAGGCTCTGCACCGCGTCACGGGCGGCGTCGATGCCGCTGACGTCGATGCCCTCGCTGACGCGGCGTGCGTCGAAGTCCGAGAGCAGGCTGACGTCGACGTCGCTGGTCTCGTAGGCCGTGGAGAGGGTCAACCCGGGCACGTCGGCGTCGAGACCGCGGAAGATCGTCACGCGGCCCTCCGCCTCGCCGACGTAGAACTGGCGCTGGCTCCAGGAGTAGGCCGCCGCGCCGGCCACCCAGACCAGGCCGGCCACGATGCCGAGCACGAGCGCCCGGCGCAGGCCCACGAAGCGCCTCGGCGCCCGCGGGGCGTAGCGGGCGGTCTCGGGGTCGACGGGGTCGGTGACCCGGGCCGAGGGCTGGTCGTCGGCGATCTCGGCGTCGACGGGCTCCAGCTCGCCGGTGTCGCCGGAGCGGTGGCCGCGGAACAGGCCGATGCTGCCGGTCAGCGCCGCGCCCCGGGTGGGGCGGCGGCGCAGCTCGGCGGCGGCGCCGACGAGCAGGGGCTCGAGGTCGTCGAGGACCGGGTCGGCGGCGAGGACGGCCTGCTCGAGGACGTCGGCCACCAGGCAGGTCACGTTGTCGGAGCTGCCGGCCTCGAGGCTGGCGCGGACCAGCTCGACGGCGGCGTAGTCGGGGGTGCCGTCGCGCAGGATGGAGGTGATCCGCTCCGGACGCAGCACGCCGGAGGCGCCGTCGCTGCACAGCAGCAGCCGGTCGCCGGCGACGACCTGCACCGCGAACAGGTCGGGCTCGAGGTCGTGGACGCCGTCGAGGGCCTTGAGGATGACGTGGCGGTGCGGGTGCCGCAGGGCCTCCTCCTCGCTGATCCGGCCCTCGTCGACCAGGGTCTGCACGAAGGTGTGGTCGTTGGTCAGCTGGGAGAGCTCGCCGTCGCGCAGCAGGTAGGCGCGGCTGTCCCCGACGTGGCCGAGCCCCACCCGGGTGCCGTCGAAGGCGGCCACCGTCGCGGTGGTGCTGGTGCCCTTGAGGGTGGCGTCCTCGTCGACGAGGCGGCCGATCGCGACGTGGGCCGCGTCGAGGCCGCGGGCGACCCGGTCCAGCAGGTCGTCGCGGCCCGTCGGTGCCTCGTCGAGGTCGCGCAGGCGGGTCACGGCGGTGGCGGAGGCGACGTCACCGCGCGCGGCACCGCCGACGCCGTCGCACACCACGAGCAGCCACGGCCCGGCGTAGCCGGCGTCCTGGTTGTCCTTGCGGACCCGGCCCACGTCGGAGATCGCCGAGTAGCTCAGCGCCAGCGCCGCGCCGGCGCGCTGCTCGGTCGGCGCGCCGCTCACTTGCGCAGCTCCAGGATCGTCTTGCCGATGCGCACCTGCGTGCCGAGGGTCAGCGTCGTCGGCTGGGTGATCCGGGCCGAGCCGATGTACGTGCCGTTGGTCGAGCCGAGGTCCTCGACGTACCACTGGTCGCCGACCGCGGCGATGCGCGCGTGGCGGGTGGAGGCGTAGTCGTCGTCGAGGCGGACGGCGGCGTCGGAGCCGCGACCGATCAGGAGGGGCGCGCGGTCCAGCGGGACGCTGACGCCCTCGTTGGAGCCGGAGGTCACCACGACCTGGGTGGGCGCGCCGCGGCGTGCCCGCGGCGGCTTCTTCTGCTTGGCCGGCTTCGGTGCCGTGCCGGACCGCGCCGTCGTGCGCGCCGCCTCGGGCACCCGGGCGCCGAACATGTCGGAGCGGATCACCGAGATCGCCGAGAGCACGAAGATCCACAGGATGGCGAGGTAGGCCACGCGCACCAGGAACAGGGTCAGCTCAGACATCGCGGTCCCGCCCCTCGTCGAGGGTGACGGTCAGCGTCGTGCTGCCGGCCTGCACCCGGGAGCCGTCGCGCAGGCCCGCGCGGGTGATCCGGTGGCCGTCGACGGTGATGCCGTTGGTGGAGCCGAGGTCGTGCACCTCGACGGTGACCCCGCGCGGGGTGTCGGCGACGACGAACTCGGCGTGACGCCGGCTGATGCCGGGGTCGTTGATCCGCAGGTCGGCCTCGCTGCCGCGCCCGATCACCAGGCCGGGCGCCTCGAGCGGGTGACGGACGCCGTTGACGACGAGCAGCGCGCGGGCGCGCCGGACCTGGCCCGGGGTGACGTCGTGGGAGACGCGGCCCTGGGCCTCGCTGCGCACGCGGAACCGGCCGGTGGAGAGGTCCTCGGCGGCGGCGAAGTCGATGGTGATCGGCCCCGGGAAGGCGTAGCCCTGGCTGTGGGCGTGCTGCTCGAGCTCCTCGGTGAAGGTCCCGGCGAGGTCGTAGGGGGCGAGCCGCTCGTGGTCGACCCCGGACAGCTCGACGTGGAAGCTGTTCGGCACCACCCGGCGGGTGCGGGAGACGATCTGGGCGTTGTTGTCGACCTCGCGCTGCAGCGCCGCGGCGATCTCCACCGGCTGCACGGCCGAGCGGAACGTGCGGGCGAAGGCCCCGGAGATGAGCTGCTCGAGGCGCTGCTCGAAGCGCTGGAGACCGTTCATCGGATGCCTCCTCCCCTGTCGTGGTGGGCGGGCCCGGTCGGGCCTGGTCGGGCCTGGTCGGGCTGGTGGGTGGTGCGGGGCGCCCACGCCGCGCACGCCACCCGGCTGGGGGTGGCGGTGGGCGCCGGGGCGAGCCGGGCGGATCGATCGTATCGGGGCGGACCTCGTCGCAGCGGGACCCCGGTGACCCGATTGGGAAACATCTCAGGGCTGGGCTAATCTTCAGGCGCGTCCTGCGCGAGTGGCGGAATAGGCAGACGCGCACGGTTCAGGTCCGTGTGCCCGAAAGGGCGTGGGGGTTCAACTCCCCCCTCGCGCACCACAGGAGCAGCAGGAGGCCCGGAGGGCGGTTCGCCGCCCCCGGGCCTTCGTCGTCCCGGGCCGGCCCCGACCGCGCCGGTGCGTGCTCAGCTGGTCCTGACGTGGTCCAGGACGGCACGCCGGACCTCGGGGGTCACCTCGAGGTCGTGGGCGGCGCCGGCGTGCTCGGCGACCTCGCGCAGCAGCGTGTCCTCGTCGTCGGCCTCGAAACGGGCGGTGCACCCGGGCATCACGTCGCCGCAGGCAAGCTTGAAGGTCATGGGTTCGGTCCTCCTGGTGTCGTCGGTGCGGTGCTGGGGACCGGTCGCCGGGGGACCCTGATCCACAGCACGGTGTCGTCGTCCTGCTCCACCCCGATCGCGCCGCCGTGCAGGACGGCCAGCGCGCGGGCCAGGTAGAGGCCCATCGTGACCCCGGTGTCGTCGTCGTTGACGTCGAACGGCTCGAAGAGGGCCTGCAGGACCCGGGTGTCGATCGGCGCGCCGCGACGCACCACGCGGATCTCCACCCAGGCCTCGAGGGTGACGACCTCGACGCAGACCCCGGGCGGGCGCGGCGCCCTCTGCGCGGTGGCCCACAGGTCGCGGACCGCGCGGCCGAGGAGCGGCGGGTCGACGTCGACGACGGTCGCGCCGCCGCGCAGGTGCGAGGGGTCGAGGCCCGGCAGCTCCTCGACGACCTGACGGACCTCGGTCGGACGCTGGTCGAGCCGCAGGCGGCCCAGGGAGGCGGCGGCGAGGAGCTCGATGTCCAGGGTGCGCTCGTGCAGCGTGTCCAGGGCGGTGTGGAGCCGGCGCACCGACCCTGCCCTGCTCTCCTCGTCGACGTCCCCGTCCAGCAGCATCAGCACCCACCCCTGGGCGACGGCCAGGGGGCTGCGCAGCTCGTGGCCGATGGCGGCCAGGAACCGGTCCCGCTGGGCGGCGACCTGCGGGCCGGGGCGGTTGGTGACCTGCGCGGTGCCGGCGGCGACGAAGTCGGCGACCCAGCGCCTCAGCAGCGCGGTCTCGACGCCCCAGCACCGCGCGACCTCGGACTCCGGGTGGCCGCCGAGCACCTCGAGCACCGCCCGCACCCGGGCGTCGTCGGCGGGCGAGTCCTCGTCGGGGACCACGGCTCCCGCAGACGTTCGCCACAACGTGAGCTCCCGGATCTCAGCGGCACCGGGTGCTGGACGCGATGACCCGGGCCGCCACCCTAGCGTTACCGAGGGGGGCATGGGAGGGGTGAGGTCGCCCGCTCGACCCTAGAAGTCGTCGGAGGACTCGTGACGAGCCTTGCGGCGGCCCGCACGGCGGGCCAGGTGCACCCGACGGCTCAGCCGGATCGCGGGACGGATCGCGAGCTGGATGCTGCCGAGGAGGAAGAGCCACGTGCCGGCCGTGGCGGTGGACTCGGAGAAGAACAGGACACTGCCCACGATGAACCAGACGGCGATGAGCAGGTCGTTGAGGATCGAGGCGATCTCGTAGCGCTGCCGCAGGACGATCTCGTCGTGGGTGAAGGGCAGCTCGAGCTCCATGCGACGACCCCAGAGGGGTGCCCGTGCGGCCTCGCTGCCACCCGGACGCCCCGCACCAGGCACCATGTCGCCATGAGCACGCACGACGCGCCCCGCGGCGAGGACACCGGACCCGACGACACCTCCCGACCGGGGGAGGGGCGCGGGACCGGCGCGGGTGGTTCCGGTGCGGGCGGTTCCGGGGCGGGCACGTCCCAGGACGCCACCGACGCCGGAAAGGACGACGGGGGGGCCGACGAGGACCACCGCGACCTCACCCGGCCGGCGCCGTCGGGCTCGCTGGGCCGCGGCTCGTACTCAGAGGGCATCCGCTGGACCGCGACCTGGACGGCACGAGTCATCGTCCTGGCCGTCGGTGCGGTGCTGGCCGGTCTCCTGCTGGAGCAGCTGTGGAGCATCGTCCTGCCGGTCCTGCTGGCGCTGATCGTGACCAGCGTGCTGGAACCGCCCGCGCGCCTGCTGGAGCGTCGCCTGCACCTGCCCGGCGGCCTCGCGGCGCTGCTGGTGATCGTGGTCGGGGTCGCGGCGCTGGCCGGCTCGGTGGCCCTGCTCGCGCCGACGGCCAGCGACCAGGTCGTCCAGCTCGCGCTGAGCGCCTCGGACGGCCTGACCGAGATCGAGCGCTGGGTGCAGAGCAGCGGGTTGGGGGTGACCGACTCCCAGATCGAGACCGCCGTGGCCGCGGTGCAGCAGCGGCTGCAGTCGAGCGCGTCCAGCATCGCCTCCGGCGTGCTGGTCGGGCTGAGCGCGGTCGCCAACGCTCTGGTCAACCTGATCATCACCCTGGTGCTGGTGTTCTTCTTCCTCAAGGACGGCCGGCGCTTCACGCCGTGGGTCGACCGCTGGACGAGTCCGAACGCGGGCCGTCACCTGGTCGCCGTCTCGACGCGGGCCTGGACCACGCTGGGCACGTTCGTGCGCACCCAGGCGCTGGTCGGGGCGATCGACGCCGTGTTCATCGGCGCCGGCCTGCTGATCATCGGGGTGCCGCTGGCGCTGCCGCTGGCGTTCCTGACGTTCCTGGCCGCGTTCGCGCCGATCGTGGGCGCGGTGACGGTCGGTGCGCTGGCCGTGCTCGTCGCCCTGGCCTCGAACGGCTGGGTCGCGGCGCTGCTGGTGCTCGGCGTGGTGCTGCTCGTCCAGCAGCTCGAGGGCAACGTGCTGCTGCCCTGGCTGCAGGGCCGCAGCCTCGACCTGCACGCCGGCGTGGTGCTGCTCGCCATCGTGCTGGGCTCCACGCTCTTCGGCGTGGTGGGGGCGTTCCTCTCGGTGCCGACCGCGGCGGTGGCGGTCGTCGTCGCCCGCTACCTGCACGAGCAGACGCGGGTCGTGGCCGAGGAGGACGTGCGGACCCGGGCCCGCCAGGGCACCGGGTCCGATCCCGAGAGCTGAGCGGCGTGCCGCTCAGCCCGGGCCGCCTGGGGCGGACCGGCTCAGAGGGAGCCGGGACGGCGGGCGAGCCCGAGGCCGACGGCCAGGGTCTCGTGCAGCGGGGTGCGGCCCGGCGCGAACGCGCGGGCGGCGCGGCCGAGCAGGCGTCCGGAGGGGCGGGACTGGGGGGCGCGGGGGGCGGTGTCGATCATGACGCTCAGATCCTTCGATTGCACAGGTCGGTGTACCTTGACTCCCTGGACTGTACACAGGTCGGTGTAGGGTCGCCAAGAAACGGAGGGACACGCCGAAAGTGATGTCGCACACACCGCAGAACGCCTCCCCGCCCGGCGCCTGGGACGACGCGTCGTCGGGGTCCGAGTCGGCCGGCGACCAGCCGGAAGACACCCCCGGGCGCATCGTGGCCGCCGCCGCCCGGTGCTTCTACCGCGACGGCATCTACGCCACGGGCGTGGACGCCCTCGCCGCCGAGGCAGGGATCTCCAAGCGCACGCTGTACAACCACTTCCCGAGCAAGGACGCCGTGATCGCGGCCTACCTGCGCCAGCGCGAGGAGCAGTGGGAGGCCAAGCTCGCCGGCGTCTGGGAGCAGGTCGGCGACGACCCCGCGCTGCAGGTCGTGGCCTACGTGCGCGGCTACGCCCGCCCGGTGCAGGACGAGGTCTTCCGCGGCAGCGCGTTCATCAACGCCGCCGCCGAGCTGTCGGACTCCGAGCACGAGGCCCTCGGGGTGATCCAGGAGTCGATGGACCGGATGGAGACCGGCCTGAGCCACATCCTGACCGCGGCCGGCGTCGCCGGCGCCGACGACCTGGCGACCCGCATCCTCTACCTCCTCGAGGGCGCGGTGGCGGTGGGCGGCGTGCGCCGCGACGACCGGGCGCTCGACGACGCCGAGCTGTTCATCGCCGCCCTGCTCGAGGAGCACGGCCTGCCGAGCGCGGCGGTGCGCGAGGAGCTGCGACGCGCGACGGCGGGTGGGCCGAGGCCCTGACGCCGCTCGACCCGGGCGCCGGCACCGCGGGAAGGTCGGTCCCGTCCCCGGGTGCTTGCTAGTTTCCCCCGGGTGCCCCTCCGCCTGCCGCCGGCTCTTGCGCCGTCCGTCGCAGTGCTGGCCGTCGCAGTGCTGACGCTCGGTCTCTCGTCCTGCACGGCCGGCGGGACGCCCGCGCCTGCCCCGCCGCCGAGCTCGGAGCAGCAGGACCTCGGGCCGTGCGGCGCCGACGTCGCCGGACGTCAGGCCAGGACGCCGCTGCGCCCGGACACCCGCCCGGTGGGGGCTGCTGCGCTGCGCGGGTCGGGAGTGCGCGCCTTCCTCGTACCCGAGGTCGACGGTGTCTGCCTCGTTCTCGACCCCGGGACGGTCCCGTTCGGGTGGCAGGTCGACGCACGACGGCTCTCCGCCGGGGCCGGAGGACGAACCTGGTCGTGGGAGGCCGCCGAGGGCGACGGGGTCGGGGCGCTGGTCGTGCCGCGCAGCGGGTGCGTCGAGGTGGCGGCGACGGTACGCCTGAGCGGACCCGGAGGAGTGGCCGGTGCCTGGAGCCTCGCGCAGCCCTACGGCTGGGGCTGCGCGCGGGCTCCCGGCGGCGCCGCCCCTACGCGCTGAGCCTCACCTCTGCTCGACCCGCATCTCGCCGAGCTCGGACCACTCGGTGCCGGGCACCTCGGCGTTGACGATGCGCGGCGTCGAGGCCAGGTAGGCCGGCAGCTCGCGGGTGGCCTTCGTGAAGTGGTCCGACTGCACGTGGGCGCCGCCCGCGTCGCCGTCGCGGAACGCCTCCACGAGCACGTACTGGGCAGGGTCGCTCAGCTGCGCGACCAGAAGAACCACAGGCAGCCGTCCTCGGCGTTGCACGCCTCGGTGAACTCGCGCGAGATCTCGGGCCAGTCGTCGGCGTGCTCGGGCTTCACCTGGAACACCGCGGTGATGAAGATCAACGTCTCTCCTCTGCTGGGGACCTGCTGGGAACGTGCGGACGACGTGCGGACAACTGCGGGGGACGGGTGGCTCAGGGCACGAGGATGGCCCGACCGCGCACGCTGCCGGCGTCGAGGTCGGTGATCGCGGACTGGAAGTCGTCGAGCGCGTACTTCTGGGTGTGCAGCGTGACCGCGCCGCGGGCGGCGAGCGCCATCAGGTCGCACAGGTCGTTGTAGGAGCCGACGAGGTTGCCGATGATGTTGATCTCGGTCGAGATGATGTCGATCGTCGGCGACGTCGATGTTCTCGCCGTAGCCGACGACGTGGTAGTCGCCGGCCCGCCGCATCATCGCGACGCCCTCGGCGGTCGAGCCGCCCTCGCCGACGAAGTCGACGACGACCTCGGCGCCGTAGCCCGCCGGTCAGCTCGAGCACCTGCTCGACCTGGCGGCCGTCGGCCGACCACGCCGTGGTCGGCGCCGATCGTCGAGGGCGAGCTTGAGCGCGTCGGGGTTGCGGTCGACCACGATCAGCTCGGCCGGGGTGAGCGCCTTGAGCACCTGGATGCCGATGTGGCCCAGGCCGCCGGCGCCGATGACCACGCACCTGTCGCGCGGGGTCAGCCGCCGCGCCGCCTTGGCCGCCGCGTGGTACGCCGTGAGCCCCGCGTCGGCGAGCGCCGCGACGTCGGCGGGCTCGAGCGAGTCGTCGATCTTGACCACGCTGCGCGCCGAGTCTTGCAGGTACTCGGCGTAGCCGCCGTTGGTGTCGATGCCGGGGAACGCGTTGTTCTCGCAGTGCACGTCGTCGCCGGAGCGGCAGGCGCGGCACAGCCCGCAGGTGATCAGCGGGTGCAGGATCACCTTGTCGCCCTCGGCGACGTTGGTCACCGCGGAGCCGACGGCGTCGCACCCAGCCGGCGTTCTCGTGGCCGATCGTGTACGGCAGCGCGACGCCGGACTTCTCGGCCCACTGGCCCTCGAGGATGTGCAGGTCGGTGCGGCAGACGCCGGCCCCGCCGATCTTGACGACGACGTCGAACGGGCCGGTCGGCTCCGGGACGGGGACCTCGGTCATCTCGAGGGCCTGGTGGTAGCCGACCACCTGGACGGCTCGCATGGTGCTCATGCGTGCTCCTTCTCGGGACGGGTGGTGAGCGGGTGCGCCAGCGGCACGAACGCCTCCTCGGCGCGGGCGCCTGGTCGCCTCCGAGCCCGGGTAGCGGGTGCGCAGCAGCCCGCGGCAGAAGTGCGCGTTGCCGTCGATCGAGATGCGCGTCGACCGCGCCCGGCGCAGCGCCAGCGGCACCTCGTCGGGCGCGTACCGTGGCCCTCGTGGTCGACCAGCACCAGCGCGTCGGCGTCGGTCGGGCAGCCCGAGCGCCGCGCGGCGGCGCAGCAGCGCGTCCGGTCGTGACCGCGCCGCCGGCAGGTCGCCGAGCGGACCGTCGCCGAGCGTCGCCACCGCGCGGTCGGGCTCGGCGCGCAGCAGCGCCGGTCAGGCACCGCTCCATCGCGGCCGTGTGCGCCTTGCGGCGGAACGTCGTCCGCAGCTCCTCGAGGCTCGTCCTCGGCCTCGTGGCCGAACGTGCCGCGGTAGCCGGCGTCGGCGGCCAGGCCGGCGTTGATCAGGTCGGAGTCGTGGTGGTCGTCGAGCTCGACGACCACCCGCCGCGTCCATCGGCAGCGCGGTCAGAACGTCCTTGGCTGTCGGAGGCCATCAGGTAGGCGAAGTTCGGCGAGCAGAACGACGTCGGCAGCCGCAGGTGCACCTCGACGTCGCTCGTCGGGCGACACCGCGACCGAGCGGACGAAGCCGAGGTCGGTGATCGGCTCGTCGAGCTCGGGGTCGAGGACGACGTCGAGGGCGCGGCGCACGTCGGCCTCGCCCAGCGTCGTCGCGGGCGCGCGGTGCGCAACGTCGACGGCCGTCATGCGGCGCCCACGAGGTCCGGGTCGGCGGCCCCGGGCTCGCGGGGGCCGGTCGGCGGTCTCGTCGGCGTCGGGCAGCTGCAGCTCGGCGGGCACCGTCGAGGTCGTACATCTTCGCGGCGTTGAGGCCGAGGATCTTCTTCTTCTGCGCGGTGGTCAGCGGCGGCGTACTCGCTCAGGTCCTCCGGGATCTGGAAGTCGACGAACGCTCTCGACCAGCCACCGCGGCGTCCAGATCGCGTAGTCGGAGGAGAACTGGATCCGGTCCTCGCCGATCCAGTAGAGGAGCTCGCCGATGATCTGCGCGAAGTAGCGCGGCCGGGTGTGGATGAACGGCATCGCCACCGCGAGGCCGCCATGGACGTTCGGCTCCTGGGTGGCGATCCAGCAGAAGTCCTCCAGCCGCGGCAGCCCGAAGTGCTCGACGATGAAGTTCAGGTCGGTGAAGTCGGTGGCGACGTGGTCGACGTCGGCGACGTCGAAGGCGTCGCGGTCCAGCGGCCGGATCGTGGGGCCCTTGTGGACGTGGATGTTGCGTGATGCCGAGCTCGCGGCAGGCCTCGAAGTACCGGTAGGCCCACGGGTCGTCGAGCTTCCAGCCGCGGGAGTCGCCGTGCCACTCCGCGGTGTAGAGCTTGACGCCCTTGAGGCCGAACCGCTCGGCGTCGGCGCGCAGCTGCGTCGAGGCCCTGCCTCGCCGTTGCGGGGGTCCAAGTAGTGGTTGTAGGTCAGCTTGTCCGGGTGCGCCTGGCGGCGAGCGCGGACGCCTCGTCGGTCTGGCCGAAGCCGTTGTTGTAGAACTCGCCGAGGTGGGCCGGCTGGAAGATCGCGTGGTCGACGTAGCCGTCGGTCGAACAGGTCCTTCATCAGCCGCTCGCCGCCCTGGTAGAGGTACTCCTCGTAGGGCCACACCTCGGACTCCGGGGAGAGGTTGCGGTGGTAGTCGTAGAAGCAGTCGATGAACTGCTTGCCGTGGATGTTGCGCTGGTTCTCCGGCCGGGCGTCCCACAGCGCGACGTGGGCGTCGACGATGAAGTAGCTCTCGCCGTCCTTGCTGTACATCGGGCGTCCTCCGTCTCCGCGTGACGGCTGTCACTGCCGTGCAGCCGACGCTAGGCGCAGCTGCGACCGGCGGCCGAGAGGCGTCGAGCGTCTCAATCTGAGACGCGGCGGCCACCGGCAGCGCGGTTGTGACCTGCGGGTCACTGCCGCGCGTTCGCGTGCCGGTGGAGGTGGCCGATCGCTGCGCCGCCGAGCGCTGCCCGCATCGCGCCGGGCTTCAGCCCGAGCATCGGCTCCGCGTCGAGCCGCCGGCCGCGTCTCCCCGGCTGCTCGCCTCGTGGCAGCGCAGCGAGGACTACGGCGTCCCGCTGGAGAGCGTCGAGCCCCGGTCTTCACCGGCACCGCCGACGACGAGCTCGCTGTTCTTCCAGTGCGGCGCCGAGGTGCTCACCGGCCTGCACCGGACGCTGGCCAACGAGCCGGTCAGCCTGATGCTCACCGACGCCGACGGGCTCGTGCTGAACCGGCTGTCAGCGGTGACACGCTCGCTGCTCGCGCCCTCGACGCGGTGCACCTCGCGCCGGGCTTCGCCTACGCCGAGCGCGAGGCCGGCACCAACGGGCTCGGGCTGGCGCTGGCCGACCGGGTGCCGACGCTGGTGCGCGCCGAGGAGCACTACTCGCTGAGCCTGTGCACGCTACACCTGCGCCGCCGTGCCGGTGCTCGACCCGGTCATCGGGCCGGCTCGAGGGCAGCGTCAACCTCACGACCTGGTCGACGATCGTCCAGCGACCTGCTGCTCGCCCTCGCCCAGTCCGCGGCCGGCAACACCTCGGCGCTGATGCTCGCCCGGTCACGCGGCCGGTCGCCCCGCCCGCGCCGCCGCGGCGAGGTGTTCCGCGTCGAGCGCCGCGGCTCGAGCCGGGCGCCGGGCACCCTGCCGACCTTCGTCGCCGTGGGCCGACGCCGTCGCGCGGCCGAGCCGCGCGCTGCGCGGCGGGCCGGGTCGTCGCCGCCGTCGGCGAGCCCGGCGCCGGGCGGGCGACGTTGCTGGCGCAGGCCGTGCGCCGCGCCTGCCCGCGCGACCGGATCCTCGTCCGCCGCGCCCCCGGCTCCGCACGACGTCGACGCTGGCTGGCGCTGTGGACGCCGGAGCTCGGCAAGGACCACACCGCCGTCGTGGTCGTGCGACGTCGACGCGCTGCCCGCCTGGGCCGCCGAGCGGCTGCCGCCGGGCGGCTGCTGCGCGGTCGCGCGCCGACCGCGTCGAGGCGCGCCGGCTGCCCTTCGCCGTGACCGCCGAGCGGCTCGACGACATCCCCGCGCCGCTGGCCGCGCTGGTCGACACCGTCGTCGAGGTCGCCCCGCTGCGCGAGCGGCCCGAGCGACGTCCTGCCGCTCGCGCGCCACGCCGCCCGACAGCGCGCGCGGCCGCGAGGTCGACGTTCACCCCTGCCGCGAGCGCGCGCTGACGCGACCACGGCTGGCCGGGCAACGCCGACGAGCTGCGCCGGGTCGTCGCGGAGCCGCGGCCGCGCACGGCGACGTCGTCGACCTGCGCGCACCTGCCGGCCGAGGTGGTCAGGCAGCCGCGCCACCGGCTCACCCGCATCGAGACCTTCGAGCGCGACGAGATCGTGCGGGTGCTGACTCAGGCCCGGGCACGACGATGGGGCAGGCCGCGCAGCGAGCTCGGGCATGAGCCGGGCGACGCTCTACCGCAAGATCGCGCAGTACGGCATCCGGCTGCCGCGCCGCTGAGGCGCCGTGCCCGTGCTCGGCGTCCACGTTGGCGCGCGCCCGTAGCGTCAGGACCCATGACCCCCCTGCGCCGCTGGCTGGTGGCCGCGCTGGTCGCCGCCGTCGTCGTCGCACTGCCGCTCGCCCCGCGGCTCGTCCCGGCCGGCGCCTCCGACGTCACCGCCGCCGACCTGCTCGCCCGCGTCCAGGCCTCGCCCACGCAGGGCTGGAGCGGCCTGGTGGAGACCGCGGGGACCCTCCAGCTGCCGGCCGCCGGCGACCTCGACGACCTCGGCACCCTGCTCGGCGAGCAGACCCGGCTCCGCGTGTGGTGGCGCGGGCCCGACGCGTGGCGCGTCGACCGCTTGCTCGCCGCCGGCGAGGACGACCTCGTGCACTCCGGGCGCCGGAGCGTGGCCTACTCCTACGAGGCGCAGGAGGCCACGGTGTCCACCGACCCCGACATCCGACTGCCGCGCACCTCCGACCTGCTCCCGAACGAGCTGGCCCGCCGCCTGCTCGACGGCGCCCGGCCCGCGGACGTCTCCCGGCTGCCGACCCGGCGCGTGGGGGGCGTCAGCGCCGCGGGCCTGCGGCTGAACGGGGACGCCGCGACCCGGGACCGCTCCACGATCGCGCGCGTCGACCTGTGGGCCGACCAGGCCACCGGGGTCCCGCTGCGGGTCGAGGTCTACGCCCGCGGCTCCGACGCGCCCTCCTTCACCACCAGCGTCGCCGACTTCGACGGCGCCGCGCCGCCGCGCGAGCGGGTCTCGTTCACACCCACCGCGACCACCGAGGTGCGCCGCGAGGAGGTCCTCGACATCGCCGACGCCGCCCACCAGTACGCCCCCTCCGACCCCCCGAGGAGGTGGCCGGCCTGGCCTCCACCGACGCCACCCGGGGCGCCGTCGGCGTCTACGGGTCCGGCCTGACCCAGCTGATCGCCATCCCGCTGCGCGGCTCCGAGGCCGGGCCGCTGCGCGAGCAGATCGCGGCGACCCCCGGCGCCAGCTCCACCGGGTCCGACCGTCGGCGCCGCCGTGGGCCCGCTCGGCCTCCTGCTCGGCGGCCGGGGCGACGAGGGCGGCTGGCTCGTCGCCGGCAGCCTCACCCAGCCCGTCCTGCGCGAGGCCGCGGACGACCTGCTGGCCGGCACCGTCTACGTCGAGGAGCGCGACCGGTGATCCGCACGCAGCGCCTGACCAAGCGGTTCGGCCGCGTCCACGCCGTCCGCGACCTCGACCTCGACGTCCGCGAGGGCGACGTCTACGGCTTCCTGGGCCCCAACGGCTCCGGCAAGACCACCACCGTGCGGATGCTGCTCGGCCTGGTCCTGCCCACCTCGGGCACCGTGGAGGTCCTCGGCCGGCCGATGCCGCGCGCCGCCGCCGAGGTGCTGCCCCAGGTCGGCGCGATGATCGAGGGCCCGGCCGCCTACGGCCACCTCTCGGGCCGGGCCAACCTGCGCGCCTTCGACGCCGCCGGGGGCGCGCGTCGCTCCGGGCGGGCCGGACGGGTCGACGACGCGCTCGACGTCGTCGGGCTCGGCGGCGTCGACCGGCGCCCGGTGCACGCCTACTCGCTGGGGATGCGCCAGCGCCTGGGCCTGGCCCAGGCCCTGCTCGCCTCCCCGCGCCTGCTGGTCCTCGACGAGCCGACCAACGGCCTGGACCCGCAGGGCATCCGCGACGTCCGCGCGCTGCTGCAGGAGCTGAACGCCGGCGGGACCACGGTGCTGGTCTCGAGCCACCTGCTGGCCGAGATCGAGCAGACCTGCACCCGCGTCGGCGTCCTGGACCGGGGCCGGATGGTGCTCCAGGACGACCTCGACCGGGTGCAGGGCCCGACCGGTCGCCAGCTGCTGCGCACCACCGACCCGCAGCGCTCGGCCGTCCTGCTCGGCCAGGCCGTCGAGGAGGTCGAGGGCCCGTGGCTGCGGGTGCGCGGCGCCGATCCCGCCGCGATGGTCGCCCGGCTCAGCGCCGCCGGCGTCGGAGTCCTCGAGGTGAGCCCCGAGCGCCGGAGTCTGGAGGACGTCGTGCTCGCCGCCGCCGGGGCCGGGTCAGACGACTTCTCCGCCGAGGGCGCCGCGTGATCCGCGTCGAGCTGCTCCAGCTGCTGCGCAGCCGCCGCACCTGGGTGATGGTCGCGCTCATCGACGCGCTGCCCGCCCTGGTCGCGGTGCTGCTGGCGCTGACCGCGATCGGTCCGCGGCCCGGCACCGGCCCGGCCTTCCTGTCCGCCGTGCTCACCGACGGCACCCTGTTCCCGCTGGCCGCGCTGGCCATCGTGCTGCCGCTGTTCCTGCCGATCGCGGTCGCGCTGGTCGCCGGGGAGTCGGTCGCCGGCGAGGCCCAGCAGGGCACCCTGCGCTACCTGCTCGTCCAGCCCGTGAGCCGGGCTCGGCTGCTGGTGGCCAAGCTGGTCGGGGTGATGGCCTTCGTGGTGCTCACCGTGCTGGTCGTGGCGATCACCGGCTACGTGCTCGGCGCGCTGCTGCTCGGCAACGGCGACGCGAGCGCGGGCTCTGCGGTCGTGCCCGGCGGCACCAGCGTCTCGGGCTCCTCGTTGAGCACCGCCGAGCTCGTCGGGCGCACCGTGCTGGCCCTGGGGTACGCGATGCTGTGCATGCTCGGCGTCGCTGCCGTCGCCCTGTTCTTCTCCACCCTCGCCGACTCCCCGCTCGGGGCGGCCCTGGCGACGATGGCGGTGCTGATCGCCTCGACCCTGCTGTTCACCCTCGACGCCGCCGACGTCGTCCGCGACGTGCTGCCGACCCGCTACTGGCTGGCCTTCGTCGACCTGTTCCGGGACCCGATCCTGTGGCGTGACGTCGTGCGCGGCGTGCTGCTGCAGCTGGCCTACGTGGCGGTGTTCTTCGCCGCCGCCTGGGCCAACTTCGCCACCAAGGACGTCACCGACTAGCCGCGGCGCTGTCCGGGATCGGGCGGGCGCGGGCGGGCGGGCGTGCCGATTTCCCAAGGGATGAAGGAAGTTCCTCACCTCCCGGCGTGAATCTGCCTGGGGAGGTGAGGATTCTCCTTCATCCCTTGGGAAATCCGCAGACGCACGCGGTTACCGGCACACGCCCGGGCCGGGGACGGAGGGCGCCGCGGCGCCGAGCGCACCGACGACGACGTGCTGGACCGTCGGGTCGGCGGGGACGTCCGCGTGCTCGACGACGAGGTCGCCGCAGACGTCCTGGAGCGCGAAGGAGACGGCGCCGTCGAGGCGGCCCGACGAGGGCGGCACGACCGTGGAGTCGTCGGCGGTCCACACGGCCACCCAGGCCGGCCCCGGCGGCGCCTCGTCGCCCCGGTTCAGGCCGACGAGGAGGTCGCTGTCGGGGGCGAGCTGGCGGCACGCGGTGGGGCAGCCGCGCCCCCCGACCCCGGCGGCCAGGGCGGCGAGGTCGGTGCCGTGGTTCGGCGCGGCCAGGGTGAGGACGCGCCGGGTCAGCGCGTCCCCGCCGAGGTCGTCGACGAACAGCCGGGCCACCACGCCCCCGGCGGAGTAGCCGACCACGTCCACCGACGGCGCCCCGTCCGCGACGGCGGCCGCGGCGGCCTCGGCCACGAGCGCCGCGTGCGCCCGCAGGTCGCCGCGCCCGTCGCCCGGCGGCGCCACGACGAGGGTGTCGCGGCCGTCGCGGCGCAGGGCGGCGGCCAGCGCGTCCACCCCGGTCGTCGACCCGCCGTAGCCGGGCAGCAGCAGGACCGGCCCGAGCCGGTCCTGCGCCACCGCTCGGACCGGCGGCTCGCGACGCACGAGCACCACGACGACGGTGACGACGACCGCGAGCGCCACCAGGCCGAGCACCGCGACGACGAGGCGGCGACGGGCGGGGGCGAGGGCGTCGAGCACGGCGCCAGTGTGTCCGACGGGTGGTCCAGACGGCCGGGGCCGGGGCGCCGAAGGACCCGCGCCCGCCTGCCGCCCGCCCTAGCGTGGGCCTCCCCGGCACCCCCGTTCGTCCGACCCGGCTCCCCGGCCCGGTCGCCCTCCTCCCCCGAGGTCCCCCATGGCGCGCCCGACCGCCCGTTCTGCCCGACGCGTGCTGCACCGCGGCATCGGCATCGTCGTCCTCGCGATGGCGCTGGCCTCCGCGGCGATGCTCGCCCTCGCCCTCTCCCTGTCCGGCGACACCGCCGCCGAGCCCGCCCGCGCGGGCTTCTTCCTCGGCGTCTGGCGGGTCTTCTACGACAACCAGGCCCCGTCGCCGCAGGTGATCGCCGCGGCCGGGGCGGTCGCGCTGGCCGCCGCCGCGCTCGTGGCCGGCGTGGAGCGACGCATCGCCACCCGCTACCGCCGCTCCGAGGACGGCACGGCGACCCCGTTGGCCCCCAAGATCGTGATGGCCGGGACCGCCGGCGTCTACGCCGGCCCGGTCACCGATCACCGTGCTGATCCCCGCCCACGACGAGGCCGCCGCCATCGGGGCCACGCTCGCCTCCTTGCGCGCCCAGGACCAACCGCCCGAGCGGATCGTGGTCGTCGCCGACAACTGCACCGACGACACCGTGGCGGTCGCGCGGTCCTACGGCGTCGAGGTCCTCGAGTCGCGCGGCAACGCCGACAAGAAGGCCGGCGCCCTCAACCAGGCCCTCGCCACGGTCCTGCCCGACCAGGGCGAGAACGAGTGCGTCATGGTGATGGACGCCGACACCGTCCTGGACCAGGGCTTCCTGCGGGTCGCCCGCGCCCGGCTGTCCTCGGACCGTGCCCTGATGGCCGTCGGAGGCCTGTTCTACGGCGACGACGGCTGCGGGGTGATGGGGCAGTTCCAGCGCAACGAGTACGTGCGCTACTCCCGCGACATCCGCCGCCGCCGCGGTCGGGTGTTCGTGCTCACCGGCACCGCCTCGGTCTTCCGCCCCCACGCGCTGCGCACCGTCGCGGACAGCCGGGGCCGGCGGATCCCGGGACGTCGCGGCGACGTCTACGACACCGCGGCGCTGACCGAGGACAACGAGCTGACCATCGCGCTGAAGTCGCTCGGGGCGCTGATGATCTCCCCGCCGGAGTGCACGGTGGTCACCGAGGTGATGCCGTCCTGGCGTGCGCTGTGGAACCAGCGCCTGCGCTGGCAGCGTGGCGCGCTGGAGAACCTCGGCGCGTACGGGATCACGCCGCAGACCCTGCGGTACTGGTCCCAGCAGCTCGGCATCGGCTACGGGGTGGTGGCCCTGGCCAGCTACCTCGGGCTGCTCGCCGTGATGGCAGTCTCGCTGGACCACTGGGTCTGGTACCCCTTCTGGCTCGGGGCCGGGCTGGTGTTCACCCTGGAGCGCCTGGTCGGGGTGTGGGCCGGCGGCTGGCGGGCGCGCCTGCTGGGCCTGCTGCTGGTCCCCGAGCTGGTCTACGCGTCGTTCCTCAACGTCGTCTACGTCAAGGGCGTCCTGGACATCGCCTTCGGGCGCGAGGCCAGCTGGCGCCACGTCGTCGCCGACCCCGGGTCCGGCGCCGCGCCGGCCGTGCCCGCGCCCGATCGGGGCCAGGACCGTCGCCTCGGCCCCGTCCCCACCACGCGCGTGGACGGGGTCCGCTCGTGATCCCCGCGTTCACCCCGCTCGGGCTGCTGCTGCCCCAGGAGACCCTCGGCTCGCCGTGGCTCGCGGTGCTGGCCGCCTTCGTGTCGATCAACACCGTGATGTACGCCGTCCTGGCGGTGGCCAAGATGATGCCGAAGCTCTACCCCCGCGACTGGGTCCCGCGGCACTACGAGCGGGCCCAGACCCGCAGCATCGACCCGGGCTCGCCCTGACCCGCCGCCCGCCCGGGAGGGTCGCGGTGCCTGGCTAGCATCGGAGCATGGTCCGACCCCCCGCGCTCCTGCCCCGCCTGCTCGACGGGGCCCTCGACCGCTCCGTCGTGCTCGGCTACACGCGGATCGGCCCCGCGGTGCGCCGGCGCTTCTGGCCCCCCGACCCCGAGCCCGGCTCGATGAGCGGCAAGCACGTGGTCGTGACCGGCGCCACCTCGGGCATCGGGGAGGCCATGGCGCTGGCCTTCGCCGGGCTCGGCGCGACCGTGCACGTCCTGGGCCGCACGAGCGAGAAGATCGACCGCGTCGTCGCCGACGTCCGCCGACTCGTGCCGGCCGCCGAGGTGGTGGGTGAGCGGTGCGACGTCAGTGACCTCGACGCCGTCCGCGCCTGGTGCGCCGACCTCGCCGGACGGGTGGAGAGCCTGCACGGGCTGGTCCACAACGCCGGCGTGATGCCCTCCGAGCGCGAGGAGACCGCGCAGGGCCACGAGACGTCCCTGGCCGCTCACGTCCTGGGCCCCCACCTGATGACCGCGCTGCTCCTCGAGCGGCTCCAGGCCGGCGGCGTCGCGGGCGGGGCCAGCGTGGTCTGGATGTCCTCGGGCGGGATGTACACCTCCGGGCTGCGCGAGGAGGACCTGGAGTACCGCGACGGCGACTACGACGGGGTGCGGGCCTACGCGCGCACGAAGCGGATGCAGGTCGTGCTGGCCGACGCGTGGGCCGACCGGCTGCTCGGCACCGGCGTCACCGTGGCGAGCATGCACCCCGGCTGGGCCGGCACGCCCGGTGTCGTCGGGTCGCTGCCGGTCTTCGAGCGGCTCACCCGCCCGCTGCTGCGCACCCCGGCCGAGGGCGCCGACACCGCGGTGTGGCTGGTCGCCACCCGTCCCTCGCCCGCTGGCGGCCACCACTTCTGGCACGACCGGGCCGAGCGGCCCACCACCTACGGCTGGCAGCGCGAGAGCGACCCCGAGGCGGTCGCCCGGTTCCTGAGCCAGGTCTGCGCCGACACGGGCACCGACGACACCTGGCCCGCCCGGTGAGCGCCGAGCGGGTCGAGACGCCCGGGGAGGTGGCCGGGGCCGCCGTGGTGCACCCGCCCGGTGACGGCGCCGAGCTGCTCGTCGAGCCGCTGCGCTCGCGCTGGAGCCCGTCGTTCTTCGACGCCGACGAGGTCCTCGACCGCGAGGTGGTCGCCGCCCTGCTCCAGGCGGCACGGTGGGCGCCGAGCGCGGGCAACAGCCAGCCGTGGGCGTTCCTGGTCGCCGAGCGGGGTAGCGAGGCCCGCGCCGCCCTCGACGGCGCGCTCTCGCGCGGCAACGCCTGGGTGCGCCGGGCCGCGCTGGTGCTCGTCGCGGTGGCCCAGGTCGGCCCCGACCCGGGCGCCGAGCCCGACGGCAAGCCCCCGCGCGACCCCGCCGGCATCGGGTTCGACCTCGGCCTCGCCGCCGCGCACGTCACCGTCCAGGCCAACGCGACGGGGCTCTCGACCCATCAGATCGCCGGCTTCGACAAGGACGCCGTCGCCGCCGCGCTCGGCGTGCCCGACCACGCGCGGGTGCTGAACGCGATCGTCGTGGGCCACCGCGGGGATCCCGGCACCATCAGCGACGCCGACCGCGACCGCGAGGCCCGCCCCCGCAGCCGCCGTCCGCTGTCCGAGGTGGCGCTGTCGCGCTGGGACGCGCCCTGGTGAGGCTGCGGGAATCCCCGGTCGGCCGGGGATTCCCGCACCTGTCGGGCGTTGCAAACCCCCACAGGTGCACGAGATCCCTGACCAGTCGGCGTCCCTGTGCGCTGTCGGGGCGCCTGGCAGACTCGGGACCATGACCACCCTCCACGACCACCACGCGCGGGCGATCGACGGCACCGAGGTCGACCTGGACGAGTACGACGGCCGCGTCGTCCTGGTCGTCAACACCGCCTCGCAGTGCGGGTTCACCCCCCAGTACGAGGGCCTGCAGCGGCTGCACGACACCTACGACGAGCAGGGTTTCGCCGTCCTCGGCTTCCCCTGCAACCAGTTCTCCGGCCAGGAGCCGGGCGACGACGCCTCCATCGCCGGGTTCTGCGAGCGCAGCTTCGGCGTCACGTTCCCGATGTTCTCCAAGGTCGACGTCAACGGCGACGACGCGCACCCGCTCTTCGAGTGGCTGCGCTCGGAGAAGTCCGGGGTCACCGGGAGCCGGATCAAGTGGAACTTCACCAAGTTCCTCGTCGGCAAGGACGGCCACGTGATCAGGCGCTACGCCCCCACCACCAAGCCCGAGCGGATCACGGGCGACATCGAGACGGCGCTGGCGGCATGACCGTCTTCACCGCCGGCACCGAGGCCGAGGCCGTCGTGCGGGCCACCCGTCAGCAGGTCTGGGACGTCCTCGGGGACGCCGACCTGGTCGCCGAGCTCACCCCGTTCGTCACCGGCATCGAGGACCACGGCGACATCTGGGTGTGGTCGATGGCCAAGCTGCCCGTGCCGAGGACGACGCTCTCGCCGACCTTCACCGAGCGGATGTCCTTCGAGGAGCTCGAGCACATCGACTTCACCCACGAGCCGCCCGCCGGCGCGCACGAGTCGACCGGCGTCGAGGGCTGGTACGACCTCGAGGAGGTCGAGCCCGAGGGCGACGAGGAGGTCGCCACCCGGCTGCGGACCTCGTTGACGATCAACGTGGACCTGCCGCTGCCCGCGATGATGGCTCCCGCGGTGCAGGCCTCGATGAGGACCGTCATCAACCAGATGGGCAACCGGTTCTCCGCGAACCTGCTCGAGCACCTCGGCACCACCGCGCGCTGAGCGTCGGCACCCGTCGGTGCGCCCCGGCGGGCGGGGGACGGGCTCGCCGGCCCGGCCACCACCACGGTGCCCGCCCGCGAGGTGACTTGCCGGTACGCCCGGCCGCGGAGGAAGGTGACCCCGTGCCCAAGATCGCCACCACGTCCTCGTACTCCGTCACCATGCGCCTGCACACCCACCCCGACCACAGCGTCGTCGGCGCGGTCGCGGTCGCGATCGCCGAGCAGGGCGGCATCGTGATGGCCGTCGACGTCGCCGAGTCCAGCAACGACCGCCTCGTCGTCGACGTCACCTGCTCGGCCATCGACGCCGACCACTCCCAGCAGGTCCGCGACGCCGTCGACGCGATCGACGGCGTCGAGGTCTACAAGGTCTCCGACCGGACCTTCCTGCTGCACATCGGCGGCAAGATCGAGGTCACCTCCAAGGTGCCGCTGCGCAACCGCGACGACCTGTCGATGGCCTACACCCCGGGCGTGGGCCGGGTCAGCAAGGCGCTGGCCGAGAACCCCTCCGACGTCTCCCGGCTGACGATCAAGGGCAACTCGGTGGCCGTGGTCACCGACGGCTCCGCCGTCCTGGGCCTGGGCAACATCGGCCCCGGTGCGGCGATGCCGGTGATGGAGGGCAAGGCGGCGCTGTTCAAGCGCTTCGCCGGCATCGACGCCTGGCCGATCTGCCTGGCCTCCCAGGACACCGAGGAGATCATCAAGGCCGTCGAGATGATCGCCCCCGGCTTCGGGGGCATCAACCTCGAGGACATCGCCGCCCCCCGCTGCTTCGAGATCGAGAAGCGGCTCCAGGAGAGCCTCGACATCCCGGTCTTCCACGACGACCAGCACGGCACCGCCATCGTGGTGCTGGCCGCGCTGACGAACGCGCTGCGCGTGGTCGAGAAGGAGATGGTCGGCTGCCGCGTGGTCGTGGCCGGCGCGGGCGCGGCCGGCAGCGCGATCGTGACGCTGCTCCTCGCCGCCGGGGTCACCGACGTCGTGGTCTGGGACCGCGAGGGCTGCCTGTCCGGCGACGACGAGTCGCTGCCCGAGGCCAAGCTGCGCCTGGCGCGCAAGACCAACCCCCGCAAGGTCACCGGCGACCTCCACGAGGGCCTGCGGGGCGCCGACGTGTTCATCGGCGTCAGCGCGCCGAACGTCCTCGACGCCGAGTGGATCCCCGACATGGCCGACGACGCCGTGGTGTTCGCCCTGGCCAACCCGGACCCGGAGGTCGAGCCGGGTGACGCCGGCCAGTACGCCGCCGTGGTGGCCAGCGGCCGCTCGGACTACCCGAACCAGATCAACAACGTCCTGGCCTTCCCGGGGGTCTTCCGGGGCCTGCTCGACGCCCGAGCGACCGACGTCAGCGTCGAGATGATGCTGCGCGCCGCCGACGCCATCGCCCACGTGGTCAAGGACGAGGAGCTCAACCGCTCGTTCATCATCCCGTCGGTCTTCAACGCCGAGGTGCCCCAGGCGGTGGCCCGCGCCATCGCCGGGCGGCACGCGGACGTCGAGAAGGCCGTCTCGGGGGTCGTCCAGGACGGGTGAGCGCCGTTCAGGCCTGCGCCGGCGACTCGTCGGGGGCTCGTGCCCCGGCCAGGTCGGCCTCGACGGGCCCGACCCGCCGCGGCCACCAGAACCGGTCGCCCAGGGCCAACGCGATCGCCGGGACCAGCAGGGTGCGCACGACCAGGGTGTCGAGCAGCACGCCGATGCAGATCACCGTGCCGAGCTGGGCCAGCACCACCAGCGGGAGGACGCCGAGGACCGCGAACACGGCGGCCAGCAGGATGCCCGCGCTGGTGATCACGCCTCCGGTGGCGCTCAGGCCGCGCAGCATGCCCTGGCGGGTGCCGTGCTCGGCGGCCTCCTCGCGGGCCCGGGCGACCAGGAAGATGTTGTAGTCCACCCCGAGGGCCACCAGGAACAGGAAGGCCAGCAGCGGAACCCCGACGTCGAGGGCCTCGAAGCCGAAGACGCCGGTGAAGATCCACCAGGACGCGCCCAGCGCGGCCAGGTAGGTGGCCAGCACGGTCAGGACCAGGATGATCGGCGCGACCACCGAGCGGAGCAGGACCAGCAGCGCCCCGAGGACCAGCACCAGGATCAGGGGCAGGATGACGAGGCGGTCGCGCTGGGCGGCGTCCCCGGAGTCGAGGGCCTCGGCCTCGTTGCCGCCGACGTAGGTGTCGCCGAAGCTCTCGAGGTCGCTGCGCAGCGTGGTGAGGACCTGCTTGGCCGCGGGCGTCCCGGGGTCGGCGTCCAGGACGGCGTCGATCTGGGTGATGCCGGCGCCCTCGGCGCTGATCTCGGCCGACGCGACACCGGGCGAGCCCTGGACCGCGGCGAGCACCTGCGCGCCGTCGGCGCGGGTGAGCACCTGGGTGGGGTCGGCGGCCCCGGCGGGGAACGACTCGGCCAGGCGGGTGCTGGCGGCGATCGCCTCCGGCTCGGCGAGGAACTGGTCGGCCTGGTCGAGGCCGACCTCCAGGCGGAGCAGGCCGGCCGAGAGCAGGGCCAGCACCACCACCGTCGCCCCGACGAAGGCCAGCGGCGCGCCGGCGACCCGGTTGCCGACCCGGCGCCAGACGGACGTCGCGTCGACCAGCGCGGTCTCGCCCAGGCGCGGTCGCTGGGGCCAGAAGATCCAGCGTCCGAAGAGCACCAGGAACGCAGGCAGCACGGTGAGCACGAAGACGGCCGCGACGACCACGCCGACCGCGCAGGCCAGGCCGAGGCCCCGGGTGGCGGGGATGACCGAGAGCAGCAGCGTCAGCAGGCCGAGCACCACGGTGCTGGAGCTGGCCAGGACCGCCTCGGCGGTGCGGCGCAGCGCGCGGGCCATGGCCAGGTGGCGCGACTCGACGCCCTTGAGCTCGTCGCGGTAGCGCGAGATGAGCAGCAGGGCGTAGTCGGTGCCCGCGCCGAAGACGAGCACCGAGAGGATGCCCGTCGTCGACTCGTCCCAGGCGACGCTGAAGGCCGACAGGGTCTGGGTGGCCAGGACCGCGGCGAGACGGTCGGCGACGCCGACGGTGATCAGCGGCACCAGCCACAGCACCGGGCTGCGGTAGGTGACGACGAGCAGCAGGGCCACGACGCCGGCGGTGGCCAGCAGCAGACGCACGTTGGCGCCGTCGAACACGGCGGCGAGGTCGGCCTGGATCGCGGCCGGGCCGGTGACCTGGCTGGTCACGCCGTCGGGCAGGTCCCGGCCCGCGTCGGCGCGCAGGGTGGCCACGGCGTCGGCGGTCTCGGTGGCCGACGAGGCCTGCACCCCCACGACGGCGATGGCCGCGGTGCCGTCGGGGGCCGGGACGAGCCGGGCGGCGCGGCCGCCGGGCAGGTCGGCCACGACGCCCCGCAGCGCGCGCAGGTCGGGCCGGGTCAGAGAGCCCCCGTCGGCGGTCCACAGCACGATCGCGACGGAGGCGTCGTCGGCCGGCAGGGCCTCCTGCAGCGCGGTGGCCCTCGTGCTCGGCGCCCCGGCGGGCAGGTTGTCGGTGACCGACGGGTCGCGCTCGGCGTCGCCCACGAGGCCCAGCACCGCGCCGGCCAGCAGGAACGCGATCAGGGCGACGGCCCAGGCGGTGCGCCGGCCGGTGATCGTGCCGACCAGGCCGCGCTGCGGGTCCAGGTGCGCCGGGGGCGCGCCCGGCGCGTCGGGACCCGCCGTCAGGGTGCGGGGCTTCCTCGACGAGGCGTGGCGGGGGCTCATGCGGCGCTCCAGGGGCGAACGGGTGGGACGAGGTAGTCAACCAGATGAGACACTCATCTCGTGAACCACCGAGGAGACCACGGCGCCCCCCGGGGCCTGACGGCCGATACCGGCAGCCTGCGGGCCCTGCGGGAGGCCGTCGCGGCAGGCTCCCGGGTCTCCCACGCGGTGGCCCGCCGCGCCGGCCTCGGCGACTCCGAGCTGCGGATGCTGCAGCACCTCGCCGCAGGACCCCTCGGACCGGCCGCGCTCGCCCGACGCCTCGAGGTCACCACCGCGGCCTCCACGGCCATCGTCGACCGCCTCGCCGCCCGCGGCCACGTCGAGCGACGCCCGCACGCCTCCGACCGTCGCCGCACCGAGGTGAGCGTCACCGCGTCCGGTCGCGCCGAGGTGCTCGCCCACCTGCGTCCGACGCTCGACGCGCTCGCCCACCTCGACGCCGGGTTCAGCGCGGACGAGCGCGCGGTCGTCGAGCGCTACCTGCGCGCTGCCGCCCGGGTCTTCGACGACGCCGCGGCGCCCCCGGCGGCCCCGGCGTCCCCGTCGGCCCCGGGGTCCCCGACGGCCCCGACGGCCCCGGGGTCCCCGGCGCCCGAGCGGTGCTCCGACGCCCCGTCGAGCGGCTAGGACCAGCCGCCGTCGTTGCTGATCACCTGGCCGCAGATGAACCCCGAGGCCGCCGTGGCCAGGAACAGCGCGAGCTCGGCGGTCTCCTCGGGATCCCCGATCCGCCCCGCGGGCACCTCGCGGCGCAGCCGGTCGGCGAAGCGGGGGTCGGCGAGGACCGCGGGCGGGTAGTAGGTCTCGTTGGCCACGAAGTTCTGCGCGATCGCGTTGAGCCGCACGCCGGCGGAGGCCAGCTCGTGGCCGGCACTGCGGACGAAGGCGTTCTGCGCGGCGCGGGCGGCCACGTAGGCGGCCGCGTGCGGCCGCATCCGGCGCAGCGGCGCCGAGGAGGTCAGGGCCACCACCGAGCCGCCGCCCCGCTCGCGCATCGCGGGAGCCGCGGCCCGCACCAGGCGCATCAGCGGGTGCACCATCGCCTCGAACCCGGCCAGCCAGGACTCGTCGGTGATCTCGGCCAGGGGCGAGACGTCGGCCGGCAGGTCGAGGTTGGCCACGACCACGTCCAGCGGACCGCCCTGCTCGGCCCGCGCGACCAGCGCGGCGGGGGCGCGTGGGTCGGTCAGCGGGTCGGTGTCGGCGACGACGTCCGCGCCCTCGCGGGTGAACAGGTCGTGCACCGCGGGGCCCATGTAGGTCGTCGCGGAGGTGATCAGGACCCGTCGGCCCTGGAGTCGTCCGGTCATGGGGTGACTATCCCAGGACCGTTCGGCCCAGGACCCGTTCGGCCCAGGACCCGTTCGGCCCAGGACCCGTTCGGCCCAGGACGCCGGTCAGCCCAGGACGCCGGCGCCCTCGAGGACCAGCAGCACGCCGAAGAGCGCGAACAGGCTGGCGGCGCCGTAGGTGATGGCCTTCTCGGGGAGATTGCGGCCCAGGACGGCGCCCACGACGATCGCCAGCGCGTCGGCGGCGACCATGCCCACCGTGCTCCCGATCCAGGTGCCCAGCCAGCCCTCGCGGGTGGCCAGCGTGATCGTGGCGAGCATGGTCTTGTCGCCCAGCTCGGCGAGGAAGAACGCGACGCCGACGGCGACGATCGCCCAGCCGGTGGAGCGTCTGGCCTTCTCGGCCTCCTCCTCGGTGAGCTCGTCACCGCGCAGGGTCCAGGCGGCGAAGCCCAGGAACGCGATGCCGGCGACGATCGCGATCGGCCCCTGCTGGTCGGCGAACGCGTCGCCGATGAAGTACCCGATGCCCACCGAGGCGAGGTGCACCACCGCGGTGGCCACCGTGATCCCGAGCAGCACGTCACGGGCTCGGTAGCGGCTGGCGAAGGTCATCGCCATCAGCTGGGACTTGTCCCCGAGCTCGGCGACGAAGATGACGGCGGTGCTGATCCAGAAGGCGTCCATGAGGTTCCTCTCGGCCCGACCGAGGCGTCCCGCACGGACCCGCCTTCGACCGGGCGCGGTCGACGGGGTCGGTGCGCTGCGGTCGAAGGTCTCGTCCGCCCGACGCTCGCGCGGTGGGCCTGCCGCACCGGACCGGAGCCGGGGCGCGGGCACCCCGCGGTCAGTGTGTCGACGCGGCTGTTGAGGACTACTCCCCTTCGATCGAGCACTCTAGCCCCTCGTCGACGGCACCGCGCCCGGGCGTCCACCGGGTGTCCACCGGGCCTCCACCGGGCGCCCACCGGGCCCACCGTCGGCCGGCCGTCGGCCGTCCGCCGGGAACGCTGCGGGCGCAGGGGAGGCCGTCTACCCTTCACCGCGGAGGTCGTCATGGGTGGGCAGCAGGTGCGGCGCGGGGCGCGGGGTGCGTCCCTGGTCCTGCTGAGCGTCCTCGCGGTCTCCTCCTGCGCCGAGCCCGGCGCGAACGCGAGCCCGGTCGCCGCGCCCAGCGGGTCGCCCTCGGAGGCGACGACGACGCCGTCGCCGGCACCGTCCGTGACGTCGTCGGTGTCGGCGGTGAGCCCGCGGACCGGGCGGCCCCGCCCGGGCGTGCTCGTCGACCCCGACGCCGCCGGCACCGACGGCGTCGCGGACCCCGAGCACGCCGTCGACCCTCCCGGGCCCCGCCGTCCGGGCGAGGCGATCATGCCGCCGGACATGCTCATCTACAACGCCGAGGAGCCGCTGGACGACGACGTCGTCGACGCGGTGGAGGCCCTCGACGGCGTCGACGGGGTCTCGCGGATGTCGATGGCCCAGGTGTCGCTGGAGAACCGCGTCTACACCGTCGGCGTCGTCGACCCCGCCACCTACCGCCTGTTCACCCCCCTCGCCAGCGCCACGTTCCAGGAGGCCTGGGACCGGGTCGCCGGCGGGGAGGTCGCGGTGTCGCCCGACGTGCGCCGCCGGCTGCCGATCGACGCCGACGGCTACCTCGCCCTCGCCGTCGGGGACGCCACCGAGCGGATCCACGTCGGCGCCTACGCCCCGCAGGTCGACGGGGTCGACGTGGTGGTCAACAGCGCGTGGGGCGAGGACCTCGACGTCCCCGCCGGCAACGCGCTGCTGCTGCGCACCGGCACCACCGCGCCCCAGGCGCTGCGCCCGGCGATCACCCGGATCGTCGGCGGCCAGGCCGCGATCACCGACCTCGACGCGGTGGCCCGCACCGGCATCGACCCCGAGGCCACGCTGACCGCCTACCCCGTCGGCGGGGCGGCCGGCGCGGTCGGGGTCTTCCGCTACACCGCGATCGGCGGCGGCCGGATCGCGCCCGAGCCGTCCTGGGTGGCCTCGCACATCAGCACCGAGCAGGTGCCGATCCTCGGCACGGTCACCTGCAACCGCGCGATCATGCCCCAGCTGAGCGCCGCGCTGGGCGAGGTCGTGGCCCGGGGCCTGAGCGAGGAGATCCGGCCCGAGCAGTACGCCGGCTGCTACTACCCGCGCTTCATCGCCGGCACCACCACGCTGTCCAACCACTCCTTCGGCACCGCGCTGGACCTGAACACCGCGGGCAACCAGCGCGGCACGGTCGGTGAGATCGACCGCGACGTCGTGGCGATCTTCAAGAAGTGGGGCTTCGCCTGGGGCGGCGACTGGCGGTACACCGACCCGATGCACTTCGAGGCCGTCCGCATCGTCGACCCCCGCTGAGCAGGGCGCTAGCCTGCCCCGCATGCGCGCAGCCCAGGTCGTCACGCTCACCGGTCCCGCCGACGTCGTCGTCCAGGAGGTGCCCGAGCCGACCCCGGGGGAGGGCCAGGTCCTGATCGAGGTGCACAGCGTCGGCACCTCGTTCCCCGACCTGCTGCTGAGCCGCGGGGAGTACCAGATGAAGCCGGACCCGCCGTTCACCCTCGGCGTCGACGTCGCCGGCACCGTCGTGACCGGCGGGGGCTTCGAGCCCGGCCAGCGCGTGTGCGCCGTCCAGGGCCACGGCGGGGCCTCCGAGCTGGCCGTGCTGCCGGCCGACGGCACCTTCGCCCTGCCCGACGCCCTGTCCTTCGACGAGGGCGCGGCGCTGCCGATGAACTACCTCACCGCCCAGTTCGCCCTGGCCGAGCGCGGCCAGCTGCAGGCGGGCGAGACGGTGCTCGTGCACGGCGCCGCGGGCGGCGTGGGCACCGCGACGATCCAGGTCGCCCAGGGCTACGGCGCCCGCACCATCGCGGTCGTCTCCACCGAGGAGAAGGCCGAGATCGCCCGGCAGGCCGGCGCCGACGAGGTCGTCCTGCTCGACGGCTGGAAGGACGCCGTGAAGGAGCTCACCGGTGGCAAGGGCGTCGAGGTCGTCCTCGACGTCGTCGGCGGCGACGTCTTCATGGACTCGCTGCGCTCGCTCGCCCCGCAGGGCCGGCTGCTGGTCGTCGGGTTCGCCGCCGGCCAGGGCATCCCCGAGGTCAAGGTCAACCGCCTGCTGCTGAACAACACCGACGTGCGCGGCGTCGGCTGGGGCGCCTACGCCATGGCCCGCCCCGGCTACATGCACACCCAGTGGGCCGAGCTGGTGCCGATGATCGAGAGCGGCGTCATCAAGCCGCCGGTGGGCAGGACCTACGCCTTCGAGGACTTCGGCCAGGCCCTGATCGACATGGACGAGCGGCGCACCCTGGGCAAGGGGGTCGTCCACGTCCGCGACTGAGCACCCCGTCCCTCACCCCGTCCCTCACGACGGGCCTGACGACGGGCCTGACGACGGGCCTGACGCCGCGGCGCACGGCCGGGCCGCCCACGCCGTCCGGCTCGAGCCCGGCCCGACCGGGCGCGGCGCCGGCTGAGCGTTGCTACCCGCGGTGGTCGGGAACGGCGTCCAGCCCGGTCAGCTCGGCGGAGACCGACCACAGCCGCGCGGCCTGCTCGGGGTCGGAGGCCCAGTGCGCCACCCCGACGCGGGAGCCCTCCTCGGCGTCGACGGCGACGTCGCAGTCCTCGCAGTACACCCCGCCGAGGCCCTCGAGCGTCGGCGACGTGGCCGCCCAGCACGTGGTGGCCGCGCCCTGCTCGGGGGTCTTGAAGCCCTGGCCGATCTCGCGGCCGTCCTCGTCGATCCAGCCGCGGTCCACCATCTCCTGGTGGCTGAGGTGACGCTGCAGCGGCGTGAGGATGCCGCCGGGGTGCACCGAGAACGCGCGGACCCCGTGCTCGCGACCCCGGGCGTCGAGCTCGACGGCGAACAGGGCGTTGGCCGTCTTGGCCTGGCCGTAGGCGGCCCACTTCTCGTAGCCACCGGCGGTCCACATCGGGTCGTCCCAGCGGAGCCCGCCGAGGTGGTGGCCGGCCGAGGAGAGCGCCACCACCCGGGCGCCGCCGTCCGCGGCGAGGGCCGGCCACAGCCGGCTGGTCAGGGCGTAGTGGCCCAGGTGGTTGGTCCCGAGCTGGGCCTCCCAGCCGGGGCCGACGCGGGTCTCGGGGCAGGCCATGATCCCGGCGTTGTTCACCAGGAGGTCGAGGCTGCGGCCGGTGGCCAGGAACCGGTCGGCGAAGGCGACGACGCTCGCCTGGTCGGCGAGGTCGAGCTCGTCGACCTCGGTCCGCCCGATCCCGGCGAGGGCCTCGCGGGCGGCGTCGGGACGGCGGGCCGGCACGACGACGTGCGCGCCGGCGCCGACCAGGGCGCGGGTGGTCTCCAGGCCGAGGCCGGAGTAGCCCCCGGTGACGACGGCCAGCGTGCCGGTCAGGTCGACGCCGGCGAGGACCTCGGCGGCGGTGGAGTCGTGGCCGAAGGCGGACCCGGTCGGCTGCTGCGCGGTGGTGGTCATGGTCCCGACGCTACGGTGCGGGTGCGGGTGCGGGTGCGGGTGCGGGTGCGGGTGTGGCCGGCGGCGCGGGCGGCTCGCCCGTCCGGCCCGGTTAAGGTCGGCGGGGTGAGCATCCTCGACGACGCCCGCGAGGGCATGGACCTCGGCACCCGCCCCCAGGACGACCTCTTCGGCCACGTGAACGGCCGCTGGCTCGAGGAGGTCGAGATCCCCTCCGACCGCTCCAGCTGGGGCCCGTTCGTGCAGCTGGCCGACGGCGCCGAGCAGCAGGTCCGGGCCATCATCGACGACTTCGCGGCGCAGTCGCAGCAGCCCGGCACCCCCGACACCGGCGCCGCGTCGGCCGCCGAGGCGCAGAAGATCGGCGACCTGTTCGCCTCGTTCATGGACGAGGCGACGGTGAACGCCCGCGGCACCGAGCCGGTCGCCGCCCTGCTCGAGGAGGCCGGCGCGCTCGCCTCCGTCGCCGACCTCGGCGCGTTCCTCGGCCGCTTCGAGCGCACCGGCGGCGGCGGGATCTTCGGCTCCTACGTCGACACCGACGACCGCAACTCGGAGCGCTACCTGTTCCACCTCAGCCAGGGCGGCCTCGGCCTGCCCGACGAGTCGTACTACCGCGAGGACACGTTCGCCGAGACGCGCACCGCCTACGTCGCCTACCTCGAGCGGCTGCTGGCGCTCGGCGGCCACGACGACGCCGCAGGCGCGGCGCAGGCCGTCCTCGACCTCGAGACCCGCCTCGCCGCGGGCCACTGGGAGCGCGCGGCGACCCGCGACGTGCAGAAGACCTACAACCTGCGCACCCTCGAGGAGATCAGGGCCTCCTGCCCGGCCTTCGACTTCGACGCCTACGCCACCCACCTCGCCGGCGCGGGCGTCGAGCCCGGCCCGCTGCTGGCCGAGGCCTGCGTGCGCCAGCCGTCCTACCTCGAGCACCTCTCGACGGTGCTCGAGGAGGTCGCGCTGGACGACCTGCGCTCCTGGCTCCAGGTCAGGGTGCTCCGCGCCGCCGCGCCCTACCTCGGCGACGAGTTCGTGGAGACGAACTTCGACTTCTACGGCCGCACCCTGTCCGGCACCCCCGAGCTGCGCGAGCGGTGGAAGCGCGGCGTCGCGCTGGTCGAGGGCGGCCTGGGGGAGGCCGTGGGCAAGGAGTACGTCGCGCGGCACTTCCCGCCCCGCTCGAAGGCCCTGATGGACGACCTCGTGGCCAACCTGCTGGCCGCCTACCGTCACTCCATCGAGCGGCTGGACTGGATGACGCAGGAGACCAAGGAGCGGGCCTACGAGAAGCTCGCGACCTTCCGGCCCAAGATCGGCTACCCCGAGACCTTCCGCGACTACTCGGCGCTCGAGATCGACCCGGCCGACCTGATGGGCAACGTGCGCGCCATCGCCGCCCACGAGACCGACCGGCACCTGCGCAAGATCGGCTCACCGGTGGACCGCGACGAGTGGTTCATGCTCCCGCAGACGGTGAACGCCTACTACAACCCCGGCACCAACGAGATCTGCTTCCCCGCGGGCATCCTGCAGAAGCCGTTCTTCGACGCCGACGCCGAGCCGGCCGAGAACTACGGCGGCATCGGCGCGGTCATCGGCCACGAGATCGGCCACGGCTTCGACGACCAGGGCGCGCAGTACGACGGCACCGGCACCCTCAACGACTGGTGGACCGCCGACGACAAGGCCGCCTTCGAGGTCAAGAGCACGGCGCTGGTCGAGCAGTACGACGCCTTCGAGCCCCGCTCGCTGCCCGGGCAGCACGTCAACGGCTCGCTGACCGTCGGCGAGAACATCGGCGACCTCGGCGGCCTGACCATCGGCCACACCGCCTACGTGATCTCCACCGACGGTGCCGCCACCCTCGAGGAGCGCCGCGCGCTGTTCCTGAACTGGGCCTACGTGTGGCGTACCAAGCGCCGCCCCGAGCAGGAGCAGCAGTACCTGACCATCGACCCGCACAGCCCGCCCGAGTTCCGCGCGAACATCGTGCGCAACCTCGAGGAGTTCCACGAGGTCTTCGGCACCACGCAGGGCGACGGGCTGTGGCTGGACCCGGAGCAGCGCGTCCGGATCTGGTGAGGTCGTGCGTGCCTGGACCCCGTTCTCGGCCACGCTGGCGCCCGTCGCGCTGATCGGCGGGTGGAGCCTCGCCGCCGCCCGCCACAGCGGCGGGTTCGACGCCACGAGCGGGACCATCAGTGCGCTCGCCGCCCACGGCGCCGACGACCGCTGGATCATGACCACCGGCCTCGTCCTCCTCGGCGGGGCCCACGTGGCGACCGCGCTCGGCCTCACCGAGGCCCGCCCGGCCGGGCGCGTCGTGCTGGCCGCGGGCGGGGTGAGCGCGGTGCTGGTCGCGGTGTTCGCCCAGCCGTCGCCCGCGCACGTCCCGGTGGCCACGACCAGCTTCCTCGCGCTGACGGTGTGGCCGGCGCTGGCGGCCGTGCCGGGCCTGCGCACCGGCTGGGTGGCGGCCGGGGTGCTGGCGGCGCTGATGGCGTGGTTCGGCCTCGTGCTCGACGGTCCGCGGGTCGGTCTGGCCGAGCGCGTCGTCGCCGGCGCGCAGGCGCTGTGGCCGCTGGCGGCGGTGCTCGCCGTCCGGCGGCGTCGCAGGGCCGGCGGCACCGCCGCCGTCGCCTGCCCGGCGCGCCGTTGCGGGTGCCGTTGAGGGTGCCGGGCGTCAGAGGGGGCAGCTGACCCTGCGCTCGACCGAGCGACGGCACGTGTCGTGCCCGGGCCCGCCGAAGGCCCGGTCGAACCCGCTGTCGCCGATGATCAGGTCGTCGCCGCGACCGCCGTAGAGCACGTCGTCCCCGCGGCCACCGGACACGAGGTCGTCGCCGTCGTTCCCGTGCACCTCGTCGGCGCCGCGGTCGCCGTAGAGGCTGTCCTTGCCCGGGCCCCCGGTGACCGTGTCGGCGCCGCGGTCGCCGTGAAGCTGCTGCCTGCCTGCGCCGCCGGCGACCCGGTCCTGGCCGGGCCCGCCGTACACGGTGCCCCGCGAGCGCAGGAAGATGCGGTCCTCGCCGCGCCCCCCGAACAGCGATGCGTCGACCCTGCGGTCGTAGAAGATCCGGTCGTCACCCGGGCCGCCGAGCACCACGGACGCGCCGCAGACGCGGTCGTCGCCGCCTTTCGCGTAGACGTAGGTGCGCGGATTCGTCGCCACGATGACGTCCGGGCCCGGGGTGCCACGCACCTCCCTGTCGCTGCTGACGATCGTCGCCCTCTCGTCGAAGCAGCGCGGCGTGGCCGCGGCGGCCGGGCCGGCGAGCGCCAGCGGGGCCAGGGGCGCGAGCACCCCCAGGGTGCCGAGCGTGGCGAGGGTTCGTGAAGGACGCGGCACGGGTCTCTCCTTCTCTCGGGACGGGTGCTCCTGCTGACCGCCTCGGGCGCCGACCGCGGGGCACCTCGGACGGTATGCCCGCCCACGGCCGTTGTCACGGTCGTTCCCGGCACGCACGCGCAGCCGCCAGGCGTCCACCGGGCCGCTCGGTGGTCGCTCGTCCACCGGCGATGCCGCGGCGTCGGCGGTGTCGGGGGGCGCTCGTAGGGTCGGGGGATGGCCTTCGACGACGAGACGTGCGCTGCGGTGCTCACCCAGATGAACGACGACCACCGCGACGACAGCCTGCGCATCGTGCGGGCCCACGGCCACCCCGGCGCCACCGGGGCCGAGATGACCGGTCTCGACGAGCACGGCGGCGTCTGGCACGTCACCGAGGGCACGGCCGAGGCGACGCTGCGGGTGGCGTGGCCGGACGCGCCGGTCACCGAGCGCGCCGGCCTGCGGTCGGCCGTCGTCGCCCTGCACGGCGAGGCCGCCCGCCGCCTCGCCGGACCGGCGGACCACCGGTGAGCGCCGCCGTCGAGCAGGTCTCCCGCGCCGAGGTGCGCGCGCGGGCCGAGGACCACCTGCGCGCCCTCGTCGGCCGCGACGACGCCGTCCTGCGCGAGGACCAGTGGACCGCGATCGAGGCGCTCGCCGTCGACGCGCCGCCGCGCGCTGGTCGTCCAGCGCACCGGCTGGGGCAAGTCCGCGGTCTACTTCGTGGCGACCGCGCTGCTGCGCGGCCGCGGCCGGCGGGCCCACCGTCATCGTCTCCCCGCTGCTGGCGCTGATGCGCAACCAGATCGCCGCCGCCGAGCGGGCCGGCATCCGCGCGGTGACCATCAACTCCACCAACGTCGAGCGACTGGCAGCCGATCCACGACGCCGATCAACGCCGGCGAGGTCGACGTGCTGCTGGTCAGCCCCGAGCGGCTGAACAACCCCGGCTTCCGCGACGAGGTGCTGCCCCGCCTGGCCGCGACCTGCGGCCTGCTCGTCGTCGACGAGGCGCACTGCATCTCCGACTGGGGCCACGACTTCCGGCCCGACTACCGCCGGATCCGCACCCTGCTCGACGAGCTGCCCGACGGCATCCCGGTCCTGGCCACCACGGCCACCGCCAACGCCCGGGTCACCGACGACGTCGCCGAGCAGCTCGGCGGTCCTCGAGCCGCCGAGCGACGTCCTGGTGCTGCGCGGCTCCCTGGACCGGGAGTCGCTGCGCCTCGGCGTCGTGCGCCTGCGCACCGCCCGAGCAGCGGCTGGCCTGGCTGGCCGACCACCTCGGCCGAGCAGCCGGGCTCCGGCATCGTCTACTGCCTCACGGTCGCCGCCACCCAGGAGGTCGCCGACTACCTGCGCTCGCCGCGGGCACGCCGTCGCGGCCTACTCCGGGCAGACCGAGGCCACCGAGCGGCAGGGCCTCGAGCAGGACCTCGCCGACGGCCGGGTCAAGGCGCTGGTCGCGACCAGCGCGCTCGGGATGGGCTTCGACGCCACGCCTCGGCTTCGTGGTCAACCTCGGCGCGCCGGCCTCGCCGGTCGCCTACTACCAGCAGGTCGGCCGCGCCGGGCGCGGCTGGCACGACGACGAGGCGCGACGGTCGTGCTGCTGCCGGCCACCGAGGACCGCGACATCTGGGCCTACTTCGCCTCCCTGGCCTTCCCGCGCGAGGAGCTGGTCCGCCAGACGCTCGCCGCGCTGCCGAGGAGGGCCGGGCGATGTCCACCGCGGCGCTGGAGACCCGCGTCGAGCTCAGCCGCACCCGGCTCGAGACGATGCTCAAGGTGCTCGACGTCGACGGCGCCGTGCAGCGGGTCCGCGGCGGCTGGGAGGCCACCGGCCAGCCGTGGACCTACGACGAGGAGCGCTACCGCCCGCGTCGCGCGAGGCCCGCGAGCGCGAGCAGCACGCCATGCTCGACTACCTCGCCACCGACCGTGTGCCGGATGCGCTACCTGCGCGACCAGCTCGACGACCCCGACGCCGCCGACTGCGGCCGCTGCGACAACTGCGGCGGGCTGGACCCCCGCCACCGACGTCTCCGGCGAGGCGCTCGACGAGGCCGGCGCCCGCCTGGCCCGCCCCGGGGTCGTCGTCGCGCCCGCGCAAGATGTGGCCCACCGGCGCTGGCCGCCATCGGTGTCGACCTCAAGGGCAAGATCCCGAGGCCGCCGCCGAGGGGCCGGGCCGTCGCCCGGCTCACCGACCTCGGCTACGGCCAGGCCCTGCGCGACCTGTTCCGCGCCCGGCACCGAGGACGGCCCCGTCCCGGTGCCGCTCGTGCGTGCCGTCGTCGAGGTGCTCGGCGACTGGCGCCCGAGGGTCGACGCGATCGTCGTCGTCGAGTCCGCGCACCCGGCCGCGCTGCGTGGCCGACCTGGCCGGCCGGGCTCTCGCGCTACCTGCAGGTGCCGGTGCCGGGCGTTCGCGATCGTCGACCCGCCGTCGAGCCCGGGCGGGGGCGGTCAACTCCGCCCAGCGGGTCGCCGCCGTCCGCCGCCGCTGCGACCTCGCCGTCGGCGAGCCCGACGCGCTCCAGGGCGCCTCGGTGCTGCTGGTCGACGACCTCGTCGGCACCGGCTGGACGCTGACCCTGGCCGCCCGCGCGGTGCGCCGCGCCGGCGCCGCCGACGTCCTCCCGCTGACCCTGGCCACCCAGAGCTGAGGCGGGCCCCGCGCGGCGTTCCGACGAGCCCGGCCCGGGGGGCCCGGGGGCCTAGGGTCGTCGCGTGCGCCACGGAATCGTCGTCCTGCCCGAGCTGCCCTGGCGCGAGGCCGCCCCGCGGTGGCGCGCGAGCGAGGAGATGGGCTTCGACCACGGGTGGACCTACGACCACGTGGTGTGGGCCGGCCTGCCCGACTCGCCCTGGTACGCCGCCACCCCGACCCTGACCGCGGCGGCCACGGTGACCCAGCGGATCGGCCTGGGCACCTTCGTCGCCTCCCCGAACTTCCGCCACCCGGTGCCGTTCCACCGCGAGATCCAGGCCCTCGACGACATCTCCGAGGGCCGCTTCCTGCTCGGCGTCGGCACCGGCGGCGACCTCGACTCGCAGATCCTCGGCGGCGCCGACCTCAGCGTGAAGGACCGCGTCGACCGGTTCCAGGAGTTCGTCGGCATGCTGGTGCGGCTGCGCACCGAGGACCACGTCGACGCCGACGGTCGCTGGTTCTCCGCCGCCGGCGCCCGCACGCTGCCCGCGCTGCGCCACGTCCCGCTGCTCGTGGCCGGCAACGGGCCCCGCTCGGTGCGCTACGCCGCCCGCGTCGGCGACGGCTGGGTGACGACCGGGCCGCGGGTGGAGCGGCTCGAGGACTGGTGGTCGGCGCTGGCCACCGCCCGCGACACCCTGGAGGAGGCGCTGGTCGCGGCCGGACGCGACCCGGCGGGAGTCCCGCGCTACCTCAACCTGGACGCCTCGCCGCAGTTCTCGCTGGCCAGCCCCGAGGTGTTCGCCGAGATGGTCGGCCGCGCCGGGCAGCTCGGCTTCACCGACGTGGTCACCCACTGGCCGCGCGCCGAGGGCCCCTACGCCGGCGACGAGGCCGTGCTCGAGCAGGTCGCGTCCACGCTCGGCGGCTGACCGCGCCGGTGGCCGCGCCGACGGGCGGCTCGCCGAGCCCGGTGACGCCTCAGAGCAGCCAGCGCAGCAGCACCACCAGGGCGACGACGCCCAGGGCCAGGCCGAGCAGCAGCGGCAGCACGACGAGGCCGACGGCGGCGAGCAGGTAGCCCGGCGTCGGCGGGCGCGACGGCGTGCCCCCGCGTCGCTCGACGGCCTGCTCGAGCAGCCGCAGGTTCTTGCGGTTCGCCCGGTGGGCGGCGTCGGCGACGTCGCCGACCACGGGCACGACCCCGAGCCCCGCGTCGACCAGCAGGTTCCACCCCATCCGGGCCAGCACCGGCACGGGCACCCGGGCGCGGACGGCGTCGTGGAGCACGATCGCCGCAATCGCGGACCCGGCGACGTCGCCGACGACGGGCACCAGGCCGATCACCGCATCCAGGCCGAGGCCGAACCGGGTGCCCGGCACCCGCACGGCGTCGTCCATGATCCGGGCGAGCGCGCGGCTGCGGCGCAGCTCGTCGTGGTGGGCCTCGCGGGGCTCCCGGTCGCGCCGCGGCGGGCGATCGGCGGGGCTCATGTCCGGAGTCTCCTAGGTCGCACGGCCGGGGGGCCCACCCGGGGGTTGCCCCGGCCCCGGGCGACCCGCAGGGTGGGGGTCCACCCCGATCCCCGGAGGAACCATGCGCCCGCTCGTCGCCCTCGCCCTGGCCGCCGTCACCACGACCGCGCTGGCCGCCTGCACCGATGACGCCGGCAGCGCCGGGGGCGAGTCCTCGGCGAGCGCGTCGGCGAGCGCCTCGAGCCCCGAGTCGTCGGCCGGCGCGGAGGCCGACCCGGTGCCCGTGCTCCAGGACGCCGTCGACGCCACGCTGGCGCTCACCTCGTTCACCCTCGACGGCGACCTCGGGGCGCAGGCGGCCACGACGGACGTCGACCTCACCGTGCAGGGCGCGGTGGACTACGACACCAGCGTCGCCGACCTCGAGGTCACCGGCACCGCCGCCGGGATCACCTCGACCGCCTCCCTGCTCTCCGACGGCACCACGCTGTGGGTGGGCCTCGAGGGCGACCAGGTGCCGACCCTTCCCGGGGGGGCGCGCTACCTCGAGGGCAGCGCCGACCAGCTCGTCGACTCGCCCACCTTCTCCGCGACCGGCCTGCTCGCCCCGGTGCTGGTGCTGCGGGGCGTGAAGTCCGAGGACCAGGTGGAGGCGCTCGGCCCCGACGACGTCGACGGCACCGCGGTGGAGCGCTACCGCGCGACGCTCACCTACGACGAGGCGGTCGCCGCGACCAGCGAGGAGGAGCGCGGGCTGCTCGAGGACACCTTCGCGCTGGGCGGCGACCCGTCGGGCCTCGACCTCACCGTCGACGTCGCCGTCGGCGAGGACTCCGTGGTCCGCGAGCTCGACGTGCAGGTGCTCGACGACGCCGGCACGCCGCAGGGCAGCTACGCGATGACGCTGAGCGACATCGGCGCCGACGTCGCCGCCCCCACGCCCCCCGACCCCTCCGAGGTCGCCTCCGGCGCCCTCGTGGAGCGCCTGCTGGACCGGCTCGACCGGCTCGTCGCTCCCTGAGACGCGTGTCGAATTCCCAAGGGACGGAGGGTTCTCTGCAGGTCCCGGGGCGGATCCGCCCCGGGGAGTGAGGACGTCCCTTCATCCCTTGGGAAATCGGCACCGATCAGCGGCACGGAGACCGGTGCGGTCGACGGCGCCGTCGGCGGTGCGGGCTAGCGTGACGACGCGGCGGGCGAGGGTCGTCGGTCGGGCGCGCGGGAGGTGAGGTGGGTCGGTGGGCTTCGTTCCCGTGACGGGTCCGGCGGTCTTCTGCGCCGCCGACCCCCCGCGTGACTCGCAGGTCACCTTCAGCGCCGACGACGGCGGACGCACGGTGACGCTGCCGGTGCGCGCCGCGCTCCCGGTCCTCACCAAGGCCCACGCCCGCGCCGACCTGCATCCCAGCGTGGGCCTGCTCAGCGGGGCCGCGCTGCTCGGCCTGCGCCTGGTCGCGGCGGGCCGGCTGCGCCCCGCCGACGACGGCGCCTCCTGGCGCGTGGCCCCCCTCGACGACGGGGACGACGACCGGGTGCGCCGGCTGGCGGAGTCCCGGGGACCCGGCGCCGACCTCGACCCCGAGCGGGCGCTCGGCGTGGTGCGCGGCATGCTCGCCGCCGTCGTCGACGCCGTCCCGCGGTCGGCCCCCTCGGCCCCCTCCGCCCGCCTGGCCGTGGCCGCGACGACCACCGCTGGGCCGGCCGGGGCCGGGTCGGGCGGGAGCGGGGCCGTCGAGGCGCCCGGCCCCCGGGCGAGCGCCGGACCGGGGTTCCAGGCCCGCCTGGCCGAGCGGCTGGCCCGGGTGCGCGACCAGGTGGGCCAGGCCCCCGACGACCGCCCGCACCTGGTGCGGCTCTCGCTGCGCGTCGAGGCCGCCGAGGAGGACCTCGCCGCGGGCGGGGTCCGGCTGGTCCCGCAGGTCCACGACGAGCAGGACCCGCTGCACCTGTGCGACGCCGCCGCGCTGTGGGCCGAGTCCGGAGCGGACGCCGGTCACGGCTTCGGCGACCGCGCGCGCACCCACGCCGGCATCGCCCTGCGTGCCGCGGCCGAGGCGTGGCCCGTCCTGGACCGGCTGCTCGAGGTCCGGGTGCCCGACGAGATCGCGCTCGACGGCGACGAGCTCGCCAGCCTGCTCGAGGACGGTGTCGCCGCGCTCGCGAGCCGCGGCGTCGACGTGCTCTGGCCGCGCAGCCTGGGCCGCGACCTGGTCGCGACCACCGTCCTGGACCGGGTGCCCGACCCGCGCCACCCGCAGGACCGGGAGCCCGCGACCGGGCCGGGCGTCCACGAGCAGCCGCTGCTCGAGCCGCTGCTCGGCCGGGAGGCCGTCTTCGGCTTCCGCTGGCAGCTGGCCCTGCACGGCGAGGACCTCACCGAGGAGGAGATGGACCGCCTCGCCGCGTCCGCCTCGCCGCTGCTGAGGCTGCGCGGAGGGTGGACGGTGGTCGACCCGGCGACCGCACGCAGGGCCCGGCGCCGCCTGGGACGCACCCTCACCCCGGTGCAGGCCGTCGCCGCCGCCCTGACCGGCGTCGCGGCGCCTGCGGCCGGTGAGGAGCCGGCGGTGGTGGGGGCCTCGCTGCTGCGGGTGCGTGAGCGGTTGCTCGGCGCGGCCACCGGTGAGCCGGTCGCCGTCCCGGCGGGCCTGGCCGCGCAGCTGCGCGGCTACCAGCGCCAGGGCCTGACCTGGCTGGCCGAGCTGACCGGCCTCGGCCTGGGCGCCTGCCTGGCCGACGACATGGGGCTCGGCAAGACGGTCACCGTGATCGCGCTGCACCTGCACCGTGTGGAGCAGGGCGCCACCGGCCCGACGCTGGTGGTGTGCCCGGCCAGCCTGCTGGGCAACTGGGAGGCCGAGATCCGCCGGTTCGCCCCCGGCGCCTGCGTGCGTCGCTTCCACGCCGACCGCCGCTCGCTCGCCGGTGCCGCCGGTGCCGCCGGTGCCGACGGTGCCGACGGTGCCGGGTGGGTTCGTGCTCACCACCTACGGCACGATGCGTCGCGACGCCGCCGCGCTGGGGGCCGTGGCGTGGGACCTCGTGGTCGCCGACGAGGCGCAGCACGTGAAGAACCCCCGCTCCTCGACCGCCCGCGCCCTGCGCACGATCGGCAGCGCCGCTCGCGTCGCCCTGACCGGCACCCCCGTCGAGAACGACCTGACCGAGCTGTGGGCGATCCTCGACTGGGCCGTCCCGGGCCTGCTCGGCAGCCGCAACGCCTTCCGCAAGGCCTGGGCGGCCCCGATCGAGTCCGGCCTCGAGCCCGAGAAGGCCCGGCGCTTCGCGGACCTGATCGGTCCGTTCCTGCTGCGTCGGCGCAAGTCCGACCCGGGCATCGCCCCCGAGCTGCCCGAGAAGACCGAGACCGACCACCCGCTGCGCCTGACCCGCGAGCAGGTCGTCCTGTACGAGTCGTTCTGCCGCGACACGCTGGCGCGCATCGAGTCACTCGAGCAGGACGGGGACGAGCACGCCCGCCGCGGCATGGTGCTCGCCCTGATCACCGGGTGCAAGCAGATCTGCAACCACCCCGCCCAGTTCCTGCACCAGTCCGGGGGCCGGCTGCGGGGCCGCTCGCAGAAGCTGGACCTGCTCGACGAGCTGCTCGCCACCGTGATCGCCGAGGGCGGCGCGGTGCTGGTGTTCACCCAGTACGTGGCGATGGCCCGCCTCGTCGGGCGTCACCTCGAGGAGGTCGGGGTCGCCCACCACCTGCTGCACGGCGGGACGCCGGTCGCGCAGCGCGAGGCGATGGTCGCCTCCTTCCAGGCCGGTGAGGTGCCGGTCTTCCTGCTCTCGCTCAAGGCCGGCGGGACGGGGCTCAACCTCACCCGCGCCGACCACGTGGTCCACCTCGACCGGTGGTGGAACCCGGCGGTGGAGGAGCAGGCCACCGACCGGGCCTACCGGATCGGGCAGACGCGCCCGGTCCAGGTGCACCGGATGGTCACCGGCGGCACCGTCGAGGAGCGCATCGGGGAGGTCCTGGCGCGCAAGCGGGCGCTGGCCGACGCCGTGCTCGCCGGTGGCGAGGCGGCGCTGACCGAGCTCGGCGCCGACGAGCTGCGCGACCTGGTCACCCTGCGGCCGGCGCCGGGGTGAGGGACGGGCTGCGGGTACACCCGCGCCTGGCGCCGACCCGCGGGCGTGCGTGGGGTCGGGCCTGGTGGGCCCGCGCCTGGGTGCGCGCGGTGGAGGAGTCGGCCTACGGCGAGGCCGACCTCGTCCGCGGACGGTCCCTGGCGCGCGCGGGCGCGGTCGGCGGCATCGGCCTGGCCGCCGGCGAGGTGCGAGCCGCGGTCGCCGAGGGCGAGCAGCTGTGGAGCGTGAGCGTGGCGGTGCCGGTGCTCGAGGATCCCGCCGCGCTGGTCGAGGGGGTCGCCGCCGACCCGGGCCGGGCCACGGCCCTGCTGGCCGGCGAGCTGGCGCACGACCTGGTGGAGCACGCCGAGGAGGCCGGCGTCGAGCTGCTTCTGGAGGGCCGCGAGCTGGCCGCGTCCTGCACCTGCGCGGCCTGGGTCGACCCGTGCCCGCACGCGCTGGCCGTCCTGCTCCAGCTCGGCTGGCTGCTGGAGGACGACCCGCTGGTCCTGCTGCACCTGCGCGGGCTGCCCCGCGAGGAGCTGCTCGCGGCGCTGCACCACCGGGCGCCGGAGGTCGGTCCGCTGGAGATCGCCCTCGACGCCGCCGAGCGGGCCCGGCGCCTGCTGGCGCTGCTGGAGGCGGGTGGTGAGCGGGAGCACGCGGCCGAGGACGAGCTCGACCACCTGTGGTGATGTGCCACCACCGGGCCCGGCAGGGCAGGCTGGCGCGATGAGCGACCAGCGAGACGTCCACGACCTCGGGCCCGACGACCTGCCGAGCGTGACCGACCTGGTGCGGCCCGACCACGACACGGTCTTCCGCCGTATCGAGCTGCTCCGCGGGCTGTGGGGCCTGGGCCTGATCCTCGCGCCGGGCCGGTTCATCTCGGCCGTCGACACCGGCGGCGACCAGACGATGATCGTCGTCGGGCGGATCCTCGGCGCTCGCCAGCTGACCCAGGCCGTGCTGTCGGGGGCCCGCCCGAGCCCCGAGGTGCTGGCCATGGGCGTCTGGGTCGACGCGGTGCACGGCCTGACGGCGCTCGGTCTGGCCGCGGTCTCCCCGAGCCGCACCGGCGTCGGCCTCGGCGACGCGGCCGCCGCGCTCGGCTGGGCGCTGGCCGGCTACCACGACCTGGTCAACCCCCGCTCGATCGTCCCGGGCCACACCCGCCGCCGCGACTCCCTGGCTCGTGCGGTCCTCGAGGCCGTCCCGGGCGGCCGGGGCCTGGCCGAGCGCGCCGCGCACGAGCGCCGGCGCGGCGACACCTCCGACGGCTCGGCGACGGGGGAGGCCCCCGGCTGACGGCTGACGGCTGCCCCTGCGGGCCCTGGCCGGGCCTCAGGCGGCGGGCGGGAGGGCGAGCGCGCGCAGGGCCATCGCGGTGAGCAGCGCGGCCATCTCCTCGTGCGGCACCCGCGCGCTGTGCGGCGTGGAGTTGATCAGGCCGAACACCGCGTGGGCGCGGGACCGGGCGGCGGGCAGGCTCAAGGACGGGTCGACGGCCCGGCATCCCTCGGCCCACAGGTCGACGTAGGCCCGCTGCAACGCGCGCACCTCGTCCCGGGCCTGCTCGGGCAGCGACTCCCAGTCGCGGTCCTGGACCACGATCAGGTCGCGGTGGCGCAGCGCGAAGTCGACCTGGCCGCCGACCAGGGAGCGCAGGGCCTCCTCGGGGCCCGCGGCGGCCGCGACGCGGGCCCGGCCGCCCTCGAGCAGCCGACCGCTGACCGAGACCAGCATCTCGGCGAGCACCGCGTCCTTGGAGGCGAAGTGCTTGTACAGCGCCGGCCCGGAGATGCCGCACGCGGCCCCGATGTCGGCCACCGAGACCCCGTGGAAGCCCCTCGTGGCGAACAGCGAGGCCGCCGTGGCCAGGATCTGCTCCCGGCGTGCGGGGCGGGTCGCGGTCGGCGTCACCCGGTCAGGGTAGCGCTGTGGCCGAGGTCACGAGAGCGCGTCGGTCCGGCGCCGGGGGGTTCGCTCCGCCGCCGCACGCACTAAGGTCGATGCGTTCCGGTGTGCGCTGCACGATCCCTGCGCGCGCCTTCGCACGACATTCCCGGGCCTCTCGGCCGTGATCGACGTGGAAGGAAATCTCCGTGAGAACCTATCTGAAGGAACATACGAACCCACCCGTTTTCATCGGGTCGGCCGTCCTGGTGCTCGCATTCCTCATCTGGGGGGTGGTGTTCCCGGGCAACCTGGCGAGCGTCTCGTCCTCGGTGCTCGCCTTCATCACCTCCAACTTCGAGTGGCTCTACATCTTCGGCGCCACCGGCTTCGTGATCTTCGTGCTGTGGCTGATGCTGGGCCGCTACGGCTCGATCAAGCTGGGCCCCAACGACTCGGTGCCCGAGTACAGCAACGTCTCCTGGTTCGCGATGCTCTTCACCGCAGGGATGGGCATCGGCCTGGTGTTCTACGCGGTCAGCGAGCCGGTGTACCACTTCTTGAACCCGCCGACCGGTGAGGGCGGCACGCCCGAGGCCGCCGCGAACGCGATGAACTACACCTTCTACCACTGGGGCTTCCACCCGTGGGCGGTCTACATCACCCTGGCCACGGCGCTGGGCTACTTCTCCTTCCGTCGCGGCCTGCCGCTGCGCCCCGCCTCGGCGTTCTACTCCCTCATCGGGGAACGGATCTACCAGTGGCCCGGCGCGCTGATCGACCTGCTCGCCGTCTTCGGCACGCTGTTCGGCCTGGCCACCTCCCTGGGCATCGGCGGTCGGCAGGTCGGCGCCGGTCTCAGCGAGCTGTTCGGCATCCCCAACACCGTCACTACCCAGGTCGTCATCATCGCCGCCATCACCTCGGTGGCCGTGGTCTCGGTGATGCTCGGCGTCGACAAGGGCATCAAGAACCTGTCGCTGGCCAACCTGTGGCTGGCCTTCGCGCTGATGGTCTTCGTCTTCGTCTTCGGGCCCACCCGCGACCTGATCAACACCCTGGCCGCCAACGCCGGCAACTACGTGCAGACCCTTCCGAACCTCGGCCTGGAGACGTTCCCCAACGGTGGCGAGCAGGCGCAGAGCTGGCAGAACAGCTGGACCCTCTTCTACTGGGGCTGGTGGATCTCCTGGGCACCGTTCGTCGGGATGTTCCTGGCCCGGATCTCCTACGGGCGCACGATCCGATCCTTCGTGGCCGGTGCTCTCTTCGCCCCCGTCGGCGCGTCGATGGTGTGGATGACCGTCTTCGGTGACTCCGCGCTGCGGATCCTGCTGAACAACCCCGACAACCCGCTCAACGAGGCCGGCAGCGACGCCCCGCGCAGCCTGTTCATCCTCTTCGACCAGCTTCCCGTGGGCACGGTCCTGTCGACGATCGCCTCCGTGGTGGTCGTGCTGGTCGTGGTGCTGTTCTTCGCCACGTCCTCGGACTCGGGCTCGCTGGTCGTCGACATCCTGACCAACGGCGGCGACCCGAACCCCCTGTGGCAGCAGCGGCTGTTCTGGGCCGTCACCGAGGGTGCGGTGGCCGCCACGCTGCTCGTGGCCGGCGCCTTCGCTCCCGAGGGGGTGGACCCGCTGAGCGCCCTGCAGGCGGCGGCGGTCGCGAGCGGCCTGCCGGTCATCGTCGTCCTGGTCTTCATGGCGTTCGGCCTGGCCAAGGCCCTGCGGGCGGAGAACATCGAGCGGCCCGGCATCGAGGAGCCGCCGCCGCTGGCCGGGCTGCGCGAGTACGCCGAGCGCACCCGCGGCCCCCGCGTCGACAGCAACGGCGAGATCGAGGAGCGCGTGGCAGACCCGAGCGTCGAGGGTCGCGAGCGCGACCCGGGCACGGAGAAGAAGGCCACCCCGGCCGGGCGCTGAGCCCGCGCACCCCCTGCGCCGAGCGCACGACCCGGGCGCCGCGGGACCCCTCGGTCCCGCGGCGCCCGTCGTCGTCGAAGCGCCTCCCGGGCTTCTCGGCACGGCCCGTGGTGCGTAGCGTCACCGCCCATGGGCGATCTCCTCTTCGACAACGGCCACGTCTTCGACGGCCAGCGCTACCGCAGCGGCACCTCGGTGCTCGTGCGCGACGGCCGGATCCACGCCGTCGACGCACCGCAGGAGGTCGCGGCGATGGCGGCGGACGACGTCGAGGTCGTCGACCTCGACGGTGGCCTGCTGCTGCCCGGGTTCTTCGACTCCCACATGCACCCGCTCGCCGGGGGGCTGGAGCGTCAGCGCTGCGAGCTGTTCCACCTCGCGGACGCCGAGGCCTGCTACGAGGCGATCGCCCGGGCGGCCCGTGAGCGGCCCGACGACGCCTGGTTCCGCGGCGGCGGGTGGTCGGTGGACAGCTTCGGCCCCCACGGCCCGACGGCGGCCCGCCTCGACGAGCTGGTGCCCGACCGGCCGGCCTTCCTGGCCAGCACCGACCACCACGACGCGTGGGTCAACACCCGTGCCCTCGAGATCGCCGGCATCACCGCGGAGACCCCCGACCCCGTCGACGGGTGGATCGAGCGCGACGAGCGGGGACACCCCACCGGGACCCTGCGCGAGGGCGCGATCGCCCTGGTCTGGGCTCACGTCGAGACCTCCCACCCCGAGCGCGTCGACGCGCTGCGCGAGGCGCAGCGCCACCTGCACTCCTGGGGCATCACCGGGTGGCACGACGCGCTGATCGGCGGTTTCCCCGGTCTCGACGACCCCACCGACGCCTACCTCGAGCTCATCGACTCCGGGGAGCTGACCGCCCGGGTGCGCTGCTCGCAGTGGTGGGACCGGGCGCGCGGCACCGAGCAGGTCGCCGAGCTGCTCGCCGAGCGCGACCGGCTGGCCGGCCGCGGGCTGGACGCGGGGTCGGTCAAGGTGATGATGGACGGGATCGCCGAGACGTTCACCGCGGCCGTCGTCGAGCCCTACGTCGACCTCGACGGCTGCCCGTGCGGGGACTCCGGGCTGTCCTTCCTCTCCCGCGAGCAGGCGTTCGCCGCCGTGGCGGCGCTCGACGCGGCGGGCTTGCAGGTGCACTTCCACGCGATCGGCGATCGCGCCGTGCGCGACGCCCTCGACGCCGTCGAGCACGCCCGCCGGGAGAACGGGCTGAGCGACCTGCGCCACCAGGTCGCCCACCTGCAGCTGGTGCGTCCCGAGGACCGGCACCGCTTCGGCGACCTCGAGGTCGTGGCCAACCTGCAGGGCATGTGGGCGCACCGCGACACCCCGGCCGTCACCCTGCTCGAGCCGCACCTCGGCGCCGAGCGCCTCGGCTGGCACTACCCGTTCGCCGACATCCTGGACGCGCACGCCCGGTTCGCCGGGGGCAGCGACTGGCCGGTGAACCCTCCCGAGCCGATGGCGGCCGTGCACGTGCTGGTGAACCGCACCGCGTGGCAGGCCTCCGGGCCCGACCCGGAGGACGCGCTCGTGCCCGACCAGGCGATCAGCCTGACCCAGGCCCTGGCTGCCTACACCCGCGGCTCGGCGTGGGTGAACCACCACCAGGACGCCGGCTTCGTGGAGGTCGGGGCCCGGGCCGACCTCGTCCTGCTCGACCGCGACCCGTTCGCCTGTCCCAGCGAGGAGATCGGCTCCGTCGAGGTGGTCGGCACGTGGACGCAGGGGCACCGGGTCTACGACCGCGCCGACGACCACAGCCTCGACCCGGCCCACGACGCGTGAGCAGGCCGGCGGGCCGCGTCGTGGACGCTGTAGTTAGCACTCGCTAACCTGACGACCGTGACCGACGGCCTGCGCGACCTCACCGCCGACCTGCGCGAGCGCCTCGCCGCCGTCCGGGTCGGCGGCGGCAGCGCCGCTCGCGACAAGCACGTCGGGCGCGGCAAGCTGCTCGTGCGCGACCGCGTCGACCGCCTCCTCGACCCCGGAAGCCCGTTCCTCGAGCTCAGCCCCCTCGCGGCCACCGGGATGTACGGCGACGCGGTGCCCGCCGCCGGCATCGTCACCGGCGTCGGCCACGTCTCGGGGCGCCCCTGCGTGGTCGTGGCCAACGACGCCACCGTCAAGGGCGGCACCTACTACCCGATCACGGTCAAGAAGCACCTGCGAGCCCAGGCCGTCGCGGCCGAGCACCACCTGCCCTGCCTGTACCTCGTCGACTCCGGCGGCGCGTTCCTGCCGATGCAGGACGAGGTGTTCCCCGACCGCGAGCACTTCGGCCGGATCTTCTTCAACCAGGCGCAGATGTCGGCACGCGGGATCGCCCAGGTGGCCAGCGTGATGGGTTCCTGCACCGCCGGCGGCGCCTACGTGCCCGCGATGGCCGACGAGTCGGTCATCGTCCGCGACCAGGGCACGATCTTCCTCGGTGGACCTCCGCTGGTGAAGGCCGCGACCGGCGAGGTCGTCACCGCCGAGGACCTCGGCGGCGGCGACGTGCACGCCCGCACCTCCGGCGTGGTCGACCACCTCGCCGACGACGACGCCCACGCCCTCGAGATCGTCCGCTCGATCGTGTCCACCCTGCCCGCACCGGCGCCGAGCGCACCGCCCGTGGCCGTCGAGGAGCCGCTCGAGGACCCCGACGGCCTCTACGACGTGGTGCCCACCGACCCGCGCACGCCCTACGACGTGCGCGAGGTGATCCGCCGCGTCGTCGACGGCTCCCGGCTGCACGAGTTCAAACCCCTCTTCGGCGAGACCCTGGTCTGCGGCTTCGCCCATGTCTGGGGCCACCCGGTCGCGGTGCTGGCCAACAACGGCATCCTGTTCGGCTCCTCGGCCGCTCAAGGGCGCGCACTTCATCGAGCTGGCCAACCAGCGCGGCGTCCCGCTGCTGTTCCTGCAGAACATCTCGGGCTTCATGGTCGGCCGCGACGCCGAGAACGGTGGGATCGCCAAGGACGGCGCCAAGCTGGTCACCGCGGTGGCCTCCTCGGTGGTGCCGAAGCTGACCGTCGTCATCGGCGGGTCCTACGGCGCCGGCAACTACGGGATGTGCGGGCGCGCCTACGACCCCCGCTTCCTGTGGACGTGGCCCAACGCCCGGATCTCGGTGATGGGCGGCGAGCAGGCGGCCTCCGTGCTGGCCACCGTGCGCCGCGACGGGCTCGAGGCCCGCGGCGAGGAGTGGAGCGAGGCCGACGAGGAGGCCTTCAAGGCCCCCGTCCGCGCCCAGTACGAGGAGCAGGGCTCGCCCTGGTACGCCACCGCCCGGCTGTGGGACGACGGCGTGATCGACCCCGTCGACACCCGCCGCGTCGTCGGGATGGGCCTGGCCGCTGGCCGCCCGCACCCCCGCCCCGACCACCACCGGGCGCTTCGGCGTCTTCCGGATGTGAGCGCGATGACCGAGCAGAGCACCGCCGACGCCGAGCCGGCCCGGACGCCGATCGGCACGCTGCTCGTGGCCAACCGTGGCGAGATCGCCGTCCGCGTGCTGCGTACCGCGTCCCGCCTCGGGCTGCGCACGGTGGCGATCTGCACCGACCTCGACGCCACCGCGCCCCACGTCCGCGCGGCCGACGAGGTCGTCACCGTGCCGAGCTACCTCGACGTCGAGTCCGTCGTCGACGCCGCCCGCCGCAGTGGCGCCGACGCCATCCACCCCGGCTACGGGTTCCTCTCCGAACGGGCCGCCTTCGCCGCCGCCGTCGAGGCGGCGGGCCTCGTGCTGGTCGGGCCGTCCTCGCAGGTGATGGAGCAGATGGGCCGCAAGGACGCCGCCCGTGAGATCGCCGTGGCCGCCGGCGTCCCGGTCGTGCCCCGCGGCGAGGACGCAGGGTTCCCGGTCCTCGTCAAGGCCGCGGCCGGCGGCGGCGGCAAGGGCATGCGGGTGGTGCGCTCGGAGGCCGAGCTGGCCGAGGCCACCGCCGCGGCCCGCCGCGAGGCGCTCTCGGCCTTCGGCGACGACACGATGCTGGTCGAGAAGTACGTCGAGCGCGGCCGCCACGTCGAGGTCCAGGTCCTCGGCGACCGCCACGGCCACGTCGTCCATCTCTTCGAGCGCGACTGCTCCACCCAGCGCCGCCACCAGAAGGTGCTCGAGGAGGCGCCGGCGCCCACCATCAGCGAGGCCGTGCGCGAGCGGGTGACCGCCGCGGCGCTCGCCCTGGCCCGCGAGGTGGGCTACGTCAACGCCGGCACCGTGGAGTTCCTGCTCGACGTCGAGACCGACGAGGTCTACTTCCTGGAGATGAACACCCGCCTGCAGGTGGAGCACCCGGTCACCGAGCTCGCCGTCACGGTGCGCGGCGAGCACCCCGACCTCGTCGCGCTGCAGCTGCGGGTCGCGGCGGGCGAGCCGCTGGGGTTCACCCAGGACGAGGTCGCGATCGCGGGCCACGCGATCGAGGCGCGGGTCTACGCCGAGGACTCCTTCGGCGGCTTCCTGCCCCAGGCCGGCACGGCCACGCAGGTGCGCTGGCCGGACTCGGTGCGCGTCGACCACGCCCTCGAGCCCGGCCAGGTCGTGCCGACCGCCTACGACCCGATGCTGGGCAAGGTCGTCGCCCGCGGCGTCGACCGCGAGACCGCCCGCCGCGCCCTGGTCGCCGCCCTCGACGAGACCGCCGTGCTGGGGCTGACCACCAACGCCGGGTTCCTGCGCGCCCTGGTGGCCGGAGACGAGTTCCGTGACGCAGGCATCGACACCGCCTGGCTGGACACCGCGACGGTGCCCGCGCCCGACGACGCGGTGCCCCGCGCCCTGCTGGCCTGGCGGGTGGCCGGCCTCGCCGCGGCCGACGTCGGCGCCCACGCCTTCGGCGGCGACGGGTTCCGCCTCGGTGCCGGCCCGGCCCCGACCGTGGTGGCGCTCGACCGCGACGTCGTCGTCGACCGCGCCGCCGGCACCGTCGACGGCGTACCCGTCGTCGAGCACGCCAGCAGCGAGCACGACCTCGTCTGCTCCGTGGACGGCCGACGGGTCCGCGCCGTGCTGGACGTGCGCGCCGGCCACCACGAGATCAGCCTGGAGGGCCAGCGCCACGTGCTCGCCGCCCCCGCCCGGGCCGGCGAGGTCGCCGCCGGGGACGCCGACGTCGTCGCGCCGATGCCCGGCACCGTGCTGGAGCTCCTCGTCGCCGAGGGCGACCGGGTCACCGTCGGCCAGCGGCTCGGCGTGCTCGAGGCGATGAAGATGGAGCTGGCGCTCGTCGCGCCCCACGACGGCACGGTGACCCGCCTCGGCGCCGTCGCCGGCGAGCAGGTCCCGATGGGGCACGTCCTGCTCCGGGTCGAGGAGGACGCGTGAGCACCCCGAGGCCCCCACCCGTCCGCTGCCGATGCATGTGCCCGTACCCGGCCTGCCCGAGCGGGTGAGGATCTACGAGGTCGGCCCCCGCGACGGCCTGCAGAACGAGTCCGCGCTGGTGCCCACCGAGGTCAAGGCCGCGTTCTGCCGCCGGCTGCTGGAGGCCGGTCTGCCGGTGGTCGAGGCGACGAGCTTCGTGCACCCGCGCTGGGTGCCGCAGCTGGCCGACGCCGCGGAGCTGATCACCGGCCTGGTCACCGACCTCGGGGACGACGCCCGCGCCATGCCGGTGCTGGTGCCCAACGAGCGCGGGCTGGAGCGCGCCCTCGAGCTCGGGATGCGCCACGTCGCCGTCTTCGGCTCGGCCACGCAGACCTTCGCGGAGAAGAACCTCAACCGCGGCCTCGACGAGCAGTACGCGATGTTCGCCCCCGTCGTGCGGCGCGCCCGCGACGCCGGTCTCGACGTGCGCGCCTACGTCTCGATGTGCTTCGGCGACCCCTGGGAGGGTGCGGTGCCTCTCGCTCAGGTCGTCGACGCCGGGCGCCGGCTGCTCGACCTCGGCGCGTCCCAGCTCAGCCTGGGCGACACCATCGGCGTCGGCACCGCCGGCCACGTGGGCGCCCTCGTGGCGGCGTTCGGCGAGGCCGGGGTCGGCCCCGAGCGGCTCGCCCTGCACTTCCACGACACCTACGGCCAGGCGCTGTCCAACGTGCTGGCCGGCCTGCACGCGGGCGTGGTGACCTTCGACGCCAGCGCCGGCGGCCTCGGCGGCTGCCCCTACGCGGCCAGCGCCACCGGCAACCTGGCCACCGAGGACCTCGTCTGGATGCTCACCGGCCTCGGCGTCGAGCACGGCGTCGACCTCGACGCCCTGGTCGCGACCAGCACCTGGATGGCCGACCGGCTCGGGCGGCCGAGCCCGTCGGCGGTGGTGCGCGCGCTCGGGGACGGGGGCGGACGGGCGGACCCGCAGGGTGCGGCACAATCACCGTCGTGAGCCGATCCGAGCCGCGCCGCATCTACCTGCACGTCGGCGCCCCCAAGACCGGCACGACCTACCTCCAGGACCGGCTCGGCGTCAACGCCCGCGCCCTGGCCCGCCACGGCGTCCACGTGCCGACGCGGTCGGCGCTCGTCAGCCCGGGCCTGTTCCACTTCCGCGCCGCCCTGGACCTGCTGGGCCAGGACTGGGGCGGCCCGACCGGCCACGCCGAGGGCGCCTGGAACGAGCTCGTCGAGCGGGTCCGCGACACCCAGGGCACCGTGGTGGTCAGCCACGAGATCCTCGCCCCGGCACCCGCCGTGGCGGTCGAGCGCGCCAAGCGGGACCTCCGGCGCGACGGCTCCGAGCTGCACGTGGTCTACACCGTGCGCGACCTCGGCCGCCAGGTGCCCGCGGCGTGGCAGGAGAGCATCAAGCAGGGACGCACCTGGCGCTACCGGCGGTTCGTCAAGCGGCTGCGCCAGGGCCAGCCGTGGTTCGCCCGGGCCTTCGACCTCCCCGCGGTGCTGGCCACCTGGAGCCACGGACTGCCCCCCGAGCACGTGCACCTCGTCACCGTGCCACCCAGCGGCAGCCCGGGTGACCTGCTGTGGACCCGGTTCTGCGCCGTCGTCGGCATCGACCCGGGCTGGGCGCCGAGGCCGAGCGAGAAGCGCAACGTCTCCCTCGGCGTGGCCGAGACCCAGGTCGTGCGGCGCCTCAACCGGGCCCTGGACCGCGAGGTGCGACGCGGGTTCGACTACGACGTGCTGATCCGCGGCCTGCTCGCCGAGGACCGGCTGGTGGCCGGGCGGACCTCGCCGCCCGTGCGGATGCCTCCGCGGATGCAGCGCTGGGCCGCCGCCGAGACCGCCCGCTGGCGCAGCTGGGTCGAGGCCTCCGGCATCGACGTCGTCGGCGACCTCGACGAGCTGGTGCCGGCGCCGGTCGACCCCGAGACGTGGGTCGACCCCGACCGGGTCAGCCGCACGCTGCTCTTCCGCGCCTCGATGACGGCGCTCGCCGCGATGACCGAGGAGGCGGCCCGCCGGCCGGCCCCCGAGCAGCGGTTGCGCCACCGGGTCCGGGCCGAGGCTGCCCGCCGGATCCGCCGCCGGTGACGGCGCAGGATCCCCGTCCCGGCCCGGCGGCCACCACCGCCGCGGCGTGGGTCGAGCACCTGCGCGCCGGCGGCACCACGCCCTGGGCGCGCTGGCGCGGGCCGCTGCCGTCCCCCGACCCCGCGCCGCCCGACCCCGCGCCGCCCGACCCCGTGCCGTCCGACCCCGTGCCGACCGGCTGCTTGGCGTCCGGGGCCGGCGCGTCGTTCGGGCCGCCGACCCCGATCACGCCCGGCGCCCAGCAGCTGGAGCTGCTGCGGGTGATCAACACCCTCGGCGAGACCGGCCCGGCGCTGGCCGACCGGGTGCTCGGGGCCAGCGGGCTGGGCCGCGGACGCGCCGACCTGCCGCTGCTCGGCGGCCCCCGCGGCCGCTTCGGCCCGCCGGGCGTCGACCCCGAGGACCTGCCCGTCGCCGAGCTGCTCCGGTTCGCGGTGCTCCTCGTCGCCGACGACCTGGCCGACCGGGCGGCCCTCGCCGCGTCCGACCCGCCGGTGCCGGCCGCCGCGCCCCGGGCGCCGCCGGCGACGAGGGCGGCGGAGGCGGCGCGGGGTCCGGCTCGCCGGCGACCCGTGGGTCGCCTCCCGGGTCGAGGACGCGCTGCGCGAGCGCGGTCGCACCCCCGGGGGCCGGCGCGCCCGGGTGCACGTGCTCGCCGGGCCGGTGGACCGCCTGCTGGCCGACGTGTGGACCGCACGCTGCCTCACCGACCCGCCGCCGCCCTGGCCGCGCTGGCTCGACGCCGTCTCGGGCGGCGCGCTGCCCCCCGGCGCCGACGTCGCCGGCACGGCGCAGGCCCGCGCCCGACGGGTCGGTGCCAGCCGGGTCGTGGTGGTCACCGACCTCGCCCGGCTGCCCCGGCTGCTCGGGGAGCGCACGATGCCCCTGCCGACCGCGCTGGACGCCGCCGCCGCCGACCTCGCCCGGCGCGTGGGCGAGGCGCTCGACGTCGTCGTCGCACCCGACCGGCGACCGGCTCTGCTGCGCGAGCACCTGCTGCCCCAGCTCCTGGCCCACCAGGAGCAGGGTCCGGGCCTGGCGCTGCCGGAGCGGCACCAGGCCTGGGCCCGTCGCTGCGCGGAGCGGCAGCGGCACCGGCTGCGCGAGGCTGGTTACGCTGTGGCCGGAGACGTGGACGACCTGCTGCCGGGCCGCCCCGACGCCCTCCGGCCGGGCGAGCGGCCCGCGGTCCGTGACGACGTCGCGGACGACGCGCGGGTGCTCAGGCTGGCCGGGCGGCTCATCGTCGCCGGTGCGCGCCAGGACGGCGCAGGAGGAGGGTCATGACACGGCGCGTGCTGCTCCACGTCGGCACCCCCAAGACGGGCACCTCGGCCCTGCAGGACGTGCTCTTCCGCAACCGGTCACGCCTGCTCGAGCAGGGCGTGCTGTACCCGGGGGAGCGCTTCGACGCCCACTTCCTGGCCGCGCTGGACCTGATGCGCCTTCCGTGGGGCGGCCTGGAGACCGAGGCGCTCGGCGCCTGGGACGCCCTCGCCGAGCAGGTCCGGGCCCACGACGGCACCTCGATCATCAGCCACGAGATCCTCGCCCGCGCGACCCGCTCGCAGGTCGCCCGGGCGATGGAGTCGCTGACCGCGCCCCCGGGCCGGGGCCGCCGCGGTGCGACCGAGGTGCACCTGATGATCTCGGTGCGCGACCTCGTCCGGCAGGTGCCCGCGGAGTGGCAGGAGAACCTCAAGCACCGCAGCTCGCTGACCTATCGCTCCTTCCTGGGCCAGGTGCGCGACCCGGAGCGGTCCTCGCGCATCGGCAGCTGGTTCTGGTCGGTGCAGGAGGTGCCCGACATCCTCCAGCGGTGGGCCGCCGACCTGCCGCCCGAGCGGGTGCACGTGATCACCGTGCCGCCCGGCAACGACGACCCGTCGCTGCTCTGGCGGCGCTTCAGCACCGCCTTCGGCCTCGACCGCCTCGACCTCGACCTCGGCGAGACGCGGGTCAACCCCTCGCTCGGCGTGCCCGAGACGGCGCTGATCCGCCGGATCAACCGGCGCCACCTCGACCTCGTCCCGCCGGCCCACTACCGCGACCTCGTCCGCGAGCTGCTGGCGCACCAGACGCTGTCGCAGCGCACCACGTCGGCCCGGCTGGCCCTGCCGCCGGACCAGCGCGCGTGGGCGCAGGAGCTGTCGGCCCGGTGGGTGGAGGAGCTGCGGGCGCGCCGTTACGACGTGGTGGGCGACCTCGACGACCTCGTCTCCACCCGTGAGGTCGAGTTCGTCGACCCCGACCGGGCGCGGCCCGCCGACGTCGCGGACGCAGCCCTGGACGCGATCGCGGCCCTGCTCGCCGAGGCCGTGCGCACCCGCGAGGAGGTGGCCCGCCTGCGCGGGGTGGAGCAGCACCTGCACCACGAGCTCGAGGGCCGGCACCGGGCGATCGCACGCTCGTACCTGCGCCCCTCCTACCGGCTGCGCGAGACGGTGGTGCGCCGCCTGCGGACGGCCCGCTCGGGCCGTGCCCTGCTGCGGGTCTACCGCGTGGCGCGGGGCAGGAGCTCGCGGTCGGCGTAGCGCCCGACCCGCCACGTCCCGTACCCGTCGGCACCCGCGCCGACGACGCCGCCCACGACCGGCACGCGCCGGCCGACGCTCAGCGCGAGCCGCTTGCCGAGCACCCGACTGATCAGGGTGGAGGCGACCTGCTGGGAGATGACGGTGTCCAGGGCGGGGTCGCGCACGGGGGCGGTGGCCAGCGCCATCGGGGGCGCGGGCACGGTGCGGCGCGTGACGAGGTCCTCCACCGCGTCCTCCCCGAGCATGGTCAGCAGGATCGCGTTGCGGACCTTCGGGTCGTCGAGGTCGTAGCCGCGCAGGTGGGCGATGCCGGCCACCATGCGGCACTGGATCAGCGCGAGGCCGGTGATGTTCGTGGGCACCGTGACCGCGGCGGTCACCAGGCCGCCGAGGTTGGTCAGGAAGCCGCCCGCACCGGCCAGGCGCACGTGGTTCTCGATCACCTCGTGCACCGCCTTGTCGCGGTCGCCGTCCTGCTCGCGCAGCTGGGCGTCAGCGGCGTCGGCGGCCGCCGGCAGCGGCCCGACGCCCTTGATGGCGCGGTGCAGCGCCTCGCGTACGAAGGAGGTGGTCACGCCCGGGGCGAGCCCCGTGACGCGGGGGGCCAGCGTGCGCCCGAGGTGGTTCCTGACAGCTCCCATGGCCCGATCCTAGGCCCGACCGCCTGAGGGGACCGCGAGGCCCCGCTACCGTGCGTGCGTGCCCACCGAGCCCCCTGCCACCGGTTGGATCTTCGGTGACCCGACCCAGCACGGGGACCTCGACGACCTGGTGGCCGTCGGGGCCGACCTCGAGCCGGGCACGGTGCTGGAGGCCTACCGGCACGGCATCTTCCCGATGCCGGCCGGGGAGCCGGGTGAGGCGATGTACTGGTTCAGCCCGCTCGACCGCGGGGTGCTCCACCCCGGGTCGCTCCGGGTCTCCCGCTCGCTGCGGCGCGCGCGGCGCGACTTCGAGATCCGCGTCGACACCGCTTTCGAGGCGGTGCTGGCCGCCTGCGCGGACCCCCGGCGACCGCACGGGTGGATCAGCGACGACATCCGGCAGGCCTACCTGCGCCTGCACCGGCTGGGCTGGGCCCACTCGGTGGAGGCCTGGCAGGACGGTGTCCTGGCCGGCGGGCTCTACGGGATCGCGCTGGGCGGCCTGTTCGCCGGCGAGTCGATGTTCCACCGGGTGCGGGACGCCTCGAAGGTGGCGCTGGTGGGCCTCGTCGAGCTGCTCGCCGCCGAGCCCGGACCGGGCCTGCGTCTGGTGGACGTCCAGTGGGCCACGCCCCACCTCACCTCGCTGGGGGTGGAGGAGATCGGACGCGCCGACTACCTGCGGCTGCTGCCGCAACTCTTCACCACTCCGTTACCCGCAGCCTTTGCGGGCTCGCCCGGGACGTGACTGAATAGAGGGCCTGAGCAGTGACGGTCGGACCACCTGGCCGCGGAGAGACAGTGGAGGCCCCCAATGCCCGTGACCACCAACCTGCGCTCGATGCGCCGCAGCCTGGGCGTCGCCTCGGCTACCACGATGCTGGGGATCTCGCTGTCCGCCTGCAGCGGCGGCACCGGGGTGGCCGGTATCGGCGGGTCCCCCGAGGACGCCAGCGTCGACGACTTCTGCCAGGCCTACACCTCGCTGCAGGACAGCATCCTGGAGGACCTCGACCCGAGCGCCTCCCCCGAGGACCAGGCCCAGCGCGCCGTCGGGCTGCTCCAGGACTGGACCTCGCGGCTGGAGGAGGTCGGCACGCCGAGCGACATCCCCGACGAGGCCCGCCAGGGCTACGAGCTGATCATCGAGACCGCCAGCGACCTGCCGACCGACGCCGCGCCGTCGGACATCAGCGGACTGGAGAGCCAGTTCTCCGACGCGCAGAACGAGGCGGCCGACGCGTTCGGCACCTACGCCACCGAGACCTGCCCCGTCTCGCTGCCGGACCTGCCCTCCGAGCTGCCCTCGGACCTGCCGACCGACCAGCTGCCCTCGGACCTGCCGACCGACCGGCTGCCCTCGGACCTGCCCTCGGACCTGTCCCTCGAGGACCTCCCGTCGGACTTCCCGACCGAGCTGCTCTCGGACCTGCCGTCGGAGTTCTCGGCCTCCGACCTCCCCTCGGACTTCCCGACCGAGCTGTTCTCCGAGGTGCCCCGCACCAACTGACCCACCCGCGTGGCGACGCGCACGACGACGGCGGACCTCCCTGGGCGGGGGGGCCGGCCGGTGTCGGGTCGGTCCCGGTGGCGTGGGCTCAGACGACCTGCGGCGCCTGACCGTTCTCGCTGACCATCGGGCGACCGGCGCCCTCCCAGGCGAGCATGCCGCCGGCGAGGTTGACCGCGTCGTAGCCCTGCTGCGACAGGTAGCTCACGGCCTGCGCCGAGCGGCCACCGACCTTGCAGACCACCAGCACCTGGCCGGCGGGCACCTCGCCGATGCGCAGCGGCAGGAGCGACAACGGCACGTGGATCGCGCCCTCGACGTGGCCGGCGTCCCACTCCTGCTTCTCGCGGACGTCGAGCAGCGGCAGGCTCGCGGGGAGCGGGTGCGGCACCCCGTCGACGGTGACGGTGGGGATCTCGGGCACGGCGGGTCCTCTCGGGGGCTACTTCAGGAACTTGCTGGTGCGACGGTCGGCGAGGGGCTTGCCGCCGGTCTGGCAGGTCGGGCAGTACTGGAGGCTGGAGTCGGCGAAGGACACCTCGCGCACGGTGTCGCCGCACACCCCGCACACCTCGCCGGTGCGGCCGTGCACGGCCAGGTGCGCCTTCTTCTCGCTCTTCAGCTCGCTGGCCGCCACCCCCCGGTTGCGCTCGACGGCCTCGCCGAGCACGCCGCGGATCGCGGCGTAGAGGGTGTCGACCTCCTCGTCGTCCAGGCTGCTCGCGGGCTTGTAGGGCGACATCCGCGCGGCGTGCAGCAGCTCGTCGGAGTAGGCGTTGCCGATGCCGGCGATGGTGCCCTGGTGCCGCAGCACACCCTTGATCTGCTTGCGACCCTCCCGCTCGAGGATCGCCCGGAAGGCGTCGAGGGTGAAGTCGTCGCTCAGCGGGTCCGGCCCGAGGCTGGCCAGACCGGGCACGTCGAGCGGGTCGCGCACGACCCAGGCGGCCAGGGACTTGCGGGTGCCGTACTCGGTGACGTCGAGCGCGGCCTCCGGCTCCAGGACGATCCGCATGGCCATCGGCGACTTGGTCGAGGGCCTGGGCGGCGCCTTCGGCACGTCGTCGCGCCAACGGACCCAGCCCATCCGGGCCAGGTGCAGCACCAGGTGCAACCCGGAGGCCTCGAGGTCGAGGTACTTGCCGTACCGGGTGACGTCGTCGACCAGCGTGCCCTCGAGGGCGCTGATCGGCGGGTCGTAGGTCTTGAGCGCGCTGAACGCGGCGAGGTGGATCGCCACCACGGCGCGGCCCTCGAGGCGAGCGCGCAGGTCGAGGGCGAGCGCTTCGACCTCGGGGAGCTCGGGCATGGCAGCCAGTCTAGGGAGCCGGGCCACCGGACGCGCCACGCCGAGGACGGGGAATCTAGCGATCAGACTAGAGACGTCGATACCGTCCTGACATGGACCCGATCCGCAACCCGTACGCGCCCGGCGCGGGCCAGCGTCCGCCGGAGCTGGCCGGCCGCGACCGCGAGCTGAGCCAGTTCGAGGTGACGCTCGAGCGCGTCGGGGCCGGGCGGCCCGAGCGCAGCATGGTGCTCTCGGGGCTCCGCGGCGTGGGCAAGACGGTGCTGCTCAACGCGCTGCGCGGGGAGGCGGTGCGCCGGGCCTGGGGCACCGGCAAGATCGAGGCCCGCCCGGAGCAGAGCATCCGGATCCCGGTCGCCCAGGCGGTGCACGCCGCGGTGCGCGAGGTCTCGCACCGCCACCGCGACCCCGACCGGGTGGACGAGGTGGCCGGGGTGCTCAAGGCCTTCGCCCTGCGGGCCACGCCCGACGAGCGCCGCTCGGCCCGGTCCTCGGGCGTGCGCTGGACGCCGCCGACCGACGTGCCGGCCACCAAGGGCCGCGCCGACTCCGGCGACCTCGAGCTGGACCTCGTGGAGCTGTTCACCGACGTCGCCACCCTGGCCGGCGACCTCGGAGTCGGCGTCGGCGTCTTCGTTGACGAGATGCAGGACGTCTCGATCCCCGAGCTCGCCGCGCTGTGCGGGGCGTGCCACGAGATCAGCCAGCAGGGCGCTCCGCTGATCGTCGTCGGCGCGGGGCTGCCGCACCTGCCCGTGGCCCTGGCGGCGTCGAAGTCGTACGCGGAGCGGCTGTTCCGCTACGTCTCGGTGGACCGCCTGCCCCGCGAGATGGCCGACCGGGCCTGGCGGCTGCCCGCCGGCACCGAGGGCGTCACCTTCACCGAGCCGGCGCTCGACGCGCTGTACTCGCTCACCGACGGCTACCCGTACTTCGTGCAGGCCTACGGCAAGGTCACCTGGGACGCCGCCGTCGGCTCCCCGATCCGCGTCGAGGACGTTCGCGCCGCCGCTCCCGAGGCCGAGCAGGAGCTGGCCCTCGGGTTCTTCGGCGCCCGCTACGACCGCGCCACGCCGGCCGAGCGGGACTACATGACCGCGATGGCCGACCTGGGCGCCCCCGCCGACGACCTCGCCGTGGCGACCGCCGCCATCGCCGACCACCTGGCCCGCAAGCCCCAGTCGCTGTCACCGGCGCGCGACGGGCTGATCAAGAAGGGACTGGTCTTCTCCGCCGAGCGGGGGAGCGTGGCGTTCACCGTGCCGCACTTCGGGAAGTACCTGCGGGCCCGGTGAGCCGCCGCCGCCCCTACGCCACCGCGTGCGGCGGCTCGGCCGCTCGTCCCTGGAAGGCCAGGATCGCCGGGTTCACCACGCGGCCGTCGCGGATCTCGACGGCGTGGCTCACGGTGTCGTGGGCGTCCCACGCGTCCGGCCCCTCGAGGACCGGGCGCAGGAACGGGATCAGGGCGTGGCTGTTCTCCCAGGTCGCCGAGCTCCACAGGTACGAGGGGCTGTGGTCGACGCCGTAGTAGAGGACGTTCTCGCCCACGACGAACGTCGGCTCGTCGAAGGTCGTCGGCCGGGCGAAGCTGAAGCCCATGCCGAGGTCGCACGAGACGTCCACGATGACGCTCCCGGGCCGGAACGCCTCGAGGTCGTCATCGCGCAGGTAGACCAGCGGGCTCGCCGGGTCCTGCAGGGTGCAGTTCACGACGACGTCGTTCTCGGCCAGGTAGGCCGGCAGCGGCTCGCGGCCGCGCTCGGTGATGACGTGGCTGAGGTGCTCGCCACCGGGCTCGTGGTCGAACTGGCGGATCTGCACCGAGTGGATCGGCGACCCGACGGCGGCCACCCCGCGGTTGGTCAGCACGGCGACGCGGTGGACGCCGTGGGCGTTCAGGGCCGTGACGGCGCCGCGCGCGGTCGCGCCGAACCCGATCACGACCGCGCTCAGCGGTCGGCCGTAGTTGCCGGTCAGTCCGGCGAGCTGCAGCGCGTGCAGCACCGAGCAGTACCCGGCCAGCTCGTTGTTCTTGTGGAACACGTGCAGGCCGAACGCCCCGTCGCGGTGCAGGTGGTTCATCGCCTCGAACGCGATCACGGTCAGCCGGCGGTCGATGGCCAGCTGGGTGATGCCGGGGTCCTGCACGCAGTGCGGCCACCCCCACAGGACCTGGCCCGGGCCCATCACCGCGACGTCCTCGTGCTGCGGCTTGGGCAGCAGGACGACGTCGGAGTCGGCGAGGATCTCGGTCCGCGACGCGAACCCGGCCACGTGCTCGGCCAGGGTCGCGTCGGCGACGCCGAACCGCGCGCCGTACCCGTGCTCGAGCGTGATCCGCCCGCGCAGGTCGGCGTCGAGCAGCGGGAGGTGCTCGGGGTGCAGCGGGAGCCGGCGCTCGTTCTCCTTCGCCGACGACCCGATGACGCCGAGCCCGAGGAGCGTCACTTCTTCTTCGTCGGGTCCATCCGGTCGGCCAGCGACTCCTCCGACCCCTTGCGCTTGTCGGCGCGCTTCTCCTTGATGGACTTCACGGACTTCTTGGACATGTTCTGACGCGGCGACTTGTCGCTCATGCGATGTCTCTCTGATGGGAAGCCTGAACGGCTTCGTCTTCCGACGGTACGCCCCCGCGCCAGCCCCCGCGCCAGCCCCCGCGCCGGGTGACGCGCGCCGTGGGGCGCGGAGCCTTGACGGTGCGCGGTCCCACCCCTAACGTACAACTCAATGGTTACAGAAATCGGCCTCAGCGACGACGAGGTGGACCGGGTGTTCCGGGCCCTCGCCGACTCGACCCGCCGCGACATCCTGCGCCGCACCATGGCGGGGGAGGTCTCGGTCTCCCGCCTGGCCGACGCCTACGACATGTCGTTCGCCGCCGTGCAGAAGCACGTCGTCGTCCTGGCGTCCGCCGGACTGGTGACCAAGCACCCCCAGGGTCGCGAGCGCCTCGTGCGCGGCAACCCCGACGCCCTGCGCCGGGCCCAGGCGCTGCTGGGCCGCTACGAGGAGATCTGGCGCGGCCGGATCGACCGCCTCGACGACCTGCTCTCCGACGACTGACCCACCTGGAGCCACCATGCCGATCACCACCGTCACCCGCGACCCCGACGCCCTCACCCTGACCGTGGTCGCCGACTTCACCGTCGGCCTCACGCGTTTGTGGGAGGCCTACCTCGACCCCCGCCAGCTCGAGCGGTTCTGGGGCCCGCCGACGTTCCCGGCCACCTTCACCCGCCACGACGCCACCCCCGGTGGCCTCTCGGCGTACGCGATGACCGGCCCGGACGGGTCCGTGCACCGCGGGTACTGGGAGTGGCTCGTGGTCGAGCCGCTGGCGCGCGTCGAGGTGCTCGACGGCTTCGCCGGCCCCGACGGGACGCCCGACACGACGATGCCCGCGGTGCGGCTCGTCCTCGCCTTCGAGGCCACCGAGGCCGGCTCGCGGGTCACCACGACCTCCTCCTTCGCCTCGCTCGGCGACCTCGAGCAGCTGCTCGCGCAGGGCATGGAGGAGGGGATGCGCCAGGCGATGAGCCAGATGGACGAGGTGCTCGGCGACCTCGCCTCGTTCGCGGCCGCCGAGGCCACCCGCACGCAGGTCCTCTCGGACACCCGGATCCGCGTCAGCCGCGTGATCCGCGGCAGCGTCGCGCAGGTGTGGCGCGCCCACCACGACGCCGACCTGGTCCGCCGCTGGATGCTCGGGCCCGACGGGTGGACGATGCCGGTCTGCGACGTCGCGACCGTCGTCGGCGAGCGCTACCGCTACGAGTGGGAGCAGGTGGACGGCGAGGCGAGGCGGTTCGGCTTCGAGGGCGAGCTGCTCGAGTCCACGCCACCGCACCGCGCGGTCACCACGGAGCAGATGATCGGGGTGCCGGGCGAGCCCGCGGTGAACGAGCTGACCCTCACCCCGCTGGAGGCGGGCACGCTGCTGTCCCTGGTCGTCACCTACCCCGACACCGCCACCCGCGACGCCGTCCTGGCCACCGGGATGACCGACGGGATGGAGACCAGCTACCGGCGCCTCGAGGACGACGTGCTGGCGGGGTTGCCGGCCGGCACCGCGTAGACCCGCACGGGCCACGTCCCGGCCGCACGCGCCCGCGCTCCCACCGGCTGCGCCAGCTGGGCGAGGATCGTGTCGTGCGGCCGTGACGTCCAGGTTCTTCCACGACCCTGCCGAGGCGGGCACGGTCCTGCACGCACTGGTCGGCGTCGGTGCGTGGTTTCCCGTGGAACATCGAGGACCGATCCGGTCCCGGTCGGCGCCGACCTCGGGGCGTCTCTCGACGCGGGGTCGTGCTCAGTCGGAGCCGAGCCGCCAGGTCCAGCTGCTCTCGTCCCAGTTCGCGGTGGCGCTGAACCGGTAGCCGCTGACCTGACCACCGCCGAGCCGTTCGTTGATGGCCAGACACTCGAACGTCGTGGTCCTCGCGGTCAGGTCGTCCACGGAACCCCCGCCCAGCGGGTCGCACGAGGTGAAGAGGATCGGGCCGTCCAGGAAGCCGTCCCCGACCCGGCCCTTGGCGTCCTTGGTGATCGACTGCTGCATCTGCCGGATGATCGACGTCCGCTGCTGTCTCTCCGCTGACTGTGCCGCCTGCCTGGCGTCACGGCGGCGCTCTTCTCCGCCGCGGCCTGGTCGGCCTCGTCCTGGGCGGCCTCCTCGGCGTCGGCCTGTCCTGACGCCGCTCCTCGGCGGCCTGCTCCCGCTGTGCGGTCCGGTCCCCCTGGATCGTGAGGGCGACCCCTGTTCCTGCGGCTGTCAGCAGCAGGAAGACGACGGCGACCGCGACGAGGACTCGTCGCGACGGTCGGCGCCGGTGTCGGAGGTAGCTGGAACCGCACTGCGGGCAGTAGTCGCCGCTCGTCGTCGACTGCGTGCTGCACCGCGAGCACAGCCGCCGCGGCGGGTCAGTGCTGCCTCTGTCTCGTTCATGAGCGAAGGCTAGGTGGAGGTGAGGATCCCGACAGGACAATCGTGCGCAGCCACCTCTGGGGTTGGGAGAGAGGCAGGCGTGGTCCCGGATCTGGGCCGACGTCGTCTCGGCGGCTCGGCCGCGCGGGGAGGCCCTGAGACGCCCCCGTCGACCCGGGCGGCGCCGTAGTCTCACCCGGGTGGACGAGGACGAGATCGACCGCCTCTACGGGCCCTGGGCCGGTCGGACACCACGCGACGCGGCTGCGCTCCTCGCCGACTACACGGGTCGGTGGTTCGTCGCCGGCGGCTGGGCGCTCGAGGTCTTCACCGGGGTGCGCCGGCCCCACGGTGACCTCGACCTCTCGGTGCTGCGCGACGACCTCCCGCTCCTGCGACGCCACCTCGCCGGACGACTCGACACCTGGGCGCCGACGCCGTCGGCCCTGTGGGTGCTGCTGCCCAACGACCGACCGGACGCGCCCGCTGACGAGGCGCTGCCGGAGGGCTGCGAGCAGCTGTGGACGCGGGCCGGCGGCGCCGAGCCGTGGGAGCACGACGTCCTGCTCACCCCGCACGCCGCTGGAGTGGGTCTACCGACGCGACCCGTCGATCCGGATGCCGTGGCCCGACGCGGTGTGGCGCGCCGACGGCGTGGACTACCTCCAGCCCGAGATCCAGCTGCTGTTCAAGGCGCGCCGGCGTCGCCTGAAGGATCAGGCCGACTTCGACGCAACGGTGCCCCATCTCGGAGACCGGGGCCGGGCCTGGCTGCGGCAGGCACTGACGGACACCGAGCCGGGCCACGCCTGGATCGATCGTCTCGGCTGATCAGATCCGGCGGTGGAACCGCACCTGGTTGTCCGGGAGGACGCGATGCTCGTACCTCGGGTCGTGAATCCGGCGGTGATGATGCGGGCAGAGCAGCCGCGCGTGCTCGACGTCGGTTTTGCCGCCCTCGGCCCAGGCCTCGTCGTGGTGCAGCTGGCACATCGCGGGCGGCCAGTCACAGCCCTCGGCGGTGCAGCACCGGTCGATCACCCCGCGGGCGGTGCGCATCACCTGGGTGTGGAAGCGGTTCTTCCGGCCGGCGTCGAGGACCTGCGAGGGCCCGTTCATCACCATCGGCAGGACGCCCGCGCTGCAGGCCATCCGCCGCGCCTCACTGGCCAGGAGGCGCTCCCCGGTGTCGAGCCTGGCGACGGAGAGGCGCTCGGCGATCCTCTCGTGCTCCACGGTGATCACCACGGTGGCGTCGCAGCCGCCGGCCTGGGGCAGATCATCCGCGGACAGGGACTCCAGGAGGTCGCACAAGGCCTGCCCGAGCCGCTTCGGACCCGGCCGCACCAGACCCGTGGAGCCTTCGCAGACGTCCTGGTCGTCGGCGAGCCGCTCGACCGCGGCGCGGTGCGCGGGCGAGGCCAGGGCCCACAGGGCCTTCTTGAGGATCGCGCCGTGCAGCTCGGGGACGGTGAACCGTCCGTGGACGGCTCCGTGGCCGTCGGGGGTCAGCGTCAGGCGGGTCTTCTCCCGGGCGCGGGCCAGCTCGGCCTCGAGGCGCTTGCCTTCTTCTGCCTCGGCGGCCTGCGGTGCGACCGCCTCGAGGACCGCGCGGCCCAGGCGGCGCAGCTCGACCGGGTCGTGGATCGCGGCGAGGTCGACGAGGTGCTGCTCGGCCGCGGCGAGGATGGCGGGGTCGAGGTCGCTCGGCAGGTCCTCGAGGGCGTGGACGAGGACGCGGGCCTGGTCCAGGTGCACCGCACCCGAGGCGAGCCCGGCCCCGACCCGGGTCCAGGTCGAGGCCAGGGCCGTGGCGAGGCGGACCTGGCCGGCGGCCTGGGGCCTGCTCTGCCGGGTCGCCAGCGCCCACTACACGCCGGTCGAGGTCGCACCGGAGTCGGCACCGACGGCGACCTCGTCAGCGTGCGCGACCACCCGCAGCCGCAGCGCCGCCATCCGGGCCTCGACGTCAGCCAGCGCGATCAGCGTCGCCCGGGTGCCGGCCGCGTCGAGACCGATCAGCGAGCACTCCAGCAGGTCACCGAGGGCCTCGTCGAGGACGGCCACGCCCGCGGGCACCGGGTGCCCGACCAGGGTGTCACCGTCTCTGACCATGGGTCCAGTCAAGCACTCGGCACCGACATCGCTCCTGCTCACGAGGCCGTCCTGCGGCCGCAGCGGCATATCTATCGAACATGTGTACGACTACGCGGTCACGACCTGGCTGTCCGCCAGCCTCCCTCGGCACCGGTGCGGCGCGGGTCGCCCCCCGCACGGGCGGACGGGAGCACAATGGCTCCATGAAGTCGTTCGTCGTCGGCCCATCGCGGCGCCAGCCACGACAACGCCGAGCACACGATGCGCGCCTACGTCGCCGCGCTGGAGGCCGGCGCCGACGGGCTCGAGTGCGACGTCCGCCTCACCGCCGACGGTCACCTGATCTGCGCCCACGACCGCGACCTGCGCCGCACGACCGACGCCCGCGGCGCGATCTCGACCATGAACCTCGAGGAGCTGATGGAGCGGCACAGCTCCAAGTCGGCGGCGTGTTGACCACCAGCGTTCACCTCGTGCCGGCTGCGGCCAGGCTGCGCGCGAGCCGCGGTGCTCGACGAGCTCGTCGATGCCCGCCCGACACCCAGTCGCGCCGATCGCGCGCGCAGCATCGCCAGCGCGCCGCCTTGTCGAAGAGCTGAACAACTGACGTCGGCGCCAGGCGCTCGACCCGCTGCAGCGCGTGAACGAGAAGCTCATCACCCGCACCGACCCGGCGTCCCAGCCCCCTGAAGCCAGATCGCCGTTCACCACGCGCCGTCGCGATCTCGACGCGTGCTCACGTGTCGTGGCGTCCCACGCGTCCGCCCCTCGAGACCGCGCAAACATCAGGCGTGCTGTTCTCCCATCGCCGAGCTCCACATACAGCTGTGGTCGACGCCGTAGTAGAGGACGTTCTCGCCCACGACGAACGTCGGCTCGTCGAAGGTCGTCGGCCGGCGAAGCTGAAGCCCATGCCGAGGTCGCACGAGACGTCCACGATGACGCTCCCGGCCGGAACGCCTCGAGGTCGTCATCGCGCAGGTAGACCAGCGGCTCGCCGGGTCCTGCAGGTGCAGTTCACGACGACGTCGTTCTCGGCGAGGTAGGCCGGCAGCGGCTCGCGGCCGCGCTCGGTGATGACTGCCTGAGGTGCTCGCCACCGGCTCGTGGTCGAACTGCGGATCTGCACCGAGTGGATCGGCGACCCGACGCGGCCACGCCGCGGTGGGTGAGCACCGCCAGCGTAGGCGCCGGCTCAGTCCGGCGAGCTGCAACGCGCGCAGCACCGAGCGACACCCGGCCAGCTCGTTGTTCTTGTGGAACACGTGCAGGCCGAACGCCCCGTCGCGGTGCAGGTGGTTCATCGCCTCGAACGCGATCACGGTCAGCTGCCGGTCGATGGCCAGCTGGGTGACGCCGGCAGCCTGCACGCAGTGCGGCCAACCCCACAGGACCTGCCCGGGCCCATCACCGCGACGTCGCGCTCGCGGCTTGGCAGCAGACGACCTTCACCCGTCGGCCTCACGCGTCTGTGGGAGGCCTACCTCCACCCCCGCCAGCTCGAGCGGTTCTGGGGCCCGCCGACCTTCCCGGCCACCTTCACCCGCCACGACACCACCCCCGGTGGCCTCTCGGCGTACGCGATGACCGGCCCGGACGGTCCGTCACCGCGGGTACTGGGAGTGGCTCGTGGTCGAGCCGCTGGCCCGCGTCAAGGTGCTCGACGGCTTCGCCGGCCCCGACGGGACGCCCGACACGACGATGCCCGCGGTGCGGCTCGTCCTCGCCTTCGAGGCCACCGAGGCCGGCTCGCGGGTCACCACGACCTCCTCCTTCGCCTCGCTCGGCGACCTCGACAGGGCTCGGCAGGCATGAGGAGGGGATGCGCCAGGCGGTGAGCCAGATGGACGAGGTGCTCGGCGACCTCGCCTCGTTCGCGGCCGGCGAGGCCACCCGCACGCAGATCCTGTCCGAGACCTCGATCCGGATCAGCCGCGTGATCCGCGGCAGCGTCGCGCAGGTGTGGCGCGCCCACCACGACGCCGACCTGGTCCGCCGCTGGATGCTCGGGCCGGACGGGTGGACGATGCCGGTCTGCGAGATCGCGACCGCCGTCGGCGAGCGCTACCGCTACGAGTGGGAGCAGGTGGACGGCGAGGCGAGGCGGTTCGGCTTCGAGGGGGAGCTGCTCGAGTCCACGCCGCCGCACCGCGCGGTCACCACGGAGCAGATGATCGGGGTGCCCGGCGAGCCCGCGGTGAACGAGCCGACCCTCACCCCGCTGGAGGCGGGCACGCTTCTGACCCTGGTCGTCACCTACCCCGACACCGCCACCCGCGACGCCGTCCTGGCCACCGGGATGACCGACGGGATGGAGGCCAGCTATGCGCGCCTCGAGGACGACGTCCTGGCCGGGTCGTCGGCCGGTTCCGCGTGACCGCGGGGAGGGCGAGGGCCGCGGGCGCGCCGGGTGCCCCGCTACCCCAGACGGGCGAGGATCGTGTGGCCGCGGCGGGTGACTGTTACGTTCGTGTTTCCCCGGCACTCTCGCCGGGCCCTCAGGGCAGACGCCTCGTTGACTGTCGGGCACGCGGCCCGTGACGATCCCGTCGCCTCCTCTGAGCCTTCTCAGAGGAGCACCTGTGCCCGTCTCGTCGTCCCGTCCCATCCCGTCCACCGCCCTGCCCACCGGGCGTCCCGACCGGCCGGCCGGCAGCACCGCCGTCGTGTACTGCGAGGGCCAGCTCGGCGAGCAGGACGGCAAGACCGGGAACGGCCTGGTCCGCCACTCCGAGAAGTACGAGGTGCTGAGCGTGATCGACAGCCGGTTCGCCGGCGCCGACGCGGGCACCGTGCTGGACGCGACACCCAACGGCATCCCCGTCCTGGGCACCCTCGCCGAGTGCATCGCGCACGCCGGAGTCGTCCCGGACTACCTGATCTGCGGGCTCGCACCCGCCGACGGCCTGCTCTCGCCGACCCAGCGGCTCGTCCTGCTCGACGGCATCTCCCGTGGGATGCACATCGTCAACGGACTGCACGACTTCCTCAACGACGACGCCGAGTTCGTGGCCGCCGCGCTGCTGCACGACGTCACCATCACCGACGTCCGCCGGCCCAAGGCCACGAAGGACCTGCACCTGTTCTCCGGGCGCATCGACGAGGTGACCTGCCCGCGGATCGCCGTCCTGGGCACCGACGGCGCGGTCGGAAAGCGCACCACCGCGACGCTGCTGGTGCGCGCCCTCAACGAGCGCGGCGTCCGCGCGGTGCTCGTCGGCACCGGCCAGACGACGATCATCCAGGGCGGGAGGTACGGCGTCGCGCTCGACGCCCTGGTACCCCAGTTCTGCTCCGGGGAGGTCGAGCACCAGGTCGTCGCGGCCTTCGAGGGTGAGGACCCCGACGTCATCGTCGTGGAGGGTCAGGGCGCGCTGAGCCACCCGGCCTACCTCACCTCGGCCCACATCGTGCGGGGCAGCAAGCCCGCCGGCGTGATCGTGCAGCACGCCCCCGAGCGGAGGATGCTCGGCGACTTCCCGATGGTCGCCGTGCCCACCGTGGCCAGCGAGGTCGCCCTGATCGAGGCCTTCGCCGACACCCGCGTCATCGGCGTCACCGTCAACCACGAGGGCATGGCCGACGACGACCGCCATCGGCGAGGCCATCGACCGGATCGAGCTGGACCTCGGCCTGCCCGCCACCGACCCGCTCACCCGCCCGCTCGAGCAGCTCGCGGCGATGGTCCTCGACGCGTTCCCCGCCCTGAGGGAGCAGCGCGCGCGCTGCCACCCGATGAGCGCGCCCCGGCTCGAGCTCGACCTGGGCGCGGTCGAGGCCAACACCCGGTCCCTGGCCGACCGGTTGGCCCTGACCGGGATCCGGGTCACCGGGGTCACCAAGGCGACGCTGGGCTCGCCCGGCGTGGGCTGCGCGATGATGCGCGGGGGTGCCGTCGGCCTGGCCGACTCCCGGGTGGAGAACCTGGTGCGCCTCGGCGCCGGTGGCCTCGCGGCGCCACGGACGCTGATCCGCTCCCCGATGCTGAGCCAGGTCGACGCGGTGGTCCGTCACGCGACGACCAGCCTGAACACCGAGATCGCCGTGCTCGAGGCGCTGTCGGGCGCCGCCGGGCGGCGCGGCGTGGCCCACGACGTCGTCCTCATGGTCGAGCTCGGCGACCTGCGCGAGGGCGTCCTGCCCGACGACCTCGTCCCGCTCGCGCTCGACGTGGTCGCGCTGCCCTTCCTGCACCTGGCCGGGATCGGCACCAACCTGGCCTGCCAGAGCGGCGTCGTCCCGGACGGGGACGCGATGGGGGAGCTGTCGTGCCTGGCGCCCCTGGTCGAGGAGGCCACCGGCGCCCCGCTGGCCCTGGTCTCGGGCGGCAACTCGGCCAACCTCGGCTGGGCGCTGAGCGCGCACGACACCGGCCGGGTCGACGAGCTGCGTCTCGGCGAGTCCATCCTGCTCGGCCTCGACCCGCTGACCCGGCGACCCGTGCCGGGCCTGCGCACCGACGCCGTGGTGCTGGTGGCCGAGCTGATCGAGGTCCGCACCAAGCCCGCCGCACCCTGGGGCACGCTCGGGCAGACCGCGTTCGGCGCGCGCACGGCGCGGCCCGGCGCAGGGGTGGTCCGCCAGGGCATCCTCGCCCTCGGCCGCCAGGACGTCGACCCCGACGGGCTCGCGCCACCCACCGGCGTCGACGTGCTCGGCACGAGCAGCGACCACCTCGTGGTGGACCTCGGCGACCACGACGCGGTGGTCGGCGACGAGCTCAGGTTCGGCGTCGGCTACGGGGCTCTGCTGCGGGCGATGACCTCGCCGTTCGTGGCGGTGGTCGAGTCCTCGGCCCCAGCGGTGGCACCGCTCCCGCGCGCGTCCTGAGCGCCCCCCGGCCCAGGCCTCGTCGTGGTGGAGCTGGCACATCGCGGTCGGCCAGTCGCAGCCTCGGCGGCGAGGAGCCGCTTCCCGGTGTCCAGGCAGGCGACGCCGAGGCGTTCGGCGATCCTCTCGTGGTCCACGGTGCGCTCCTGCTCACCGGTGGCTTCTTACGCTCGCCCCGGTGACCTCGGAGCACAGTGGCGATACGGCTCGACGTGCGCGTCGTGTCCGGCCGCGTCCCTCGGTGCGGCGCGGGTCGCCGCCCGCACGGGTGCGCGGGAGCACAATGGCGGCATGAGGCCGCTCGTCGTCGCCCACCGCGGCGCCAGCCACGACAACGCCGAGCACACGATGCGCGCCTACGTCGCCGCGCTGGAGGCCGGCGCCGACGGGCTCGAGTGCGACGTCCGCCTCACCGCCGACGGGCACCTGATCTGCGCCCACGACCGCGACCTGCGGCGCACCACCGACGCCCGCGGCGCGATCTCGACGATGAACCTCGAGGAGCTCTCCGAGCTCGACTTCGCGAGCTGGAAGAACCCGTGGGCGGACCTCGACGACGAGGCGCCCGAGCGTGACCCCGAGGGCGACGGGGTCCTGACGCTGCGCAAGCTGCTCGAGCACGTCGCCGACCTCGACCGCCATGTCGAGGTCGCCATCGAGACCAAGCACCCCACCCGCTACGGCGGCCTGGTGGAGAGGCGGGTGGTCGAGATGCTCGCCGACTTCGGCTGGGACCGGCCCGGCTCCCCGGTGCGGGTGATGAGCTTCTCCTTCACCGCGCTGCAACGGGTCGAGCGGCTCGCGCCCGGCGTCCAGCTCGTCCAGCTCTTCGACAAGGCGGCCAGCTGGCCCATGCTGCGCCGGGCGATCGGGCGCGACTGGGTGGTCGGGCCCGGCATCCAGGAGCTCGTCGAGCACCCTCGGCTCGCGCGCAGCCTCGCGCGCAGCCGGCACGAGCTCAACGTGTGGGTGGTCAACACCCCCGCCGAGCTCGCGCTGTGCCGCTCCATCGGCGTCACCCGGGTGATCACCGACCGTCCCGCCTACCTGCTCGGCCTTCTCGACGGCTCGGACGCGGCCTCCGGGTGAGCCTGCGGGCCGGATAGGTTCGCCCGCATGGCCAAGAAGAACCGCACCCGGCAGCGCGAGGCGAGCAGCACCGAGCCCGGGGAGGTCGGGCCCCGCCAGCCGTGCCCGTGCGGCTCGGGCAAGCGCTACAAGGCCTGCCACGGCGCCCCGGGCGGCGGCGGCGACGTCTACGTCGCGCGTCCCTTCGAGGGTCTTCCCTCCGAGGGTGACGTCGTCGCGATGCGCGAGCTCGTCCCCGCCGCCACCGCGCCCCTGCCGCTCGCCGACGGGGTCGCCGGCGCCGAGGGCCACCCCGTCACGCTGTGCACGCTGCTGCCGATGGCCGCGCCCGCGATGGTGCGCGAGTCGGGCGAGGTGTGGCTGGGACTGCAGGTCCAGCACGGGTTCGGCGACCCCTCCCGCGACCTGGCGGCGGTGCTCGAGCTGGCCCTGGGCGCCGCCGGCCGCGGTGAGAGCGGCGTCGTCGGGCTGACCTCGCCCCCCGGACCGGGTCCGCGCCTGCAGGACCTCGTCGACGCCGAGCGCCTCGACGTCACCGTGCACGAGGGCTTCGACTACTGGGTCGCCGACGTCGACGGCGGCGACGAGCTGTCGTCGGCCCTCGAGCAGGCCAACGACGGTGCCGCCCCGACGGCCCGGCTCGCCTCCGTCGAGGCGGCCTACTGGACGCGGATCGGCGCCAAGGAGCACCTGCGCTGGGCCCGGACCGAGCCGGAGGGCCCGCTGCTGGACGCCCTGGCCCGCCTGCACGCGGCCGGCCGCGACCGCCTCACCGAGGACGCTCGGCTGGTGGGCATGTTCCGAGCCCACGGCCTGCTGACCCTGGTGTGGGACCTCGTGGTCGGCACCGGCCCCGAAGCCCTCGAGGACGCCGCCGTCGACTTCGACGCCGCCCTCGCCGAGGCGCTCGCCGAGACCTCCCCGCTCACCTCCGAGCAGCGCTCGGCGCGATCGGGCCTGGCCAACCGTCAGGTCACCATCCGCTGACGGCGGTCGGCTGACGCCGACTCGGCCGCGCGGCGGATCGTCCAGGCGGTGCCGTGCCGGCCGGGACTGGGCAGGGGGAATTGGCGCTTGTCGGGCGTTGCAACCCCCGACCAGTGCGGGAATCCCCGGTCGACCGGGGATTCCCACAGCAGGTCGCCGCGCTCAGCCCGCCGGCAGCGGGTCGCGCGAGACCGGGCAGCTCATGCACCGCGGGCCGCCGCGGCCCGAGCCGAGCTCGGAGCCCGAGATCCTGATGACCTCGATGCCGGCCTCCTCCAGGCGCTCGTTGGTCTCGGTGTTGCGCTCGTAGGCCACCGTGACCCGGGGCGCGATGGCCAGGGTGTTGTTGCCGTCGTCCCACTGCTCGCGCTCGGCGGTGACGGGGTCCAGGCCGGTGTCGATGTGGTGCAGGGCGTCGATGCCCATCGCCCGGGCGGCGGCGAGGAGGAACGGCTCGGCGTCGGCCACGCGCAGGTGCAGCGAGCCGTCGTCCTCCCGGCCGTCGGCGCTCACCGCGTAGGCGGTCAGGGAGTCGGCGACGTTGGGGTACATCACGACCTTGTCGACGTCGACCATCGTGCACACCGTGTCCAGGTGCATGGTCGCCCTCTCCTGGGCGATCGGCACGGCCAGGACGGTGTGGGCGAGGTCGGACTCGAACGCCTGGCGGGCCAGGCGCTCGGCGCCGGCGGGGGTGGTGCGCTCCCCGACGCCGACGGCCACCACGCCCGGCGCGAGCAGCAGGACGTCGCCGCCCTCGACGTGCTCGAGCTGGTGGCCGTGCATCCGCTCGGCGCCCGCGAAGCGCGGGTGGCGGCTGTAGACGAGCTCGGTCAGCTGGGTCTCGCGGGTGCGGGCCGGCATCGCCAGCGAGGTGATGGCCACGCGGTCGCGCAGCCAGAAGGAGGAGTCGCGGGTGAACAGCAGGTTGGGCAGCGGGTTGAGCAGGAACGCCTCGTCCGGCAGCAGCGAGGTGACCAGGCCGAATCCGCCGCGCACCTCGTCGTTGCGGATGCCGGCGGTCAGGTAGTGGGTCAGCTCCTCGGGCGCGGCCTCGCGCAGCCGGCCGACGAGGTAGCCGCGCATGGTGTCGCCGAGGTCGAGGCTGGCCAGGGCGGTGCCGATCGCGACCTCGCGGGCGGCGTCGCCGGCGAGGGTCTCGGTGAGCAGCTCGGTGAGGTAGAGGATCTCGACGCCGCGCCCGCGCAGCGCCTCGGCGAACGCGTCGTGCTCCTCCTGGGCGCGCGCGACCCACGGGATCGCGTCGAAGAGCAGCTGGTCGTTGTTGCCGGGCGTGAGCCGCTTGAGCTCGGGTCCGGGGCGGTGCAGCATCACCGTGCGCAGCGTGCCGACCTCGCTGTCCGCGCCGAGCTCGACCTGGGGGTCCGTCATGGCGCTCACCCTAGGGCTCAGCGGCGGCTGGGGTCCGCGGGGTAGACGCCGAGCACGGTGACGTCGTGGGTGAAGAACTCCAGCTCCTCCAGCGCCCGCGCCAGGCCGGGCTCGGCGGGGTGGCCGTCGACCTCGGCGAGGAACTGGGTCGCGGTGAACTCGCCGTCGACCATGTAGCTCTCCAGCTTGGTCATGTTGACGCCGTTGGTCGCGAACCCGCCGAGCGCCTTGTAGAGCGCGGCCGGGATGTTGCGCACCCGGAAGACGAAGCTGGTCACGACCGGGCCGTGGCCGGGCTCGACGAGGCGCGGCTCGGGGGAGAGGACCACGAAGCGGGTGGTGTTGTGCTCCTCGTCCTCGACGTCGGCGCGCAGGATGTCGAGACCGTAGATCTCCGCGGCCAGCCGCGGGGAGATCGCGGCCTGGGTGGGGTCGGCGGCCTCGGCGATCTCGCGAGCGGCGCCGGCGGTGTCGCCCGAGATCAGCGGGGTCAGCCCGAGCTCGCGGATCACCTTGCGGCACTGGCCCAGGGCGTGGACGTGGCTGTGCACGGTCTTGACGTCGGCCAGGCGGGTTCCCGGCACGGCCATCAGGTGGAACTGGATGCGCAGGAAGTGCTCGGCCACGATGTGCAGCCCGGAGTCGGGCAGGAAGTGGTGGATGTCGGCGACCCGGCCGGCGATGGAGTTGTCGATCGGGATCATCGCCAGGTCCGCCGCGCCCGAGGCGACGGCGGCGAAGACGTCCTCGAAGGAGGCGCACGGCACGGCCACCCAGGCGGGCAGGTGCTGGGCGCACACGGCGTGGGAGTTCGATCCCGGCTCGCCCTGGTAGGCGATGCGTCCGGCGTTGGTCACCGCGCCAGTCTAGGGTCGGTCCCGTGGTGCTCTCGGTCGTGCTCGCCCTGGTCGTGGCGCTCGTCGCGCTCGCGCTCGCCGTCGTCGCCCTGCGCCGCTCGGCGCGGCCCCGCAGCGGGTCGGTGGACGCGCTGCCGGCCGACCTGCGGGGCCTGCGCCAGGAGGTCGCCGCGCTGGCCGCCGAGGGCCGCGCCGCCCTGCGTCACCTCGCCGTGGTGCGCTACGACGCGTTCGGCGACATGGGCGGTCACCTGTCGTGGTCGCTGGCCCTGCTCGACGACGGCGGCCACGGTGTGGTGCTCACCTCCATCTACGGTCGCAGCGAGGCCCGCACGTACGCCAAGAACATCGCGGCGTGGTCCTGCGACCAGCCGCTCTCGCCCGAGGAGCAGGAAGCCGTCACCCACGCCCGACGCTGAGGACTACGGCGCCCTCGGGGCCTCGACGAGGGCGAGCAGCAGCGCGACCAGGCGCTCGCGCGCGTGGGCGTCGAGCGCGGCGAGGACCTCCTCGACGTTCTCCTCGGCCAGGTGGTGCGCCCGGGACAGCACCGGCCCCGCGGCGGGGGCGAGGTGCACCAGGTGGTGGCGCCGGTCGTCGGGGTCGCGACGCCGCTCGACGAGACCGCGGGTCTCGAGGTCGTCGACGAGCTGCACGACGCGGGCCCCGCTCAGCCCCAGCGTGCGCGCGAGCCCGGCCTGCGGCACCGCGCCGGTGGCCTCGAGCGCGGCCAGGGTGCCGAAGTGGCGCGGCTCGAGGTCGAGGGGGGCCAGGGCTTCGGTGAAGCGTCGGTGCAGGTGCTCGTGCAGGCGGACCAGCAGGAAGCCGGGACTGGCCACGAGCGTGGCCGGGGTGCCGGGGTCCAGCAGGTCGGCGGTGCAGCCCGCGAGCAGGCGCCGCAGCTCCTCGCTGTGGCCGGCGGGCAGGGCGCCGCGCAGGTGGTCGGCGCGGCGCGAGACGCTGCCGGCCCACCGGGCCAGCGACGCCCGGCCCTGCGGGGTGGGGGTGAGCAGGTAGGAGCGGCGGTCGGCGGGGTTGCGGACCCTCTCCACCAGTCCGCGCTCGACGAGGTCGGCGGCCACCGCCCCGATCGTCGTCCGGCTGACCGCGGTGGCACGGGCGAGGTCCTGCTGGGAGCGCGGGACGCCGTCGGTCAGCGTGCGCAGGACCGCGAGGACGTGGTGGTCGACGCCCTCGGGGAGGACGTCGGCGAGCTCGGCGGCGACGCGCAGCCGGGCCCGCCAGAGCACGTGCCCGGGCAGGGCGGCCAGCGCGGGCTCCATGCGAGCCTCGTCACCTCCCTCACAGGGGTGATCATCAGGTGGTTGATCGTTCGCTGGTTGACGATAGCGTGGCCGAGTCGCGGTCCGGCCGCGACGCCCGTCCCGCCGATCGTCCCTCGCGCCAGGAGCACCCATGCCCGACCGTCGTACCCCCGCCGAGGGGCCCACCCACCGCGCCGACCCGGCCGAGGCCCGGGCCGCCAAGGCGTCGGGGCGCTCCACGTGGTGGACGCTGGTCGCGGTGTGCACCGGCGTGTTCATGCTGCTGCTGGACATCACGATCGTGAACGTCGCCCTGCCCGACATCCAGAGCGAGCTCGACGCGTCCCTCTCGGACCTGCAGTGGGTCATCGACGCCTACGCGCTGAGCCTGGCCGCGCTGCTGCTGACCGCCGGCTCCCTGGCCGACCTCTACGGCCGGCGCAAGGTCTTCGTGATCGGCCTCGTGCTGTTCACCGTCGGCTCCACGGCCTGCGGTCTGGCCCAGGACGTCGCGCTGCTGACCCTCTCGCGCGCCTTCCAGGGGATCGGCGGGGCGGCCATGTTCGCCACCGCCCTGGCCCTGCTGGCCGGGGCCTACACCGGCCGCGAGCGCGGCATCGCCTTCGGCGTGTTCGGCGCGACGACCGGCGTCGCCGTCGCCATCGGCCCCGTCCTGGGCGGCGTGCTGACCACCGGCCTGTCCTGGCGCTGGATCTTCTGGGTCAACATCCCGATCAGCCTGGTGGCGATCGCGGTCACCCTGCTGCGGGTGCAGGAGTCGCAGAACCCGCGGGCCGGGCGGCCCGACTGGGTCGGTTTCGTGGTCTTCTCCGGCGCCCTGGCCGCCCTCGTCTACGGCCTGATCGAGGCCGGCCAGGGCTCGTGGGGCGACACGGTCGTGCTGGCCTGCCTGGTCGGGTTCGTGGTCCTGCTCGGCATCTTCGTGCTGACCCAGCTGCGCGGGAGCGACCCGATGTTCGACCTGAGCCTGCTGCGCAAGCCGACCTTCACCGGCGGGCTGATCGCCGCCTTCGGGGTCTCGGCGTCGGTCTTCTCGGTGCTCGCCTACCTGGTGATCTACCTGCAGAACGTGCTCGGCTACTCCGCGGTGGGCACCGGCGTGCGCCTGCTGTTCCTCTCCGCCGCCTCGTTCTTCGCCGCGGCGATCGCCGGTCGGCTGACCGAGAAGCTGCCCGCGAAGTGGCTCATCGGCCCCGGCTTCGCCCTCGTCGCGGGCGGTCTGGCGCTGATGCTGGGCATCCAGGACGACTCCACCTGGACCCACCTGGTCCCCGGCCTGCTCGTGGCCGGCGTGGGGATCGGCCTGGTCAACCCCCCGCTGGCCTCGACCGCGGTCGGCGTCGTCGAGGTGGCCCGGGCGGGCATGGCCTCGGGCGTCAACTCCACGCTGCGCCAGGTCGGCATCGCGACCGGGATCGCCGCGCTCGGCTCGATCTTCAGCCAGCAGGTCAGCTCGGCGGTGACCAGCGGCCTCCAGGGCGAGGTGCCCGCGAGCGCCGTCGAGCCGCTGGCCGCGGCGCTGTCCGGCGGGCAGGTCCAGCGTGCCGCCGAGGTGGCCGGCGCCCAGGCGGCCCAGGCCGGCGGGGCGCAGGCCGGCAGCCGCGCCCAGCAGCTGGTGGAGTCCCTCGGCACCAGCGCCGTCGTGGACGCCCTGAACCACATCCTGCTCATCGCCGCCGTGCTGGCGCTGGTCGCCGGGATCGCCTCGTTCGTGCTGATCCGTCAGAGCGACTTCGTCGACCCGTCCGGGCCGCCGCAGGGCTCGGAGGGGGCGGGCGCCGCCGAGCCCGAGGCCGACCGCAACGAGCCGGCCCCGGCCTAGCCACCGGGGCGCGGCACCGCTAGGACGGTGCCGCGCCCGGCGGCGACGTCCTCAGGGGCAGCCGAGCGGCTGGTTGCCGGTGGCCGCGCCGGGCCCGGCCTCGGTCACGGCGCGGACGCGGAACGGGTCCCCGCACGAGACCGGGTTGCCGGGGTAGAGCCACACGTCGTAGGCACCGCCCAGGTCCATGAGCTCCTGCGGCGGGATCGTGGTCCAGGCACCGCCGTCGTGGGAGTACTCGAAGCCCACGACCGCAGATCCGCCCTCGGAGCTGGGCGCGGTCATGCTGAAGTGGATGTCGCCGCCGTGGGTGTGCGGCGGGTAGGGGAACGTGATGTCCGAGACCGGGGGGGCGGGGGTGACGGTCACGGTGCCGCTCGCTGCGCCCGGCCCGGCGGAGCTCACCGCGCGCACCGCGACCGTGTAGGTCGTGGCGTTGACCAGGTCGACGAGCACGGCGGTGTAGGGGCCGACGCCGGTGTAGGTCAGCGCGGACCAGGTGTCGCCGCCGTCGGTGGAGACCTCGTAGCCGGTGACCGGGGCGCCGCCGTCCTCGGCGGGGGCCGAGAACGTCAGGGTAGCCAGACCGTCGCCGGGCACGGCCTCGACGAGGTCGACGGCGCCGGGGGCCACGACGGCCTTGTCGGCGGTCACGGTGACGATGACGCGACGGTTCAGCGTGCGCGGGTCGAACCCGCGCCGGCGGTGGGGGCCGATCACGATCGGGTGGGCGGAGCCGGCGCTGAACGCGGTGGTGCTCACCTGCGCCCGGCCGCCGTCGAGCCAGCGGCAGACCGCGGCGGCGCGCGCGGTGGCCAGCCTGTCGCCGGCGGACGCGGACGCGTGGCGCTGGTAGTCGTTGTGGCCCTCGCAGCGCAGTGCGCCGACGAGCTCGGTCGAGGGGCGCAACCGGTCCAGCTTCACGCGGGAGCGGGGGCTCAGGGCGGCGGAGCGTCCGCCGAACCGCACCGGCGCGACGACGGCCTGGCCGGCCACGAGCTGGTGCCCGCGCACCACCGAGGCCGGCACCGCCAGGTCGCCGGACGCGGTGCGGTGCAGCGCCGCGGTCCGGGTGCCGGTGCTGCGCTTGCGGTCCCCGTCGCCCGGGTGGTCCGGCACCGCGGCGAGGCGACGGCGTTCGAGGCTGGTCAGGGGGTCGGCGAACCAGTCGGTGGGCAGCGAGGTCCGGGCCGCGCCGGCGGCGGAGGACGGGGTGGCGACGGCAGCGGTGGCGGTCGGGGCCGACCCGAGAACGGTGAGGCAGACGCCGGCGGCCAGCAGGCCGGACCCGGCGCGACGCATGATGGTCACGTGATGTTGTCCTAGAGGTGGGGGATGGCGCCCACGCGCATGGCGGGGCGCCTGTCCCTTCGGCGGGGTCCACCCGGGACCTGAGCGGAAGGTCGGGGCCGGCTACGACCTCCCGCCCGAGGCGGCTCCGCGCAGGGCCACCACGTCACCGGGTCAGGAGACCTTGATGACCAGCTTGCCGAAGTTCTTGCCGGTCAGCAGGCCGCGGAACGCCGCGGGGGCGTTCTCCAGGCCCTCGACGACGTCCTCGCGGTAGCGCACCGAGCCGTCGGCCACCCAGCCGGTCATCTCGCGCACGAAGTCGCGGCCGTGGCTGGAGGTGAACTCGTCCTGGATGAAGCCGCGCACCGTCAGCGAGCGGCTGAGGATCTGGCCCATCAGCGCGGGCAGCCGGTCCGGGCCCTCGGGCGCCTCGGTGGCGTTGTAGCCGGCGACCAGGCCGCACACGGGCACCCGGGCGTAGGTGTTCAGGCGGCGGAAGACGGCGTCGCCGACGGGGCCGCCGACGTTCTCGAAGTAGACGTCGACGCCGTCGGGCGTGGCCTCCTCGAGCTCCGCGGCGAAGTCGGGGGAGCGGTGGTCCAGGGCGGCGTCGAAGCCGAACTCCTCGGTCAGGGCCTTGCGCTTGGCCTCGCCGCCGGCGATGCCGACGGCGCGGGCGCCCTTGATCCTCGCGATCTGGCCGACGGCCGAGCCGACGGGGCCGGTGGCGGCGGCGACCACGACGGTCTCGCCCTCGGCGGGCTTGCCGATGGCCAGCAGGCCCGCGTACGCGGTGAACCCGGGCATGCCGAGGACGCCGAGCGCGGTGGAGGCGGGCAGGTCGCGGCCCATGGACGGGTCGAGGCGGCGCACGGCGCCGGCGTCGACGACGGCGTGGGTCTGCCAGCCGGTGTAGGCCACGACCAGCGCGCCGGTCTCGAGGGTCTCCGAGCGGGACTCGACGACCTCGCACACGGTGCCGCCGACCATCACGTCGCCGACCTCGACGGGCGCGGCGTAGGAGCGGGCCGCGCTCATCCGTCCGCGCATGTACGGGTCGAGGGACAGGAAGCGGGTGGCCAGGAGCACCTGGCCCTCGGCGAGGTCGGGGAGGTCGACGTCGACGACGGCGAAGCAGCGGTCGTCGGGCTCTCCGACGGGACGGGCGGCGAGCTGGATCTGGGTGGTCTGCATCGGCCCATCCTGCCCTCTGCCGGCCCCGCGGGCCCGGTCGGGACGGCTCAGCGCGGGACGCGGACCAGCAGCCGGCCGTGGATGCACTCCATGCGCAGCTCGCGGCCCGGGCCCACGGTGTCGCCGTCGAGCTGGCGGGGGGTGTCGTGGGCGGCGCGGATGACCACGGTGCGCCCGGTCAGCCGGTGGACGAGGTCGTCGCTGCGCCTCCAGCGGGTCAGCACCCGCACGGCCAGCGGGATCCAGGACAGGAAGCGGCGCGGGTGCAGGAGCACGACGTCGAGCAGGCCGTCGTCGATGACGGCGTCGGGCAGCAGCGGCATGCCGCCCTGGAGGTAGCCCACGTTGCCGACCAGGATCGTGCGGGCCCGGGCGGAGAAGAACTCGGCACCGTCGAGGGAGATCTCGACGCGCACCGCGGGGTAGCGGATGGCCCGCAGGCCCGAGATCACGTAGGCCAGCCAGCCGACCTTGGCCTTGACCTCCTCGTTGACGCCCTCCATGACGGCGGCGTCGAAGCCCATGCCGGCCATCACGAGGAAGTGCGTGTCGACGATGCCGTCCCCGCTGACGGCGACCATGTCGATGGCCCGGTCCTGACCGGTCAGGGCGACGTCGATGGCGGCGCGGATGTACAGGGGCACGGCCAGGTTGCGGGCCAGCAGGTTGCCGGTGCCGGCGGGCACGATGCCGACCGGCACCCCGGTCCCGGCCAGCTCGGCGCACACCTCGCGCACGGTGCCGTCGCCGCCGCACACGATGACCAGGTCGGCGCCGTCGACGGCGGCCTGCTCGGCCTGCCCGGTGCCGGAGTCCTCCGGGGTGGTGAGGTACCAGGTCGGCGGCGACCAGTCGGCCGCGGCGGCCATCGAGGCGACCAGGGAGCGGAAGGCGGCGGCGTCCTCGACCTTGCTGGGGTTCAGCACGACGGCGAGCCGCCTGGTGACCGGCCCCACCTCGGGCAGCGGGGTGGTCTTCGCGGCGTGGCTGCGCGGCAGCGGGTTGTAGACGCCGAGCCCGAGCAGCACCACGGCGGAGCCGAGCAGCACCCCGCCCACGGCGTCCGTGGGGTAGTGGCGGCCCAGCAGCACCCGGTCGAGCAGCACGAGGACCACGACGAGCAGGACGAGCACCCCCAGGAGCCGGCGGGTGTCCTTGCGGCGCACCAGCATGCCGACGAGGACGAGGACGACCCCGGCCAGGGCGCTGACCGAGGAGGCGTGCCCCGAGGGGAAGGCGTTGCTGGTCAGCAGCCACTGCGGATCCTGCCAGGGCGGCCGCTCGCGGCCGGCGGCGAGCTTGATCCCGGTCGTGGCCAGCGAGACCACGATCATCACGCCGAGCGCGTAGAGGCTCGCGCGACGGTGGCCGCGCAGCCAGGTCGCGGCGGCGAGCACGACGGTGAGCACCGTCATCCCGATCGTCCCGAACGCCAGCTCGACCCCGCGCAGCGGCACCCGCAGCCACGGGTGGCCCAGCGCCCAGCCGGCGGCGGTGCGGCCCTGGCCGTCGAGCGCCACCAGCCAGGCCCACCCCTGCTCGACGCCGAGCAGGAGCAGGGCGAGCGCCAGCAGGAACAGGGCCCCCCACACGGCGACCAGGCTGCGCGGACGGTCGAGCACGATCATCTCCTGGGGGTTCGGTGGGCCGGGTCGGCCCCACGAGCCGGAAGCGGTCGTCGCCGGGCGGCGTGCCGCCCCAGGATAGAGGGCACCTCGCGGTGGCCCCGCACCGGAAACGGCCGCGTGAGGTGCCGGGCCCGGGCGCTAGCCTGGCGCCATGATCGACCCCCGACTGCTGCGTGACGACCCTGACCGCGTGCGCGCCGCCCAGGCCCGCCGCGGGCTCTCCGACGAGGTCGTCGACCGCGCCCTGTCCGCCGACGAGGCGCGCCGTTCCGCGATCGCGACCTTCGAGGCGCGCCGCGGCGAGCAGAAGCAGCTCGGCAAGCAGGTCCCGGGCGCCCAGGGCGAGGAGAAGCAGGCGCTGCTGGCGCGCACCAGGCAGCTCGCCGCCGAGGTCAAGGAGGCCGAGGCCACCCAGGCCGCGGCCGAGGACGTCTGGCGCGGCGCGCTGATGGAGATCCCGAACCTGGCCGCCGAGGACGTGCCCGCGGGCGGGGAGGACGACTACACCGTCCTCGAGCACGTCGGCACGGCGCCGGAGTTCGACTTCGAGCCCCGCGACCACGTCGAGCTCGGCCGGATGCTGGGCGCGATCGACCTCGAGCGCGGCGCGAAGGTCTCGGGCTCACGGTTCTACTTCCTGACCGGGCTCGGCGCCCGCCTGCACCGGGCGCTGATCGCGATGGCCCTGGACCAGGCCGCCGAGCACGGCTTCATCGAGGTCGTGCCGCCCTCGCTGGTCAAGCCGCGCGCGATGGAGGGCACCGGGTTCCTCGGCCAGGCGGCCGACGACGTGTACCGCATCGAGGGCCAGGACCTCTACCTCGTGGGAACCTCGGAGGTGCCGATGGCGGCCTTCCACTCCGACGAGATCCTGGACGGTGCCGCCCTGCCGCTGCGCTACGCGGCGGTGAGCCCCTGCTTCCGCAAGGAGGCCGGCTCGCACGGCAAGGACACCCGCGGCATCTTCCGGGTGCACTGGTTCGACAAGGTCGAGATGTTCGTCTACACGACGCTGGAGGAGGCGCCCGCCGAGCACCAGCGGCTGCTGGCCTGGGAGCGGGAGTTCCTCGACAAGCTCGAGCTGGCCTACCGCGTCATCGACGTCGCCGCCGGCGACCTGGGCACCTCGGCGATCCGCAAGTACGACTGCGAGGCCTGGATCGCCTCGCAGGGCCGCTACCGCGAGCTGACGTCGACCTCGAACTGCACGGACTTCCAGAGCCGCCGCCTCGACACCCGGGCCCGCTTCGAGGACGGCACCGGCCCGGTGGCCACCCTCAACGGCACGCTGTGCTCGACGAACCGGCCGATCATCGCGCTGCTGGAGACCCACCAGCGCGCCGACGGCTCGGTGCGGGTGCCGACGGCCCTGCAGCCCTACCTCGGCGGGCTCGAGGTCCTCGAGCCGGTCGCCGCGGGGTCGCGGGCGTGAGCGCCGAGCCCACCGTGGAGCCCTCGACCGAGGGTTGGCGCCCGAGCCTGGTCGCCCTCGACATCGACGGCACCCTGCTGCGCTGGCTGAGCGGCACCGACGCCGACCGCGAGGTGGTCGACGCACGCCGTGCGCGACGCGGTGCGCCGCGCGAGCCGGGCCGGCGCGCACGTCGTGCTGTCCTCGGGCCGCTCCCCGCACGGCATGCTCGGCGTCGCCGACCTGCTCGGTCTCGCCGAGCTGGCCGAGGAGCCGCTGTGGATCGTCTCCTCCAACGGCGCGGTCGTCTCGCGCTACCCCCCGCTCGAGGTGGTCCACGAGGAGCACTTCGACGCCGGACCCGCCGTGCGCGCGATCCTCGAGGCCCACCCCGAGGCCCTCGTCGCCGTCGAGGAGCGTGGCGTCGGCTACCGGGTCAACCGGGCCTTCCCGGCCGGCGAGCTGACCGGGGACCTGATCGCGACCTCGGTGGCCGACCTCGTGGCCGACCCGGTCAGCCGGGTGATCATCCGGGACCCGGCCGCGACGGTGGAGGAGTTCATCCGCCTCGGCGAGCGGCTCGGCCTGCACGGCACCGACTACGTCGTGGGCTGGACGGCCTGGCTCGACCTGTGCGCACCCGGCGTCTCCAAGGCCTCGGGCCTGCAGCGGGTCGCCGACGCGCTCGGGATCGAGGCCGCCGACGTGCTGGCCATCGGCGACGGCCGCAACGACATCGAGATGCTGCACTGGGCCGGGCGGGGCGTGGCCATGGGCCAGTCCGTCGACGTCGTCAAGGAGGCCGCCGACGCGGTCTGCGCGGGCGTCGACGAGCACGGTGCCGCTCTGGAGCTCGACCGGTGGTTCGGCGGTGCCTGACCCGGCCCCGTCCGGCCCGCCCCTCCTGGTCGCCTCCGACCTCGACGGCACCCTGCTGGCCCCCGACGGCACCCTGACCGCGCCCACACGCCGGGTCCTGGTGGCTCTCGACGAGGCCGGTGTCCCGGTCGTCATGGTCACCGCCCGGCCCCTGCGGTGGATGGGTGCCCTGTGGCCCGCCGTCGGCGCGCACGGCCTCGCGGTGGTCTCCAACGGCGCCCTGACCTGGGACGTCGCCCGCCACGAGCCGCTCGACGTGCGCGCCTTCGACGCCGACGTCGGGCGCCGCGTCGTGCAGCGGGTGCTGGCCGCGGTGCCCTCGGCCGGGATCGGCGTCGAGCGGGTCACGGGCCTGGTCCGCGACGCCGCCTACTCCGAGCACGAGAGGCCCGCGGTCGGCACGGTGGTCGACGACCACGACGCCCTGTGGGACGAGCCGGGTCTCAAGCTGCTCGTGCAGGACGAGGCGGCCGACCCCGACGAGCTCCGTGCCGCGGTCGCGGGGGCCGTCGGGGACGACGCGGTCGCGACCTGGACCCTGCCCGGCCTGGTGGAGGTCAGCGCCACCGGCGTGACCAAGGGCGCGGCGCTCGCCGCCGTCGCCGAGCGCCTCGGGGTGGACGCGGCCGACGTCGTCGCCTTCGGCGACATGCCCAACGACGTGCCGATGCTGCGCTGGGCCGGGCGCGGCTACGCGGTGGCCGGCGCGCACCCCGACGTCCGCGACGCCGCCGACGGCGTCGTCGGGGCCAGCGAGGACGACGGGGTGGCGCGCGCCCTGGCTGGTCTGTTCGCTCTCCCGTCTGCTGTCATGGACCCGTGCTGAGCCCCCGTCGTGCCGTCGCGGCCACCGCAGCCGCCGCGGCCGTCTGGCCGGGCCTCGCCCTGGGCGGTCCCCCTGCCGCGAGCGCCACCGACCTGCGCCCGGTCTGCGCCGACGCGTCGCTGACCGACCACGCCAAGACGGCCCGCGCGGTCTTCGTCGGCACCGTCGAGGACGTCGCCCGCGGCGAGGCGCCCGACGGCGCGCCCCCCGCTGCCACGGGCTACGTGGCCACCGTCGCGGTCGACCGGGTCTACAAGCCCGGGGGCGCGATGGTGGTCACCACCGAGACCGTGGACGTGCGCACCGCGCGCATCCCGGGCCGGTGCAGCCTCGGCCCGCTCCAGGTCGGCGAGCGCTACCTGGTGTTCGCGGGCCTGGCGCAGGGCGACCTCGTCGCGACCGGTGAGAGCGGCACCGCGGTGGCCGAGACCGGCCTGCTCGAGGACGTCGAGCAGCTGCTCGGTGCCGGCCGCCCGCCCGTGCCACCGGACGCGCCGGTGGCGACGTTCGCCGCGGCCGACACCTCCGCGCCGGTCCCGTTCACCCGGGCGGCGCTGCCGGGGGCGGTGGTGGCCCTGGTCAGCCTGCTGGCGCTGGTCCTCGTGCGTCGCCTCGGCCGCCCGAGCTGACCGGGCCCCGGCGCCGGCCACCTGCGACCCGCGCCGGAGGACGGTCGGCTAGAGGTACATGCCCCCGCCGTGACCGGGGCCGCCCTCACCCGGCTCGCTCGCGGCGCCGGGTGAGCCCGGGTGCGGGTGAGCCTGGTCCGCCGACCTCCCGGCGGGCAGCGCGCGGCGCACCTGCTCGACCTGGGCCCGCGTCGCCATCTGCTGGGCGTACATGGCGGTCTGGATGCCGTGGAAGAGCCCCTCGAGCCAGCCGACGAGCTGGGCCTGGGCGATCCGGAGCTCGCCGTCGGAGGGCGTGACGTCCTCGGTGAACGGCAGCGAGAGCCGCCGCAGCTCGTCCACGAGCTCGGGGGCCAGGCCGGCCTCGAGCTCGCTGACCGAGGCCTGGTGGATGTCGCGGAGACGGTTGCGGCTCGCGTCATCGAGCGGCGCGGCCTTCACCTCCTCGAGCAGCTGACGCACCATCGTGCCGATCCGCATCACCTTCGCGGGCTGCTCGACGAGGTCGGTGACGGCGCGGGGGCCCTCGCCGTCGGGCGCGCCGCTCGGGGCGGAGGCGGGCTCGAGGTCGGCACCGGCCAGCGCCGAGGCGGGCATGGTGCCGAGCGGCTGCCCGTCGGGGCCGATGATCACCACGTGCGGCTCCGCGTCGCCACCGGTCTCCCGGCCGGTGTCGTGGCCGGGCTCGTGGGGGGACGGGGCCTGCTCCTGCTCGTCGCTCATGGCGACCAGCCTAACGAGGCGCTCGCAGGTCACAGGGTGAGGACGATCTTCCCGGTGTGACCGCTGGCGCCCATCAGCTCGTGCGCCGCCCGGGCCTGGTCCAGCGGCATCGTCGCGTGCACGATCGGGCGCACGTGGCCCTGGGCGACCAGCGGCCACACGTGCTCGACGACGCCGGCGCAGATGGCCGCCTTGTCCTCGGCGGGGCGCGCCCGCAGGGAGGTCGCGATGACGGCGCCGCGCTTGCCGAGCAGGGTGGCCAGGTTCAGCTCGCCCTTCACGCCGCCCTGCATGCCGATCACGACGAGGCGCCCCTCGGTGGCCAGCGCGTCGACGTTGCGGCCGAGGTAGGAGGCGCCCATGTTGTCCAGGATGACGTCGGCGCCGCCGAGGTCGCGCACGATCTCGACGAAGTCCTGCTCGCGGTAGTCGATGGTGACGTCGGCGCCGAGCTCGGCGCAGGTGGCACGCTTCTCGGCGGTGCCCGCGGTGGTCATCACGCGGGCGCCGAGGTGGTGCGCGAGCTGGATGGCCATGGTCCCGATCCCGCCGGCCCCGCCGTGCACGAGCAGCGTCTCGCCGGGCCGCAGCGCGGCGCGCATGAACACGTTGGACCACACCGTGCAGGCCACCTCGGGCAGCGCGGCCGCGGTGACGAGGTCGACGCCCGCGGGCAGCGGCATCACCTGGCCCGCGGGCACGACGACCGTCTCGGCGTAGCCGCCGCCGGCGAGCAGCGCGCAGACCTCCTCGCCCACGGCGAGGTGCTCGACGCCGTCGCCGAGCGCGGTCACGGTGCCGCTGCACTCGAGGCCGAGCACGTCGGTGACCCCGGGCGGCGGCGGGTACATGCCCTCGCGCTGCATGGTGTCGGCGCGGTTGACCGCAGTGGCGGCCACGCGGATGGTGACCTCGCCGGGCCCGGCCTCGGGCTCGGGGACGTCGGTGACACGGAGGACCTCGGGTCCGCCAGGGCTCTCGGCGAGGACGGCGCGCATGTCGGCGACCCTAGGCCATCAGCCGCGGGCGCCACCTCGACCGGCAGCCGGGCCGGCCGGGTCGGCCGGGCCGGCCGGGTCTGCGAGGTCGGCCAGGTCCGCGGGGGTGTCGATGTCGCGGTGCTCCGCGCCGCGCGGGCCGACCGCGACGAGGTCGAGCGGTGCCAGCAGCCGGTGCAGGGGGTGCCCCGGCCGTTCGGCGACCGGTGGGCTGACGGCGTCGAGGCGGGCCACGTCGACGACGAGGGCCAGCTGACGGCGTCCGTCCGGGTCGGTCAGGGCGGCGCCGTCGTGGCCGGCGGCGGCCTCGGCGAGGCGGTCCAGGGTGGCCGCGTCGACGTGGGGCATGTCCACGGCCAGCACCGTCAGCAGCGTGCCCGGGGGCGTCGGCCCCAGCGCGTCGCGGCCGGCCAGCAGCGCCGCCACGGGACCGCCGAAGCGGGGCTCCTCGACGACGAAGGTGACGGCGCGGTCGGTGCCGGTCGGCTCGCCGACGACCACGACGTTCTCGGCCGCGCCCAGCGCGGCGAGCGCCCGCGCGAGCAGGGTGCGCCCGTCGACCTCGACGGCGGCCTTGTCCAGGCCGCCGAGGCGGGTCGCCCGACCTCCCGCGAGGACGACGGCAGGACGGGGGGCGGGCACGGTGGGGAGTCTGCCAGGCACGATCGCCGGCGCGGCGCGATCGGTGGCAGGCTGGGGCCATGAGCCGTGAGTCCCTCGTCGTCACCGTGGTCCAGGAGGCGTCCGGCCTCGACCCCGCCGCCAACCGGGCGCTGCTGGCCGACCGGGTTCCGGAGGGCAGTGACCTCGTCGCCCTCCCCGAGGCCTTCGCGCGCGACTTCGGCCGCGCCGGGTCCGACGTCAGCGCCGACGCCGAGCCGGTCGACGGCGCCTTCGCCACCGAGGTGCAGCGGGTGGCGCGGATGCGCGGGACCGCGGTGGTGGCCGGGATGTTCGAGACCAGCCACGACCCGACCCGCCCGTTCAACACCCTGGTGCTGCGCGGCACGGCGCACGCCGACTACCGCAAGATCCACCTCTACGACTCCTTCGGCTACCGCGAGTCCGACCGGCTGGTCGCCGGGGCCACGAATCCCGTCGTGGTCGAGGTCGCCGGTTGGCAGGTCGGCCTGATGACCTGCTACGACCTGCGCTTCCCCGAGCACGCCCGGATGCTCGTCGAGGCCGGGGCCGAGGTGCTCGTCGTCCCGTCGGCGTGGGTGGCCGGGCCCCGCAAGGTCGACCACTGGCGCACCCTGGTGCGCGCCCGCGCGATCGAGAACACGGTGTTCGTGGCGACCGCGGCGCAGGCCGGTCCGCGCTACAGCGGCCACTCGATGCTCGTCGACCCGCTGGGCGACGTGCTCGCCGAGGCCGACGAGCAGGCCGCCTCCCTCACCGCGACCCTGGAGCGCGAGGTGCTCGAGCAGGCGCGGGTGACGAACCCGTCGCTGGCCAACCGCCGGCTCTGATCTGAGCCGGCGGACCCGCAGAGGGGGCGGGATTCGAACCCGCGGCTGGCATCTCTGCCAGCGACCGCTTTCAAGGCGGTTCCGATCGGCCGCTCCGGCACCCCTCCCCGTGCACCACCGCGGGGGCCGTGCGGTGCACCCGCAGCAGTGTAGACACCCCGGGTCGGGTTGAATCGGGCCCATGACGACGCCGCAGGACGCTCGCGGCCCGGGTGCCGGGCCCCAGGTCTACCGCCTCGCGCCGGCGGTCGTGGTCCGTCTGGTCGGCAGCTTCCTGGTCGTGCTCGCGCTGGTGATCTTCGCCTCGACCGCCGTCGTGGCCCTCGCCGGCCTGCCGCCGGACGTCCTGGTGGTCCCGCTGCTGCTCGGCGTGGCCGGCGTCTTCGTGCTCGGCTGGTGGCTGCGACGCCGTGCCTGGGTGCTGCGGCTGGACGACGAGGGCTACACCGTCCGCCTGGTGCGCGGCTCCCGCGTCCCCTCGGCGACCTGGCGCGAGGTGCGCCAGGTGGTCACCGCGAGCCCGCGCGGCGTGCCCTGCCTCATCCTGTCGCTCCAGGACGGGCGCGAGACGGTGCTGCCGGTCCAGGCCGTGCAGGGCGACCGGGAGCAGCTGGTGCGCGACGTCCAGGCCCGGCTGCGCGCCGCCCGGGGCTGAGCCTCGGGCCGACCTCGGCCCGGACCTGCTCGGCGCGTCGGCGCCGTGCCTGCTTCCGCGCCGCGACGCGCCGGGCGGGGGATTCGCCTGCCCGGACCGCGCCTTGTAGCCTGACGACGCTGTCGGGGAGGCGTCGCCTAGTCCGGTTTATGGCGCCCGCCTGCTAAGCGGGTTGAGGGTAAACCCCCTCTCGCGGGTTCAAATCCCGCCGCCTCCGCCAGTTCCTCCCCGCGACGGGCGGGACATGCTGCGGCGCGCCCGTGCACTGTTGCAGGAATGTGCAATGCACAGACATGAGCCAACGGTTAAGTCGTCGCATTGCTGCAATTCACCGCACACTGGTCCTACGAGCCGCACCGGCTTCCAGGGACACAGTAGAAGGTGAGATCACCCCATGAACATCACGCGCAAGATCGGCATCACGGTGGCCGCGACCGCCGTCAGTCTCGGGCTCCTCGGCGTCTCCGCGCCGGCCCAGGCCCGCGACACCAGCTGGGGCTGCGGAGGCCCCTGCATCTCCACCAGCCGCTGAGGGCGCGACCTCCCTGCTGCGGTGGGCTGCGGCGGGGAGGGGCACCAGCAGTACCAGCAGTACCGGACGCCGACGGCGTCCGCCACGAACAGGCACCCCCGGGTGCCGCAGGACCAGGGGACCAGGGGCCCAACTACCCCCCAACATTGTTGGGCCTCAGCGCCGTGACGGGCCGGTCCCGTGGAAAGAGGGCGGTGACTCGAACCAGACTCGAGTCACCGCCCTCGTGCGTATCCTCACCTCCACGTCGGTGAAGGGTCAACTAGTCGTCGAGCGCCGACTCCTGGCCGGAGATGCCCTGCTGGCCCATCGTGTAGCCGAGCTGGAACCGGGTCTCGGCCTCGTACTCGGCCTTCAGGTCGGCGACGTAGCCGGCGTAGGTGCGCGGGCTGACGCCCAGCCGCTTGGCGCTGACGGGGTCGGAGTGGCCCTCGATCAGCATCCGGATCGTCATCGCCCGCTGCTCGTCGGCGATGTCGCTTGCATCAGCGCGGTCTCGCGGTTGGTGAACGGGCGGGCCGCGCTCCCAGGCGCGCTCGAAGACGTCGACGAGGTAGGCCACCACCGACGGGCTCGCGCACCGCGATCGCGACGCTCGCAGGTCCTCGCTGGCCGGGGATCACCGCCACCCGGCGGTCGACGATGATCATCCGGTTGAAGAACTCGTCGAGGGTGCGCACCTCGGCGCCGCGCTCGGTCACGGCGGCGACGTACTTGTGGGTGACGGCGCTGCGGCGGGCGCTGTGCTGGTAGAGCGTGCGCATCCTGCACGCCACGCTCGAGCATGTCGATGTCGCGCTGGCGCCGCGGAGGCGAGCGCTGCGGGTCCCGGCCGGTCTGGGGCTGCGCGGTCAGCATCTCCTCCTCGCTCTCGGCGACCAGGCCGCCGAGGAACGGGTCGATCGCCGTCGCCGCGCAGGTAGGTGAAGGGGCCGCGCGCGGTCCCAGCGGCGAGCGACGCCAGGCCTGCGACGAGCGACCGAACGCCTCGGCCCAGTGGGAGGACTCGTCGATCAGCCGCGCGCCCTCGCTGGCTCAGCGGGGACACCACGCGCGACTGGACGCCGCTGGGGTCCTGGGCCGATCAGGTGTCCGGCTCGCGGGTCGAGCTGAGCAGACCCAGGCTCGACCAGCAGGTCGAACGCGCCGGCGCGCTCGCCGGAGTCGGCGATCCGGGGTCGTCGCGGGCGATGCCCCCTGCGGCGACGATCTCCTCGTAGAGCGGCGTGGCCCGCGCCTCGAACAGCGCGCGGTCGTCCGGACCGTAGGTCACGGCCACCCCTTCCCACGTCTCCGTCGCGCCCAGTCGACCCGGATGGTGTCAATGACTTCCACAGCCGCCGCAGACGCTGCAGGGCCGCCGGCCGCACCGGACGAGGGGCCGGGCGGCCGCGCGTGGCGCGTGCGGTCAGCCGCCCAGGCGGGCCTTCAGCGCGTCGAGCTCGGTCCACAGCACGGCGGGCAGGTTGTCGCCGAACTTCTCGAACCACTCCTGGATCTGCGGGATCTCGGCCGCCACTCCTCGGCGTCGACCGCCAGCGCGGCCTCGAGCGCCTCGTCGGCTCATGTCGAGGCCGTCGGTGTCGAGCGAGCCGGGGCGGGCACGTGCCCGATCGGGGTCTCGACCGCGGCGGCCTGGCCGTCGATGCCGCTCGACGACCCACTTCAGCACCCGGCTGTTCTCGCCGAACCCGGGCCACAGGAAGCCGCCGTCCGTCGTCGCGGCGGAACCAGTTGACGTAGAAGATCTGCGGCAGCTTGCGCGGCGTCGTTGTCCTTGCCGATCTGGATCCAGTGGTTGAAGTAGTCGCCGGCGTGGTAGCCGATGAAGGGCAGCATCGCCATCGGGTCGCGGCGCACCACGCCGACCTGGCCCGACGGCGGCGGCGGTGGTCTCGCTGGACAGCGTGGCGCCCAGGAAGGTGCCGTGGGTCCAGTCGCGGGCCTCGAAGACCAGCGGCACGGTGGTCTTGCGGCGACCGCCGAACAGGATCGCGTCGATCGGGACGCCGCGCGGGTCGTCGTACTCCGGCGCGAGGATGTCGCACTGCTTGATCGGGGTGCAGTAGCGGCTGTTCGGGTGGCTGGTCAGCAGGCCGTCGCGCTCGGCGAGCTCGGGCGTCCACTCCTCGCCCTTCCAGGTCGTGGCCCGGGCGGGCGGGTTCTCCAGTCCCTCCCACCAGATGTCGCCGTCCTCGGTGAGCGCCGACGTTGGTGAACACGGAGTTGCCCTTGTTGATGGTGCGCATCGCGTGCGGGTTGGTGTGCTCGTTGGTGCCGGGGGCGACGCCGAAGAAGCCGTACTCGGGGTTGACCGCCCACAGCCGACCGTCCTCGCCGATGCGCATCCACGCGATGTCGTCGCCGAGGGTCTCGACCTTCCAGCCCGGGGATGGTCGGCTCGAGCATGGCGAGGTTGGTCTTGCCGCAGGCGCTGGGGAAGGCGGCGGCGACGTACTTGACCCTCGCCTCGGGGCTGGTGAGCTTGAGGATCAGCATGTGCTCGGCCAGCCAGCCCTCGTCGCGGGCCATCACCGAGGCGATGCGCAGCGCGTAGCACTTCTTGCCGAGCAGCGCGTTGCCGCCGTAGCCGGAGCCGTAGGACCAGATCGCGCGCTCCTCGGGGAACTGCACGATGTACTTGGTGTCGTTGCACGGCCAGGCGACGTCGGCCTCGCCCTCGCCCAGCGGGTGGCCCACCGAGTGCAGGGCGGGGACGAACTCGGCGTCGAGCTCGGTCATCCGCTCCAGGACACCGGAGCCCATGCGCGCCATCACCCGCATCGAGACGGTGACGTAGGCGGAGTCGGTGATCTCGATGCCGAACATCGGCCGCTCGGCCTCGACGTGGCCCATCACGAACGGGATGACGTACATCGTGCGCCCGACCATGCAGCCCTCGTACAGGTCGCGCATCAGCGACTTCATCTCCGAGGGGTCCATCCAGTTGTTGGTGGGCCCGCAGTCCTTCTCGTCGACCGAGCAGATGTAGGTGCGGTCCTCCACGCGCGCGACGTCGATCGGGTCGGAGGCGGCGTGGAAGGAGTTCGGCTTGAGGGCCGGGTTCAACCGCGTGAACGTGCCGCTGGCCACCAGGGCCTCGGTCAGCTCGGTCCACTCCTCGTCGGAGCCGGTGCACCAGTGGACGCGGTCGGGACGGGTCATCGCCGCGACCCCCTCGACGAAGTCCACGATGCCCCGGTGCGTGGTCGGGTAGGCGTGCTGCTCGGAGGTCCCCACGGACTCCTGGGTGGCCGTCATCGCGTCGTCCCTCTCGGATCGCTCGCCGGGGGTGGGTGGGTTTGTTCAGGTCCCGACGATTCACGGGAACCTACGTCGTGGGCGCGGCTGGCCCTATTGGAACGATCAACGCCGCGTGGCGGAGGAAACAAAGCGAGGGCGCGCGGGGTTGGGACCGTGCTTCGCTCGACCCACCCACCCCGAGGAGACCCCGTGTCCGACGACGTCGCCGCACGACCCGACGCCAGCGTGACGACCAGCGCGGGGGCCGCCCGGGACGGTGCGCGGGCCGACTCGCCCTACGCCGTGCTGCGCTGGCTGGTGCTGGCCACCTTCGTGGTCATCCTGAACGAGACGATCATGGTCAACGCGATCCCGCGGCTGATGGTGGACTTCGCGATCTCGGCGCGCTCCGCGCAGTGGATCTCGACCTCGTTCATGCTGACGATGGCCGTGGTCATCCCGGTGACCGGCTGGTTCCTGCAGCGGGTGACCACCCGGCAGGCCTTCACCACCGCGATGACGGTGTTCCTCGCCGGGACGGTGGTCGCCGGCGCCGCGCCGGTGTTCTGGGTGCTCATCCTCGGTCGGGTCACCCAGGCCGCCGGCACCGCAGTGATGCTGCCGCTGCTGATGACCACGCTGATGACGATCGTGCCCGCGCACGACCGCGGCCGGGTGATGGGCAACGTCACCCTGGCCATCTCGGTGGCGCCCGCTCTGGGCCCCGCGGTGTCCGGGGTGATCCTCTCCCTCGGCTCGTGGCGGTGGCTGTTCGGCCTGGTGCTGCCTGTCGCGCTGACGATCACCGTCGCCTCGCTGCGCCGCCTGACGAACGTCGGTGAGGTGCGACCGAGCCGCATCGACGCGCTCAGCGTGGTGCTGGCCGCCCTCGGGTTCGGCACCTTCGTCTACGGCCTGAGCCGGATCGGGGCCGAGGTCAGCGTGCTGCCCGCCCCGGTGCTGGTCCTCGCCGGGCTCGCCGTCGTCGGGGTCTTCGTGTGGCGCCAGGTCACCCTGCAGAGGCGCGACGCGCCGCTGCTGGACCTGCGGGTGCTCACCGTGCGGACCTACGCGCTGGGCATCGCCATCCAGTCGGTGAGCTTCCTGGCCATGATGGGCGCGATGATCCTGCTGCCCCTGTACCTGCAGGAGCTGCGCGGGCTGAGCCCGCTGCAGACCGGCCTGCTCGTGGCCCCCGGCGGCCTGGCCATGGGCGTCCTCGGCCCGCAGGTCGGCAGGGCCTTCGACCGGTTCGGGGCGCGCCCGCTGGTCGTGCCCGGCGCGATCCTGCTGACCGTCGGCCTGGCCGTCCTCAGCCGCGTCGGCGAGGGCACGCCCTACCCGCTGGTGCTCGGCGGGCACGTCCTGCTGATGCTGGGCCTGGCCGGGCTCTTCACGCCCGTCTTCACCCTCACCCTCGGCTCGCTCCCGGCGCGGCTGTACTCCCACGGCTCGTCGCTGCTGGGGACCACCCAGCAGGTCGCGGCCGCGATCGGCACCGCGGTGGCCGTGACGGTCCTGGCGTCCCGCTCGGCCTCGCTGCTCGCCGGGGGCGCCTCCGAGTCCGCCGCCTACGTGGGCGGCATCCGCTGGGCCTTCGGTGCCGCCGCGCTGATCGCGTCGACCACCGTCGTCCTGGCCTTCCTGCTGCCCTCGCGGGTGCCCGACGAGGCCGAGGAGGCCGCCGCGGCCTGAGGTGGTCAGGCAGGTCCCGGCCGGCGGCCGGGGGCCTGGTTGGGTGGTCGGGACCCGGGTCCGGTACGCTTCTGCGAGTTCGCGCTTCGGTGCGGACGGGCGCCTGTAGCTCAACGGATAGAGCATCTGACTACGGATCAGAAGGTTTGGGGTTCGAATCCCTACAGGCGCGCAGACTGGACCCGCTCACGATCCTCCCGGCTCACGGGGGCCTGCGGTGGCATGGCGGTACGAAGCTGAGCGTCCGTCTGCCCGCTGAGGACGTGGCCGTCCTGGACGAGTTGGCCCGCGACGCCGGCCTCGCGCAGGACGACGAGGACGCGTGGCAGGAGCGGGAGGCAGCAGGCGGCCAGGCCGGGTGAGCACGAGCGTCCGGCGGTGATCGTCAGCAACGACCGAGCGAACTCCGTCGCGGCGCAGCTCGGCCGCGGAGTGGTCACCGTCGTAGCGGTGACCAGCAGTACCGACCGCAGACGTCATGGTGCAGCTCGACGACGCCCTGCGCCTCCACCTACAGCACTGCCGCCTCTTCTTCGAGATGGGGTACCGAGGGCCGTCCCGGCCGTTCAGCCATGGACGTAGCCCGGGTGGTCCGCCCTACGACGTCTGGCACCCGAGCGCGATTCTCCTGGTGGGCTCCCGGGCCGCTCAGTCGGCGAGCGGCCCGGTCGACGACCAGGTGCCGCCGCGCGTGGCGAGTCGGGTCGTGGCGCCGGGTGTCGCGGGCGAGTCGACCGGCTCCTCGCGCTCCCACCGGAGCAGGTCGCCGGGCTGACACTCCAGCACCTCGCAGAGGGCTGCGAGCGTGGAGAAGCGGACCGCCTTCGCGCGCCCGTTCTTCAGCACCGCCAGGTTCGCCGGCGTGATGCCGACCCGCTCGGCGAGCGTGCCGACGGCCATCTTCCGCCGGGCGAGCATGACGTCGATCTCGACGACGATCGGCATCAGATCACCTCGTTGAGCTCGGCCTGGAGCCGCTTGGTCGCATCGTCGAGCGCGACGGCCTGCAGCAGCAGGGTCCGCATGACGTAGACGACCAGGGCGACCCCCGCGACGACCAGGGAGATGCCGCAGATCATGCCGACGAGCCCGGGAGCGATCTCGTCGCCGGGTGTCGTGCGGTTGCTGTACGCCGCGAGGACGGCGAACCCGAGCACCACGCCGGATCCTGCCGCGATGGCGCCGATCACGAGGTCGACGTAGCGGAAGGCCGCGAAGGAGAAGACGGTGCCCCGCCGGACCATGGTGAGCAGGCGCCAGATGCACACCCCGATCACCTGGAGGGCGAGGACGCCGAGGAGCACCAGCGCCGCGAACGGGATGCGGATGTCCATCCGCGCGTCCTCCAGGTCGATCCAGACCAGCGGGACCATGAGGACCTGCACCACCAGCGAGCCGGCGAGCGCCAGCACGATGACGACGCGCAATGCTGACACGACATCCGCTCTCATTCGGCACCTTCTCCTCGATCGTCGGTAGGAATCGATCGTAGATCGATAGGCCGTCGCGGTCAACGGTCGCTCGGCGCGGTTGCTGGTGCCCGGGGGAGGCGCGCCCCACAGGCCGTCGCAGTACCGCCTTCGGTCCTTGCGGGTGGGCCTTTCGGCACTGATCGGGAGGCCAGGATCGACGCAGGGTGGGGGGAGTCCTCGACCTCGTGGGGACCCACGACACGAAGGACCCCCCATGCCCCCTGCGCCCGGACCCGCGCGACGCCCGCCCGGCGTGACGAGCTGGGAGAACGAGGGCGGCGGCCTCGACGGCGGACGCCGCCGCGTCCACGGCCGGGATCGGCACCCCGGACCCCCGGCGTCGGCTCCCGTCGAGCCGGCGTCCCCGTCGGCGGGACCGCGCCGGCCAGAGGGGGGGTCCTGATGGCGTCGGTCATCGGCTCCGCCTCCCTGAGCGGGACGACGTCGGGGCGCCGCCGGTCGTCCCCGGTGCTGATGGTGGTCGTGGCCACCCTCGGGTTCGCGGTGAACTTCTGGGCGTGGGCCCTGATCAGCCCCCTGGGCCCGATGTTCCGCGACACCGGTTCCCTCGGTGAGCTCACCGAGTCCGACGTCGCCCTGCTGGTCGCGGTGCCCGTGCTCGTCGGCTCGCTCGGCCGGATCGTGGCCGGCGCGCTGACCGACCGCTACGGCGGGCGTCTGATGTTCTCGGTCATCTCCGCGGTCACGATCGTCCCGGTCCTGTTCATCGCCTTCGTCGCGCTCGACTCCTACGTCCTGCTGCTGGTGGGCGGGTTCTTCCTCGGGATCGCCGGGACGGTCTTCGCCGTCGGCGTCCCGTTCGTCAACGCCTGGTTCCCGCCCGAGCGTCGCGGCCTGGCCGTCGGCGTCTTCGGTGCCGGCATGGGCGGCACCGCGATCAGTGCGCTGACCACGGTCACCCTGTTCGCCGACGTCGGTCGCCGGGCGCCGTTCCTGATCACCGCGGCCGTGCTGGCCGCGTACGCCGTGCTGGCCTGGGTGCTCCTGCGCGACGCCCCCGGGCGCGTGGTGCCCACGACGAGCCTGCTGACCCGGCTGAACGCGAACGCCCGGCTGCCGATCACCTGGCAGGCCAGCGTCCTCTACGCCGTGGCGTTCGGCGGGTACGTCGCGTTCTCGGTGTACCTCCCGGCCTACCTCAAGACCGCCCACGACCTGACCGCCACCGACTCCGCCAACCGGATGGCCGGGTTCGTCGTGGTCGCGGTGCTGATGCGCCCGGTCGGCGGCTGGCTCTCGGACCGGTTCGGCGCGGTACCGGTGCTGGCGTTCTCCTACGGCGCCGTCGCGGTCGGCGCTGCCGTGTCGGCGGGAACCCCGCCGCTGGCAGGTGTGGGGACCGCCGCGTTCCTCCTGATGGCCGCGGCCCTCGGCTGCGGCAGCGGCGCGACCTTCGCCCTGATCGCCAAGACCACCGACCCGGGCCGAGTGGGCGGGGTGACCGGCCTGGTGGGCGCCGCCGGCGGCCTGGGCGGGTTCGTCCCCCCGCTGGTCATGGGCTTCGTCTACGGCCGCACCGAGTCCTACGCGGTCGGGTTGTGGCTGCTGGCCGCCACCGCCGCGCTGACCCTCGCGCTCACCCTGACCGTCGTCCGCCGCACCGTACTGGAACAGGAAACCCGTTGAGCAGAGACATCGGCATGGACGGGCCCCTCTCGGACGCCCTCGTGCGCAGCCGGAGGTTCTTCACCAAGGGCACGGTCTCCGAGGACCTCCGGTCGTTGACCACGAAGGGCGGCCGGGAGGCCGACGACTTCTACCGGGACCGGTGGAGCCACGACAAGGTGGTCCGCTCGACCCACGGGGTGAACTGCACCGGGTCGTGCTCGTGGAAGGTCTACGTCAAGGACGGGATCATCACCTGGGAGACCCAGCAGACCGACTACCCCTCGGCCGGCCCCGACTCCCCGGAGTACGAGCCCCGCGGCTGCCCCCGCGGCGCGGCCTTCTCCTGGTACACCTACTCGCCGACCCGGGTGCGCTACCCCTACGTGCGCGGCGTGCTCCTCACCATGTTCCGCGAGGCCAAGGCCCAGCACGGTGGCGACCCCGTCCTGGCCTGGGCGCACATCGTGGAGAACCCGCAGCGCGCCAAGGCCTACAAGTCCGCACGCGGCAAGGGCGGCCTGGTCCGCGCCAGCTGGGAGGAGGCCAGCGAGATCGTCGCGGCCGCCCACGTGCACACCATCGCGAAGTACGGCCCCGACCGGGTCGCGGGGTTCTCACCGATCCCGGCCATGTCCATGGTCTCGCACGCCTCGGGCGCTCGGTTCGTCAACCTGGTCGGGGGCTCCATGTTGAGCTTCTACGACTGGTACGCCGACCTGCCGGTGGCGTCCCCCCAGGTCTTCGGGGACCAGACCGACGTCCCGGAGTCGGGGGACTGGTGGAACGCCGGCTACCTGATCATGTGGGGCTCCAACCTCCCGGTTACCCGCACCCCGGACGCGCACTGGATGGTCGAGGCGCGCTACCGCGGACAGAAGGTCGTCGCCGTCGCACCGGACTACGCCGACAACGTGAAGTTCGCCGACGAGTGGCTGCCGGCGAGACCGGGCACGGACGCCGCGCTGGCGATGGCGATGGGCCACGTCGTGCTCCGGGAGTTCTTCGTCGACCGCGACACCCCGTACTTCACCGAGTACGTGAAGACCTACACCGACCTGCCCCACCTGGTGCGGCTGGACGAGGCGGCCGACGGCACCCTGACCGCGGGCAAGTTCCTCACCGCCGCCGACCTCGCCGCGACCGACCAGGACGAGGAGAACGCCGCGTTCAAGACCGTCCTGATCGACTCCGTGACCGACCAGCCGGTCGTGCCGAACGGCTCGCTGGGCCACCGCTTCGGCGAGTCCGGCGTCGGCCGCTGGAACCTCGACCTCGGCGACGTGGACCCACGGCTCTCGCTGCTCGAGGGCGCAGAGCAGACCGTGCTGGTGCGGATGCCGCGCTTCGACACCCCCGACGGCGCGGCCGCCGACCTGTCGCGCGGCGTGCCGGCCCGGCGGGTCGGGGGCCACCTGGTCACGACCGTCTTCGACCTGCTCCTCGCGCAGTACGGCATCGGCCGCGACGGGCTGCCGGGCGAGTGGGCCACTGGCTACGACGACGCCGAGGCGCCGTACACCCCGGCGTGGCAGGAGGCCATCACCGGCGTGCCGGCCTCGGCCGCGGCGCGGATCGGCCGCGAGTTCGCGGCCAACGCCGAGGAGTCGCGCGGCCGCTCGATGATCGTGATGGGCGCGGGCACCAACCACTGGTTCCACTCCGACACCATCTACCGGGCGTTCCTGACCCTGACCAACCTGACCGGATGCCAGGGCGTCAACGGCGGGGGCTGGGCGCACTACGTGGGACAGGAGAAGGTCCGCCCGGTCACCGGCTACACCCAGATCGCAGGCGCGCTCGACTGGAACCGGCCGCCGCGCAACATGATCCAGACCGCGTACTGGTACCTGCACACGAACCAGTTCCGCTACGACCAGTTCGGCGCCGACACCCTCTCCGCGACCACCGGAGCCGGCCAGCTGGCCGGGAAGTCCACCGCCGACGTGATCGCCCAGAGCGCGCGGATGGGCTGGATGCCGTCGTACCCGACCTTCGACCGCAACCCGCTCGACCTCAGCGACGACGCCGCGGCCGCGGGCAAGCCGGTCGGTGACTACGTCGTCGAGCAGCTGAAGTCCGGCGAGCTCGACTTCGCCGGCGAGGACCCCGACGCGCCGCAGAACTATCCGCGGATCCTGTCGATCTGGCGGGCCAACCTCCTCGGGTCCTCGGGCAAGGGCAACGAGTACTTCCTCAAGCACCTGCTCGGCACCGACTCCTCGGTGCGTGCCACCGAGACCCCGAAGGAGCACCGGCCCGTCGACGTCACGTGGCGCGAGGAGGCACCGGAGGGAAAGCTGGACCTGCTGATGACGATCGACTTCCGCCAGACCAGCACCACGATCTTCTCCGACGTCGTCCTGCCGGCGGCGACCTGGTATGAGAAGCACGACCTGAACACCACCGACATGCACCCGTTCGTGCACTCCTTCAACCCCGCGATCGCCCCGCCGTGGCAGACCCGCACGGACTGGGACGCCTGGCAGACGATCGCCGAGAAGTTCAGCGAGCTCGCCGCCACCCACCTGGGCGTGCGCACGGACGTGGTCGCGGTCCCGTTGACCCACGACACCCCGGACGCGATGGCCAACCCGCACGGCGTCGTGCGCGACTGGAAGAAGGGCGAGTGCGAGCCCGTCCCCGGCGTCACCATGCCCGCGCTGGTCGAGGTCGAGCGCGACTACGGGGCGGTCGCCGAGAAGATGAACGCCCTCGGGCCGCTGGTCGACACCCTCGGGGCGACCACCAAAGGCGTGACCTTCGCGCTGGGCGAGCAGGTCGAGTACCTGCGGCACAAGAACGGCACCGTGCGCGGCGGCGTCGCCGACGGCCGCCCGTCGCTGAAGCGCGACGTGGACGTCTGCGAGGCGATCCTCACGATGTCCGGCACCACCAACGGTCACCTCGCCACCCAGGGCTTCAGGACCCTCGAGAAGCGCACCGGCGTCCGACTGGCCGACCTGGCCGAGGAGCACGCAGGCAAGCAGATCACCTTCGCCGACACCCAGGGACCGCCGGTACCGGTGATCACCTCACCGGAGTGGTCCGGCTCCGAGACCGGCGGCCGGCGCTACTCACCGTTCACCATCAACGTCGAGCGCAAGAAGCCCTGGCACACCTTGACCGGGCGGATGCACTTCTACCTCGACCACGACTGGATGACCGAGCTCGGGGAGGGCCTGCCGGTCTACCGCCCGCCGCTGAACATGGCGGCACTGTTCGCCGAGCCGGCGCTGGGCCACGTCTCCGACGGCTCGGGCGAGGAGGTGGAGGGCCTGACGGTGCGCTACCTGACCCCCCACAACAAGTGGTCGATCCACTCGGAGTACCAGGACAACCTCTTCATGCTCTCGCTCTCTCGCGGTGGCCAGAACATCTGGATGAGCGACCGCGACGCGGTCAAGGTCGGCATTCGGGACAACGACTGGATCGAGGCGGTCAACCGCAACGGCGTCGTGGTCGCGCGGGCCATCGTGTCGCACCGGATGCCCGAGGGGACCGTGTACATGTACCACGCCCAGGACCGCCTGATCGACGTCCCGATCGCGGAGACCTCCGGCAAGCGCGGCGGCATCCACAACTCGCTGACCCGGCTGCTCGTGAAGCCGTCCCACCTCATCGGCGGGTACGCCCAGCTGACGTACGCCTTCAACTACCTCGGCCCCACCGGCAACCAACGTGACGAGGTCACCATCATCCGCAAGCGCTCGCAAGACGTGGAGTACTGACGTGAGGGTCATGGCGCAGATGGCGATGGTGATGAACCTCGACAAGTGCATCGGGTGCCACACCTGCTCGGTCACCTGCAAGCAGGCGTGGACCAACCGCGCCGGCACCGAGTACATCTGGTTCAACAACGTCGAGACCAGACCCGGCCTCGGCTACCCGCGCACCTACGAGGACCAGGAGCGCTGGAAGGGCGGCTGGGAGCTCGACAAGCGCGGCCGGATGAAGCTCAAGGCCGGTGGTCGGCTCAAGAACCTGATGACCATCTTCTCCAACCCCAAGCTGCCCTCGATCGGCGAGTACTACGAGCCCTGGACCTACGACTACTCCACGCTCACCGACGCACCGGCCCAGGAGCACACCCCGGTGGCCCGGCCGAAGTCGCTGATCAGCGGCAAGAACATGAAGATCGAGTGGTCGGCCAACTGGGACGACGACCTGGGCGGCTCCACCGAGACCGCGCACCGCGACCCGATGCTGGCCAAGATCGCCGAGAAGGTGACGTTCGAGTTCGAGCAGACCTTCATGTTCTACCTGCCTCGGATCTGCGAGCACTGCCTCAACCCCTCCTGCGCCGCGTCCTGCCCCAGCGGCGCGATCTACAAGCGCGAGGAGGACGGCATCGTCCTGGTCGACCAGGACGCGTGCCGCGGCTGGCGCAAGTGCGTCTCCGGCTGCCCGTACAAGAAGATCTACTTCAACCACCGCACCGGCAAGGCCGAGAAGTGCACGTTCTGCTTCCCGCGGATCGAGGTCGGCCTGCCGACCGTCTGCGCCGAGACCTGTGTGGGCCGGCTGCGCTACATCGGCCTGATGCTCTACGACGCCGACAAGGTCCTCGAGGCCGCCTCCACCGAGGACGACCAGGGCCTGTACGAGGCACAGCGCGAGGTCTTCCTCGACCCCTCCGACCCCGCGGTGATCCGGGAGGCAGAGAAGGCCGGCATCGCCCGCGACTGGATCCTCGCCGCCCAGCGCTCGCCGATCTACGCCCTGATCAACACCTACCAGGTCGCCCTGCCGCTGCACCCGGAGTACCGCACGATGCCGATGGTCTGGTACATCCCACCGCTGTCGCCGGTCGTCGACGTGGTCCACGAGACCGGTGAGGACGCCGAGGACAAGGGCAACCTGTTCGCGGCCATCGACGCGCTCCGCATCCCGGTCGAGTACCTCGCCGAGCTGTTCACCGCCGGCGACGTCGAGCCGGTCGACGCCGTGCTCAAGAAGCTCGCCGCCATGCGCTGCTACATGCGCGACATCACCATGGGGCGCGAGCCCGACGCGTCCATCCCCGCCGCGGTCGGCATGAGCGAGGAGGAGATGTACGACATGTACCGCCTCCTGGCGATCGCGAAGTACGACGAGCGCTACGTCATCCCGCCGGCGCACGCCGAGCAGGCGCACTCGCTGGAGGAGCTGATCACCGAGTGCTCGGTGTCCGAGTACGGCGGCGGTCAGCAGGACCTGTTCGGCGAGGGCTCGGGCGCGCCCACCCCGATCGCGGTGGAGAACTTCCGCGTGCTGCAGGACCGGCAGACCTCGGACTCGCTCGCGGGTCCGGAGGACAAGGGGAGTCCGGGTCAACCTGCTGAACTGGGACGGCAAGGGCTCACCGCCCGGCCTGTTCCCGCCGAGGGGACGGGACACGTGAGCACCCGACGCGGCCGGCCCGCGCTGACCCCCGAGCAGCTGACCGTCGCGTGGCAGTCGGTGTCCCTGCTCCTGGACTACCCCGACGCAACCCTCCTCGCCCACGCCGACATGGTCCGCTCCGCCTCCGTGGCGCTGCCGCCCGCGGTCGGGGGACCGATCCGGGACTTCCTGGGGGACCTCACGAGCACCCCGCTCGCCGAGCTGCAGGCCGGCTACGTCGAGACGTTCGACAACCGGCGGCGCTGCACCCTGTTCCTGACCTACTTCGCGCACGGCGACACCCGCAAGCGGGGGATGGCCCTGCTCCGCTTCAAGCAGGTGTACCTCGGCGCCGGGTTCGAGCTCGACGACCAGGAGCTCCCCGACCACCTCTGCGTCGTCCTGGAGTTCGCCGCCACGATCGACCGCACCGCCGGACGCGACCTGATGCTGGACCACCGGGCCGGGCTGGAGCTGTTGCGGCTCTCCCTGCGGGACATGTCCTCGCCGTGGTTCAGCCTGATCGACGCAGTCACCGCGACGCTGCCGACGTTGCGCGGGGAGGAGCGCGACGCCGTGCGACGCCTGGCCGCCGAGGGCCCGCCCGAGGAGGAGGTGGGGCTGGCGCCCTTCGCCAGCCCGCAGTTCAGCCCTGGTGCGGGGAGCAGCACGACCCTCCTGCCCATGCCGTCCTTCCCAGGAGCACGCCCATGAACGAGTTCCTCTTCGTGGTGTTCCCCTACCTCTGCCTCACGACGTTCGTCGTCGGGCACTGGTGGCGCTACCGCTACGACAAGTTCGGGTGGACCACCCGGTCCTCGCAGCTGTACGAGAACCGGCTGCTGCGCATCGGCAGCCCGCTGTTCCACTTCGGCATGCTCGGCGTCGTCGGCGGGCACGTGATCGGGCTGCTGATCCCGCAGTCGTGGACCGAGGCGGTCGGTGTGGGCGAGCACCTCTACCACCTGTCCGCCGTCGGCGGCGGCATGCTGGCCGGCGTCGCGACGGTGGTGGGGCTCGTGATCCTGATCTACCGCCGACGCACCGTCGGCCCGGTGTTCTCGGCGACCACCGTGATGGACAAGGTCATGTACGCGTTCCTGGCCGCAGCGATCGTGCTGGGGATGTGGAACACCATCGCCGGCTCGATCCTGACCATCGGCGGCGAGTACAACTACCGCGAGGGCGTGTCGGTCTGGTTCCGCTCCTTCCTGGCGCTCCAGCCCGACGCCGACCTGATGGCGGCTGCGCCCCCGGGGTTCCAGCTGCACGCCCTGGTCGCCTTCGGGCTGTTCGCGCTGTGGCCCTTCACCCGGCTCGTGCACGTCTTCAGTGCGCCGCTCGGCTACCTGACCCGCCCCTACATCGTCTACCGCTCCCGCGACGACAGCCGGCTCGGCAGCCACCGGCCGCGCCGCGGCTGGGACCGGGTCGGCTGAGGTGCGACGACTGCGGGCGCGCTCGGCCCGGCCGCCCCGGACCTCGCCCCCGGGGGTCGACCCCCGGGACGACCTGGCCCCCACGGGGAGCGCGAGGACCGGGGGTTCGACCCGCTCCTCCACGACACCCCAGCACACACCCGATCGTCGACCTGAGGAGCCCCCGTGCAGAAGGAATCACTGACCGCCCTGGTCCGCCACCACCTCGCGGCCGCCGCCGCCGCGTCCAGCGGCCGCAGCGCGCACACCGTCTACGGCGGCCACGAGCACGTCCTGCGCCAGACCCTGATCGCCCTGCGTGCGGGCAGCGGGCTGGACGAGCACGAGAGCCCGGGTGACGCCACGCTCCAGGTCCTCCACGGCCGCGTGACCCTCGTCGCGGGGCAGACGCGCTGGAACGGGTCGCCGGGCGACCTGATGACCATCCCGGACTCGCGCCACTCGCTGGAGGCCGTCGAGGACTCGGCGGTCCTGCTCACGGTCGGCAAGGCGATCGGCTGAGTCCGGGCGAGCCGAGGGGGTGGCGGGAGACCGCAGCCCGTCCACGACCCGCCTGATGACACACCCCACCCGCCCCACCACGAGGAGGAAGACCTGCTCTCGGAACCCACTCGCGCCGTCGTCGAGGCGACGCTGCCGGCCGTGGCCGACAACATCGAGGAGATCGCCCGCCGCTTCTACGCGCACATGTTCACGGCGCGGCCGGACCTGACGGACGGGTAGTTCAACCGTGGCAACCAGGCACAGGGCGCCCAGCAGGTGGCGCTCGCGGGCTCGGTGGCCGCCTTCGCGACCGCGGCCCTGCAGGACCAGCTGCCAGAACAGCTGCTGATGCGGATCTCGCACAGGCACGCGTCGCTCGGTCTGCGCCCCGACCACTACCAGGTCGTCCACGACCACCTGTTCAGGGCGATCGCCGACGTGCTGGGCGAGGCCGTGCCCCCCGAGGTCGCCGCCGGCTGGGAGGAGGTGTACTGGCTGATGGCGGAGCTGCTGGCGAATCAGGAGCGTGGTCTGTACAGCGCCCGAGGGGTGCGGCCGGAGACCGTGTGGCGGGACTGGGAGGTGGTGGAGAAGCGACGGGAGACCGACGACGTGGTGACGTTCCGCGTCCGTCGCAAGGACGACCGCCTGGGCAAGACCCCCCTGCCCGGCCAGTACGTCTGCGTCAAGATGCTGATGCCCGACGGCGTGCACCAGCCACGTCAGTACAGCCTCACCCGGGCTGACGACGGCGAGCACCGTCAGTTCTCGGTCAGGCGGGTGCAGGGCTCGGACGTGCCGGACGGCGAGGTGTCGACGCTGTTGCACGACTTGGTCGACGTGGGAGACACCATCACCATGTCGCTGCCGTTCGGCAACGTCGTCCGCACGACTCCGGTCGACCGCTCGTCTTCCTCAGCGCGGGCACGGGCATCAGCCCGATGGCGGGCATGCTGCCCCACCTGGTCGCGGCCGGGTCCTCGCTGTCCATCCGGCTGCTGCACGCCGACACCGAGGAGCGGTCCTTCGCCCTGCGGCACCAGGTCCTCTCCGACGTGCAGGCGCTGTCGAGTGCCGCGGTCCACGTCTGGTTCGAGAACGGCGCCGAGTGCGGCCTGCCGGTCGACGGCGTGCACGCCGGCCCCCTCGACCTGGACGAGGTGTCCCTGCCCGAGGCGGCGATCTACTACCTGTGTGGTCCGCTGCCCTTCATGAAGGCCATCCGGACCGCGCTGCTCGGGCGCGGGGTGGCGGCGCAGGACATCCAGTACGAGGTTGTTCGGCCCGGACCTGTGGCAGGCCGACGGCGTGACCGGACCCACACCGGACTCGGTCGGGAGCGGGCCAGCGGGGGTCGGTGTCGACTGATCGGTCGCCTCGTGGAGGCCGGGGCCTCGCGCTCGAGCGAGGTCGGCGAGGTCGGCGAGGTAGCCGGCGAACCCGCCCCCGGTGCGGCCCTCGAGTCGGGACGAGGTCGTCACCGGCCGCCGGGCCGCCCCGGGCCGGGCCCCGTCGGCGAGCAGCCGCGTGACCAGGTCGAGGTCCTCGTGCTCGCGCAGGTGCGTTATCCCGCCCACCGCGTCGTAGGCCGACAGCCGGACGCCGAGGTTGGCGCCGTGCGCCCCGACCCGGCCGGGCGGGTGCAGGGTGTGCCAGCGGGCGAGGACGTCAGCCGTCGCGGTGGCGTCCGGCTCGACGCGCCCGAGGACCACGTCGGCGCCGGCGGCGGCGACCTCGATCTGGTCGGTGAGCCAGTCGAGCGGCACCCGGGAGTCCGCGTCGGTGTGCGCGATCCAGGTGTGCTCGGCGGTGCCGGCCTCGGCCACCATCAGCGCCCGCGCGCGCGAGGTGCCGGCCGCGCGGGCCGCGCCGACGTTGCGGGCGGTGATGGTCACGACGTCCACGCCGTGCTCGGCGCACGTCCGGGCGCTGGCGTCGGTGCAGGCGTCGAGCACGACGGTGAGGCCGGCCCGCACCCCGGGCAGCCGGCGGCGCACGTGGTGCATCGCGGCGGCGAGCGAGGCCAACGAGCCCGGGAGGAGCTCGGCCTCGTCGTGCGCAGGGACCACGACATGGATCCGGGTGACCCGGTCGGTACAGCGGCCCTGGGGCACCAGTGCAACCTAGGCGCCGGCCGGGCCACCGGGAACACCTGGCGGGGTGGCTCAGCCCATCGCGTGGACGCGCTCCGGCGCGATCCGCAGCAGCACGCGTTGCTCGTCCCGTCCGCCGTACCAGGGGTACGGCGCGCCGGTGTAGCGCCGAGCCAGCTCCTCGATGTGCTCGACGGCGCCGTCGGTGCTCGTGCTCACCACCCGTCCGCGGATCTCGTGGTAGCGGCTGGGGTCGACCGGGTCGGAGACCGCGACGGAGACCCGGGGGTCGCGGGCGACGTTGCGGGTCTTCTGGTGGGTCGCGACGGTGTTGACCAGCACGTGGCCGTCGGCGTCGACGTCGACCCAGGTCTGGGTCAGCTGCGGGGACCCGTCGGGCATGGTGGTGGCCAGGTAGCAGGTGGCGGTGGACCCGAGCAGGGCGACGAGCTCGTCGCTCAGCACCACGGCCACGTCAGGAGGCCTGCGTGGCGGTGAAGGCCGGGATGCCGGTGATGGCCGCGCCGATGATCAGGGTGTGGATCTCGTCGGTGCCCTCGTAGGTCCGCACGCTCTCCAGGTTGTTGGCGTGGCGCAGCGGGGAGTGCTCCAGGGTGATGCCGTTGCCGCCGAACAGGGTGCGGGCCTCGCGGCAGATCTCGATCGCCTCGCGCACGTTGTTCAGCTTGCCGAGCGAGACCTGCTGGGGCTTCAGCGTGCCGGCGTCCTTGAGGCGGCCGGTCTGCAGCGCGACCATCGTGCCCTTCTGGATCTCCAGCACCATGTTCACCAGCTTCTGCTGGGTCAGCTGGAAGGAGGCGATCGGGACGCCGAACTGGTGGCGCTCCAAGGTGTAGGCCAGGGCCGCCTCGTAGGAGTCGCGGGCGGCGCCCATCGCACCCCAGATGATCCCGTAGCGGGCCTCGTTGAGGCAGGAGAACGGGCCGCGCAGGCCGGTGACCTCGGGCAGCACGGCGTCGGCGTCGAGGCGGACGTCGGTGAGCGTGATCTCGGCCTGGATCGAGGCGCGCATGCCCAGCTTGGGCTCGATGGCCACGGCGCGGAAGCCCTCGGTGGTCGTGGGCACCAGGAAGCCGCGGACGCCCTCGTCGGTCTTGGCCCAGATCACCGCGACGTCGGCGATGGTGGCCAGGCCGATCCACCGCTTGGCGCCATTGAGCACCCAGCCGTCGCCGTCGCGCTCGGCGTGGGTGGTCATGCTGCTCGGGTCGCTGCCGGCGGTGGGCTCGGTGAGGCCGAAGCACCCGATCAGCTCGCCGGTGGCCATCCGGGGCAGCCAGGTCTGCTTCTGCTCCTCGGAGCCGAACTGGTGGATCGCGCTCATCGCGAGCGAGCCCTGGACGCTGACGAACGTCCGGAGGCCGGAGTCGCCGGCCTCGAGCTCCATCGCGGCCAGGCCGTACTCGACGGCGCTGCGGCCCGGGCAGCCGTAGCCGTCCAGGTGCATGCCGAGCACGCCGAGCTCGCCGAGCTCGGTGGCCAGGTCGCGGGAGAACACCGCCGTCTCGTACCACTCGGCGATGTTCGGCCTGATCCGGTCGTCGACGAACGCCCGGACCCTGTCGCGCAGGGCGATCTCGTCGGCCGTGAGCAGGCCGTCGAGGTCGAGGTAGTCGTGGGCGAGGTCGGTCATGGGTGCTCCCGTGGTGCGCGTGGCTGGCGTCGGCGGTGACGTGACCCGGGCGCACCCGGCACGCCTCGGTCCCGGTGAGGGTCGCACGGTCGCGCCCGGGCCGCCAGCACCCCTCGGCTCCCCGCCGGCGCGATGGCGGCGTGACGGGTGCCGCACCCGCTCCGGCGGAGATCACATCAAAGGTAGTATCTTTCCCGGTCGCGGCGCGGGACGCTGGACCCATGCGACTCGTAGCCAAGCTCGACGACCTGAACGACTTCTACGCCCGGGCCATCGACCTGGCGGTGGCCGAGGGCGACGAGCGCCGCGTCGCCGACCTGGTGCGCCAGCACGACGACGAGGCCACCCGCCTCGTGGCCGAGCACGAGGGCCGCACCGACCAGCTGCCCCTGCGCATCCAGGGCACGGCCCCCGCCGGCCGGCTGGCCCGGTTCCTCAGGGTCGCTCGCGCGGCCTGAGCCCCGGCTCGCGGTGGGGCGCCTCCACGTCCCGCCGCCGACCGCGCCCCGCCCCGGGGACGGGCGGGGACGGACGCCGACCGGTGGCGAGGCGCGGGCCTGGTTACGGTGGCCGCGCGGCCGGCCGGCCGCGTGCCGCGACGTCCGGGCCGGGCCCTGGTCCCGGCCCCATGAGGAGACCCCGTGCTCTACGACACCCTCTCCGGCCTGCTCCGCGTGCTGGTCGTGGCCCCGCTGGCCTACCTCTGGCTGATCGCGGTCCTGCGGTGCAGCGGCAAGCGGACCCTGGCCCAGCTGAACGCCTTCGACTTCATCGTCACGGTGGCTCTCGGGTCGACGCTGGCCACCGTCGCGCTGAGCAGCTCGGTGGCCTGGACCGAGGGCGCCCTGGCTCTCGGCCTGCTGGCTGCGCTGCAGCTCGTGCTGGCCTGGGCCTCGGTGCACGTGCCCGGCGTGCGCCGGGCGGCGACGTCCCCGCCGACGGTGCTGCTGCGCGACGGCCGGCCCGACCGCGCGTCGATGGTGCGCCAGCGGATCACCGAGGAGAACCTGCGCCAGGCGGTGCGCAGCGCGGGGCTCGGCGGTCTCGAGCTCGCCGGCGCGGTGGTGCTGGAGTCCAACGGCTCGATCAGCGTGATCGCGGCGAACCAGGTCGGCAGCGGGTCGTCGCTGCCCGGGGCCCCGCCTCCGAGCTGACCTTCTACCCCGCGGCGCGGCGCACGATCCCCGAGTCCTCGAGGACGTCAGGTCGCCGGTGCCGTCGGCCGGGTAGGGCCCGGCGCTCTCCCGCGGCACCTCACCGGTGGTGTCGCTCCTCGGTGAGGTGATCGCCGCTCAGAGACCGACGGGGGCCTCGTCGCCGCCGACGGCCTCGGCGCGGTAGTGCACCACCGTCGGGGGGCCGTCGAAGAACTCCCCGACGGCGCCGCGCCAGGCCTGGAACAGCTCCGACTCCCGGAAGGCGACGGTGTGGGCCTCGAGGGTGTCCCAGCCGACGAGCAGCAGGTAGCTCGAGGAGTCCTCCGCCTGGCGCAGCAGGCGGGCCCACCGGTAGCCGTCGGCCCGGGACAGCGACGCGTGGCCGGTGACGAAGGCTGCCTCGAAGTCGCTCTCGCGCCCGGGGACGACGTGGATCTCCGCGTGCTCGACGACGGGGTGGCTGCTCTCGCTCATGGGGCTCCCGGCCTTTCGTCCTCGCGCCCTGCCGGACAGGTCCCGGCACCCGGGGCGCTCGACGCGTCGTGACGCTAGACCATCGCGAGCCCGCCCGGCCGGAGCCCCGGGGCGGGCCACCACCGGCCTGCGAGGCTGGAGGCGTGACCACCACCGTCCGGACCCGTCGCGTCCGGGGCACCAGGCTGCTCCCGGCAGCGGCCGACCTCGTGTGCGTCCTGGCGTTCGCGGTGGCGGGCAAGGGCTCGCACGAGGCGGGCGCGTCGGCGTGGGTCGTGCTGGCGATCGTCTGGCCGTTCGCGCTGGCCACGCTCGTCGCCCACGTGGGTCTCCTCCGTGCCGGACGCCCCGCCGAGCGGCTCTGGGCGGAGGGCGTCGTCGTCCTGGCCACCACCTACCTGCTCGGCATGGCGCTGCGGGTGGCCTCCGGGCGCGGGATCGCGGTCGGGTTCCTGGTCGTGGCCCTGGTGTTCCTGCTGGTGACGATGCTCGGATGGCGCCTGGTGCGCCGGGCGGTCGTCGCGCGCCGGATCCGTCGCTGAGGGCACGGGTGGGCACCGCACCCCGTCGATCCACGGGGCGGTGTGCCCCGGCGACCGACGGCCGGGGACCATCGACGCGTGACGACCGCCCCCCGGCCACGCCCGATCCGCCCCGACGACCGGGTGCCGGCCGAGCCCGGCGCGCTGGTTCCTGACGGCCGAGGAGCGGGGCAACCCCCACACCCGCCTCGACGACCGCTTCGACGACGAGACCGCGTGGGCCACCGGCAACACGGTGGAGCCGCTGGTCGACGGTGCGGCGTACTTCGCGGCGCTGCTCGAGGAGCTGACGCACGTGGGCGAGGGCGACCTCGTGCTCTTCACCGACTGGCAGGGCGACGCGCACCAGCGGCTCGGCGAGGGCGAGGAGACCGAGCTGCTCCGGGTGCTGGGCGCGCGCCCAGGACCGGGGCGCGACGGTGCGCGGGCCTCGTCTGGCGCTCCCACGGCGACCAGGCCGGCTTCTTCCACGAGGCGAACCGCCACCTGGGCGAGCAGCTGCGGCACCGCGGCGTCCCGGTGGTGCTCGACATGCGCGTGCGGGTCGGGGGCTCCCACCACCAGAAGTTCGTCGTGGTCCGGCGGGCGGACAGCCCGACGGCGACGTCGCCTTCGTCGGCGGCATCGACCTCGCCCACAACCGGCGCGACGACCCCCGCCACCTCGGCGACCCGCAGGGCCGCGCCACCGTGCCGGAGTACGGCGAGCGCGCGGCGTGGCACGACGTCCAGCTGCGCCTGCGCGGCCCGGTCGTCCACGACGTGGAGACCGTCTTCCGCGAGCGCTGGGAGGACCCGTCGCCGCCGTCGCCGCTCGTGTGGCGCCGCGGCTGCTCGACACCTGGCGCGCCGTCCGCAGCCAGCCCGACCACGCTGCCCGAGCAGCTGCCCGTCCCGCACGGCCGGCCCGAGCCCGGTCCAGCTGCTGCGGACCTATCCCGCGCTCGGCGGCGGCCGACCTCCCCTTCGCGCCCCGCGGCGAGCGCAGCGTCGCCCGGGGCTACCTCAAGGCGCTGGCCAACGCGCGCGAGCTGATCTACGTCGAGGACCAGTACTTCTGGCACCACGAGGCCGCCGAGTCCCTCGCCGACGTGCTGGCCGACCGGCCCGACGCTGCAGCTGGTCGTCGTCGTGCCGCTCGTCCCCGACGTCGAGGGGATCAACCGGGCGCCCAGCTGCTCGCCCGCGACCGCGCCCTCGACGCGCTGGACTGCGCGCCGCGCCGGGCCGCGTGGCGGCGTACGGGCTCGAGAACCACCGCGGCATGCCCGTCTACGTCCACGCCAAGGCGACCGTCGTCGACGACCGGTGGTTCGCGGTCGGGTCCGACAACGTCAACCGCCGCTCCTGGACCCACGACGCCGAGCTGACCGCCGCCGTGCTCGACGACGACGGCGCCCGGGCGCTGCGGCTGCGGCTGGCCGCCGAGCACCTCGACCGCCTCGACGACGTCGAGCGCCGCGGCTACGGACGCGGCGATGGCCGACTGCCTCGACCCCCACGCGATGGTCCGGCGCTACGCCGAGGCGGCCGACGGGCTCGAGGAGTGGCACCGCGGCGGTGCGGCGGGGGCCCCGACCGCCGGGGCGGCTGCGGCGCCTGCCCGCGGCCCGCGTGCCGCCCGCGCTGACGCCGGCCCGGCGCCTGGTGGAGACCGATTGCTCGACTGCGTGCACGACCCCGACGGCCGCCCGCGCGACCTGCGCCGTAGCGGCGGCTACTGAGACACCCACGACGCCCCCGCCCCGCCGGCAGGCGGGACGGGGGCGTCGGGCGTGCTCCGGCGTGCTGCGGGGGCTGGGTCAGCCCTTCTTCACGTCGTAGCGGTCGGCCATCATCACCTTGTCCCAGACCTTGACGAAGTCCCGCACGAACCGGGCCTGGCCGTCGCTGCCGGCGTACACCTCGGCGATGTTGCGCAGCTGGGTGTTGGAGCCGAAGACCAGGTCGTTGCGGGTGGCGTGGAAGACCGGCTCGCCGGTCTCGCGGCTGTCCAGGGTGAACGACAGACCGGCCTCGTCGACCTTGGTCCACTCGTAGTCCATGCTCGTCAGGTTCTCGAAGAAGTCCGTCGAGAGCACGCCGACCCGGTCGGTGAAGACCCCGTCGGAGGACCCGTCGTGGTTGCAGCCGAGCACCCGCAGGCCGCCGGTGAGGACGACCCACTCGGGAGCCGACAGGCTGAGCAGCGACGCGCGGTCGAGGAACATCTGCTCGGGGGAGACCTTCGGGGCCACCGTGGCGACGTCGTCCATGACGAAGTTGCGGAAGCCGTCGACGACCGGCGCGAGCCACTGGAACTGGGCGATGTCGGTCTGCTCGTCGCCGGCGTCCACGCGACCCGGGGTGAAGGGCACCTCGACGTCCTCACCGGCGGCCTGGGCCGCCTGCGCGACCGCGAGGCACCCGCCGAGGACGATCAGGTCGGCCAGGCTGACCTTCGCCGCCGACGACGAGGCGTTGAACTCCTCCACCACGCCGCGCAGCGCCGCGACCACGGGCACGGTGCGGCGGTTGACCGCCCAGTCCTTCTGCGGCGCCAGTGCCAGGCGGGCGCCGTTGGCGCCGCCGCGCTTGTCGGTGTCGCGGTAGGTCACGGCCGACGAGAACGCCGTGAACGCCAGGTCGGAGACCGAGACGCCGGTGTCGAGGATGGCCCGCTTCAGCGTGGCCACGTCCTCGGCGCCCACGACCGGGTGCTCGCTGACGGGCAGCGGGTCCTGCCAGATGAAGTCCTCGGCGGCGACCTCGGGGCCGAGGTAGCGCGACTTCGGGCCCATGTCGCGGTGGGTGAGCTTGTACCAGGCCTTCGAGAACTCGGTGGTGAAGTAGTCGAAGTCGGCCAGGAAGCGCTCGCAGATCTCGCGGTAGACCGGGTCGACCTTCAGCGCGATGTCGCTGGTCATCATCATCAGCTCGTGCTCGACGCCCTCGAGGTGAGCGTCGGGGGTCTTCGGCGCCGAGGAGTCGACGGGCTTCCACTGGGTGGCGCCGGTGTCGGGGTTCTCGATCTTCTCCCACTCGAAGGCGAAGAGGTTCTCGAGGTAGGAGTTGTCCCACTGGGTGGGGTCGGGGGTCCAGGAGCCCTCGATGCCGTTGGTCATCGTGTACTCGGCGAAGCCCTTGCCCTCGGGGTTGTGCCACCCCAGGCCCATGTCCTCGATCGGGGCGATCTCCGGGGGCGGGCCGATCTTGCCGGCCGCGACCTTGCCGTGGCTCTTGCCGAACGCGTGGCCGCCGGCGATCAGCGCGACGGTCTCCTCGTCGTTCATCGCCATCCGGCCGAAGGTGATCCGGACGTCGACCGCGGAGTCCTGGGGGTTCCCGTTCTCGTTGGGGCCCTCGGGGTTGACGTAGATCAGGGCCTGGTGCGACGCGGCCAGCGGCTGCTCCAGCTCGTAGCTGCTGTCGCCGGGCTCGCCGGTCCAGCGCTCGCTGCGCATCACCATGGCGTCGTAGGACTCGGGGTTGGAGTTCTCGATGTACTCCGGGCCCCAGTAGGTCGCGTCGTCGGCCTCCCAGGCGTCGCGGCGGCCGCCGCCGAAGCCGGTGGTGGGGAAGCCCATGATCTCCAGCGAGCAGTTGCCGGCGAGGATCATCAGATCGGCCCACGACAGCGCGTTGCCGTACTTCTTCTTGATCGGCCACAGCAGGCGGCGCGACTTGTCGGTGTTGCCGTTGTCCCACCAGCTGCTGATCGGCGCGAAGCGCTGCAGCGCCTGCCCGGCGCCGCCGCGACCGTCGGCGATGCGGTAGGTGCCCGCGGAGTGCCAGGCCATCCGGATCATCTGCGGTGCGTAGTTGCCGTAGTCCGAGGGCCACCACGACACCGAGGTGGTCAGGAAGTGCTTGATGTCGGCCTTGAGCTCGTCGAGGTCGAGGGCGTTGAAGGCGGCCTCGTAGTCGAAGTCGCTCAGGGGGTTGGCCGCCGCACCGTCGCGGTGCAGCTGCTCGACCCGGAGCCGGTCGGGGTACCAGTCGGAGAGGGTGGGCTTGGAGGTCTGGGCGCCGCCGATGGTGTTGCCCCCGAAGGGGCACGACCCCTCGAGGACGTCGGCGTACTCGGTGTACTCATTCATGACGCTGTGGCCTTCCGCGTGCTGACGATCGGCGGGACCCTCCGGTGCGGTGCGCCCCGGTGGTCCCGGAGTTGGTCTCCTGGGGCCCGACGGGTGCCGGGGCCCGGGACTTGCGATCCTAGAGATCAGTCTGCACCCCCGAAGGTGACCGCAACCTGACCGGCCGGGAGGTGCGGGCCGGGGCTGGGACCCTCCCCCTGGACGGCACGGGCCCCCACGGTGCAGCCTCACGGGGTGGCCGCGGCCACGCCCTCGCGCCGAGACAGGAGACCGCCCATGAGCATCGACCCCCCGCCCGCACCGGAGCCGTCGTCGACGATCGGGCACTGGCTCGACGGCACGCGGTGGGCCGGCGCCTGCGACCGCGCCGCCGAGGTGACCAACCCGGCCAGCGGCGAGGTCACCGGTCGCGTCGCGCTGGCCTCGGCCGTCGACGCGGAGGCGGTGATCGCCTCCGCGGCCGCCGCGTTCCCCGCCTGGCGCGACACCTCGCTGGCGCGGCGCACGCAGGTGCTGTTCGCCTTCCGCGAGCTGCTGAACGCCGCAAGCACGAGCTGGCCGAGATCATCACCGCCGAGCACGGCAAGGTCCTCGACGACGCCCTCGGCGAGGTCGCCCGGGGCCAGGAGGTCGTCGAGGTCGCCTGCGGCATCCCGACGCTGCTCAAGGGCGGCTACACCGAGAACGCCTCCACCGGCGTCGACGTGCACTCGGTGCGTCAGGCCCTCGGCCCGGTCGCGGTGATCAGCCCGTTCAACTTCCCCGCCATGGTGCCGATGTGGTTCTTCCCCGTCGCCATCGCCTGCGGCAACACCGTCGTGCTCAAGCCCAGCGAGAAGGACCCGAGCGCCGCGCTGTGGATGGCCGCGCTGTGGCAGGAGGCCGGCCTGCCCGACGGTGTGTTCTCGGTGCTGCAGGGCGACAAGGACGCCGTCGACGCGCTGCTGGTCGACGAGCGGATCAGGGCCGTCTCGTTCGTCGGCTCCACCCCGGTCGCGCGCTACGTCTACGAGACCGGCACCGCCCACGGCAAGCGCGTCCAGGCCCTCGGCGGCGCCAAGAACCACATGGTCGTCCTGCCCGACGCCGACCTCGACCAGGCCGCCGACGCCGCCGTCAACGCCGGCTTCGGCTCGGCCGGCGAGCGGTGCATGGCGGTCTCCGCGCTGGTGCCGGTGGGACCGATCGCCGACGACCTCGTGGCCCGGGTCGCCGAGCGGGCCCGCGCGCTGCGCACCGGCGACGGCACCCGCGGCGCCGACATGGGCCCGCTGGTCACCGGCGCGCACCGCGACCGGGTCGCCGGCTACGTCGAGGCCGGCGAGGCCGAGGGCGCGAAGGTCGTCGTCGACGGCCGCGGCGTCGAGGCCGACGGCGGCGAGGACGGGTTCTGGCTCGGCCCGACCCTGCTCGACCACGTCGAGGCGTCGATGAGCGTCTACACCGACGAGATCTTCGGCCCCGTGCTCTCCGTGGTGCGTGCCGAGACCTACGACGAGGCCCTGGCGCTGGTCAACGACAACCCCTACGGCAACGGGGTCGCGATCTTCACCCGCGACGGCGGGGCCGCCCGCCGCTTCGGCAACGAGGTCGAGGTCGGCATGGTCGGGGTGAACGTGCCGATCCCCGTGCCGATGGCCTACTACTCCTTCGGCGGCTGGAAGAGCTCGCTGTTCGGCGACTCCCACGCCCACGGCAGCGAGGGCGTGCACTTCTACACCCGCGGCAAGGTGGTCACCACGCGCTGGCCCGACCCCGGCCACGGCGGTGTCGACCTCGGCTTCCCGCAGAGCGACTGAGCCCGGCGTCGGGCGGTGGGGCATGCCTCGACCTGCCGGGGGTGCTCGCCTCGGCCGTGGCGTGCCCCCGGTGCAGGGGTGCGCCCTCAGAAGGCGTAGCCGAAGCGGGCGAGGTCCTCGGCGTGGGCGGTCTCGACGAGCCGCCGGCTGGCTGCGTCGTAGGAGCGCCACCAGGCCCGGTCGCGGTCGGTGACGTTGGTGGCGGGCACGCGCACCTCGAGACCGAGCAGGTCGCGCAGGTCGGTCTCGAGGTGCTCCATGCGCAGCACGACGTCGGCCTCGGTGACGTGGCCCGCGTTGACCCGGCGCGGCGCGGGGGTGCCGATCACGCGGGCCAGCCAGGCGTCGAAGTGCAGGGTCACCGCGTCGACGATGCGGTCGACCGCTCCCGGGGTCGCGTGCACCCACGAAACCGGGTCCCGCAGCTCGTGCACCCAGCGGGTGCGGGTGCGCTCGTGCTCGGCGACGTAGAAGTCGAAGGGGTTGCGGGTGGTCGTGACCACCCGCAGACCGTGGTCGGCCGGCAGCAGGCCGGCGCCGACGAGCTGGCGGACCGTGCCGTGCTTGACGTCCACGCCCGCGGTGCGGACGTCGGCGGAGTCCGGGACCTCCCGCACGTCGCGCTGGGCCAGCAGCGCCTCGCGCAGTGCGGTGCTGGCCGTGCCCGGGGCCGCGGTGACCAGCAGCCCCGCGGCCGTGTCGAGGAGGGCCATCAGCGGAGGGTCGAGAGGTGCAGGGGCATGGTGCATTGAACCGCGGTGCCCGGTACCAGCCTCAGCCCCACCCGCCGAGCCGGGCCGCCATGGTGCGCGCGCCCACCGTCTCGCCGAGGGTCGCGGCGGCGGCGGTGTCCTCGGCCAGGGGCGTGCCGGTGCGGTGGCTGCGCCGCAGCGCGTGGAGGTTGGTCAGCGTCGCGACGACCGCCCCGGCGTCGTCGAGGAGGTGGAGGCGACCGCGGGGCGGCTCGGCCCCGAGGCGCTGCCAGGCCTGCTCGCCGAGCAGCAGCCCGTCGGTGCGCAGGTGCAGGTGCAGCACCGCCGCCTGACGCTCCGCGTCCGGCACCTCGGCCACCACGCGCTGGTCGGCGAGGGCGACGGGCAGGTCGTGGGCCACCTCGACCCGCAGGTGCGGCGTGCACGAGGCGAGCGCGTCGGCGCTGAGCAGCACCGCGCGTAGGCCGACGTCCGCCTCGTGGGTGAGCACCACCCGCGGCCTGCGCGCGACCAGCCCGCGCCAGGCCACCGGCGGCGTGCTCATCCGCTCGGCCACGTTCGCCGACTGCGTGGTCCACAGGTCGGTGGCGGGGTCGCCGGCGGGGTCGGTCCAGGTGCGCTCGCGCACGGAGGCGTCCGGCCCCTCGTGCCACGCGACGGCCTCGGGGACGTGGCGCAGCCTGCCGCCGGCCACCCACCACCGGTGGGCGACCTCCCAGTCCTCCCCGCCGTAGCGGTCGAAGGTCTCGTCGAACCCGCCGAGCTCGGCGAGCAGCGCGCGCGAGCAGGCCATGGTGGCGCCGAGGACGTAGCGGAAGTTGGCCTCGTCGTCGTCGGTCAGGTCGTGGTGACGGGCGAGCCCGTCGACGAGCCAGGCCGGCTCGGGCAGGGCGCCCGCCCGGGCGGCCTCCAGGTCGAGGCCGGGCCCGCCGGCGGGGTCGGCGCGCCCGGCCAGCTCGGCGAGGTCGGCGTAGCGGCGCCTACCGGTCGCCAGGGTGAGCGGGTCGGCGACGACCGCGGCGAGCAGGTGCCCGACGTAGTCGGGCTCGGGGGTGGTGTCGGCGTCGAGGAGGACCAACACGTCGCCGGTCGCGCGGGCGGCGGCGCGGTTGCGGGCCAGCGCGGCCCGGAACCCGAGGTCCTCGTTGCGCACCACCTCGACGCCGCCGGGCACCTGCGGGGGGGTCGGCGACCCGTCGTCGGCCACCACGACCTGCGCGACCGGGACGCTCTGGTGGGCCAGGGCGTGCAGCGTGCGGGCGAGCTCCGCGTGCTGCTCGTAGTGCACGACGACGGCCGTCACCCGGGCCGTGGCCGGGTCCAGGTCGACCCGCTGGTGCGAGACGCACCACCGGCACGCCTCGTCGCTCACGACTGCCACCACCGCTCGTAGGCGCGGGCGACGTCGCCGAGGGTCCACGCCAGAGGCGTGCCGGGGAGGGCGACCGGGTGGCGCAGCCGGTCGGCCAGCGCCCGGCCGAGCGTGGGCACGCCGGGCCCCGTGCCGAGGTCCGTGTCCGCGGGTGCGTGCTCGTCGTCGCGGTACCGGGTCAGGGTGCCGGGCCGCAGCGCGGCCATCTCGCGGGCGTAGGGCGAGTCCCGGACCAGCGGCACGTGGCCCGCGGCGATCCAGCTGTTCACCGACCCCGACGCGGAGACGTTGCGGTGGCCCGCCACGCCCACGTCACAGGCCGCGGCGCGGGCCGCCAGGTCGTCGTCGGCCAGCCAGCCGGTGACCTCGAGGCCGACGTCGAGCCGTGCGGCCAGGGCGTGCAGCTCGGCGACCAGGGCGTCGTGGCCCGGCGCGGGCGAGCCGAGCGCCACCACGGTGGGTCGTTCGTCGCGGCGCCGGCCCAGGCCGGCGGCGGCGTGCAGCGCCTCGAGGTGGCCCTTGCCCGGGTAGATCCAGCCGAGCACCCCGACGGTGGCGCGTCCCGCGTCGACCGGTCCGGCCACCCGGCGGCGGCCCGGCTCGACCAGCGGCAGCGGGACCACCGCGCCGGCCCGGTCGGGGGCGAGTACGCGACCGACCTGCTCGAGCTCGGTGCGCGAGCAGGCCACCCAGCCCTCGGCGACGGCCAGCACCCGGCGGTAGGCGTCCGCCCGTGCGGCGAAGCCCGGCCCGTCGGCGGCGGCGGGGACGTCGTGGAGGGTCACGGTGAGCGGCCCGAGGCGGGCCAGTCGCTCGACCTCCTCGGCGGCCGCGCCGGGGGTGTCGCCGAGCAGCCGGTCGCAGAAGTGCAGGTGCGCGGGCCCGGCCGTGCCGTGCCCGGGGGCGACCTGGTCGGTGGTCACGGTGCGGGCGCCGGTGGCCGCGGCCAGCTGACGGGCCAGGATCGTCACCCCGTGGCGCGGCTGGTCGGCGAGCACCAGGTGGTCCGGGGCCGCCCGGCGCGGAACGGCACGACCCACCCCGGGGGTGGCGGGGGTGGCGCTCCCGGTGGGCGTCGTGCTCATCGCGCATCCTGACTGACGTGGTCCGCGCCGCTGGGGCGGCGGCCGGCCCATCGTCTCAGGATCGACAGGGTGGGCCGATCGCCGGCCCGCGACGTCGCCGAGACGTCAACCGCGGTGCCGGCCGGTGTTGTCGATGGCCAGGAACCCGATCTCGGGATCGGGGTCCGGGCCGGTCCAGTCCTTGACGCAGATGACGCCGTCGCCGTTCTTGTCCACGGCGTCGAAGAAGCCCGGGTCCTGCGGGTTGACCAGGGTCGTGTTCTCGGTCCACGGGCCCAGGCACGCCCCGCCGGCGGGCGGGGTCGCGGCGGCGGGCACCGCGAGCACGATCACCGTGGTGACCGAGGCGCCGGTCGCGCCGAGGACGGACAGGACGGTCGTGCGCATGGGTGCCCCTCGAGGTCGTGGTCCAGCGGGTCGGACGTCGCTTCCTCGTCAGTGTCCGGCGCGCCCGGCCCGTGGCACCATGCGTGGAATCACCTAGCGCCTCCCGGAGCAACGATGGACGCCTCCCACTGGGACGACGGCCCGGATGCCGCGCTCGAGGTCGCGGCCGCGGCCGCGGAGTGCCGCACCGTCGGCGACGTGCGCTCGCACCTGCTGCCCGCCCTGGCCGACGCGCTCCACGCGGACCAGGTCATCTACCACCAGTGCGTCCCAGCCACCCCCGGGTCGTCCTACGAGGACGTCCTCGTCTCACCCCAGGACGGGGACCTCGTCGGCCCCCTGGCCGACTTCGTCTCGGTGGCGGGCGACTCGCCGCTGCTGCGGCACCTGGACGGACCCGCGCCGGCCCCGGTCTTCTCGCTGCGCGAGCTGGTCTCCGCGAGGTCGTGGCACGAGAACCCGGTCTACCGCGAGTGCTTCCGCTCCCTCGGCGTCGAGGACCACCTCGCCGCGGTGCTCGGCGCACGCGACGGGGTCCTGCACGGGGTCTCGCTCACCCGGAGCGCCCGCCCCTTCGACGGCCACGACCGGCTCCTCGTGACGGTCCTCGGGCGTCACCTCCGGGCGGCGCTGCGCCGCTGCCTGGCCCGCGCCGAGAGCTACGAGGCGATCGAGATCGCGCCCCGGGCCCACCTGGCCGCCCACAGCGGTCCCGCGTTCCCGGCCCGCACCACCGGCGCCCGGCTGACACCGCGGGAGCGCGAGGTGCTGGCCCTGGTGGCCTGCGGCCTGGACAACCAGCGCGTCGCGCGCCGTCTCCAGATCACGCGCCGCACCGTGGACAAGCACCTGGAGAACGCCTTCGCCACGCTGGGGGCCCGGAACCGGGTCGAGGCGGTGCTGCTGTCCCGCGAGGCGGACGTGCCGCTCGAGCCCACCGGCTGCGCGCCGGACGACGCACGTGCCCGCCCCGCGCGCCCGAGGCGTCGGTAGGGTGGAGGCCCTGGCCTGCGGCGACCTCGACGCACCCGTGCGTGCGACGGGGCCCTCGGGCCGACCTCTGCACGCTGTCTAGTTCTTTGTTCAACTCGTGTCTAGGATTCCACGGACGTGCAGCGACAGTCGGAGGACCAGTGAGCCCAGCTACCACGGACGAGGCCACCACGGACGAGGCCACCACGGACGAGGCCACCACGGACGAGGCCACCACGGACGAGGCCACCACGGACGAGGCCCTGCGCCGCCTGCTCGAGCAGGGCCGCGCCCGCGCCGAGGCGACCGAGCCCGAGCACGCCCGGTTGTGGGACGCGCTGAGCGCGGCCACCGAGGGCGGCAAGCGGTTCCGACCGGCGCTGCTGACGGCGGTCCACGACGCCCTGGGGGGCACCTCCACCGCTGCCGCGGTCGAGGTCGGCGCGGCGGTCGAGCTGCTGCACACCGCCTTCGTGATCCACGACGACGTGATCGACGGGGACGACCGCCGGCGCGGCCGGCCCAACGTCAGCGGAACCTTCCAGGGCTACGCCCGCGAGTCCGGGTCCGGTGCCGAGGACGCGGGCACCTACGGACGCACGGCCGGGATCCTCGCCGGGGACCTGGCGCTGGCCGCGGCGATCCGCGCCGTCGCCCTGTGCGGCGCGACCACCGCGGTCACCCACCGTCTCCTCGACCTCTTCGACGCCGCCCTGCACACCTCCGCGGCCGGCGAGCTCGCCGACGTCCGGCTCTCGCTGAGCGTCCGCGCGGCCACCCTGCCCGAGAGCCTGGTCATGGAGGAGCAGAAGACCAGCGCCTACTCCTTCGGCCTGCCGCTGCAGAGCGGTGCCCTGCTCGCCGGCGCCGGGGAGAGGACGGTGACCCGCCTCGGCGAGGCCGGCCGCCTCCTCGGGGTGGCCTTCCAGCTCGTCGACGACCTGCTCGGCGTCTTCGGCGACCCCGCCCGGACCGGCAAGAGCGCCACCGGCGACCTGCGCACCTGCAAGCAGACGCCGCTGCTGGCCCACTCCCGCGCCACGCCGCAGTGGGAGGAGATCAGCCTCCACCTCGGCCGCGAGCTCACCGCCTCCGAGCTGGCCGAGGCCCGCCGGTTGCTGACGGTCTCCGGCTCGCGGCGCTACGTCCAGGAGCTCGCCGAGGCTCACCTCGCCGCGGCGCAGCAGATCGTCGGCGAGCTCGGCATCCCCGCCGACCTCCTCGACGCCGAGATCACCCGCCCGACGATGTTCGCCGACGGTGACGGGGTCGCCGCGTGAGCGCGTCCACCCGGGCGCGCCGCCGCGCAGGCAGCCTCTACGACGCCGTCTCGGAGACCAGCGCCGCTGCGGTCATCCGCACCTACTCCAGCTCCTTCGGGATCGCCTCACGCCTGCTCGCCGAGCCCGTGCGGACCCAGGTCTGCAACGTCTACGCCCTGGTCCGGGTGGCCGACGAGATCGTCGACCACCCCGACCCCGCCCTGAGCACCGCGTCGCGCGAGCAGATGCTGACCTGGCTGCACGAGGACGTCCGCCACGCGCTGCGGTGCGGCTGGAGCGCCAACCTCGTCGTGCACGCCTTCGCCCGGACGGCGCTGGAGTGCGGGATCGGGGAGGACCTCATCGACCCGTTCTTCGCCTCGATGCGGATGGACCTCGACACCACGGTCCACGACCAGGCGAGCTTCGAGACCTACGTCTACGGCTCCGCCGAGGTCGTCGGGCTGATGTGCCTGCGGGTGTTCCTCGCCCCCGGTGCGGGCGGCTCCGACCACCCCGGACGCGAGGGGGCCCCCGGCTACGATGACCTGGCACCGGGCGCACGCCGGCTCGGCGCCGCCTTCCAGAAGATCAACTTCCTGCGCGACCTCGCGGAGGACAACGACACCCTCGGACGCCTCTACTTCCCGGAGCTCGACGTCGACCACCTCAGCGACACCGACCGCGACCGGATCCTCGACGACATCGAGGCCGACCTCGCCGCCGCGGACACCGTCATCGGCTCCCTGCCCACGAGCAGCCGCCGCGCCGTGCGGATGGCCCACGCGACGTTCGCCGAGCTCGCCGTGCGGCTGCGCGCCACCCCGGCCGCCGAGATCCGCCGCACCCGCGTGCGGGTCCCCGGACCGGTGAAGCTGCGCATCGTGGCCGGCTCCTGGCGCGAGGCCCGCCCATGACCTCCCTGCTGCCCGACCGCTCGACCACCCGCTCGAGCGCCGCGGGCCACGGCTCGCGCCGGATCGTCGTCGTCGGCGGCGGCATCGCCGGGCTGGCCACCGCCGCGCTGCTGGCCTCCCGCGGGCACAGCGTCGACCTCGTGGAGAAGAACGACGAGCTCGGCGGGCGGGTGGGCAGCATCGAACGGGACGGGTTCCGCTTCGACACCGGCGCGTCGTGGTACCTGATGCCGGAGGTCTTCGAGCACTTCTTCGCCCTCCTCGGCACCACCGCCGAGGCCGAGCTGGACCTGGTCACGCTGGACCCGAGCTACCGGGTGTTCTTCGAGGGCGACGACCGGCCGGTCGACATCCGGCCCGACCGCGCGCACAACCGGGCGGTCTTCGAGCAGCTCGAGCCCGGCGCCGGCCGGGCCTTCGACGCCTACCTCCGCTCCGCGGAGGAGACCTACGACATCGCCCTGCGCCGCTTCCTCTACAGCAACTTCGACTCCCCGACGGCGTTCCTGCACCCCGACGTGCTGCGCGGGGCCCCCGCGCTGGTCCGGCTGCTGACCCGCTCGCTGGGCTCCCTGGTCGCCTCCCGGTTCACCGACAACCGGCTGCGCCAGGTGCTGGGCTATCCCGCGGTCTTCCTCGGCTCCTCGCCCACCCGCGCGCCGAGCATGTACCACCTGATGAGCAGCCTGGACCTCGGCGACCGCGTGCTCTACCCGCAGGGCGGGTTCACCCGGCTGATCGAGGTCGTCGCCGACCTCGCTCGACGCCACGGCGCCCGGCTGCAGACCGGCACCCCGGTCACCCGGATCCTCACCGCCGAGCCCACCGGCCGCGGCCGCCCCCGGGTCACCGGCGTCGAGACCGGCGACGGCACCGTCCTGCCCGCCGACGTCGTCGTGGGCGCCGCCGACCTGCACCACCTCGAGACCGCGCTCCTGCCCGCAAGCGCAGCAGACCCATCCCCGCAACGATCCTGGCGACGCCGCTCACCCGGCCCGGGCGCGGTGCTGGCCATGCTCGGCGTCGAGCGGCGCGCTGCCGCAGCTGGCCCACCACTCGCTGTTCTTCACCTCCGACTGGGGCCAGAACTTCGGCGACATCTTCGGTGAGCGCACCCGCGTGCCCGACCCGGCCTCGATCTACGTCTGCAAACCCTCGGCCACCGACGCCACCGTCGCGCCCGAGGGCTGCGAGAACCTGTTCGTCCTGGTCCCCGTGCCGGCCGACCCCGCCATCGGCTCCGGCGGCGACGACGGCGAGGGGTCGCCGATGGTCGAGCGCGCCACCGACGCGGCCATCGACCAGGTGGCCGTCGTGGGCCGGCATCCCCGACCTGCGCGCCCGTGTCCGGGTGCGCCACACCGTCGGGCCCCGAGGACTTCGCCCGGCGCTACAACGCCTGGCAGGGCGGGGCGCTCGGGCTGGAGCACACGCTGCGCCAGAGCGCGTTCTTCCGGCCGGGCAACGTCTCGGCGAAGGTCGACGGCCTGCTCTACGCCGGGGCCAGCACCGTGCCCGGCGTCGGCCTGCCGATGTGCCTGATCAGCGCCGAGCTCGTCCTCAAGCGGCTGACCGGGGACCGGTCGTCGCGGCCGGTGCCCGGATGACCGCTCGTCACGGCCACCGACGGGTGACGCGATGAGCCTGCCGCACTGGGCCTACGCCGCCATGCTGCTCTTCTGCCTGGCCGGCACGCTGCCGCTGGTGCCCGCCTTCGGCCTGCGGGTGCTGCGCCAGCCCCGGCGCCTGCTGCTGACGATCCTCGCGGCCGGCACCCCGTTCCTGGGGTGGGACCTGTGGGCCACCCACGTCGGCCACTGGAGCTTCGACGACGCGCAGACGCTGCCCTGGCGGGTCGCCGGCCTCCCGCTGGAGGAGATCTCGTTCTTCGTCGTGATCCCGTTGGTCACCGTGCTGACCTACGAGGCCGTGCGGGTCGTGCGGGGCGAGTCGCGCCCGGCCCGGGCCGGGCGCGTCCGTGGCGCGGGCCGACGCGGCGAGCAGGCCCGGTGAGCTACACCGCGATCGCCGTGGTGGCGGTGCTCCTCGCGATCCTCCTGGACCGTCGGGTGCTCCGCACCCGGCTCACCTCGACCCGGTCGTGGTGGTTCGCCTACACGATCATCGTGTTCTTCCAGCTGCTCACCAACGGCTGGCTGACCGGGCGCGGCATCGTGCGCTACGACCCCGGCACCATCCTGGGCGACGGCCGCATCTCGTTCCTGGGCGACGGCCGGATCGTCTACGCCCCGGTGGAGGACCTGATGTTCGGCTTCGCCCTGGTCCTGACCACCGCCGTGGTGTGGGTCCGACTGGGCCGTCGCGACGACGAGGTGCGGGCGTGAGCCTCGCCGCGCGCCTCGAGGCGCTGCAGCCCACCGACATCGGCGTGCCCGGGCCGACGTCGTGGGACATGGCCAAGGCGTTCCGCGCGGTGCGCGCCGACCCGCTCACCTTCCTGCGCGAGGTCGCCGAGCGGTTCGGCGACCTCGCCTCGTTCCCGGTGCCCGGCCCGCCGGTGCTGCTTCTCAACGACCCGGCCGACGCCCGCCACGTGCTGCAGACCTCGGCGCGGAACTGGGGCAAGCAGACCGCGCAGTACGCGGCGCTGGCCCGGGTGACGGGGCCCGGCCTGCTGGCCTCGGCCGAGCCGACCTGGATCGAGCACCGCCGGATGGCCGCGCCCGCCTTCCACCACCACCGCCTCGAGGCGGTCGGCGCGCAGGTGCGCGCCGCCGCGGACGCGGCGATCACCGCACGGCTCGGCTCCGGTCACACCGCGACCGCGGGCGGGGGCGTCGTCGACGTCGCCGCGCTGACCCACGGCATCGGCCTGGACGCCGTGGGCCGGGCGCTGTTCTCCACCGACCTGTCCGGGCGGGCCCGCGCGCTGCTCGACGCCACCAGCGAGGCGGCGACCCTCGTGGTCAAGGCGGGCCGCTCGGTGATGCCCGGGGCCCGGCACGCCCCGACCCCGACGAACCTGCGGATGCGCACCACCCGGCGCCGCCTGGACGCGATCTGCTTCGAGCTGATCGCGCAGCGGCGCGCGGCCGGTGGGCCGGGCGGGCTTTCGGCCGGGCACGGGGGGGCGGACCGGTCCGGCGAGCACGGGGACGACCACGGGGACGACCACGGGGACGACCACGGGGACGACCTGCTCGGCCTGCTCCTGGACAGCGGGATGAGCGACCTCGAGATCCGCCACGAGCTGGTCACGATGGTCATCGCCGGCCACGAGACCGTGGCCGCCGCGCTGGCCTGGACCCTGATGCTGCTCGCCGAGCACCCCGAGGTGCAGGAGCAGGTGCGCGACGAGCTGGCCGCCCACGCCGGGCCGGTGCCGATGCTCGGCCACCGCGACGTCGTCCCGCTCACCCGCGCCGTCGTCGACGAGGCGCTGCGCCTCTACCCGCCCGCGTGGACGCTGTCGCGGCGTGCCCACGGTGCCGACGTGGTGGCCGGTCGTGAGGTGCCCGCCGGGACCCTGGTCATCCTCAGCCCGTGGCTGCTGCACCGGCGCGCGGACACCTGGCCCGATCCGCTGGCCTTCCGCCCCGAGCGCTTCCTCGGCGCCGACGCCGGCCGCACCGGCTACCTGCCCTTCGGCCAGGGCCCGCGGCTGTGCATCGGCCGGGAGTTCGCGCTCGGCGAGATGGTGCTGGTGCTCGGCCGGCTGCTCGGCGAGCACCGGGTCGCGGTGCCGCCGGGGTGGACCCGCCCGGCCCCCGACGCGCGCGTCGCGGTGCACCCGCGCGGCGGCATGCCGTTGCTCGTCACCCGCACCGCCGGCGCCCGGCGTGCCTGAGCTGGTCCTCGTCCTCGCGCTGCTCGTCGCGGCGGGCTGCGCCTGGTGGCTGCTGGGGGACCTGCGCACGGTCCCGCGCGACGCCGGCGCCCCCACGGGGGGCGACGGGGCCGCCGGGTCGGTCACGGTGGTGGTGCCGGCTCGCGACGAGGAGGCCACGCTGCCGACGCTGCTGTCCTCGCTGCGCGGCCTGGACACCCCGGTCGCCGAGGTCGTGGTCGTCGACGACGGCTCCACCGACGCCACCGCCCGCGCCGCGCGCAGCGGCGGCGCCCGGGTCGTCGCGGCGAGCACGCCCCCACCGGGCTGGACGGGCAAGGCGTGGGCCTGCCACCTCGGCGTCGAGGCCGGGCGCGGCGACCTCCTGCTGTTCCTCGACGCCGACACGGTGCTGGCCCCCGACGCGCTGGGGGGCCTGCTCGCCCTGCACGCCCGCGCCGGTGGCCTGGTCTCGGTGCAGCCCTTCCACGGCGTGGTGCTCGGCTACGAGCAGCTGTCGATGTACTTCAACGTGATGTCGCTGATGGCCAGCGGCGCGTTCACCCGACGCGCGGGACGGCGGCCGATGGCCTTCGGCCCCTGCCTGCTCACCTCGCGCGCCGACTACGAGCGCGCCGGCGGCCACGCCGCGGTGCGCGGGGCGATCCTGGACGACGTCGAGCTGGCCCTGGCCTTCGACCGGGCCGGCCTGCCGGTGCGGTGCGCGGTCGGCGGGCCGGCGGTGCGGATGCGCAGCTACCCCGGCGGGCTGCGGCAGCTGGCCGACGGCTGGACGAAGAACGTCGCCTCCGGCGCCTCGGCCGCCCGGCGCGCGCCCGCCCTGGGGGCGCTGCTGTGGATGTGCGCCCACCACGCGGCCGGCGTCGGGCTGGTGCTGGCACTGCTCGAGGTCGCGCTGGGCCACGGGCTGCCGCTGACCTACGGCTCCCTGGCCGTCTGGGCCGTCGCCTGGGTGGGCTTCGCCTGGCAGCTGCGCGCGATCCAGCGCCGGATCGGCTCGTTCGCCTGGTGGACGTGGGCGCTGTTCCCGGCCGCGCTGCTGGCCTTCGACGTCCTCTTCGCCCGCTCGGCCGTGCTCACCGTGGTACGGCGCTCGGTGTCGTGGCGGGGCCGTCCGGTCGACCTCGACCGCCGCTCGTCGGCCCGGGGCGGTGCCTGATGCTGCGTCGCCTGATGTCGCGCAGGAAGAACCTCGCCCTCGACGTCGCCGCCTGGGGCGTCTTCCACGCCGCGACCGGGTACGCGGCCCACCGGTTGCGCGAGGACCACCTGGCCGGCAACGGGTGGCTGCTGCGCCGGCGCGCCTTCGAGCGCGACGGCCGCTGGTACGCCGACCAGGCGCGCATCCGCGACTGGAAGGACCGGCTGCCCGAGGCGGGGGACCTGTTCCCCGGCGGCGTCAGCAAGCGGCACCTGCCCGGCACCGACGAGCCGGGCCTGCGCCAGTTCGTGGAGGAGACCCGTCGCGCCGAGCTGGGCCACTGGTGGGCGCTGTGCTGCGGACCGGTGTTCGTGCTCTGGAACGCCCCGCTGGCCTCCGCCCTGCTCGCCGGCTACGGCGTGGCGATCAACGCCCCGTTCATCGCCGTCCAGCGCTACAACCGGTTCCGGGCCCTCGACGTCATCGAGCGGCGCTTCGGGCCCTGAGCAGGACGTGGTCGCGGGACCGGTCCGCGACCCCCGCCCGCAACCAGAGGGGGGTGGTCCTGCGTCAGTACGGTCGACAGCAGTCCCGGCGGAGGGAGCACGGCATGCGGTGGCACGCTCGGAGCGTGGTGGGTCTCGTCGTCCTGCTCGTGGTGGCGGTGGTCGGCGCGACGACCGCGTTCGTGGTCCGCGAGAACGGCCCGGTCCCGGACGGGGCCGCCGGTACCACCCGCGTCGCGACAGGCGCCGCCGAGACCGCTCGTGGGGGGACCTCGGTGCAGGACCGCCTCCGGGACCGGCCGGGCACGCCGCGGGAGCCGGTGGTGCTCGCCTTCGCCGGCGACGTCCACGTCGAGGGCTCGCTCGCCGGTCTGCCCGCCGCACCCGGCGGCGACCTGGGCGCGCTGTCCGGGGAGCTGCGCCGCGCGGACGTCGCGATGGTCAACCTCGAGGCCGCGGTCGTCGCCGGCGACCGGCAGCCCGCCGCCAAGGAGCTCGAGGACCCCGGGGACCGCTACTGGTTCGACGCCCCGCCCGGCGTGCTCGGCGTGCTGGAGCGCTCCGGCGTCGACGTCGCCACCGTGGCCAACAACCACGGCGCCGACTACGGAGCCCCGGGCCTGCGGGACACCCTGGCCGCCGGAGAGGACTCCCCGGTCGCCGTCCTCGGCGCAGGGCGCACCCCCGCCGCGGCCTTCCGTCCGTACCGCACCACGGTGCGCGGCACCGACGTCGCCGTGCTGGCCGCCGACGCCTCGCCGCGTGAGAGCGTCGAGGCCACCTGGGCCGTCGCCCCGGTGCGGGCCCGGGCCTGGCCTCCGCGCGCGGGGAGCGCCCCGTGCGACTGCTCCGCGCGGTGCGCGCCGCGGCCGACCAGGCCGACGTCGTGGTGGTCTACCTGCACTGGGGCGACGAGGGCGTGGCCTGCCCGACCGGCGACCAGCAGCGGCTCGCCGAGCAGGTCGCCGCGGCCGGTGCGGACGTCGTGGTCGGCGCCCACGCCCACGTCCTGCTCGGTTCCGGGATGCTCGGGGACACCTACGTGGGCTACGGCCTGGGCAACTTCGCCTGGTACCACGGCATCCAGCGGGCCACGGGGGTGCTGCGCCTCGAGCTGCGCGAGGGCCGCGTCGTGCGCGACACCTGGGTGCCGGGCACGATCCCGGTCGCCGGTGGCACCCCCCAGCGGCTCCCGCGCTCGGAGCGGGCGGCGGCGGTGGCCGACCAACGCGCGCTGCGCGGCTGCACCGACCTGGAGCCCGGACCCTCCGAGGACGCCCAGGACGGGAGCGACGGTGGTACCGGCGGTGACGGCGGCGGCGACGGCGGCGGGGACGGCGACGGGGACGGCGACGGGGACGGCCAGGGTCCGGGGCCGACCTGCCGCCCTACACCGGCACCGTCGCCGCCGTGGACGCCGCGACCCGTCGCACGATGCGCGGCAGCAGCCACGACGAGGCCACCTGCCCCGTCGGCCTCGACGACCTGCGGCTGCTCCGGATGTCCTACGTCGGCTTCGACGGCGAGGCCCGCACCGGGCGGATGGTCGTGCACCGCGACGTCGCCCGTGACGTCGTCGACGTCTTCGGCACCCTCTACGAGGCGCGGTTCCCGATCCGCCGGATGCGCCTCGTCGACGCCTACGACGGCGACGACGAGGCCTCCATGGCGGCCAACAACACCTCGGGCTACAACTGCCGCCGCGTCGCCGGCCAGACGTCCTGGTCCGACCACGCCTACGGGCGCGCCATCGACCTCAACCCGGTGCAGAACCCCTACGTCCTGCCCGGTGGGGGCGTGCAGCCGCCGGCCGGACGACGCTTCACCGACGTGGACCGCTCCTCGGGGGCCGCCGCGCCGGCCGGGGTGCTGCGCGAGGGCGGCGTCGCCACCGTCGCCTTCGCCCGGCTCGGCTGGACCTGGGGCGGGCGCTGGTCGAGCCCCGACTACCAGCACGTGAGCGCGCCCTGAGCAACGGCGCCGACGGGGTCGTCGCGCCGGTCGTCGCGTGGCGCGCCCCGGTCGCTGCCCCGCTCGGGCCGCCGCTCGAGCCCCTACCCCTGCGCGGACGCCGGTGCCATCATCGGGTGTGGCCCGGGTGACGACGGGCGTCCTGGACGACGCCACCGACCTCACCGGGCCGGGCCTCGGGGTCGGCGTCCGCTGCGCGTGGGTGCTGCGGACCGCGCGGCTCCTCTCGGGCCGGTACCCCCGCCTGGAGGACATGGCCGCCGCGACCGGCAGCAACCCCACCCGGCTGCACCGCCTGGAGACGGCCAAGCTGCGCGACGGCGGTCTCGTCGACGCCTACGAGCGCGCGCTGGACCTGCCCCCGGGGCTCCTGCGCGCCCCGATCGACGTCATGTGCCGCACGTTCCCGGCGCTCAGCCCGCGCGATCTCTCCCCGGGCTCGACGGCGGTCACCGTGGGCGCCCTGTCGGCGCTGACCATGGCGCTCCTGGACCGTCTGGCGGTGCTGGACGCCGACCCCGACCGGCCGGGGCAGGACGACGACGCCGTCTCCACGCGGTGGTCGTCCTGCGAGCCGGCCTCGGCGCCGCCGACCGGCGGCGACTGGCTCACCTGGGCACGCGCCCTCGCCGAGCCGGCCGCGATCGGGCTGCCCGAGCCGTTCGCGGCCCGGCTCGTGCGACGTCTGGTCGACGAGCTGTGCACCGCGACCGGCCACGGCTACCCCACCCGGTACGAGGCGCTGTCGCTGCTGCGGTGCAGCGCCTACGGGCACGTCGTGCTCGAGGTCGCCCGTGAGCTGATGCGCGCCCCCGAGGGTCGCGAGGTCGCCGACGTGATGAGCGCGGTCGGCGAGGCGGTGACCCCGGACGCGGTCTCGTGGTGCCTCGGGCTGCTGGCCGACGAGCGCGGACAGGTCGTGACGGCCGCCGCGCTCGCCCTGGAGAACATGGCCCAGGTGGCGGCCGACGGTCCGGCGTTCTGGGCCGGCCTGGTCCGTCGGCTGGCGTCGCTGCTCGACGACTGCGAGCCCGGCTCGCCCCGGCACGGGCCGCTCACGCACCTGTGGCGCCTGGTCCCGGCGTCGGTCCGCGCCACGGCGGGCGTCGCGCTGCGTCGGCCCCTCGCGCCGGACGCGACGGTGGGGGGGCCCTCGCGCCACCGGGCGGACGGGCACCGTCAGACGGCACGTGCCGCCGCGCTGCGGATCACCGACGGTCTCGGTCTGCCCGAGCAGCCCCTGCTCGCCCGCCTCGTCGTCGACATCGCGGTCAGTCCGTACGGGGGTCGCGCGGTGACCAGCGCGATGCTGCTCGGGGCGCTGCCCGCCGTCGCCCGGCCGGTGTGCGACCACCTGGCGCTGCTGGCCGACGAGCAGGGCGATCCCGTGATCCGCGAGCGCGTCACGGAGAGGTTGGTGCTGCTCGACGGCGCGACCTGCGGCTGCCTGTCGTGACGGTGTCCTCGTTGCACGAGCGGATCGCGATGAAATGGCCGGGCGTGGCGGCCGTCCGGGCGGCAGCATGGCGGCGGCCGGGGGTCGGACCCGGAGCGCGGACGACGACGTAGCCATGGGGGCGTGCGACGTCCGCGGCCCGGCCCGGTTCGACCCCGGCCGGAGCCGGCCCGCGCCGGGGTCGGTGGGCCGGCGTCAGGGGTGCACGCGGTCGGCCTGGTCGGGGATGACCGAGCCGTCCGGGCGTCGCGCCGGACCCTCGGAGCCGTCGCGCTGCGTGGCACCCGCGGTGGAGCAGGGGTAGCCCTCGGTCAGCCGCGGGAGCGGGTCGATGAACATCGGGGTGACCAGCCAGCGGCCGTCGGCGTCGTCGTAGGCGCGGCACATCAGCTCGTCGCTGTTGCGGTTGATCGCGACGTGGGCTCCGGTGGCGTCGCCGACCATGACCACGTCGGTGGAGGAGTCGCCGGCCGAGATGACCTGACGTCGCCGGGGCGGGGCCGGTCGCAGCGCCGCGGGGCCGTCGATGCCGAGGATGACCTTGTTGGCCCAGCAGCGCTTGCCCTCGACGTAGGTCATGATCCGGTCGCTGCCGTCGGCGTAGCCGCCGCAGCCGCGCAGACCGGTCGTCACCCGGCCGCGCTCGACGACGGTGCGGATGCCGACGACGCGGCGGGCCGGGATGCCGACGCCGCGACCCCACACGTCGGCCCACAGCTCGGGGGAGGCGGTGACGATCCAGGGCGTGATGCCGGCCCTGTCGAGGGTGCGCACCAGGTCGCGCATCGGCCGGTAGTAGCGGATCCAGCGGATCTGCCGGGTGCTGCCGACCCGCCAGGTCGCGCCCCTCGGCGCGGACAGCGCCGCGCCGCGCGCGTTGGCGGCGATCTGGCGGACCCGCGCCGGCCGGCGGCCCGCCATCAGCTGGGCCATCCAGGCGTAGCCGGCGTTCATCCGGCGGTGGTCGTAGTCGCCGGCGAACCCGGGCTGGCCGTCGGTCGTGGTCTGCTCGAGGCGCATCGAGAGGATCTCGTCGGCGCAGGCCACGGACTGTGGGTCCCGACGTCCGGTGGGCAGGCGACGACCGGGCGCGGCCAGGGACCCGCAGGCCTCGCGCAGCGCGCCGGTGGCGGCCGGGCTGATCCACCGGCTGGTCCTCGACCAGTCCCGGCCCGGGGGCTGGAGCAGCAGCGAGCGACGCAGCAGCCAGAACGTCGTCTGGTCGCTGATGTCGTTCTTGATCATCGTGTTGTCCCAGTCGAAGACCGCGAACCTGTTCCGCCGCCGGGGCGCGCCGGTGCAGGTGCCCGCCAGGTCGATCACCTGCTGCAGCCGTGCGCCCACGTCGCCGTACCAGCGGTCGGCCAGGTCCAGCTGCGGGCAGCGCCGCGACTCCGCGATGCGCGGCCCGTCCACCGTGGGCGCCGCGGACGACGCGGACGACGGGAAGGACGCGGGCGAGGCGGGCGCCGCGACGGCGGGCAGCGTCGGGGTGGCCAGCAGGCCGAGGGCGAGCACGGCGACCGCGGCGAGCCGGCCCCGCCTGATCGCGCGGGCCGGCCGGACCAGGTGTGCAGCCATGAGCGTGTCTCCTCGCCTCCGCGACCCCGAGCGGGCGTCCGCGGGGCTGACGTTACGCCCGGGGGTGTGACGTGGGCCACCCTCCGATCCGGTAGGTCGCCGTGCCGGGTGCGCGAGGGGGGGTCCGCTCAGGGACGCAGGTGGGAGCGTTCGCCGTCCGGGTCGAGGATGGCGATGACCTCCGCCGGCCCGCCGTCGCAGCCGAGTGCGGCACCATCGTGGAGAACTCGGCGGCCTGGCCGGCCTCGACCCGGATGGTGCGGGCGCCGAGCAGCACCAGCACGGTGCCGGACAGCACCGTGAACCAGTCGCGTCCGGGGTGGACGGGCAGCTCGCCGTCCTCGCGCCGGCGCGGCGGCTGGGTGAGGCGCAGCCTCACGGCCTTCAGCCCGTGCGGGCCCGGGTCGCGCGAGAGCAGCCAGGTCGTCATCCCGCGGGCCTGGTCCTGCTGCGGGCGGATCCCGACGTCCTGGCCGTCCTCGGGCTCGACGAGCCGGTCGATCGTGGTGCCGAGCGCCCGCGCGATCGCGCTCAGCTGGTCCAGGCCGATACGACGGTGGCCCGTCTCGAGCCGGCTCAGGGTGGACGCGCTCAGGAAGCAGCGGCCGGCCAGGTCGTCGAGCGACCACCCGCGCGCGACGCGGAGCCCGCGCAGGCGCTGCCGGGCCGACATGAGCGACCACCAGCACGCGGGCCACGACCACCACGACCGCGGCCACGTCCACCAGGAGCACCAGAAGCACCAGAAGCACCAGAAGCACGGAGGGCACGGAGGGCACGGAGGGACAGCGGGGACGACCTCCCCGGCATGCTCGACCTCGACGCCGAGGTGCTCGCGGAGCACCGGTCTAGCCTTCCGGGGTGAGCCGGATCTTCACCGTCCCCTTCGCCTCGGTCTACCCCCACTACGTGACCAAGGCCGAGCGCAAGGGTCGCACCCGGGCCGAGGTCGACGAGGTCATCGCCTGGTTGACCGGCTTCGACGCCGCCGCGCTCGAGGCTCACCTGGCCGCGGGGACCACGATCCAGGACTTCTTCGCCGCCGCGACCCTGCACCCGCACGCCGACCTGATCACCGGCTCGGTGTGTGGGGTGCGGGTGCAGGACGTCCAGGACCCGCTGATGCAGCAGGTCCGCTACCTCGACAAGCTCATCGACGAGCTGGCCCGAGGCAAGGCGATGGAGAAGATCCTCCGCACCCCCGCCCCCTGAGGGCCGCCCGCGGTCAGGAGGGGTAGGCGGCGCGCACGAGCAGGCCGGGCGAGAACGGCCGCCAACGGCCCTCGGGCTGGGCCAACCGGTCGGCGAGCAGGTGCAGCACGCTCGGGTTGTGGATCAGGCCGTGGTGGCTGCCGTGGACCTCGACGTTCTCGCGCCGCGTCGCCGGGCCCAGGCGGCAGGCCCGCCACGGCACGACCCCGTCGGTGCGGGAGTACACCGAGGTGGCGGGCACCCGCAGCGCCCCGGCCTCCTGCCACGGCCTCGGCACCATCGGGGCGGCCAGGTGCAGGCGGGCGAGCTGGTCGAAGGCGGCCGACACGGTGCGGCCGGGCCGTCCGCCCGGACGCACGGGGCTGCCCAGCGTCACGACCTGCCGGACGCTGCCCGGCGCGCGGCGGGCCAGCTCGTGGGCGTAGACGCCGCCCAGGCTCCACCCGACGATGCTCACCTTCTCCCCCGACGTGTCGGCCAGGGACGCGAGCCGCGAGCGCAGCCCGGTGACCACCGACTCCGACGAGCCGAGGTTGGCGCCCAGCCGCCACCCCGAGACGGAGTAGCCGAGCCACCGCAGGTAGCGGCGCAGCAGCAGGGTCGAGGCGTCGTGGTGGCCCAGGCCCGGCACGACGAGCACGGCGTGGCCGTCCCCGCGGCGCTCGGCGGCCAGCAGGGGAGCCAGCGCGGAGGTGGCGCCCAGCTCGAGGGCGGAGCGGGGCGCCTCGGCGAGCAGCAGGCCCGCGGTGCGGACCCCGCGGACGAGGCGGCGCTCGGCGGCGGCGGATCTGGGCACCTGGTGGCTCCTCGTCTCTGCCACTGATCGACCAGGGGCGTCACGTCATCCTCGCACCGGAGCGGGCGCCGCCCGCGGGCGCCACCGGTGAGAGGCGCGCGGCGTCGTGGCCACTCGCCGGATGGCGCAGATGGCGCAGGTCAGCCAGGTCCAGCTCGTCCAGCCGTGCTGAGGCGCGGGTGCGGGTGGGCGCCCGGCCGTCACCCTGGCGTCGCCGCCCTGCCCGCCGCGATCTTCTCGGTCTGGCACCACGGCTCCGGCTCGCTGCTGGCCGGCTACTGTTCGGGCCGGCCCCCCGGCTCCGCAGCGGACGCCGCGGGGTCCGACGACCCCGGGACGACCCCCGCGCGGTCGGGTGCCGGGTCGTCCGGCGCGTAAGGTCCCCCTGGCACGGGACAGGGGGTGCGACATGACGGCGAGCCGCTCGGCACGCGAGAGGAAGGCCGCCGCGCAGGCGGGCCCGCTGGCGTCGGTGCGCATCGACGTCGGCGCCGACGAGCAGCTCGTCTACAAGATCGCCTGCACCCGCTGCGTCGTCCGAGACGACCGTGCCTGGTCGGCCTACCGCCCCGGAGCCGACAACGGGTTCATGGCCGCGATGGACCGGTGGATCTTCCACCTGACCGAGCGGCACCCGGACGCGGACGCGCCCTGCCTGGCGTTCCTGGGTGAGGCGCAGCAGCGCCTGCAGGAGCGGCGCGAGGCGTCGGTCGTCGAGCCGGACGACCGGGCCTGACGCGGCAGGCGACGGGCTGCTCAGGGCAGCTGCAGCGACTCCGCCTGCACGATCCACGCCAGCGCCGCGACGTTGACGACGACCGTGCACCAGAAGATGGTGCGGAACGGCTGCCGGAGGGTCTTGTGCCGGTAGAGCGGCCGTGCGACCAGCGCACCCGGCCACCCGCCCAGCAGCGCGACCGTGTGCAGCGTGGCCTCCGGCGTGCGCCAGCGGCCCTGGGTGGCGGCGGCCTTGTCGGAGCGGTACAGCACGAACGCGGCCACGCTGAACATCGCGTCGGCGCCGAGCAGTGCGAGCGGCAGCGCGTCGAGGAGGACGAGCCCGCCGAGCATCCCGAAGAACGCGACGGCGGCGGCCAGCGCGGCGCCGGTGTCGCGGGAGCGCGCGATGCGGGCAGGACTGCGTCCACCGGTCCGGTTCGGGGTGCGGCGCGCGCGGGAGTACTGCACCCGCGTCGCCCGCGGCCGGCCGCGGTCGTCGCGCTCCGTGACGTAGGTGACCGCGCAGCCCTGTCTCGGCCGGCCGCCCCGCGGGAAGGCGCTCACGTGCACGAACACGCGCGCACCTCCGCCGGCGGGGGTGACGAAGCCGAAGCCGCGGTCGTCGTCCCACTGGGTCAGGGTGCCCTCGCGGCGGGCGGTGTCGTCGGGGGTCGGCACGGGTGCGCTCCTGGGTCGGGGTCGGGTCGGGTCGGGGTCGGGGTCGGGCTCGGGGTCGGGGTCGGGGTCGCCGCGGAGCCAGTGTGCGGTGTCGAGGGTGCGCGGGCTGCGTGCGGTGCGGACAACGGGGGAGCCTGGCCGCGCCCCCACGACGACCGGCCCGCGTCCGTGGGCACGCGACGGTCCTCGAGGCGGTAGGAGGCGCCCGGGTGAGCCGGTGCGGGTCCCCCGCCCGAGCGCCGCGACGACCTCGCAGCGGTGGGCTGGGTGGCGGTCGACCTGCACGACGGCTGCCTGGTCGTCGACGCGGCGACGAGGTCGCTGTCTGTGGTCGTGGGGCTTTCGGGCAGGCGGAGCGCTCGAGGGCGGCGGAGAAGTCATGAGTCCCCCGACGAATATCGAGATCTTGCCCAGATAATGAACATCATGCCGCGTTGAACAGCGCTTCATAAACAGGCCAGTAACAAACTGGTTCGTGTCCGGGGTGCGTTTAGGACTTTGAACGCCCGGGGAGCGCCTTTGCTATGGCGTGCCGGAATTCTCGGGCCTACCTTCCACCGGGAAGGCAGCCTCATCAGGGGGTTTGTCGACGGTGGTAGCGAAAGGCATCAGCAGACATGGGTATTTCTGAGCGACGTGGGGGTCGCGTCTCGACTGCGGGAGTTTCGACTGCGGGAGTTTCGCCTGCGGGAGTTTCGGCTTCGGGGGTTTCGAGGTCGCGTGTGCGGCGGGGGACGGCGGCTCTTGTGGCACCGGTGCTGTTCGGCGGACTGCTGATCGCCGGCCCCGCCCAGGCGACGACCGGGACGAACGGGATCTGCAACGGTGTGACCAACCAGCTGGCGCACCGTGGCGTGGTCCAGGTGAACCTGCTCAAGGCCGCTGCCCGGCAGAACGCCGAGCAGATCGCGGTGCTCACGGCAGACCGCGCCGCGCTGGTCACCGAGGAGGGCGAGCTGACGACGCAGATCAAGACCGCCGAGGCCGAGATCGCCGCGCTGGACGCCGATCACGCGACGCTGGTCGGCAGGATCGACACCACGATGATGTCGCTGAACAAGCTCGCGGAGGACAAGGCCACGCTGACCGCCGCGATCGCCGCCGCGAACGCCGAGCTGGCGACCCTCCAGGAGCAGAAGTCGACGCTGATCGCCCGGATCGCGCCGCTGCAGACGCAGCTGAGGGCCGCGCAGACCGAACGTGCCGGCCTGGAGGTGCAGAAGACCCAGGCCCTCGCTGACAAGGCGACCCAGGAGGGTGAGCTCGCCGGCGCCAAGAACCGCCTGGACAGCGCGACCGCGGCGGCGACCACGGCGCAGAACGCCGTCGACACCCAGGTGGCTGCGATCGGCACCGCCACGCAGGAGCTGGCCGACCTGGTCGCTCGAGGTGACGCGGCGCAGACCCAGGTCGACGCCGCGCAGAAGAAGCTGGCGGACGCCCGCGCCGCGCTGCCGGGGCTGGAGGAGACGGCCAGGACTGCTGACACCACCGCCGCCGCGGCGACGGCCGCGGTAGTCGAGGCCGAGGAGGACCTCCGTGTGGCCGAGCAGAGCGTGGCGACCCTGACCCAGCAGGTCGGCACCATCGAGGCCAGGCTGCCCGTGCTGCAGACCGAGATCGCCGCCCTGCAGGGTGACATCACCACGAAGAACGCTGAGATCGCCGCCAAGGAGAAGGAGATCGCCGCCGCCACCGCGACGCCGGTGGCCGACGTCGCAGCGCTCGAGTCCCAGCTCGCCGCCCTGGAGGCCGAGCTCGCCGCGGTCAAGGGCAACTCGGACAAGAAGAAGCAGGAGCTGAACGCCTCGATCACTGCGAAGAAGGCCGAGCTCGCCGCCGCGCAGCAGCAGGCCGCGACCAAGACGGCGCTGATCACCGCCCTGAGCGGGGACCTGACCACGCTCCAGGGCCAGCTCGCGACCCTGAACTCGCAGCTGTCGGCCAAGCAGCACGAGTCCAGCGACCTGCAGCAGCTGCTCCCCGGGCTGCAGACCAGCCTGGCCGGCGCGAACGCTCAGGTCGCCAGCGCCACCCAGACGCTGGCCGACGCCCGGACGGCGCAGGCCGCGGCGAACGCCGCCCTCACCGACACCGACGCTGCTGTGGCCGCCACGAGGGCCGAGATCGCTGCCCTGGAGGCGTCGCTGCCCGACCTGACCGGTGACCTGACGTCCGCCCAGGCCGTGATCACCACGAAGCAGGATGAGCTCACCGCGCTCGAGGACGCCCTGCCCGGGCTGCAGGCCACGCTGAGCGCGGCGAACGCCACCGTCACCAAGGAGACCGCCGAGGTCGACCGCCTCGACGGTGAGGTCACCGCGCTGGTCGCCAGCCTCGCCACGCTGAACGCCTCGATCAGCGCTGCGGAGAACGCCATCCTCTCGCTGCAGAGCCAGCTCACTCCGCTGCAGACCTCGCTGAACACCCTGAACAAGCAGATCAGCGAGACCGAGGTGGCGCTCACCACGGCCAAGGCCGACCTCAGCGTCATCGACCGCGCGATCGTCGCCGAGTCCACGACGCTGCGGGAGCTGGAGAGCGCCAAGAAGACCAACCGCGACGCAGTCGCAGCCCAGAAGGCGGTCCTGGCGGATCTTCAGACCCGGTACAGGACGGTGCTGGACAGGATCGCCGTGATCGACGGGACCATCGCGCTGGGCGGCTGCCTCGCCTGATCCGCGAGAGGGGACGACGTGTGCGGGGCCCCAGGTCGGACACCTGGGGCCCCCCGGCGCGACAGGAGCGCGACAGGGGCATGGCGCGCGGTCGCGTTTTGAACCAGGAGGGCAGGCATGTCGTCCGAGCGTGATCGCACGGGCCTGCACCCGCCCGCCCCGGCGGGTGCGGACACCTGACCGCCGTGGTGCTCTGCACCGTGGGGGTCGTGAGGTCCAGGAGGGTGGTGACGTGATCCATGTCGGTGGGGCGCCCGCCGTCACAGGCACAGAGCTACGACTCGCATGCTCGGTCGACCGCGACACCCGCGCCCCGGACGGTCCCCCTGTCTACGGCGGCGGCGAGGAGCACACGTGGTACGAGGCCGAGGTCCTCATCGACGCCTTGACACACCTCGTCGACGACGGGCGCGGGCGCACACGGCTCACCGATCAGGGCCAGCAGCAGCGCACCCGAACCCGAGCCGAGCGGCACGTCTACGCCAGGCTCTCGCCGATCCGCGGCCCGCAACCCCGGCCTGGTCTCGACACGTGACGCCGAGTTGACCCAGTTGACCCACAACCCCTGCAGCCGGCGTGGTGACGATCTACCGTGCCTGGGTAGGAAGAATCCACAGTCAGGGTTCAGCGAGGGCGGCGCCGTCACCCTCGCCTGGTGGGAGTGCTCGACGAGCACACAGGGGGCACGACGAGGCGGTGGTCGGTGTGGCGATGCTGCAGGAGCGCGCCGCCAGGGCCGATCCGCCGCCGAGGGGCCACGCCTCCGCGTGGCGAGCGTCCCTGGCCGGTTGGTCAGCGGGGCTGGCCGTCACCGTCCTGATCCTGGCCACCCCCTTCTTCTCCTTCGGCGTCCGCAGCCCTTCGCTGCACCTGGTCCTCGACTCGGTGGACGCGAGCGTGGCGTTGCTGGTGGCCTACCTGGTGCACGGGTCGTTCGTGCGGCGGGGCCGGTTGCAGGACCTGCTGATCTCGCAGGGCCTGGTGCTGCTCGCCGTGGCCGGACTGGGGCTGAGCTACCTCGCGGAGCTGTTCGTCGGATTCGCGCCGGGCACCCTGGACGTCTGGTTGCCGCTCACCGTCCGCGTGCTGGGTGCCATGCTGGTCGTCGCAGGCGCGCTCGCCTGGAACCGGACCACGCCGGTGCGTCTGCTCCAGCGGTGGCCGTTCGTCCCCGCTGCCGTCCTCGTCGCCGTGGTGCTCGGTGTCCTGTGGGCCCTGGGGTCGCGCCTTCCGGTGGCGCTCGACCTCTCGATCCTTCCCGCGTCCGCCCAGCGTCCTTCCCTCAGCGGTCATCTCCTGCTCCTCCTGGCGCAGGCTGTGGGCGCGGTGTGCTTCCTGGTCGCCTCGGTCGCGTACACCGTGCAAGCAGCGCGCTACCACGACGAGCTCCTGCGGTGGCTCGGGCCGGCCTGCGCCCTGGCCGGGTTCGCCCGGGTCAACTACGTGCTCTTCCCGTCGCTCTACACCGATTGGCTCTACACCGGCGACCTGTTGCGCACCGGTTGCTACCTGGTGCTCCTCGTCGGAGCGACCCGTGAGATCCGGCAGTTCTGGACGACTCAGGCTGAGGTGGCAGTCCTCGCCGATCGCCATCGGCTGGCCCGCGAGCTGCACGACGGGGTGATCCAGGAGCTCTCCTACATCCGTTCCGAGAGTCACGCACTCCCCGCCGCCGCCGTCGCGCAGCGCGGCACCATCATCGGCGCCTGTGACCGCGCACTGGACGAGGCGAGGTCCGCGGTGCAGGCCCTGAGCCACACCGGTGAGGACACTCTCGGGCTGACCTTGCACCGCGCGGCGCAGCAGGTGACCGACCGCTACGGCGTCTCGTTGGAGGGCGAGCTCGACGGCGGGGTCGCGGCCGGTCCCGAGCAGCGGCACGCGTTGGTCCGGATCACCCGTGAGGCGGTGTCCAACGCCATCCGGCACGGTGGCGCCCAGCGCCTCACCCTGCGCTTGTCCCAGCGGGACGGGCGCCGGTACCTGTCCGTCGAGGACGACGGCCACGGGTTCGACGTCGCTGCGACTGCCGAGACCAGTACCGGGTACGGACTGACCAGCATGCGTGAGCGCGCGCGGGGCCTTCCCGGGTCCCTCCAGATCCGCTCGTCGCCCGGAGCGGGAAGCGTCGTGACGGTCGCGTGGTAGGCCACGACGAGAACGCCATCCGGATCGTCATGGCTGACGATCACACCCGGTTGCGGGCACGGATCCGCACCGCACTGGAGGTGGGCGGGTGCGAGGTCTGTGCCGAGGGGGCCACCGCCGAGGAGGCGATCGAGCTGGTGAGGCAGCACCGCCCCGACGTCGCGCTGCTCGACATCCACATGCCCGGTGGTGGCATCCACGCCGCTCGGCAGATCAGCCGCTCGCCCGCAGACACCGCGATCGTCATGCTCACCTCGTCACGCGACGACGAGGACCTGTTCGACTCGTTGCGCGCGGGGGCGTCGGGGTACCTGCTCAAGGACCTGGATCCGGCGACCCTGCCAGATGCCCTGCGGGGAGTCCTGGCCGGCGAAGCGGCGATGCCCCCCAGTCTGGTGACACGGGTCCTGCGCGAGTTCCAGGGCCCGAGCCGTCGCCTCCTGCCCAGCCGGTCCGCAGCGGCGACGAAGCTCAGCCCCCGGGAACGGGAGGTCATGGAGCACCTGGGCCGCGGGGAGTCGACCGAGGCCGTCGCGACGTCGCTGTTCGTCTCCCCGACGACGGTGCGCGTCCACGTCTCCTCGGTCCTGCGAAAGCTGCGCGTCAAGGACAGGGCGAGCGCCTTCAAGCTGCTCCAGGGGGGCTGATGCGTCGGACGAGGCGCCGCGCAGGCGCGGCCCGCCCGACCCCGCTGAGATGGCCGCCACCGACTGGGACGCCGCGAGCGTTGACACGCTCGCGGCCGCGCGGCCAGGGTCGGGAGGTACCCGGCAGCCGATGACGTCGCCCTGCCCGCGCACCAGGAGGCCCCGTGCGACTGCTGCTCACCTCCGCCGGCGTCACCAACGCCTCGATCCGCGGCGCGCTGGTCGACCTGCTGGGCCGGCCGGTCGAGGAGTGCGCGGCCCTGTGCATCCCGACGGCCCAGTCCGGGCATCCCGCCCTGGGCCCGGGGGAGTCGCCCTGGCAGTTCATCGCGGGTCGCTCCCCCTGCCGATGGTCGACCTGGGGTGGCGCTCGATGGGCGTGCTGGAGCTGACCGCGCTGCCCAGCATCGGCGCGGAGCGCTGGGTGCCCGTGGTTCGGGAGACCGACTGCCTGCTCGTCGCCGGCGGTGACGCGCTCTACCTGGCGTACTGGATGCGCACCTCCGGCCTGGCCGAGCTGCTGGAGTCGCTGGAGGACACGGTGTGGGTGGGGCTCAGCGCCGCCAGCATGGCGCTGACCCCGCGCATCGGCGCGGACTTCGTCGGCTGGCTGCCACCGACGGGCGGTGACGAGACGCTGGGCGTGGTCGTCTTCTCGATCTGCCCGCACGTGAACGGCGAGGGCGGTCCCGGGCAACACGCTGGCCGAGGCCGAGAGCTGGGCCGCGGCGATTGGGGGACCGGCGTACGCGGTCGACGACGACACCGCCCTCCGGGTGGTCGACGGGGAGGTCGAGGTCGTCTCCGAGGGCTGGTGGCGGTACTTCCCCGGTGCGCACGAGCGAGAGCGAGGAGTGGTGACGTGACGGCACACGACGACGGGGGCTCGCGCGTACCTGCCCGGGGCGGCTCCTCAGACGCGTCGGGGTCAGACGGGTTGGTGCGCCCGCCGCTACCGGACCTCACGCACCTCCTGCGCGCAGCGGCAAGCCCGCGCGATCCTCCGTGCCCACTGCTCGGCCGCCCTCCGGTCCGGCACCTCCAGCACCGTCAAGCCACCCGTGATCCGCGACCCCGGGTGGGCCCCCGTGCTCACCGTTCCGTCGGCGTCGACGAGCACGGGGTCGACGCTCTCGTCGACGCCGGCGGCGAACACGTAGACGCCGGCCGCCTTCGCCTCCTCGATGACGGCGGCAGCGGCCGCGCCGACGAGCGGGAGGTCCTCCTCGCCGACCACCATCGCGTCGCTCGGGAAGGAGATCAGGTACGTCGTCATCGCCTGATCGTGATCCGCCGGGGCGGTTCGCGGCAAGGCCGTCGTGGTGTCGACACCCGGGGTCGCTCCGGTGTCGCTGACCGTCGGTCGGCGCGGGGCGACTAGCGTGCCGCCATGGTCTCTCGTGCGGTGTCGGTGGTCGGTGCCGTGGTGGTCGCGGTCACCGTCCCGGTGGTGGTGTGGCTGACCCAGTCCGAGGACGCCGGCGCCGATCCCGCCGCGCAGCGGGTCGCCGACCTGCCGCTCGTCACGAGCTACTCGATCGACGCCGAGACCGACGGCTGCGCCTTCGACGCGGACCGGGGTGGCCTGGTCATCGAGGGCCTGACGGTGACGGCGAGGTCGAGCGGCCGGCTCCCGGTGACCTTCCACGTCGAGCGCGACAGCCTGGACGACGTCATGCCGGGCTACGTCCTCGTGGTGCTGGCCTTCGACGACGACACCCGCAGCCGCACCTTCGACCTCGTCATCCCGGCGACGCGGGAGCAGGTCGCGGCGGGGTACGACGAGTGTCGCTGGACCGTCGGGCCCGTCTGAGTCTCGGCCCGACCGACCGCCCCGGAGCATCCCTCGAGCATTCCTGGAGCGTCCTGGGGACCCTGGCGGTGACGGGTCGGTCGCGGCCACCCTGGGAAGAAGCCCGGGGCCCGATGTCGAGGAGGGCGCCCCCCGTTCGACGTCCGTGCGAGAAGCAGTTCCCCACCACCAGCAGGAGTGATGACGATGCCCCGGTTCATGGGATTCGTGAGGATGGAAGAGAACGTCGGGACGCCGCCGCAGGCGCTGTTCGAGGCGATGGAGACCTACATCGGCGCGCGCGCCGCCGACGGGCGCTTCCTGGACGGCGGCGGCCTGCACGGCACCGAGGACGCGGTGAACTTCGTCGTCCGCCAGGGCGAGACGACCCGCGTCGACGGGCCCTACGCCGAGGCGAAGGAGGTCGTCGGGGGCTGGTCGCTGCTGCAGTACGACACCCTCGAGGAGGCCGTGGCCGACCAGCAGGAGTTCGCCGACCTGCACGCCCGGCACTGGCCCGAGGTCACCGTGGTCGCGACCCTGCGTCAGGTCTCCGACGGCCCGGACGCCCCCGGCGACTGACCCGGGCTCACTACGCTGGCGCGGTGCGCGCCACGACCAGCACCGGCGAGCCGGGCGACCCCGCTGACGCCGGCGTCGGGGGCGGGGCGGCCGAGGTCGCTGCGGCGGTCCGCGCCACGTGGCGGGCCGAGTCGGCCCGCCTCGTCGGCGCCCTGACCCGGATGACCCGCGACGTCGACCTCGCCGAGGACCTGGCGCAGGACGCGCTCGTCGCCGCGCTCGAGCAGTGGCCCAGCAGCGGCGTGCCACGGAACCCCGCCGCGTGGCTGATGACCACCGCGAAGCGGCGACGTGTCGACCACCACCGGCGGGCCGAGGTCCTGCGCCGGCGGACCGCAGAGCTCGGGCACGCCCTGGAGGCAGGCACCGACACGCCGGACCTGGACAGCCAGGTCGACCACATCGAGGACGACGTCCTGCGGCTGGTGTTCTGGACCTGCCACCCCGCGCTGAGCGCCGAGTCCCGCGCCGCGCTGACGCTGCGGCTGGTCGGGGGCCTCACCACCGCCGAGATCGCCCGCGGGTTCTGGACCACCGAGGCGACGATGGGCCAGCGCATCTCGCGGGCCAAGAGGACGCTGTCCGGGGCGCGGGTGGAGGTCGACCTGCCGGCGGGCGCGGAGCGGAGAGCCCGCCTCGACGACGTGATGGCCGTGATCTACCTGATCTTCAACGAGGGCTACGCGGCCACCGCCGGGAAGGACTGGATGCGCCCCGAGCTGGCCACGGACGCGATCCGGCTCGCCCGCATGCTGGCGGACCTCGCGGGGGGCGAGCCCGAGGTGCTCGGGCTGCTGGCCCTGCTGGAGATCCAGGGCTCCCGGACGGCCGCCCGCACCGACGCCGAGGGGTCGCCGGTGCTGCTGGAGGCGCAGGACCGCGGCCGCTGGGACCGGGCGATGATCCGACGCGGCCTGGACGCGCTGCAGCGGGCCGAGGCGCTGGCGGCGGGCGGCGAGCCTGTCGGCAGGTATGTCCTGCAGGCCTCGATCGCCGCCCAGCACGCCCGCGCCAGCCGGGCCGAGGACACCGACTGGCGCCGGATCGCGGCCCTCTACGACGTCCTGGCCCGCGCGGCACCGGGTGCGGTGATCGAGGTCAACCGGGCCGTCGCCCACGGGAGGGCGTTCGGGCCGGCCGCCGGGCTGGTCGTCCTGGACGGACTGGCCCCGGACGCGCTCCGTGGCTCCCCGCTCCTTCCGGCCGTGCGCGGCGACCTCCTCGACCGGGCCGGGCTGCACGCCCCGGCGGCCGAGGCCTTCGCCGAGGCCGCCGCGCGCACCCGCAACGGGGGTGAGCGTGTCGTCCTCCTGCGTCGGGCCGACGAGAGCCGGCGGCGCGATACTCGACCGATGGAGGCCATGGACTTCGAGTTCGACGCACCGGTGGTCGAGTGGCGCGGCCCGGCGCCGTTCTACTTCCTGCACGTCCCCGAGGGCGAGAGCGCGGACATCAAGCTCGCCGCCCGGGGCGTGGAGTACTGGGGCCAGGTGCCGGTGGCGGTGCGGCTCGGCGAGGTCGAGTTCACGACGGCGCTCTTCTTCAAGGACGGCCGGTACCTGGTTCCGCTGAGGCAGGCGGTGCGGCGCTCGGTCGGGTGCGAGGTCGACGACGTGCTGAGCGTGGGGCTCGACGTCGGCCGGCCGGGGTGAGGGTTGCGGCCTTGACGGTGGTCCGCGACGCGGCGCGGGCGGTGATACTGGGGTGATGATCATCCGATCCGTGCTGAGCGCGCTCGCCGCCCCTGCCCGGCAGCCGGTGCGCTGGGGGATGAACCACGGCGTCCCGGCCGCCATGATGACCTGGGCCGCCTCGCGGGGAGACCTGCAGGGACGGCTGGTGGTCGACCCCGCCCTCCGTGACCCGGACCGCCTGCAGGAGCTGTGCGACGAGGTCCGCGCCTCCGGACCCTTCCACCGGGCGACGTTCGCCCGGATGACGACCTCGCTGCCCGTGGTGCGCGAGGTGCTCGCCAGCCCCGACGTGACCAGCGGCGCGTTCCGGCCCGGGTCCGGTCCGCTGGCCCACCTCGCGGCGTGGGCCGACGCACCCGAGCGGCTGACGCCGATCAGCCCGCCCTCGCTGCTGGTCGCCGACCCGCCCGACCACACCCGCTACCGGCGTCTCGTCTCGCGGGTGTTCACCGCCCGGGCCGTCGAGGCGCTGCGCGAGCGGACGCGGGGGATCGCCGAGGCCCTGCTCGACGGCCTCGAGCTCGAGCAGGCCGCGAACCCCGGCGAGCCCGTCGACCTGGTCGAGCAGTACTGCGCGCTGCTGCCGGTCACCGTCATCTCCGAGATCCTCGGCGTCCTGCCCGGAGACCGCGAGCGGGTGCGGGCGCTCGGCGCCGCGACGGCACCGGTCGTCGACCTGGGTCTGTCCTTCGGACGTTTCCGCGGCGTCGAGAGCGCGCTCGACGACTTCGACGTCTGGCTCACCGGGCACCTCGCCTCGCTGCGCGCGAACCCGGGCGACGACCTGCTGTCGCGTCTGGTCGCCGTGCGGGACGAGGACGGGGGGCTCGACGACGTCGAGCTGCGCTCGGTGGCCGGGCTGGTGCTCGTCGCCGGGTTCGAGACGACGGTGAACCTGCTCGGCAACGGGACCGCCCTGCTGCACGAGCACCCCGACCAGCTCGCCCGGTTGCGCACGCAGCCCGAGCTGTGGGCCAACGCGGTCGACGAGGTGCTGCGGTTCGACCCGCCCGTGCTGCTGACCGGCCGGTTCTGCCTGCGCGACACCGAGATCGCCGGGGTGGCCCTGAGCCGCGGCGACGTGGTCACCACCATCCTGGCCGGCGCCAACCGCGACCCGGACGTCTTCACCGACCCCCACGTCTTCGACGTGGCCCGCGAGAACGCCCGCGACCACGTGTCGTTCTCCTCGGGGCGCCACTTCTGCCTCGGGGCCGCGCTGGCGCGGATGGAGGGCGAGGTCGGTCTGCGCGCGCTGTTCGACCGCTTCCCCGACCTCGACCTCGCGCCCGGGGCCCGGCGCCGCGCGACCCGGGTGCTGCGCGGGTACGACGCGCTGCCCGCCCTGCTGGGACGCGCCGCCTGACCGGCTCAGCACCGCGGCGGGTCGCCTGCTCGTCGTCCCGGGGTCGCCACCCGGCAGACGGGCCCCACTCCGCGAGGAGCCGACTCCGCGAGGAGCCGCCCACCGGCGTCACGGGCCGCCGGGGTGGCGCCCGTCAGGAGGGCCGGCCGAGCCGGTGCCGCACCACCCGGCGACGCAGGGTCGGCGAGGCCACCACCTCGTACCCGGCCTCGAGGAAGACGGGCAGCAGGCCGACCGACGCCTCGTCCCAGATCACGGTCTTCCCGGGCGCCGGCTCGGTGGGGTAGCCCTCCAGGACGCGCGCCCCGACCCGCCGTCCGTGCTCGACGGTCGCGGCGGCCAGCTCGTACATCAGCCCCTGCCGGCGAAACCCCGGGGCCACGACGAAGCAGGTGACCGACCAGACGCCCTCGAGGTCGGGGTCCATCCGCATCCACGGCTTCTTCCTGCTCCAGATCCGGGGGTAGCTCTCTCGCGGCTCGACCGCGACCCAGCCGGCCGGGCGTTCGTCGACGTAGCCGAGGAGGCCGGACGTGGGTCCGTCGGTGCCGCACGCGGTCTGCTCCCGCAGGGCGGCGTCCCGCTCCTCCTGGGTGGTGTCGCGCCAGATCCAGCCGGGCACCTTCAGCGCCTGGCAGCGGCACGTCGCCGCGCCGCCGGTGCCGAGCACCGCCTCGACGTCCTCGGCGGCCGCCTCGTTGGCGGGTCGCCAGGTGAACGGTGCCATGCCGGAGCCTAGCCAGGATCGGCCCGGCGGGTCCACGCCCGAGCCCGCGGCCGGCCGGGTTGTCCCGACCTCTCCGGAGGCGACAGGGTGGGCCCATGGTGACCAGGGACCGCGATGACGGCGGACGGCCGCGGCAGGCCCGGCCGCGCGACGAGCTCGGCCGTCCGCTGCCCTACGGCGCGGTGGGGGTCGAGCCGGTCTCCGAGGACCCGTTGCCGCCCCGGGAGACGGTGCGGTTCGCCACCGAGCTGCTCGACCGGGGCCGGCCCTTCTCGGCCCACGAGGTGTTCGAGGCCCGCTGGAAGGACTCGCCGGAGGCCGAGCACGACCTGTGGCAGGGGCTGGCCCAGCTGTGCGTCGGGCTGACCCACGCCCTGCGCGGCAACGCGACCGGCGCCGGGCGCCTGTTCGAGCGGGGCCACGGCCGCCTCGAGCGATACGGCGCCTCCGGTGGTCCGACCTACGGTCTCGACCTGCAGGACTTCCGGGCCCGGGTCGAGCGCCTCAGTGCCGGCCGGTGACCGCCCCGGCGCGCAGCGCAGCCACGCTCAGGCGTCACGTACGGTTCGCGCTCGCTCCCCGATGGCCACGATGACGTCGGTCTTGGCGTCGGCGTTCACGTCGTCCCACCGCTGGTCCAGGAGGGCCTTCTGGGTGGACCCCTCCAGGCTGCGGGTCCGCCGGCTCCGGCACCGGAGCCACCGAGGACGGTGCTGGCGCGGCCAGCCGCAGCGAGGGGAGCACACGATGAGCGACCACCGGTCGGTGGTGCGCACTCCATCCCCTACGCGCTGGTGGTGTTCCTCGCCTCCGGCCTGGCCTCCTGGGTGGTGCTGGGCTTCGCGCACGCCCGCGGTCTCGACCTCGGGGCCGCCGGGGGCGTCTCGGTCCTGCGCTGGCGCCTGCTGGCCACCCTGGTGCTGCTCGCCGCGTTCGGCGCCGGCGTCGTGCGCGCCGCGCCCGAGGACTCCTTCGGTCGTGGGGCCAGCTGGGGCATGCTCGTCGGCGCCACCGCCGGCCTCGCCGCGGTCGGCCTGAACCAGCTGCGGGCGCACCGCGCGGACCGCTGACGGACCTGCTCGGTGGGGCACGACCGGGTGAGCCGCTCCTCGACGACCGCACCGCGAACCCGCCCTCGTCGTCGGTGCTCGGGACGGCCGCGTCCCCCGCTCCTCAGACCGCGCGCACGCGCACCCCTCAGACCGCGCGCACGCGCACGTGCGGCTGCGCGTTGTTGACGTAGCCCTTCGGGTTCCACAGGGCTGCCTCGTCCTCGGGCTGGGTGGCGGCCGAGGAGTCCCAGGCGCGCGCGACGATCTCGTGCTCGCCCGGGACGAGGTCGACCGTCAGGCGCCACTGCCGCCACGCCCACGGCCCGAGGTCCTCCAGCAGGTCGGCGGTCGTCCAGGTGGCGCTGCCGTCGAGGGAGACGTCGACCCGCGCGACGTGGCGCTCGCCGCCGGCGAAGGCGTAGCCGCTCACCTCGACGGGGCCGGCGGCGACGGTCTCGCCGTCCGCGGGGGAGACCACCTCGGAGTTCAGCGCGACCAGTCCGAGCGGCATGCCCAGGCCCGCGCCGGGCGTCCCGTCCTCGGGGAGCAGCCGGTACACGACGTCCTGGAAGTACCCGGGCCACGGCGTCGTGCGGACCTCGATCTCCTCGAGCCACTTCACGCTGCGGGCGCCGATGTAGCCGGGCACCACCACGCGCAGCGGGGCGCCGTGCACCGCCGTCAGCGGCTCACCGTTCATCGCCCACGCGAGCAGGACCTCGGGCCGCGACGCCTTGTCGAGCGGGATCGAGCCGCCGAACAGCTGCGCGGGCTCGGCCTCCGGGCAGTCGTCGCCGCCGACGAGCCCGACGTGGCGGGCGTCGTCGGCTGGGCCGGCCAGGGCCAGGACGTCGGCCAGCGCGATCCCGGTCCAGGTGGCGGTGCCCGTCGCGCCCGGTCCCCAGGGGGCCTCGCCCGGGATCTCGCGGATGGCGACCAGGCCGCGGCGCCGGTTGCCGGCGCACTGCAGGGTGGCGGTCACCTCGCGCTCGACGAACGCCTCGCGCAGGGTGCCCAGCGAGAGGTCCAGCTCACGCTCGACCTCGCCGTGCACCCGCAGCCGCCACGTGTCCGGGTCCCAGGAGGGGACCGCGCCGTGGGAGCGCACGTAGAACGCGTCCGTGGCGGTGACGGTGTCGAGCAGCGAGGCGGGCCCGCTCTCGGCGTTGAACGGCTCCTCGCCATGGACGATCATGTCCGCGCGCTTGTGGTGGCGACTCATGGCCGCAGCGTACGACCGCCGCCGGGCCGCCCGCCCCGCCGTGCGGGTCGGTCTCAGAGCAGACCGCAGTCCGGCTGGAAGACCTTCCGCGCGGGGCCGTCGGTGCGCAGCGCGTCCAGCGTGAGCTGCTGGACGACGGGGTGGTTGGGCGTCTGGTCGTGCTCGATCACCAGGCCCGGGCAGCGGTCCTGGAGCACGATGTTGGTCACCCGGTCACCGGGCCCGACGAGGAACTGGCTCGCGTACGGCGTGACGACCTCGTCGTAGATCGTGGTCAGCACGGTGTAGTCGGGGCCGCGGACGGTGTCGCCGCCGGCGTTGAGGTCGGTGAGGAAGGCCGAGCCCGCAGCCTGCTGCTCGCACGCCCGGCACGGCGAGAGGCCGCCGGTGTCCATCGACATCGTGGTGCCGTGGTTGGACGGCGAGATGCCGACGAGGTCGTCGACCTTCTTCGCCCCGCCGAGGTACTTCAGGTAGTAGCGCGGCATCATCCCGCCCTGGCTGTGGCCGACGAGGTCGACCTGCTTGCTGCCGGTCGCCTTGAGGACCGTCGCCACGAAGGCCTTGAGCTCGACGGCGGAGTCCTCGATCGGCCCGGTCGCACGGTTGCCGTAGTTGAACGCGAAGACGCAGTAGCCGCGGCCGGCCAGGGAGGGCGACATCGTCACCCAGTTCTTGTCCATCGTCTCGAACGTGCCGTTGACCAGGACGACGGGCTGCGGGTGGGCGGCGTCCGGGCTGCACGAGTAGTCGTTGGCGCCGGGCGGCGGGACGTCCAGGGTCGGGACCGCAGGCCCCGCGGTCACGGCGGCCGCGGGGGGTTCGACGGCGGCGCCGGGCGAGGCGCCGGCCAGCCCCCCGCCGGCGGTGAGGGCGAGGGCCGCGAGTGCGGCGGCGAGTCGACGTGAGGGGCTGATCATCGGGGACCTCCGGGGTGGCGTGCGACACGCTGTCGTCGCCTGGGCCGATCATGTACCACGTCGAGGGGCGGCGCGACCCCGTGCCGACCCCTCCGTGCCGCCCCCCGTGCCGACCCTGGTGGTGGACGCCCCACCGGGCCTACGTTGGCGGGAGCAGTGCGTCGTCCATCACGGAGGTACCCCATGCCCGCCCGGCCCGACCCCACGTTCCACGCCTCACCCCGCCTGGCGATGGAGGCACCGGTCGAGACGCTGGCCTACACCCTGATGCTCAGCCCGGACGGCTCGGAGCCCGACGGCCTGGCCGTGGTCGACGTCGACCCGGGCTCGCCCACGTTCGGGCAGATCGTGCACCAGGTGCTGATGCCGAACACCGGCGACGAGTTCCACCACTTCGGCTGGAACGCCTGCTCCTCGGCGCTCTCGCCGCTGACCGGCCACGCGTTCCTCGAGCGCCGCTACCTGATCATCCCCGGCATCCGCTCGTCGCGGATCTACGTCATCGACGTCAAGGGCGGCCCGACCGCGGCGAAGATCCACACGATCATCGAGCCCGAGGAGATCTTCGCCAAGACCGGCTACTCGCGCCCGCACACCATCCACTGCGGACCCGAGGGCATCTACGTCTCCACCCTTGGCGGCGGCGGCCCGGACGGCACCGACGGCCCTCCCGGCATCTTCATCATGGACTGCGAGACCTTCGAGGTGCTCGGACGCTGGGAGATCGACCGCGGCATCCAGGACAAGCACTACGACTTCTGGTGGAACCTCCCGCGCGACTACATGGTCTCCTCCGAGTGGGGCCTGCCGCCGCAGTTCGAGCACGGGATCGTGCCCGAGGACCTGCTGGCAGGAAAGTACGGCCACCGCCTGCACTTCTGGGACCTGCGCGGGCGCCGCAACGTGCAGACCGTCGACCTCGGCGAGCAGCACCAGATGGCACTCGAGGTGCGCCCGGCCCACGACCCGTCGAAGGAGTACGGCTTCTGCGGCGTCGTCGTGGACACCACCACGCTGGAGGGCTCGATCTGGACCTGGTGGCGCGAGGACGGGAAGTTCCACGTCCGCAAGACCGCCACGATCCCGGCCGAGCCGGCCGACGCCGACGACCTGCCGCCCCTGCTGAAGGGCTTCGGGGCGGTGCCGCCGCTGGTCACCGACATCGACCTGTCGCTGGACGACCGGTTCCTCTACGTCTCGTGCTGGGGCACCGGCGAGATGCGTCAGTACGACGTGAGCGACCCGTGGGAGCCGCGCCTGGTCGGCTCGGTGCACACCGGCGGCATCGTCCGCCGCGAGCCGCACCCGAGCGGCGGGGACTACCGCGGCGGCCCGCAGATGGTCGAGATCAGCCGCGACGGCTCGCGGGTCTACTGGACCAACTCGCTCTACTCGACCTGGGACGACCAGTTCTACCCCGACGGCGTGCCGGCCGCGATGGTCAAGGCCGACGTCGCCCCCGACGGGGGGATGCGCCTCGACGAGGACTTCTGGGTGGCCTTCCCCGAGGGCTACCGCGCCCACCAGATCCGCCTCGAGGGAGGCGACTGCTCCACGGACAGCTTCTGCTACCCGTCGGCCTGAGCGCGGCCCCGTCGCCGTGGAGCCGGGAGAGGCGTCGAACGCCGCCCTGTGGGGCGCGGTCCTGCTGTCGGGGGTCTACCACGGCGTGAACCCCGGGATGGGTTGGCCGCTGGCGGTCTCGGCCGCCCTGATGGAGCGCCGACGCTCGGCCCTCGCGAAGGCGCTGCTGCTCCTGGCCGTCGGCCATCTGCTGGCGATGGTGTCGGTCCTGGTGCCGTTCGCGCTGTTCTCCGGGCTGCTGGCCTGGGAGCGCCCGGTCCGGCTCGTCGCAGCCGGGATCGCCGTCGGCTTCGGGGCGTACCTGCTGCTCTCGCGCCGGCACCACCCGCGCTACCTGGCCCGGGTGGCCCCGCACCGGCTGGTGTGGTGGTCGTTCCTGGCCGCCACCGCGCACGGCGCCGGCCTGATGCTGCTGCCGATCTTCCTCGCGATGGACCACGGCGCCGGCGCGGGCGGCGCGATGGACGGCATGGAGGGTCACGACGCGATCGGCGGCCTGCTCGCCGCCGACGCCGCGCCGGCCCTGCTGGTCGCCGCCGTCCACACCGCGGCGATGCTCGTCGCGGGCGGGGTGCTCGCCGTGCTCGTGCACCGGTGGCTGGGGCTGAAGGCGGTCTCGCGGACGTGGTTCGACCTCGACGCCGTGTGGGCGGTGAGCCTGCTCGTCGTGGGCCTGCTGAGCGGCTGGGCCGCGCTGCGGTGACCGGACGCGTGACGCACCCCACGGCCCCGATCTCGCCGAACGGGCCCGACCCACCCTGGTGATAGGACCCGGGCGGAGGACGGTGGTCGGCCCGGACGAGCACTCGTCCGGGCCGCCCTGCAGCCCATCTCAGGAGGAGCCCCCATGACCACCACGGTCACCGCCCTGTCGGCCAGCGCCGCCGCCTCGTTCGAGCGCGTCGAGCTCGAGCGCCGCGACCTGCGCCCCGACGACGTCCGCATCGACTTCCGCTGGGCCGGCATCTGCCACCTCGCGTCGGTGCGGGAGAGCACGCTGACCTCGGCGCCCCTGGCGGCGATCTTCACGGTCACGTGGCCCGGGCCGCCCATGCCGATCACGCCGACCCGCGTGCCCGGGCCGACGCCGTGCCCCCTGAGCGAAGGAGGACGGCCTCGCCTTCGGTGCGCAGCACCACTACGCCACCCAGGACGAGCAGGTCTTCACCGGCCTGGCCTCCAGCTTCGACGTGCTGCTCAACACCGTCGGCGTCGGCATCCCGCTCGACTCCTACCTGGGTCTGCCCGACCGCGGCGGCGTCCTGCACAACGTCGGCGCCCCCGACGAGAACCTCCAGGTCAGCGCGTTCTCTCTGCTGGTCAACCGCCGCTCCCTGGCCGGGAACATGATCGGCGGCCTGGCCGAGACGCAGGAGATGATCGACTTCTGCGCCGCGCACGACATCACGGCCGCCGTCGAGGTCGTCTCGGCCGACCAGGTGGACGAGTACTACGACAAGGTCATCTCCGGTGACGTGCGCTACCGCGCCGTCATCGACACCATCACGCTCGGCTGAGCGCAGCACGACGCCTGGCGAGGTCCCGGGCCCTCGTCGCGTCCGCATCAGTCGGACCGACGGACAGTAGCCGTCGGCCACGGGTGGTCGCGGCGCATCACCGCAGGTCAGCGTCTGACCCGACGAGGCCTGGCGGGCTACTGTCCGTCGGTGCGTGACCTTCTCCGCCCGCCACCGCGTCAGGGTGGGTGAGGCACGAGGAGGGGGCCATGGACCGACGCTCGACACGGGACTTCGAGGAGTTCGCCGTCGCCCGGTCCGGCGCGCTCTACCGCCAGGCCTGGGCGCTGTGCGGCGACCGGCACCGCGCGGAGGACCTCGTCCAGGAGACCCTGGCCAAGGTCTACGTGAAGTGGCGTCGCATCGACACGCCCTACGCCTACTCCCAGCGCACCCTGATGCGCACCTTCCTGAGCCAGCAGCGTCGGCGCAGCAGCACCGAGCGCCCGTGGGCCACGATCCCGGAGAGCGCCGCGGTCGAGGACCCCACCGACCTCTCGGACCCCTGCGAATCAGCCTCCAGGAGGCCCTGGCCGAGCTCGCGCCACCGACCGGGCGGTGCTGGTGCTGCGCTTCTTGGAGGACCTCTCGGTGGCCGAGACGGCCGAACGCCTGGGGCTGTCCCCGGGTGCTGTGAAGAACCGGAGTCTGCGCGCCCTCGGCCGGGTGCGGGACGGGAGCCTGCAGTGAACGAGGACGAGATCAGCACGCTGTTCCAGCGCGCGACGCGCGACCTCACCCCCGACGTCGGGTCCCTCGTCGCCGGTGGCGTGCGGCGCGGCCGGGTCCGGCAGCGCCGACGTCGAGTCGTGGGCGGGGGGGCCCTGGTCGCGGTGGTCCTGGTGGCCGGCGCGGGCTGGCAGCTCGGCGGGCAGGACGCCTCGGGTAGCCGGGCCATCGACCCCGCAGCGCCGCGGCCCTCGGCCACGGCGCCGACGACGCTCCCGTCGAGCCCGAGGGCCTCCGCCGACGGCAGCACCGCGCCCGCAGTCACGGCCCCGGCGACGCCCGCCCGGGTCGCCCTCGCCGTCACGACGGCCGAGGTGCCGACGACCTTCGCCTCCCTCGCCCCCGGCGACGTCACCGCCCCCGAACCCGGTCCGGACCGGACCGCGCCCCCGTCGTCGACTTCACCTGGAACGGCTTCGGCGTCCGGGTCGGCCTGACGCCGGACGACGACGCGACCGGGGACCGGGTCGCGGACCCGGCGCAGCGATGCGCCGAGACCGGGCTCGGTGGCGACGGCGTCGGACCGTGCCGACCCGGCCCCGACGGCACCACGATCCAGACGATCGCCGGCACCAGCGCGGCGGTCGACGGCGGGACGTCGGACCGCGCGGTGACGGTCTTCCGCCCCGACGGCTGGGACGTGCTGGTGCAGGCCTACAACGGCCCGGGCAAGGAGGGGCCGGTGACCGCCGACGAGCCGCCCTTCACCCTCGCCGAGCTGCAGCGTCTCGCCCTCAGCGACGTCTGGTTCCGCTGACGCCTCCCGACCGGGTGTGACCGATCGCCGGCCCCGCCGCGTCGGTAGTGGTGAGGAGGGACGTACCCGCCTCGCGAGGAGGACGACGATGACGCACCGGATGACCAGGACGACCAGGACGACCACCGCCGCCCGCGCTGTCGCGGGACTGGCCTTGGGCGGCGCGCTCGCGCTGGCCCCCGGTACCGCCGGCGCCGCCACCGCGAGCACCGCCACCGCCATCGCCACCGTGACCGAGCCCCAGGACGCCTCCACCTCCGCCACGGTCCGCGACCGCGCCGGGGACGCCGGCCGCGCCGTCGACCTCACCCGACTGCGGGTCCACCTCGGCGGGGGTCGGCTCACCGCCACCGCCCGCATCCCCGGCCTGCGCGCGGGCCACCTGTCGGGCACCGAGCTGCTGGTCAAGCCCACGGCCCGGGCGAGGACCTACGCCGCCGGCTGGCTGCGCGACCGCCGCGGACGGCTCCAGGAGCGCGCGCTGTCCTGGCGCCCGGTCAACGACCCGGTCGAGCCCGCCGCCATCGAGTGCGCCGGGATGACCACCTCGCTGGGCGCTCGCCGCGTCACCGTGAGCCTGCCGACGTCCTGCCTGCGCCGCACCGCGTCCTCTGCCGACGTGCACCTGAGGATGCGCCTGACCGACGGCACCCGCGGCCTCGACGGTCCGTATTACGACGAGCAGACCCGTTGGACGCCGCTGATCGCGCTGCGCGGCTCCGAGGCGGGGGTGCCCCGCGGCACGGTGACCACCGACGGGTCGCTGCTCGTCCGGGCGTTGCCCACGACGCGCAGCGGCGTGCGCGCCACCGTGGCCGGCGGGTCGACGGTGCACCTGCCGTGCCGCACCGCCGGTCGCCGCGTCGCCGACGGCGAGGGCCACGCCACGCGTCGCTGGTACCGCCTGGGCAACGGTCGTTACCAGTACGTCTCCGCGCTCTACGTCCGCCCGACCGGCGTTCGGCCGCCGGTCTGCGCCTGAGCCGTCTCGTCGGCGCCCGGCCCGGGAACACATCGGGCCGGGTGCGCGCTGCTGTGTGGTGAGCGGCGTGCGCACCCCGCCCGCACCCACGAGACGAGGAGACCCCCATGACGACCTGGCTGATCACCGGATGCTCCACGGGCCTGGGCCGCGCCCTTGCGCAGGAGGTGCTCGCGGCCGGCGACGACGCGGTCGTCACCGCCCGCGACGCCGACCGCGTGGCCGACCTCGTCGAGGCCCACCCCGACCACGCGCTCGCGGTGTCCCTCGACGTGACCGACCCCGCGCAGGTCCGCGAGGCGGTCCGCGCCGGCGAGGAGCGGTTCGGCGGCATCGACGTGCTGGTCAACAACGCCGGCTACGGCTACCGCGGCGCGGTCGAGGAGGGTGACGACGACGCCGTGCGCACCCTGTTCGACACCCACGTGCACGGCCCGGTGGCGCTGCTCAAGGCGGTGCTGCCCGGGATGCGGGCCCGCCGGTCGGGGACGATCCTCAACATCTCCTCGATCGGGGCGAGCGTGAAGCCCGCGGGCTCGGGCTACTACGCCGCGGTCAAGCTGGCCCTGGAGGGCATCTCCGGGTCGCTGCGCAAGGAGCTCGCCCCGCTCGGGATCCGGGTCGTCTCCGTCGAGCCCGGCGGGTTCCGCACCGACTTCGCCGGCCGCTCGCTGAGCGGCACCACGACCGTCATCGACGACTACGCCGAGACCGTCGGGCCCCGCCGGGTGGAGAACGACACCGTCCACGGCACCCAGCCCGGCGACCCGGCCGCCGCGGCCCGCGCTGATGCGCGAGGTCGCCCTGGGCGAGGCGCCCCCGGCCCTGCTGCTCCTCGGCTCCGACGCGGTGCAGGTGGTGCGCGAGGCCCGGGAGCACGACCTGGCCGAGATCGCTGCCTGGGCCGGCACGAGCGCGAGCACCGACTTCCCCGACGCCTGAGTCGTCCCGTTCGGGCCTGGACCCCGGCGGTGAGAGGATCACCGGCGTGGACGGGTCGGGGCACAGCGGAGGAGCACGTGCCCGGGACGCACACGACGAGGTCGGCGCCCGCGCGCTGCTGACCCGGCTCGGCGCCGCGATGGTGGCCACCGGACAGCCGGTGCACGAGATCGAGGACGAGCTCCTCGAGGTCGGGGTGCACCTCGGCTACCCCGACGTGCAGGTGGCGGCCGGGCCGACCAGCCTCATCGTCACCCTCAGCGACGGCGGTGCCTCCACGCTCCGCTCCGCGCGCGGCGCCCTGCCGCTCGACCTCGCCGCCGACGTGCGGCTGCTGCGCTACCAGCTCGTGGCCGACGAGGTCGGTCCGGCCGAGGCGCTCGACCGGCTGGCCGCCCTGGCCGGGCGCGGCGCGCGCTACCCGCCCTGGCTGGCCCTGCCCTCCTGGCTCGCGCTCGCCGCCGGGCTGTCGATGATCCTGCAGCCGGGATGGCCCAACGTCGCCGTGTCGATGGTCGCCGTGCTCGCCGTGCTCGGCCTGCTGCGCGCGGCCGAGCGCTTCCCGGCCCTGCGCACCCTGCTTCCCACGGTGGCCGCGTTCGTGGTCGCCCTGCTCGTGTTCACCGCCGCCGACCTCGGCCTGGTCGAGGGCCCGCTGCGCACGGTGCTGCCCCCGCTGGCCGTGCTGCTGCCCGGGGCGCTGATCGTGACCGGCGTCTCCGAGCTGGCCGCGGGCCACATGCAGGCCGGCTCCTCCCGGCTGGCCTACGGCGGGGTCCAGCTCGGCTTGTTCGCCCTCGGCCTGCTCGCCGCCGTCACGGTGCTGCGGGTGCCGTCCGAGCAGCTGCTCAACGTGCGGGTGGACGGCATCGGCTGGTGGTCCGCGCCCGTGGGCCTGCTCCTGGTCTGCGGCGGCATCTGCCTGATGGAGGGCGTGCCGCTGCGGATGGCCGGGTGGGTCCTCCTGGTGCTGCTGCTCACCTTCGCGGCCCAGGTCGCCGGCCAGCAGCTCGGCTCGATCGGCGTCGGGGCGTTCCTGGGGGCGACCACCGCCAGCCTGGGTGCCACCGTCGTGGAGCTGCGCCGGCCGAGCCTGGCCCGCCTGGTGGTGTTCCTGCCGTCGTTCTGGCTGCTGGTGCCCGGCAGCCTCGGACTGGTCGGCGTCACCCAGCTGGCCACCGACCAGGGCGGCGCCGGCCAGGCGACGCTGGGCGTCCTCGGCGTGGTCAGCGCGATCGTCCTCGGGCTGCTCGTCGGCTCGGCCCTGTCGAGGTCGGTGCGTCATCGGCGCCGGACGGGCCCGGCTTGAGCCCTGGGACGACGTCCCACCCCTCGGGGCGGCTCCTCGGGTGGTGCGGAGGCCCTCGACCAGACCACCGGGTGGTCCGGGGTGCTGGAGTCCGCGAACGCGCTGCGCCGGGGGGCGGGTGGTTCCTACACTGCTGGGGCAGGTCGACCCCGGTGCCCCGGCGTGAGCGACCCCCCTGACCGCGCCCAGGAGGTCGCCCCGTGTCGCTACTGCCCCAGACCCGTCCGTCGACGTCGACGCCCACGGCGCCCTCGGCCGACCCGGCGGTGGGCCCGGTCGCACCGACGAGCATCGACGAGGTGGTCGCGAGCGGTGCCGTGCGCAGCGTGTTCCAGCCCATCGTCGACCTCGAGACGCGGGAGGTCGTCGGCTACGAGGCCCTCTCCCGCGGGCCGGTCGGCACCCCGTTCGAGAGCCCGGCGGTCCTGTTCCCCGCAGCCCGGACGGCCGGCCTGCTCGGGCGCCTGGACGAGGCCTGCCGGCTGACGGCGTTCCGCAGCGCGAGCACGCTGGGGCTGTCCACGCCGATGACGGTCTTCGTCAACGTCGAGCCCGAGGTGCTCGACGGCGCGCCCCTGGCCGACCTGTGCGCGGTGGCGGACCACACGCCCGGGGGGCTGCGGATCGTCCTGGAGATCACCGAGCGGGCCCTGGCCACCCGGCCCGCCGAGCTGCTGCGCACCGTCGAGCGGGTGCGCGAGCTCGGCTGGGGCGTCGCCCTCGACGACGTGGGCGCCGAGCCCGCGTCGCTGGCCTTCATGGCGCTGCTGCGCCCCGACGTGGTCAAGCTCGACCTGTCCCTGGTCCAGCAGCGCGCGTCGCCCGCGGTGGCCGAGATCATGAACGCCGTCAACGCCTACGCCGAGCGCTCGGGAGCCCTCGTGCTGGCCGAGGGCATCGAGACCGAGGCGCACCTGGCCATCGCGCGCGCGCTGGGCGCCACGCTGGGCCAGGGGTGGCTGCTCGGGCGACCCACCGCGGCCCCCGACGCGCCCGCGCCCGGCCGTCCGCTGCGGCTGCTGCCCCCGACCACGCAGGTCGAGGAGGCCGCACGCTCGCCGTTCGCGTCGTTGCCACCCGGCACCGCGCTGCGGCGCTCGCCCAAGCGGCTGCTGATCGAGCTGAGCAAGCACCTGGAGCGCGAGGCCCTGCGGATCGGGGAGACCTGCGTGGTCGCCTCGACGTTCCAGTACCGCGAGCACTTCACCCCGGCCACGGCGCAGCGCTACCGCGACCTCGTCGAGCGCACCGGGTTCGTGTGCGCGCTGGGCGACGGGTTGACCACCGAGCACGTGCCCGGGCTGCGCGGAGCCACCCTGGAGGCCGACGACCCGGTGCTGGGGGAGTGGGACGTCACCGTGCTCAGCCCGCAGTTCAGCGCCGCCCTGCTGGCCCGCGACCTCGGCGACACCGGGCCCGACATGGAGCGGACGTTCGAGTACGCCCTGACCTACGAGCGGGAGACCGTCACCCGGGCCGTCCTGGACCTGCTCTCCCGGGTCGTGCCGGCGCGTCCCGGCGTCGGGGGCCGCCCCACCACGCTGCCCACCGGGGCCGGCACCCTGCCCGTGACCCTCCCCGCCTCCGCGGGCGCCGCCGACCGGCCCGCCGACCGGCCCGCCGACCTGCCCGCAGGCTGGTCGCCGCCGGTCCCGGCGGGCCCGGGGGTCGGGGAGGCCGTCCTGCTGCGGGCGCTGGCCGAGACGAGCAGCGGCCTGAGCATCGCCGACACCACGCGGCCCGACGCGCCGCTGGTGTTCGTCAACGCCGCCTTCGAGCGGCTCGCCGGCCACCCGGCCGAGCAGCTGCTGGGCCGCAACTGCCGCTTCCTGCAGGGCGAGGACACCGACCGCGCCGCCGTGTCGCGCGTGCGGGCCGCGATCCGCGAGGGCCGGGAGTGCCGCGAGCTGCTGCTCAACTACCGCGGCCCGGAGCGCATCCCGTGGTGGAACGAGGTCCACCTGTCCCCGGTGCGCGACGAGCACGGACGCGTCGTGCAGTACATGGCCGTGCAGAGCGACGTGAGCCGGCGGGTGGAGGCCGAGCGCGCGCTGGCCGTCGAGAGCGACCTGGCGCGCGGCTACCTCGCGCGCATCGAGCGACTGGCCTACACCGACCCGCTGACCGGGCTGATGAACCGCCGCCGCTTCGAGACCCAGGTCGAGGAGAGCCTGGCGCGGGCCGCGGCCCACGGCCAGGCGGTGGTCCTGCTGTTCCTGGACCTCGACGGCTTCAAGACGGTCAACGACTCCTGGGGCCACGCGACCGGCGACCGGCTGCTGCGCGAGGTCGCGACCCGGCTGCGGGCGGTGCTCGATGGCGCCGAGCCGCTGGCCCGCCTCGGGGGCGACGAGTTCGTGGTCGCGCTCACCGACCTCGACGTCGCCCAGGTCGGGGCCCGGACCGCTCGGGCGCGCGACCAGCTCCTCGCCGCGCTCGCGGAGCCGTTCGCGGTGGCCGGTCACACCGTCACGGTGGGGGCGAGCATCGGCGCGGCGGCGTTCCCCGACGACGCTGAGGGCTTCGGCGCCCTGCTGCACCTCGCGGACCTGCGGATGTTCGCCCTCAAGCACCCGTCGGGCCCGGGGCCGTCCTAGCCCCGGGGCCGGGACCGGGGCTGGGACCGGGGCTGGGACGGGGCCGCGACGCCCAGGCGCCGGGCCAGGTACGGGGCGGTCGCCCCCACGCCGGCCGCGGCGACGGCCGCGGGCGTGCCGGTGGCCACGACCCGCCCGCCGGCGTCCCCGCCGCCGGGGCCGAGGTCGACCACCCAGTCGGCGGTGGCGATCGTGTCGAGGTCGTGCTCGACGAGCACCACGGTGTTGCCGGTGTCCACGAGGCGGTGCAGCTGGCGCAGCAGCAGGGTGGTGTCGGCCGGGTGCAGGCCCGAGGTCGGCTCGTCGAGCAGGTACAGCGCGTGCCCGCGGTGGGCGCGCTGCAGCTCGGTGGCCAGCTTGATCCGCTGGGCCTCGCCGCCGCTGAGCTCGGTGGCGGGCTGGCCCAGGCGCAGGTAGCCCAGGCCGACCTCGCGCAGGGTGGCCAGGCTGCGGGCCGCGCCGGGCACGTCGCCCAGCACCTCGGCGGCCTCGTCGACGGTCAGGGCCAGGACATCGGCCACGCTGCGTCCCCGGTAGGTCACCTCGAGGGTCTGGGCGTCGTAGCGGGCGCCGTGACAGGCGGGGCAGGGCGCGTAGGTGCCGGGCAGGAACATCAGCTCGACCGAGACGAACCCCTCGCCCTGGCAGGTCGCACAGCGGCCCTCGGCGACGTTGAAGGAGAACCGGCCCGCGCGGTAGCCGCGTCGTCGGGCCTCCTCGGTGGCCGCGAAGACCGTGCGGACCGCGTCGAACAGGCCGGTGTAGGTAGCCAGGTTCGAGCGCGGCGTGCGCCCGATCGGGCGCTGGTCGACGAGGACGAGACGGTCCAGCGGCTCCAGGCCGGCCACCTCGCGGACGTCGCGGTCGGCGTCGGGGCCGGCCGACCCGGCGGGGGAGCCGTCGTCCTCGTCAGGGGGCGCGGCGGGCTGTCCGAGGTGGCGCCGCACCACCTCGGCGAGCACCTGGGTGACCAGCGTCGACTTGCCCGAGCCGGAGACGCCGGTGACCGCGGTCAGCACGCAGGTGGGCACCTCGAGGGTGACGTCGTCGAGGTTGTGCCGCGAGACCCCACCGAGGTGCAGCCAGCCGCCCGGGGTCCGGGGCTCGTGGACCAGCCGCTCGGCCCGGCCGAACAGCGCCGCGCTGGTCGGTGACGCGGCGACGGTCTCCAGGCCGGCGACGGGGCCGGAGTAGAGCACCCGGCCACCGCCCTCACCCGCGGCGGGACCGATGTCGACGACCCAGTCGGCGCGGCGCACCACGTCCATGTCGTGCTCGACGACGAACAGGGTGTTGCCCGACGCCTTGAGCGCCTCCAGGACGGCCAGGAGCGGCTCCGCGTCGGCCGGGTGCAGGCCCGCCGACGGCTCGTCGAGGACGTAGACCACACCGAACAGGCCCGAGCGCAGCTGGGTCGCGATCCGCAGCCGCTGGGCCTCGCCCGGCGACAGGGTGGTCGAGCCGCGGCCCAGGCCGAGGTAGCCCAGGCCGAGGTCGAGCAGCACCTCGACTCGGGCCAGCAGGTCGGTGCAGATCCGCACGGCGACCTCGCTGGCCGAGCCCGGCTCGAGGCCGGCCAGGGCCTCGCGCAGCAGCGCGGCCAGATCGGTGAAGGCCATCGCGTTCAGCGCGGTGATCGGGTGCCCGGCGAAGGTCACCGCGCGGGCCTGCGCGCCCAGCCCGCTGCCGTGGCACACCGGGCAGGCGGCGCTGCGCACGAAGCGCATCATCTTCTCGCGCATCATCGCGCTCTGGGAGTCGGCCAGCGTGTGCCGCACGTGGCGCCGGGCCGAGGAGAACGTGCCGTGGTAGTCGCGCCCGGTGGAGTCGTCGGGCTCGTTGCGACGCTGGATCAGCACCCGCGGCTGCTCGTCGGTGTAGAGCAGCCAGTCGCGGTCCGCCTGCGCGAGCTCGCGCCAGGGCCGGTCGACGTCGATGCCGACCGCGTGCGTGATCCGCAGCAGGTTCTTGCCCTGCCAGGCGCCGGGCCAGGCCGCGATCGCCCCCTCGCGGACGCTGAGCGCGTCGTCGGGCACCAGCAGGTCCTCGGCGACGTCGTGGGTGACGCCCAGACCGTGGCACTCCCCGCACGCGCCGACGGCGGTGTTCGGCGAGAACGCCTCGGCGGCGAGGCGGCCCGCGCCCTCGGGGTAGGTGCCGGCCCGCGAGTAGAGCATCCGCAGCAGGTTGGACAGGGTGGTGATGGTGCCGACGGTCGAGCGCGAGCTGGGTGCGCCGCGGCGCTGCTGCAGCGCCACCGCGGGCGGCAGACCGACGATCTCCTCCACGTGCGGGGCGCCGACCTGCTGCAGCAGCCGGCGCGCGTAGGGCGCCACGGACTCGAAGTAGCGGCGCTGGGCCTCGGCGTACAGGGTGCCGAAGGCCAGCGACGACTTGCCCGACCCCGAGACCCCGGTGAAGGCGACCATCGCGTCGCGGGGAAGGTCGACGTCGACGTGGCGCAGGTTGTGCTCGCTGGCCCCGCGCACGTGGACGTAGCCGTCCAGGATCTCCTCGTTCACACGACCATCCTCGCGCGGGCGGGCCGCGCCGCCGCCACTGCGGTGGTCAGCGTCGCCGATCGCGCCTAGGTTGCCCAGGGTGACGATGCGACCCGAGACCCCCGTCAGCCGCTTCGGCGTGGTCGAGCCCGCCGACCTGCCCGACGACCTGCGCGAACGCCTCGAGCCGATCGCGGCCCGCTCCGGGTTCGTGCCCAACATCTTCCGCGCGCTGGGCCGTCGGCCCGCCGAGCTGCGGGCGTTCCTGGACTACCACGACGCGTTGATGGACTCCGACGACGGACTCTCCAAGGCCGAGCGCGAGCTCGTCGTGGTGGCCACCTCGGGCCTCAACGACTGTCTGTACTGCGTCGTCGCCCACGGCGCGATCCTGCGGGTCCGCTCGCGCGACGCCCACCTGGCCGACCACGTCGCGACCCATCCGCGGGGCTGCGGGCTCGAGCCGCGGCAGCGCGCCATCGTCGACCTCGCCCTCGCCCTGGCCGGCGACCCGGGGGCGTTCGGTGAGGCCGACGTCGCCGCGGCTCGGGCCGCCGGGCTGAGCGAGGACGAGATCTGGGACGTCGGCTCGATCACCGCCCTGTTCGCGGCCTCGAACCGGCTGGCGCACCTGTGCGCGCTCCAGCCCAACCCGGAGTTCTACCCGCTGGGGCGCTGAGCGCTCAGCCGTGCGCCGCCCGGGAGCCGGGGGACCCGGGACCGGGCGCGGGTCCGGCGCGCGCGGCCCGCTTGGCGTCGTACATGGCGTGGTCGGCCGCGGAGAGCAGGGAGCCGGCCGTCGAGCCGAGCGTCGAGACCGCGGAGCCGACGCTGGTCGAGAGGCCCCGCACGGCGGTGCCGTCGGTCAGGACGAGCGGCGCGGTGACGGACTGGGCGTGCCGGCGGGCGATCAGGGTCAGCTCGGCGGCCCCGCGCAGGTCGGGGCACACGACGACGAACTCGTCGCCGCCGAGCCGGGCCACGGTGTCGCCGGGGCGGGCGGTGGCCCGCAGCCGGACGGCGACCTCGGTGAGCACCTCGTCACCGGCGGCGTGACCGCGCTCGTCGTTGACCTGCTTGAACCCGTCGAGGTCGAGGAACAGCACGCCGACGGTGAGGGCGGTGCGGTGCGAGACGGCCAGCGCCCGCTCGAGGCGCTCGGTGAGCAGCACCCGGTTCGGCAGACCGGTGAGCGGGTCGTACAGGGCGACGTGACGCAGCTGCTCGGCTGCCGCGAGGCTGCGCTGGTTGGCGGCGTGGAGGTCCTCGACGAGGCGGGCCAGCGAGTCGCGGAACAGGGCGATGGTGAGGCTGACCAGCATCACGCACCCGACCAGCAGCTGGGCGAGCAGAGCCCGGGAGCCGGGGGGACCGTCGATGAACGCGCCGCGACCCGCGAGGGTGGCCGCGATCACCGCGGCGCCGAGGGCCACCGTGTGCGCGACGCCGGCCGCGGTGCTCAGGCGCAGGCCGACGACGACCACGACCGGGATGGTCAGGAAGGCCACCGCGCTGCCCTCGTTGACCCAGAAGACCAGGACGAGGACGGCCGCGCTGACGGCGAGGAGCGCGAGCACCTCGAGCCGGTGCAGCAGCGGGACCGGCGGCGGGCGCAGCGACCCGCGGTCGCGGCGGACCTCGAGCAGGGTCAGGTAGGCGGCGAGGCCGACGAAGACGCTCACGCCGTTACGGGTCCCGAAGGACAGGAACGCCTCACCCCAGGGCACACCGCGCCACGAGAGCATCTGTGCGCCGAGGGCGGCGGAGACGACGTTGCCGAGGTTGACCGCGGCCAGCAGGCGGTACAGGTCGCCGGGGTCGGCCAGCCGGGGCTCACGACCCCGCCAGGTCATCGCGGCGGCGATGCTGGTCGCGCACACCAGGTTGACCACGCCGAAGCCCGCGCTCAGCGCCCACGAGGCCCCCGTGAGGTGGTTCAGCCACACGGTGAGCGCGGCCAGCACCACTCCCGAGACGAGCACCAGGTCGCGGCGTGCGGCCAGCACCATCCAGATCACCGCCACCGCCGCGGCCGGCCAGACCAGCGCCGTGTCGGAGCCGTCGAGCCGGGTGCTGCGCCCCACCAGCACGGAGGCGGAGTACGCCGCGGCGAGCAGGGCGCTGAACAGCACGGGGGAGCTGGCGCTACGGCTCACGCGACGTGCCTCTCGTCCTGCCGGCTAGACGTCCGGGAGGCCGAGGCTAGACACCTCTGCGGGCGCCGGCACCGGCTTCGGGAGGAACCCCCTGCCGGCGGGGCCCCGGGCTAGACCGCCGGTGGGAGCGACCCGCCGGCGCTCAGCCGATGGCGCCCACGAGGTCGGCCGGGTTCGCCGGGCGGGTGTGCGCGGCGAGCATCTCGGTGGCCTTTTCCAGCTCGCCGCCGGCGCCGTCCCAGACGAGCACGCCGCGGACCTCGTCGTCGGCGAGGTAGTAGACGACCACGCGGCCGCCGTCCTTCTCCTCCACGACGGTCTCCATCTCGGTGCTCGTCGCGCCGATCGCCTCGAAGCCGTGGCCGAGGACGTCGGAGTAGAACATCGGCGTGTAGTCGTAGACCTCCGCCGAGCCGGCCATGATCCGCCCGGCGGCCCGGCCCATGGACTGGGCGTTGTCGACGTGCTCGACGCGGCGGCGCCCGAGGATCGCGTCGGGGAACTGCGCGACGTCGCCCGCGGCGAAGACGTCCTCGGCCGAGGTGCGCAGGTGCTCGTCGACGACGACGCCGCCGTCCTCGGCGAGGTCGGCGACGCCCTCGAGCACGGTGCCGGCCGGGGTGATGCCCATGCCCACGACGACGACGTCGGCGTCGAGGACGCCGCCGTCGGACAGGTCGAGGGAGATCCGGCCGTCGGTGTGCTCGGTGCCGCCCTCGACGGTGGTCCCGGCCATGACGCGCACGCCGGCGTCGGTGAACAGCGCCTGGAAGCGCGAGGCCAGCGGCTCGGGGAAGCGGGTCTCGCCCAGCGTGGCCTCGGGGAAGACCAGGGTCACGCTGCAGTCCTGCTCGCTGAGCGCGGCGGCGATCTCGCTGCCGATGTAGCCGCCGCCGACGACCACGACGTCCGCCCCGCCGACGGCGAGGCCGCGCAGGCGCTGGTAGTCGGTGAGGGTGCGGTAGGCCAGCACCCGCTCGGAGGCGGGCAGGCCCTCGACGGTGCGGGGGTGACCGCCGGTGGCCACGAGCAGGCGGTCGTAGGAGTAGAGGGTGCCGTCCTCGGTGCGGACCTGCTTGGCCCGCGTGTCCACCGCGGTGGCGCGGGTGCCGAGGTGCAGCGAGGCGCCGGTACGCCCGCCGGTGTCGGGGTCGAGCCCGTCGACGGTGAAGTCCGGGTCGGTCCACAGCTTCTTCGACAGCGCGGGGCGGGGGAACGGGCCGACCGGCTCCTCGCCGAGGATGCCGATGGTGCCCTCGGCGCCCTGCTCGCGGATGCCGTCGGCGGCCGCGTCGGCCACCATCCCGCCGCCGATGACGAGGAAGTCGTAGTGCTGCATGGGGAGGCTCTCCTTCGGGTGGTGCGGACCGGAGCCTCCACCCTGCCCCGCGACCGCCTCACCCGCCAGCGCCCGGGGGGTGGTCGACCCCTCCGGCCGGACAGTTGTCTTGACTAGTTCAAGTCTAGCCGCGAGGCTGACCGGGTGGTCCTGACCACCCCCAGTCGAGAGGAACCCCTGTGAGCGAGACCAGCCACGACACCGTCGAGAGCAAGATGAACGTGGAGGACGCCGGCGGCTGCCCGGTGGCCCACGGCCGCATGAGCCACCCCACCGAGGGGTCCCCGAACGAGCGCTGGTGGCCCCAGCAGCTGAACCTGAAGATCCTGCGCAAGCACCCGGCGGCCGCCGACCCGATGGACGCCGACTACGACTACCCGTCCGCCTTCGCGACCGTGGACCTCGCCGAGCTGCGCCGCGACGTCGAGCAGGTGATGACCACCTCCCAGCCGTGGTGGCCCGCCGACTACGGCCACTACGGCCCTTCTTCATCCGGATGGCCTGGCACAGCGCCGGCACCTACCGCATTGAGGACGGCCGCGGCGGCTCCGGCGCCGGCATGCAGCGCTTCGCGCCGCTGAACTCCTGGCCCGACAACGCCAACCTCGACAAGGCGCGGCGCCTGCTGTGGCCGATCAAGCAGAAGTACGGCACGCGCTTCGCTGGGCCGACCTGATCGTCTTCACCGGCAACTGCGCGCTGGAGTCGATGGGCTTTGAAGACCTTCGGCTTCGCCGGCGGCCGCGCGGACGTCTGGGAGCCCGACGAGGACGTCTACTGGGGTCCCGAGACCGATGGCTCGGCGACGAGCGCTACACCGGTGACCGCGAGCTCGAGAAGCCGCTCGCCGCGGTCCAGATGGGCCTGATCTACGTGAACCCCGAGGGCCCGAACGGGAACCCTGACCCGCTGGCCTCGGCCCGCGACATCCGCGAGACCTTCGCCCGGATGGCGATGAACGACGTCGAGACCGTCGCCCTGATCGCCGGCGGCCACACGTTCGGCAAGACCCACGGCGCCGCCGACCCCGAGGCGCACGTCGGGCCCGAGCCCGAGGGCGCCCCGATCGAGGAGCAGGGCCTCGGCTGGCGCAACGACTTCGGCTCCGGGGTGGGTCGCGACGCGATCACCTCGGGCATCGAGGTCACCTGGACCTCCACCCCGACCCGCTGGTCGAGCTCCTACCTGGAGAACCTGTTCGGCTACGAGTGGGAGCTGACGACCAGCCCCGCCGGCGCGCACCAGTGGCAGCCGGTCGACGGCGGCGGCGCGAACACCGTCCCCGACCCCGAGGACGGCTCGCTGGTGCGTCCGCCGACGATGCTCACCACCGACATCGCCCTGCGCGCCGACCCGGCCTACGAGGAGATCTCGCGGCGGTTCCTGGCCGACCCGGACGAGTTCGCCGACGCCTTCGCCCGCGCCTGGTTCAAGCTGACCCACCGCGACATGGGCCCGATCCAGCGCTACCTCGGCGCCGAGGTCCCCGCCGAGGAGCTGATCTGGCAGGACCCGGTGCCGGCCGTGGACCACGCGCTGGTCGACGAGCGCGACGTCGAGGGCCTGAAGTCGGAGATCCTGGCCAGCGGCCTGTCGGTCTCCCGCCTGGTGGCCACCGCCTGGGCCTCGGCCTCGACGTTCCGCAGCAGCGACAAGCGCGGCGGCGCCAACGGCGCCCGGGTGCGCCTGGAGCCGCAGCGCGGCTGGGCGGCCAACGACCCCGACGAGCTCGCCGGCGCCCTGCGCGTCCTCGGGGGCCTGCAGCAGCGGTTCAACGACCACGCGGCCGACGGCAAGCAGGTCTCCCTGGCCGACCTGATCGTGCTCGGCGGCTGCGCCGGGGTCGAGCAGGCGGCGCGCGAGGCCGGCCACGAGATCACCGTGCCGTTCACGCCGGGCCGCACCGACGCCAGCGCCGAGCAGACCGACGCGGAGTCGTTCGCCCCGCTCGAGCCCACCGCCGACGGCTTCCGCAACGTGCTCGGCAAGGGTCACCGCCTCCCGGCGGAGTACCTGCTGGTGGACCGGGCCAACCTGCTCTCGCTCAGCGCCCCCGAGATGACCGTGCTCGTCGGCGGCCTGCGGGTGCTCGGGGCGAACTCGGGCGGCTCGACCCACGGCGTGCTGACCGAGCACGTCGGCCGGCTGAGCACCGACTTCTTCACCACGCTGCTCTCGATGGACCTCGAGTGGAAGCCCGCCCCTGGCGAGGCCGACACCTTCGAGGCCCACGACGTGGCCACCGGCGAGGTCCGCTGGACCGGCACCCGCAACGACCTGGTGTTCGGCTCGAACTCCGAGCTGCGCGCCGTCGCCGAGGTCTACGCCAGCGCCGACGCCGAGGAGAAGTTCGTCCGCGACTTCGTCGCCGCCTTCGCCAAGGTGATGGACCTCGACCGCTTCGACGTCCGCGCCGCCTGACCCCGCACCCCCCAGCACCACCCGGCGCCCCGGAGGACCCACCGTTCCCCCGGGGCGCCGCTGTGCCCGCCGAGCGGTCTGCTTCGGCCAGCCGAGCGGTCTGCTTCGGTCGCTCGAGCGGTCCGTCCCGGCGGGCCGGTCGCCCGGTCCGCGGCGCCGTCGACGGATGGGACGATGACGTCCGTGCAGACCCCCGTGGGCGACTACCTCGCCGAGATCCTCGACGCCTGCTCGGACGACAGCGGCGCCGTCGCCGACTACGTCCCCGAGCTCGCCGACGCCGACCCCGACCGCCTCGCCGTCGCGCTCACCACGCTCGACGGCGTGACCTACTCGGCCGGCGACGACACGACCGGGTTCACCATCCAGTCGATCTCCAAGCCCTTCGCCTACGCCCTCGCCCTGGAGGACCGGGGCCTGCGGGCGGTCCTGGCCGTGGTCGGCACCGAGCCGACGGGCGACGCCTTCAACGAGATCTCGCTCGAGCCCGAGAGCGGTCGGCCGCGCAACCCGATGATCAACATCGGTGCGATCGCCACCCACTCGCTGGTCGGCGAGCCCGGCCTCGACGTCGACGCGCGCTTCGAGCGGCTGCGCCGGGGGCTCTCGGCCTTCGCCGGGCGCGAGCTCGAGGTCGACGAGGGCGCGTTCTCCTCCGAGATCTCCGGCGCCCACCGCAACATGGCCCTGGCCCACATGGTGCGCAGCCGCGGCGTCGTCGCGGAGGACCCCGACGTGTTGGTGCGCGAGTACACCCGCCAGTGCGCCCTGCGCGTGGACGTGCGCGATCTCGCCGTGATGGGGGCGACGCTGGCCCACCACGGCATCAACCCGGTCACCGAGGAGCGGGTCGTCGACGCGCGGGTGGCCCGGCAGGTGCTCAGCGTGATGGCCACCTGCGGCATGTACGACGCCGCGGGTGACTGGTTGTCCGGCGTCGGCATCCCGGCCAAGAGCGGCGTGGCCGGCGGCATCCTCGGCGCGTTGCCCGGCGAGGTCGGGATCGGGGTGTTCTCGCCGCGCCTCGACCGCTTCGGCACCAGCAGCCGCGGCGTGCGGGTGTGCGAGCGGCTCTCCGAGGACATGGACCTGCACCTGATGGGCACGCCGGCCAACGCCCTGGCCGTGCTGCGGCGCATCGACGAGGTGCTCGGCGTCGGCGGCCGCACGGCCTACCGCGCCGTTCTCCAGGGCGCGCTCACCTTCGCCGGCGCGGAGCGGGCGCTGCGCGAGCTGGCCCGGGTGCCGGCCGACGACTGCGAGGTCGTCCTCGACCTGACCCGCGTCTCGGTGGTCGACGACGTCGGGCGGCGGATGGTGCTCGAGGGCGTGCGGCGCCTCGCCCTCGAGGGCCACCCGGTCACCCTGGTCGACCCCGAGGGGATGCTGCCCGACCCGGACGCCGGCGGCGGGGTGCGCCCGGTCGTGGTGGCCGCGCTGCCGGTCCCGCGCTGACGCGCGGCCGCGACGCCGGCGGCCGGGTGTGCCCGGTCACCGGGGGCATGGCGGTGAGCGCTCCGCGGTTTGGCTCTCGACCCTAATGTACGTACATTGGGGACCCCAGAGTCGACTCACCTCCCAGGAGCAGGCCCGATGGCCCCACCACTGCCGCTCGACCGCCAGGACCCGCTGCCCCTGTGGGCGCAGCTGCAGGCCGACGTCACCGCACGCATCCGCCGCGGCGAGTTCGACGCGGCGTTCCCCGGTGAGCACGACCTCGTCGAGCAGTACGGCGTCAGCCGGCACACGGTGCGCGAGGCGCTGCGGGCGCTGCGCGCCTCCGGCCTGCTCGAGGGGGGTCGCGGGGTGCCCACCCGCGTCGTCGGCCGCCAGGTGCGCCCCGACGTCGGCACGCTCTACAGCATCTTCGGTGCCGTGCAGGCGACCGGTGCCCGCCAGCGCAGCATCGTGCGCGCGCTCGAGGCCCGCGCCGACGGCGTGGTGGCCAGCCGGCTCGGGCTCGAGGAGTCCACGCCCCTGATCTACCTCGAGCGGCTGCGGCTGCTCGACGGCGAGCCGCTGGCCCACGACCAGGTCTGGCTGCCGGCGCAGGTCGCCGCCCCGCTGCTCGACGCCGACTTCGAGGAGACCTCGCTCTACGCCGAGCTCGAACGGCGCTGCGGCGTCCGGCTCACCGGCGGGCGCGAGCAGGTGCGCGCCGTGGTGCCCACTGCGGCACAGCGGCGCCTGCTCGAGCTGCCCGAGGACCAGGCTGCGATGCACCTGACCCGCACCGGCGAGGCGCGGGGGCGGCCCGTCGAGTGGCGCAGCACCCTCGTGCGCGGGGACCGGTTCGTCCTCGACACCGACCTGGCCAGCCCCGACCGCGTCACGGCCTCGACCGCCCGCGGCTGAGCGCGACCGAGCGCACCCCGGGCTCGTCCCGGCCACCCCGTCCCCACCCCGTCACCACCCCAGGAGCACCGATGTCCAGCACCGGAGGACCGACCATCCCCGAGGTCGACGCCCACGCGGCCCAGGCGCGGCTCGCGGCCGAGCGCCCGGGCGTGCTCACCCCCGGCAGCGCGGTCCCGGCCTGCCGGGAGGCCGGCCTGCCGGTGGGGACCGAGGGCCGCCCCGCATGAGCGAGGTCCTCCTGCTCGTCGCCATCGGTCTCGTGATCGGGCTCGTCCTCGGCGGCCTGGGCGGCGGGGGCGCCGTGCTGACCGTGCCCGCCCTGGTCTTCCTCGTCGGGCAGAACGCCACCGAGGCGACCAGCAGCAGCCTGGTGATCGTCGGCATCGCGGCCGTCGCCGGCGCCGCCGGCCACGTGCGGGCCGGCTCGCTGGCCTGGCGCACCGGGCTCGCGCTCGGGGTGGCCGGGATTCCGGCCGCCTGGCTCGGGTCCCGTCTCGGTGCCGCGATCGACCCCGACCGGCTGCTGCTCGGCTTCGCCGTCCTGATGGTCGTGGCCGCGGTCGCCATGCTGCGCCCCACGCCCTCGCGCGGCCGGATGGCGGCGGCGCGCGGGCAGCAGCCCGGCAGCCCCGCGCCCGCCCCGACCGCGGGCGCCGCCGTCCCCGCCGCGTCCTCCACCCCCGGCGGCCCGGACGCCGCGCTCACCGAGCCCGTGCCGGCCTCGCCCGAGGCCGACGTCCTCGAGCGGGGCGGCGAGCGTGCCGAGGCGCCGGGTGGGCCGTCCGGGACGCCGCGCCGTCGCGCGCCGTGGCCCGCCGTGGTCGGCGTCGGCCTCGCCGTCGGCCTGCTCACCGGCTTCTTCGGAGTCGGCGGCGGGTTCGTCATCGTCCCCGCGCTGGTGCTGCTCCTGGGCCTGCCGATGTCGCGGGCCGTGGGCACCTCGCTGGTCGTCGTGTCCCTCAACTCGGCAGCCGCGCTGCTCTCCCGGCTCGGTGGCGCGCACGTCGATCTCGGCGTGGTCGTCCCGCTGGCGCTCGCGGCCGTCGTGGCCACCGTCGTGGGGCGCCGGGTGGCGGCCAGGCTGCCCGCGCAGCGCCTGCAGCGCGCCTTCGCCGTGCTGCTGGTCCTGGTCGCGGCCTACACCGGCGTCCAGGCCGCGCTGGGTCTCGCGGGATGAGCCGAGGCCCGTGTCCACCCGCGGGAATGTACGGACATCCTGTTGGCTTTGATACCGTGAACGGCAACCCCCCCGGGGGTTACACCCACACGAGGAGGCACCACCGATGATCACCGTCGTCCCGCTCGACACCGCCGGTCTCGGCGACCGCAGCTACGTCGCCCACGACGGCGAGGTCGCCCTCGTCGTCGACCCCCAGCGCGACTACGACCGCGTCCTGGCCATCACCGAGGAGGCCGGGGTCGAGATCACCCACGTCTTCGAGACCCACGTCCACAACGACTACGTCTCCGGCGGTCTGGCCCTGGCCCGCGAGACGGGCGCGGCCTACCACCTCAACGCCGAGGACGACGTCGACTTCGAGCGCGAGCAGGTCGTCGACGGCGACGTGATCGCCGTCGGGGCCATGCGCGTGCGGGTCCTGCACACCCCCGGCCACACCCACACCCACCTGGCCTACCTGCTCACCGACGAGGCCGGCGTCTCGCAGGGCGCGTTCACCGGCGGCTCGCTGCTCTTCGGCGCCACCGGCCGCCCGGACCTCCTCGGCGCCGACCACACCGACACCCTGGTCCGCGACCAGTGGCACTCGGTGCGTCGCCTCGCCGATGCCGTCCCGGACACCACCGAGGTCTACCCCACACACGGGTTCGGCAGCTTCTGCTCAGCCACCCAGAGCGACGCGGACTCCAGCACGATCGGCCAGGAGCGCCGCACCAACCCGGTGCTCACCGGGGACCTCGACGCCTGGGTCGCCGAGCTGCTCGATGGTCTCGGCGTCTACCCCGCCTACTACGCCCACATGGCGCCGGCCAACGCCGCCGGCCCGGGCGCCCCGCGCCTGGAGACCCCCAGCGAGGCCGACCCGTCCGAGCTGCGCCGCCGCATCGAGGCCGGCGAGTGGGTCGTCGACCTGCGCACCCGCGAGGCCTTCGCGGCCGGCCACGTGCCCGGCACGCTCAGCTTCGGCCTGGACGGCCCCTTCGTCACCTACCTCGGCTGGCTCGTGCCGTGGGGCACGCCGATCACGCTGCTCGGCGCCAGCCTCGAGGAGGTCGCCCAGGCCCAGCGCGAGCTGTCCCGGATCGGTCTCGACGACGACGTCGCCGCCATGGCCACCGGCACGCCCGAGGAGTGGGCCGGCGAGGAGGCCCTCGGGTCGTTCCCGCGCGGCGACTTCGCCGACCTCGCCGCCGCCCGGGGCCGGGGCGAGGACCTCGTCGTCCTCGACGTGCGCCGCGCCGACGAGCACGACGCCTCGCACGTCGAGGGTGCCCTCAACGTGCCGATCCACCTCGTCCTGGCCCACCTCGACGACCTCCCGCGCCAGCGGCTGTGGGTGCACTGCGCCGGCGGCTACCGCGCCTCGGTCGTCGCCGGGATCCTCGACGCCCACGGCTTCGACGTCCTCGCCGTCGACGCGCCGTTCACCGAGGCGGCCGACGCCGGCCTCGCGCTCGTCGGGGGCTGACGCCCCGGGGCACCCGCCCGCGCCACCCACTCCGCACCCACTCCGCACCACCGACTCCGCACCACCCACCCGCCGCGCCCCGGCGACCCCGTCCCACCGACGGCCGGCGGCGCGCCCGAGCGGCGCACCACGCGCCGCCACCACGAAGGAGCACCACGATGACCGTCACCACCGAGCCCACCCTGCTCGACGCCCACGGCCTCCAGGCCCGCCTCCAGGGGGCCTCCGCCCCCCGGTTGCTCGACGTGCGCACGCAGGTCGAGTACGAGGCCGCCCACATCCCCGGCTCGCACAACCTGCCGCTGGACACCCTCCAGCAGCACCGCAGCCACCTGCGGCGCCACCTCACCGGTGACGTCGTGCTGGTGTGCCGGTCCGGTGCCCGCGCCCGTCAGGCCGAGAGGGCCCTCGTCGGGGCCGGCGGGCCTCGCCTGCGCGTCCTCGACGGCGGCATGACCGCCTGGGAGGACGCCGGCGGCGCGGTCGAGCGCGGCGCCGAGACCTGGGAGATCGAGCGTCAGGTGCGCCTGACCGCCGGCTCCCTCGTGCTCGCCTCCGTGCTGGGCAGCGTCGTGGTGCCCCGCCTGAGGTGGGTGGCGGCCGGGGTCGGCACCGGCCTGAGCGTCGCGGCCCTCACCGACACCTGCGCCCTGGGCAACGCCCTCGCGCGGATGCCGTGGAACCGCGGCGCCGCGGCGCCGGACGTCGACGCCGTCGTGCGGGTGCTCTCCGACGCCTGAGCCCGGCCGGCCTCAGGTGAGCGGGGTCGCGAGGGTCCGGGTCGCCCAGGCCACCGCGGCCAGGTGCGCCTCGGCCATCGAGACCGGTGCCGGCGCGGCCATCAGCAGGCCGGTCTCGCCGCCGGACTCGTAGTCCAGGACGACCTCCAGGGCGCGGCCCAGCGCGCCGGAGCGCTCCACCAGCGCCGCCGTGACCACCTCTGACAGCGGCAGCCGGGCGACCAGCTCGGCCACCGGCTCGATCAGGGTCTCCGCGATGCCGGCCAGCATCCCGACGGTGAAACCGGCGTCGCCGGGGGAGCCGAGACGTTCCGCGACGGTCTGGCACATCCGGGCGCGGGTGACGAGCCGGACCAGGTGCTCCTCGCCGCCGCCGGACACGTCGGCGGCGATCATCAGGGTCACCCACTGGCGCACCCGCGCGGTACCGAGGATGACGACGGCCTCGTGCACCGAGGAGACCCGTCGGCGCAGGCCCACCGCCGCGGAGTTGGTGGCCTGGAGGACCCGCAGGCCCAGCGCCGGGTCGGTCTCGATCAGCGAGACCACCCGGCGCAGGTCGATGTCGGCCGCGCTGAGGGTCGACAGCAGGTCGAGGCGGCGCAGGTCACCGGTGTCGAGCGCCTCCAGCGAGAGGGTCGCCGGGCGGGCCAGCGCGAAGCCCTGCATCAGGTCGAAGCCCAGCTCGTGGGCCAGCGCGACGTCGGCGTCGTCCTCGAGCCGCTCGGCCACCACCCGCAGGCCCCGCTCGTGGAGGCGGGCGACCTCCGCGCCGAGGCCGTCGCGCGAGGTCAGCGACAGGTCGAGCTTGACGAACTGCGCGAGGCCGAGGAGCCGCTCGTGCGCCCCGCCGAGGACCAGGTCGTCGAGCGCCACCAGGTAGCCGGCCGCCACGAGCCGCTCGACGCCGGCGACCACCGCGTCGTCGACCTCGATCGTCTCCAGCACCTCGAGCACGACGCGGCCCGGGTCGAAGGGCAGCGGCAGGTCGCCGACGACGAACTCCCGGGTCAGGTTGAGGAAGCAGTAGCGCTCCCCGACGAGGCTGTCGAGGCCGAACTGGGTGAAGGCGTTGCTGATCACCCGGCTCGTCGCGCCGGCGCCGTTCTGTCCTGCGTCCCGGGCGGAGCAGCTGTCGCGGAAGAGCAGCTCGTAGCCGAAGACCTCGCCGGCGGCGTCGTAGATCGGCTGCCGGCCGACGTGGACGCGGCGGACCGCGCCGTCGAGGGTCGGGGGGACCAGGATGGACATGCCTGTCTCATCGGCACGGCCGCGGCTCGGCTGAACAGGTCCCCGGCGTTCGGTGCAGCACCACGACGTGATCCGCCTCATCCGGCGCGCGCGCTCGGGTCGCCCCGATCACCGGACCTCGCAGCCGCGCGGCCATAGTGTGGGGTGCATGCCCCTGGCCGCCCCCCCGACCGGTCGACAGGTGCGCTGGTTCACCTACGCCGCCGTCCTGGCCGTCGTGGTCTGGACCGGGTTCGGGTTGACGCTGACCTCCGGGCTGTCGCCGGACGTGCGCAGCGACGTGGGCACGGTGGGTCTGGCGGTCTGCGGGGTCCTGGTCGTGCTGAGCGGGTTGCTGCGCTCAGCCTGGTCGCGCGGCCGCCGCCGGCGGACGTGGGCCGCGCTGACGGCCGCGGCCTCGCTGGCCCTGATCGGCAACCTGCTGGCCGCGCTGGAGAGCGACGGCGACACCCGCAGCTGGGGGACGCTGGCCAACGACGGGCTGATCGCGGCGGCCCTCGTGGTCTCGATCGTGGTCCTCACCCGCTTCCCGGGCGTGCGGAGCCGCGGCGTGGACCTGGTCGTGATGGTCCTCGACGGCGTGATCATGAGCACCGCGGTCCTGCTCACCGCCTCCACCCTGCTCTACACCGGGCTGCTCGAGGTGACCCGGAACGCAGGTGGCCCCGGCCCGCTGGTGATCCCGCTGCTCGACGTGGTGCTCGCCGCCGTCGCGCTCATCCAGCTGCGCCGCTCCGGCGGAGGGGACCGCCTCGCCCTCGGCCTGCTGGCCGGCGGGTTCGTGGCCTACGCCGTCACCGACCTCGCCTACGCCACCCGCGTCTCGGGCGGCGGGGAGGACTTCACGCTCGGCACCCCGCTGGACCTCGGCTGGATCGGCGGCTACCTGCTCGTGGCCCTCGCCGGCTGGTACCCCACGTCGGTCTGGGGCGAGGCGCCCCGGCACAGCCCGGCACCGGTCGCGGTCTCCCGCGGCGCCTGGGACACCGCGGTCGTCTTCGCGGTGCTGCTCGTGGCCACCCTCGCCGAGGTCCTCGGCCGCTCGGAGGAGAACCTGGTCTCGGTGCGGGCCGTGCTGTGGGTCTGCCTGATCGCGGCGGCCGCGGGACGTCAGCTGCTGCTCTCGCGGGACAACGCCCGGTTGCGTCTGGGTCTCGAGCGGGAGGTGGAGGCGCGCACCACCGAGCTGCGCCGGATGGTGCACGAGACCGAGGTGCTGCTCAGCTCGGTGGCGGACGGCATCTACGGCGTCGACCTCCAGGGTCGGGTCACGTTCGTCAACCCCTCGGCCGCCGCCCAGCTCGGGTACTCCGCGGACCGGCTGCGCGGGCGCGACGCCCACGGCCTCTTCCACGCCGCCCGGCCCGACGGCTCGCCCTACGCCTGGTCGGAGTGCTACATCGCCGAGGCCGTGCGGGACCGGGTGGTCTCCAGCGGCGAGGACGAGGTCTACGTGCGCGCCGACCAGACGACGATCCCGGTCGAGATCACCGCCAGCCCCGTGGTCGACGACGCCACCGGCACGGTGCTGGGCGGCGTGGTGGTCTTCCGCGACGTCACCGAGCGGCGTGAGGTCGAGCGGGTCAAGGACGAGTTCCTCTCGGTGGTCAGCCACGAGCTGCGCACGCCCCTGACCTCGATCCGTGGCTCGCTCGGCCTGCTCTCCGGCGGGGCGATGGGACCCCTGCCGCCACCCGCCGCCTCGATGGTCTCCCTGGCCCTGCAGAGCGCCGAGCGGCTCTCCCGGATGATCAACGACATCCTCGACCTCGAGCGCCTGGTCTCGGGGAACATGGCCCACCTCCCGGTGCCCGTCGCCGCGGAGGACCTGCTCGCGGCCGCGGTCCAGGAGATGGCCGGGATGGCCGAGGTGCACGGCCTCGCGCTGCGGCTGGACCCCTCGGCGGGCCGGGTCCGGGTCGACGTCGACCGGATCACCCAGGCGCTGACCAACCTGATCGCGAACGCCATCAAGTTCTCCCCCTCGGGGACCACCGTGGTGCTCACGGCGCGGGAGTGCGGCGAGGAGGTCCTGTTCTCGGTCGCGGACCGCGGCCGCGGCATCCCGCCGGAGCGGCTGCAGGCGATCTTCGACCGCTTCGAGCAGGTCGACTCCTCCGACGCCCGCCGCTTCGGCGGGTCCGGGCTGGGGCTGACCATCGCGCGGGGCATCATCGAGCGGCACGCGGGCCGGGTCTGGGCCGACAGCGAGCCGGGCGCCGGCACGACGGTCTGGTTCAGCATCCCGCGCGACGCGACCCCGCACGACCCGCCCTGAGGTTCGCGACGACCCTGCACGCAGGCGCCCCCACCTCCGTTCGACCCCCACCGGCACGCCAGGGCCCTCCCCGACCCGGCGTCCGATCCCCCACCGCAGGAGACCGCGTGTCCACCGACCCCCAGCCCGACGACCCCGATCCCGGTCCTCGTCCCGGTCCCGACCCCGATGCCCGTGCCGACCCCCACCCCGGCTCCCGTCCGGGTCTCGACATCACCATCCGCACCGGGAGCGGAGCCGGCCTGACCCGGCTCTCGGCCTTCGACGCCGCCCTGCTCGCCGCGGGCGTGGCCAACCTGAACCTGGTGCCGCTGTCCTCGGTGATCCCGCCGGGCAGCCGGCTGACCCGCACCACGGACCCGTTGCGGTCCCGCCACGGGGACCGGCTGTACTGCGTGCTCGCCACGGCCTGGGCCGACCAGCCCGGTGAGACCGCGTGGGCGGGCCTGGGCTGGGCGCGCGACGTCACCACGGGCGGGCTCTTCGTCGAGCACCACAGCGGCAGCCAGGCCTCGCTGCTCGAGCAGATCCACCTGAGCCTGGCCGACATGTCGGCCAACCGCGGGGGCGGCTACGACCACGTCGAGACCGTCACCACCAGCGCGCACTACCTCGACCGCCCCGCGTGCGCGGTCGCCGTGGCCGCCTACCGGGTCCAGGGGTGGGGCCGATGAGGTGCCCGACGTCCCCGGTCGCCCACGTCGACGGGCTCGAGATCAGCGTGCACGGTGCCGTCGACGATGAGATCGCGGAAGACTTCTGGGCGCTGTACCGCACGACGTTCGGCGAGCTGGCCACCCGCGCCGTCGCCCGCCAGGTGCTGCACCGCCACGAGTTCCTCGAGGAGATGCGGGACCCGCGGGTCAGCAAGTACGTCGCGCGCGACGCGCAGACCGGCGCCGTGGTCGGGCTGTCCACGCTGACCCGTGACCTGACCACCGTGCCCTGGGTGAGCCCGGAGTACTTCGCGCACCACTACCCCGAGCACACCGCGCGCGACGCGGTGTTCTACCTCGGCTTCACGCTGGTGCACCCGCAGCGCCGCCGCAGCCGCACCTTCTACCTGATGACGCGCCACGTCATCGAGGTCGTCGTGGAGGCCCACGGGGTCTGCGGGTGGGACGTCTGCGCCTACAACGACCGCGTGCTCGGATTTCCTGCGAACATCGAGGCCATGCTGAACCGCCACGCCGACGCGACGATCGCGCCGGTCGACACCCAGACCTACTTCGTCGCCTCCACGAACGGGCCGCTCCCCGGCGGGGCCGAGCCGGGGGTGGTCGCGGGGTGAGCCCCCAGGGCCCGGGACCGTCCGGAACGCCGACGGTGCTCGTGATCGACGACGACGACGACGTCCGCGAGGTGACCATGGCCTCGCTGACCTTCGTCGCGCGCTGGAACGCGGTGGGGGCGATCGGCGGGGCCGAGGGCATCGAGGTCGCGCGCACGAGCCACGTCGACGTGATCCTGCTCGACCTGATGATGCCCGGCATGGACGGCCTGAGCACCTACCGCGTGCTGCAGCAGGACGCCGCGACGGCGGCCATCCCCGTGGTGCTGCTGACCGCGAAGGCACGCGTCGGGCCGCACCAGCCGTGGGACGACCTGGCCGTCGCCGGGGTCATCTCCAAGCCCTTCAACCCGATGACCCTGGCCGGCGAGGTGGCCTCGATGGTGGGCTGGAGCCCGCCCTCCGGCGCCTCGTGACCTCGCCCACCCGGGGTGGCCCTGTGGCGCGGGTGAGGGGCTCGCAGGGATGATGGCCCCATGAGTGCGGAGCAGACCCTGACCTCGACCGACCTCGTCGGTCTCGACGTCCCCGACGTCACCGACCGGGACTCGGCGATCGAGCAGGTGCTCGACGCGCTCGAGCGCGCCGGCCGGCTCGCCGACCGCGACCGGCTGCGCGCGGACCTGCTGGCCCGCGAGGAGGCCGGTCCCACGGCGCTCCCGGGCGGGGTGGCGATCCCCCACGCGCGCAGCGCGGGCGTGCGGAGCACGACCGTCGTGCTGGTCCGGGTGCGTCGCCCGATCACCTGGAGCGAGGCCGCCCCCGGGGTCGACCTCGTGCTCGCGCTGCTCTGCCCGGCCGAGGACCGCGACGGCTACCTGACGCTCCTCGCCGCGGTGACCAAGGGCGTCGTGGGTCGCCTGCCCCGCGACCTGCGGGCCGCGGACACCGAGGAGGAGGCCGCGCGCGTCCTCGAGACGGCGCTCGCGCGCCGCTGACCGGCTCAGCGGGCCGGATGGGCCACCGCGGCCAGCACACCCTCGGCGCCGAGGTCCTCGAGGTCGCCGACCCGGCGGCCGTCCACGAGCACCGAGCCGGCCACGCCGGCACGGGCCGCCGCCCGCAGCGCCGCCATCGTGCCCTCGCGGCGACGCACGAAGCCGAAGACCGTCGTCGGCAGCCACACGTTCGAGGCGTCGACGACCTGCACGTCGACCTCGGGCACCTGCTCGCGCAGCAGCCGCCAGACGCGCCCGACCGGGTCGTGGGCCGCGGCGGCGTCCCGCTCGCCCGGCGGGTGCTCACCGGTCAGCCGCGGCGCGACGCCGTCGCGCACCTCGCCGCCGCAGCAGCCCCCGCCCGCGCGGGCGTCGGTCCAGGGGCGGACCAGGACGACCTGCGTCACCGGCTGTCCGCGGGGGTGGAGTCGTCGGAGCTCGGCGCCGGGGTCCCGGTGCGGGCGCCGGTGCCCCAGGCCTTGCGCAGCGCGAGGCCGGCCTCGATCACCAGCCACAGCGCGAGCACGAAGATCAGGGCGTCGATCGGGGCGAGCACCCACTCGCCGGCGGCCACGAAGTTGCGCAGGTTGGCCACCAGCGCCCAGGACGTCATCGCCAGCAGCAGGACCAGCGGCACCAGCGCCGCCGTCGGGTTGCGTCCCTTCTGGGCCACCCAGACGGCCACGACGCTCAGGGCGAGCCCGGCGGTGAGCTGGTTGGTCGTGCCGAACAGCTGCCACAGCACGCCGAAGGTGTAACCGGCCTCACCGCCGCCCGGCAGCAGCGCCATGGCCATCGGCACCACCACGGCCACGACGCCGGCCAGGGTCAGGTTGCGCGAGAGCCCGCGCCAGCCGGCGATCTCGGCGATCTCCTGCACGACGTAGCGCTGCAGCCGGACCCCGGTGTCCATGGTGGTCGCGGCGAAGGAGATCACCACGACGGCGGCGAAGATGACCGCGAGGTCCAGCGGCACGCCGAGGTTGTGGGCGAACACGGCCACGCCGTTGACGAAGTTGCCCACCGCGCCGCCCGAGGCGGTGGCGAAGTCGGGGTACAGGGCGTCCCAGTCGGCCCGGGTGGCCGCGACCCCGGCGGTCACCGCGAGCAGGGCCCCGGTGGCCAGGGCGCCCTCGCCGACCGCGCCGAGGTAGCCGACGTGGCGCACGTCGGCCTCCTTGTCGATCTGCTTGGCCGTGGTGCCGGAGGAGACCAGCGAGTGGAACCCCGAGATCGCGCCGCACGCGATCGTGATGAACAGGAACGGGAAGATCGAGGGGGAGCCCTCGGGCACGTCGGCCACGACCGGGGCGGCGATGGTGTTCCAGCCGACCAGGATGCCCAGGGCGATCACGCCGAGGGCGATGAAGAGCTGGTGGGAGTTGATGTAGTCCCGCGGCTGCAGCAGCATCCACACGGGCAGCCGGGAGGCGACGAAGGCGTAGACGAACAGGATGACGACCCACACGTTGCGGGTGTTCTCCACGCCCAGGGCGCCGGCGAGGCCGGTGAGCTCGACCGGCACCGCCTGGCCCACCAGGATCAGCGCGTAGAGCACCACGACGCCGAGGATCGAGGGCACCAGGGCCGCCGAGCGGGTGCGGTAGATGTACTGGCCGATCCCGATGGCCAGCGGGATCTCCACGAAGATCGGGATCACCGCACCGGGGTTGGCCACGAGCAGGTTGCCGATGACCACGGCGAACACGGCGTTCACCAGGGTCAGCAGGAAGAAGATGATCAGCAGGAACAGCGTGCGGGCCCGCTGGGAGATGACGTCGTGGGCGATGGTGCCGATGTTGCGCGCGCCGTGGCGCACCGAGACCGCGAGGGAGCCCATGTCGTGCACGCCGGCGGCGAAGATCGTGCCGAGCACGATCCAGGCCAGCGCGGGGCCCCACCCCCAGAAGGCGGCGATGGCCGGGCCGACGATCGGCGCGGCGCCGGCCACCGAGGTGAAGTGGTGGCCGAAGACGACGTGCTTGTTGGTCGGCACGAAGTCGACGCCGTCGGCGTACTGGTGGGCCGGGGTGACGAAGGCCGGGTCGGTCTCGTAGACGTGCTCGGCGAGGTACAGCGAGTAGTAGCGGTAGCCGAGCCAGAACAGCACTCCGACGACGGCCGCGACGACGATGGCAGGCACGACGACTCCTCCCGGCCCGCGTGGTCGACGCCGCTCGGCGCGAGTGGGTGAGCCACCCGAGGAGGGCGGGCCGGGGCCACTATGCGCTGTCGACGGGGCCTGTGGCAATCGTCGCGCCCGACCCGGCCTAGCCTGGCGTGATGGATCCCGCCGCCGTCCTGGCCGCCGTGCGCGCGGCCCCGGTCGCCGAGGTCGCGTGGCGCGGGACGGGCCCCCGCGCGGGTGGGCCGCCCCGGGCGACCGGCGTCCTTCCGCTGGTCGAGGCGGCTGGCCCGGTGCTCGCCCTGCCCTACGCCGAGCGGGCCCTGGCCGCCGCCCTCGGGGACGCCGACGAGGTGCTGCTGACGCTCACCGAGCCGCGCGGCTCGGGCGCGGCGTTCACCCCGCTGCTGCTGCGCTGCCGGCCCCGTCTGGTGCCCGACCCCCAGGGCGAGCGCTTCGTCGCCACGCTGCTGGACCAGGAGCTGGTGCGCTGGCCGCCGTCGCGGCTGCGCGCCGACTCCGTGCTGCTGCGCCGCGAGCACTGGTGGTGGCTGCCGCGGCTGCTCGTCGAGCTGGCGGTGCACGACGTCGAGCCGCTGCCCGCCCGGACCGCGCCCGAGCACCACCTGCTGGTCGTCGCCGTCGGGGAGGGCCTCGAGGCCCGGGTGGCCGCGGTGGCCCCGAACCCGTTCGCCGTACGGGTGTGCGGGACGGACCCCGGTGCCGGCGAGGCCGTGCTGCTCGGCCAGGACGTCTCCCTGCCCGACCTCGAGCGGTGGGGGCGCTGGTCCTGGTCGGGGCACTGGGCCGACGGCACGCTGGCCGTCGCCCGCCAGCCCGGGCGCGTCGGCCTGCCGCCCGTGCCGGGCGTCCTCGCGCGGTGGCGGGCGCACCGTGACCTGGAACGGGCCTGCCGGGCCGGACTGCGGGCCGCCGGGGTGTGAGCCGGGGTGTGAGCCGGGGTGTGAGCCGTTGGTGTGAGCCGGGTGGTCGCGGCCCGCACCGGGCTCGGCGAGACTGGGCCCATGCGCACCGAGACCGACGTCGTCGTGGTGGGGGCCGGTCTCGCGGGGCTGCGCTGCGCCGAGGAGCTGCGCTCGCGGGGCCACGAGGTGCTGGTCCTGGAGCGCGACGACGCGGTCGGCGGGCGGATCCGCACCGACCGGGTCGACGGCTTCCTGCTCGACCGGGGCTTCCAGCTGCTCAACCCCGCCTACCCGGCCGCCCGGCGGTGGGTGGACCTCGACGCGCTCGGCCTGCAGTCCTTCGCCGCGGGCGTCGGAGCCCGCCACGACGGCGGACTGGCGGTGCTGGCCCACCCGCTCGCCGAGCCGCGGTTGCTGCCGGCCACGCTGCGCACGGCCGCGGCCCGGCCGCGCGAGGTGCTCGGCGTGCTGCGCTGGCTGGCCCCGTTCCTGCGGGCCCGCCCCGGCCGCCCGCTCGCGCGGACCCTGACCGCACGCCCGGACCGCACCCGGCGCGAGGCCCTCGACGACGCCCGGGTGCAGGGCCTGCTGCGGGCCGTGGTGGACCGCTTCTACTCCGGCGTCGTGCTCGAGGACGACGGCTCGACCTCGCAGGCCTTCGCGCTGCTGGTCGCCGCCACGTTCGCCGCGGGCACGCCCGGCCTGCCCCGCGAGGGCATGCAGGCCCTCCCGACCCAGCTGGCCGCCCCGCTCGGCGACCTGGTGCGCCTGGGCACGGCGGTGCGCGCCGTCGAGCCCGGCGCCGACGGGGTCGTGGTGCACACCGACGGCGAGGCCGTGCACGCACGGCAGGTCGTGGTCGCCGCCGGCGCACCCGAGGCGGTCGGCCTGGCCGGCGCGCACGGCCTCGACGTGGCCGGCGTGCCGCCGACCCACGGGGTGGCGACCTGCTGGTTCGCCGCCGAGGAGGCTCCGTGCGACGCGCGGGTCCTCGTCGTCGACGGCCGCACGCGGGCCGCGGGCCCCGTGGTGAACACCGCGGTGGTCAGCAACGTGGCGCCCACCTACGCCCCGGCCGGGCGGCACCTGGTGCAGGCCTCGGCCCTGGTCGGGCCCGGACGGCCCGACCCCGTCACCGGGGTGGTGCGCCGCCACGCGGGCGAGCTGCTGGGCGCCGACCCGCGCGGCTGGACGCTGCTGCGCCGCTACGACGTCGTGCACGCGCTGCCGGCACAGGCCGCGCCGCTCGTGCTGCGCCGCCCCGTGCGCGTGGGGCCGCGCGTGGTGGTGTGCGGGGACCACCGCGACACCGCGTCCATCCAGGGCGCGCTGGTCAGCGGCCACCGCGCCGCGCTGGCCGTGACCGGCTCCCGGGGGTAGTGCGTGCTGCCGGCCACCAGACCGCGGCCGTGGCCGGCCGGGACCCACCCCCGGGTGTGGGCACGCCCGCGGCGGCTGCGGTAGACCACAGGGATGGACATCACCGACCTGATCCTCTTCCAGCACCACGAGCAGCGCCGTCAGTTCGCCCTCCTCGACGAGCTCGCGGACGAGCCCCGCGCCCTGGCCGCGGTGTGGAGCCGTCTGGCCGTCCTGCTCGAGGTGCACGCCGCCGCCGAGGAGCGCTACTTCTACCCCCGCGTGCTCGAGGTGGGTCACGGCGCCGGTGGGGCGGACTCGGCCGAGGAAGAGACCGAGGACGCCATCGGCGACCACAACGACATCCGTGACGCCGTGCGCGAGGCCGGGCGGCACGAGGTGGGCAGCGACGCGTGGTGGAAGGCCGTGGTCGACGCCCGCCTGTCCAACAGCGACCACATGGCCGAGGAGGAGCGCGAGGACCTCGCGGACTTCCGGCGCCACGCCGACCTCGCCACCCGCCACGAGATCGCCGTGCAGTTCCTCACCTTCGAGGGCGAGCACCCGAACGGCGTCGACGAGCCGGACAAGGACCCCGAGCAGTACGTGCAGCAGGGCGGCTGAGGCTCACCCGAGCCGCGCGGCCAGCGCGCGGCCCAGGGCCCGGCCCGAGACCCACGCCGTCTCGACCTTCGCGCTCGGGCCCCAGCCGTCGCCGCACACGCCCAGGCCCGCCCCGGTGAGCAGGTAGGGCTCGTCGCGCTCGCCGGTCGGCTTGGCCAGCGACCAGCGGTGCACGTGGTGGCCGACCGGCTCGGCGTCGATCCACAGCAGCCGCCGCAGCGCGGCCAGCAGCGCCGGGCCCGCCGCGGCGGGGTCCTCGAGGTGGCGCGCCGCGAGGGCGGGGGTCGAGTGGGCGACCAGCACGGGGGCGTCGTCGCCGCGGCGACGACCGTCGTCGGCGATCCAGGACACGTCGTCGTCGCCGTTGACGAACGCGCCGTCGAAGCGGCCCGGGGCCACGGTGTCGTCCCAGGTTCGTTCCGACCACCAGGCGGCGAGGGCCAGGATCGGATCGGACTCCCGCCCCAGCGCGGCGCGGGCGTCCTCCAGCCCGGCGCCGAGCAGCCGGGCGGCCTGGGCGTCGGGCATCGCGAGCACGACCGCCGACGCCGGCACGCCGTCCACCTCGAGGCCGTCGGTGCCCGCCACGACCTGCGCGACCTCGCCCTGCTCCGTGCTCAGACCGCCCCGGGCGGCGAGGTCCTCCACGAGGGAGCGCAGCCCGTCGCCCGCGCCCCATCGGACCGGCCCGGACTTCGTGACCGGCTCCTCGCCGGCGGAGAGCACCGCGAAGGCGTCGGTCCACGCGAAGGCCAGGCCGCGGGTGCGCCAGTCCTCGACGACGGCGGCGAAGTCGTCCCGGGAGGCCGTCAGGTAGGAGGCGCCGAGGTCGACCGGGCGGCCGTCGAGTCGGCGCGAGGCCATCCGGCCGCCGATCCGCCGGCCCCGGTCGACGACCCGGACGGGCACGCCGGCCGCTCCGAGCTCACGTGCGCACGCCACGCCGGCGATGCCGGCTCCCACCACCACGACCGGCTCCATGGCCCGAGCCTGCCAGCACCGTGGGGGTGTGTCCTGGCCCACGCCCGTCGCCGGGAGGATGTGACGAGCGCTACGGTGCCAGTCCAGCCCCAGGAGGTGCAGCGTGAGCGAGGCCGACGCCCCGGTCGTCCCGGTGTTCTTCCTGTCCGACAGCACCGGCATCAGTGCGGAGACGATCGGCAACGCGATCCTGCTCCAGCTGCCCGAGCGTCACTTCGACCGCACGACGATCCCGTTCATCTCCACCCCGGCCGAGGCCGCGCGGGTGGTCAAGATGATCGACGACGTCGCCGACGGCCCCGTGACGCCGCTGGTCTTCACCACCGCCGCCGAGGACGTCGTGCGCCTCGAGCTGCTCAAGACCCGCGCGCCGATCATCGACATCTTCGACCTGCACATGTCGCGGGTCGAGGAGATCCTCGGCGACCGGGGCGTGCGCCGCTCGATGCAGATGCACGGCGTGCGCGACGTCCAGCGCTACAACACCCGGATGGCCGCGGTGGAGTTCACCATCGAGCACGACGACGGCCAGAGCACGCGCGCGATGGAGAAGGCCGACGTCATCCTCCTCGCGCCCTCGCGGTGCGGGAAGACGCCGACCAGCATGTACCTCGCGCTGCAGCACGGGTTGTTCGTGGCCAACTACCCGCTCGTCGACGAGGACCTCGAGGACGACACCCTGCCCCGCCCGGTCGAGCCGTACCGCGACCGCTGCTTCGGCCTGATCAGCAACCCCGACCGGCTCAGCCGGGTTCGCCAGGAGCGGCGCCCCGACTCGCGCTACGCCTCCAGCGAGCAGGTCCGCTGGGAGCTGCGCCGCGCCACCGAGCTCTACCGCCGGCACAAGGTGCCGGTCATCGACTCCTCGGCCAAGTCCGTGGAGGAGATCTCCGCCCTCGTCGTGCAGACCCTCAACGCTCGCGCCAGTGGTCGGCGCCCGACCGCCAACCCCACCCGCACCCGTCTCCGTGGAGGACGATGATGACCAGCGACACCCAGTCCGAGAAGCCCGCCGCCGACGTCGAGGGCGCCGACCCCCAGGGTCGCGTCGACGGCAGCCACGTGCGCTGGTTCTCCGAGATCGGCATGGGCGACCTCGACCAGGTCGGCGGGAAGAACGCCTCGCTCGGTGAGATGGTCTCCAACCTCGCCGACCTCGGCGTCTCGGTGCCCGACGGCTTCGCCACCACCGCGGAGGCCTACCACCACTTCATCGGCGACACCGGCCTGGCCGAGCGCATCTCGGGCCTGCTCGACGGCCTCGACACCGAGGACACCCGGCGCCTCGCGGAGGTCGGCCGTGAGATCCGCGAGGCCGTGGTGGCCCAGGACTTCCCCGAGGACCTCGACCGCGACATCCGCACCGCCTACGCCCGGCTGGTGGAGTCCTCGAGCACCGAGGGCGGGGACGCGCCCACGTTCGCCGTCCGCTCGTCGGCGACCGCCGAGGACCTGCCCGACGCCTCGTTCGCGGGCCAGCAGGAGACGTTCCTCAACGTCGCCGGGATCGAGGAGATCCTGGCGGCGATCCGGGAGGTCTACGCCTCGCTCTACAACGACCGGGCGATCGCCTACCGGGTGCACCACGGGTTCGCGCACGGCGACGTCGGCCTCTCCGCGGGCGTGCAGCGCATGGTGCGCTCCGACGTCGGCTCCTCGGGCGTCATGTTCACCATGGACACCGAGTCCGGCTTCACCGACGCCGTGTTCATCACCTCCGCCTTCGGCCTCGGCGAGGGCGTCGTGCAGGGTGCGGTGAACCCCGACGAGTTCTACGTCTACAAGCCCGCGCTCAAGCTGGACCGGCCGGCGATCCTCAAGCGCGGCATCGGCGCCAAGGCCACGAAGATGGTCTACACCGACGACACCACGGTGGGCCGCACCACCGAGTTCGTCGACGTCGACCGCGAGCAGGCCCGCCACTTCAGCCTCACCGACGACGAGGTCCTCGAGCTGGCCCGGCACGCGGTGACGATCGAGGAGCACTACGGCCGCCCGATGGACATCGAGTGGGGCAAGGACGGCGTCGACGGCCGCCTCTACGTCCTGCAGGCCCGGCCCGAGACGGTGCAGTCGCGCACCAGCGGCGCGATCGAGCGCTACTCGATCTCCTCGGCGGTGACGAAGGCCGCCGAGGTGGTCGTGGAGGGCCGCGCGATCGGCCAGAAGATCGGCGCCGGCGCGGTGCGGGTGATGGGCTCGATCGAGCAGATGCACGAGTTCCGCGAGGGGGAGGTCCTCGTCGCCGACATGACCGACCCCGACTGGGAGCCGATCATGAAGCGTGCGTCGGCGATCGTGACCAACCGGGGCGGGCGCACCTGCCACGCCGCGATCATCGCCCGCGAGCTCGGCATCCCCGCCGTGGTCGGCACCACGACCGGCACCCGCGAGCTCACCGACGGACGCGAGGTCACGGTCTCCTGCGCCGAGGGCGACACCGGCCTGGTCTACGAGGGCGTCCTCGACTTCGACGTCGAGCGCACCGAGCTGGACAAGATGCCCGAGATCCCGGTCAAGATCATGATGAACGTCGGCACGCCCGAGCAGGCGTTCTCGTTCGCCAGCCTGCCGCACTCCGGCGTGGGCCTGGCCCGGCTGGAGTTCATCATCAACCGCCAGATCGGTGTCCACCCCAAGGCGCTGCTCGACCTCGCCGCCGACCCCGGTGCCCTCGACGAGGAGCTGACCGAGGAGATCGAGGAGATCATCGCGGCCTACCCCGGGCCGCGGGAGTTCTTCGTGCAGCGGGTGGCCGAGGGCGTGGCGATGATCGCCGCCGCGTTCGCCCCCGAGCCGGTGATCGTGCGGATGAGCGACTTCAAGTCCAACGAGTACGCCAACCTCGTCGCCGGCGAGCTCTACGAGCCCGAGGAGGAGAACCCGATGCTCGGCTACCGCGGCGCGTCGCGGTACCTCTCCGAGGACTTCGCGGACTGCTTCGCGATGGAGTGCGAGGCGCTGAAGTACGTGCGCGACGAGATGGGCCTGGCCAACGTCAAGATCATGATCCCGTTCGTGCGCACCGAGGCCGAGGCCAAGGGCGTCATCGACCTGCTCGGCCAGCACGGCCTGGTGCGCGGGGAGAACGACCTGCAGGTCGTGATGATGTGCGAGATCCCCTCCAACGCCGTCCTGGCCGACGCGTTCCTGGAGCACTTCGACGGCTTCTCGATCGGCTCCAACGACATGACCCAGCTGACCCTCGGCCTGGACCGCGACTCCAGCCTGGTCGCCGCGTCCTTCGACGAGCGCGACCCGGCGGTGCAGCACATGCTCACGCTGGCCATCCGGGCCTGCCGGGACAAGGGCAAGTACGTCGGCATCTGCGGCCAGGGCCCCTCGGACCACCCCGACATGGCGGAGTGGCTGGTCGAGGAGGGCATCGAGACCATCTCGCTGAACCCCGACACCGTCGTGGACACCTGGCTGCGACTGGGCGGCGTCACCTCCCCCTGACCCGCCGAGCGGCCCGTTCCGGTCGGCCGAGAGGTCCGTCTTGGTCAGCCGAGAGGTCCGTTTCAGCCAGTCGAGGGGTCCGTCCGCGTCGGGGCGGGCTCAGCCGTCGGCGTCGATCGTGCCCAGCGCACGGGCGGCGGCCACGACCGCGTCGAAGACGGGGCGGGGCAGGGCGGCGCCCTCGCGTCGCACCTCGGACTCCGGCAGGACCACCAGCCGGTCGAGGCGGACCTCGCTCGGCCGTCGCTGCGGGTCCCAGGCGCCGGTGCCGACGTCCATCCAGGAGCGGCCCGCGCTCGTCTCGTGCTCGAGGTCGCGGTCATGGTCCTTGCTGGTCAGGTACAGGCAGGCCAGCGCCGAGCCGTCGGCGGACTCTGCGATCACGAGGACCGGGCGGTCCTTGCCCTGCGCGGGGTCGTCCTCGTAGGGGACCCGGGCCCAGACGACCTCACCGGGGTCGGGCTCACCGTCGGTCTCGGGCGCGTAGCTCGTCATGGCCTCGACGCTATGGGCCGCGGCGGCGATGGGCGAGGATGCCGGGCGTGAGAGCCGTCGTCGTGGAGCAGTTCGGTGCCGAGCCGCGGGTGCAGGAGGTGGCCGAACCGACCTGTCCTGCGGACGGGGTGGTCGTCGAGGTCGGGGCGACCGGTCTGTGCCGCAGCGACTGGCACGCCTGGGCCGGTCACGACGAGGGCGTCCGCCTGCCGCACGTGCTCGGCCACGAGCTGGCCGGCACCGTGGTCGAGGTCGGTGCCGGGGTGGACTCCTGGGTGGCCGGCGACCGGGTGACCACCCCGTTCGTGCTGGCCTGCGGCCGCTGCGTCACCTGCCGAGCCGGCGAGGCGCAGGTCTGCGAACGGCAGGAGCAGCCGGGCTTCACGATCTGGGGGTCCTGGGCGGAGCGAGTGGCGCTCCCGCGGGCCGAGGTGAACCTGGTCCGCGTGCCCGACGGGGTCAGCGACGAGGTCGCCTGCAGCCTGGGGTGCCGCTTCGCGACGGCCTACCGGGCGGTGCGGCAGGTCGCGCAGGTCCGAGCCGGCGAGACGGTGGTGGTGCACGGCTGCGGCGGCGTGGGCCTGTCCGCGGTCGTGGTGGCGCTCGCGCTCGGCGCCCGGGTGCTGGCCGTCGACGTCGCGCCTGACTCGCTCGACCTCGCCGGCCGCCTGGGCGCCGAGCCGGTGCCCGCGCGGGACGTCGGCTCGCTCGCCGGCAGCGCCGACGTCTCGCTGGACTGCCTCGGCTCCCGGGCGACCCTCGCCGCGTCCGTGGCCTGCCTGAGAGTCCGCGGACGGCACGTGCAGGTGGGCCTGCTCGTGGGTCAGGACGCCGACCCGCCCGTCGACCTCGGCCGGGTGGTGGCGCTCGAGCTGCAGCTGCTCGGCAGCCACGGCCTCGCCGCGGCCTCCTACCCCGAGCTGCTCGGCTGGGTCGCCGAGGGGCGGGTCGACCCCGGCCTGCTGCTGCGGGACGTGGTCGACCTCGACGAGGCCGCGCGCCGGTTGGTCACGCTCGACCGTCCCGGCGGTGGCGCAGGCGGCGTCACCGTGATCCGGCCGTCGCGGCGCTCCTAGCGCGTCCCCGCGCACCTCGCGCCGGTCCGCACCTGGGCCGCACCTGGGCCGCGCGTGGGCCGCACCTGGGCCGCGCGTGGTCCGCGCGTGGTCCGCGCGTGGTCCGCGGGTGGTCCGCGGGTCCGCGGGTCCGCGGGTCCGCGCGGTCCGCGGCTGGTCCGCGGGTCCGCGGAGGGAGGATGAGCGGGTGAGCCACTACGTCGCCTTCGCCGCGGCCCTGCTGGCGGTCACGGTGCTCACCACCGGCCTCGCCCGCGGCGCGGGCCTGGGTCTCGGTGCCCTGCCGGTGCTCGCCCTGACCCGGGCCGCGGTGCAGCTCAGCATCGTCGCCCTGCTGCTGCGCGGCATCCTGACGGTGCCAGCGACCGTGGTCGCGTTCGTCGCGCTGATGCTGACCACCGCGTCCTGGACGGCGGTGAGCCGGCTGCGGGGGCTGTGGCAGGGCGCCCGTGCGGCCGTCGCCGGGGTGCTCGCCGGCTCGGCGGTCTCCCTCGGCGTGCTCTACGCCCTCGGCCTGGTGCCCGACGGGGCTCGCTACCTGATCGCCGTGGGCGGCATCGTCATCGGCAACACCATGTCGGCCTCCACGCTGTCGGGTCGCTCGTTCCGCCGCGCGGCCACGACCCGCTCCGGCGAGGTCGAGGGCTGGCTCGCGCTCGGGGCCACACCCGCACGCGCGCACCTCGACCTCGGGCGCGAGGCGGCCCGCGAGGCCCTGCTGCCGACGTTCGACCAGAGCCGCGCCACCGGCCTGGTCACCCTGCCGGGCGCCTTCGTCGGCGCGATCTTCGGCGGGGCCAGCCCGGCCGTCGCGGCGCAGTTCCAGCTCGTCGTCCTGGCCGGCATCGCGCTGGCGATGACCGTCACCGCGCTCGTGGTGACGCGGGTGCTGGGGCGCACGCCGTACCTGCTGGTGGCCGGGCGGGGCTGAGCCGGGGGCTGAGCGGGGGCGAGCGGGGCCTGGAATCCCCGGTCGACCGGGGATTCCCGCACGTGTCAGGTGTTGCAACACCCGACAGGTGTCGAAAACCCCGGTCGACCGGGGACTCCCACACCCCCTCGGCCCGGTCACCCCGCCTTCGCCCGGGACGGCGGGTCGTCGTCCCCTCCGACGTGGCGTCCGCCTGCGGTCCCGGCCACCCCGGCGCCCACGAGCCGCCACGAGCAGCGCCGTCACGGGCGTGAGGGGAGCACGACACGCCGACCCGAGCCCCGACGCGGCCCGAGCGACTCTAGGCTGACGACGTGCTGAGGGTGGAGGGTCGCTACGTCTGGGACAGCTGGTGCGTCGACGACGGTGAGCGTTACCACCTGTTCTTCCTCTGGGCGCCGTCCTCGCTCGGCGACCCGACCCTGCGCCACACCCACGCCTCGGTGGGCCACGCGGTCTCCGAGGACCTCGTGACGTGGGAGGTGCTGGACGACGCGCTCGGCCCGCGCCCGGGCGACTGGGACGACCTCGCGATCTGGACCGGCTGCACGCTCCGTGGGGACGACGGCACGTGGCGGATGTTCTACACCGCGCTGTCCGGCCGCGGCCACGGCGAGCGCGACCAGCGCGTCGGCGTCGCCCTCTCCGAGGACCTGCTCACCTGGCGCCGGCCCGACCACGAGCCGCTGGTGGTCGCCGATCCCCGCTGGTACCGCACGCTGGACGGCGTCCCGGGCGCCAGCGAGACGTGGCGCGACCCCCACGTGCTGCGCGACCCCGACGGCGAGGGGTGGCACATGCTGCTCACCGCCCGCTCCGTCGACGGCGAGCCCGGGGACGACGGCGTGCTCGCCCACGCGACCAGCCCGGACCTCCGGACCTGGGAGGTGCAGGCGCCGCTCAGCGCGCCCGGCGGCGGCTTCAGCCAGCTGGAGGTCTCGCAGGTGCACGAGGTCGACGGCCGATGGGTGCTGCTCTTCAGCGGCCACCCCAGCATCCAGACCGCCGCGCGCCTGGCCCGCCACGCCACCGACGAGGTGCCCGCTTACCACCTGTGGTCGGTCGTCGCGGACTCCCCGCTGGGCCCCTGGGACGTCAGGGCCGCCGAGCCGTTCCTCGCCGAGCCGCGCCTGTTCGCGGGCCCGCTGGTGCACCGCCGCGACGGCCGGGCCGTGCTGCTCGGCTTCCGCCACCTCGAGGAGGACGGCGTCGACCCGCTCGAGGTCGTCGACCCGGTCCCGGTCGGGGTGCGCGAGGGCCGCCTGGTCGCGCTGACCTCGTGAGCAGTCCGCTCGACCTCCTGGGCCACTGGCGCCTCGAGCGCACCATCGAGGACCGCCGCGGCGCCGCGACGCTGGGCGTCTCGGGGACGGTCCTGCTCGAGACCACCGACGGCGGAGCGGTCCGCTGGCACGAGGTGGGCGTGCTGCGCCGGCCGGGAGCCGCGCCCGCCGAGGTCTCCCGAAGACTTCTCGTCGTCCCGCCGGCGCCCGAGAGCGACGAGGTGTGGTGGGTGCGGTTCGCCGACGGCCGCCCGTTCCACCCCTGGCTTCCCGGCACCGACGTCGAGCACCCGTGCGCGCCCGACCTCTACCGCGGCCGGGTCGACCTCGACCTCCCGTCGGGCTGGCGGGTGCGGTGGACGGTGACCGGTCCGGCGAAGGACTACACGATGTCGACGACCTGCTCGCGCTGAGCCGCTCCCGCCCGCCGGCCGCCTGTCGAAACCCCAAGGGATGCAGGGACGTCCGCACCCCCCGCGGCGGATTCGCGCCGGGAGGTGCGCAATCTCCTGCATCCCTTGGGAATCCGACATGCGGCGCCCGCGTTAGCCTCGGCACCATGACGCCCGCCATGCTGATCGCCGAGCACCTGGGCCGCGTCCGCGACGGGGGCACCGCCGCGGTCGACGGCCTCACCGTCGAGGAGCTGGCCTGGCGCCCGCCTTCGCGCGGGACGCCGGCCAACCCGGTCGGCTGGCTGGTCTGGCACCTCGCCCGGGTGCAGGACGACCACGTCGCCGACGTCGCGGGCACCGAGCAGGTGTGGACCGCGCAGGGTTTCGCCGAGCGGTTCGACCTGCCCTTCGACGCCTCCGCGACCGGTTACGGCCAGGGCGCCGAGGACGTCGCGCAGGTGCGCGCCGGCGCCGGCCTCCTCGCCGAGTACCTCGAGGCCGTGCACGCCGCGAGCACGGCCTGGCTCGCGGGGGTCACCGCCGAGGACCTCGACCGGGTCGTCGACGAGCGGTGGGACCCGCCGGTCACCCTCGGGGTGCGCCTGGTCAGCGTCGCCGACGACGGCACCCAGCACGTGGGCCAGGCGGCCTACCTGCGCGGACTGCTCGGACGGTAGGGCGCCCTCACCCCCGGTCCGGTACGATCACCGGCGAGGGGAGTACCTCACCCAAGACCGTCCCGGTCAGTACGTCGGCCCCGTGGCCGACCCGGGCGGCGCCCGCACCGCAGGAACGGACCACCGCGTCCGGCTCGGTGAGGGTCGAGGGAGACCTCAGGCGATCCGTCCTGAGGAGAACTCCGTGCTCGACACCATCGGCACCCCCACGCTGTGGGCCGTCACCATCGGCGCCGTCGTGGCGCTGCTCGCGCTCGACTTCGTCCTGACCCGCCGGCCGCACGAGGTCTCCATGAAGGAGGCGCTGGGGTGGTCGGCCTTCTACGTCGCGCTGCCGCTGGCGTTCGGCGTCTACGTGTGGAACGCCCACGGCGGCGGCACCGGCCTGGAGTACTACACCGGCTACGTGGTCGAGAAGGCCCTGAGCGTGGACAACCTGTTCGTGTTCATGCTGCTGCTGGCCGCCTTCGCGGTGCCCCGCGAGCTGCAGCAGCGGGTGCTGCTGTTCGGGATCGTCGGCGCGCTGGTGCTGCGGGGCATCTTCATCGCGCTCGGGGCGGCCGCGCTCGGCGCGTTCGACTGGGTGTTCCTGGTATTCGGCCTCATCCTGCTGGCCACCGGCGTCAAGCTGCTGCGCGACGCCCTCGCGGGCCAGGAGCACGAGATGGAGGTCTCCGACCTGCGTGTGGTGAGGCTGCTGCGTCGCTTCTTCCCCGTCACCGACGACTACGAGGGCACCCGGATGACGGTGGTGCGCAGCGGACAGCGGCACCTGACGCCGTTGCTGGTCGTGGTGGTCGCGGTGCTGGCCACCGACGTGGTGTTCGCCGTCGACTCCGTGCCGGCGGTGTACGGCATCACCGGGGACCCGTACCTGGTCTTCGCCACCAACGCCTTCGCCCTGCTCGGCCTGCGGGCGCTGTACTTCGTGCTGGAGGGGGCGCTGCAGAAGCTGGCCCACCTGGGCTACGGACTCGCCGCGATCCTGCTGTTCATCGGCGTCAAGCTGGTCCTGCACTGGGCCCACCTGGTGTGGCCCTCGGTGCCCGAGATCCCGACCCTGGTCTCGCTGGGGGTGATCGTCGCGATCCTCGTGGTCACCACCGTGACGAGCCTGGTGGCCGACGCCCGCTCGCAGCGGGAGCCGGCCACCACGGTCTGAGGGCAGCGGGGGGATCGGGGCGTCAGGAGACCAGCGCGGACTCCAGCGTCTCGATCTCCCGTGCCTTGCGCTCCTGCTGGACCGCCCAGACGATGCCGGAGATCCACAGGACGGCGATCAGCGCGGCCGCGGTGGCCACGACGACGCCCGAGGCGCCGAAGGCCTCGGCGATGGTCTTGGTGTTGGTGAGCACGATCAGGCCGCCGGCGGCCACGCCGAGCACCCGGGCCGGCATGATCCGCACCAGCCACGCGGCGAACGGCGCGGCGATCACGCCGCCGACGAGCAGCGCGCCGGCGTAACCCCACAGGATGCCCTGCGAACCGAGGGCGAGCAGGAAGCCGAGCGAGCCGCCCACGGCGACCACGAACTCCGAGGTGTCGATCGAGCCGACGACCTTGCGGGGCTCCAGGCGGCCCGAGGAGAGCAGCGTGGTGGTGCCCACCGGCCCCCAGCCGCCGCCGCCGATGGCGTCCATGGCGCCGCCGAACAGGCCCATCGGGGCGAGCATGCCGACCGAGGGACGGCTCTTGAACACCGGACGACGACCGCCGAGGACCAGGAAGCGGTAGATCACGTACAGGCCCAGGGCGAGCAGCAGACCGGCGACCCACGGCTTGGCGGCGTCACCGTCGAGGTTGGCCAGGAAGGTCGCGCCGGCGAAGGCGCCGACGAAGCCGGGCCCGGCCAGGATCAGCACGGTGCGCCAGTCGACGTTGCCGAGCTTGTGGTGGGAGAAGCCGGAGGCCAGCGAGGTGCCGATCTCGGAGAAGTGGACGGCGGCCGAGGCGGCGGCGGGTGCGACGCCCGCGGCGAGCAGCAGCGTCGAGGACGTGACGCCGTAGGCCATGCCGAGGGAGCCGTCGACGAGCTGGGCGAGCAGCCCGACGAGGCCGAGGACGATGAGCTTGCGCATGAGGATCCTTGGGGAAGGGAGGGAGACGGGACGAGACGTCGACGCCGATCGATCGACGCAACATGTTGGCTTATTAAGTCGAGTTAGATACTAGACATTAAGCCGCGCGGACGTCCAGCGAACCGACGGGGCCGGCGCGTCGCGCCGCGGCCGGACTAGGCCGAGGGGGCCGGGACGCTCAGCGCGACGCCGTCCGCGATCCGGTACGGGTGGCTGGTGACCAGCGCCCCGACGGCCCGGCGCAGCCGCGACATCTCGGCGCGGACCGTCACCTCGTGCTCGGCGTCGCCGTAGAGCGCGACGCTCAGCTCGCGGGCGCCCAGCCCGTCGCGGCCCGCGGCGTGCAGGTGGCGCAGCACGTCGGCGTGGCGCGGGGTCAGTGGGCGCGTCCACGTCTCGCCCTCGCCCGACACGGTGCCCCCACCCGCGGGCCCGCCCTCGCTGCGCACGCGCAGCACCGGGGCGGGGTGCAGGACGAGCTCGGCGACCAGGCGCGCGGCCTGGCCGCGCGGGCGCACCAGCCAGCCGCCGGAGAGCCGCTCGGGCAGGCACAGCCCGAGGCCGGGCACGCTCAGGGCCTGGCGCTCGTGGGGGGCCGCGATCCGGTCGCGGGCCGCGACGCCGGCGTGGTGGGCCACCCAGCCGTCGTCGTCGACGACGCAGCAGCGGGCCCGGACCCGCCGCCCAGCGAGCCCTCGACCGAGGCGCGCAGCCGGTGCAGGTCCTCCTGGTGTCGGCGCCACAGCTGGGGCTCGGCCAGCCGCACCGCGCTGTCGACCAGCGCGCCGATCGCCGGGTGCAGGGTCAGCGCGGGGCCGCTGACGTCCACGACGCCGAGCAGCTCGCCGGTGCGCGGGTCGTGGATCGGGGCGGCGGTGCAGTACCAGGGGTGCTGCGGTGCTCGAAGTGCTCGGCGGAGAACAGCTGGACCGGCGCGGCCTCGGCCAGCGCGGTGCCGATGGCGTTGGTGCCGACCGTGCCCTCGGTCCAGCCGCACCCTCGGTGAAGCCGAGGCGGTCGGCGCGCTGGCGCACCCGGGCCGAGCCCTCGCGCCACAGCATGACGCCGTCGGCGTCGGTGACCACCATGAGGAACGACGAGGCGTCGGCCACGCGAGCTCAGCACCTGCGCGCAGCTCGTCGATCACCAGGCGCAGCGGGCTGAGCGGTGCGCGCCGGCGCTCGACCTCGGCGGCGGCGCAGCGGGTCGCGGACGTTGGTGCGGTCCGGGTCCAGCCCCAGGCCAGCACCCGCGGCCAGGAGCGGGCGACCAGCGCGCGCGGGCGCACCGGGCGGCCGGCTGCCGGCGAGCACGGCGTCGTGGATCCGGACGAGGTCGCGGGCGTGCGGGAGAGGTCGGTGCCCGGCGCGTCGACGCGAAGGTCGGGGAGGGGGCCTCGCGCATGCCCCGACAATAGGCCGCGCCTGTGACCGGCACCACACTCGTCCACGCTCGGCGCCGCGCAGCGCGGGTGCACCACCGGCGCACCGCGGCGAGCGCGGTGCAACACGGTGCAACCCTGTCGCGCGACCGCCGTCGGGTCTGTGCTGCTCGCCAGCAGCCGCGGACGCAGGAGGAGCGACGCATGACCCAGACCCTCGACACGCCCGGCCCCCGACGCGAGCGGCAGCCCCGACCGCGCGGACGCGTGGTTCGCCGACTTCGAGGAGGCGCTGCGCGCCCGCGACGTCGAGCGCGCCGCCGGCATGTTCGCCACCACCAGCTTCTGGCGCGACCTGGTCGCCTTCACCTGGAACATCACCACCGTCGAGAACCGCGACGGCGTCGCCGACCTGCTCGCCGCGACGCTCGACCGCACCGACCCGACCGGGCTTCGCGCGTCGAGGAGCCCCCCGACGAGGCCGACGGCGTCACCACCGCGTGGTTCACCTTCGAGACCGCGGTCGGCCGCGGGCGCGGGCTGGCTGCGGCTCGTCGAGGAGGACGGCGAGCCGAGGCCTGGACCTTCCTGACCACGCTCTACGAGCTGAAGGGCCACGAGGAGCCGCGCGGCACCGGCCCGGCCGATGGGCGCCGAGCACGGCGCCGACCAAGCACCGCCTCACCTGGCTGGAGCGCGCGCAGCAGGAGGAGGCGGAGCCTCGGCATCACGCGTCCAGCCCTACGTGCTGGTCATCGGCGGCGGCCAGGGCGGCATCGCGCTCGGCGCCCGGCTGCGCCAGCTCGGCGTGCCGGCGCTGGTCGTCGACAAGCACCAGCGGCCCGGGCGACCAGTGGCGCGGCCGCTACAAGTCGCTGTGCCTGCACGACCCGGTCTGGTACGACCACCTGCCCTACCTGAAGTTCCCCGAGAACTGGCCGGTCTTCTCGCCCAAGGACAAGATCGGCGACTGGCTCGAGTCCTACACCAAGGTCATGGAGGTCCCGTACTGGTCGAGCACCACCGCGACCAGCGCCAGCTACTCCGAGGAGACCGGCGAGTGGACCGTCGAGGTCGAGCGCGACGGCAACGCCGCTCACCCTGCGGCCGAAGCAGCTCGTGCTGGCCACCGGGATGTCGGGCAAGCCGAACATCCCCGAGCTGCCCGGCCAGGACGTCTTCCGCGGCGACCAGCACCACTCCTCGGCGCCACCCCGGGCCGGACGCCTACCGCGGCAAGAAGGTGCGTCGTCATCGGCTGCAACAACTCCGCCTTCGACATCTGCGGCGCGCTGTGGGAGAACGACGCCGACGTCACGATGGTGCAGCGCTCGCTCGACGCACATCGTCAAGAGCGCACACGCTCATGGACATCGGCCTCGGCGACCTCTACTCCGAGCAGGCGCTGGCGGCCGGCGTGACCACCGAGAAGGCCGACCTGATCTTCGCCTCGCTGCCCTACCGGATCATGCACGAGTTCCAGATCCCGGCCGTACGAGCAGATGGCCGAGCGCGACGCGGACTTCTACGAGCGGCTGGAGAAGGCGGGCTTCTGGCACGACTGGGGCGACGACGGCTCCGGGCTGTTCATGAAGTACCTGCGCCGCGGCTCGGGCTACTACATCGACGTCGGCGCCGCCGACCTCGTCGCCGACGGCGAGGTGAAGCTGGCCCACGGCCAGGTCGACCACCTCACCGAGGACGCCGTCGTCCTCGAGGACGGCACCGAGCTGCCCGCCGACCTGGTCGTCTACGCCACCGGCTACGGCTCGATGAACGGCTGGGCGGCCGACCTGATCGGCCAGGAGGTCGCCGACAGGGTCGGCAAGGTCTGGGGCCTGGGCTCGGACACGACCAAGGACCCGGGGCCCGTGGGAGGGCGAGCAGCGCAACATGTGGAAGCCCACCCAGCAGGAGGCGCTGTGGTTCCACGGCGGCAACCTGCACCAGTCGCGGCACTACTCGCTCTACCTCGCGCTGCAGCTCAAGGCCCGGTACGAGGGCATCGACGACCCCGGTCTACGGCCTGCAGGAGGTGCACCACACGTCCTGAGGCCGTAGACCGGGGCCTCGGCGCGCGCCTTGAGCTGGAGCGCGAGGTAGAGCGAGAGAGTAGTGCGACTGGTGCAGGTTTCGCACCGCAGCACGTCCTCCTGCTGTGGTCGGCTTCCACATGTTGCGCTGCTCCTCCCAGGGCCCCGGGGTCCGTGTTCCAAGCCCAGGCCCCACACCTTCCCAACCCCGTTGGCGGGGGTCTCCTGCGAGGGTCCGGCGGCCGCCGTTCATCGAGTGCTGGTGGCGTGAGCACGGTGAGGCGCTCGACCTGGCCGTGCGCAAGCTTAGCATAACCGTTGGCCACGAGCTCCGCGCGCGGAGCCGAGCGTGGTGTATACCGAGCCGCGGCGCAAGTCCCCGGTGGTCCCGGGAGCGAGGCGCTCGTGGAGCCGTCCTCGGCCACCGCCTGGTACGCCGGATTGCATGGGTAGGGCGGCGAGGCGAAGAGGTGGCTCCTCGGTGGTCACCCGGCCGCCAGCGCCTGGTACAGGTCGCCGAGGCCATGTCGCTGACGATGTGCGTCGAGGAGCTACCGCCGGATGGCGCCGTTCGCGAAGGCGACCGTCGAGCCAATCACCACGCAGCACTTTGTGCCAGATCTGCGGCCCGGGGTGGCGCGAGGAGTGGTGCTGGTCACGGCGAAGATCTCCTGGCCGGGCAGGCTCGGGCACTCGGCTTGCCGAGGACGTCCGGTGGCCAGCGCGAGCTGCCTGCTGGTCGCGGCTCCACCTCGACGGTCCACTCGCCGTTGGTGGTTGTGGTTCGGCGCCTCCATCGCCCGTGGTGTAGGACTCCAGCCAGTCGCCGATCTTGTCCTTGGCCGCCGGGCCAGGTGTCGGAGAAGCGTGTAGGGCCGGTGGTCGTCCGGGGAGCAGGGTGGGAGTGCAGGCACCGCGCGATGCGTTGGGCCCCGGGGACGGTCAGTAGTATGTCGAAGTAGGCGCAGCCATGCCGCCCTGCAGGGCCGCCGCCGATGACCGGCGCCGGGCTGGACCGTCGAGCCGGAGCGACTCCGCCTCCTCCTGGCGCGCCTCCACGTCGTGGTGGTGGTGTGGGCGCCGGCCATGCCTCGCGGCTCCTCGTGGCCGGTCTGAGTAGGGAAGGTCCACGCGCGCAGCTCGCCTCCTGCGCAGTTGAGAACCGCGCGGGCCGCGCCGGCGGTGGATGAAGGTGAAGCCCGCGCGGGTGGGTGACGCCGTATCTCGAGCTTGTCCAGCGGGAACTTCGCAGGTCGGGTCGGTACGCTGCAGGGTCGCGCCGAGCAGGTCCGCGACACCGGCGCGGTCCTCGACGGTCGTCCAGCGTGGAACGCGACCAGGTCGCGCCAGAAGTTGGTGGTGGCGAACAGTTCGCTGGCGCGGTCCACGTCGCGGGCGCAGCGCGTCCTCAAGGAGTCGGCGAACCACGCGGCCGCGCGGTCGGGACTGCAGCTCGCATCAGGGGCCGGGCGGTAGAAGAGTTCTCGGTTGCATGGTCTCATAAGGTGCTGGCGCCCAGGGCGCGGGGGTCGCGCATCTGTACGCATGTTGCACCCGGGGTCCGCCCGAGCGTGAGGACGAGTGTGGTGCCGGCCACAGGCGCCTATTGTCGGCGCGAGGCCCCCTCCCCAACCACGGATCCTCCCGCCAGGCCCGCTGGGCCTGCTCACCGGCAGCGCCCCCCTCCACGCCCGCTGGGTGGCCGGTGGGTCCGGCGCTCGGCTGGACCGGACCGCACCCACGTCCGCGACCCTCTGCACCACCCTAGGCCGGCGTGCGCCGCCAGCCGGCTGCAGCGTCGTGCGGCCTGCGCGCCCGGCTGTCTAGCTCCACGGCTCCGTGATGAGTGCGTCTGCGACACCCGGGGCATTGCTGTGGCGCGAGGGCTCAGACCGGGCTGCCCGCCGCCGAGCCGCCTCGGCTTCACCGAGGGTGCGGTGTGGACCGAGGAGCAGGTGGGCCCGACACAATGGGTACCGCGCTGGCCGAGGCCGCGCCGGTCCGGTCTCCAGCGCTTCGCGCAGGCGCCCCCCTTGACCTGCGCCGCCCCCGCGCACGGGCCGGCTGCTCGGCGCGGCCCCGCGTCACCCTGCACCCCGGCGATCGGCGCCCTCGTCGCCTGGCCGCACCAGCTGTGGCGCCGACACCAGGAAGAGACCGGCTGCGCGCCTCGGTCGAGGGCTCGCTGGCGGCGGGTCCCGGGCCCCTGCTCGTCAGTGAGCAACTGGCACCACGCGGCGTCGCGGCCCGCAGGAGGACCGGATACATCGCCCCAGCGCCAGGCCGGAGCGTGCCCGGCCTCAGGATATGCCTGCCGAGCAGCTGGGCGGCTCGCTGCACCGCGCGGCCAGGCCGCGCGCCTGGCACCCCGCCCTGCGCGTCGGCAGCGAGGCGGGCCCGCGGGTGGGGGCACCGTGTCGGGCAGCGTGGACGCGCCCACTGACCCGCGCCACGCGACGTGCTGCGCCACCTGCCACGCCGCGGGCCGCGACGGGGCTCGCGGGCGCCGGCGAGCTCGTCGTCGCTAGCTCTCGGCGACGCCCGAGGCCGAGTGTGCGGCCGCGCCCGAGGGATGCTGCGGGCGGCTCGCCGGGCGTGGGGCGCTGCGTGGCCCGGCCGCCGTTGCCGGAGCGTGGCGGAGGCGGCGTGCGCTGAGCGTGCCGGGCTCGGCTGGGTGCTCCGCGCCGCGGCGCGGAGCGCGCCGCCCGGTGCGCTCGTCGACGTGCGCGCGGCTGATGTTCCATCTGACTGCCGACTCGATGAGAACCCGCCATGTCGTGGATGGAGACGCGGCCTGGGCTCCTGGTCCCCGTCTCCTTCCTTCCCCAAGGATCCTCATGCGCAAGCTCATCCGTCCTCGCCGGGCTGCTCGCCCAGCTCGTCGACGGCTCCTTGGGCGTGGCCCCGGCGTCGCGTCGCTGACACTACTGGCCGGGCGCCCGCTCGGCCGCCGTCCCAGCTCTCCGAGAATCGGCACCTCGCTGGCCTCTCCACCACAAGCTGGCAACGTCGACTGGCGCACCGTGCTGATGCCGGGCCCGGCTTCCGTGGGCCTCGTCCTGGCCAACCTCGACGGGCACGCCGCCAAGCGAGTCGCTGCTCGCCCTGGGCCTGTACGTGATCTCACCGCTTGGTCCTCGGCGGTCCGATGGGCCTGTTCGGCGGCCGCCATCGGCGGAGGCGGCTGGTCGCGCCACGCTGCTCTCCTGGGCCGCCTGAGCCCCGCAGAGGTTGGTGGGTCCGATCGACACCTGGGATTCCGGTGAGCCGGTGTGGGTCGCCCATGCGGCTCGCTGCGCTTCCTGCTCGCCCTCGGTTTCGCCGCTGTAACGCCGGCGCGCTCGCTGGTGGCGTGATCAGCCACTGCATGCGGTTGCTCGGCGTGGCCCAGCAGCCTGATCCGTGCTCACCAACACCAAGCCATCGCCGCCGCGAGCCGGTGGACGCATGGCCACCGCAGCAGCCGCGCTCATCAGCCATCCTGTGAAATTTGCAGGATTGAGCAAGTGCAAGGCACAGGGAAAGCTGGTCTCCTGACGCCGATCCCCCGCTGTCCCTCGAGGGACCCGTGACCGCTCCCGCATTCGTGTGGGTCGTAACGTCACAAGGATCGCGACGGAGCAAGACCCAGGGTCCGGTCTGTCGGGCACCAAGAGCCATCCGCGTCCGCAACACGGTGGGTGCCGCGGCGAGCCCCCTAGGGTGGGCAGCCTGCAGCGCCGCACGAAGTTGGGTTTGGTACGGTTCCCGGGTGGTCCCCATCGCCGCCACACAGTCGACGGCGACCAGCGTGGGTGCGGCCCAGCGCGAGCACCAGCAACGGCGTCCGGCGGCTGCTGATGCCGGGTGCCTGGCAGCGGGGAAGAAGCCTGTCACCACACGCAGGGTGCGCCCCTCCGTCCCTGCTCCCTGCGCCCGCAGAGAGAGAGGCATAGCGCGGCCGACAGGAACACCCAGTCAAACACGCCAGAGCGCGGCCGCGAGCGCGATCGAACCCCCCCGCGCCGACGATCCCGAACAGCTGACTCCACCGCAGGCGGCAGCATGAACACGAACAGGTTGTTCCAGCCGCTGAGGCCTTCTCGACCACGACGCAGGCCGGATGATACTCCCAGCCAGTGCCGCCGTGGGCGTTAGTAGACGCCGAACGCCACGGCTAAGCAACGTAGAAGGCCGACCACCCAGTTGGGGGGGACAGGACGAAGTCGAGCGCGAGCAACAGCGGGCGCTGGCGCGGAGTTCTCCTCAGGACGGCGGTTAAAGGTCTCCCTCGACCCTCTCACCGACCGGAGCGCGGTGGGTCCCGTTCCTGCGGTGCGGGCGCCGCCCGCCCAGCGGCGCGGGACCTTGGGTGAGGTACTCCCCTCGCCGGTGGTTGGCAAATGTAGCGT
>CAVSIQ010000003.1:0-160353 GCA_963728085.1 uncultured Actinomycetota bacterium | reverse complement strand
GGATCCGACTGAGGACCGCGAACTTGTCGTGTGGTTCGTGGCGTCGGCTATTATGGACGAGGGTGGCCATCAGGAACTATGGACGGGCCTCGGTCGAGGGGACCATCCGCACCGCCAATGGCGGACTTGCGGACGGGGAGGAGGGGCCCTGGGGAGGCGAGGCGCCTCGGCTTCCGAGGTTCGCTCCACAGGGCCACCAGCAGCACGGTGCCGATCGCTGTTGCGACCTTTGGCGGTGGCAGCGACGGCGGCAGCGCATGGGAGCTGAACCCCGGGGTCTCGCCCTTTCGTTTCGGTGCGTCGTTCAAGCTGGCGCCGACTCGACCGGCTCGAGCTGGTGTCGACAACGGCGACAACCTCGTCCAGCCGGGGCCTGTGGGACTCGCCCAGCCAGTACAAGATCGAGCTCGACCGACGCCATGCCGACTCTGCCGGGTCAAGGGTGCCGACGGCGCCGTGATGGTGAGCGGGAACTTCTCCGTGCCCCGGGGCGAGTGGTTCGACATCTCGTGCCAGCCGGGACGCTCGTGGTGTCACCCTCGGCGTGGGCGGTCGCCTCCCCGACGGGCGCCTACGTGCACCGCGAGTGGCGGTCGAGAACGGCCGCACCGGCAGCATGTGGGGCCTCAGCGGAGACGTCCCGCTGTCGATCGGCGGCAAGCTGACGCCCGCGGTGGCCTGGTCCTCGGACTCGACCAGTTCAACGGCTCTATCGACGACGTCCTGCTCGCATCGACGGCTGAGTCGCGCCGTGCGCGACGGCCCCCGGCCTGGCGCCGCCGCCGCGCCGCCTCGCGGGCGCGGCGGCGTGGTGGCGCTCGCCGTGGCCCTCGTCCTCCTGGTGCTCGACCAGCGCCGGCTGGCCCGCGAGCAGGGCGCCGTCGACGCCTGCGGAGACGCCAGCCGTGCAGGCCGCCACCCTGGCCGACCGGCGCCTGGACAAGACCGCGACCTACCTCTCGCCGGCCCGCGTCCCGGACGCCGGCCTGGCCGCGCGCTGCTGGGCGAGTCCGCGGTCCGGCGCGCGCGGACCGGTCCATCGCGCGGCGGCGACCTGCGCCGCGGTCCAGGTCCGACCTCGGCACCCCGGCACCGCCGCGCGCCGCGACGACGTCGCCGCCTACCTCGCCGCCCGGCTCGACGCGCTGGCGCCGTCGAGGCCGACGGCACCCGCTACTACGGCGACCAGCCGGCGACGCCGAGCTCGAGCGGCTGCGCCGCCGGGCCTTCCCCGGCGCGGCCTAGACTGGGCGCTGCTCCCGGTCCGTCCCGGCTCGGGGCCCCACCGTGCTGCCCGGCACACCTCGTCCCGCCCTCGAACAGGAGTTCCGTGTCCCTCCCCGGCCTCGCCGACGCCGTGCTGGCCGACCCCACCCTGGCCGCCGCCCTCGAGGTCGCCGGGCGGCCCCGGGGGCCGCACCCTCGACCTGACCGGCCCGGCGGCGCTGCGGCCGTTCGTGGTCGCGCGGCCTCGTCGAGCGCCGGCCGCACGCGTCCTCGCCGTCACGGCCACCTCCCGCGAGGCCGAGGACCTCGTCGCCGCGCTGGGCGACCTGCTCGACCCGGCCGCGGTCGCGCTCTACCCGAGCTGGGAGACGCTGCCCCACGAGCGGCTCAGCCCGCGCAGCGACACCGTCGGCCGCCGGCTCGCCGTGCTGCGCCGCCTCGTCCACCCCGGCGACCGACGCCGGCCAACGGCCCGCTGCAAGGTCGTCGTCGCGCCGGTGCGCTCGCGTGCTCCAGCCCCAGGTCAAGGGCCTCGGCGACCTCGAGCCGGTCGAGCTCGGCGCCGGCGACGAGGCCGGCCGCTCGAGCGACGTCGACGCCGGCTGGCCGACGCGGCGTACACCCGCGTCGACCTCGTCGAGAAGCGCGGCGAGTTCGCGGTGCGCGGCGGCATCGTCGACGTCTTCCCGCCCACCGAGGAGCACCCGCTGCGCGTGGAGTTCTGGGGCGACGACGTCGAGGAGATCCGCACCTTCTCCGTCGCCGACCAGCGCACCCTCGAGAAGGTCGAGCGGCTCTGGGCGCCGCCGTGCCGCGAGCTGCTGCTCACCGACGAGGTGCGCGCCCGCGCCGCCGAGCTCGGCCGAGGCCACCCCCAGCTGCTCGAGCTCACCGACAAGATCGCCGCCGGCATCGCCGTCGAGGGCATGGAGTCCCTGGCGCCCGTCGCTGGTCGACGAGATGGAGCTGCTCGTCGACCTGATGCCCGACGACACCCACGTGCTGGTGCTCGACCCCGAGCGGGCCCGCAGCCGCGCCCACGACCTGGTGGCCACCAGCGAGGAGTTCCTCGGCGCGAGCTGGGCGGCGGCCGCCGGCGGCGGCACCGCGCCGATCGACCTCGGGCGCGGCGTCGTACCGCGACCCTCGGCCGACGTGCGCGAGCACGGCGCTCGGGCCGCGACCTGCCCTGGTGGACGATGAGCCCCTTCGGCCTCGACGACGACCGAGGACGCCGGCGTCGGGCCCGACGTCGACGCGTCGCGGGCGCGGTCGAGACGCCGCGCCGGTCGGCCGTGGACCCGGCCGAGGCCTACCGCGGCGACGTCGAGCGGCGCTCGCCGACATCGGCCGCTGGCTCGGCGAGCGGCTACCGCGTCGTCGTCGTCCACCCCGGCCACGGCCCGGCCCAGCGCATCGTCGAGGCGCTCGGCGAGCGCGACGTCGCCGCGCGGCTCGTCGAGGCGCGACGACCAGCGCGCCGGCGCCCGGCGTCGTCACGGTGACCTGCGGCGCGCTGGCCCAGGGCTTCGTCGACGACGACGCACCGGCGTCGCCGCTGCTGACCGGCGAGGACCTCTCGGGCCAGAAGGCCTCGACCCGCGACATGCGCAAGATGCCGGCCCGCCGCAAGCAAGCAGATCGACCCGCTCGAGCTCAAGGCCGGCGACTACGTCGTCCACGAGCAGCACGGCGTCGGCCGCTTCGTGGAGATGAAGCAGCGCGAGGTCGGCAGGGCGCCATGCGCGAGTACCTCGTCCTGGAGTACGGCGCCTCGCAAGCGCGGCGCCCCGCCGGACCGGCTCTACGTCCCGGCCGACGCCCTCGACCAGGTCACCCGCTACGTCGGCGGCGAGCAGCCCAGCCTCGACCGGCTCGGCGGCGGCGACTGGGCCAAGCGCAAGGACCGCGCCCGCAAGGCGGTGCGCGAGATCGCCGCCGAGCTGATCAAGCTCTACGCCGCCCGGCAGGCCACCAAGGGCTACGCGTTCGGGCCCGACACCCCCTGGCAGCGCGAGCTCGAGGACGCCTTCCCGTTCACCGAGACCCCCGACCAGCTGAGCACCGTCGACGAGGTCAAGGCCGACATGCGCCAGACCGTGCCGATGGACCGCCTGGTCTGCGGCGACGTCGGCTACGGCAAGACCGAGATCGCGGTCCGCGCGGCCTTCAAGGCCGTCCAGGACGGCAAGCAGGTCGCCGTGCTGGTGCCGACCACGCTGCTGGTCACCCAGCACCTGTCGACCTTCACCGAGCGGATGACGCGGCTTCCCGGTCGACGTCAAGGGCCTGTCGCCGCTTCCAGACCGACAAGGAGGCCAAGCGAGGTGATCGCCGGCCTCGCCGACGGCACGCGTCGACATCGTCGTCGGCACCCACCGGCTGCTCAACCCCGACATCCGGTTCAAGGACCTCGGCCTGATCATCGTCGACGAGGAGCAGCGCTTCGGCGTCGAGCACAAGGAGCAGATGAAGCGCCTGCGCACCTCGCGTCGACGTGCTCGTCGATGAGCGCGACGCCGATCCCGCGCACCCTGGAGATGGCGATCACCGGCATCCGCGAGATGTCGACGATCACCACGCCGCCCGAGGAGCGGCACCCGGTGCTGACCTACGTCGGCGCCTACGAGGACCGCCAGGTCACCGCGGCGGTGCGCCGCGAGCTGCTGCGCGACGGCCAGGTGTTCTACATCCACAACCGGGTGCAGTCGATCGAGAAGGCGGCGGCGAGGCATCCGCGAGCTCGTGCCCGAGGCGCGCGTCGCCTCCGCGCACGGCCAGATGGGCGAGCACGCCCTCGAGCAGGTGATGGTCGACTTCTGGGAGAAGAACTTCGACGTGCTGGTGTGCACCACGCATCGTGGAGTCCGGCCTCGACGTCTCCAACGCCAACACCATGATCATCGAGCGCGCCGACACCCTCGGCCTCTCCCAGCTGCACCAGCTGCGCGGGCGGGTGGGCCGCAGCCGCGAGCGCGCCTACGCCTACTTCCTCTACCCGGCCGAGAAGCCGCTGACCGAGACCGCCCACGAGCGCCTGGCCACGCTGGCCCAGCACTCCGACCTCGGCGGCGGCATGGCGATCGCGATGAAGGACCTCGAGATCCGCGGGGCGGGCAACCTCCTCGGCGGTGAGCAGTCCGGCCACATCGCCGACGTCGGCTTCGACCTCTACGTGCGCCTGGTGGGGGAGGCGGTCGCGGACTTCCGCGGCGGCGACGCCGACGAGCCCGAGCTCGACGAGGTCCGCATCGAGCTGCCCGTCGACGCCCACCTGCCGCACGACTACATCACCAGCGAGCGGCTGCGCCTGGAGATGTACAAGCGCTTCGCCGAGGTGCGCAGCGACTCCGACGTCGACGCCGATCGCCGAGGAGCTCGCCGACCGCTACGGCGAGCCGCCGCTGCCGGTGGTCTCCCTGCAGCTGGTCGCGCGGTTCCGCGCCCGGGCCCGCCAGGCCGGCATCGGCGAGGTCACGCTGGCCGGGCGCAACGTGCGCTTCGCGCCGGTCTCCCTGCCCGACTCGCGGGTGGTCCGGCTGAACCGGCTGTACCCGAAGTCGATCGTCAAGACCCAGTCCGGTTCCGTGCTCGTGCCCCGACCCGGGACGCCGGGGCGCACCGGTACCCCGCTGGCGGGGATCCCCCTGCTTGAATGGGCCCGCGGCGTGCTCGACAGCGTCCTCGACCCGGTCGAGGGCGCACCGGGCGCGACCGGCCGCCCCACCGCCAGCACCCCCACCGCCAGCACTGCCACGGCCAGCCCGGGAGGAACCCGATGACCCGACGAGCCTCCCGAGCGTCGAGGACGATCCGCGGCGGCGCCCTGGGTGCGGCCGCGCTCCTGCTCGCCGGCTGCGGGGTGGCCGGCACCGGCTTCCAGCCCGGCGCCGCGGCGGAGGTCGACGCCGGCGACCTCTCCCTGGACACCGTCGACGCCTACACGACGGCCTTCTGCGAGGCCATCGACTCCGGCACCTTCGGCGACGTCGGCCAGGTCGCGAAGGGCGAGCTGCGACAGGGCGTGTCCGGCAACCTGGTGCGCAAGCTGGCCGCGGAGCAGTTCGCCGACGAGTACGGCGTCGAGCCCGGCGCCTACTACAACCAGGTCCGCACCCAGGTGGCCGACCAGCTCACCGACCAGCCCGACGCCGTCGCCGACGCGCTGGTCGAGGTGCAGAGCGCGGACGCCTACGTCAACCAGGTCACCGCCGCCGTCGGCGAGGCCGCGCTGAGGCGCGAGGGTGAGGACGTGCCCCGCCCGGCGGACTCCCTGGAGCGCGGGCAGCAGATCTTCGCCGGCTGGCTGGCCGAGCAGGAGATCGAGATCAACCCCGCGCTCGCGGTGAGGATCGCCGAGGACGGTTCGTGGGAGCCCGCGGACGGCTCCACGTCGGTCGCGGCCAGCAGCACCGCCCTGCTCAGCAACCGCAGCCCGGTCGACGCGGCCGGGCAGCCCGACCCCGAGTACACCGCGTTCGTCGCCTCGCTGCCCTCCTCGCAGCGCTGCGGCGGCTGAGCCTGCCCGTGGGGGGCCCGGCGTCCGCGTCGCCGGACGAGCCCCTCCTCGAGCTGGCCGCGGTGATGCGCCGGCTGCGCGTCGAGTGCGCCTGGAAGGCCGCCCAGACGCACCGCTCGCTGGCCCGGCACCTGCTGGAGGAGACCCACGAGGCCCTGGAGGCCATCGACGGTCTCGACGGCCCGGACGGTGACCCGTCGCACCTGTGCGAGGAGCTCGGCGACCTGCTGCTGCAGGTGGTCTTCCACGCCGCCGTGGCCGAGCAGGCCGGCACCTTCACCCTCGCCGACGTCGCCCGGGGGATCACCGAGAAGCTCTACCGCCGCAACCCGCACGTCTTCGGCCCCGGCGCCGATGACCCCGCCGGCCCCGGTGCCGACGCTCCGCCCGACGCGGCCGCCGTCGACGAGGTCTGGCAGCAGGTCAAGGACGGCGAGAAGCAGCGCACCTCCGTCCTCGACGGGCTCCCGCCGACGCTGCCGGCGCTGCTGCTCGCCGACAAGGCGCTGGCCCGCCTCGCCCGCCGGGCCCCCGCGGACGGCCGCGTGGCCGGGGTCGGCGCCGGCCCTGGTGCGGCGGGGGCGGACGCCGAGCACGAGGTCGGCGACCGGCTGCTGGCCCTCGTGGCCGAGGCCCGCGCGGTCGACGTCGACCCCGAGCAGGCCCTGCGCGAGGCGGTCCGGCGCGCGGTCGCGGCCCGCGAGCGGCCCGGCGCCTGACCCGACGACGGTGACGTGTCCCGCCCGGCCCGACGCGGCGTCGGGTCCCTCGCGCCGGGCCGCGCGGGGACTAGGGTTGTGACCGTCGTCCCCGCGAGCGTCTCCCGGCGTGTCGTGACCACCCCGGTCTGAGCGGACCGCAGCATCCAGGAGCACCCAGTGGCAGTGATCGAAGCAGTCGGCGCCCGCGAGATCCTCGACTCCCGGGGCAACCCGACCGTCGAGGTCGAGGTCCTCCTCGACGACGGCGTCCTCGCCCGGGCCGCCGTGCCCAGCGGCGCCTCCACCGGCGCCTTCGAGGCCGTCGAGCTGCGCGACGGCGGCGAGCGCTACGGCGGCAAGGGCGTCGGCCGGGCCGTCGACGGCGTCGTCCAGCGGATCGGCCCGGCCCTCGAGGGCCTCGCGGCCGACGACCAGCGCCTCGTCGACCAGACCATGCTCGACCTCGACGGCACGCCGAACAAGGCCGAGCTCGGCGCCAACGCGATCCTCGGCGCGTCGCTGGCCGTGGCCCGCGCGGCGGCCGACTCGGCCGGCCTCCCGCTCTACCGCTACGTCGGCGGCCCGAACGCCCACGTGCTCCCGGTGCCGATGATGAACATCCTCAACGGCGGCTCGCACGCCGACTCCAACGTCGACATCCAGGAGTTCATGATCGCCCCGGTCGGGGCCCCGACCTTCCGCGAGGCCGTCCGCTCGGGTGCCGAGGTCTACCAGGCGCTGAAGTCGGTGCTGAAGAAGAAGGGGCTGGCCACGGGCCTGGGCGACGAGGGCGGGTTCGCGCCCAGCCTGGACTCCAACCGCGCCGCGCTCGACCTGATCGCCGAGGCCGTCGAGGCCGCCGGCCTGGTCCTGGGCCGCGACATCGTGCTGGCCCTCGACGTGGCCGCCACCGAGTTCTGCACCGACAACGTCTACTCCTTCGAGGGCGGCACCAAGACCGCCGAGGAGATGACCGCCTACTACGCCGAGCTGGTCTCGGCCTACCCGATCGTCTCCATCGAGGACCCCCTCGACGAGGAGGACTGGGCGGGCTGGAAGAAGATGACCGACGAGGTCGGGAGTGCGATCCAGATCGTCGGTGACGACCTGTTCGTGACCAACGTCGAGCGCCTCCAGCGCGGCATCGACGGCGGCCAGGCCAACGCGCTGCTGGTCAAGGTCAACCAGATCGGCTCGCTGACCGAGACCCTCGACTCCGTCGAGCTCGCCCAGCGCAACCGCTACCGCTGCATGATGAGCCACCGCTCGGGGGAGACCGAGGACGTCACCATCGCCGACCTCGCCGTGGCCACCAACTGCGGCCAGATCAAGACCGGCGCGCCGGCCCGCTCCGAGCGCGTGGCCAAGTACAACCAGCTGATGCGCATCGAGGAGGAGCTCGGCGACGCCGCGCGCTACGCCGGCCTCGGCGCCTTCCCCCGCTACCGCGCCTGAGCGGCGCCGGACGGACCAGACCATGGGCGAGGACAGGTCGGACAGGCGGCGACCCCCGGCACGGGGGCGCCTGCGCCCCCGCACGCCGACGGGGGAGCAGCCCGCCGTCCGCGCCCCGGCGCAGGTCGGGGGTGCGGCCGCACCGAGGCCGCCGGCGCGCCGGCCGCGGCTGACCGGGCGCACCGCGGTGCTCGTGCTCGTGGTCGCCGTCCTGGCCGTCTCCTACGCCTCCTCGATGCGCGCCTACCTCCAGCAGCGCGCGCACATCGGCGACCTCAAGGCCGAGATCGTCGAGCGCCAGGCCAGCATCGCCGACCTCGCCCGGGAGAAGGAACGCTGGCAGGACCCCGCCTTCCAGGCCCAGCAGGCGCGCGAGCGCTTCGGCTACGTGATGCCCGGCGACACCTCCTACGTCGTGGTCGACGAGGACGGCGACCCGCTCGAGCCCGAGGCGAGCCTCAGCGACCGCACGCCGGTGGACCCCACCACCGAGGAGGCCTGGTGGGCCCGAGGCTGGGACTCCGTGCGCCTGGCCGGCAACCCTCCCGCCACCGAGGACCCGCCGGCGACCCGCATCGGTGGTTCCGGTCGGTGAGCACCCGGTGAGCATCGACCCCCGGGACGAGGCGGTCGTGAGCGCCCAGCTGGGCCGCCCCGTGCGCTCGGTGCACGCGGTGGGCCACCGCTGCGGCTGCGGCCTGCCCGACGTCGTCACCACCGAGCCGCGGCTGCCCGGCGGCGCCCCGTTCCCGACGACCTACTACCTGACCTGCCCGCGGGCGGCCTCGCGGATCGGCACGCTCGAGGGCTCGGGGCTGATGAGGCAGATGCAGGAGCGCCTCGGCGAGGATGCCGAGCTCGCCTCCGCCTACGCCGCGGCCCACCAGGCCTACCTGAGCGACCGGGCGATGCTGGGCGACGTCCCGGAGATCGCCGGCGTCTCGGCCGGGGGGATGCCCGACCGCGTCAAGTGCCTGCACGTGCTCGCCGCGCACGCCCTGGCCGCCGGGCCGGGGGTCAACCCGCTCGGCGACGAGGTGCTCGCGCTGCTCGGCGGTTGGTGGGAGCCCGGTCCGTGCGTCCCCGCCGACGGCGGCCCGGCCGACGGCCCCGCGGATGACTGAGCGGCGTCCGGTCGCGGCCGTCGACTGCGGCACCAACACCGTCAAGCTGCTCGTCGGCACCCTGCCCGAGGTCGTCGTCCGTGAGTCCCGGGTGGTCCGGCTCGGCCAGGGCGTCGACGCCTCGGGCGAGCTGTCGGACGAGGCGCTGTCGCGCACGTTCGCCGCGCTCGAGGAGTACGCGACCCTGATCGGCGAGCACGACGTGTCCCGGCTGCGGTTCTGCGCCACCTCCGCCACGCGCGACGCGGCCAACGCCGAGGTGTTCGCGGCCGGGGTCGAGGAGCGGCTCGGGGTGCGCCCCGAGGTGCTCAGCGGGCTCGAGGAGGCCGCCCTGACCTACGCCGGCGCGGTGCGCGACCTGGCCGACCTCGCCACCGTCACCGCGCCCGCCCTGGTCGTCGACATCGGCGGCGGCTCCACCGAGCTCGTCCTGGGGGGCCCCGCCCTCACCGACGGTGTCGCGGAGTCGGACTCCCTCGACATCGGCTCGGTGCGGCTGCACGAGCGCCACCTGCACTCCGACCCGCCCACCGAGGCCGAGGTCGCCGCCTGCGTGGCCGACATCGACGCCGCGCTCGCCGCCTGCCAGGTGCCCGTGGAGCGCGCGGTCACGGTGGTCGGCGTCGCCGGCACGGTGACCACCGTCGCCGCCGCCGTGCTCGGCCTGCCCGCCTACGACCGTGACGCCATCGACCGCAGCGTGCTGGAGGTGGGCCGGGTCGAGGAGGTCGTGGACCGGCTGGTCGCGATGAGCGTCGAGGAGCGCCGCGCGCTGCCCTACATGGAGCCGGGCCGCGCCGACGTGATCGGCGCCGGCGCCCTGATCCTGGCCCGCGTCCTGCGCCACGCCGCCACCGACCGCCTGGTCGTCTCCGAGTCCGACATCCTCGACGGCATCGCCTGGTCCCTCGCCGACTGACGCCGAGCGGCCCCTTTCAGCCGACCCGAGCGGTCTGCCTCAGTCAGCCGAAGGGTCGGTCCCGGTCGCCCGCTCGGTCCCCGGGCCGGCCCCTACGATCGCCGGATGACCGAGCCTGCCCCACCCCGCCGTCGGCGGGGCCTTCACCTCCCCGGTGACGCCCTCCTCGGGGTGGCCCGACGACCCGACGGACCGCGCCCCCGGCGACCCGTGGCGCGACCTCGACGCCGCGATCACCACCTGCCGCCGCTGCCCCCGCCTGGTCGGCTGGCGCGAGGAGGTCGCGGTGACCAAGCGCGCCGCCTTCGCCGGCGAGCCCTACTGGGGACGCCCCGTCGCCGGCTTCGGCGCCACCGACGCCGGCGTGCTCGTCGTCGGGCTCGCCCCGGCCGCGCACGGAGCGAACCGGACCGGCCGGGTCTTCACCGGCGACCGCTCGGGGGACTGGCTCTACGCCGGCCTGCACCGCGCCGGCCTGGCCACCCAGCCGACCAGCCGCCACGCCGCCGACGGGCTGTCCCTCCTCGGGTGCCGGGTCGTCGCGGCCGTGCGGTGCGCGCCGCCCGCCAACAAGCCCACCCCGGCCGAGCGCGACGCCTGCGCGGTGTTCCTCGACCGCGAGCTCGCCCTGCTCGAGCCGCACCTGCGGGTCGTCGTCGCCCTCGGCGGGTTCGGCTGGACGGCGGCCCTGGGCGCGCTCGCGGGCGCCGGGTGGACGGTGCCCCGGCCGCGGCCCCGGTTCGGGCACGCCGCGGAGGTGGTGCTGGGTCGCGGCGACGGGTCGTCGCTGACCCTGCTCGGCTGCTACCACCCCAGCCAGCAGAACACCTTCACCGGGCGGCTCACCGAGCCGATGCTGGACGACGTGCTCGGCCGGGCGGCGACGCTGGGCGGCGGGGACGCCGGCCCGCTGGGATGATGAGCGCGCTTGGGATGATGAGGTCGGCCCCCGTGTCCCAACCGGCAGAGGAGGCCGCCTTAAAAGCGGCCAGTTCTGGGTTCGAGTCCCAGCGGGGGCACCGGTCCGGCCCGCCGACGAGCGGCGTCCGGTCGTCGCCCGCGGCGGGAACACCGGGGTCGTTCCAGTCGTTGTGTCGGGTGAGGCCCGCTAGCCTGGGTCTCGCCAGACCGTCGAGGGCAAGACGGTCCTGACCGACGGCCTCCAAGGAGAGACCATGCAGAGCAACAACCCCATCTTCAACCGCTCCGACGAGTTCAAGCGCAGCGGTTCGACCTCCACCTACTCCGACCCCTCCACGTGGGGCACCGGCTCGTCCGGCGACCACGGCTACTCGCCCACGCACGACGGCGGCCGGATGACGATCGACTCGGTCGTGCAGAAGACCGCGATGTCGGTCGGGCTGGTCGTGGTGACCGCCCTGGCGACGTGGATGGTCATCGGCCCGATCACCGGTAACGGGGCTCTCGCCACGGCGTACTCCGCGGCGATGATCGGCGGCATCGGCGCGTTCGCGCTGTCGATGGCCAACTCGTTCAAGCGCGAGATCAGCCCCGCTCTGGTGCTGCTCTTCGCCGCTGTCGAGGGCGTCGCGCTCGGCGGCTTCAGCAAGGTCCTCGACGTCTACGTCGGCGGTGAGAACAGCATCGTCAGCGGCGCCGTGATCGGCACCTTCGGCGCCTTCGCCGGGACGCTGACGGCCTACAAGGTCCTCGACATCAAGGTCGGCGACAAGTTCCGCAAGGGCGTCATGGCCGCCATGTTCGGGATGGTCGGCCTGGCCGTGCTGAGCCTGGTGATGTCGCTGTTCGGCGTCAACACCGGCCTGTTCGGCTTCGGCCCGCTCGGCGCCCTGATGGCCGTCGCCGGTCTCGCGCTCGGCGTCTTCATGCTGATCCTCGACTTCGACTTCGTCGAGCAGGGCATCGCCAACGGCCTGCCCGAGAAGGAGTCGTGGCGTGCCGCGTTCGCGATGACGGTGAGCCTGGTCTGGATCTACACCAACCTGCTCCGTCTGCTGGCCATCCTGCAGTCCGACTGAGCACCCACCTGTCCGGCCCCGCTCGGTCGGCGCGTGACCCGAGAGCCCCGGAGCCCTGCTCCGGGGCTCTCGGTGCGTCCGCAGCCGGACCAGCGGCGGGCACCGGGCTCGACTCAGGAGGGCGTCGGCGCCCCGACGGCGGCGGCGTCCGAGTCGGCGTCGGCGCTGTCGGCGTCGGCGCTGTCGGGGTCGACGGGGTGGGCCTGGTCGTCGTGGTCGTCGGCCGAGGGCGCCTCGCCCCCGACCTGCAGCCGGTTGCGGCGGTGCCGCAGCTCGACCCACAGGCCCCGCACGCCGCGGGTCTCGCCGCCGACGCTGGTGCCGTCCAGCTCGGTGCCCGGGGTGCGCACGGCCTCGATGGCGGCCGCGGTGACGGGCAGGACACCCTCGCCGCGGTAGGCCTCGGGCAGGGCCTCGTCGGGACGCTCGAAGCCGAGCGCGGCGAGGACCGAGGGCAGCAGCACGGTGGCCAGGGCGTTGTAGCCGGCGCCGGAGGGGTGGAACTGGTCGGGCCCGAACAGCAGCGCCGGGGCAGCGTCGAACTCGGGGCCGAGCACCGAGCCGAGCGAGACGGTGCGCCCGCCCTCCTCGACGACGCCGATGGTCTGCGCGGCGGCCAGGCGGCGTGACCAGGTGCGGGCCACCTGCTTCAGCGGCGGTGCGATCGGCCGGATCGTGCCGAGGTCCGGGCAGGTTCCCACGACGACCTCGCAGCCGGCCTCCCGCAGGCGCCGCACGCCGTCGCAGAGATGACGCACGGACTGGGCCGGCAGGGTGCGGTGCGTGACGTCGTTGGCGCCGACGAGGATCACCGCGACGTCGGGCTCGATCGGGGTGGCCCGGGCGACCTGCTCGGCGAGGTCGGCCGAGACCGCGCCGACACGGCAGAACTCGCGCAGGTAGACCCGTCGGTCGGCGTGCTCGGCGGTACCGCTGGCCAGCCGCGCGCCGGGCGTCTCCTCGACCCGGTCCACGCCGTAGCCGGCCGCGCTGGAGTCGCCGAGCAGGGCGATCTTGATGGCCGGGCCCGGTCGGCCGCGGCCGTACCAGCCGGTGGCGTCGGGCGGGGGCTGCTCGCTGACCTCGCCGATGGTGCGCCGGGCCAGCTTCGCCTCGGCGCTCAGCACGCCGTATAGGCCGGCACCCACGACGGAGAGACCGCCACCCCCGTAGGCGGCGGCGGCGGCGAGCTTGCGCGCTGCGGCTGCCTTTCCCACGGGGCCATCCTAGGCGCCGCGACGATGCCCCCGGAGCCGAAGGGACCTACGGTGAGCAGATGAAGTACGTGGACTCCCTCGTGGACCTGATCGGCGACACCCCCCTGCTGCGGCTCTCGCGCACCCTGGACACACCCACGCCGGGTCCGGCCGACGGCGACGGGGCCGGCGCGCTACCGATCGTGCTGGCCAAGATCGAGTACCTGAACCCCGGCGGCTCGGTCAAGGACCGCATCGCGACCCGGATGATCGAGGCCGCCGAGGTCTCCGGTGAGCTGCGTCCGGGCGGCACCATCGTGGAGCCCACCAGCGGGAACACCGGGGTGGGCCTGGCGATCGTCGCGCAGGCCAAGGGCTACCGGTGCGTGTTCGTGTGCCCGGACAAGGTCAGCGAGGACAAGCGCAACGTGCTGCGCGCCTACGGCGCCGAGGTGGTCGTGTGCCCGACCGCCGTGGCCCCCGACCACCCGGACTCCTACTACAACGTCTCGGACCGCCTCGCCGACGAGCCCGGCGCCTGGAAGCCCAACCAGTACGCCAACCCGCACAACCCGCGCTCGCACTACGAGACCACCGGCCCCGAGATCTGGGCCCAGACCGAGGGGCGCGTCACCCACTTCGTGGCCGGCGTCGGCACCGGCGGCACGATCTCCGGCGTCGGGCGCTACCTCAAGGAGCAGAACCCGGAGGTCCAGGTGGTCGGGGCCGACCCGGCGGGCTCGGTCTACTCCGGCGGCAGCGGGCGGCCCTACCTCGTCGAGGGCGTCGGCGAGGACTTCTGGCCCGACACCTACGACCGCGACATCGCCGACCGGATCATCGAGGTCTCCGACGCCGACTCCTTCGCCTTCACCCGACGCCTGGCCCGCGAGGAGGGGCTGCTCGTCGGCGGCTCGTGCGGGATGGCGGCCTTCGCCGCGCGGCGCCTGGCCCACGAGCTGGCCGGCACCGCGCAGGGCCGCGACGCGGTGATCGTGGTGCTGCTGCCCGACTCCGGGCGCGGCTACCTGTCGAAGATCTTCAACGACGACTGGCTGGCCCGGTACGGCTTCCCGACGGAGTCCGGTGCCCACGAGGAGCGCACCGTGGGGGAGGTGCTGCGCGGCAAGGACGGCCGGCTGCCCGACCTGGTGCACACCCACCCGAACGAGACCATCGCCGAGGCGGTGGCGATCCTGCGCGAATACGGCGTCTCGCAGATGCCGGTCGTGCGCGCCGAGCCGCCCGTGGTGGCCCAGGAGGTGGCCGGCTCGGTGTCCGAGCGTGCCCTCCTCGACGCCCTGTTCGCAGGCCACGCCGGCCTCGCGGACCGCGTCGAGGCGCACATGTCGGCGCCGCTGCCCACCATCGGATCCAGCGAGAGCGCCCGCGCTGCGGTGCGGTTGCTCGAGGACGCCGACGCGGTCCTCGTCCAGGAGGACGGTGCCCCCGTCGGGGTGCTGACCAGGCAGGACCTGCTGACCCATCTCGTCCGCACCTGAGCAGGCCCCGATCGAGGGACCTTCGCCCCTGCCGACACTCGTCGTCCGGCCCTGTCGACCACCGCCGCGCGCGGACACGGTGGGGGGACGATGATGGCCAGGAGCGGTGCCGCCACGCCGGTGCGGGTGTTCGTGGTCGACGACTACGAGCTCGTCCGGCGCGGTCTGCGCGGTCTGCTCGAGGCCGAGGACGACCTCACCGTGGTCGGTGAGGCGGGCTCGGTCCGGGAGGCGTTCCACGGCATCCAGGCCACCCGGCCCGACGTGGTGCTCGTCGACGCCCGGCTGCCCGACGGCCACGGCGTCGAGGTGTGCCGGGGGGTGGCGCGCACGCAGGGCACGGCAGCCTGCGTCGTGATCACCGCGTTCGGCGACGAGGAGGAGCTGCTCGGGGCGGCCGAGGCTGGGGCGGCGGCGTTCGTGCTCAAGGAGGTCGCCGGCAGCGACCTGGTCGCGACGGTGCGCCGGGTGGCCTCGGGGGAGACCCTGATCGACGGCGGGACCCGCGACCGGGCGTCGTCGGGGCCGCCGTCGGCGGTTGAGGACCGCCTGCCGCTGTGGCGGCTGACCCCGCGCGAGCGGGGGGTCCTCGACCTGCTGGCCGAGGGCCTCAGCAACCGGCAGGTCGCCGAGCGGCTGGCGCTGAGCGAGAAGACGGTGAAGAACCACGTGACCGGCCTGCTGGCCAAGCTCGGCCTGGAGCGCCGTGCCCAGGCGGCGGCCCTGATGACCCGCCACCGGCGCTGAGCGTCGCCCGTTCGGGCGGTCGGCGCCGTGGGGCCCGGGCGTAGGTTGACCGGGTGACCGAGTCCTCCCCGTCTCCCGCCACCCCCGCCACCCGCACGAGCGCGTCCTCGCCGTCCGTGGGCGCCACCGAGCCGCCCGCCGCGCGCACCCTGGGCCAGCTGCGCGAGTCCGGCCACGTGCACCGCACGCTGCGGGCCGAGGTCCGCGAGAACCTCCTCGACGCGCTGCGCGAGGGCCGTGACCCGTGGCCGGGCCTGCACGGCTTCGGCTCCACCGTCATCCCGCAGCTCGAGCGGGCCCTGATCGCCGGCCACGACGTCGTGCTGCTCGGGGAGCGCGGTCAGGGCAAGACCCGCCTGCTGCGCACCCTGGTGGGCCTGCTCGACGAGTGGACCCCGGTGATCGAGGGCTCCGAGCTCGGCGAGCACCCCTTCGAGCCGCTCACCCACGCCTCGCAGCGCCGCGCCGCGGAGCTCGGTGACGAGCTGCCGGTCACCTGGCGCCACCGCGACGAGCGGTACGCCGAGAAGCTGGCCACGCCCGACACCTCGGTGGCCGACCTGATCGGCGACGTCGACCCGATGAAGGTCGCCGAGGGCCGTTCGCTGGGCGACCCCGAGACCATCCACTTCGGCCTGATCCCGCGCAGCCACCGTGGCATCGTGGCCATCAACGAGCTGCCCGACCTCGCCGAGCGCATCCAGGTGGCGATGCTCAACGTGATGGAGGAGCGCGACATCCAGATCCGCGGCTACGTGCTGCGCCTGCCGCTCGACGTGCTGGTCGTGGCCAGCGCCAACCCCGAGGACTACACCAACCGCGGGCGGATCATCACCCCGCTCAAGGACCGCTTCGGCGCCGAGATCCGCACCCACTACCCGCTCGACCTCGACGACGAGGTCGCGGTGATCCGTCAGGAGGCCGACCTCGTGGCCGAGGTGCCCGACCACCTCGTGGAGATCCTGGCCCGGTTCACCCGCAACCTGCGCGAGTCCTCCGCGGTCGACCAGCGCTCCGGGGTCTCCGCGCGCTTCGCGATCGCCGGCGCGGAGACGATCGCCGCGGCGGCCATCCGCCGCTCGGTCACCGAGGGCGAGGACCAGGCCGTGGCCCGCGTCGTCGACCTCGAGACCGCCGTGGAGGTGCTCGGCGGCAAGATCGAGTTCGAGAGCGGCGAGGAGGGCCGCGAGGAGGAGGTGCTCACCCACCTGCTGCGCACCGCGACGGCCGAGACCGTGCGCCGCCACTTCCGCGGCCTGGACCTCGGCGTCCTCGTCGGGGCCCTCGAGAACGGCGTCATGGTGACCACCGGTGGGCAGGTCACCGCCCGCGACTTCCTCACCGGCCTGCCGGTGCTGGGCGAGTCCGAGCTCTACGACGACGTGTGCGACCGGCTCGGCGCGACCACCGACGGCCAGCGGGCCGGCGCCATCGAGCTCGCGCTCGAGGGCCTGTACCTGGCCCGCAAGATCAGCAAGGACTCCGACGGCTCTGAGACGGTCTACGGATGAGGCAGCCATGAGGAACCGCTCGCGCTACGGCCGCTACGACGGCGGCCCGGACCCGCTCGCGCCGCCCGTCGACATCGCCGAGGCGCTCGACGCGATCGGCGAGGACGTGATGGCCGGCTACTCCCCGGAGCGCGCGATGCGGGAGTTCCTGCGCCGCGGCGGCCAGGACCAGCGGGGCCTCGACGACCTCGCCCGTCGCGTGGCCGAGCGCCGCCGGGAGCTGACCAGCAGGCACCACCTCGACGGCACCCTGGCCGAGGTCAAGGAGCTGCTGGACCGCGCCGTGCTCGAGGAGCGCAAGCAGCTGGCCCGCGACGCGATGATGGACGACGGCGACCGCGCCTTCCGCGAGATGCAGCTGGACAACCTGCCGCCCAGCCCCGCCGGCGCGGTCAGCGAGCTGTCCTCCTACGACTGGCAGTCCACCCAGGCGCGCGAGGACTTCGAGAAGATCAAGGACCTGCTCGGCCGCGAGATGCTCGACCAGCGGTTCGCCGGCATGAAGCAGGCCCTGGAGAACGCCACCGACGAGGACCGTGCCGCGGTCAACGAGATGCTGACCGACCTGAACACGTTGCTGGAGAGGCACCGCAGCGGCGAGGGCACGCAGGACGACTTCGACGCGTTCATGGACGCCCACGGCGCGTTCTTCCCCGAGAACCCCCGCGACGTCGACGAGCTGCTCGACGCGCTCGCCCAGCGGGCCGCCGCGGCCCAGCGGATGCGCAACTCGATGACGCCCGAGCAGCGGGCCGAGCTCGACGCGCTGGCCGCGCAGGCGTTCGGCTCGCCCGAGCTGATGGACTCGCTCGCGCAGCTCGACTCCACGCTGCGCGCGATGCGCCCCGGGGAGGACTGGGGCGGCTCGGAGCGGATGGACGGCGAGGAGGGGATGGGCCTCGGTGACGGCACCGGGGTCTTCCAGGACCTCGCCGACCTCGACGAGCTCGCCGAGCAGCTCGCCCAGTCGCACAGCGCCTCGCGGACGGACGACGTCGATCTCGACAAGCTCGCCCGCCAGCTCGGCGACCAGGCGGCGGTGGACGCGCGCACCCTGCAGCGCCTCGAGCAGGCGCTGCGCGACAGCGGCTCGATGCGACGGGGCTCCGACGGCCGGCTCACGCTGACGCCGAAGGCGATGCGCCAGCTCGGCAGGGCGCTGCTGCGCGACGTGGCGACCCGGATGACCGGGCGGCAGGGCCAGCGCGAGACCCGGCAGGCCGGTGCCGCCGGTGAGCGCTCCGGGGCCACCCGCTCCTGGGAGTTCGGCGACACCGAGCCCTGGGACATCCCGCGCACGGTGCTCAGCTCGGTGCGACGCCGGGCGGCGGAGGCCCTGGGCGGTGCCGTCGACGCAGGGCGCATCCTGGAGCTCGACGACATCGAGGTGCAGGAGACCGAGGACCGCACCCAGGCCTGCGTCGCGCTCCTCGTCGACACCTCCTTCTCGATGGCCATGGACGGCCGCTGGGTCCCGATGAAGCGCACCGCCCTGGCGCTGCACACCCTCATCCGCTCCCGCTTCCGCGGCGACCACCTGCAGCTGATCGGCTTCGGCCGCCACGCCGAGGTGATGGAGATCGAGCAGCTCACCGCGCTGGACGCGATGTGGGACAAGGGCACCAACCTGCACCATGCGCTGCTGCTGGCCAACCGGCACTTCCGCAAGCACCCGAACGCGCAGCCGGTGCTGCTGATCGTCACCGACGGCGAGCCGACCTCGCACCTCGAGCCGGACGGGGAGGTCTACTTCTCCTACCCGCCGCATCCGCTGACCGTCGCCTACGCGGTCAAGGAGCTCGACGTGTCGCGCCGCCTGGGCGCCCAGACGACGTTCTTCCGCCTCGGTGAGGACCCGGGCCTGGCCCGCTTCATCGATCAGATGGCCCAGCGGGTCGACGGCCGGGTCACCGCGCCGGAGCTCGACGACCTCGGCGCCGCCGTGGTGGGCTCCTATCTCGGCTCGCGCACCGCGCGAGGTGGTGGCGCCGGGGGCTTCGGCAGCGGCGACTGGTTCGGTGGTGGCCGCAGTTCGTGGGTCGGCTGACGGCGTGGACTAGACCAGTTGTCTCTGAATCAGCCTCAAGGCAACAGAAGGGTGACGAAAAACCCACGCGCTCTCCACGCACCCGGTAAGGCGGGACGAGGGAACCCGCGGGACGCCTAGCGTCGGCGCCACGGCCGCTTCTCCCAGCGGACGTCTCGTTGGAGGTCTCGGATGTCATCTCGTCACTCGTCCACGGTGCTCGGCCCGCGAAGCCGACCGCCGCCCGCACCGCGCTCACCGGGCTCACCGGGCTCACCGGGCTCACCACCCTCGCCGGCCTCACCGCGCTGGTCACGCTGCTCGCCTCGACCCTGGCGCTCGGGCTCCTGGTCGCACCGGCGGCGTCGGCGACGGAGCTGTCGCCCACCGGCTACGACCTGCGCGGCGTCGTGCGCGACACCCACGGCGAGCCCGTGGCCGGGGTGGGCGTCGACCTGTACGAGTACACGGCCGACGCCACGGGCGGCACCTTCGTCCGCGGTGGCGTGACCGACGCCGGGGGCGCGTTCTCCGTGCCGGCCGCCGGCGGCCGCTACACCGTGTTCTCTCGACCGCGAGGGTCAGCGCGTGCTCGAGCGGCGTGAGCCCGTCGTGCTGGACCGCTTCACCCCGGACCTGCAGGTCACGCTGGCCGATCCCGCGCGACCGCGCACCGTCACCGGCCGCGTGCTCGACGAGAGCGGTGCCGCGCTCGGCGGCATCCCGGTGACGCTGTTCCACGTCTTCGACCGTGGCCCCGGGCACTGGCGCTACGTCGTCGCGGCCGGCCGCACCACCACGCGCCCCGACGGCAGCTACGTGCTGCGCACCTCCTACGGCGGCGGCCACCTCGTCGTCGGCGCCACCCGTCGCGACGGCACGGTGGTCGGCGCCGCCGGTGGCGCGGTCGCCGACGAGCCCGGCGTGGTCGCCGAGGCGCCGCAGGTCAGCGCGGGCACGCTGGTGCTCGTCGCGCCCGCGGCCACGCCCCGCGTCGACGTGGCCGGTCGCGCAGCGGTCGGCGCGCTGCTCAGCGCAACGCCCGTCGACCTCGCCCCGCAGGCCACCGAGATCGCCGTGACCTGGCTGCGCGACGGCGCCGCGGTGGCCGAAGGACGCCGCTACACCCCGACCGCCGGCGACCTCGGCCGGGCGGTGTCCGCCCTCGTCGAGGCGACGGTCGGCACCGAGCGCGTGCAGGCCGAGAGCGCCCCGGTGGTCGTCGACCGCGCGGCCAGCCTCACTCGGGCGGCCCCGGTCCGGGCCTCGGTGCCGGCCGGTCGTGCCAGCACCGTGGCGGTGCGGGTGCGCTCGCCGGCCGCCGACGCCGGCCGCGTCGAGGTTCGCGACGGTGCCCGCGTCCTCGGCGCGGCGCCCCACGCCGGCGACGCCGTGACCAGGGTGCGGGTGCGCGGCCTGCGCGCCGGCCGCCACGTGCTCACCGTGCGCTACACCGGCGACACCCTGACCCACGGCTCCCAGACCCGTACCGTGCTGCGCGTCGCCCGCCGCTGAGCGACGCCGAAGCCGACGTCGACGCCGCTGTCGCCCCGCCGGCGCACCCGGTCCCCGCCACCACGCCCGCCGACCTGCGGCGCGGCGAGACGTGGCTGAGGCGGGCCGCTCGGATGGCTGAGACGGGCCGCTCGGCGCTCAGGGGTGCAGGAGACAGGCCAGCTCCTCGACGCCGTCGACGAGGCGGGGGCCGGGGCGGGCCCACGAGGCGTTGGCGTCGACGGCGTGGACCGGGACCCCGGCCGGCAGCAGGCCGGCGGCGACGAGGTCGTCGGCCTAGCGCGGGAGGCGGCGCGGTCGAAGCCGCAGGGCGCGACGAGGACGACGTCCGGGCCGGCCGCGCGCACGTCGTCCCAGGTGGTGCGCACCGACTCGCTGCCCGGCGGTGCCGAGCACGCACGTGCCGCCGGCGGCCTCGACCATCTCGGGCATCCAGTGGCCCGGGGCGTAGGGCGGGTCGGTCCACTCCAGCACGAGCACCCGGGGCCGGGCGCGGCCGGCGACCCGCTCTCGCACCGCGTCCAGGCGCGAGGTCAGGGCGGCGACCAGGGCGGCGGCGCCGTCCTCACGCCCGGTGCGGCGGCCCAGCTCGCCGATCGTGGCGAGCACCTCGCCCAGCGTGTGCGGGTCGGTGGTCAGACCTCGGCGCGGCACCGAGGTGGGCGAGCGCGTCCTCGACGTGCCGACACGTCGACCGCGCACACCGCGCACAGGTCCTGGGTGACCACGAGGTCGGCGTCGAGGGCGGCCAGCGCGCCGGCGTCGAGGCGGTAGAGGTCCTCGCCCGCGGGCGACGGCGGCCGAGACGAACGCGTCGATCGCGGCCGGGTCGAGGCCCTCGGGCATGGCCGAGGTGGACACCACCGTGCGCCGGCGGGCCTCCGCCGGGGTGTCGCACTCGAAGGTCACCCCGACGACCTCGTCACCGGCACCGAGGGCGAAGAGGATCTCGGTCGTGGAGGGGAGCAGGGAGACGATGCGCACCCTGCCCACCCTAGGGTGAGCGCCGTGGACGACCCCGGGACGGCCGTGCTGGCGCTGCTGGCCCTCGCGGGACTCGTGGCCGGCTTCGTGGACGCGGTGGTGGGGGGCGGCGGCCTGATCCAGCTGCCGGCCCTGCTGCTCGGGATGCCCGGCGCGAGCCCGGTCCAGGTGCTGGCCACCAACAAGCTGGCCTCGTGGCTGGGGGTGAGCACCAGCGCCGCGACCTACCTGCGGCGGGTGCGCCCGGACCCGCGCACGTTCGCTCCGCTGATGGCCGCGGCCTTCGTCGGCTCGCTGGCCGGGGCGGGGGTGGCGTTCTAGATCCCCGGCGAGGCCTTCGACCCGATCGTGCTGGTCGCGCTGGTCGTCGTCGGCGCCTGGGTGCTGCTGCGCCCGTCCCTGGGCGAGGTGACCGCGCTGCGCTTCGGCGCCCGGCGCACCTGGCGGTCGCCGTCGCGGTCGGGCTCGGCGTCGGCTTCTACGACGGCGCGCTCGGTCCCGGCACCGGCAGCTTCTTCGTCGTGGCGATGGTGGGTCTGCTCGGCTACTCCTTCCTGGAGGGCTCGGCCAACGCCCGCCTGGCCAACTGGGCCACCAACCTCGCCGCCCTGGTGGTCTTCGTGCCCCAGGGGGCGGTGCACTGGCGCCTCGGGCTCGTCGTCGGCGTCGCGAACGTGATCGGCGCCTACGTCGGGGCGCGGACGGCGGTCTCCCGCGGGGCCGGCTTCGTGCGGGTGCTGTTCATCGTGGTGCTCGCCGGGTTCACGGTGCGCATCGGCGGCGACGTGCTGGGCCTGTGGTGAGCGGGCGCTACCGCACCCTGGCCGGCGCCCGCGAGGCCGAGATCGAGGTCGAGTCGGTCCCGCTTCCGGTGCCGCCTGGTGCGGGTCGGTGACGAGGAGGCCGCCCGGGAGGTCGTCGAGGCCGCGCGCCGCGAGCACCGCGAGGCCCGCCACCACTGCTCGGCCTTCCTGCTCGGCCCGCCGCCGCAGGTCCTCGAGCGCTCCAGCGACGACGGTGAGCCCGCCGGCACCGCGGGCGCCCCGATGCTGGAGGTGCTGCGCGGCGCCGGGACGGCGCAGGAGCCATTCGCCGACGTCGTCGCCGTGGTCACCCGCTGGTTCGGCGGCACGCTGCTCGGCGCCGGCGGCCTGGTGCGTGCCTACGGCGACGCCGTGCGCGCCGCCCTCGCCGGGGCCACCCCGGTGCGCCGGGAGCTGCTCCGCGAGGTCGAGGTCCGCGCCGGCCACGGCGACGCCGCCCGGCTCGAGACCGCGCTGCGCGCCCACGACGTCGCCGTGCTCGACCAGCGCTACGGCGCGGAGGTCACCCTGCTCCTCGGCGTCCCGTCCGACGCCGTGGCGGGCGCGCTCGCCCTGGTCGCCGAGGTGTCCGGCGGGGCCGCCCGCACGCGGGAGACCGGCGAGCGCTGGTCGGACAGACGGTAGGAGGCACGGCGGTAGGTTCGGGTGATGAGCATCCCCGTCGACCTCGCCGACCTCGTCCGCACCCTCGGTGACTTCGACGCCGGCTACCTGCTGAGCACCGCCGGGGAGCGGGTCAAGGCGGTCACCGTCGAGCCTCGACCCACCCACGGCGCCCTGCTCGTGCGCGGCCCCGGCGCAGGGAGCCTGCGCAACGTGGCCGCCAACCCGGCCGTCACCCTGCTGTTCCCGCCCCGGGAGCCCCGCGGCTACACGCTGCTCGTCGACGCCCACGCCGCCCCGGTCGAGGGCAGCGAGGAGGACCTGCTGCTCACCGCGGACCACGCGGTCCTGCACCGCCCGGCCGACCACGCCGACCACGCCGACGCGGCCCACCCGGCCGGCTCGACGAGCTCCTGCGGCCAGGACTGCCACCCCGTCACCGGCTGAGCCGCCCGTCCCGGGCCGGACGGCCCGTCCCGGTCCGGACGGTCCGTCCCGGTCCGGGGCCGCGCCCTCGGCGGGGTGAGCCGGGCTCAGGCGGCGGGCCCGGCGAAGCCGGGCAGGTGCTCCTCGAGGATCGCGCGGAAGTGCGCCCGCGCCTCGAGCTGGGCCAGGATGCCGATCCCCCCGATCCAGGACCGGTGGATGAGCAGGTAGGACGGAGGCAGGTTCAGCTTGATGGCCACCGTGTAGGCCGGTTCCCTGGGGTCGTTGATCCGCTGGAACTGCCCGCGCATCCACTCGCGGGTGAAGTGGAACTCCGCGCGCCGCGACGGCTCCACGAGCGGCGAGAGGTAGTCCATCACCTGCTGGGCGTCGATCTGGGTGCGGTCCTTCACGAAGCCCTCGCCGCGCAGGCCGGTGAGCAGCGCGTCGGCGTCCCCGAGGCCGGCGAGGCGCACCAGGCGGCCCATCGCCTCGGGCAGGCCGGACTCGGGCAGCCGGGCCACGGCCCCGAAGTCGAGCACGCCGATCCGGCCGGGCGAGCCGTCCTCGGTGGGCATGATCCGGTAGTTGCCGGGGTGGGGGTCGGCGTGCAGCATCGCGACGCGGGCCGGCGAGGAGAACAGGAAGCGGGTGAACAGCTCGCCGTAGTGGTTGCGCTCCTCCTGGGTGCCCGAGGCGATGACGGAGGCCAGCGACCGGGGGGACTCCAGCCACTCGGTGACCAGGACGCGCGGCCCCACGGCCACGACGTCGGGGACGACGATCTCGGGGTCGTCGCGGTAGGCGGCGGCGAACGAGCGCTGCGCAGCGGCCTCGAGCTCGTAGTCGAGCTCCTCCTCGGCGCGGGCCTGCATCTCCACCACGAGCGGCTTGATGTCCACACCGGGGAAGACCGGCGCCACCGAGCGGCCGAGGCGGCCGATGGCGCAGGTCCGAGCGCAGGGCGTCGCCCGCGCCGGGGTACTGCACCTTGACCGCGACGTCGCGGCCGTCGTGCCAGCGCCCGCGGTGGACCTGGCCGATGGAGGCGGCCGCGGTCGGGCCGCCGTCGAGCCAGACCAGCTGCTGCGACCAGTCCGCGCCGAGGTCCTCGGCCAGGATCCGGCGCACCGTGGGGTCGGCATCGGGGGAGCGGAGTCCTGCAGCCTGGTCAGCTGCTCGCGGTAGGGCGCGGCCATCTCCTCGGGCAGGGCGGCCTCGAAGACCGAGAGCGCCTGGCCGAACTTCATCGCCCCGCCCTTGAGCTCGCCGAGCGTGCGGAAGACCTGCTCGGCGGTCTTGGCCTGGATGTCGCTCATCACCGCGTCGGCGGGGGCGCCGCCGAGGCGTCGGCCCAGCCCGACCGCGCTGCGTCCGGCGTAGCCGAGCGGCAGGCGGGCCAGGCGCGCGGTGCGTGCCGCGGCCTTGCGGGGGAGGTCGCTCATGGCTCCAGTGTCCCTGACCGACCCAGCACCGGGGCACACCCACGACTCCGGCCCCACGACTCCGGCCCCACGGCTCCGGCCCCGGCGTGGCTCACCAGGTGAGCCGGTCCGCCCCGGGCTCCCCGGCGGCCCGGGCGAAGGCGGCCAGGGCCGCGACCACGGCGGCCGGGTCGGCGGCGGGGTCCTCGGGCGGCATCGCCGCGACGATCTCGGCGATCGCGGCGCGTCGCCGGACGGTGACCTCGGCGACCAGGCGGCCCCCCTCGGGGGTGGCCTCCAGGACCACCTCGCGCCGGTCGGTGCTGCTGGCCGCGCGGGCCGCGTAGTCGCCCTCGACCAGCCGGTCGACGGCCCGCAGCGCCGTCGAGGGCCCCACCCGCAGCCGCTCGGCGAGGTCGTTGAGGCGCGAGGGGCCGTGCTCGTCGAGGACGACCAGGGTGCGGAACTGGCTCAGGGTCACCCGGTCCTCGACGTCGGCCAGCGAGCGCGCGGAGACGCCGACCAGGGCGCGCGACGCGGTCAGCAGCGCCCCGACGAGGTCGTCGAGGTCGGCGGTGGTGGGCGCGGGGGACCCGTCGGACGGCACCTCGGGGGGGACCTCGCCGGGCGGGTCGGGGGGGCGGCTCACGACTCCATCACAGCCGATTGGCCTTGCTGCACGCAACTGTTGCACACTGCAACGGATGACGATCCTGCCCACCGCCCCCACCCGCGGCCTCGTGCGCTCGTGGCTGCGCGAGTCCGACACCGGGCTGCTCGCCCTCGCCCTCGGTGTCGGCGTCGGCGCCGCCGGGCTGGCCCTGGTCTTCCGGTGGCTGATCGCGACCTTCACCCGCCTGTTTACCGGCTACGCCGACTACGCCGCCCACCCGGGCGCACCCCACGCCGACCTGCCGGGCCTGGGGCCCTGGTTCGTGGTGCTCACCCCGGTGCTCGCCGGCCTGGTCTACGGCCCGCTGGTCTACCGGTTCGCCCCGGAGGCCCGCGGCCACGGCGTGCCCGAGGTGATGTTCGCGGTCTCGCGTCGCGGTGGTCGCATCCGGCCGCAGGTGGCCGGGGTCAAGGCGCTGGCCTCGGCCCTGTGCATCGGCGGCGGCGGCTCGGTGGGGCGCGAGGGGCCGATCGTGCAGATCGGCTCCGCGCTCGGCTCGACGCTCGGCCGGCTCGGCCGGCTGAGCGAGTCGCGGATGAAGGTGCTCGTGGCGTGCGGCGCGGCCTCGGGCATCGCCGCGACCTTCAACGCGCCGCTGGCCGGGGTGTTCTTCGCGATGGAGCTGATCCTGGCCGACTTCGCCGCCCAGGCCTTCGGCATGGTCGTGGTCTCCGCCGTGACCAGCGCCGCCATCGCCCGCGCCGCGATCGGCGACGAGGTCTTCCTCACCCTGCCGATCTTCACCCTCGCCCACCACTGGGAGTACTTGCTCGTGGCCGCCCTGGGCCTGCTCGCCGGCGGTGTCGGCGTCGGGTTCACCCGGGTGCTGTACGCCATCGAGGACGCCTGCGACGCCGTGTGGCGCGGGCCCGAGTGGGCCCGCCCGGCGGTCGGCGGTCTGCTGCTCGGCGGCCTGCTGCTGGTGCTGCCGCAGATGTACGGGGTCGGCTACCCGGTGCTCGGCAACGCCGTCGACGGCGCGTACGCCGTCGGCTTCCTCGCGGTCCTGCTCGTCGGCAAGGTGGTGGCCACCTCGCTGACCATCGGGATCGGCGGCTCGGGCGGCGTGTTCGCGCCCAGCCTGTTCCTCGGCGCGATGCTCGGCGCCGGCTTCGGCGAGGTCGCCGGCACGCTGAGCGGCGGCGCGGTGGCCCCGGTGGGCGCCTACGCCCTGCTGGGCATGGGCGCGGTCTTCGCGGGCTCCGCCCGCGCGCCGATCACCGCGGTGATCATCCTGTTCGAGCTGACCGGGGAGTACTCGATCATCCTGCCGCTGATGGTGGCCGTCGTCCTGGCCACGGGGCTGAGCCACCGGCTCAGCGCGGACACCGTCTACACCCTCAAGCTGCGCCGCCGCGGCGTCGACCTGGGCCGGCCCTCCGAGACGATCCTCGCCGTGCACCGGGTGGGGGACCTGATGCTGCCCGTGCCGAGGCCGGTCGCCGAGGGCGACCGGCTGGCCGACGTCGCGCACGCCCTGGCCGTCGCCCCGGGCGGGGTGCTGCCGGTCGTCGACGCCGGGGGCGTGTTCCGCGGCACCCTCAGCGCCCGGGTGGTGGCCCGGACGCTGGCCGGCGAGTCCGGCCACGAGGTCGACCCGGTCTCCCTGGTCGAGGAGACCCCGGAGCTGCTGCGCACCGACGCCGACGTGGCCGCAGGCCTGGCTGCCCTCGAGCGCAGCGACGCCTCGGCGGTCCCGGTGCACGGCGCCGCCGACGGCCCCGAGGCTGACGACGTGGTCGGCTGGCTCACCTACGAGGCCACCCTCGGCGGGCGCGGGCGGCCACGCTGAGCGCAGCGCCGGTCGGCTCAGACGGTCTCGGGGAAGCGCACGCCGGTGTTGGCGTGGCAGCGGTAGCCGAAGGGGTTCTTGGCCAGGTACTGCTGGTGCACGTCCTCGGCGTAGTAGTACGTCGGGGCCGGGGCGATCTCGGTGGTGATCGAACCGAGCCGGCGACGCTCGAGCTCGGCGCCGTAGACCGCGGCGAGCTCGCGCGCGGTGGCCTCCTGGGTCTCGGAGGTGGTGTAGATCGCCGAGCGGTACTGGGTGCCGACGTCGTTGCCCTGGCGCATGCCCTGGGTCGGGTCGTGGATCTCGAAGAACCGCTTCACCAGGTCGGCGTAGGAGACCTGGGCGGGGTCGAAGACCACGCGCACGGCCTCGGTGTGGCCGGTGCGGCCCGAGCAGACCTCCTCGTAGGAGGGGTTCGGGGTCTCGCCGCCGGCGTAGCCGACCGAGGTGGACCACACACCCGGGATGCCCCAGTAGATCTCCTCGGCGCCCCAGAAGCAGCCGAGGCCGAAGATCGCGACCTCGTGGCCGGCGGGGGCCTCGTCGGTGACGACGGGCGCGTCGAGCACCGTGTGCTGCTCGGCGAGGTTCCAGGGACGCTCGCTGCGACCGGGCAGGGCGGTGCCGGGCTCGGGAAGGCTGGACTTGTGACGGCCGAACATCGGGTCTCCTCGTGTGCTGCGGGGTGCTGTGCTCGTTCATCCTCCCCAACACCGCCACGGTGCCGGACCTTCCCGCGGGGTCGGTGGCGCTGCGGCGCGACCGTGCCGCCGTGGTCGTGAGGCTCGCGGCGCGCCTCACCACTACCCTCGCAGGGTGAGTGACCACCCGAGCGAGCAGCGGCCCCCGTCCGGCTTCGAGACCCGCGCGATCCACGCGGGCTACGAGCCTGACCCCACCACCGGCGCGGTCATCCCGCCCATCTACGCCACCTCCACCTACAAGCAGGACGGCGTGGGCGGGCTGCGTGGGGGCTACGAGTACTCCCGCTCGGCCAACCCCACCCGCACCGCCCTCGAGGGCAACCTCGCGGCGCTGGAGCAGGGCTCGCGGGCCTTCGCGTTCTCCTCGGGCCTCGCCGCCGAGGACACCCTGGTGCGCACCACCTGCCGGCCCGGCGACCACGTGGTCATCCCCGACGACGCCTACGGCGGCACCTACCGCCTCTTCGCGCAGGTCGAGCAGGCCTGGGGCGTCGAGCACACCCCGGCCCCGGTCTCGGACGTCGACGCGGTGCGGGCCGCGATCCGCCCCGGCTCGACGAGGCTGGTGTGGCTGGAGACGCCGACCAACCCGCTGCTGAGGATCGGCGACATCGAGGCGCTGGCCGCGGTGGCCCACGAGGCCGGGGCGCTGCTCGTCGTGGACAACACCTTCGCCTCCTCCTACCTCCAGCAGCCCCTGACGCTGGGCGCCGACGTGGTGGTGCACTCCACCACCAAGTACGCCGGCGGGCACTCCGACGTGGTCGGCGGGGCACTGGTCGTGCGCGAGGCCGATCTCGGCGAGCGGGTCGCCTTCCACCACAACGCCATCGGCGCGGTGGCCGGGCCCTTCGACGCCTGGCTGGTGCTGCGCGGCCTGAAGACGCTCGGGGTGCGGATGGACCGGCACTGCGACAACGCCGAGCGGGTGGTCGACCTGCTCACCGCCCACCCCGGCGTCACCGAGGTGATCTACCCCGGCCTGGAGAGCCACCCCGGCCACGCGGTCGCCACCCGCCAGATGAAGCGTTTCGGCGGGATGGTCTCGTTCCGCGTCGCCGGTGGTGTCGGGGCCGCGCTGGCGGTCTGCGAGTCCACGGAGGTGTTCACCCTCGGGGAGTCCCTGGGCGGGGTGGAGTCGTTGATCGAGCACCCGGGCCGGATGACGCACTCCAGCGTCAGCGGCACCGCGCTGGAGGTGCCCGAGGACCTGGTGCGGCTCAGCGTCGGCATCGAGACCGCCGACGACCTGCTCGCCGACCTCGAGCGCGCGCTCGAGGCCGGGGGGGCCGCGGCGCGATGAGCGCGGCGGGCGGCGAGCCCGACTACCGGTTCACCCTGGCCAACGAGCGCACGTTCCTGGCCTGGGTGCGCACCGCGCTCGGACTGCTGGCCGGCGCGCTGTTCGTGCTGCACCTCGTGGACCGCTCGCTCGCCTCGATCCTGCTCGGCCTGCTGCTGTGCGCCGGCGCGGGCATCGCGATCCTCGGGGGCTTCCTGCGCTACCGGGCGGCGGACCGCGCCATCCGGGCCGGCGCCCCCCTGCCCACCGGCGCCTCGACGCGGCTGCTGGCCGCCGCGGTGCTGCTGGCCGTCGCCGCCGTGACCGTCTCGGCGGTCGTGGGATGAGCGCTGGCGGGACGGGCGCCGGCGGGACGGGGCGGTGAGCGCGACGCCGCTCGCGGTCTGCGTCGACCTCGGCTCCACCTTCACCAAGGCCCTGCTCGTCGACCTCGCCACCGGCGCGGTCCTGGCCGCGGCTGAGCACGCGACCACGACCGGGGACGCCGGCAGCGACGTCCTCGACGGCTTCGACGCCTGCCGGGCCCGGCTGGCCGACGCCGACCCCCGGGCCGCGGACGCGGTGGTGCTGGCCTGCTCGAGCGCCGGCGGCGGCCTGCGGATCGGCGTGCTGGGCAACGAGGCCCTGGTCACCGCCGAGGCGGGGCGCCGGGTCGCGCTCTCCAGCGGGGGCCACGTCGTGGCCGTCGCCGCCCTGGCCGGTGACGACGACCCCGCCGGGGCGGTGCTCGCCGCCCGGCCCGACGTCGTGCTGCTCACCGGCGGCACCGACGGCGGCAACGGCGAGGCGCTCGTGGCGGGCGCGACGGCGCTGGCCGACGCGGGCTGGCGCGGCCCGGTGGTCGTGGCCGGCAACGTCGACGCCGCCGCGGCCGCCGTGGCCCGGCTGCCCGGCGTACCCTGCGTACGCGCCGCGAACGTGGTGCCACGCATCGGGGTGCTCGCGCCCCAGGGCGCCCGCGCCGCGGTCCGCGCGGTGTTCGTGGCCCACGTGATCGGGGGCAAGCGGCTCACCTCGCCCGCCCGGCGCGCCGAGCTGGAGTCGTGGGTGCGCGGTGCGACCCCCGACGTCGTGCTGCGCGGGGTCGAGGTGCTCGCCGAGCAGTGCGGCGACGTCGTGGTCGTCGACGTGGGCGGCGCGACCACCGACGTGCACGCCGTGGTCGAGGTCGACCCCGAGCTGGCCGGGCTCTCCCGCGAGGTCGTGGCCACCACGCGCGCCGGGCGCACCGTCGAGGGCGACCTCGGGATGCGGTGGTCGGCGGCGAGCACGGTGGCCCGCCTCGCGGAGGAGGAGCCCGCCCTGGCCGAGGCCGCCGGCGGCACACGCCTCGTCGGGGCCGCCGGCCGTCGCGGCGCCGAGGTGGCGTGGGTCCCCGCGGACGACGCCGACCTCGACGACGACGAGGCGATCGCCGCCGCCGCGGTGGCCCTGGCCCTGCGCCGCCACGCCGGCCGGGCCCGGGTGGTGCTCGGTGCCGGCGGCCGGGTCGTCGAGCGGAGCGGGCGCGACCTGCGCGCGGTGAGGCTGGTGGTCGGCTCGGGCGGCGTGCTGCGCCACGGCCGCCCCGGCGTGGCCGCCCGCGTGCTCGGCCCGGCGCTCGGCCCCGACGCGGCCGCCCGCGCCGGGGGCGGCTGGCAGCTGCCGGAGCGGCCCGGGGTCGCCGTCGACGAGCAGTACGTGCTCGCGGCGATCGGCCTGCTCGCCGAGGCCCACCCGGCCGCGGCGGCCGCGCTCGCCCGCGGCCTGGTGACGGGTGCCACCGGCATACCCTGAGGCGGTGCCGCCCACCCCCGCCCGCTCCGACGACCTCGCCGGCACGACGGGCCACCAGACGCAGCCCCGCCCGGCGCGCGGCGGACCCGGGGTGCCGTGGCCCCTCGACCTGGCTGCCGCGTGGTCGTGGCGCCTGATCGTCGTCGGGGCGCTCGGGTGGGTGATCGTGCGCCTGGTGGCGCAGTACTCGGTGCTCGTGCTGCCGCTGACGATCGCGCTGCTGCTGGCCGCGCTGGTCGAGCCCGCGGTGCGGCTGCTGGCCCGCCGGCTCCCCCGCGGTGCGGCAGCCCTGCTCGTCGTCGCCCTCGGGCTCGCCGTCCTCGCCGCCCTGCTCGGCTTCGTGGGCCAGCAGATCGCCACAGGCGCCTCCGACCTGGCCGGCTCCGCCGCCCGGGGGGTCGAGCAGATGCGCACCTGGCTCGTCGAGGGCCCCCTCGACGCCGAGAGGTCCCAGGTCGACGACGCCGTCGCCCGCCTGCGTGACGCGCTCGGGTCCTTCGCCGGCGACGGCGCGCTGCAGGAGGCGCTCGCCCTCGGGTCCAGCGCCGGCAACGCGGTCGTCGGCTCGCTGCTGGCCGTCGTCGCGCTGTTCTTCCTGCTCGCCGACGGTGCCCGGATCTGGGGCTGGGTGGTGGCGCTGGCGCCGCGCGCGGCTCGCGAGCGGGTCGACTCCTCGGGCCGGGTCGCCTGGCGCACCCTGCGCCACTACGTGCGCGCCACCGTCGCGGTCGCGCTCGTCGACGCGGTCGGGATCACCGTGTGGGCCGCCGTGCTGGGCGTGCCGTTCCTCGCCGCGATCTTCGTGCTCACCTTCCTCGGCGCCTTCGTCCCCGTCGTCGGAGCGACCCTGGCCGGCGCGGTGGCCGTGCTCGTCGCCCTCGTCGACGGCGGCCCGACGACCGCGCTGCTGATGCTGGCGGGGGTGCTGGTCGTGCAGCAGGTCGAGTCCAACCTGCTCCAGCCGTTCCTGATGGGCCGCCTGGTCTCGCTGCACCCGCTCGGCGTGCTGCTCGCGGTCACCGCCGGCGGCATGACGGCCGGCGTCGCCGGTGCGCTGGTCGCGGTGCCGCTGGTGGCCACGGCCAACGCGGTGGTCCTCCACCTCGCCGGACGCGACCCGACCGACCCGCCCCCCGACGACCCGCCTGCCGACGAGCCGCCCGAGGAAGACTCGCCCGAGGAGCAGCGGCACGGCGAGAGGCACGACGGCGACCCCCACGACGCGCACCACGAGCCCGACCCCGCTGAGGAGCCCTGATGACCGACCCCGCGACCCGCCCGCCCCTGGCCCTGGGCCTGGCCGAGATCGAGGCGGCCCGCGAGGTGCTGCGCGGGGTGGCCGTCGAGACCCCGATGGAGGACTCGCGGTGGCTCTCCGCCCTGTGCGGCGGACCCGTGCGCCTGAAGTGCGAGAACCTGCAGCGCACCGGATCGTTCAAGGCCCGGGGCGCCTACGTGCGGATGGCGCGCCTCACCGAGGGCGAGCGCGCGGCCGGCGTCGTGGCGGCCTCGGCGGGCAACCACGCTCAGGGGGTCGCGCTGGCCGCCCAGCTGCTCGGCCTGCGCGCCACGGTGTTCATGCCCGAGGGCGCACCGATCCCCAAGGAGCGGGCCACCCGCGGCTACGGCGCCGACGTGGTCTTCGAGGGCCGCTACCTCGAGCAGGCCCTCAGGGCCGCGCGGCGCTTCGCCGAGGAGACCGGGGCGGTGCTGATCCACCCCTTCGACCACGTCGACATCATCGCCGGACAGGGGACCTGCGGCCTCGAGATCGCCGAGCAGGCACCCGAGGCGACCACGGTGCTGGTGCCCACCGGCGGCGGCGGTCTCATCGCCGGCGTGGCGATCGCGCTGAAGGCCCGCCGCCCCGAGCTGCACCTGGTCGGCGTGCAGGCCGCCGGCGCCGCCGCCTGGCCCGACTCGCTGGCCAAGGGCCAACCCACGGCGCTGGAGTCGATGCGCACCATGGCCGACGGGATCGCGGTCGGGATGCCGGGAGAGCTGACGTTCGCGGCCGTGCGCGAGCTCGTCGACGAGGTCGTCACCGTCTCGGAGGACTCGATGTCACGCGCGCTGGTCTCGCTGGTGGAACGGGCCAAGATGGTCGTCGAGCCGGCCGGTGCGGCGGCCGTGGCGGCGCTGCTGGACCACCCCGACCGGTGGGACACCCCGCTGGTCGCGGTGCTCTCGGGCGGCAACATCGACCCGCTGCTGCTGGGCAAGGTGATCCGCCACGGCATGGCCGCGGACGGGCGCTACCACGCGATGCGGGTCAACATCCCCGACGTGCCGGGCGGCCTGGCCGCCCTGCTGGTGGAGATCAGCGACGCCGGGGCGAACGTGCTCGAGGTGGTCCACGAGCGCACGTCGCGCACCCTGCACATGGGCGAGGTCGAGGTGCTGGTGCAGCTGGAGACCCGGGGCGCGGAGCACTCCGAGCGGCTCCTGGACCGGCTGCGCGACCGGGGTTACCGCGTCAGCTCCTGAGCGAGCGCCCGCAGGCGGTCAGCAGGCGGTCAGCAGGCTCAGGAGGAGAACGGCACGGCGTCGACGATCTCGATCTTCAGGGTGCGCCCGTTGGGGGCGTCGAAGTCGATGGTCTGGCCCTTGGAGGCGCCGAGCAGGGCGGTGCCCAGCGGCGACTGCGGCGAGAAGACCTCGACGTCCGGCTCGTCGTCGTCGATGTCGCGGGCCCCGAGCAGGAACTTCTCGGCCTCGTCGTCGCCGGCGTAGCGGTAGGTCACCAGCTTGCCGGGGGACACGACGCCGTCGTCGGCGGCCGGCTCGGTGGTGACGTGGCGCAGCTGGTCCTCGAGCTGGAGGATCCGGCCCTCCATCTGGCCCTGCTCCTCGCGGGCGGCGTGGTAGCCGCCGTTCTCCTTCAGGTCGCCCTCGTCGCGGGCGGCGCTGATCCGCGCGACGACCTCGGCCCGGCGGGGACCCTTGAGGTCCTCGAGCTCGGCGCGGAGGCGGTCGTGCGTCTTCCGGGTCATCCAGACGGTGCTCGGCTGGGTGGACTCGCTCATCGGAACTCCTGGGGATCGACGTGGGATCGACGTGGGATCGACGTGGGCCCGCCGGTGGGGCCCGGCAGGCGGGTGGCCCGGCGCCGGAGGGGCGCGGGCCGGGCACCGCGTGGGTACGTCGGGACCGGCCCGTCGCGATGCCGTGCGGGCCGGCGGGGTAGATCAGACCGGTCATCCTACCAAGGACCGGCGCTGCGGGTGCCTCAGCGCGGTCGGGGCTGGCCCGGTGTGATGCAGCCCAGCGACTCCACCGAGGTCGCCCGCCGCTCGGTGCGGACGTCCTCGCGGTACTGCGGACCGGCGGCCGGATCGGGGGTGAAGGCGACCTCGCCGACCACCGAGTGGTCCTCGGCGTAGGCGCGCAGGCGACACTGCGCCTGCACGTCGGCGTCGGCGAGCTCCACGGTGACCACGGCGGTGGTGCGGTGCTCGTCGAGGACCTCGAAGGACACCAGCTGCGACTGGGCCTGCGGGTCCGCGTGGTAGAGCGTGGCCCAGGTCAGCCAGCCGGCGAAGGCGGCCACGAGCACGCCCACGCCGGCCAGCAGCGCACGGCGCCGCCACGGGGCGGGTGCGCCGTAGCGGGCGGCGAGGTCGTCCTGGGCGCTCACCCCGCCAGCGTGACACCTACGATGAAACCATGTCGCAGCACCCCACGGCCCGCCCGCTGAGCGGCCTCCGCCTCATGCACGTGCACGCCCACCCCGACGACGAGTCGAGCAAGGGGGCGGCCTCGACCGCGAAGTACGTCGACCTCGGCGTCGAGGTGCACGTCGCCACCTGCACCGGCGGGGAGCGCGGGTCCGTGCTGAACCCGAAGATGGACCGGCCCGACGTGCTGGAGAACATGACCGAGATCCGCCGCGCCGAGATGGAGCGGGCCCGCGCCATCCTCGGCGTCGAGCAGGACTGGCTGGGCTTCGTCGACTCCGGCTGGCCCGAGGGAGACCCGAAGCCGCCCCTGCCCGAGGGCTGCTTCGCCCTCGCGCCGCTCGAGGAGGCCACCGAGGCCCTGGTGCGGCTCGTGCGGCGGGTGCGCCCCCACGTGATGACCACCTACGACGAGCGCGGCGGCTACCCCCACCCCGACCACGTGCGCTGCCACGAGGTGAGCGTGGCGGCCTTCGAGGCCGCCGCCGACCCCGAGCGCTTCCCCGAGGCCGGAGCGCCGTGGCAGGTGCTGAAGCTCTACTACCACCACTCCTTCAACCGCCCGCGGATGGTCGCGCTGCACGAGGCGATCCTCGCCCACGGCCTCGAGTCGCCGTGGGGCGAGCGCCTGGAGACGTGGGAGCCCGAGCCCGAGTGGGACGCGCGGATCACCACGCGGGTGCCCTGCGGGGAGTTCTTCGGGGTGCGGGACCAGGCGCTGCTGGCGCACGCCACCCAGATCGACCCCGACGGGCACTGGTTCTCCACCCCGCTGGCGCTGCAGCGCGAGGTCTGGCCCACCGAGGACTTCGAGCTGGTCACCAGCCACGTCGACTCCCCGGTGCCCGAGGACGACCTGTTCGCCGGCGTGCCGGTTCCCGAGCGCGTCGCCGAGGTCACACCCGGCGACGACTCGGCCGCCCCGCAGGAGGAGCCCGCCGTCAGGAGCGCCTGACAGGATGGAGGCATGTACGCCGCGCTGATCGTGCTCACCTCCGTCCTCGACGACACGCCCGCCCCCGAGGACGTCAAGGCCGGGTGGACGGCGTTCGGGCTCTTCGGGCTCGGCCTGCTCGCCGTGGCGCTGCTCGGCCTCAGCCTGACCCGTCACCTCAAGCGCGCCGCGCAGTCGGAGACCGAGGGCCGCTTCGACCCCACCGACCGCGCCCCCAGGCCCCAGCCCCGCGTGGAGTCGGGCGAGTCCGACCGCTCCGCGCGCTGAGGGCTCCGGCCGGGCAGCGCTCAGGGGCGCTCAGGGGCGCTCGAGGCGGACCAGGCAGTCCCAGGCCGTGCCGGCCTCGACCTCGCGCGGCACGCGCTCGGCCCGTCGGACCCGCGGCGGGCCCCCCGGGGCGGCCTCGAGGTCGGCGAGGACGTCCTCGGCGCTCATCAGCACCGCGGCGTCCTGCGGGCCGCCGACCCCCTCGGCGAGGTTCGTCGAGTCGTGGGCGACCAGCAGCAGGGTGCCGGCCGCGGCGAGGGCGGCCCACGCCGCGCGCACGGCGGCGCGGCGGTCCTCGGCGGCCAGCTGCAGGTAGGCCAGCACCGCGAGGTCCTGCTCGGAACCCTGCCACGTGGTGGCGTCGGCCTGCTCCCAGGTGATCCGGCCCGCCACGTCCGGGGCGCGCTCCTCGGCCAGGCGGCGGCCCTTGTCGAGGGCGACGGCGGAGAAGTCGACGGCCCGCACCGTCCAGCCCCGCTCGGCCAGCCAGACCGCGTTGCGTCCCTCGCCGCAGGCGAGATCGACCGCCCGCCCGGGGGTGAGGTCGGCGCACTCGCGAGCCACGGCCTCGTTCGGCCCGGCCGACCAGACCAGCTGCGACCCGGCGTACCGGGCGTCCCACTCGGCGGCATCCATGGCTCCACCGTGCCACACCGCGCGAGCCCCCGGCCGTGGCCCGGGCGCGCAGGTCGTCGGCGCGGGGCCGGGGCTAGCCCGACGTCGGCGCGGGTGTGGCCGAGCCCCCGGGGACCTCGTCGCGCAGCACCCGCTTGAGCAGCTTTCCCGACTGGTTGCGGGGCAGCTGGGCGACGAGGTGCACGTGCTTGGGCACCTTGAACCCCGCCAGGGACCGCCGCGCGTGGGCGACCAGGGTCTGCTCGTCGGCCTCCGCGCCCTCGCGCAGCACGACGAAGGCGGTGACCGCCTCGATCCAGCGCTCGTCGGGCGTGCCGATCACGGCGACCTCGGCCACCGCCGGATGGGTGTAGAGCGCGTCCTCGACCTCGCGGGAGGCCACCAGGACCCCGCCGGTGTTGATCACGTCCTTGATCCGGTCGACCACCGTCAGGTAGCCCTCGGCGTCGATGCGCACGAGGTCGCCGGAGTGGAACCAGCCGTCTCGGAACGCCTCCTCGGTGGCCTCGGGCTTGTCCCAGTACCCGGTGCACAGCTGGGGGGAGCGGTAGAGCACCTCGCCCGTGCCTCCCGCGCTGACGTCGTGGCCCTCGTCGTCGACCACGCGCACCTCGACGAAGAGCACCGCCCGCCCGCAGGACTCGGGCCGTTCGGCGTGCTCCTCGGGGCGCAGGACGGTGGCCAGCGGGCCGATCTCGGACTGCCCGAAGCAGTTCCACACCGTCAGGTCGGGCCAGGTGTCGGTCAGGCGGCGCAGCACCGGCCCGGGCATGATCGAGGCGCCGTAGAACGCCTTGCGCAGCGAGGACAGGTCGCGGGTGGCGTAGTCGGGGTGGTTGGTCAGCGGCACCCACACCGTCGGGGCCAGGAACACCGCGCCGAGGCCGCGCTCCTCGACCAGGCGCAGCACCTCGGGGACGTCGGGCGCCTCCATCAGGTGGTTCACCGCGCCGACGGCGAGGTAGGGCATCAGGAACACGTGCATCCCGGCGGAGTGGTAGAGCGGCATCGGGTGCAGGGGCGCGTCGTGCTCGCCCATCTCGAGGGCCAGGACGCACGAGACGTACTCGTGGACCAGCGCGCGGTGGGTCATCATCGCGCCCTTGGGCCGCGAGGTGGTGCCCGAGGTGTAGAGCAGCTGCACGAGCTCCTCGTCGCCGACCGGGTCCTCCCCGGCGGGCAGCACCTCCTCGGGCACCGGGCCCGCGAGGGCGCGGGCGAGCAGGGAGTCGTCGGCGTCGCGCAGGGCCAGCACGGTGGCGACCTCGAGGCCGGCAGCGTCGTAGGTGGCCCGCAGCGCGGGGTCGACGAGCACGGCCGTCGAGCCCGACTGCTCCACGAGGTAGCGAAGCTCCTCGCCGGTCAGGGCGTAGTTGACCGGGACGTGCACCAGGCCCGCCCGCGCGCAGCCGAGGAAGCCCAGCAGGTAGGCGTCGGAGTTGCGGCCGTAGGCGGCCACCCGCTCGCCGCGGGCCAGACCGAGGCCGCGCAGCGCGACGGCGGCGCGGCTGACGGCGTCGTCGAGCTCACGGTAGGTCCAGGTGCGCTCGGCGAAGACGAGCGCGGTGCGCTCGGGGCTGCGCCGCGCGCTGCGGGCGAGGACGTCGTCGACGGTGCTGGAGCGGACGGCGGACATGGGGCCTCCTGGGCGGTGCGGGTGGGCGCGGTCACACGCTCGCACACGCCGCCGACCCCGTCACGGGCCAATCGGGGGCCAGTCGGGGTCGCGGCGCTTGCTGGTTTCCCAGGGGATGCAGGGAACTCGGCACCTCCCGGCGCGAATCCGCCCCGGGAGGTGCAGAAACCCCTGCATCCCTTGGGAAATCGGCATGGGTCGGCCGGCGGGCTCAGGCCCGGTCGACCAGCCAGGCGGCGGCGTAGGCGGGCAGCACGACGTGCTCGCCGGCCGAGCGCACCGGCTCGCCGGTGAGGTGGTCGAGCACCGGGACGCCGTGGCCGAGGCCGGCGTCGTGCAGCACCGACCACGGCACCCGGCGCTCGCCGCCGGTGACGTTGTAGAGGCCGAGCATCGGCCCGAGCGGGTGGCGGCGCAGCACGCCGAGGACGCCGCGGGCGGGCGGGTCGAGCACCTCGGCGGGGGTCGCGGCGTGCAGGTGGGGCAGGCTGCGGCGGGCGCGGAGCAGCGCCTGCACGCGGGGCAGCAGGCCCACCGGGTCGGGCAGCGAGCCGTCGGGGCGCCACGGCATCCGCGGCCGGTGGGCCCACCGGTTGTCGCCCGCGTGGTCCGGGTCGTCGGCCCAGTCGTGGTCGCTGAGCAGGCCCACCTCGTCGCCCATCCACAGCACGGGCACGCCGCCGAAGCCGCAGACGATCGCGTGGGCGAGCAGCACCCGGTCGGGCCCGAGGGGGTCGCCGGCCTCGACGCCGGCCAGCGAGGCCAGCGAGCCCGACGTGCGCTTGTCGCCGGTCTCGGGGTTGTGCTGGAAGACCAGCCCGCGCGCCCAGGAGCCCGGGAAGGACCCGTCGTAGAAGTCGGCGAGGAAGCGCCGGTGGTGCCAGCCGGAGATGCCCACCGCGGCGGCGTCGTCGTCGCCGATCGCCCAGCCGATGTCGTCGTGGCAGCGCGCGTAGGTGATCCAGGCGGTGCTCGCGGGTGGGGCGGGCAGCCGGCGCAGCGCGTGGGAGGCCAGCTCCGTCTCGCCGCTGGCCAGCATCGACCACACGTGCACCATCAGCGCGTTGTGGTAGGCGAGGTCGCTGACCTTCCCGTGGTGGCGGCCCTCGCCGAGGTAGGCCAGCAGGTCGCGCGGGCCCACGATGGCCTCGGCCTTGAACAGCACCGCCGGGCAGGCGATCCGGGCCAGGCAGCGCAGCGCCTGGGTCAGCGCGTGCACCTCGGGCTGGTTCTGGCAGTCGGTGCCCCGGCGCTTCCACAGGAACGCGATGGCGTCGAGCCGGAAGACCTCGACGCCGACGTTGGCCAGGAAGCACACGACGTCGGCGAGCTCCTCGAGCAAGGCGGGGTTGGACCAGTCGAGGTCCCACTGCCAGGAGTTGAACGTCGTCCACACCCAGGCGTCGAGGTCCGCGTCGAAGGTGAAGCTGCCCGGGGCGAAGTCGGGGAAGACCTCCGGGAGGGTCTGCTCCCACGCGTCCGGGCCGGCGCGGTCGGGGTAGAGCAGGAAGTAGTCGCGGTAGCGCTGCTCGCCGGCGCGGGCGCGCCGCGCCCACTCGTGCTCGCGGGCGACGTGGTTGAGCACCAGGTCCAGGCACAGGCTGATGCCGCGGCTGCGGAGACGGGCCGTCAGCGCCCGCAGGTCCTCCAGGTCGCCGAGGTCCTCGCGCACCGCGCGGTAGTCGGCCACGGCGTAGCCACCGTCGTGGGGCGCCGGCCGGGGCTGCAGCAGCGGCATCAGGTGCAGGTAGGTGACGCCGAGGTCGCCGAGGTGGTCGAGGTGGTGGGCCACGCCGGCGAGGTCGTCGGCGAAGCGCTCGGTGTAGGCGGCGTAGCCCACCGTGCCGGGTTGCTGGAACCAGTCCGGCGCCAGCGAGCGGCGCAGGTCCAGGCCGTGCAGCTCGTCGCTGCGGGCGGCGAAGCCGCGGGCCGCGACGCTCAGCAGGCGCTGCGCGACGGCCTCGGGGTCGTCGTAGACCAGGGACAGCGCCTCGCGCAGGTCGGGCAGCCAGCGCTCGACGCGGGCCTCGAGCACCTCGCGCCGGTGGGCGGGCAGTCCGCGCAGGACCTCCGAGGTGCTCGCGCTCTCCTGGCTCACGCCGGGGAGGGTAGCGGGGCCATGCCGCGCTCGTCGTGCTCCACCTCGTCCCACGGCTCGCGCAGGCGCGTCAGCGACGCGGCCGCACGGCCGCTCACCTCCGCGGCCAGCGCCGCCACGGCGGCCTCGTCGGCCAGCAGTGCCGCGCGCGTCGTCGGCTCGACGCCGACCAGCAGCGAGCCGAGGTCGCGCAGGCGCTCCTCGAGCCAGCCCAGGGGGTCGGCGCTGATCGCGGGGTCGAAGACGCGCTCGCCGGGCTCCCCGTCGTGCATGACGGGGTGCCAGTGCACGCGGTCGGCCGCGCCGGGGGCGGACTCGAGCACGTCCACCCGGCACACCGCCGGGCCCAGGTCGAGCGACGGGGAGGAGTAGAGCGAGCCTCCGGCGGCGGTGCGCAGCGGGCGCACCTCGAGGCGCACCCCCCGTTCCCGGGCGTCGGGCTCACCGCGCAGCGCGGGGTCGAGGAAGTCGGTCTCGCGCAGGGTCAGGGCGAGCGTCTCGAGCAGCCAGGCACGTTCCATGGTGACGATCGTCGCACGCAGGGGCCCTCCCCCCGAGCGGATGTCTCGGGGGGCCGCACCCAGGGCATACGTTGGGTCCTCGGGCACGCGCAGGGTACGCGCGCCCGCCACCACGAGAGGAAACACCATGCAGATCATCGGACTGCTCGTCGTCGGGCTCGTCATCGGGGCCATCGCGCGCCTGATCAAGCCGGGCAAGCAGAACCTCGGCATCCTGGGCACCCTCGTGCTCGGCGTGCTCGGTGCCGTCATCGGCGGCTTCATCGCCAGCTTCCTGGGCACCGGCAGCATCACCGAGCTGAACATCCTGGGCTTCATCGTCGCCGTCGTCGCCGCCTTCCTGCTGATCGGGGTCGTCGAGGGCGTCATGGGCAAGAACAAGGCCCGCGTCTGAGGCATCCCCCACGTCCGGCGGCAGAGAGGTCCTGCCGCCGGGCCGGCCGCCACCGGACGACCACCCCCGACGCGCGTCGCCGCTGACCCCCCACGTGCTCGGGGGTGCCAGACTCGGCCCATGGCCGCGCACCTGACCTCCGCCACCACCGACCGCGCCCAGCGCGTGGGGCCGCTCCCCGCGACACCGACCTCGTTGGTGCTCGACGGGCAGCGTCTCGGCCTCGTCGGCTCCGCGCGCGTCTACGTGTGCGGCATCACGCCCTACGACGTGACGCACCTGGGCCACGCCGCCACCTTCGTCTGGGCCGACCTGCTGGCCGCCTGCCTGGCCTCCACCGGCGTGACCTGCGAGGTCTGCCGCAACGTCACCGACGTCGACGACGTGCTCTCCGAGGCCGCCCGGGCCCGCGGCCGGCACTTCGACGAGCTCGCGCTGGCCCAGGAGGCCGTCTTCGAGCAGTCGATGCGCGCCCTGCGCGTGGCCACGCCGACCACCCAGCCCCGCGCCCGCCACCACATCCATGCGGTCCAGCAGCTCGCCGCGACGCTGCTCGCCTCGGGCCACGCCTACGAGCGCGACGGCGCGGTGTGGTTCCGCGGCGCCGACGTGGCGGCCACCGCCGGCCTCGAGCGCGACCGCGCCCTCGCGCTGGCCGCGGCCTACGGCGACGAGCCCGACCACCACGGCAAGGACGACGCCCTCGACGTCGCCGTGTGGCGGACCTCCGCCGACGGCGAGCCCGCGTGGGCCAGCCCGTGGGGCTGGGGCCGGCCCGGCTGGCACGCCGAGTGCGCCGCGATGGCGCTGGGCGTGCTCGGCTCCTCGGTCGACGTGCTCGTGGGCGGCGAGGACCTGCGCTTCCCCCACCACGCCTACCAGCAGGCGATGGCCGAGGCCGTCACCGGCGTCGCGCCGTTCAGCCGCGCCCGGCTGCACGTCGGCACGGTGCGCGTCGGCGGGGAGAAGATGGCCAAGTCGACCGGCAACCTGGTCCTCGCCCAGGACGTCCTCGACGACTGGGCGCCGGCCGTCCTGCGGCTGCTGCTGCTCGACCGCCGCCACGACGTCGAGTGGGACTACGAGCCCGCGGCGCTGCGGGGCGCCGAGGCCCGGCTCCAGCGGCTCTACGCCGCGGCCGGTCGCCCCGGCGGGTCGGGCGCCGAGGCGACGCTGGCCGTCGACGCGGTGCGCGTCGAGCTCGACGTCCCCCGCGCGCTCGACGTCGCGGAGGAGGTCGGCGGCGAGTGCGCCCGTCGCCTGATCGGGCTGCTGCGTCTCGGCGAGTCCGCCTGAGGCGCGCCGGTCACCGCCCCGGGCCCGGGGTGGCTCAGACCTCGGTGGCGAGCAGCTCCGCGAGGTGCTGGTCGACCTCGGCCACGTAGCTCTCCTCGAAGCCGAACAGGCCGAAGTGGCCGGCGATGCTGTGCAGCACCCGCAGCTGCGCCCTCGGCGTCAGCCGCTGCTCGGCCTCGCAGTCGCGCGGGGGGAAGAACATGTCGGAGTCGATCGGCATCACGAACGTCAGCGCGCTGACCCGGCCCAGGGCTGCGGCGAGGTCGCCGCCGGTGTGCCGGGCGACGTCGCCGCGCTGCCACTTCCACCCCATGCTCAGCAGCGCGTTGGGGTCCATGGAGCAGAACAGGAACCGGATGAAGTTCTGCTGGAACTCCTCGAAGGTCGAGAAGGCCAGGGCCTCGTCGAGGGGCGCGACGCCCTTCCAGAACTCGGTCCGCCAGAAGTCGGTGGTCAGACCCATGATCGCCCAGATGTCGGCGTGGCGGGCCAGGCCGGCGGTGACGTCGGTGTGCGAGGCGTACTCGCCGCCGTTCCAGCCGGGGTCGCTGGTGATCGCGCTCATCAGGGCGTGGGTGAACAGGAAGTCGTGCGGGGTGTTCTGGGCGGTGCCCGCGATCGGCGCCGCGCGCAGGACCTTGTCGGGGAAGCGCACCGCCCACTCCCAGGTCTGCTGGGCGCCCATCGAGCCGCCGACCACCAGCGCGAGGCGCTCGATGCCCCACACCTCGCGCAGCAGCTGCTCCTGGGCGCGCACGTCGTCACCGATGCGCACGTGGGGGAAGCGCGACATGGCGATCGCGGGGTCGGTGGTGGTGTGCGGCGAGGTCGACAGGCCGTTGCCGATCTGGTTGACCACGACGATGAACCAGCGCGACGGGTCGAGCGCGCGGCCCTCCCCGAGGTAGACCTGCCACCAGGTGGCGTGCGTGCCGGAGAACCAGGTCGGGACCAGGATGACGTTGTCCCGGGCCTCGTTCAGCTCGCCGTAGGTCGCCACCGCCAGCTCGAGGTCCTCGATGACGCCGCCCTCCTCCAGCTCGAAGCGTCCCAGGCTGTGCAGGGCGTACTCGCCCTGGGCCTCGGCGGTGTAGAAGGCGTTCTCCAGGGGCATGCGCGGGTCCTCTCGGCGGGCCGGGCGACGGTGCCCGGTCGTCGCAACCTAGGGCCGCCGCGGTCGCGCGACAAGACCTGCGGTGTGCTCAGGAACCGGTGCGTCGGCGCTCGAGCGCGCTGGTGCCGTGGAAGACCACGAGCGCGGCCACGGTGCCCAGGGCGATGCCGGTCAGGACGACCTCGCGCCCGGCGATGGTGCCGGACAGGGTGAGGTCGCCGATGCCGATCACCAGGGCCACCGCGGCGGTGAGCTGGTTGACCGGCCGGGAGAAGTCGACCCGGTTGTCGATCCAGATCTTCACCCCGATCACCCCGATCAGGCCGTACAGCGCCACGGTCACGCCGCCCAGGACGCCGGCCGGGATGGTGTTGACCAGGGCCCCGAACTTGGGCGACAGGCTGAGGGCGACGGCGACCAGGCCGGCCACCCAGTAGGCGGCGGTGGAGTAGACCCGGGTCGCGGCCATGACGCCGATGTTCTCGCCGTAGGTCGTCGTGCCCGAGCCCCCGCCGGCGCCGGCCAGGGTGGTGGCCAGGCCGTCGGCCAGCAGGGCCCGGCCGGTGCGCTCGTTGACGCCGGGGTCCCCGGTCAGGTGGGCCACCGTGCGCACGTGGCCGACGTTCTCGGCCACGAGCACCAGCACCACCGGCAGGAAGGCCGGCAGCACGCTCCACTGCGGCTCGGGGGCGAAGAAGTCCGGCACGCCGACCCAGGCGGCGTCGCGCACCGGACCGAGGTCGACCTGGCCGGCCAGCGCGGCGACCAGGTAGCCGACCGCCACGCCGATCAGGATCGAGAGCCGGGCCGCGAGGCCCCGCACGGCCACCGCCACGACCAGGACGGTGGCCAGCGTCAGGGTGGCCGTCCAGGGCGCGGCCGCATAGCTCGACGTCGCCGCGCCGGAGAGGTTGAGGCCGATCAGCGCGACGATCGCCCCGGTGACCACCGGCGGCATCAGGGCGTCGATCCACCCCGCGCCCGTGGCCAGCACCACGAGGCCGACCACGACGAGCGCGAGGCCGGTGAGAAGCACCCCGAACAGCGCGTTGCCGAGCGAGCCCGCCGCGGTGGCGGCGCCGATGGGGGCGATGAAGGCGAACGACGAGCCCAGGTAGCTCGGCACCCGGTTGCCCGTGATCACCAGGAACAGCAGCGTCCCGGCGCCGGAGAAGAACAGCGTCGCCGTCGGTGGGAAGCCGGTGAGCACCGGGACCAGGAACGTGGCGCCGAACATGGCCACGACGTGCTGGGCGCCGAGGCCGATCGTGCGCGGCCAGGTCAGCCGCTCGTCGGGTCGGACCACCTCGCCGTCGGCGACGGTCCTGCCGTCGTGGTGCAGGGTCCAGGAGAGGCGCATGGGCTCATCCTGGCCACCGTCTCCCGCAGGACGCTCCCCCGGGTGCCCGGCCCGGCTGCCCGGGCGGCCCGGGGCCGTCGTGCCCGCGTCAGCGGCCGGTGCGCAGCGCGTGGGCGCCGGCGAGCGCCCAGGACCCGGCGACGGCGGCGTCGCCCAGGCAGGTGCGGGCCCGCGTCGGGTCGACGGCAGCCAGCGCGACCATGCTCGAGGCGTGCAGGACGTCGGCCGCCACGCCGAGCAGGAGCAGACGGCGCCCGTCGCCACCCGCCTCCACTCCGGCCTGCAGCAGGTGCCGCGCGCCGAGCACCCGCGTGACCGCGCGTGCCCGGTCGTCGAGCCGCCGCCCGCCGAGGCGCCCCATCGTCGCGTCGGGGGCGGCGATCAGCGCCACGCCCCAGCCGCCTCGCAGTGCCGTCATCGTGCGCATCGTCGATCCTCCTGTCCGGGGCGGACGGGCGGGCACCGCGCCGCCGTGGACGACGCTAACCGGGACGCGGGCTCCTCCCAAGGGGCCACGACGATTCGTCGGTGAATTCCCCGCGGGGTCTGGAGGCACCGCGCGCCAGCGTCCTAGCCTCGAGCTGGGCCGCACCGACGCCGGCCCCGTCACCCCTGGAGGAACCCGTGCGCGTAGATCCTGTAGGTCCCGTCGATCCCGCTCCGGTGGCCGTCGTCACCGGGGGCACCGCCGGCCTGGGGCGGGCGACGGTGCGCGAGCTCGCCCGGTCGGGCTACGACGTCGCGGTGCTCGCCCGTGGTCGGGCCGGGCTGGACGGCGCCCGCGCCGACGTCGAGAGGGAGGGCCGGCGATGCCTCGCCGTGCCCACCGACGTCGCCGACACCGACGCCGTGGAGGCGGCCGCCGACCGGGTGGAGGCCGAGCTCGGGCCGATCGAGGCCTGGGTGAACGTGGCCTTCGCCGGGTCGCTGGCCTGGTTCAGCGAGACCACGGACGCCGAGTTCCGGCGGATGACCGAGGTCACCTACTACGGCCAGGTCAACGGGACCAGGGCGGCACTGAGCAGGATGACCCCGCGTGACCGGGGCTCGATCGTGAACGTCTCCTCGGCGATGGCCTATCGCTCGATCCCGCTCCAGTCGGCCTACTGCGGTGCCAAGCACGCGATCAAGGGCTTCACCGAGTCGGTGCTCACCGAGCTGCGCGCGCAGGGCAGCCACGTCCACCTCGGCCTGGTCACCCTGCCGGGGGTGAACACGACCCAGTTCGCCTGGAACCTGACCAGGATGCCCGGCCACCCCCGCCCGGTGCCGCCGATCGTCCAGCCCGAGGTGTGCGCGCGGGCCATCCGCTTCGCGGTGCAGCACCCCAGGCGCAACACCTGGGTCGGGGTGGCCACGGCCTACACCGTCCTCGGCAACCGGGTCGCGCCCGCCTTCCTCGACTGGTACCTGGCCCGTACCGCGGTCTCGGCCCAGCAGACCGACTCCGACGTCCCCCGGTGGGGCTCCAACCTGTACGCCCCGCAGGACGAGGACCACGACCGAGGAGCGCGAGGGGCCTTCGGCGACGCCGCCGCCGAGCACGACCCCGTCTCGGTGCTGGGGCGCCACCGGGTCCTGGCCCTGGCCGGTCTTGGAGCGGTCGTCGCCGGGCTCGGGGCACGGGCCGGCGCCGCCCGGTGGCGGTGAGCCCCGCGACGGGCCTCGGGTCCGGCGCGGACCGGGACGGCGGCGGCTTCGCGCCGCTCGGTGGTTACGCGGTGCTCGGCGACGGCCGCGGCCTCGCCCTGCTGGCCGCCGACGGCTCCGTCGACTGGTGGGCGGCTCCGCGGCTCGACTCCCCGCCCGTGGTCTCCTCCGTGCTCGACCCTGCCCGGGGCGGGCGGCTGCGGCTGGCCCCGAGGCAGACGCCGACCCGGTGCGAGCGCGCCTACCTGCCGGGCACGGCCGTGCTCACCACCACCTGGACGACCGCCTCGGGCCGGGCGCGGGTGACCGCGGCGCTCGACGTGGGCTCGGCGGGCCCGTTGCCCTGGGCCGAGCTGGCGCTGCGCGTCGAGGGGCTCGAGGGCACCGTCGCGCTCGACCTGGAGCTCACCCCGGGAGACGGGCTGCGGGCCTGGCAGCCGTGGGTGGAGGTCTCCTCGCGCGGGCCGATCCTGCACGCCGGGCCGCACACGCTCGCGGTGTGCTGCGAGGAGCAGGTGCGCCTCGAGGTCCACGGGCGTTCGGTGACCGGCCGCCTGGAGGTGGCCGCGGGTCGCCGGACGACCCTGGGCGTCGTCGCGGCGCAGGACGACCCCCTCCTGCTCGCCGACCCGGCGAACGTCGAGGACCGGCTCGCACGCACCGTCGAGCACTGGCAGCGGTGGTCCGACGGCGTGAGGTGGGCGGGCCCGCGGCGCGATCGGGTGCTGCGCAGCGCGGTCTCGCTGCGGCTGCTGATGATGAGCGGCGCCGGGGCGATGGCGGCGGCGGGGACCACCGCGCTGCCGGAGCGCGTGGGTGGTCCGAAGAACTGGGACTACCGCTACGCGTGGGTGCGCGACGCCGCCTTCACGATCGACGCGCTCGACCGGCTCGGCCTCGAGGAGGAGGTGCACGCCGCGACGAGCTGGCTGCTGCACTCGGCGCGGGACGGCAGCCGCGACCTGCCGGTCATGCTCGGCCTGGACGGGACGACGCCGCCGAGCCAACGTCGCGTCGACGTGCCCGGCTACCGCGACAGCACCCCGGTGCTGGTGGGCAACCGGGCCGGTGAGCAGCGTCAGCTCGGCATCTACGGCGACCTGTTCGGCACCGTCGAGCGCTGGGTCCGCACGGGCCACGTCCTCGACGTCCACAGCCGGCGGCAGCTGGCCGACCTCGCGGACCGCTGCGCCGACACCTGGCTGCAGGACGACTCCGGCATCTGGGAGCTGCCGGAGCAGCAGCCGTGGACCTACTCGAAGATGAGCTGCTGGCGCGCGCTCACCGCCGCCGCGGACCTCGCCGACAGCGGCGACCTGCCGGGGCCGGGCGAACGCTGGCGCAGCGAGGCCGGCCGGGTGCGGGCCTGGGTCGAGCAGCACTGCTGGTCGCAGGCGCACGGCGCCTGGACCGCGTGGGCCGGGAGCGAGGACCTCGACGCGGCGGTGCTGCTCGGGGCCCAGGCTGGTTTCGACACGGGCCCGCGGATGTCGAGCACGATCGACGCGGTGGGACGGCGTCTGGGTGCGGGGCCCCTGGTCTACCGCTACAGCGGGGCGGCACAGGAGGAGGAGACCTTCCTGGCCTGTGCGTTCTGGCGGGTCCACGCCCTGGTGCTGGTGGGTCGTCGCGAGGAGGCGGCCTCCCTGCTCGAGCAGCTCGAGCCGGTCTTCGGCGAGCTCGGCGTGCTCTCGGAGATGGCCGTCGCCGGGACCGCGGAGGCACGCGGCAACCTGCCCCAGGCGTTGAGCCACCTGGCCCACATCGGTGCGGTCCTCGCCCTGGACGGCGGCGGCGGGCCCGACCGGTCGGAGCAGGACGTCTAGGCTGGCCCGGTGGCAAGCACGGGGGCCGAGCCGCACCGCTTCTTCGACGGCGGGGGCCCCGGCACGCCGCCGGATCGTGGACGGGCCCCGCGCATCGTGCTCGAACGGGGCATCGACGTCGGGGTGGAGCGGTTCGCGCTGCGCCGGCGGCTGGGCTACGACGACGAGGAGGTCGGCGTGCTGCTGGTGCCCGCGGACCTCGAGCGGTTCCGCACCGACCTGGCCTCCGTGCCCGCGGCCCTGACCTGGCTGGTGCCCCGGACCGGGCGCCACCTACCCGCCGCGCTGGTCCACGACGCGCTGGTCGAGACCGAGCTGGGCGGGCCGGCCTACGTCGCGGAGGGGGGCGTCGTCGTCGACCGGGTCACCGCGGACCGTGTCTTCCGCCGGGCCATGCGCGACACCCACACCCGCACGGTGCGTCGCTGGCTGGTCTGGTCGGCGGTCAGCCTGGCCACGATCCGTGCAGGATCCACGTCGTGGACCCCGGCCGAGCACCGGCGACTGCGCGTCGCCGCCGTGCTCACCCTGGGCCTGATCGCGGTGCTCGGCGTCCTGGCCACCCTGGACCTGCTCGACGTCCTCGACGTGCTGCCCTGGATGGGCGCCCGGGCCTGGTGGGTCGAGCTGCTCGGCGGCGCGGCGGCCGCGGTGGTCGTCCCGCTCGTGCTGAGCCTGACGTGGGGCCCGCTGAGGACCGCGGGCGCGGTGGTGGGCGTCGCCCTGGCCCTGCTGCTGCACGTGACGGCGGTGATCCTCGCGCTGACGCTGCTCTACCGCCTCGTCGAGCGGCTGGTGAGCGGGCCTCAGCGCAGGGCGTAGGTGGCCAGCGAGACGCCGACGTAGTGCGCGGCGAAGGCCAGGATGGTGAAGCTGTGGAAGATCTCGTGGAAGCCGAACCACCGCGGCCACGGGTCGGGCCGCTTCACGCCGTAGACCACGCCGCCGAAGGTGTACAGCGCGCCACCGGTGAGGATCAGCACGAACACCGCGAGGCCCACGCCGGTGCCCAGCGCCGTCGCACCGGCGTAGAAGCCGGGGATGAAGAACACCGCGGCCCACCCGAGCGCGAGGTAGATCGGCACGTAGAGCCAGCGCGGGGCACCCGCCCAGAACACCCGGAACAGCACCCCGGCGACGGCGCCGGTCCACACCACGGTGAGCAGCACCTCCTGCGCGACGCCGTCGAGCAGCATCAGGCTGAAGGGCGTGTAGGAGCCGGCGATGAGCAGGAAGATGTTGGAGTGGTCGAAGCGCCGCAGCACCCGCCACACCGGGGGTGACCAGGTGCCGCGGTGGTAGACCGCGGAGACCGAGAAGAGCAGCAGCGCCGAGCCGGTGAACAGCGCGTTGCCGGTGCGGATGGTCGCGGTGGGCGACAGCACGACCAGGACGATGCCGGCGGCGAGGGCCAGCGGCGCGATCGCGAGGTGCAGCCAGCCGCGCAGGCGCGGCTTGACGTCCGCGATCGCCTCGCTGATCTGGTCCCCGAGACCTGCGAGTCCCGGTCGGGTCGCGTCGCCAGAGACGTCGAGGCCGTGGTCCATCCGGCGAGCCTAGCCGCGCCCGGGGAACGCCGCGCCCGCACGAGCGCCTCAGGTCGGCAACCTCACGTCGCCTCGCAGGCGCTCGCGCGGGACTACGATGCCGTGGATGGTGGACTGGAAGCGCGGGGCGCGCCGGGTGCTCTACCCGCTCTACGAGGCGCGGATGCTGCGGCGGATGCCGGACAGCCTGCCCCAGCACGTCGGCATCATGCTCGACGGCAACCGCCGCTGGGCCCGGGCCGCCGGCCGCGACAGCGCGCACGGCCACCGAGCCGGCGCCGCGAACATCGAGCCGCTGCTCGGCTGGTGCGACGAGGTCGGCATCGAGGTCGTCACCCTGTGGCTGCTGTCCACCGACAACCTGAACCGCCCCGCCAGCGAGCTGGCCCCCCTCCTGGGGATCATCGAGGACGTCGTGGACTTCCTCGCCGCGCAGGGCCGCTGGCGTCTGAACCCCGTCGGGGCCCTCGACCTGCTGCCCGCGGCCACCACCGAGCGGCTCAAGGCCGCCGCGGAGGCGACCCGCGACGTCGACGGCTCGCTGGTCAACATCGCGGTCGGCTACGGCGGGCGCCAGGAGATCGCCGACGCGGTCCGCTCGCTGCTGCACGAGCACGCCGCGCTGGGCACCAGCCTGGAGGAGCTCGCCGACATCATCGACGTCGAGCACATCGCCGACCACCTCTACACCAAGGGGCAGCCCGACCCGGACCTGGTGATCCGCACCTCCGGCGAGCAGCGCCTCGGGGGGTTCCTGCTGTGGCAGAGCGCCCGGTCGGAGTTCTACTTCTGCGAGGCCTACTGGCCCGAGTTCCGCCGCGTCGACTTCCTGCGCGCGATCCGCGCCTACGCGCTGCGCGAGCGTCGCTTCGGCAGCTGACCCGACGCCGGGCGTTCACCCCTGGGTGTGGCGTGTCGGTCCCTCACGGGGCGGGCCCCGGCGTACGTTCGAGGCGACGGCGGGTGGGGAAGCCCGCCGCATCGGGAGGCTCGTTGTGCGCAGTCACCACCACGCGGGACGTCGGGTCATCCCGGCCGCGCCCCGGGACGCCGGCACTCCGGCGGTCGAGCCGAGCCCCGGTCCGAGAGCACCAGCGACGAGGACCGGGCGTCGAGTGCGCGTGCGGTCCTGCGAGGGGTAAGCCGTGCCTCCGATCGACTCGTCCAGGTCCACCGCAGCACCCGCAGCACCCGCAGCCGTCCCCGAGGTCGGGGTGCCCGGCGCGGACCAGGCCCGCCGCACCTACGTCGTCGACACCAGCGTCCTGCTCGCCGACCCCGGCGCGTTGCGGCGCTTCGCCGAGCACGAGGTCGTCCTGCCGGTGGTCGTCGTCACCGAGCTCGAGGCCAAGCGGCACCACCCCGAGCTCGGTTACTTCGCGCGCTCGGCCCTGCGCCTGCTCGACGAGCTGCGCGTCGAGCACGGCCGCCTCGACGAACCGGTGCCGGTGAGCGCGCAGGGCGGGGTGCTGCGCGTCGAGCTGAACCACACCGACCCCTCGTCGCTGCCCTCGGGCTTCCGGCTCGGGGACAACGACACCCGGATCCTCGCGGTGGCCCTCAACCTGGCCGGCGAGGGCCACCGGGTCACGCTGGTCAGCAAGGACCTCCCACTGCGGATCAAGGCCTCCGCGGTGGGCCTCGACGCCGAGGAGTACCGCTTCGAGACCGTCAGCGACTCCGAGACCGGCTACACCGGGATGGCCGAGCTGAGCGTGGCCGCCACCGAGCTCGACGAGCTCTACGACGACGGCACCCTCGAGGTGGCCGAGGCCCGCCAGCTGCCCTGCCACACCGGGCTGCGGCTGCTCTCCGAGCGGGGGACGGCCCTGGGCCGGGTGGGGGCGGACAAGAAGGTGCACCTGGTGCGCGGCGATCGCGAGGCGTTCGGCGTGCACGGCCGCTCCGCGGAGCAGCGGATCGCCCTGGAGATGCTGCTCGACCCCGAGGTCGGCATCGTCTCGCTCGGCGGCCGGGCCGGGACGGGCAAGTCGGCGATGGCGCTGTGCGCGGGGCTCGAGGCGGTGCTCGAGCGCGGCCAGCACCAGAAGGTCGTCGTCTTCCGCCCGCTGTTCGCGGTGGGCGGGCAGGAGCTCGGCTACCTGCCGGGCTCGGAGGCCGAGAAGATGGGCCCGTGGGGCCAGGCGGTCTTCGACACCCTGGGCGCGATGACCTCGCGCGACGTCATCGACGAGGTGCTCGCCCGCGGGATGCTCGAGGTGCTGCCGCTCACCCACATCCGCGGCCGCTCGCTGCACGACGCCTTCGTCATCGTCGACGAGGCGCAGTCCCTGGAGCGCAACGTGCTGCTGACCGTGCTCTCGCGGATCGGCGCCAACTCCAAGGTCGTCCTCACCCACGACGTCGCGCAGCGCGACAACCTGCGCGTCGGGCGCCACGACGGGATCGTCGCGGTGGTGGAGAAGCTCAAGGGCCACCCGCTCTTCGCGCACGTGACGCTGACCCGCTCCGAGCGGTCGCCGATCGCGGCGCTGGTCACCGAGATGCTCGAGCACGTGACCGAGTGACGCCGGCGGCCACCGCGGGCCGGGCCGTCCCCTGATCTGGTGACGTCCGACACTCCGCGGCGGTAAACGGGGTCCTGGATTTGCGCCGCCGCGGGGGTTTCGGCACGGTCGGGCGTGACCTGTTCGTGACCAACCGCCGCGTCGATCGCTCGCGCCGGGCTGCGTCACGGTCCTCGACCGCTGGGATCCCACCTGCTGTGAGCACGACCTTCAAGCACGTCCCGAAGCACCGCGCCGAGCGCGCCGCCTCCTCGCCCCCCGTCCGCGAGGTGCGCCGCCGGACGCTGACCAGCGTCGCCGCGCTGTCCTCCGTCGCCGTCCTGGCCACCGGCCTGAGCGCGGCCACGCAGCCGGCGCAGCCCTCGGTGGTCACCGCGGCCGGCTCCGCGCCGGTCCGCCTGGCCGCGATGCCCGCGCTGGCCGACCAGCAGCCGGCCCCCGAGACCTTCCTGGGCGGCCTCGCGGTCGGCGAGGACCCGGCTGCCCTCCGCGAGGCCGGCGTCAGTCCCGCCGAGCTCGGCGAGCGCGCCCCCGTCGTGAGCCGTGGCGACCGCCGCGACGCCACCGACCGGACCAAGCAGCAGGCGCTGGCCGCCGACGACGCGCCGGCGATGACGGCGGCCGAGGACGTCGCCGACCAGGACCCGCGCACCGTCGCCCGCGCGATGATGGGGGAGTTCGGCTTCTCCAGCTCCGAGTTCGGCTGCCTGGACAGCCTGTGGACCAAGGAGTCCGGCTGGGACGTCCACGCCGACAACCCGACGTCGTCGGCCTACGGCATCCCGCAGTCGCTGCCCGGGGAGAAGATGGCCACCGCCGGCGCCGACTGGGCCGACAACCCCGCCACGCAGATCCGCTGGGGCCTGGGCTACATCCGCGACAGCTACGGCTCCCCGTGCAGTGCGTGGAGCCACAGCCAGGCCGTCGACTGGTACTGAGGGTCGGCCGCCGAGCACGCCGATTTCCCAAGGGATGAAGGGATGTCCTCACTCCCCGGCGCGTATTCGCCCCGGTAGGTGAGGACGGTCCTCGATCCCTTGGGAATTCGACACGCCGGCGCAGCGCGGGGACCGGCTCAGCGCCCGGTCATGCTCTCCACGTCGAGCGCGGCGTCGAGGTCGGCCTCGCTGACCTCGCCCCGCTCGACGAACCCCATCGCGACGACGGTCTCGCGGATGGTGGCGCCGTCGGCGAGGGCCTTCTTGGCCACCTTCGCCGCGCTCTCGTAGCCGATGTGCTTGTTCAGCGGCGTGACCACCGAGGGCGAGGACTCCGCGTAGGTGCGCATCCGGTCGGCGTCGGCGGTGATCCCGTCGATGCAGCGCTCGGCCAGCACCCGGCCGGCGTTGGAGAGCAGCCGCACCGACTCCAGCAGGTTGCGCGCCATCACCGGCATCGCCACGTTCAGCTCGAAGGCGCCGCTCGCGCCGGCCGCGGCGACGGTGGCGTCGTTGCCGATCACCTGGAAGCACACCATCAGGGTGGCCTCGGGCAGCACCGGGTTGACCTTGCCCGGCATGATGCTCGACCCCGGCTGGAGGTCGGGCAGGTGGATCTCGGAGAGCCCGGTCGTGGGGCCCGAGGACATCCAGCGCAGGTCGTTGCAGATCTTCGTCAGGCCCACGGCCACGGTGCGCAGCGCGCCACTGAGCTCGACGAGGGAGTCGCGGGTGCCCTGGGCCTCGAAGTGGTTGCGGGTCTCGGTGAAGGCCTCGCCGGTCGCCTCGCCCAGCGCGGCGATCGCCTTGGTCGCGAAGCCGTCGGGGGTGTTGATGCCGGTGCCCACGGCGGTGCCGCCCAGGGGCAGCTCGCGCACCCGCGGCAGCACCGACTCCAGGCGCTCGACGGCCAGGCGCACGGTGGCGGCGTAGCCGCCGAACTCCTGGCCGAGCATCACCGGGGTGGCGTCCATCAGGTGGGTGCGTCCGGACTTGACCAGGCCGGAGAACTCCTCGGCCTTGGCCTCGAGGCTGGAGGCGAGCACGTCGAGCCCGGGCAGCAGGTCCGCGACCACCGCGCGGGTCACGGCGACGTGGATCGCGGTGGGGAACGTGTCGTTGCTGGACTGGCTGGCGTTGACGTGGTCGTTGGGGTGGACCTCGACGCCGGCGCGGGCGCACAGCGAGGCGAGCACCTCGTTGGCGTTCATGTTCGAGCTGGTGCCCGACCCGGTCTGGAAGACGTCGATGGGGAAGTGCGCGTCGTGCTCTCCCGCGGCGACGGCGCGCGCCGCCGCGCCGATCGCGTCGGCCTGCTCGGCGTCGAGGACGCCGAGGTCGGCGTTGGCCCGGGCGGCGGCCGCCTTGACCAGCGCGAGGCCCTCGATCAGACGTCGCTCGATCGGGGTGCCGCTGATCGGGAAGTTCTCCACCGCCCGCTGGGTCTGCGCGCGCCACAGCGCCTCGCGGGGCACCTGGACCTCGCCCATGGAGTCGTGCTCGGTGCGGAACTCGCCGGTCTCGACGGCGCCGGTGGCTGGAGGCTGCTCGCTGCTCATGGGTCCCAGGCTAGAGCCACGGCGAGCGCCTCGGCGCGGGCCCCGCCGCGCCCGCCGGCTGCTCTAGGTTGGCCCGATGGGCCCGCTCTCGCGCTTCCTCGAGGACCTCAGCACGCTCCAGGTGCTCCTGCTCGTCGTGGCGGTGATCGTCGGGGGCTCGCTCCTGGCCGCGCTGGTCGGCGGCCTGCTGGTGCGGCTCGGGATGCGCTCGCCGCGGGTGCTCCGCGGCGCCAGCGGCCTGTCGATCCGCGCGCTGGAGGTGATCAAGCGCCCGCTGACCATCGTGGTCCTCGAGGAGGTCGCCGCGGTGATCCAGACGGGCCGCTACACCCGCAACATCTCCGACGCGCTGCTGGAGAACCACCACGAGCTCAAGGCGCTGGTCGCGGAGAAGGTGCGCGCGGACCCCAACGCGCGCGTGGTCAAGCGGCTGCCCGGCTACGACGCGATCGTCTCCGAGGTCAGCGAGACGACCCTGCGGGTGATCGTCGAGATGCTCTCCGACCCGCGCATGGACGAGCTCGTCTCCGACCTGCTGCGCAACAACATCGAGCAGATCCGCAGCGCGGTGCGCGACCGCGAGCACGAGGCCGTCGAGGGCCTGGAGCCGGCCGACCCGATCCCGGCCGGCGCACCCGTCCCCGAGGGCCGCCGGGTCGTCGGGACCGCCGGGGGCGACGCTGAGTGCACAGGTCGGTGCAGGTCACGGCGCCGCAACGATCGGTTCGACCCTCGATGCGGGCCCTTTCCTCCGTTACAGTCACGACGTCTGCGCTTCGGTCACGGAGCGGATCGCCCCGGGATGCGCCGACGACGAGGGGGACAACACGTGACAGGTCTGCCATTTCCCGAGTGGCTCTCGCAGAACCAGGCGGAGGTCATCTTCCGCTTCCAGCAGCACTTCCTGCTCTCCATCTACTGCGTCGCCATCGCGGCGGTGGTCGGCCTGCTGATCGCGCTGGCGACGTATCGCGTGACCCCGGCCGCGAACGTGAGCATCGGCGCCATCGCGGTCGCCTTCACCATCCCCTCGGTGGCCCTGTTCGGGTTCGTCTACTCCATCACCGGCGACCCGCTGCTGACCATCGTGCCCGTCGTGGCCATGTACGGCCTGCTCCCGATCACGCGCAACGCCATCGTCGGCCTGCAGTCCGCCGACCCGGCCGTCATCGACGCGGCCAAGGGGATGGGCGTGGGCCGCTTCCGGATGCTGTGGCAGATCCGGCTCCCGATCGCCTGGCCCGTGATCCTCGCCGGCCTGCGGGTCTCGACCCAGCTCACTGTGGGGATCCTGGCCATCGGCGCGTTCATCGCGCCCTACGGTCTGGGCATCTTCGCCTTCAACGCCCTGAACAACCTCGGCTCGGTCAACACCGGGAACGAGGCGCTGGCCTGCGTCATCTTCGTCGTCGCTGATCGCCCTGGTCTTCGACGCCATCTTCGTCCTCATCCGCCGATTCACCACCCCGAGAGGTGCCCGTGTCTGAGCAGACCCTGGACAAGTCCACCGAGCAGCACGGCACCGGCGCGGCCTCCGAGCCGACGCACGGCGTCCCGATCTCACTGAAGAAGCTCAGCAAGGTCTACCCCGGGACCGACAAGCCGGCCGTCGACAGCGTCGACCTCGAGATCCCCGCCGGCGAGATCGTCGTCTTCGTCGGGCCCTCGGGCTGCGGCAAGACGACCACCATGCGGATGATCAACCGGATGATCCAGCCGAGCAGCGGGGTCATCGAGATCGACGGCAAGGACATCGCCGACCTCAACGACACGACGCTGCGACGCCAGATCGGCTACGTGATCCAGCAGATCGGGCTGATCCCGCACCTGACGATCGCCAGCAACGTGGCCCTGGTGCCCAAGCTCTTGAAGTGGGACAAGAAGGACATCGCGACGAAGGTCGACGAGATGCTCGAGGTCGTCGGACTCGACCCCGCGCAGTACCGCGACCGCTACCCGCGTCAGCTCTCCGGCGGCCAGCAGCAGCGCGTGGGCGTCGCCCGGGCCCTGGCCGCGGACCCGCCGATCATGCTCATGGACGAGCCCTTCGGTGCCGTCGACCCGATCACCCGCGGGAAGCTCCAGGACGAGTTCCTGAACCTGCAGAAGACGCTGGGCAAGACGATCGTCTTCGTCACCCACGACTTCGACGAGGCGCTCAAGCTCGGGGACCGGATCGCGGTGCTGCGCGAGGGGTCGGCGATCGCCCAGTACGACACCCCGGAGAACATCCTCGCCGCACCGGCCGACGACTTCGTGGCCGGGTTCATCGGCGAGGGCGCGGCGCTCAAGCGGCTCCAGTTCGAGGAGGTCAGCTCGCTCGACTACGCCGGGGAGGCGGCCACGAACGAGCACGACGTGACCGTCGCGCCCCACGACAGCCTGCACGCGGCACTCGACCTGATGGTCGGCCGGGGCCTGCGGTCGGTGGCGGTCGTCGAGAACGGCGAGGCTCTGGGCGCGGTCAGCGTCGACGACATCCTGGCCCGCGTCGGCCGCGCCGGCTACAGCACCGTCGACGGGGTCCCGCAGGAGGAAGCGCGATGAGCACCGCCACCTCGTCGCGCACCGAGCCGGAGGGGCAGGAGCCCGAGCACGACGAGTACGAGGGCACCGGCGGCGGCAAGATGCCGGCCCAGGCCAGCCCGGTGTTCACCGTGCGCGACGTCGTGCTGCCGGTGGTGATCGCCGGCGTCCTGGTCGCGCTGTACTTCTACATCCAGGCCAAGACGCTCGACAACATCGAGGTCAACCTGCTCGACATCTCCGCGCTGATCAGCCAGACCCTCGAGCACGTCTACCTCAGCTTCACCATCGCCTTCCTGGTCGTGGTGATCGCCGTCCCGCTCGGTGTGCTCGTGACGCGGGAGCGGACCAAGAAGTCGGCCCCGTTCGTCCTGGCCATCGCCAACTTCGGGCAGGCCGCGCCCAGCCTGGGCCTGCTCGCGCTGATGGGCATCTACGCCATCGGCTTCTGGGCCGTGGTCCTGATCCTCACCGCCTACGCCGCGCTGTCGGTGCTGCGCAACACGATCGCCGGTCTCCAGCAGGTCGACAAGGGCGTGCTCGACGCCGCCAAGGGCATGGGGATGTCGCCGGCCGCCGTCCTGCTCAAGGTCGAGCTGCCGCTGGCCGTGCCGATCATCGGCGCCGGTGCGCGGACCGCCCTGATCCTGGCCGTGGCCACGGTCCCGCTCGGGGCCTTCCTCAACGCCGGTGGGCTGGGCCAGAACCTGATCGGCGGCATCAAGACCGACCGGGCGACGGCCACCCTGGCCATCGCCGTGATCATCGCCTGCCTGGCCCTGACCCTCGACTGGGTCGCCGGCCTCCTCCAGCGGTGGGCCACCCCGCGCGGCATCCGCTGACGCTGCGCCACGCACCATCCCGACCATCCCGGAACGACCAGCACCACCCGACGAAGGGACACACCATGAAGATCGACCTCCGCCACCGAGGCTCGCGACGACTCGCCGGCGGCCTCGCCGTGGGCGCCCTGGCCGCCTCCCTGGCCGGGTGCGGCCTCTCCGAGGACGCCTCCGTCGGCAACGCCGGGGGCGGCGAGTGCGGTGGCCTGACCGCCGCCAGCGACGCGATCGACCCCAACGGCCTCGAGGGCGTGGCCGTCAAGGTCGGGTCGAAGGACTTCGACGAGCAGCTGGTCCTCGGCGAGCTGACCTCGCAGTACCTGTGCCTGTGGGGTGCCGACAACTCCACCGACCTGAACACCCAGGGCTCGACCCAGGCGCGGGACAAGATCATCCGCGGTGACAACGACATCATGTGGGAGTACACCGGGACCGGCTGGATCAACTACCTCGGCAACGACAAGCCGATCTTCGACCCGCAGGAGCAGTACGAGGCGGTCAAGAAGGCCGACCTGAAGAACGACGTCTACTGGGGCCCGCTGGCGCCGTTCAACAACACCTACGCGTTCGCCGTCACCAAGGACTTCGCCGCGGAGAACGACATCGCCACCCACTCCGACATGGCCGCCTACATCGAGGAGAACCCGAACGCCACGGTCTGCGTGGAGTCGGAGTTCGCCAACCGGCCCGACGGCTACCCGGGATTCAAGAAGGCCTACGGGATCTCCGGCGGCAACGAGAAGAGCCTGGGCACCGGGGTCATCTACACCCAGACCGGGCAGGGCAACTGCGACTTCGGCGAGATCTTCACCACCGACGGCCGCATCGCGGCCAACGACCTGGTGGTGCTCGAGGACGACAAGTCCTTCTTCCCGCTCTACAACGGCGTCCCGGTGACCAACGTCGCCTACGAGGAGGACCACCCCGAGGTCATGGAGGCCCTGGCCCCGCTGGCCGAGTCGCTGACCACCGAGGTCATGCAGGACCTGAACACCCGCATCTCCGCCGAGGGCCAGTCGGAGAGCACCATCGCCCACGACTACCTCATCGAGGCGGGCTTCGCCGAGGAGTCCTGAGGGCCCGGACGACCTGCAGCACCAGCACCAGCACCTGCTCCCGCGTCGGCCGGTGCGGTCCCCCGGACCGCGCCGGCCGTCGGCGTCCACCCAGGGGTGAGAGCGCCGCCTCGTAGGCTGGCCGCGTGAGCACAACGCAGCGCGATCAGGGCCAGGACCACCACGATGCCGACCGGGGCGACTCCGGGGGTCAGGTCAGTGAGGTGTCGATGATGGACGGCGCGGAGGCCGACACCCCGATCCAGCCCGACCAGTCGGTCGCCGGCTCGCCCGACGACGAGGTGGGCGCGGTCGACGAGGGCGCCCAGGGCCCCAACGCCGACCCGAACGCCGGCAGCAGCGCCACCTGAGGCTCGACCCGACGACCGACGGCGTCAGGGGCGCGGAGGGCCGGTCGTGGTGCGCACCACCAGCTCGGGCGTCACCAGCAGCGCCGGCGGCGCCCCCGCGGTGCCCTGCAGCATCGCGACGACCGACTCGGCGGCCAGACGGGCCTGGTCGCTCACGTGCTGGCGCACCGTGGTGATCCCGAGCACTTCGGCCATGGGGTGGTCGTCGACGCCGACGACCGAGACCTCGCCCGGAACGATGACGCCCCGCCGGCGCAGGCGCTCGACCAGGCCGATCGCGATCTCGTCGGAGTAGGCGAAGACCGCGGTCGGCAGCACCGGTAGCGCGAGCAGCCGGTCGGCGGCGAGCACCCCGGCCCGGAGGCCGAAGCTCGTGGTGACCAGGTGGGACGGCGGCAGGTCCACGCCGGCCAGCTCGAGGCGCTGCCGGAAGCCGCGGGTCCGCTCGAGGTCGGAGGACCACGCGGTGCCGGTGGTGTCGTCGGTGCGCACCATGGCGATGCGGCGGTGGCCCAGACCGAGCAGGTGCTCGGTGGCCAGCCGCGCGACGGTGTGGTCGTCGACGCGGACGTGGGCGTGGGCGCCGAGCCGCCCGCCGGCCACGAGGACCTCGACGCCGAGCAGGTCGAGGCGGTCCTCCTCGTCGGCGAGCACCGGCAGGGCGACGAGGACGACGGCGTCGACCTTGCGGCGCGCGGGCAGGTCGCGGAAGAACCGCCGCCGCTCCTCGACCCCGTCGACCTGGTAGACGAGCACGTCGAGGTCCGCGCGGCGCAGCACGCCCTCGATGCCGGCGAGCATCGCGGCGTAGAACCAGATGTCGGTACGTGGGACCACCACCGCCACCCGGCCGGTGCTGCGCTGGGCCAGCCTCGAGGCCTCGGGGGAGACGACGTAGGAGAGCTCCTCGGCGACGTGGCGGATCTTGCGGCGGGTGCTCGCCGAGACCCCGGGCACGTCGCGCAGCGCACGCGAGACGGTGGCGATGGACACGCCGGCGCGTGCCGCGACGTCGGCCATGTTGACCACCGACGCCGGGTGCGCGAGGTCGCCGGACGGCGGCGACTCGGGCGTGGGCATGAGGGCAATGTAGCGATTGCGTAACCGTTTGCGAAGGTGGGTTGACCTGCTGGTGTGACGCACGCCACCATGACCTCGTAAACGTTTGCGGGCCGTGTGCAGAGCCCGTCCGGCCGGGGCTCGGCCCCTCCACGATCAGGAGTAGACGCATGGCAGAAGCAGCAAGCGGCGGTTCGCGGCGCTCGGTGCGGTGGCGACGCTGGCGATGGTCACCTCCGGGTGCCTGCAGTCCGACGACGGCGGCGGGGGCGGCGGTGCCGCCAGCGGCACCGCCGGTGACGGCACCGTGACCATCCTGGGCGCCTTCGGTGGCGCCGAGCAGGACGCCTTCGAGGCGTCGCTGGTCGCGTTCGAGGAGGAGTCCGGCATCGACGTGAAGTACACCGCCGACACCGACTTCACCGAGACCGTGGTCCAGCGCGTGACCAGCGGGGACGCGCCCGACATCGCGATCTTCCCGCAGCCCGGCGGCCTGCTCGAGCTCTCCGACCACATGACGCCGCTCGAGGACTTCCTCGACATCGACTCCCTCGAGGAGACCCTGATCCCCGGGTTCCTCGACGTCACCAAGGACGGCACGATCTACGGCGCGCCCGATGCGGATGGCGGTCAAGTCGATCGTCTGGTACCCCCAGAAGGCCTACGAGGAGGCCGGCTACAACACCGAGCCGGCCTCCCTCCAGGAGCTGCTGGAGACCACCGACCAGATCAAGGCCGACGGCATCGACCCGTGGTGCATGGGCTGGGAGTCCGACCAGGCCACCGGCTGGGTCGGCACCGACTGGCTCGAGGAGTTGGTGCTGCGCACGGCGGGCGGTGACGTCTACGACCAGTGGGTCGACCACGAGATCCCCTTCGACGACCCGCAGATCGCCGAGGCGCTCGACGCCTTCGGCGAGATCGCCAAGGCCAAGGGCCTGGTCTCGGCGGAACCAAGGGCATCCTGAACACCGCCTTCGCCGACGCGATGACCCCGGCCTTCGACAAGGATCCCAAGTGCTTGCTGATGCGCCAGGGCAACTTCGTCACCGGCTTCTACCCTGAGGACGTCCAGGCCGACCTCGACAACTCGGTCGGGAGTCTACGCCTTCCCGCCGAAGAACGCGGGTGACGAGCAGCCCGTGCTCGGCGGCGGCGACATCGCCGCGGTGTTCAACGGCGACGACGAGGAGACCCAGCAGGTGATGGAGTTCATCACCTCCGACGAGTTCGGCGGCGACTGGGCCAAGGCCGGAGGGTGGCTCTCGCCGCACACCACCTTCGACCAGTCCCTGTACGCCGACGAGACCACGCGCTCGATCGCCGAGATCGCCAACAACGCCGACTTCGTTCCGCTACGACGCCTCCGACCTGATGCCCCAGGTCGTCGGGAGCGGGAGCTTCTGGACCGGGATGGTCGAGTGGGTCAACGGGACCTCGACCGAGGATGCGCTGAGCAGCATCGAAGAGACCTGGCCGGCACAGTGAGCTCGCTGGACCAGCAGGACCGCCCCGGCGACGTGGACGACACGTCGCCGGGGCGGGGCGACGGCTCGTCTCGCGGGGCTGCGAAGGCCCAGCCTCTGCGAGTCGTCCTCGGCCTGGTCGCCATGGGAGTCACCGGCTGGCTGATGTTCAACATCTTCCTGTCCTTCGGGCTCTACCCCGGGCTCTACCTCAACAGCAAGATCCTCGTCGGCATCGTCGCCGTGGTGGTCGGCGTCGGCGGAGCGGCCCTGCTGTTCTTCTTCCTCAACATGGCCGTCGAGGGGCTGCCCCGGCAGCCTCGCTGAAGACGATGCCCTACGCCTACCTGCTGCCCGGCTTCGGCCTGATCGGGCTGATGCTGCTCTACCCGACGATCCAGACGATCAACTACTCCTTCGCCAACGCCGACAGCTCGGCCTACGTCGGCTTCGAGAACTACGCCACGATCTTCGGCCAGCGACGCGTTCCGCGAGCTCGATCATCAACAACCTGCTGTGGCTGATCATCGTGCCGGCGCTCACGGTGGCGCTCGGCATCGTCGTGGCGGTCCTGGCCGACAAGCTCTCCGCCCGGGGCGAGCAGGTCTCCAAGAGCCTGATCTTCCTGCCGATGGCGATCTCCTTCGTCGGCGCCTCGGCGATCTGGAGCACCTTGGTCTACGACGTCGCCCCGGGCGACCAGCAGACCGGCATGCTCAACGCGGTCTGGACCGCGCTCGGCGGCGAGGCCCATACCTGGCTCAACATCAGCACCCTGCGGCTGAACTCGTTCCTGATGATGGTGATCCTGATCTGGCTCCAGGTCGGCTTCGCCATGATCCTGCTGTCCTCGGCGATCAAGGGCGTCCCCGAGGACACCATCGAGGCGGCCCGCATCGACGGCGCCTCGGAGTGGCAGATCTTCTGGCGCGTCGTCATCCCGCAGATCAAGGGCACCATCATCACGGTGTTCATCACGGTGCTGATCCTGGTGCTGAAGGTCTTCGACATCGTCTACGTGCTCACCAACGGCCGGTTCGACACCCACGTGATCGCCAACCTGTACTACAACCTCGCCTTCACCGCTCGTCAGGGCGGGCAGGCCGCCGCGGTCGTGGTGATCCTGCTGATCGCGATCACACCGGTGCTGGTCTACCAAGTGCGGCACTTCCGAGCAGAGGAGGCCAACCAATGAGCGCGGTGGCGGACGAGGCGGCGCTGGCCGGCACCACCTCCGGCGAGGACCCGACCAAGAACAGGAAGAAGAAGACCGGCAAGGGCCTGATGGCCGACGGCCGGCGCCGCAGCCCGGTCGCGATCGTGGCCATGGTGCTGCTGACGATCCTGTGGTCGATCCCGACCGTCGGTCTGCTGGTCACCTCCTTCCGGCTGCGCGAGGACATCGCCGGCAGCGGCTGGTGGACGGCGGTGGTCAACCCGTTCGGCGCCGGGTGGACCCTCGACAACTACCGCGGGGTGTTCGAGGGCACCGACCTCGGCACCGGCTTCATCAACAGCCTGGTGGTGGCGATCCCGGCCACCGTGATCCCGATCATGTTCGCCGCCTTCGCGGCCTACGCGTTCACGTTCATGGAGTTCCGGGGCAAGGACGTGCTGTTCATCGCGATCGTCGGCGTGATGGTCGTCCCGATCCAGGTGGCCTTCCAGCCGATGCTGAACCTGATGGGCCCCCGCGGCCTGGACATCGTCGGTCAGTACTTCGCGATGTGGATCATGCACACCGGGTTCGGGATGCCGCTGGCCATCTACGTGCTGCGCAACTACATGACCACGCTGCCCAAGACGGTGATCGAGTCGGCCAAGATCGACGGCGCCACCCACTTCCAGACCTTCTGGAAGCTGATCGTGCCGATGTCGATGCCCGCGCTCGCCGCGTTCGCCATCCTGCAGTTCCTGTGGGTGTGGAACGACTTCCTGATCGCCAAGCTGTTCAGCTCCCAGAACCCGACGGTGATCGTCGAGCTCCAGGGTCTGCTCGGCACCCAGGGCCTCGGGGCCGAGCTGCTGATCGCGGGCGCGTTCATCTCGATGGTGCTGCCGATGGTCGTCTTCTTCACGATGCAGCGGTTCTTCGTGCGGGGCCTGACCGCCGGGGCGGTGAAGGGCTGAGCGTCCGAGGTGTCCACCTGACCCGGGAGGGCGTGAGCCTCGTGCTCGCGCCCTCCTCGGGCCGTGCGGCCACCCTGGTCCACTGGGGCGCCTCGCTGGGCGACCTGACCTCCGCCGACCTCGACGCCCTGGTGGCGGCCCACCACCCGCGCACCCCGCACTCCGGCCTCGACGAGGGGCGCTGGCCCACGCTGCTGGCCCTGGCCGCCGACGGCTTCACCGGCCGTCCGGGGGTGGAGGGCTGGCGGCCCGGCGCGAGGGGCGCGGCCGGCCGCACGTGGTCGCCGCGGCCGGCCGGGTGGACCTGGGAGGTCACCGACGACGGCCCCGGCACCGACGCCGCGCTGCGTCTGGAGGGTGCCGACGAGGAGGCCGGCTGGGGGGTCGGCCTGGACCTCGAGCTGACCCGAGAGGGCCTGGTGCGCCTGCGCACCCGGGTGCGCAACATCGGCGACGACGCCCTGGTGCCCACCGCCGTGCGCTGCGCGCTGCCGGTCGGCCCGGCGGCCACCGAGCTGCTCGACCTGACCGGGCGCTGGTGCCGCGAGCGGCACCCGCAGCGCCGCGACTGGCACCAGGGCACCCACCTGCGCGAGGGCCGCCACGGCCGCACCGGCCATGACGCCACCCTCCTGCTCGCCGCCGGCACACCCGGGTTCGCCTTCACCCGCGGCGAGGTCTGGGCCGTGCACACCGCCTGGAGCGGCGACCACGCCACCTACGCCGAGCGCACCCCCGAGGGCGAGTGCCGCCTCGGCGGCGGCGAGCTGCTCGGCCCCGGCGAGGTGGTCCTGGCGCCGGGGGAGGAGCACGCGAGCCCGTGGCTGGTCGGCGCGTACTCGGCCGTCGGGGCCTCGACGAGGTCTCCGCGCCGCCTGCACGCCTGGACCCGCCGGTACGCCGAGCGCCCCGCTCGCCGCGCCCGGTGCTGGTCAACACCTGGGAGGCCGTCTACTTCGACCACGCCCTGGACCGGCTCACGCCGCTGGTCGAGGCCGCGGCCGAGGTCGGCGCGGAGCGCTTCGTGCTCGACGACGGCTGGTTCCGCGGCCGCCGCGACGACCGTGCCGGGCTCGGCGACTGGACGGTCGACGCGGCCGTCTGGCCCCAGGGCCTGGGCCCGCTGATCGAGGCGGTGCACGCCCGGGGGCATGGACTTCGGGCTGTGGGTCGAGCCCGAGATGGTCAACCCCGACTCCGACCTCGCGCGCGCAGCACCCCGGCTGGCTGCTGCGCGGGCGCGCCGCCCTGCCGCCGTCGTGGCGCCACCAGCAGGTGCTCGACCTGCAGGTGCCCGAGGCCTAGCAGCACGTGCGCGATGCGCTCGGCGCGCTGCTGGACGCCTACGACATCGCCTACCTGAAGTGGGACCACAACCGCGACCTGGTCGACGCCGCGCACGACGGCCGGCCCGCGGTGCACGGCCAGACGCTGGCCTTCTACGCCGCTGCTCGACGACCTGCGCGCCGCCCACCCGACGCTGGAGATCGAGACCTGCGCGAGCGGCGGGGGCCGGTCGACCTCGAGGTGCTCACCCGCACCGACCGGGTCTGGCCCAGCGACACCATCGACGCGGTCGAGCGGGCCACCATCCAGCGCTGGACGACGCTGGTCGTGCCGCCCGAGATGGCCGGTGCCCACCTCGGCGGCCCGGTCGCCCACACCACCGGCCGCACGCTGTCGCCTCGGCTTCCGCGCGGCGGGCGCCCTCCTGGCCCACCTGGGCATCGAGTGGGACCTCGCCACGCTGGAGCGGGGCGAGCGCGCGCAGGTCGCGGCCTGGGTGGCGCTGCACCAGGAGCTGCGGCCGCTGCTGGCCACGGGTCGGCTGGTGCACGGCGACCACCCCGACCCCGCCGTCGGCGTCACCGGCATCGTGGCCGCGGACGGCCGCGTGCCTGGTACGTCGTGGCCACCACAGCCTCGACGAGCACCGCAGCGCCGCACCCGGTGCTGCTGCCCGGGCTGCAGGATGCACGGACCTACCTGGTGCGCGACCGCACACCGGCCGGCGGGCAGCACGAGGGTGCCGACCTCGGCGCCCCGCTGCCGCCGGAGGGCCTGCGACTCCCCGGCCGGGTGCTCGCCCGCCTCGGCCTGCGCCTGCCGGTGCTCCCTCCCGAGCACGCCGTGGTGCTCGAGGTGGCCCCTGGGTGAGGCGCCCCCGCCCAGAGGGCGTCGAGGCTGGGCACGGGTGCTGGCAGCCGATACTGTGAGCGTCGTCACTTCACGACGGATCGTCCGGCACGTACCTGCCGGTGAAGGGAGTTGGTCAACATGGCCTCAGTGACTTTCAAGAAGGCGCAGCGCTGGTACCCCGGCGCCGACGAGCCGGCGGTGCCCGGCATCGACCTCGAGATCAAGGACGGCGAGTTCATGGTCCTCGTCGGCCCCTCCGGGTGCGGCAAGTCCACCACCCTGCGGATGCTCGCGGGCCTCGAGGAGGTCAACGAGGGCAAGATCTTCATCGGTGACCGCGACATCACCTCGCTGCCGCCCAAGGACCGCGACATCGCGATGGTCTTCCAGAACTACGCGCTCTACCCGCACATGTCGGTCGCCGACAACATGGGCTTCGCCCTGAAGATGGCGAAGGTCCCCGAGGAGGAGCGCAAGCAAGCGCGTCGACGAGGCCGCGAAGATCCTCGGCCTCGAGGAGTACCTCGACCGCAAGCCCAAGGCGCTCTCGGGTGGTCAGCGCCAGCGCGTCGCCATGGGCCGCGCGATCGTGCGCGAGCCCGCAGGTCTTCTGCATGGACGAGCCGCTGTCGAACCTCGACGCCAAGATGCGCGTGCAGACCCGCACCGACATCGCCAAGCTGCAGGCCGACCTCGGCGTCACCACCGTCTACGTCACCCACGACCAGGTCGAGGCGATGACGATGGGCGACCGGGTCGCGGTGATGAAGGACGGCTACCTCCAGCAGGTCGACACGCCGCTGAACCTCTACGACAGGCCGGTCAACCTCTTCGTCGCCGGCTTCATCGGCTCACCGCAGATGAACCTCGTCGCAGGCCAGGCCGTCGACGGCCAGGCCTAGATCGGCGACTACCTCGTGCCGGTCGACCGACGGCGTCGCAGAACGATGCAGGGCAACGTCACCGTCGGCGTGCGCCCGGAGAACTGGCGGATGGTCGCGGAGACGACGGGCGGGCCTCCCGGTCAAGGTCACCGTCGTCGAGGAGCTCGGCGCCGACGGCGTACGTCTACGGCACCAGCGACGTCGAGGGCACGCCGAACACGATCATCGTCCGGGTCAGCGGCCGCGACGCGCACAAGAAGGGCGACACGATCTACGTCACGACCGACCCCGCGTAGGTGCACGTCTTCGACACCGACACCGGTGAGCGGATCAGCGACTGACGCGGCACCGCACCCCGCCCCACCGCAGCAGCACCTCGACCCGTCGCGGGAGATCGCGGCGGGTCGTCGTGCGCGGGCGGGTCTCAGGCCGCCCGGTCGGCGGTGCGCCGCACCGCCGGGTGAAGGTGTCGTAGAGCTCCTGGGAAGGTCGTGGCCCATGCCCGTCGATGACGACCAGCTCGGCGCCGGGGATCGCGGCCGCGGTCGCGCCCGCCCGCCCGAGACGTGCACCATCTTGTCGGCCGTCCCGTGCATGACGGCGGCCGGCACCCGCAACCTCGCGCAGCTGCGGACCGCGGTCGGTCTGGGTCACGATCACGGCCATCATCTGGCGCACCGTGCCGCGCGCGCTCACGCCGCGGTCGAAGGTCTCCTCGGCTTGGGCGCGGACCCGCTCGGGGCTGCGGGGTAGCCCGGGCGACCCGATCACCTGCGACATCGCCAGGCTGGTCTGCACGTAGGCCTCGCGCCCGCCGCGACGGGGCCGAGCAGCGTGGGCAGCAGGCCGGGGCGCTGCCAGCCGACGGTGCGCCGCCCGGTCGTGGACATGATGCTGGTCAGCGACCGCACCCGGCCGGGTCGCGAGACGGCCATGCTCTGGGCGATCATGCCACCCATCGACACCCCGACGACGTGGGCCGAGTCCAGGCCGAGGTGGTCCAGCAGGCCGGCCGCGTCGTCGGCGAGGTCGTCCAGCGTGTACGGCGCTCGGTGGGCAGGCCCAGCGAAGCCGCGCACCAGCGCCGCCCGGGGCACGCGGCCGTCGATCCGGCTCGAGCGGCCGGTGTCGCGGTTGTCGTAGCGCACCACGTAGAAGCCCGCGCACGGGCCAGCTCGCTCGCACAGCGCCGGGCCCCACCAGGTCATCGGGCCGCCGAGGCCCATCACGAGCAGCAGCGGCTCGTCGTCGGGGTCGCCGAAGGTCTGGTAGCACAGCCTGACCCCCGGGCTGACGGCGGCGAACTGCTCTGCGGAGACGTCGACGGGCACCGTTCTAGTGAACAGGACGGGCGGTGGGCCCCCACACCCTGGGCCGGGCAGGGGTGCGCCTCAGCGAGCGGCGTCGACGGGGGAGAAGTCCTTGAGCGTCTCGAACCGGTACTCCGAGGTGACCTGCCGGATCGTCCCACTGCGCGAGCGCATCACCAGCGAGCTGGCGGTCGCGGTGCCACCGCCGTAGCGCACACCGCGCAGCAGCTCGCCGTCGGTGATGCCGGTGGCGGCGAAGAAGCAGTCGTCGCCGGTGACGAGGTCGTCGGTGTGCAGGACGTGGTCGGGGTCGAGGTCGTGGCCCGCGTCGAGGGCGCGCTGGCGCTCCTCGTCGTCGGTGGGCCACAGCCGGCCCTGGATCACGCCGCCCATGGACTTCATCGCGCAGGCGGTGATGATGCCCTCGGGCGTGCCGCCGATGCCGAGCAGCAGGTCGACGCCGGTGCCGGGCCGGGCGGCCATGATCGCGCCGGCGACGTCGCCGTCGCTGACGAACTTGATCCGGGCGCCGGCCGCGCGGATCTCCTCGGCGAGGTCGGCGTGGCGCGGGCGGTCGAGCAGGACCACGGTGACGTCGGAGGGGTGCGAGCCCTTCGCCTTGGCCACCGCGTGGATGTTCGCCGCGACCGGCTTGCGGATGTCGACCACGTCGGCGGCCTCGGGGCCGGCGGCGAGCTTCTCCATGTAGAAGACCGCGGACGGGTCGTACATCGAGCCCCGGGGAGCCACGGCGAGCACGGAGACGGCGTTGCTCATGCCCTTGGCGGTCAGCGTGGTGCCGTCGATCGGGTCGACGGCCACGTCGCACTCGGGTCCGGTGCCGTCGCCGACCTCCTCGCCGTTGAACAACATCGGGGCGTTGTCCTTCTCGCCCTCGCCGATCACCACGGTGCCGCGCATGCCGATCGTGGAGATCATCAGCCGCATGGCGTTGACGGCGACGCCGTCGGCGTCGTTCTTGTCGCCGCGGCCGACCCAGCGGCCGGCGGCCATCGCTGCGGCCTCGGTGACCCGGACCAGCTCGAGCGCCAGGTTGCGGTCGGGACGGGCGGTGCCGGCCTCGGTGGTCTGATCGGGGTTCGCCATGGCGGCATGCTAGCGGGGCGGCCCGGGGTCGTCGTAGGTCTCGGTGGCCGTGGCCTTGACCGTCAGCCACACCACGCGTCCCGGCGCCAGGGCGAGGTCGGCGACCGCCTGGGGTGTGACGTCGGCGATCAGGTCGCGCTCGCCGGCGGCGACCTGCAGGCGCACGGCGTCGCCGTGGGGGGCGAGGTGGCTGACCTGCCCGCTCCAGGCCAGCCGCGCCGAGGACGCCGGCCGCTCGAGGGAGACGGTGACCGCGCTGGGGCGGAAGGCCCGCAGGGCCCCGCTCGTGGCCACCACGTTCAGGCCGACCATCCGCGCCACGTGGCCGGTGAGCGGACGGGCCGCGACATCGCGGGGCGTCCCGGTCTGCGCGGTGCGGCCCTGGTCGAGGACGAGCACCAGGTCGGCCAGGGTGAGGGCGTCGAGCGCGTCGTGGGTGACCAGCAGCGTCACGCCGTCGAACGCGGCGAGGTGCTCGCGCAGCTCGACGCGCAGCCGGGCGGCGACGCCCACGTCGAGGCCGCTGAACGGCTCGTCCATCAGCAGGAGCGCGGGGTCGGTGGCCAGGGCGCGCGCGATCGCGACCCGCTGGGCCTGTCCGCCCGACAGCGCGCCGGGGCGGCGCCCGGCCAGGTCGCCGACGCCGAGGCGCTCCAGCCAGGTGCGCGCCGTCGCGGCGGCGGCGCGCCGGTCGACGCCGCGCGAGCGCGGGCCGAAGGCGACGTTGGCCAGCGCGCTGAGGTGCGGGAAGAGCAGCTGGTCCTGGAAGACCACGCCGACGCCGCGGCGCCCCGCGTCCAGGCCCTGCAGGTCGACGCCGGCGAGGCGGGCGTGCCCGGCGGCGGGCTCGAGACCGGCCAGCGCGCGCACCAGGGTGGACTTGCCCGCCCCGTTCGGTCCGAGCACCGCGACCACCGAGCCGGCCGGGGCCTGCAGGGTCGCGTCGAGCCGGCCCGGCACCTGCAGGGCGAGGTCGAGCCCGCCCGGGTCGGCCGGTCTCCGGTGGTGGTCGGTCATCGCGCGACCGCCGGGCCGAGCCAGCGCTCGCGCAGCAGCAGCAGGACGGTCACCGAGACCAGCAGCATCACCAGGCTCAACGTGAGCGCGGCGTCCGGGTCGGCCTGGCGGGTCAGGTAGATCAGGGTGGGCATCGTCTGCGTGCGGCCCGGGTAGTTGCCGTTGAAGGTGATCGTGGCGCCGAACTCGCCGAGCGAGCGGGCCCAGCCGAGCACCATGCCCGCGACGATGCCGGGCAGGGCCAACGGCACCGTGACCCGGCGGAAGGTGGTCCAGCGGCTCGCGCCGAGGGTCGCGGCCACCGCGTCGAAGGCAGGGTCGGCCGAGCGCAGGGCGCCCTCGATCGCGAGCACCACGAACGGCAGGGCCACGAAGACGTGAGCCAGCACCACGCCCCACACGGTGAACGGGACGGTGAAGCCGGTGAGCGCCTCGAGCGGGCGGCCGACCACGCCGGTGCGCCCGAACGCCGTGCGCAGGGCGACGCCGGCGACCACCGGCGGCAGCACCAGGGGCACCGTGACCAGGGCCCGCAGCACCCCGCGGCCGGGGAGCCCCACGCGCGCCAGCACCCAGGCCAGGGGCAGCCCGAGCACCAGGCACACCACCATCGCGACGGTGGAGGTGCTCACCGAGAGCCACAGGGCCTCCTGCAGCGGCTCGGAGGCCAGCTCGCCCGGCAGGGCGCTCCAGTCGGTGGCGGCGACCATCGCGACCAGCGGCACGAGCAGCAGCGCGGTGGCCACCGTCGCGGGCAGGACCAGCAGGGCCGGGGCGCGCCCCAGCGGGGACCGGGCGGGGCGGGTGGCGGCCCGGGTCACTGGACGGTGAACCCCGCCGCCTGGAGGGCCCGGCGGCCCTGCTCGGAGAGCAGCAGGTCGTTCCAGTCGCGGGCGAGGTCGGGGGAGTCGGCCTGGTCGAGGGCGGCGGTGAGGTAGGTGGTGGCCTCGCGCTCGGCGCCGGGGACGCCGATGGTGCGCACCGCGTCGCCGGCCGCGACGGCGTCGCTGGCGTAGACCAGCGCGGCGTCGGCCTCGCCGCTGGTCACCTTCTCCAGGGCCGACTTGACGTCCTCCTCCAGGCTGGCCGGCTCCGCGGTGACGCCGGCGTCGGAGAGGACCGCCATCGCGACCCGTCCGCACGGCACCTCGTCGGCGCACCGCACCCAGGTGGTGCCCGCGAGGTCCTCGAGCGAGCGGATCCCGGCCGGGTCGCTCGGGCGGGACGACCAGGGTGAGGGTGTTCGAGGCGAAGGCCTGCGGGTCGGCGACGACGCCGGCGTCCAGGGCCACCTGCATCGCCGTGGGGTCGGCCGTGGCGAGCACGTCGCCGGGCGCGCCGTCGGCGGCCTGCTCGGCGAGGTCGGTGCTGGAGCCGAACGCGGAGGTGACCCGGACGCCGGGGTGCTCGGACTCGAAGGTGGCGGCGAGGGTGCCGAAGACCTCGGTCAGGGAGGAGGCGGCCAGCACGGTCAGCTCGTCCTCACCGCCGCCGTCGCCGGCGGCCCGCCGTCCCCGACGAGCAGGAGGCCAGGGTCAGGACGAGGAGCGCCGCGGCGAGGGCGGTGTGCCCGCGACGGCGGGTGCTGGTGCGCAGGGGGGACATCTCAGGGCCTCTCGACGACGACGTTGGTGGACTTGACCGAGGCGATGGCCAGGGCGCCGGGCTCCAGGCCCAGCTCGGCCGCGGCGTCCGCGCTCATCAGCGAGACCACGCGGTAGGGCCCGCAGACCAGCTCGACCTGGGCCATCACGGTGTCCGCGCGCACCCGCACGACGATCCCGGTGAGCCGGTTGCGCGCGCTGACCGAGGACGCCCGGGTGGCGTCGCGGTCGGGGTCGTCGGCCAGCTCCTCGGCCAGCGCGGCCAGGGAGGGCCCGTCGACCTGCCACGCGCGACCGGGCGGGTGCTCGGCGGCGAGGCGGCCGGCCTCGATCCAGCGGCGCGCGGTGTCGTCGCTGACGCCGAGCACGGCGGACGCCTCGGCGACGGTGTAGGTGAGCACCGGGCCATCATGCCGCACCTGCGGATCATCGCGATGAATCTGACCGCTTCTGCGGATCTCGCGGGGCGGGCGGAGGTGGGTCACCCCGAGCCCTGGGGGCACCTGTGAGGATGGGCCGGTGAGCGAGACCGGCCGCCCGGGGCGTTACTCCCGGTCCTTCAACGGGTTGCTCGGCGCCCTGATCGTCACCGTCGTGGCCGTCGTGGGCGTCGCCGCCGTGCGGGCGTTCATCACCGACAGCGAGCCCTTCACCCCCGAGCCGGTCGACTACCTCGCCACGGTCGCGCAGATCCAGGACGGCCGGGTCGACGTGGTCTACCCCCCGTCGCTGCCGGAGGGCTGGATCGCGACCGACGTCGACTTCCGGCCGGGGCCGTCGCCGAGCTTCTCCCTCTCGGCGCTGACCGACGACGGCCGCTACGTCGGCCTGCAGGAGCAGGACGCGCCGCTGGAGGAGCTGCTGAGGACCTACGTCGACGAGAACTACCGCCAGGCCGACCCGCTGAGCGTCGAGGGCGGCGTGGCGAGACGGTGGAGCGGGTACTCCGACGCGGGCGGCGACACCGCCTACGCCGCCGAGGTCGGCGGCCGGCAGGTGCTCGTGTTCGGGTCCGCCTCGCCCGAGCAGCTCGCGGGCGTGGTGCGCTCGCTCACCGCGGAGCCGGTCGGCGGCTAGCCCGCCGCGGTGTCCTCGCCGGACCCGTCGCCAGGCTCGGCGTCGGCGCCCCCGACGGCCGCGTCGAGACGGCGCCGGGCGCCCTCCAGGCGGGCCTCGCAGATGCCGGCGAGGCGCTCGCCGCGCTCCCACAGCGCGAGGGACTCCTCCAGGCTGGTGCCGCCGGCCTCGAGGCGTCGCACGGTGTCGACGAGCTCGTCACGGGCGTCCTCGTAGGACAACCGCCCGTCGTCGGCGGCCTCCTGGTGGGCCTCCTGGTGGGCCTCGTGGGCGGCCTCGTCCTCGGTGCTGGCGGGGGGCGTGGGGCTCATCGGGTCTCCTCGTCTGTCGGGTGGGTCGCCTCGGGGGTGGGGCCGAGCGGCAGCGCCTCGACGCCGGTGGCGCGCACCAGCACCCGGCCGTCGGCGACGCGCACGGTGAGCGGGGTGTCGGTGGCGACCTCGTCCACGGCCGTCACGACGTGGCCGTCCTCGCGCTGGAGCACCGCGTAACCGCGCTCCAGGGTGGCCAGGGGGGACAGCGCGCGGGCCCGGGCGCGGTGGTGGCCGACGTCGTCGGCGGCCCGGTCCAGCACGTGGCCCACCGTGCGGCGCGCCCGGTGCCGCAGGGCCTCGACCTCCTGGCCACGGGTGCCGAGCAGCCGCCGCGGGTCGGCCAGCGCGGGTCGCGAGCGCAGCGCGGCGAGGGTGGCGGCCTCCCGGGTCGCCCACCCGGTCAGGGCGGCGCGCAGCCGGGCCCGGGCCTGGGCGAGGCCGGCCCGCTCGGCCGCCACGTCGGGCACGACGAGCTTGGCCGCGTCGGTGGGGGTCGAGGCGCGCACGTCGGCGACGAGGTCGAGCAGCGGCTGGTCCTGCTCGTGGCCGATCGCGGAGACCACCGGCGTGCGCATCGACGCCACCGCGCGCACCAGCGCCTCGTCGCTGAACGGCAGCAGGTCCTCCACCGAGCCGCCGCCCCGGGCCACCACGACGACGTCGACGCCCGGGTCGCGCTCGAGGCGGGCCAGGGCCTGCATCACCTCGGCGGCGCACCGCGGGCCCTGCATGGTGGCGTAGGCCGGGGCCACCGCCACGCCGGGCCAGCGGCGCCTGCCGTTGTCCACGACGTCGCGCTCGGCGGCCGACCCCGACGCGGTGACCAGACCGACGCGGGCGGGCAGGAAGGGCAGCCGCCGCTTGAGGTGCTCGGCGAAGAGGCCCTCGGCGGCCAGCAGCTGGCGGCGCCGCTCGAGGCGCGCGAGCAGCTCACCGAGCCCGACCATGCGGATCTCGCGGACCTCGAGGGCGAACGAGCCGTTCGGGGCGTAGTAGGACGGCTTGGCCTGCACCAGCACGCTGGCGCCCTCGACGAGCGGCGGGTCGAGGCTGTCGACGAGGCGTCGCGGCGCGGTGAGCCGCACGGAGACCGAGGCCACCGAGTCGCGCAGGGTCATGAACACCACCGAGGCGCCCGGACGTCGGCTGACCTGCGCGAGCTGACCCTCGACCCAGATCGAGCCGAGCCGGTCGACCCACCCTGCGATCGCGGTCGCGACCTGGCGCACGGGAGCGGGCGCCTGGGGCGAGGTCTCCAGAGCCATGGCCCGACCGTAGTGGCAGGCCCCGACAGCCGGGGCGGCACTACGATGGGTCCATGACGACCGACCTCGGTACGCCGCCCGTGCTCAGCCCCGACGAAGCCGAGCGCACGGTGCTGCTCGCCGCCCCCCGTGGCTACTGCGCCGGCGTGGACCGCGCGGTGGTGACGGTCGAGAAGGCGCTCGACCTGTACGGCTCCCCGGTCTACGTGCGCAAGCAGATCGTGCACAACAAGCACGTCGTGGCCGACCTCGAGCGACGCGGGGCGATCTTCGTCGAGGAGCTCGACGAGGTGCCGACGGGCGAGACCGTGGTCTTCTCCGCGCACGGCGTCTCGCCCGCGGTGCACGCGCAGGCCGAGGAGCGCTCGCTGAAGACGATCGACGCGACCTGCCCGCTGGTCACCAAGGTGCACCACGAGGCGCGCCGCTTCGCCGACGACGACTACGACATCCTGCTGATCGGCCACGAGGGCCACGAGGAGGTCGAGGGAACGGCCGGCGAGGCGCCCGACCACATCCAGCTGGTCCAGGGCCCGGGCGACGTCGCGGGCATCCAGGTCCGCGACCCCGCCCGGGTGTCCTGGCTGTCGCAGACCACGCTGTCGGTCGACGAGACCCTCGAGACGGTCGCGGCGATCCGCGAGCGGTTCCCGCTGCTGCTCGACCCGCCCAGCGACGACATCTGCTACGCCACCCAGAACCGCCAGCTCGCGGTCAAGGAGATCAGCCCCGACGCCGACCTGGTCATCGTGGTCGGCTCCGGCAACTCCTCGAACTCGGTGCGCCTGGTCGAGGTGGCCCTGGAGTCCGGGGCCCGGGCGGCCTACCGCGTCGACGACGTGAGCGAGGTCGACGAGGCCTGGCTCGAGGGCGTCAGCTCGGTCAGCGTCACCTCGGGCGCGAGCGTGCCGGAGGACCTGGTGGAGGGCGTGCTGGCGCTGCTGCGCGAGCGCGGCTTCCCCGACGCCCGTGCGGTGCACAGCGCGGAGGAGTCGCTGATCTTCTCCCTGCCCAAGGAGCTGCGCCGCGACCTGAAGGCGGCCGGTCGGCGCTGAGCGCCGACCGCCGGACCCCCGGGGACCCGCCGTGGCCCGCTTCGTCGACCTGCACCCGCAGGACCCCCAGCCCCGCCTGATCGCCCAGGTCGTCGCCGCCGTCCGCGACGACGATGCGCTGATCGCCTACCCCACCGACTCCGGCTACGCGCTGGGCTGCCGGACCGGCAACCGTGAGGGCCGCGACCGGATCCTGCGCATCCGCGGTCTCGACGAGCGGCACCACTTCACCCTGATGTGCCGCGACTTCTCCCAGCTCGGCCAGCTGGTGCACGTCGACAACGCGGCGTTCCGGGCGATCCGGTCCGCCACGCCGGGCCCGTACACGTTCATCCTGCCCGCCACGCCCGAGGTGCCGCGGCGCCTGCTGCACCCCAGGAAGCGCACCGTGGGCGTGCGGATCCCGGCCCACCCGCTCGTCGAGGCGCTCCTCGACGAGCTCGGTGAGCCGCTGCTCACCAGCTCGCTGATCCTGCCCGGGGAGAGCGAGCCCCGCACGATGGGCTGGGAGGTCAAGGAGGAGCTGGACCACGTGGTCGACCTCGTCCTCGAGGCCGGTGAGGTCGGCGCGGAGCCGACCACGGTCGTCGACTTCTCCGACGGCGCGCCCGAGGTGCTGCGCCACGGCGCGGGCGACGCCGAGCGGTTCGGCTGAGCCGACCCCGCAGGCCCGGCGCCGATGGTGTCAGGCGATGTCGTCGGCCACGAGCGAGTCCGGCGCGATGGCCGGGTCGCTGCCCCCGAGCCGGTCGGGACGGTGCTGGACGCGCTGGCGCACCACGAGGACGCCCAGGCACAGCAGGTAGCCGACCATCAGGGCGACCGCGTGGTGGGCCAGGCCGGTCACGACGGCCTGGACGACGCTGTCGTCGGGCCGGGCCAGGACGGCGGTGTCGGCGAGGGCCAGCAGCAGGCACACCGCGACCATCAGCAGCGGGGGGAGGACCCCGACCGCGAAGAAGTCCCGCGGGCGCACGGCCAGGGCGACGGCCACGCACACCGCCACGAAGCACAGGTCGAAGAACAGCGACAGGCGGGCGTCGAGCAGCAGGTCGATGCTCACCGCCGTCATCACCAGCGCCCCGCCGAGCGCGACCACCTCGGTGCCGGGCTGGCGCCCCTCCTCCCACAGCGTGCGGGCACGCGCGGGTCGGGGTGCGGCGCCTGCCGCCGGCGAGGTCATAGCGCCACGCTACGGTCGGGCGGCGCCGCGTCGTCCGCGGCGCGCCGGTCCACCGCCCGCAGGCCGACCGTGCGCGGCGGCCCCAGCTCGTCGTCGGTGACGCCCAGCTCCTCGAAGCGCCGGGCCGAGACCAGGACCCGGGTGTCCAGCGAGCCGACCGCGCTGTTGTAGGCCGTCACCGCCCCGTTCAGCGAGCGGCCGACCTGGTCGAGGTGGCTGCTCCAGGTGCCCAGCCGGGCGTGCAGCTCACGGCCGAGGCGGTGCACGTCGCGGGCCCGGTCGGTGAGCGCGGCGTGGCTCCACCCCAGGGCGACGGTGCGCAGCAGCCCGATCAGGGTGGTGGGGGAGGCGAGCACGACGTGGCGAGCGGCGGCGTGCTCCAGCAGGGGCGGGTCGGTCTCGAGCGCCGCGGCCAGGAACGACTCGGCCGGCACGAAGAGCACCACGAAGTCGGGTGAGTCGGGCAGGGAGCGCCAGTAGGCCTTGGCGGCCAGGCCGTCGACGTGGCTGCGCAGCTGGCGGGCGTGACGGGCCAGGTGGGCCTCGCGCTCCTCCTCGTCGCCGGCCGCGGTGGCGTCGAGGTAGGCCTCGAGAGGCACCTTGGCGTCGACGACGATGCTGCGACCGCCGGCCAGGCGGACGACGAGGTCGGGCCGTCGGGCGCCGGCGTCGGCGCCCTCGGGGCCGTCGTGGGCGCTCAGGCGCACCTGCTCGTCGAAGTCGCACCGGTCGACCAGGCCGGCCAGCTCGACCGCGCGTCGCAGGTGCATCTCGCCCCAGCGTCCGCGCACCTGCGGCTTGCGCAGCGCCGTGCTCAGCGAGGCGGTCTCGCGGCGCAGCACGTCGGTGGTGGCGCGCACGTCGTCGACCTGCTGGTGCAGCCGGCTCTGCCACGACACCCGGCTGTGCTCGAGGTCGCGCATCTGGTCGTGCAGCCGGTCCAGGCTCTCGCGCAGCACCGCCGCCTGCGCCCCCTGCTCGCGGGCTGTCGTCTCGGCGGCGGCGAGCGACCGCGCCTCGCGGGGGTCGGGCACGGCGGCGGCCGCCGCACGGGTGCGGAGCACGCCGAGCACGTAGCCGGTCGTGGCGGCGAGCACCAGGGCGAGGAGCGCGCCGAGGACGGCGAGCACCAGGGTGGTGGTGGAGGTCATGGCCCCAGGGTGGACGACGCCGCCGACAGCGCTCCCGCGACGCGCCTCAGACGGCCACGTCGACGACGACCGGCGCGTGGTCCGAGGCGCCGGTGCCGGCCCGCTCGTCGCGGTCGACGAAGGCGCCGGTGGTGCGGGCGGCCAGCGGCGCGGAGGCCAGCACGAAGTCGATGCGCAGACCGCGGTTGCGCTCGTAGCGCTGCCGGAAGTAGTCCCAGTAGGTGTAGGCCTCGGGCCCCGGGTCGTGCGGGCGCACGACGTCGGCCCACCCGTCGGCCAGGAACGCCTCGAACGCCGCCCGCTCGCGTGGCGTGACGTGGGTGCTGCGGGCGAACGCGGCGACGTCGTAGACGTCCTCGTCACGCGGGGCGATGTTCCAGTCGCCGACCAGTGCGGTGGGCGCGCCGCGCCAGCCGAGCGCGGCCTCGCGAAGCCGGGCCAGCCAGTCGAGCTTGTAGTGGTAGTGCGCGTCGTCGATCTTCCGGCCGTTGGGCACGTAGAGCGACCACACGCGCACCCCGCCGCAGGTCGCGGCCAGGGCCCGCGCCTCGGCCACCGGCGGGTCGCCGAACCCGGGCATCGCCTCGAAGCCGACCTGCACGTCCTCCAGGCCGACGCGCGAGATCACCGCGACGCCGTTCCACTGGTTGCTGCCGGCCACCGCGACCTCGTAGCCCGCGGCCTTCAGACCCAGCAGCGGCAGCTGGTCCTCGCGGCCCTTGGTCTCCTGCAGGGCGAGCACGTCGACGTCGTGGCGGGCCACGAAGGCCTCCACGCGGTCGATGCGCGAGCGCAGGGAGTTGACGTTCCAGGTGGCCAGGCGCACGTCGCGAGCCTAGGCCTCGCCCGGCCGGGCCCCGCGCTCGCCCGGGAGGCGGGCGGAGGGGCGCGGCGCCGTAGACTCCGCCGACGTGGCACTCACCATCGGCATCGTCGGGCTCCCCAACGCGGGCAAGTCCACCCTGTTCAACGCCCTGACCAAGAACGACGTGCTCGCGGCGAACTACCCGTTCGCCACCATCGAGCCCAACGTCGGCGTGGTCGGCGTGCCCGACGCCCGGCTGCCCCGGCTCGCGGAGCTGTTCGGCTCGGCCAAGACGCTGCCGGCCACGGTCGAGTTCGTCGACATCGCCGGCATCGTGGCGGGCGCGTCGCAGGGCGAGGGCCTGGGCAACAAGTTCCTCTCCCACATCCGCGAGTCCGCGGCGATCTGCCAGGTCACCCGGGTCTTCGTCGACGACGACGTCACCCACGTCGACGGCGAGGTCAACCCCGGCAGTGACATCTCCACCATCCAGACCGAGCTGATCCTGGCCGATCTGCAGACCGTGGAGAAGGCCGTGCCGCGCCTGGAGAAGGAGGCGAAGACCAAGAAGGACCTCGCCCCGACCGTGGCCGCGGCCAAGGAGGCGCTGGCCCACCTCGAGGCCGGTCGTCCCGTGATCGACACGGACGTCGACGTCGCCGCCCTGCGCGAGCTGTCCCTGCTGACGGCCAAGCCGTTCATCTACGTCTTCAACTGCGACGCCGACGAGCTCGGCGACGAGGCCCTCAAGCAGCAGATGCGCGACCTCGTCGCGCCCGCCGAGGCGATCTTCCTCGACGCCAAGTTCGAGGCCGAGCTCGTCGAGCTCGGGGACGACGAGGAGGCCCGCGAGATGCTCGCCGAGACCGGCGTCGACGAGCCGGGCCTCGACGTGCTGGCCCGCGTCGGCTTCGAGACCCTCGGCCTGCAGACCTACCTGACCGCGGGGCCCAAGGAGTCGCGCGCCTGGACGATCCGCACGGGCGCCACCGCCCCCGAGGCCGCCGGCGTGATCCACACCGACTTTCAGAAGGGCTTCATCAAGGCCGAGATCGTCGCCTTCGACGACCTGATGGCGCACGGCTCCATGGTGAAGGCCAAGGAGGCCGGGAAGGTGCGCATCGAGGGCAAGGACTACGTGATGAGCGACGGTGACGTGGTGGAGTTCCGCTTCAACGTCTAGCGTCGTCGGGGTTCGCTGGTAGACGTCGAGGATTGCTGGTTCTTCGGGTCGAGTTGGTCCGCAGACAGTCCGCACGCCCGTCCATGCTCGAGTGCTTCGGTGCGGCGTGCTCCGTTACTGAGTGGCACGCTGGTGTCGTGGCGCTTCCCGAGGCTGATCTGCACCGCATTCGCCTCTGGGCGCGGGAGCGCGTGCCCGAGCACCTGTGGGACCAGGTCAAGGTCGAGGCCGACCCCTCCGACCGACACGTCGACATCGTCGAGGTGCGGCCACCGTGGGAGATGCCGGTCCGGCGCCGGCTATCGCCTCCCCTGGCGTACGCCCCAGCAGACCCTGGTCGCCGAGCTCCCAGGTTTGTCTGCTCCGAGCTCTAGACTGACTTCATGACCGCCAACCGTGATGAGCTCATCCACATGATCGCGGGTCTGCCCGACGATCAGGTCGAGGTCGTGCTCGCAGACGTGCGGCGCCTGGCCTCCGAGAGGTCGCGAGGGGAGTGGCCGCCGGCGTTCTTCGGTGCTGGCGTTACGAAGGACGGCCGCACCGACATCGCGCGGAATGTGGATGAGTACCTCGCCGAAGGCGTCGGTCGTCGGCCCTCGTGATTCTTTGCGACTCGGGTCCACTCATCGCGGCCGCAGCTAGCAATGACGTCGATCATCACGCCTGCACCGAGCTGTGCAGTGGTTTGCGGTTGGCCGGGCGTCGGTTGCTCGTCCCGCAGACCGTCGTCGCGTAGGTCGGCTACATGCTGGCCGAGTGGGTGAGCACTGAGGTTGAGGCGATGTTCCTCGATGCGGTTGCGGTTGGAGACGTCGAGGTCGTCAACCTGACGACTGCGGATTTCGCCCGCATGGCTGAGTTGGTGCGCCGCTACGACGACCTACCGCTGGGCACGACCGACGCCTCGGTGATCGCCCTTGCCGAGAGGCTTGGGGTCGACGAGATCGCGACGCTCGACCACCGGCACTTCCGCGTGGTCCGTCCCAGCCACGTCGAGGCGCTCACCCTGCTCCCGGACGTCGTCTCCTGACGTTGCTCGTCTGTCGGTAGTCCCACGTCCGCCCTACCCCGCCTGCCCTCAATCTGCCCTTTGGCCGAGAGATCATTCGGAACGTTTCTCATTATTGATTTTAAGAGTTGAATGACTAAAATGAGAAACATGCCAGCCCCTAGCCCGTACACGAGTCCCGAGCAACAGGCGGACCTCGAACGCCTAGGCGCCCGGCTGCGCGAACGCCGAAAGGCCCTCGGTGTCACGATAGTCGCCTGTGCCGAAGCTGCTGGCGTTTCCCGCGTCACCCTGCACAGGATCGAGGCAGGCAACCCCTCGGTCACGATCGGCGCCTACGTCAACGTTGCCGCCGCACTCGGACTCCACCTCGTCGTCCCGATCCTCGACGCTCCAGCAGCAGAAACGGCGACGATCACGGTCGGCGACTACCCCGGCCTCCGCACGCTGGCATGGCAGACCGACGCCGGCACCACCATCACCGAGACAGAGGCACTCAACCTCTACGAACGCGGCTGGCGACACCTCAACCAGGAAGCCCTCACCGATCACGAGAAGGCGTTCATCCAGCACCTCGCGGACACCTACAGCAACGGGAGGCTCCTTGTTTAGGCGGCTGCACCATCAACAGGTGGCCGAGGTGCTGTCGATCCTCGACGCACCGCTCCTGGCCGAGCACAACTGCTGGTTCGGAGGCGGCACCGCGATCGTCCTCGCCAACGGTGAGTTCCGCGAATCGGTCGACATCGACTTCCTGGTCTCCGACCCGCAGTCCTACCGCGCGCTGCGCCAGATGGTCAGGGACCACGGGCTCGACGCCTTGGCTACCCGAGCACTGGACCTGGGTCGAAAACCCTCTGTCGACGGTTACGGCATCAGGACCTCGGTGCTCGTTGCGGGGATTGCGATCAAGTTCGAGATCATCCATGAAGGTCGCGTCGACCTCGACACGCCCTCCCCGGGCGATGAGATCTGTGGCTTACGGGTCCTGACGCGAACAGACCAGGTCGCAACCAAGCTGCTCGCCAACGACGACCGCTGGGCAGACACGTCGACGTTCAGCCGCGACCTCATCGACCTGGCCATGATGAAACCCGACACCGCCGCCCTGAAGGCCGGCGCGCGCAAGGCGGTCGATGCCTACGGCAAGACGGTGGGCGAGAGCCTCGACAAAGCAGTCACCTACCTCCGAGATCGCCCGCAACGTCTCGACGAATACATCCGCGCACTCAAGATCGACGCGCCCCGAGCGGCTGTCTGGCAGAGCATCCGCGACCTGTCCGCAAGATCCGCGAAGATCGAAGGTCTAGGTCGGGGCTCGGACTAGCCTGACGCCATGTCGGTGAGTCCGCGACAAATGGCCTCAGGGTCTCCGACCGTCCAGAGCTGAGCATTACCGATCTGGCCCAGCGGGCCGGCCTGGCCTACCCCACGGCGCGCCGCGAGGTGGCGCGCGTGAGGGAAGCCGGCATCCTGAGCGAGCGACAGGTGGGCCGCACGAGACTCGTCCGCGCCAACGACGAGACCGCTGGTCGATCCCCTGCGCGAGATCCTCACCGTCGCCACCGGCCCGGTGGTGGTCTTGGCCGAGGAGCTTGCCCGCATCGACGGGACCGAGTCAGCGTTCCTCTACGGCTCCATCGCCGCGCGGATGCTCGGACATGCCGGCCCGGCACCGCACGACATCGACCCGGGTCGAGGCCGCGGTGCACCGTCCCGCGAACCCGACGATCCTCACCTCCAAGGAGTTCGCGGCGTCCTCCGGGTTCTAGCACAGCAGCAGCTGACACTCTCGACGACTGGATCACGGGGATGGCGTCGAGTGACGTCGCGCAGCACTCCGTCTCGGCGATCCTCGATGGCATGCGACGGCATCGTGGTATTCGCTCTCGCTGGCCGAGCACGCGACGACGTCCGGCCGGGCGTGCGGACGACCACCTTCACGTGCGACCCCGCCCTCTGCCGCACCTCCGGGCGTGCACATGGTGCGCAAGAAGTCCGGCGGAGACCGATTCTCGCCGACGTCGTCCCACGGCCCCCGAACGCTGTCGTCCAGGTCGGGGTCGTCGAGGGTCGCCCTGCCCTCACTGCGCCCTCCGTAGGACCGAGGGCTCCGGCGACGAGTCGGGCGGAGGCGTCGCGGGCGGAGTCGTTGGAGCTGGGCACAGGTGGGCCTACGGGCACCCCGCTCGCCCCGGCCGGTCGCAGCGTCGTGCGGCACCGGTACCCGACGACGGTGTGCTCGGGTACTCGCTGGATGACTCGGTGGCCGTCACGATCGTCAACCCGTGCGACGCCGGCGGGCTCCCCGCCACTCAGGAGCCCAGCAGCTCGCGTAGTCGCCGGGCGTTTCGCACCGCGTGCCCCTCGCCGTCGTTGTTGAAGTAGGCGTAGACCTCGCGTCCGGATGCCTCCCAGTCTCGGAGCCGGTCAGCCCACCAGGCCAGGTCCTCGTCGGGGTACGAGCCGGCGTACAGCCAGTCGGGAGAAGGTCCGTGGAGGCGGACGTACACGAACGGTGCGGTGGCCCGCAGCACGCACGGGAGCCCGGCCCCGCTCATCACGCAGTACGCCGCCTGGTGTCGCTCCAGCAGGCTGAAGACCTGGTCGTCGTGCCAGCTCGGGTGTCGCATCTCGACGGCGACCTGGATCCACCACGGCACCCGGTCGAGGAACCATCCCAGGCGCTCGTCGTCTCGCTCCATGCTCGGTGGAAGCTGCACGAGCAGGACGCCGCGCTTGTCGTACAGCTCGTGCCAGGACCCCGCGATCCTGTCCAGCCAGACCTCGGGCGCATAGAGCTTCTTGGCGTGGGTCAGCCCTCGCGGGGCCTTGACCGACATCCTGAACCCAGGGGGGAGGCGGCGCCGCCAGCCGGCGAACGTGGCGTTCCGCGGCCACCGGTAGTGGCTGGCGTTCAGCTCGACGGTGTCGAACTCCTGGGTGTACACGCCGAGCCGCTGTGCTGGCGACGTCCCGGGCGGGTACAGCGCACCGTCCCAATGGTCGTAGCTCCAACCCGAGGTACCGACCCACGCCACGAGGACAGCATCACACTCCTCGGACCGCCGTCGCGGCGGCTGAGCGGAATCCCGGTGGCTGACCAGCGCCCTGACCGTGCCGGTGGCCGACCAGGCGGCGGCAGTCACGTCGAGGGGTGTCGGAGGTCACCTCGCAAAGCGCGCTCGCGGTTCGTCGGCGGCTGGTTGATGTGCCAGTGTCGAGAACATGACGAGGTCGAGCAACGATTCCACTGCCCTGATCAACGAGCTGGTCGCGCTCCTCAGGCTCACCCGCACCGAGGCGCAGGTCGCCCGGGTGCGTACCGCCCAGGCCCGGCGGGAGGAGATCCGGCGCGAGCTCGACGACAACGCCCGCGAGGCGGACGCCCGCGCGGCCCGTATCCAAGACGCCCTCCGCCGCCTCGGCGGAGCACCCGACCTTCTCGGTGACGCGGTCGGCCGCCTCATGGCCGCATCCAAGGTCGCAGCCGAGCAGGCCGCTCCCTTCTCCGAGGGACTGCTCGCAGACCTCAGCCTCGAGCACCAGCTCCGCGACCGTGTCGTCTTCGCCCGCGTGCTGGCCGAGGCGCAGGACGAGTCCGACGTCGTCGGCCTCATGCATGACCTCGAGGACGCGCACACCGAGACCATCGAGTGGATTCGCGTCCGCCTCGCCGAGGTCGCCCAGGGGGGCCCTGCCGCCCTGGCCCCGACGCCCACGCAGGCCGGCATCGGCGCCCTCGCCCGGTTCGCCGCGCTGCCCTCGCGCCAGAGTGCAGCGATCTTCAACCGGACCGTCGACGCGCTCCGACGTGGAGGCGACAAGGCGCGGCAGGCCGCCGGGAGTACCGCCACGAAGGTCCGAGTGACCGCTGAGGCGGCTGACGAGGTGGTGAGCGCAGGTCGCGACGCGGCGGTCAAGCGCGCCGAGGAGGTGGCCCCTCACGCCGAGGTGCGCAAGGCCGCCCGGAAGACTCGCGAAGAGCTCGGCACCGTCGACGCCGAGGACCTGCCGGTCAAGGACTACGACACGCTGTCCGGTCGAGACGCGATCAACGCGGTGAACCACCTCGGCGACGCCGAGGAGCTGCGGGTGGTGCTGCGCTACGAGCAGGCCCACAAGGGCCGCAAGGGCGTCTCGACCGCGGCCCAGAAGCGACTCACCGAGCTCGCGGACGCCTCGGCGTCTGCCTGACCCGCCCATCGACGTCGGCCGGGGTCCCGCACGGGGGTCCCGGCCGTTCTCGCGTGCGCCCGGCACGGTTCGTCCTCGATGCGGCAGCGGACCCGTGACCGTGCTGGTCGCCGTCAGGGGCGTTCGGTGCGGGACGGCGTCGTGTCGGCGACGACCGCCCCCCGCTGGCCCATCGGGCGCTCACGGCCCGTCGTGGAGTCGCGCGTCGTCTGTCTCTCCGACTCGCCGTTGACGGCTGCTCCGAGCACGACGATGAGGACGGTGAGCCACAGCCACAGCATGCTGATCACCACACCGGCCAGCGAGCCGTAGGTGGTCCCGTAGGTGCCGAGGTTCTGCACGTAGGTGAACAGCGCAGCGGAGGTGGCCGCCCAGAGAACGGTGGCGCCCGCGGCCCCCCATGTCGTCCATCGCCACTGCGGGTTCGTGCGGTCCGGCGCGAACCGGTAGAGGACGGCGAGCATCGCGCTCATCAGCAGTGCCAGCGCCGGCCAGACAGTCACCGCCACCAGGGCGCCTACGCCGCCCGGCGAATCGTCGACGGCGCGGGAGATCGTGCCTGCCAGGGCGATCGCCGCGCCCAGGAGGAGCGCACCGCCGAGGACGAACAGGAAGCCCAGCAGGGTCCGTCGCAGGAAGCCCCTGGTCTCCGTCTCGTGGTAGGCCACGTTCAGCGCGTCGATGAGGGCCACCATGGCGGTCGTGGCGGTCCACAGGGCGAGCCCGAGCCCCGCGAGGCCGCGCACCGTCAGCACCTGCGTCGAGGCGGTGGTGATGCTGGTCAGCTGGTCGGTGACCAGCAGCTCCAGCTGCGGCGGCAGCACCTCCGCAACCCGAGAGAGCTGGCTCCGCGCCTGAGCAGGCGTGTTGAGGGCACCGTAGACCGACAGCGCGGTCACCAGCACCGGCGCGACGGACAAGACCGCGAAGAACGCGACCCCGGCGCTGAGGAAGGGGAGCCGTGCCTCCACCACGTGGCCCACAGCGCGCCGCACGAGGACGCGCCAGCTCTGCGCCGGCAGCTTCCCGGGGGCGAGAGCATCGTCCCCCCGGGCGCCCGTGCGTTCCCGTGAGCTCCGCGGCACCGGCCCATCATCCGCTCCGCGGGCGTGGGTGTCGATGGCGCAGCTCGACAGCGATCGGGCGGACCTGCTCGGCCCGAGCCTGGGCGTCGTGCCGCCGGCCGGTCGCGTCCGGGACGAGCCGCCGTCGTCGAGGGGACCCATCCCGGCGTGTGGGATGGTGGCGCCTACCGGAGGTCCGATGAACGACGTGCTGCTGTTGGTCGGGTTGTGCGTCGTGTTCGTCGTGGTCGTCTTCACCGTGACGATCCTTGCGGCGCTGTTCGGGATCCCGAGGAGCGATCGACGCCGCCGCTGAGCGGGCCGATCGACGTCGCCGGTCGTGTGCGGTGCCGACCCTTCGCGCGGAGGGAGGTGCACTATCCTCCGCTGGTGCCTCGTATCTCGACCCTGAGCCTGGGGGGTGGGCTCGGTTCGCGTTCACCGGGCCAGCTCGTCGTGGTGGGCTTCGCCTCGGCGATCGCCCTGGGCACGGTGCTGTTGCTGTTGCCGATCGCACGCGCCGGACCTGGCGGGACCGACGTGGTGACGGCGGTGTTCACCTCGACCAGCGCGGTGTGCGTGACCGGGCTGATCACCGTGGACACCGCCGGGTACTGGTCGGGGTTCGGCGAGGGGGTGATCCTCGCGCTGATCCAGGTCGGTGGCTTCGGAACGATGACGTTCGCGTCCTTGCTCGGTCTGCTGATCTCGCGCCGTCTGGGCCTGCGGGCTCGCCTGACGGCCGCGGCGGAGACGAAGTCGATCGGGCTCGGCGACGTGCGCAGCGTGCTGATCGGCGTGGCTCGCACCACCGTGCTGTTCGAGGCCGCCGTCGCGCTCGCGCTCGGCCTGCGGTTCTGGCTCGCCTACGACTACTCGCCGTCTCGAGCGGCGTATCTCGGTGTGTTCCATGGCGTCTCGGCGTTCAACAACGCCGGTTTCGCGCTGTGGCCCGACAGCCTGACCCGGTTCGTCGACGATGGGTGGGTCTGCCTGCCCGTCGCGGGGGCGGTGATCGCCGGCGGTCTGGGCTTCCCCGTCCTGCTCGAGCTGCGCCGCCAGATGCAGCCACGCCGGTGGACCATGCACACGCAGATGACGGTCTCGGCCACGGTGGCCCTCTTGGTGCTCGGCACCCTCTTCGTGACGGCGAACGAGTGGCGCAACCCGGCAACCCTGGGCCAGCTCGACCTACCAGGCCGGATCCTCGCCGGCTTCTTCCACGCGGTGATGCCGCGCACGGCGGGTTTCAACACCCTCGACATCTCCCAGATGAACGAAGGCACCCTGCTGGGAACCACCGTGCTGATGTTCATCGGTGGCGGGTCGGCTGGGACCGCCGGGGGCATCAAGGTCACCACGTTCGTGCTGTTGTTCTTCGTGATCTGGGCCGAGGTGCGCGGCGAGAAGGACGTGCACGCCTTCGACCGGCGGATCACCGACCGGGCGGTGCGCCAGGCCCTCACCGTCGCGCTCCTCTCGATCGGCGCCGTGGTCTCAGCGACGGTCCTGCTCGTCGAGCTGTCCGGCTTCACCACCCACGTGGTGCTCTTCGAGGTGGTCTCGGCCTTCGCCACGGTGGGACTCTCGACAGGGATCACCGCCGACCTGTCCAGCGTGGGACAGCTCATCTTGGTGGCGCTGATGTTCCTCGGCCGCCTGGGACCGATCACACTGGTCTCCGCGCTCGCGCTGCGCGAACGTCAACGGCTCTACCAGAACCCGGAAGGCAGGCCCCTCCTTGGCTAGGTCATCAGCACGAAAGCACCACACGAACGTGAGCGGCGTGGCCGTGCTCGGCCTCGGCCGGTTCGGCAAGTCGCTCGCCCTCGAGCTCGTGGCCGAGGGCGTCGAGGTCCTGGGGGTCGACTCGAACCCCTCGATCGTGCAGTCGCTCGCGGGACGGCTGACCCACGTCGTCGAGGCCGACTCGACCAACGAGGAAGCAATGCGACAGCTCGGCGTGGCAGGCTTCGAGACCGTCGTCATCGGTGTCGGCAACGACCTCGAGTCCAGTGTCCTGTCCGCCTCGGTGGCCATCACCCTGGGCGTGGGCACCGTGTGGGCCAAGGCCGTGAGCGAGGCCCATCAACGCATCCTGACCCAGGTCGGCGTCGCCCACGTGGTGCGCCCCGAGCACGACATGGGCAAGCGGATCGCCCACCTCGTGCGCGGACGGCTGATCGACTACATCGAGCTCGACGACGGCTACGCCTTCGCCAAGACCCGGCCACCGCGTCGGATGCACCGCCAGACGCTGGCCGACTCCCACGTGCGTCAGCAGTGCGGCGTCACGGTCGTCGGCGTCAAGCGGACCGGCCAGGACTTCACCTACGCCACTGCCGAGACCCTCATCGAGGAGGGCGACATGATCATCGTGTCGGGCAGTCGCGACGCTGTCGAGCGGTTCGCCGCCATGGCCTGAGCGGGATTCCGCTGGGCGTCCCGCACGGCCGAGGGTGCCGGTGCGCGCGGACACGTCGAGGGACCGCTCCGGTCCGCCCCTCGTCCTGCTCGCGAGCGGTGCCGGTCGCTCATGGCAGCTCCTCGCGCCGGCCGGCCGCGCTGGTGCCGGCGGTGGGGACCTCGGTGGCCCCGTCGCTGCCGAACAGCTCCTCCACGCTGCGGCCCAGCCGCGCGGCGATGGCCAGCGCGAGGTACACCGAGGGCGCGTAGTCACCGGCCTCGACGGCGACGACCGTCTGGCGGCTGACGCCGGCGGCTGCGGCGAGGTCGGCCTGGGTCAGGCCGTTCGCCGTGCGAGCGCCGCGGACCCGGTTGCTGCGGCCCCGCGCGGAGGTTCGTCCCACGACGGCAGGGTCACGTCTGCGTGACGTCGACGTCAAGAAGACCAGACACGGGTGACGCCTCGCGCCGCCGTCAGGTGACGATGTCGGCCGCCAGGTCGGCATCCGAGCGGGCCGCCGCGCGGGCGCGGTTCTCGGCGCGCCGTTCGACGAAGGTCGTGGCCTGCGCGTCGAGCGTCGCCAGGAACGTCGCGAGCTCCTCGCGCGCCTGCTCCCCGGCCGCTCCGAGGCCGGTGCGGTCGAAGAACCTCCAGTGCCGCAGGATCGGCAGGAGCACCTCGTCGTGGTGCAGCCGGTTGTCGTAGACGCCGGCCTTGGCGATGATCATCGAGCTGCGGCGGAAGCCGGCCATGGTGGCGCCGGGCATCTCGAAGCCCATCACCTCGTCCGCGATGGCGCGCATGGTCTCGTCGGGGGCGATCTCCAGGGCCGCGTTGACGATGTTGCGGTAGAAGATCATGTGCAGGTTCTCGTCCTTCGAGATCCGGGCGAGCATCCGGTCCGCGACGGGATCGTGGGTGACCTTCCCGGTGTTGCGGTGCGAGACGCGGGTGGCCAGCTCCTGGAAGGACACGTAGGCCACGGCCTCCAGGGCGGTCTTGTCGCCCGAGTCGTAGCCGGAGGTCATGTAGTCCATCCGGGCGCGCTCGAGCTCCACGGGGTCGACGCCGCGGGTGACGACGAGGTAGTCGCGCATCGCGATGCCGTGCCGGTTCTCCTCCGCGGTCCAGCGCCCCACCCAGGTGCCCCAGGCGCCGTCGCGGCCGAAGCGGGTGGCGATCTCGCGGTGGTAGGAGGGCAGGTTGTCCTCGGTGAGCAGGTTGGTGAACATCGCGGCCTTGGCCGTCTCGGAGAGCCGCGACTGCTCCGGGTCCCAGTCCTCGCCGCCGAGGAACGCGAAGTCGCGGCCCTCGCTCCACGGCACGTAGTCGTGGGGGTGCCACTCCTGGGCCATCGACAGGTGGCGGTCGAGGTTCTCGGCCACCACGGGCTCGAGCTGCTCCAGCAGGTCCTTGGTGGCCACGGCGTGCTCCCTCGGTCGACGGTCCTCGCAGCCTACGCCCGCGGGGACCGGGCACGTCGATCGAACAGGTGTTCTAGTCTGGGGTGATGCAGATCCACCCGCGGGCCCAGCACGTGTGGGTCTCGATCGCCGGGCTGTGGGCCGACGACCAGGTGCCCGGCCTGCTGCTGGCCTGGCGGTGCACCCCCGCCGGCTGGGAGGGCTGGGTGATCTCCGCGCAGCGGGGGGTGGGGGCGCGGGGCGACGGGCCCTACGTGCGTCAGGCGTGGCTGCCGGCCGCCGCCATCCGGCCCCTGGAGACGCGCCGCTGAGGCTCAGCGCGACGGGGGCACCGGCACGCCGCGCACGTCGGGCTCCCGCACCCACCGCTCCAGCGCGTCCGACAGCACCGCCCGGCTCACCGGCTTGGCCACGAAGTCGTCCATGCCCGCCGCGAAGCAGCGCTCCCGCTCGCCCTCGGTGACGCTGGCCGTCATCGCGATCACCGGGGTGCGCACGCCGTCGGGCTCGCGGCGCCGCAGCGCGCGCGTCGCGTCGTAGCCGTCCATCTCGGGCATCTGGCAGTCCATCAGCACCGCGGCGTAGGCGCGGTCGGCCAGCCGGTCCAGCGCGACCAGGCCGTTCTCGGCGATCTCGACGCCGTACCCGAGCGAGACGAGCATGCCCTCGGCCACGATCTGGTTGACCTCGCTGTCCTCGACGACCAGCACCGTGCGGCCGGCTCCGTCCCGGCCGCCGGGGTCCGCCTCCGGGTCGGCCCGGCCGGGGCCGGTGGCCGCGGTGGCCGCGGCCTTCCCCGTGTCGCCGATGTCGCCCGCATGGGCGGTGTCGCCCGCGTCGCCCGTGTCGCCCGTGTCGCCGGCGTCGTCGGTCTCGGCGCGCCGGAGGCCCGCGGCCAGCACCGCACCGAGCACGCTCTCGAGGCGCGACAGGTGCACGGGCTTGGCGAGCACCTCGGTGACACCGACCGGGCGGGCCGCGGCGGTGTCGACGTCGGGCGCCGAGGTGAGCAGCACCATCCCGTGGTGGCGCAGGGCCGGGTCGGCGGTGATCGTGGCGGCCAGCTCGAGACCGTCGACCTCGGGCATGCAGCGGTCGAGCAGGACCAGGTCCACCACCCCGGAGCTCGGCCACAGCGCCAGCGCCTCCGCGGCCGAGGCGGCGGCGACGACCTCCATGCCCCACAGGTCGAGCTGGGTGGCCAGGATCATCCGGTTCGTGGCGTTGTCGTCGACCACGAGCGCCCGGCGACCCGCCAGCGGCGCCGGCGCGGGCGGCTCGGGTGGCGTGGGCGGCGGGTCGGCGGGGACGGTCAGCGGCACCGTGAACCAGAACGTGCTGCCCCGTCCGGGCTCGCTGTCCAGGCCGATCTCGCCGCCCATCACCGCGACCAGGCGCTGACAGATGGCCAGGCCCAGCCCGGTGCCGCCGTAGCGGCGCGTGGTGGAGGAGTCCGCCTGCGAGAACGGGTCGAAGAGACCCTCGCGCTGGTCCTGGCTGATGCCGATGCCGGTGTCGCGGACCTCGAGCCGGACCAGCGCGGAGCCCGGGGAGGAGTCGACGAGTGGGCGCCGACGGTCACCTCGCCGGCGTGGGTGAACTTCACCGCGTTGGCCGCGAGGTTGAGCAGGACCTGGCGGATCAGCCCGGCGTCCCCGCGCAGGTGCCGGGGCAGTCCGGGGGCGGCGAACGCGACCAGCTCGAGCCCGTGCTCACGGGCCGGCCCGGTCACGATGGTCGCGACGCCCTCGATGATCTCGAGCAGGTCGAGGTCGACCTCCTCGGCCTCGACCTTGCCCGCCTCGACCTTGGAGAAGTCCAGGATGTCGTCGATGATCCCGAGCAGGGCCTCGCCGGCGGAGCGGACCCCGTCGGCGTACTGGCGCTGGCGGCCTCCAGGTCGGTGGCCAGGAGCAGCGACGTCAGGCCGATCACCCCGTTCATCGGGGTGCGGATCTCGTGGCTCATCGTGGCCAGGAAGGCCGACTTGGCCCGGGATGCGGCCAGCGCTGCGTCGCGGGCGCGCTCGAGGTCGGCGGCGCCGCGGGCCTGCTCGTGCAGCAGACGGACCGTGCGCGCCAGCGCCAGCAGGACCAGCGCCGTCATCCCCACGGCGTTGGCGACGACGTTCGGGGGGCGACCGGCGAGGAGGTTGGCCACCTGCAGGGTGGTCGGCACCATCAGGGGCAGGATCGCCACCACGACCCGCCCGGTCAGCGCGTCGGAGCTCACCGTCTCGGCGCGCAACGCGGCCTCGCTGCCGGCCGGGGGCTCCTCGGCCAGGCTGAAGGCGCGGCGCCCCGGGCCTGTCACGCCCGCCTCCGGCGCCCGCGTCGCCCAGGCCATGGCGACCGCGCCGAGCATCCAACCGAGGTCCAGGGCGGCCTCGCCCGCCGCGGTGCCGGGCATCTGGGCGTACCCGATGTCCGCGGCCAGCCAGCCGGTCAGGCCCAGGGCGAGGCGCCGTCCGACGATCACCCGGGCGCGCCGGCGCAGCAGCACGCGCAGGGTCAGACCCAGCAGCGTCGCGTCCAGGACGGGGTACGCGGCCAGGACGAGCCTGGTGCCCGGGCCGAGGGAGTCCTCGGTGAGGATGCCCTGCACCGAGACGTCCCACAGGACGGTCAGGCAGACCACGACGATCGTCGCGGCGTCGATGACGGGGTCGACGCGCAGGCGCCCGCCCAGGGACAGGCGCAGCGCCAGCACCAGCGCGGTCCCGATCAGGGGGTAGGAGAGCAGGTAGAGAGGGTCCGCGGCCGACACCAGCCCCGGCGGGCCGTCCGGGCCGTGCATCGACCAGACGATCTCGCCCAGGGTCGTGGTGAGCAGCGCGGCGGCGATCAGCAGCGACAGCGTGCGCGCCGCGCCCTGACGACGCAGGCCGTGGGCGAGCGCGAAGGTCGTGGCGCCGAGGTGGACCGCCAGGTACAGCACGGCGCCGAGGCCCTCGGTCGCCGGGTCGAGGCCCGCCAGAGCGCTGCCGACCGCGAGCAGTCCGAGCAGCGCGACGACCCCCAGGGCGCCGCCGGGCGGCACCGTGGGGGTCGGCGGATGGGGGAGGGGGTGCATGGGGGCCTTCCGTGCGTCGCTCCATGGTGAGGCATGCGGGGGGTGGTGTCACCGGGTCGTCCGCTCCAGACCCGCGCGGGCCGCCCAGGAGGAGGTGGCGCGAGGCGGGCGCGGCTAGGTTGCGGCCATGACGCGCTCCCCGACCCTCAGCGGCGACGCGGTCGTGGTCGGCAGCGGCCCCAACGGCCTCGCCGCGGCGGTCCGCCTGGCCCAGGCCGGTCTGGACGTCACCGTCCTGGAACGCGCCGAGCGGGTCGGTGGCGGCACCCGCACCTCCGAGCTCACGCTGCCCGGAGTCCTGCACGACGACTGCTCGGCCTTCCACCCGCTGGGCGTGCTCTCGCCGTACCTGTCGACCCTCGGCCTGCACGAGCACGGGCTGCGCTGGGCCTGGCCGGAGGTCGACCTCGCCCACCCCCTCGACGACGGCAGCGCCGGCGTCCTGTCCCGCGACGTCGCGCGGACGGTGGCCTCGCTGGGGCGCGACGGTGAGCGTTGGCGGGCGCTGTTCGAGCCGCTCGCCCGGGACTTCGACCTCCTCGCCGACGACGTCCTCGGGCCGGTGGTCCACGTGCCGCGCCACCCGCTGCTGCTCGCACGCTTCGGGGTGAACGCCGCCCTGCCCGCGACGTGGCTGGTGCGCCGCTTCGCCCACGAGCATGCCCGAGCGCTGTTCATGGGCGTCGCCGCCCACGCGTTCCACCGGCTCGACACCCCGCTGAGCAGCGCCGTCGGCCTGCTGCTGGGCACCGCCGGGCACCGCGCCGGGTGGCCGGTGGCCGTCGGGGGCAGCCAGGCGATCGCCGCGGCCCTGGTCTCGAAGCTGGAGAGCCTCGGCGGCCGGGTGCGCACCGGCGTCGACGTGCGTGACCTCGACCAGATCGTCGAGGTGCACGGGGGGGCCCCGCGCGCGCTGGTCCTCGACACCTCCCCGACCGCGGCCGTGCGGATCCTCGGCGACCGGATGCCCGCGCGGGTCCGGCGAGCGCTGGGCCGCTTCCGGTACGGCTCGGCGGCCTTCAAGGTCGACGTCGCCGTGGAGGGCGACGTCCCGTGGACCAACCCCGAGTGCCGCCGTGCCGGCACGCTGCACCTGGGGGGTCCGGCCGCCGAGGTCGCCGGCGTGGAGGCGGAGACGAACCGCGGGGTGATGCCACGGCGACCGTTCGTCCTCGTCGGCCAGCAGCACCTGGCCGACCCGAGCCGCGCCCAGGACGGGGTCACCCCGCTGTGGGCCTACGCCCACGTGCCGCACGGCTACACCGGGGACGCCACCGAGGCCACCCTCGACCAGGTCGAGCGGTTCGCACCCGGTTTCCGCGAGCGGGTCGTCGCGGTGCACCGCCGCGGGCCGGCGGGCCTGGAGGAGCACGACCCGAACTACGTCGGCGGCGACATCGGGGTGGGAGCCAACTCCCCGCTGCAGCTCGCCTTCCGTCCCCGACCCGCGCTCGACCCCTACCGCCTCGGGATGCGGGGGGTCGCGCTGTGCTCGTCGGCCACCCCTCCGGGTGGGGGAGTGCACGGGATGTGCGGGGTGAACGCGGCAGAATCGGTGCTCGCCCAGATCTCCGCCGCGCACTAGGGTCCCGTGTGACGTCGACCACAGGTCCGTCCACGCCACCGCTGTCATCGTTCCCGGGAGTCCCTGTGCCACTGCGTCGTCCCCACCGATCCCGCCGGGCGCTGGCCGCCGCCGGCGCCGCCGCGCTGAGCGCCGCCCTCGTCGTCGGCGTCGCGCCGTCCACCGCGGGTGCCGCCACCGGCGAGGAGCCGGGCCGTCACGCCGGCAAGCACGACCGCGGCCCCCGCACCCCGGGCGACGAGCCGCTGCCGGGGTACACGATCGTCCCGTCGGCCATCGAGCCGACGCAGGTCGCCGGCAGCCCCACCCGCGTCGAGAAGGGCGTGCGCAACCACGCCGCCTACGTCATCGAGGCCCCGGTGGACTGGAACGGCGAGCTGGTGATGTGGGCGCACGGCTACCGAGGCACCGGCACCGAGCTCACCGTCGACGCCCCGGGCTTCGGTCTGCGCCAGCGCCTGCTCGCGAGGGCTACGCGTGGGCCGCCTCGAGCTACGCCCGCAACGACTACGACGTCGCCACCGGCGTGCGCACCACCCACGCCTGGCCCGCTACGCCGCGAGGGCCTGGACCACCGCCCCCGCCGCACCTACGTCGCCGGGGTGTCGATGGGCGGCCACGTGATCGGCCGCTCGCTCGAGCAGTACCCGCGCTTCTACTCCGGCGCCCTGCCGATGTGCGGCGTGCTGGGCGACCAGGAGCTCTTCGACTACTTCCTGTCCTACAACCTCCTCGCGCAGGACCTCGCCGACTCGGAGGCCTACCCGCCGCCGGCGGACTACCTGACCCAGGACGTGCCGGTCATCCAGGACGAGCTCGGCCTCACCGGCCTGGCTCCGGGCACGGTGCTGGCCAACGCGCGCGGTCGTCAGCTGCGGGCGATCACCACCGAGCTCAGCGGCGGCGAGCGCCCCGGCTCGGAGGACGCGTTCGCGATCTGGAAGAACTTCCTGTTCACCCTGTACAGCCCGGACGACGGCGGCCGCCTGGCGCAGAACGCGATCCGGGTCGCGCAGAACCGGACGACGACCTACACGCCGAACGAGCCGGTCGACGTCAACGCGACCGTGCGACGGGTCGGCCCGGCCGACCGCCGCGCCCGCCGCACGCACAGCCTGACCGCGGTGCCGCGCATCGAGGGCCGTCCTGGCGTGCCCGTGCTGACCCTGCACGGTCTCGGTGACCTGTTCGTGCCGTTCTCGATGGAGCAGGCCTACGCCCGCGACGTCGCGCGGCACGGCCAGTCGCGCCTGCTCGTGCAGCGAGCGATCCGCTCGGCCGACCACTGCGAGTTCACCCCCACCGAGGTGGGCACCGCCTGGGACGACCTGACCCGGTGGGTCGAGTCGAAGCACTCGCAGGGCCGGGCCCACCACGGCCGCGGTCACGGCCGCGGTCACGGCTACCCCGACCGCCCGGCTGGCGACGCGGTGCTCGACCCGAGGGTGGTCGCCGACGCCGCGTACGGCTGCCGCTTCACCGACCCGACCGGCTACGACTCGCCGCGGGTGTTCAAGACCCGGGTGCTCTACGAGCGCTGCCCGGCGTCCTGAGCGGACCTCAGCGGGGTGACGCCGCGCCGGGCCCGGCCGGTCCCGGCGCGGTGAGCAGCGAGGTGGTCAGGCGGCGCAGCGCCGTCTGCAGGCGGCCCAGGGCGGCGTGGTCGAGCCCGGTCGCCTCGACGATGGCGCAGTGCACGGCGTCCTCGATCGCCCGCAGCTCGTCGCCGGCAGGGCTCAGGCGCACGCTCACGGAGCGACGGTCGACGTCGCCGGGCGCCCGCTGGAGCAGTCCGCGCTCCTCGAGCCGGCGCAGCAGGGGCGTCAGCGTGGCGTGGTCGAGCCGCAAGGTGGTGGCGAGGTGCTTGATCGGGACGTCGTCGCGCGCCCACAGGGCCACCAGCACGAGGTACTGCGGGTAGGTCAGGCCGTGCTCGTTGAGGACCGGGCGGTAGGTCGCGGTCATCGCGCGCGAGGCGGCGTAGAGGTCGAAGCACAGCATCGCCTCGAGGCCGGTGGTCTCCGCCTCGTGCTCGCTCAGGCCGCGCTGGTCGGCCATCGGTCCTCCCCAGGGCATTGCCCGACCGGGGCCGGTCGGGTACTTTGTCTCGTGTACAAGATATCTCACCGGACGGAGACATGCACATGCCTACTCGCACTGCCAGGACCGCGTGGAACGGGGGCCTCGAGGACGGCTCCGGTCAGGTCGAGCTCTCGAGCTCGAAGGTCGGGACCTACGACGTCTCGTTCCCCAAGCGCACGGCGGACGACGCCGGCGGCACGACCAGCCCCGAGGAGCTCATCGCGGCGGCCCACTCCGCCTGCTACGCCATGCAGCTCTCCGCCTTGATCGCCCAGGCCGGCGGCACGCCCCAGGCGCTCGACGTGCGCGCCGACGTCTCGCTCGGCCCGGACCCCGGTGACGGCGGCTTCCGCCTGACCGGCATCACCCTGACCGTGCGCGGCGAGGTCGACGGTCTCGACGAGGCCGGTTTCACCAAGGCCGCCGAGGACGCGAAGGCCGGCTGCCCGGTCAGCAAGGCCCTCGCGGGCGTCGAGATCACCCTCGACGCCGCCCTCGAGAGCTGAGGAACCCCTAGGGGCCTAGCCACCGGGGCCCTCGGTGCGGTCGGATGGTGCCAAACAAGGAGGCAACACCATGAGTGGCATCAGCCAGATCGCGTCCAAGCTCCTCGGCGGCGGAGGCCGCAAGGGGACCACCGCCGGCAAGACCGGCACGCCCGGCGGTACCCGCGGCGGTACATCGACGGGATCCTCGAGCGGCACCGACGCCGCCATCGGGCGCGGCGTACGAGGCTTGGTCAGCAAGCTCCGTCGGTGAACCGGACGGGGGCCGGGTGGGCGCGCAGCCTGCCCGGCCTTCCGCCCGTCTGCCTCCACCCTGCTAGACCACGGCCGCAGAGTCGGCGAACCGTAGCCACGTGATGGTCGTACCCGTCAGGATGTACCCATGAAGCCCAGCGCCGCTGGCTCGACGCCAGCGAGCCGCGCCCCCCGCGCCCCCCACGTGACGACGCTGCGGTTGCGACGTCTCGCCGGGGCCGCCGTGGTCGGCGCCGTGGTCCTCGTGGCCAGCACCAGCCAGGCGCCCGTCTCCCGTGTCGCCGCCGTCCCCGTGACGGCACCGGACGAGGCCACGAGCACCGGCCTGCGCTTCCTGCCCCCGGCCGAACCCGCCCCGTGGGCCGCGACCGAGTGGTCCGCCCCCCTGGGCTCCGGGCGCGGTGGGGCCCTCGCAGTCGCCGCCAGCGTGGCCTCCGGCACCGGCTTCGGCCGCGGCGCCAACGGCATCACCGCCGTCGCCTCCGCGGACACCACCGAGATCCCGAGCGCGGCCCTGGCCGCCTACCAGCGCGCCGCCGTCGTCATCGATGAGGCCATGCCCTCCTGCCACCTCTCCTGGGAGCTCGTCGCCGCCGTCGGCCGCGTCGAGTCCGACCACGGCCGCTACGGCGGCAGCGTCCCCGACGCCGACGGCGTCTCGACGCCCTCGATCATCGGCCTGGCTCTCACCGGCCGCAACGGCACCTCGCGGATCACCGACAGCGACGCCGGCCTGCTCGACGGCGACCAGAGCTTCGACCACGCCGTGGGCCCCATGCAGTTCCTGCCCAGCACCTGGTCGGTCGTCGGCGTCGACGCTGACGGTGACGGCGAGCGCAACCCGCAGGACATCGACGACGCGGCCCTCGCGGCCGCGGTCTACCTGTGCAGCAACGACGACGACCTCGCCACCGAGACCGGCCAGCACGACGCGGTGTTCTCCTACAACCGCAGCGAGAGCTACGTCGAGACCGTCCTGGCCCTGATGAGGGCCTACGCGGCCGGCGAGAGCGCCTCCTCGGCCACCGCCCCCGTCTCCACGGTGCAGCTCGGGTCCGCGGCGTCCCTCTCGGTCCCGGCCACCGCCGGGACGCTGTCGGGAGCGGTCGACTCCATGAACGCCGGCAAGAAGAACGACGGTGCACCGAACGCCAAGCCCGGCGGCAAGGGTGGCGACACGAAGCCCGGTGGGAATGCTGACACCACGAAGCCCGGTCAGAAGGCCGATGACCCGAAGAAGCCCGGCGGCAGGAGCGACGACACCAATCCTGGCGGCAAGGGCGACACCAAGCCCGGCGGTGACAAGCCGAAGCCGGAGCCGACTCCTGAACCGTCGCCCCCACCGACGCCGTCCGACCCCTCTGCGCCTACCTCGACGCCGTCCGGTCCTTCGGCGCCCACGACGCCGACGACGCCGACGACGCGCGACCCGACGCCGACGCCGACGACGCCGACGACGCCCACCCCGACGACGACGCCCACCCCGACGACGACCCCGACCCGCGGGCCCACCCCGACGACGACGCCCACCCCGACGACGACGACGACGACGCCCCCGGTGGTGCTCGACCCGGTCGCGTGTGCCAACGAGATCACCGAGGGAGCTACCGCCGAGGCCGGCGGCCGTCCCGTCTCGGAGAGGTCTCAGCTGCTGCAGGACTGCCTCGCGGCAGTCGACGCGGGCACGATCAACCAGGCCGACTGGTCGGAGGACGTCCTCAAGGCGTTGACGAACCTGCGGAACGCGTAGAACGGCGAGTCCCGAGCCCTGACCGGCACCCTCTAGGGTGCCGCCCATGACGCACCCCTACGACGAGCAGACCGCCGTCACCCCGGACGGACCCGGCCGCTTCACCGCCGAGCTGCACCCCGGCTGGTCGGTCGGGGGCGGCCTGAACGGTGGTTACCTGCTGGCCGTGATCGGCCGGGCTCTGGGCGCCTCGCTGACCGACAAGCCCGACCCGCTGAGCGTCAGCGCCTACTACCTCTCCGCCGCGGTCGCCGGACCCGCGCGGGTGCGGGTCTCCGTGCGGCGCGAGGGCCGCACCACGGCCACCGCCGCCGCCGAGCTCGTCCAGGACGTCGACGGCGAGGAGCGAGTGCGCATCACTGCGCTGGCCACCTACGGCGACCTCGACGACCTCGGCGGCGAGGTCCGCACCACCGCGCCCCCGCTCGAGCTGCCGCCGCTCGAGGAGTGCGTCCCGGCCACGGCCCGCTCCGGCGAGGCCCCGCCGATGATGGAGCGCTTCGACCTCCGCCTGCCCGAGGACCAGGTCGGCTGGGCCGTCGGCGCACCGAGCGGGCGGGGCGAGATGGCTGCCTGGTTCCGCTTCCACGGTGACCGCGAGCCCGACGTCCTGTCGTTGCTGACCGTCGTCGACGCTCTTCCGCCCGTGACGTTCAGCCTCGACCTGCCGGGGTGGGCGCCGACGATCGAGCTCACCGCGCACGTGCGGGCCCGCCCGGCGTCAGGCTGGCTGCGGGTGCGGCACGCGACGCGCAACCTGGCCGGGGGGATGTTCGAGGAGGACTGCGAGGTCTGGGACTCCGCCGGCCGCCTGGTGGCGCAGTCCCGGCAGCTCGCCCTCACCCCGCTGCGTCGCTGACTCTCGCGCACCGACGCGGTCGGAGCGGGTTCGGGGCCGACTTGTCAGGGAGAACGTGCACTTGTCGGGCTTTGCAACCCCTGACAAGTGCGGGAATCCCCGGCTGACCGGGGATTCCCGCAGCCGCGCCACCCCACCCCAGCCCCGCCTCAGCGCAGGAAGCGGGCGGCGCGCATCGAGTAGATCCAGCGGCGGCGGGGGTGCTCGGTGGCCGACCAGAGGGTGCCGGTGAGGGGGTCGAGGGTGAGGTCCTCGGGGCCCATCGGGGTCGCCCAGCGGTGCTCGCGCAGCGAGCCGGGCTCGCCGGCCCACACCGAACCGGGCCGCCAGGGACCCCGCGAGGCCGTGGCGAGGTACCGGCCACCGGCCAGGACGACGCCCTGCATGCCGCGCACGCCCTCCGCGAGCTCCGGCCGGGCGCGTCCGTCGGCGTCGAGACGGGGGAGCAGGGTGTCCGGGTCGAGGTCGAAGCGGGCCAGCCTGCGCGTACTCGACCCACGGCCGTACTCGCCGACCACCAGCGCCGGCGGGGCGCTCGCCCGGTCGAGGGAGAAGAAGGAGTAGCGCAGCGGCTCGACGCCCCCGTCGGCCCCGCCGCGGTGGGTCTGGCGCACGGGCAGCACCCAGCGGTAGCCGTGGTGCTCGGTCAGCGGGTCGCCGTCGGGCAGTCGGACGAGGTCCTCGAGGCGGCAGGAGGCGAACCCTCGCGCGGTGGCCGCCACGTGCAGCCAGCCGCCGGCCCACAGCAGCCCGCCCGCGTGCACCCGCAGCGGGGGCGCGCTCACGTCGGACCCGCTCGAAGAACCGTCTCCGGGGCCGCCGAGGCGCGGCACCACGAGCAGCACGTGCTCGTAGCGTCGACGGTCCACGTCGAAGAGCGAGACGCGCACGCCGTGGCCACCCTTCGGGTCGCCCGGCAGCACCTTGGCGTACCAGGCGACCAGCACGAGCCGTCGCCCGTGCACCAGGCCGGACTCGTCGGCGTCGGCGGACACCGTCACCCCCTGGGGCCACCAGCGCGGGTCGCGCCGGTCGGTGGCGTCCCAGGTCCAGGCCCGGTGCACCGTGGGCAGCGGCAGCCAGGCCCGACGACCGGTGCGGCCGAGGCCCGCCAGGAGGTCGGCGAGGCCGCAGGCAGCCGCACCACGCGCCACGAGACCCGCACGCCACGCCTCGACGGCCTCGGAGGCCTCGGGGGTGGGGGTCAGGTGGACGCCTGCCGGGGACATCGGAGGCGTCGGGGAGGGTGCGGGGCCGGTCACCCCCCGACGCTAGCGGGCGGGGCCTCGCGCGTCCGCGGTCACGGTGCGCCGCACCCGGGGCGGCCGCGTCGCGATGCCGACGCCCACCATCGCCAGGACCAGGCCGGTCAGCTCCAGGGCGTCGAGGGTGTCGCCGAAGACCACGAAGGCCATCACCGCCGTCACCGGCGGCATCAGGAAGAACACGCTCGAGGAGGCGCCGGCGCCGCCGCGGCGCACCACCGCGCCGAGCAGCAGCAGACCGACGACGGAGTTCACCACGGCCAGGAACACCGTGAGCAGGACCGCGTCCCGCAGGTCGTAGACCGGCCAGGGGCCCTCCAGCGTGAGCCCCAGGACGAGCAGCGGGGGCGCCGAGACGGCGAGCTGGAGGGCCGAGGACCACAGCGGGTCGATCCCGTCGCCGGCCCCGCCCACCCAGCGCTGCCCCAGCGTGCCCAGGCTCAGCGCGAAGGTGGCGAGCACGCCGAGGCCCAGGCCGAGGGGCCCGCCGGCCGAGGAGATGTCGGGGCCGAGCACGAGCACCACCCCGGCGACGCCGATCGCGAGACCGAGGACCTGCAGCCGGTGCACGCGCTCGCGCAGGATCACCCCGGCCAGGACGACGGTGAGCACCGGCAGCAGCGAGTGCAGCAACGCGCCCAGGGTCGGGTCGAGGCCGGCGTCGAAGGCCAGGTACATCAGGCTGAACTGCAGGGCGTTCATCATCAGGCCGACGACGAGCACGCGGCCCAGCAGCGCCCGGGTGACCCGCAGCGGCCCGCGCAGGACCCGCGCGAGGACGCCGGCGAGCAGCGCCGCGAGCACGAACCGGTAGCCCAGGACGCTCAGCGGGCCCGCCACCGCCACCGCGGCCGGCCCGGCGATGTAGCCCGAGGACCACACCAGCACGAAGCCGGCGGCGGGCAGCAGCGGCACCGAGCCCGGGACGGGACGGGGCTCGGCACGGACCGGGGCGGACATGGGCGCAGCCTGCCACGCGCGCCCGGTCGTAGAGTCGGGCTGCGTGGAGCAGCCCCGGACGACCCCCGGCACGGGACACGACGACGACCCGCGGTCCTTGGTCGTGGCCGCGGCCGTGCTGCGCACCGGGCGGGTGCTGGCCGCGCGCCGCGCCACCCCGGCCGCGCTGGCCGGGCGGTGGGAGCTGCCCGGCGGCAAGGTCCGTCCCGGCGAGGACCCGGCCACCGCCCTGGTGCGCGAGATCGACGAAGAGCTCGGGTGCACCGTGCGGGTCACCGGGTGGCTGCCCGGACGCAGCCCGGTCGCCGGCACCCTCGAGCTCGCGGTCGCCACGGCGGTCCTGCTCGACGGCGAGCCCGTCGCCGGGGAGCACGACCGGCTGCGCTGGCTGTCGGCCGCCGAGCTCGGCACCGTCGACTGGCTGGAGCCGGACCGCCCCTTCCTGCCCGGGCTCGCCATCGCCCTCGGCGACCTGGCCGGCGGCCCGTCGACCGGGGCCGCCGTGGCCCGGGCGGTCTTCGCGGAGCGCGAGGCCGCCGACGCCGTGGCCGAGGCCCTGCGCACCGCGGGGCACCGCGCCGAGGTGGTCCGTGAACGGCTCGCCGGCGAGGACGACGACGAGGACCATCCCTGGGCGGTGCTCACCGCGGTCGTCGCCACCGCCCTCGCCCCGCTGGTCGAGCAGCACGACGGCTGGATCGACGCCGACACCGGCTCGACCCGGGCGCCCCGCCGCCCGCTCGCGCGCGCGCCGCTGCCCCCGCTGCCCCGGGCCCCCCGGCGCCGCCACCGCGAGCCCGGTGCGTGACCGGGCGCGCCCACGCCGCCGTGGGAGCCGCTGCCTAGGCTGGGGCCATGAGCCAGACCCCCGCCCACCGCCTGCTGCTGGTGCACGCCCACCCCGACGACGAGACCATCGGCCAGGGCGCCACGATGGCCCGCTACGCCGCCGAGGGCCGCGGGGTCACCCTGGTGACCTGCACCGGCGGCGAGATGGGCGAGATCCTCGTCCCCGAGCTGGAGCACCTCGCCGACCACCGCGACGGCGGCCTGGCCGAGCACCGGCGCGGCGAGCTGGCCGACGCCATGGCCGAGCTCGGCGTCACCGACCACCGCTACCTCGGTGGCTTCGGCACCTACCGCGACTCCGGGATGCAGTGGCACGCCGACGGCCACGCGATCCCGGCCGACGAGACCGACGCGAAGGCGTTCTGGAACGCCGACCTCACCGAGGCCGCCGACCACCTCGTCGCGGTGATCCGCGAGGTCCGCCCCCAGGTCCTGGTCACCTACGACCAGTTCGGCGGCTACGGCCACCCCGACCACGTCCAGGCCCACCGCGTCGCCACCTACGCCGCCGCGCTGGCGGCCGTGCCGTCCTACCGCACCGACCTCGGCGAGGCGTGGGACGTCGCCAAGATCTACTGGGGCGCGATGTCGGAGAGCCGGATGCGCCAGAGCCTGCGGGCGCTGCGCGAGGCCGGCGACACGACCACCTTCGAGGGGATGGACCCCGACGGCCCGCTGCCGCACTTCGTCACCCCCGACGAGCACCTCGCCGCCGGCGTCGACGGCATCGCCTACGTCGAGCGGAAGATGGCCGCGATGCGCGCGCACGCCACCCAGATCACCGTCGACGGGCCGTTCTTCGCCCTGTCGAACAACGTCAGGGCGACACCGCCTGGGGCCTGGAGTTCTACCGGATAGCCAAGGGCGCGCGGGGCGAGCTCGGACCAGGACGGCCTCGAGAGCGACCTGTTCGCCGGCCTCTGAGGCCTGAGCGGTGCGCCGCCGGCCGCGGCGCTGCCTCCTGCTCGGCTGCGCCGTCCTCGCCCGGTCGCGGGGCGCTGGTCGGCGTCGCGGCCGCGTGCTGTCAGACCTCTGGTGGGGCCTGGTCCTCGGGGTGGCCGCCAGCGTCGCCGCTGCGGTCGCGCCGCCGCGCGGCCTGGTCGCCCGGCTGCCGTTCTGCGTCGGCTGGGCGGTGGCTGGTGGCCGCCTCGCGCTGCGCCGGCCGCGGGCGACTACCTGGTGGCCGCCGACGCCGGGCGGCTACCTGCTGCTCGCCCTCGTGGTCGCGCTGGTCACCGCCGCGCTGGCGACCGCGCCGCGGCCCCGCGCCCCGGCCGGCCGGAGCCGGTCCACGCGGCCCGTCCTAGGATGGCCGGGTGAGCTTCTTCGACGACGAGAGCGCCAGCCCCGCCACCGGGTCCTCGACGCCGCGTCGTGAGCGTCCCGGAGGGCGCCTGGTGGTCTTCGTCGTGGTCCCGCTCGCGCTGCTCGTCGGCGGCGGCTGGGACGCGGCGGCCTACGCCGGAGCGAGCGACAAGGTCCCGCGCGGCACCACCGTCGCCGGCGTCGACATCGGCGGCCGCAGCCCCCGACGCCGTCGCGGCGCTCGCGCGGGCCTCGGCCGAGCGCGAGGCCGCGCGCCGTCCGGTCCTCGTGGTCGGCGAGCCGCACCGTCGAGGTGACCCCCCCGAGGCCGGGCTGTCGGTCGACTACGAGGCCTCCGTCGACGCGGCCGGCGGCAGGCCGCACCTGGGCACCCCGTCGGCTCTGGGCAGTACTACACCGGCGGGCAGCGAGCTCGACGCCGTCGTCGCGGTCGACGAGGAGCGGCTCGACGCCGCCGTCGCCCGAGCGGCTCGTCGACGCCGGGAGCGCTCGCCCCGCGACGGCGCGATCCGGTTCACCCGCACCGGCTGAGCGCACCGTCGACCCGGTCGCCGGCGACCAGGCTCGACCCGGGCGCGACCCGCGACGCGCTGGTGGCGGCGTTCCTGGCGAGGAGCCGCCGCCGAGCTCGAGCTCGTGCCCGCCGCGCCCGACATCGACGAGGCCGACGTGCAGACGGCGCTCGACGAGTTCGCCAACCCGGCGCTATCCGGCCCCGGTGACGCTGCGCTTCGGCGACGCGAGGTGCGGCTGAGCCCCGCGCAGTTCGCCCGCGCCCGTCGATGGTGCCCGTCGACGGCGCCTTGCGGCCCGCCGTCGACCAGCAGCGGCTGCGCGGCCTGGTGCGGCTCAGCGACGCAGCCGCAACGGCGCCCCGGTCGACGCCACGCTTCGCCTCGTCGACGGCAAGCCGCAGGTGGTCCCGGCCAAGCCCGGCGTCACCTACCCGGTCGAGCGACCTCGGCGAAGCGTTCCTGCGCGTGGTCGGCCGACACCGGGAAGCGCAGCGTCAAGGTCGCCGGCGAGCGTCGACAAGGCCGACTTCACCACCGCGCGACGCCCGGCCCTCGGCATCAAGGAGCAGGTCTCGGACGTTCACGACCTACTTCCCCTACGCGGAGTACCGCAACGTCAACCTCGGCCGGGCCGCCGAGCTCATCAACGGCACCCTGCTCGAGCCCGGCGAGACCTTCTCGCTCAACGACATCGTCGGGGAGCGCACCCGGGAGAACGGCTTCACCGAGGGCTTCATCATCTGCGACGGCATCCTGCAGCGAGGACCTCGGCGGCGGCGTCTCCCAGATGGCGACGACCCTGTTCAACGCGATGTACTTCGCCGGCCTCGAGGACGTCGAGCACTCGCCCGCACTCGTTCTACATCGACCGCTACCCGGTCGGCCGCGAGGCCACGGTGGCCTGGGGCGCGATCGACCTGCGCTTCCGCAACGACACCGACCACGGCGTGCTGGTCGACGCCGAGGTCACCCCGAGCACCGCGTCCAGCCAGGGCGCGGTGCACCGTGCGGATGTACTCCACGAAGGTCTGGGACATCACCTCCGCAACTCGCGACCGCTACGACTACACCGAGCCCGAGACCCGGGAGCTGAGCGGCGAGGACTGCTACGCCTACACCGGCTCGCAGGGGTTCCAGGTGGACGTGTTCCGCATCTTCCGGCGCCCGGGGGAGTCCGAGGTCGTGCGCACCGAGACGTTCCACACCGTCTACACGCCCTCCGACGGGGTGGAGTGCGTGTCCGAGCCCTAGGCTCCGCCCGTGCTCGTCCACCTGCGCCTGACCGTCCCGGCCGACCTGACCCCGACGGTGCGGACCCTGCTGATCGACGACGACCGCGCGACCAACGTCGTCGTGCACGAGGGCGTCTGCCTCGAGCCCGAGGGCGACCTGTGGGAGGCCGACGTGGCCCGGGAGAGCGTCAACGAGCTGCTCGAGCGGCTGCGCGAGGCCGGCCTGGGCGAGCGCGGGGGCATCCTGGTCAGCACGCCCGACAGCACGCCGTTCGCCGCCGCCGAGCGCCTCGAGCGGGCCGCGCCGGGCGACCCCGAGGACGCCGTGATCTGGGCCAGCGTGCTCGAGGAGGCCGAGGACAGCAGCGTGCCGACGCTGTCCTTCCAGCTGTTCCTGGTCTTCGCGGTGGTCCTGGCCGCGGTCGCGGTGATCACCGACTCCGCGGTCCTCGTGGTCGGCGCGATGGTCGTCGGCCCCGAGTTCGGCGCGGTCGCCGCCGCCTGCGTCGGCCTGGTCTTCGGCCGCTGGCGCCTGAGTGCGAAGGCGCTCGGACTGCTGGCCGGGTCCTTCACCGGCGCCGTGCTGGTCGTCACCGGCCTGGCCGCGCTGGCCCACCTCGGCGGGCTCCTCGACGCCTCGGACATCACCGCAGCCCGACCGCAGACCGACTTCATCTTCCGGCCCGACGTCTGGTCGTTCGTCGTCGCGATCGTCGCGGGCATGATCGGCGCCCTGGCGCTGTCCCTGGGCAAGACCTCGGCCATGGTCGGGGTGTTCATCTCGGTCACGACCGTGCCGGCGGCGGGCAACCTCGCCCTCGGCCTCGCCCTGGCCGTGCCCGCCGAGATCCTCGGCTCCCTGGCCCAGCTCGGGCTGAACCTGGCCGGCCTGTTCCTGGCCGCGACGGTCTTCCTGACCTTCCAGCGGCTGTGCTGGCACCGCCTCTCCGGGCTGGTCGAGCACACGTTCGGCGCCCTGCGCTGACCGCTGGCGGCGAGCCCTGCGCCGACTAGCGGGGGCCGTGCGGGGCGCGCAGGTAGCGCAGCGCGTGGTGGGTGCGGAACCCGAGCCGCTCGTAGAGCGCCCGTGCGCGCTCGTTGTCGACCTCCACGTGCAGCCACGCGTGCCGTGCGCCGCGCGCTCCCCCCCAGTCGAGGAGCGCGGCCATCACCGCGGTGGCCAGGCCGCGGCGGCGGTGCCGGGCCACGACGTGCACCGAGTGCAGGCCCAGCCAGTCGCCGTCGTGGCCTGCCTGCCCGGCCGCGGCGTGCTCGCCGTCGACGAGCACCTCGACCGCGGCCCGGGGGCCGTCCTCGTCGAGGTGGACCTCGGCGCCGTTCACCTCGACGCGTCCGCACGCGCGCAGCGCCCGCGCCAGGGAGGCCAGCTGGTACAGCGCCGCCCCACCCTCGACCTCGGCCCAGCCGGCGTCGACGAACCACCGCTCGACCTCGCTGTGGTGCTCGACCTGCACCATCGCGGCGCGCCCACGCTCGGCGTAGAAGGCCTCGACGCGGGCGGTGGCCTCGGCCAGGCCGACGCCGGGGTCGCCGACCGCCAGAGCGGAGTTGGCCCGCTTCAGCAGCCGGCCCAGGGGCTGGGGCTCGGTGCGCAGCAGCCAGTCGCCGAGCGTCTCGCTGCGCACGGTGGGCCACAGCACCAGGGCGTGGTCCTCGGCCTCGCGCACCGACACGCGGTGGCGCACCGAGGGCCGAGGCGGCACCGGCTTGCCCGACACGACGTCGGTCAGGGCGATCCGCACGGGCTCGCCGTCCTCGGGGACGAGGGTGCAGGAGTCGGCGTCCCACGCGGTGCACACGCCGAGCAGGTCGGTCATCGCCGGTCCGCCGCTGGGGCCGGTCTCGCCGCGCACCAGCCGCCGGACGACCACCCGCAGACCCACGACGTGAGGTCCCAGTCCGCGGGCTACCTTCGGAGGGGTCACGGCGGGATACTAGGCTGCTCACGCCCCCGGGGAAGCCCGACCCAGCCGTCATTGGAGGACCAGGTGACCTACGTCATCGCCCAGCCGTGCGTCGACCTCAAGGACCGCGCCTGCGTCGACGAGTGCCCCGTCGACTGCATCTACGAAGGCAAGCGGATGCTCTACATCCAGCCCGACGAGTGCGTGGACTGCGGCGCCTGCGAGCCCGTGTGCCCGGTGGAGGCCATCTTCTACGAGGACGACACGCCGGAGCAGTGGAAGGACTACTACACCGCGAACGTCGAGTTCTTCGACGACCTCGGCTCGCCCGGCGGGGCGGCGAAGATGGGGGAGATCGACAAGGACCACCCCATGATCGCCGCGCTCGGGCCCCAGAACCAGGACGGCTGACCTGCGCCGTCGCGACCCCGCCGGCACCGGGGAGCGTCGGGTCTCCCGGCGCCTTCCGGACTTCCCGTGGGACGCCCTGGGCGGCCACGCCGCCACGGCGCGCGCCCACGCGGGGGGCATCGTCGACCTCTCGGTCGGCACCCCGGTCGACCCCACCCCGGTGGTGGTCCAGGACGCCCTGCGCGCCGCCGCGGACTCTCCGGGCTATCCGACGACGACCGGGCTGCCCGCGGCCCGGCAGGCGGTCCTCGACTGGCTGGTCCGCGACCACGGGGTCACCGGGCTCGGCCTCGACCAGGTCCTCCCGGTCACCGGCTCCAAGGAGCTCATCGCCCACCTGCCCGGCCAGCTCGGCGTCGGCCCGGGCGACCTCGTCGGGTTTCCCGCGCTGGCCTACCCCACCTACGAGGTGGGCGCCGCGCTGTGCGGCGCCGAGGCGCTGGCCACCGACAGCCTGACCGCCTTCGGCCCGCGGGTCCCGGCGCTGCTGTGGCTGAACTCCCCGTCCAACCCCACGGGCCGCGTGCTGCCGCCCGAGCACCTGCGCAAGGTCGTCGAGTGGTGCCGCGAGCGGGGCACCGTGCTGGTCTCCGACGAGTGCTACCTGGAGTGCGCCTGGGACGCCGAGCCCGTCTCGGTGCTGCACCCCGACGTCTGCGGCGGCTCCGCCGAGCAGATCCTCGCCGTCCACTCGCTGTCCAAGCGCTCGAACCTCGCCGGGTACCGGTGCGCCTTCGTCGTCGGCGACGCCGACCTCGTCGGCGAGCTGACCGCGGTGCGCAAGAACCTCGGCCTGCAGATGCCCGGTCCCCAGCAGCGCGCGATGGTCGCCGCCCTCGACGACACCACCCACGCCCGGGAGCAGCACGCCCGCTACGCCGCGCGCCGCGCCGTCCTGCGCGCCGCGCTGGAGTCGGCCGGGTTCCGCGTGGACCACTCCGAGGCGTCGCTCTACCTGTGGGCGACCCGCGGCGAGGACTGCTGGGCCACCGTCGCCGACCTCGCCGCCCACGGGGTGCTGGTCGCCCCGGGCTCGTTCTACGGCGCCGCCGGCGCCCAGCACGTCCGCGTGGCCTTCACCGCCACCGACGAGCGGATCGGCGCCGCCGCCGAGCGGCTGGGCGCTCTCGGGCGCTGAGGCCGGCTCAGGCGAACACGTCGACGTGGACGTGGTCGCGGTGCTCGAGGATCCGCCGGTCCCCGCCGCTGGAGGACGGCACGTCGTAGTCACGCCAGGAGTCGTCGCGCCCGCGGCTCCAGATGCGGTCGTCGAAGATCACCGTGCGCACGTCGAGCCGGTCGGCCTGGGCGACGAGGTAGGAGGCCATCGCCCAGCCACGCTGCCTGTTGCTCGCGCTGATCGGGCGCACGAACACGTCCACGGCCCGGCCGTCGTAGTGCGCCGAGCCGCGCATGTGGCCCGAGGACACCCCACCGGGGGCGTAGCCGCCCAGGGCGAGATCGTCGCCGAAGGTCGCGACCAGGTCTGCCCGCACGGCCTCGGCCCGCGGGGTCAGGCCCGACGCGGTCAGCCGGGTCGAGGCGGTGTCGACGCGCGCGGACAGGTCGCAGGCGAAGGCGGCGCGGGAGTTCCCGGTCAGGGCGGAGGCGAGCACCCGGGCGTCGTCCTCGTGGTCGGCGTAGGCCTCGGGGAACCCTGAGCGCTGCACGGCCTGGGCGGCCACCGTGACCGGCATCGCCCGGTAGTCGCCGATCTCGGCCAGGCCGTCGTAGAAGGCGTTGGCCGCGTAGACCGGGTCCCGCACCTGCTCCTGGGTGCCCCAGCCCTGTGAGGGCCGCTGCTGGAACAACCCGAGGGAGTCCCGGTCCCCGTGGTCCAGGTTGCGCAGCCCCGACTCCTGGTAGGCCGTGGCCAGCGCGATCGAGGCTGCGCGGGCCGGCATCTGGCGCCGGACCGAGATCGCCGCGATCAGCGAGGCGTTCTCGGCCTGCTCGCGGTCCAGGGTGACCTCGCGGCCGTCGACCACCGCGGTGCACCGGTCCGAGCCGGGCAGCATCACGGTGTCGCGCAGCACCCCCCAGCCGACGACCGAGACGAGGGTGAGCGCGAGCAGCGCGACCAGGACGGGGCCTGCGCCCCGCCTCACGCCGCCTGCCTCACCCGTCGGACCTCATGGCCCCAGTCTCCGGGACGGGGCCAAGCCGCGCGCTCAGTTCGCGTGCAGGACGTCGTTGAGCGCGACCGCCCCGCTCTGCCAGGCCACCGCCTCGACCGCGCCGCTGATCGAGTTGCGGCGGAACAGCACGTTGTCGGCACCCGAGAGCGAGGACGCCTTGACCACGCGCGGGTCCTCGCCGTCGCCGCCGAGGACCCTCACCTTGGTGCCGGCCGTGACGTAGCAGCCGGCCTCCACGACGCAGTCGTCGCCCAGGGAGATGCCCAGGCCCGAGTTGGCGCCCAGCAGGCAGCGCTCGCCGACCGAGATGACCGTCGTGCCGCCGCCGGACAGGGTGCCCATGATCGAGGCCCCGCCCCCCACGTCGGAGCCGTCGCCGACCACGACGCCGGCCGAGATCCGGCCCTCGACCATCGAGGCGCCCAGCGTCCCGGCGTTGAAGTTCACGAAGCCTTCGTGCATCACCGTGGTGCCCTCGGCGAGGTGGGCGCCCAGGCGAACCCGGTCGGCGTCGGCGATCCGGACGCCGGCGGGGAGCACGTAGTCGACCATCCGGGGGAACTTGTCCACGCCGAAGATGCTCACGTGTCCGCGCTGCGCGCGCAGGCGGGCACGTGTCGCCTCGAACCCGGCCACCGCGCACGGCCCGGCCGAGGTCCACACGACGTTGGTGAGCAGGCCGATGACGCCCTCCATGGACATCCCGTGGGGGCGCACGAGGCGGTGCGAGAGCAGGTGCAGGCGCAGCCACGCCTCCGCGCTGCTCGCGGGCGGCCTGGTCAGGTCGGCCACGTCCACGACGACGACCTCGCGGCGCACGCCGCGCACGGCGTCCTCGCCGGTGAGCGAGGCGAGGTCGTGCTCGTCGTCCGTGTACCCGTCCGCGGGCCGCTCACCGAGCGCGGGCGCCGGGAACCAGACGTCCAGGACGGTGCCGTCGGCGGTGAGGGTGGCCAGCCCGCGGCCCCAGGCCGCGGTGGAGCTGGTGCTGACGGGGTTCAAGGCAGCGTCGGTCACGAGACCCCACCTTAGCCAGCGCCGGCCGCCGATTTCCCACGGGACCAAGGCAGGTCCGCACTTCCCGTGGCGGATTCGCCACGGGAAGTGTCGAGACCCCTGCATCCCGTGGGAAATCGACACCGGTGGGGCCCGGAGGCCGCCACCGCGGGGTCACTGGCCGGTGCGGCCGTCCAGGCACTCGCGCAGCAGGTCGGCGTGGCCGCAGTGGCGGGCGTACTCCTCGACCAGGTGCACCAGCACGTCGCGGACCTCGAGCTGCTCGCCCTGCCAGTCCACCAGGGCGCCGAGGTCGTCGAGACCGGCGTGCACCTGCTCGGCGTGGGCGACCTCGCGCCGCCACGCATCCCAGGCCTGCGCCACCACCGCGTCATCGGCCACGGCGCCGGTGAAGGGCAGCTCCGGCTCCTCGGGGGTGACGAACAACCGGTCGAGGTCCGCACCCTCCAGGCAGCGACGGGTCCAGCTGTGCTCGACCTGGGCGAGGTGGCGCACCAGGCCCAGCAGCGAGAGCGTCGAGGGCGGCACCGAGCGGCGGGCCATCTGCTCGGCGTCGAGGCCCTCGCACTTCATCTCCAGCGTCAGCCGGTAGGCGCGCAGGTAGTCCAGGACGCACTGCTTCTCCCCGCGGGTCGCGCCGGTCGCCTCGCGCGGGTCGGGCCCGGCGGTCTGCCACATGTCGCTCATGGGGGCCAGCGTGCCCCACGGCGCGCACCAACGGGCAGAACGCGTCGGCCGGTCCGCGGGGTGCCGCGTCGTCGCAGGTCAACGGCTCGTCCTCGCCGGGGCGACCGACTTCTGCCCGCCGGTCTGCGGTGCGCCGGGAAGGATGGCCGCATGAGCGACGACGAGGGCCGCCCGGTGTTCGTGCTGCACCGCCACGAGCGGCCGCGCCTGCACCACGACCTGCGCCTCGAGCAGGACGGCGTGCTGCGCTCGTGGGCGCTGCCGAAGGGGCTGCCGACCGACCCCCGCCAGGACCGGCTCGCGGTGGCCGTCGCCGACCACGACCTCGCGCACGCCACCTACACCGACGAGCACAAGAGCGTCGCCGACCACGGGTGGTGGCAGCTCGTCGACCGCACCGAGCGCCGGCTGCTGCTCGACCTGTTCGGCACCGTCGGCAGCCGGCGCTACGCCCTGATCCACACCACCGCGCCCCACGGGAGCGACTGGCTGTGCCACCTGCTCAAGGAGCAGCCGGCCGACCGGGCCGCGGTGCCGGGCCGGGTCGCGACGTCCCGGCCGGGAGCTGATTGGTGACCCGGCGCAGGACCGCCCTAGACTGGGCCCAAGGCGTTCGAGCCGTCATCAGCGGTGAGCCTCCGGAAGAACGGGCCCGGGAGACCGGGCCTCACTAGAACCGGGCGGGTGGGCCCGTCACAGCCCGCAACGAGCGGCGCGACCCCGACGAGCAGACGGGGCCGGGCAAGCGAGGTGGTACCGCGGCAGACGTCGTCCTCGTCCGACGACGACCGCACGCAGGAGCACCTCCATGACGTACCCCAAGGTCTCGCACACCGACGCCGAGCGCGTGCCGTCCAGCCCGCGCTTCCCGGCCATCGAGGAGCAGGTGCTGGCCTACTGGGCCGCGGACGGCACCTTCGAGGCCAGCGTCGAGCAGCGCGGCGCCGGCCCGGACGGCGAGAACGAGTTCGTCTTCTACGACGGCCCCCCGTTCGCCAACGGCCTGCCGCACTACGGCCACCTGCTCACCGGCTACGTCAAGGACCTCGTGCCGCGCTACCAGACCATGCGCGGGCGCCGTGTCGAGCGCCGCTTCGGCTGGGACACCCACGGCCTGCCCGCCGAGCTCGAGGCGATGCGCCTGAACGGGATCAAGACCACCGAGGAGATCCTCGAGCTGGGCATCGAGACCTTCAACGACGCCTGCCGCGCCTCGGTGACCGAAGTACACCGGCGAGTGGCGCGACTACGTCACCCGCCAGGCGCGCTGGGTCGACTTCGAGAACGACTACCAGACGATGAGCCCCGACTACATGGAGTCGGTGATCTGGGCCTTCAAGGCGCTGCACGACAAGGGCCTGGTCTACGAGGGCTTCCGGGTGCTGCCCTACTGCTGGAACGACGAGACCCCGCTGTCGGCCCACGAGCTGCGCATGGACGAGGAGACCTACCGCACCCGTCAGGACCCGGCGGTCACCGTCGGCTACACGCCTGCACGGGCGCGACGAGGCCGACCCGTTGGACGGCGTGAAGGTCCTGATCTGGACCACGACGCCGTGGACGCTGCCCGCCAACCTCGCGGTGATGGTCGGCTCCGGCATCGACTACGTCGTCGTGGCCTCCGAGGCCACCGGCACCCGCGAGCGCTACCTGCTCGCCGAGGCGCGCCTCGGCGCCTACGCCCGCGAGCTGGGCGAGGCGGCCCGAGGTGCTCTCGCGCCACCGCGGCGCCGACCTGGTGGGACTGACCTACACGCCGCCCGTTCACCTACTACGCCGGCCACGAGAACGCCTTCCGCGTGGTCGCGGCCGACGACGCCGTGACCACCACCGACGGCACCGGGGTCGTGCACACCGCCGGCGCCTTCGGCGAGGTCGACAAGGAGGTCACCGACCGTGAGGGCATCGTGGCGGTGATGCCGGTCGGCAAGGACGGCCGGTTCACCGCGCCGGTCGACGACTACGCCGGCATGAACGTCTTCGACGCCAACCCGCACCTGATCGACCACCTCGCGCGACGCGGGGCGGCAGGACGTCGCCGGCTCGGTGAGCCCGGGCACGGTGCTGCTGCGCCGCGAGACCTACGACCACTCCTACCCGCACTGCTGGCGCTGCCGTGAGCCGCTGATCTACAAGGGCGTCTCGTCGTGGTTCGTCGAGGTGACGGCGTTCAAGGACCGCATGGTCGAGCTGAACCAGCAGATCCGCTGGGTGCCCGACCACATCCGCGACGGCCAGTTCGGCAAGTGGCTGGAGAACGCCCGCGACTGGTCGATCACCCGCAACCGGTTCTGGGGCAGCCCGGTGCCGGTGTGGAAGTCCGACGACCCCGCCTACCCCCGCCTCGACGTCTACGGCTCCTTCGCCGAGCTCGAGCGCGACTTCGGCGACCTGCCGCGCGACCGCTCCGGCCACCCCGACCTGCACCGGCCGTTCGTCGACGAGCTGGTCCGGCCCAACCCCGACGACCCGCGCAGCCCTGCGGAGGGACAGTCGACGATGCGCCGCGTCACCGACGTCCTCGACGTCTGGTTCGACTCGGGCTCGATGAGCTTCGCCCAGGTGCACCACCCGTTCGAGAACGCCGAGTGGTTCGAGCCACCACTTCCCGGGCGACTTCATCGTGGAGTACATCGGACAGACCCGCGGTTGGTTCTACACCCTGCACGTGCTGGCCACCGCGCTCTTCGACCGGCCCGCCTTCGAGGCCTGCGTCAGCCACGGCATCGTCCTGGGCTCGGACGGCAACAAGATGAGCAAGTCGCTGCGCAACTACCCCGACGTGCGCGAGGTCTTCGACCGCGACGGGGCCGACGCGATGCGCTGGTTCCTGATGTCGAGCCCGATCCTGCGCGGCGGCAACCTGGTGGTCACCGAGCAGGGCATCCGCGACTCCGTGCGCCAGGTGCTGATCCCGCTGTGGAACTCCTGGTACTTCCTGAGCCTCTACGCGAACGCCGCCGACCGGGAAGGCACCCGCTCGACGTCCTCGAGCGACCCCCTGGACCGCTACCTGCTGGCCAAGACCCGGCAGTGGGTCGCGGAGATGACGCGCACCCTTGACGACTACGCGGTCGCCGAGGCCTGCGACGCCACCCGCTCCTTCCTCGACGTGCTCACCAACTGGTACGTCCGCCGCTCGCGCGAGCGGTTCTGGGACGCGGCGACCCGAGCAGGCGCCTTCGACACCCTGCACACCGTGCTCGAGGTGGCCTGCCGCGTGGTGGCGCCGCTGCTCCCGCTGACCAGCGAGGAGGTCTGGCGCGGCCTGACCGGGCGGCCGCTCGGTGCACCTGGCCGACTGGCCCTCGTCGACGGTGACGGCCCCGACGCCCTGCCCGCCGACGACCGCGCTGGTCGCGGCGATGGACCAGGTGCGCGAGGTCTGCTCGGTGACCTCCTCGCTGCGCAAGGCGGCCTCGCTGCGCAACCGGCTGCCGCTGGCCCGGCTCACCGTGGTCGTCGCCGACCCCGACGCGCTGGCCGGCTTCGAGGCGATCGTGGCCGACGAGGTCAACGTCAAGGAGGTCGTCGTGCTCGCGGCCGACGCCCCGGAGGCCGCGGCCTACGGCGTCGCGCAGCGGCTCACCGTCAACGCCCGCGCGGCCGGGCCCCGGCTGGGCAGCGAGGTGCAGACCGGCGATCCGGGCCTCGAAGTCCGGCGACTGGTCGGTGGCCGAGGACGGCACCGTCATCGGCCGGCGGCCTGGCGCTGCTCGAGGGGGAGTTCGCCCTGGAGACGGTGGCCGGCGCCACCGACGACGACGCGTGCTCGCGGTGCTGCCGGCGCGGCGGGTTCGTCGTCCTCGACACCGCGCGTGACCCCCGAGCTGGAGGCCGAGGGCCCGGCCCGCGACCTGGTGCGCGCCGTGCAGCAGGCCCGCCGCGACGCCGGCCTCGACGTCGCCGACCGGATCGCGCTCACCGTGACCGGCCCCGACGACGTGCTGGGCGCCGCCCGCACCCACGAGGAGCCTGCTCGCCGCGGAGACCCTGGCCACCTCGGTGTCCCTGGCGGCCGGCGGACGCTCGCCGTGGACGTGCGCCGGGCCTGCGCGTGAGGCCGGTCGCCGACGCCGGGCGTCCCGCTGCGGCCCGGCGTCGCGCCGGCCCGGTGGCGCCACCTGTGCTCGACGTCGAGGACCCCGAGGCGATGGTCAGGTTCTGGGCCGGCGTGAGCGGCCTCGACGTGGTCCCGCTCGCCGAGCGGGCCGAGGCCGGGCAGGAGTCGCTGGCTGCGGGGCCCGACCCCGGCGCACGCGTGTGGGTGCAACGGGCCGTGAGCCCGCGGCGCTCGAAGAACCGCGTGCACCTCGACGTCGACGCCGCCTCGGTGGCCGAGCTCGAGGCGCTCGGCGCCCGCGTCCTGGAGCCGGCCGAGGAGACCGGCCGCGGCTGGACGGTGATGGCCGACCCCGAGGGCGGCGAGCTGTGCTGCTTCGTGCGCGAGGAGCTGCCCGGCCTACCGCCTCCACGGCGTGGTCGTCGACTGCAGCGACCCGCAGGAGCTGGCGCGCGTGGTGGGGCGGCGTGCTCGGCACCACCCGGTCGTCGACGACGCCGGCGAGGTGCACACGCTGGAGGGCGTCGGGCCCGACGACCGGCTCACCCTCGACTTCGTGGCGGTGCCCGAGCCCCGCGTCGCGCCCGGACCGGGTGCACGTCGAGCTCGTCGGCGACCGCGACGCCCTGGTCGCGCTGGGGGCCGTGCACCGCTGGGACGCGCCGGGCCGACACGGTGCTGGCCGATCCCGAGGGCAACGACGTGGGCGTCTTCGCCCCCGGGCCCGAGGACCTCGTGGCCGAGGGGACGGGCTAGCGGCGCCTCAGCGGCCGAGGCCGGCGAGGTCGACCTTGCGGTGGAAGTGCATGCCGGCCAGACCGCCGAGAACGGCCCCGACCAGGCTGACGAGCACGAGGCCGACGAGGCCGACGAGGGCCTGCGCGCTGAGGCCGCTGGTCGGCAGCTGGACGCTGTTGATGCTGCTCAGCACGGTGTTGTCGGTGTCGAAGAAGTAGCCGAGCACGCCGAGGGCGATCGCGATGACCACGGCCCACAGCCACACCGCCACGCCCTGGCGCATGCCGTCGAAGCGCGCCATCCGGCCGGCGACGTAACCGCCGGCGTAGTAGGCGACGAAGACCATGACGAGGATGACGATGACGCCGACCCAGGTGAGGGTCGCGGTGTCGGTGCCCTGGACGGCCCGGGCGGCCTCGCCCGGGCTGACCACCTGGCTGACCGAGGCGCCGACGGCGCCGAGCAGGGCGGTGAGCAGGACCAGCATGCCGGTGGCCGTCAGCCAGCCGAAGAACGCCACGAAGGGCTTCACGCCGCCGAAGGCGGCCTTCTGGCGGGCCACGATGGTGGAGCGGTCGGGGGTCTCGACGACGACCTCGGGCTCGCGGCGGGCCTGGGCGGGGACGGCCGGGTTCTGGCGCGTGCTACCGGCGCCGGTGCCGGGGCCGGTGCCAGACCCGGTGCCAGACCCGGTGCCAGACCCGGTGCCGGTGCCGGTGCTGCCGGTGCCCGTGCCGGTCGTGGTGGCCTCGCGGTCGGACCCCGAGGTGGAGTCGCCGGTGGTGGGCTGGGTGCGGTCGTCGGACATGGGCGCTGCCTGCCTTCTGCGATGGGGGCCCGGCGCCGGGCGTCGACGCAGGTGCCTGCTGACGCTATCGCTCGCCGGGCCCACCCCGGCAACACGCGGGGCGGGGTGTCGGCGCCGGCCCAGCCGCGCGCCGGGCAGGATGGGCGCGTGGACCTCGACCTGACGACCGACGTCGTGACCCTGACCCGCCGTCTCGTCGACATCGAGTCGGTCAGCCGCAACGAGCGCGCCGTCGCCGACGCCGTCGAGCAGGCCCTGCGCGCGGTGCCGCACCTGAGCGTGACCCGGCACGGTCACACCGTCGTGGCCCGCACCGACCTCGGCCGCGGCGAGCGGGTGGTGCTCGCCGGCCACCTCGACACCGTCCCGCTCAACGACAACCTGCCCAGCCGGCTCGACGAGGCCACCGGCCTGCTGCACGGCCTGGGCGCCTGCGACATGAAGGGCGGCGACGCGGTCATCCTGCGCCTGGCCGCCACGCTCCCCGAGCCGGTGCGCGACGTGACCTACGTCCTCTACGAGGCCGAGGAGATCGACGAGGTCCACAACGGCCTGCGGATGCTCACCGAGGTCGAGCCGGCCCTGCTCGAGGCCGACTTCGCGATCCTGATGGAGCCCTCGAACGGGGTCGTGGAGGCTGGGTGCCAGGGGACCCTGCGCGTCGAGGTGCGCGCGGAGGGGGAGCGGGCGCACGCCGCGCGCAGCTGGAAGGGCGTCAACGCCATCCACCGCGCGGCCCCGGTCCTGGCCCGGCTCAACGACTACCAGGAGCGGCGGCCGGTGATCGACGGCCTGGAGTACCGCGAGGGCCTCAACGCCGTCGCGATCCGCGGCGGCGTCGCCGGCAACGTGCTGCCCGACGAGTGCGTGGTCGAGGTCAACCACCGCTTCGCCCCCGACCGGTCCCCCGAGCAGGCCGAGGCCTACGTGCGTGACGTCTTCGAGGGTTTCCAGGTCACCGTGACCGACCTCGGCCCCGCCGCGCTGCCGGGTCTGGACCGCCCCGCGGCCCGCGCCTTCGTCGAGGCCGTCGGCGGCCGGGTCAACCCGAAGTTCGGCTGGACCGACGTCGCGCGGTTCACCGCGCTCGGCGTGCCGGCCGTCAACTACGGCCCCGGTGACCCGCTGCTGGCCCACACCCAGGGCGAGCACGTGCCCGTCGCGCAGGTGCGCGCCTGCGAGGAGCGGTTGCGCTCCTGGCTCGGCGGCGACGTCGAGGCCGCCCGATGAGGTCCAAGCACAAGGGCCCCGTGGTCCAGCGCCGTGGCCAGGTCGACGGCTCGACGACCGACACGCGGCTGCTGGACTCCCGCGGCCCGAGCGACTGGGTGCACACCGACCCGTGGCGGGTCCTGCGCATCCAGGCGGAGTTCGTCGAGGGCTTCGGAGCACTCGCCGAGCTCGGGCCGGCCATCGCGGTCTTCGGCTCCGCGCGCACGCGGGCGGACGCCCCCGAGTACGCGCTGGGCGAGAAGGTCGGGCGCCGTCTCGTCGAGGCCGGATTCGCGGTGATCACCGGCGGCGGCCCGGGCGCCATGGAGGCGGCCAACAAGGGCGCCAGCGAGGCGGGCGGCGTCTCGGTCGGTCTCGGCATCGAGCTGCCCTTCGAGTCCGGTCTCAACGACTGGGTCGACGTGGGCATCCACTTCCGCTACTTCTTCGCCCGCAAGACGATGTTCGTGAAGTACTCCCAGGGCTTCGTCGTGCTGCCCGGCGGCCTCGGCACCCTCGATGAGCTGTTCGAGGCACTGACGCTGGTGCAGACGCAGAAGGTCACCGCATTCCCCGTCGTGCTGCTGGGGGTCGACTACTGGTCGGGGCTGCTGGACTGGCTGCGCGGCACCGTGGTCGCCGGGCAGAAGATGTCGGCGGTCGACCTCGACCGGATCGTGGTCACCGACGACGTCGACGAGGCCGTGGCGCTGATGCGGGGGACCCCCGGGTGACCTGGTTGGCCGGCATCCTCGTGGTGCTCGCGCTCGGCGCCGTCGCCGTCGTCGCGGCGGGCCGGGGCGGCCCGCTGGCCCCGGCCGGTGACGACGACCCGGCGACGGGACTGCCCGAGGAGGGAGCGCTGGACGCCGCGGACCTGCGGCGCGTGCGCTTCCCGCTGGCCCTGCGCGGGTACCGGATGGCCGACGTCGACGCGCTGCTCGACCGGCTGGCCCGGGAGCGGGACGCCGACCCCGCCGACGCCGCCGACCCCGCCGACACCGCCGACCCCGCCGACGTCGCCGACGTCGCCGACCACGGCGACCACGGCGGCGGGCGCGACCCCGGGGCGTAGGGCACACTGCCGAGGGTGTCCGGCCTGCCCCTCGTGCTCGCGTGCACCGTCCTGCTGGCCGCGGTGCTCCTCGCCCTCCACCTGCGCCCGGCCGGCCGCGCCGTGCCGGGCCTGCGACGCGCGCACCAGGTGCTCGCGGCGGGCTCGCTGGCGGCCTGGGTCGGCTTCCTGGTGGTCGCGGGACGCCTCGGCGACCTCGCCGGCAGCGTGGTCGGCATCGTCGGCCTCACCGGGTGGTGGTGCGTCGGGGTCGGGGGGCTCCTGCTGGCCGCGCGCGAGCAGCCCGGGGTGCTGCGGGTGCTGGGGCACGTGCTCGTCGGGGTCCTCGTCGGGGTGCTGAGCTGGGCCTACGCCGTCGACGCCGTGTGAGGCGCGACCGGCCCGCCCGGCACTCAGCGACCCCGGTAGACCGGCTTCTGCTTGCTGGTGAAGGCGGTCACCGCGGCCACGTGGTCCTCGCTGGCCCCGGTGCGCGCCATCAGGGTCGCCTCGTGGGCCAGGGCCTCGGTGAAGGTGTGGTCGCCTGAGTAGGTCACGGCGTCGCGGATCGCGGCCAGCGCCAGCGTGGGGCCGGAGGCCAGGCGCGCGGCCAGGCCGGCCACCTCGTCGGCCAGGTCGGCGGCCGGGACGACCCGACCGGCCAGGCCGAGGGACAGCGACTCCTCGGCGTCCACCGTGCGTGGCATCAGCAGCAGCTCGAGCGCCCGGGCCCGGCCCACGAGCCGCTGCAGGGTCCAGCTCGCACCGGTGTCGCAGGACAGCGCCACGTTCGCGAAGGCGAGGTTGAAGCCGCCGGTGTCGGCGAGCACCCGCAGGTCGCAGGCGAACGCGAGGCTGGCGCCCGCCCCGGCGGCGACCCCGTTCACCGCAGCGAGGACCGGCTTGCCCATCCCCACGATGGTGGACACGATCGGGTTGTAGTGCGACTCGACGGTCGAGAGCCGCGGGGCGTCGGAGGCGGCCTCCTCGCGCAGCAGGCCGACGTGCTCCTTGAGGTCCTGGCCGGTGCAGAAGGCGCGCGGCCCCGCGCCGGTGAGCACGACGCAGCGCACCGAGTCACGCTCGGCGACGTGGCGCAGGGTCTCCAGCAGCAGGACCTTCGTCGCGAGGTCGAGGCTGTTCATCGCCTCCGGTCGGTTGAGCGTGACGGTGGCGACGCCGTCGACGACGTCGAGCAGCACGGGTGCGTCGGTCATGACCGCAGTGTGTCAGGCGTCACCCTGGCGGCTACCGCACCGGGGGAAGGGCCGCTGCTCCGCGGCGCCGCCCCCATGAGGAATAATGACCCGCGTCGTGAGACAGGCGACACCCGCTGCAACCAAATGGGAAGAGGTGCCGCATGGCGGCAATGAAGCCGCGGACCGGTGACGGTCCGCTGGAGGTCACCAAGGAAGGTCGCGGCATCGTCATGCGCGTTCCTCTCGAGGGCGGTGGCCGGCTGGTCGTCGAGCTCAACGCGGAGGAGGCCACCAATCTCGGTGACGCGCTCAAGAACGTCGTCGGGTGAGCTCCGCAGCCCTTCCTGACCAGCTCTCGCCGCCGCAGGTCACGCTGAGCGACCGTGCGGCGCACCTGATGACGGGTGCCGAGGTCGTCGCGCTGCCCGTGCTGCCGGCCCCCGGTGCCGCCGGCTCGGACGCGCCGCTGCTCGGCCCCGGGGCGGAGCAGGTGGGCGAGGTCCTCGGCCTGGACCTCCTGGGGATCCTCGAGTCGGCCCGGGCCACCGGCGCCACCGCCGAGGTCACCGCGGTGCCGGTCCCGGGGGGAGGGCCCCAGGACGCGACGCTGCGCCTGGTCCTGCTGGTGGGCATCGGCGAGGGCGGCCCCGTCGACCTCCGCCGGGCCGGCGCGGCGCTCGCCCGCGCGGTGCGCGGCCGCGAGAGCGTGGTCACCACCATCCCGACCGCCTGCGACGACGCCGGGCTCGAGGCCTTCGTCGTCGGCGCCGTGCTCGGCTCCTTCGTCTTCCACTGGCGCTCCGCCGCGCCCCGGGACGTCCCCGCCGGGCGGATCGTGCTGGCCGGCCTCGGTGACCCCGACGACCGGCGGGCGGTCCTCGACCGGGCCCTGGCCCTGGGCGGCGCCGGGTGGCGCGCACGCGCCCTGGCCACGGTGCCGTCGAACCTGAAGAACCCCGCCTGGCTCGCCGGGCAGGCCCGGGAGGCGGCCGGAGACCGCCGGCCTGACGTGTCGCACCTGGGACGAGCACGACCTCGCCGCGGACGGCTTCGGCGGCCTGCTCGGTGTCGGCCGCGCCTCGTCGACCCCGCCGCGCCTCGTGCGCCTGGACTACGCCCCCGCCGGGGCCGACGCCGACACCCCCACCGTCGTCCTGGTCGGCAAGGGCATCACCTTCGACTCCGGCGGTCTGTCCATCAAGCCCGCCGAGTCGATGGCCACGATGAAGCGCGACATGACCGGTGCCGCCGTGGTGCTCGCGACGATGGGCGCCCTGGGCGACCTCGGCTGTCCGGTGCGCGTCGTGGGCCTGCTGGCCTGCGCCGAGAACGCCGTCTCGGGCGACGCGATGCGCCCCGGCGACGTGCTGCGCCACTACGGCGGCCGGACCACGGAGGTGACCAACACCGACGCCGAGGGCCGCCTGGTCATGGCCGACGCCCTCGCCTACGCCGCCGAGGAGGTGCGCCCCGCGGCGCTGGTCGACGTCGCCACCCTGACCGGCGCGGCCAAGGTGGCCCTGGGCCAGCAGGTGGGCGCCCTGTTCGCCAACGACGAGTCGCTGGCCGCCGGCCTGCTCGGCGCGGGGGAGGCGTCGGGCGAGCCGCTGTGGCGTCTGCCGCTGCACGCCGGCTACGAGGCCAAGCTGGCCTCGACGGTGGCCGACGCCGACAACGCGGGCAAGGGGCCGGGGGCGATCATGGCCGCCTTGTTCCTGCAGCACTTCACCGGCTCGCTGCCGTGGGCGCACCTCGACGTCGCTCCCGTGGGCGACGTCCCCGAGGAGCGCCACGAGTGGACGACCGGGCCGTCGGGCTTCGGCGCCCGGGCGCTGCTGACGTGGCTGTGCGGCCCCGACCCGCTGCGCGGCGTCGGGACCCGCTGAGCCGCCGGCCCAGGCTGATCTCTGCTGAGCCCGGGCGCGTGCGTGCCCCGGGGTCTCAGGCCTCGGGGACCCAGACCTTCTTGGCGACCAGCAGGCCGTCGCCCACGGGCAGCAGCACCGGCACGAGGCTCTCGTGGGCCGCGACCGCCTGCACCAGCTCGCGCACGGTGACGGTCTGCTCGTCGCGCTGGGAGGGGTCCGCGACCTTGCCGCCGGCCAGCGCGTGGTCGAAGGCCACCATCCCCCCGGGACGCAGGAGACGCAGCGCCTCGGTGAGGTAGGCGGCGTACTCGCGGCGGTCGCCGTCGCAGAAGACGAGGTCGTAGTGACCGTCGGTCAGGCGGGGCAGCACGTCGAGGGCGGACCCGGCGATGGCCCGCACCCGGGAGGCGGGCACGCCGCCCTCGCGGAAGGTCAGCTTGGCCAGGCGCAGGTGCTCGGGCTCCACGTCGACCGTGGTCAGCACACCGTCGCCGCGCATCCCGCGCAGCAGCCACAGGCCGGAGACGCCGGTGCCGGTGCCGATCTCGACGACGGCGCGGGCCTCGATCGCGGCGGCCAGGAAGCGCAGCGCGGCCCCGCCGCCGGCGCCGATCGTGGCCACGCCGACCTCCTCGGCCCGGACACGGGCGGCCGCCAGGGCCTCGTCCTCGGCCACGAGGCTCTCGGCGTAGGACCAGCTGGCGGACGAGATCGGGGTGCTGATGGGGGCCTCCTGGGAACGGCGCCGCGCGGTGCGGCGCGATCGGACGCCGCCTACCGTATCGCCAGCCCGCTCCGGGCGGCGTTCTCAGGTGGGTCTCAGCCGGGCGGCCTACGGTGGTGCTCCGCACACCGGCGACGGTGGCACCCCCCACGGCCCCAGGAGGCCTCATGGACGCGCAGCCCGCACCGGCGGCCGCGAGCACGCCCGGGGCCGCGGCCCCGGGTTGGGACGAGATCGTCGAGCGCCACTCCGACCGCGTGTACCGCCTGGCCTACCGCCTGACCGGCAACCCCCACGACGCCGAGGACCTCACCCAGGAGGTCTTCGTGCGGGTCTTCCGCTCCCTGGACGGCTACACCCCGGGCACCTTCGAGGGATGGCTGCACCGGATCACCACGAACCTGTTCCTCGACCAGGCCCGGCGCAAGCAGCGGATCCGCTTCGACGCCCTCTCGGACGCCCGCGCGGAGTCGCTGTCCAGCGCGAGCCCCGAGCCGTCCCTGGCCTACGCCGAGCGGACCTTCGACGACGACGTGGAGCGGGCGCTGTCCACGCTGGCACCCGACTTCCGCGCGGCGGTCGTGCTGTGCGACGTCGAGGGGCTGTCCTACGAGGAGATCGCCGAGATCCTCGACGCCAAGCTCGGCACGGTGCGCTCGCGCATCCACCGCGGCCGCGCGCAGCTGCGCGAGGCACTGGCCCACCGTGCGCCGGCCGCCGGCCGCCGGCGCTACTCGGGCCCCGCGACCGGCGTGCTGGCGGTGCTGCCGAGGCCGGCCCTGTGATGGGCCCGGTCGCCGGCCACCTCGGGACGCGGGTCAGTGCCCTGCTCGACGGTCGCCTCGACGCCCACGAGACCGAGCGGGCCTGGAACCACGTCCACGGCTGCCACGCCTGCCGTGACCTCGTCGAGCGCGAGGGCTGGGTCAAGCACCGCCTCGCCCGGCTCTCCGCCGGCCACCAGGCCGCCCCCGACCGGCTCAAGGGCAGCCTGCTCGGCTGCGCCCCCGGCGCTCCGGGCCCCGACCGTGCGCGCGTCCGCCCCGGGCACGGTGACGGTGCCTACCGCTCGGCGTCCGGGCCGGGGCTCCTGCGGGTGAGCCGTCCGCGGCGCGCGCTCGGGCTCGCCTCGCTCGGCGGGGGCGCGGTGGGCTGCGCCGTCGTCGGCGTCCTGGCCCTGGGTGCGGCGACCCCGGCCAGCGCGCCCGCGCCCGACCGCCGCCTGCCCGCCTCCCACCTCGCGCCGGCGCTGCCCTCGACCGCGAGCGGCTTCACCCCCGCCTCGGTCCGCGCCCGGCTCGGCCGCTGAGGTCCGGGGGCGGCGGACGCCGGGGACTTCGGCGAAGCGGTGTCGCCTCAGGGGCGACCAGGGATGATGTGCTCGTGAGCGAGCCGCACGACCCCGACGCCGGCCCCGACGCCGGCCCCGAGGCCGGCCCCGAGGCCGGCCCCGACCGTCCCGGCGAGGCGCCCCGCCCCTACCCCGCGCCGCACCAGCACGCCGACCCGCTCGCGGACGCCCACCCGGGCCCGGAGGCCGACCCGGACGGTGAGGTGACCCACGCTCACATCCGGGGAAGCGCACCACCGTCCCCCGGGCCGCCGCCGTACCGCGAGGTGCTCGGCCGTCTGGTCCTGCCGGCCCCGGCCGCCGACCACGCAGGCCCGAGCGGCTGGGTGTGGCCGGCGGTCGCGGCCCTGGCCCTCGTGGTCGGCCTGGTCGGCGGCGTGGGCGGCGCGGTGGTCTACGAGCGGTGGCGCGACGACCAGGTCCTGACCTCCGGTGGCGTCCCCGACGGCCTCGCCGGCGTCGACACCGTCGCCCTGGCCCCGCTGCCGGTCGACGACGGGACGGTGGCCGCGGTGGCCCGCGAGATGCTCCCGCGCACCGTGCAGGTCTCGGCCGAGGTCGACGGCGGGGCCGGAGGTGGCACCGGGTCGGGCTTCCTGCTGGACCGGCAGGGTCACGTCGTGACCAACAACCACGTCGTCGCCGACGCGGCCACCGGCGACGGCGAGATCAGCGTCGTCGACCGTGCCGGCGCGCGCCTCGGCGCCGAGGTGGTGGGCCGCAGCGCCGTCTACGACCTCGCCATCCTCTACGTCCCCGACCTGCGCGGCCGCGAGCCCGCCTCACTGGGGGAGTCCGCGACGTTGCGCGTGGGGGAGACCGTCGTGGCGATCGGCTCCCCGCTGGGGCTGAGCTCCACGGTGACCTCGGGCATCGTGAGCGCGCTGCGGCGGCCGGTGACCACCGGGCAGGGCGCCGACCAGTCGTCGTTCATCAACGCGGTGCAGACCGACGCGGCGATCAACCCCGGCAACTCCGGCGGGCCCCTGGTCGACCTGCGCGGACGGGTGGTCGGCGTCAACTCCGCGATCGCCACGACCGGGGGCGGCGCGCTCGGCTCCGGGGCCGGCAACATCGGGGTCGGGTTCGCGATCCCCATCGAGCAGGTCCGGGTGACCGCCGACCAGATCCTGCGCACCGGGCGCGCGAGCTACCCCGTCATCGGGGCCGAGGTGCGCACCGCGCCCGGTGCCGGCGACGGCGCCACCGTCACCGCGGTCTCGCCGGGCAGCCCCGCCGAGGACGCGGGCCTCGAGGCCGGCGACGTCGTCGTCGCCGTCGACGGCGAGCGGGTCACCGACGGCATCGCGATGATCGTCGCCATCCGCGCCCACCAGCCCGGGGACCGGGTGGAGTTCACGGTGCGCCACGACGAGGACCAGGGCGACCTCGCGGTCGTCCTCGGTGCCGAGACGGGCTGACTAGAGGGCCGGTGGGACCTGCGCCGGGTCCGCGGCGTCCGCGCCGCCCATGCCGCCCGGGGCGTCGCTCGCGTCGCTCGCGGGCTCGGTGAACGGGTGCGCGGCCACGAAGTCCTCGGCCTGGCGGTACATGGCCGCGATGTACTCCTCGAGCCGCGCCGACTCCACCCGCCACTGTCCGCGCCCGCCGATCTTGATCGCCGGCAGGTCGCCGCGCCGCACCAGCGCGTAGACCTGCGCGCTCGAGGTGTTCAGCACCTCGGCGACGTCGGCCAGGGTGAGGAAGCGGGGCGTGGCGGCCATGAGGCCCATGGTGGCACCCCGGTCCGGGCGTCGGGTCCGCCGCCCACGGCACTGTGGACGACGCCCTGGCCGTCGGGACCCGCTGTGGGCATGATGTGGCGGTGGTCACCGCTCCCGGCCTGGATCCGCGACCCTCGACGTCCCCGACCCGATCCCCGTCCCGATCTCCGGCACCGGCACCGGCACCCGCCCAGCGCGCCCGGCCGCCCGGCTGGCGGGACCCCCGCCTCTGGGTGGGGGTGGTGGTGCTGGCCGGCTCGGTGGTGCTCGGCGCCCGGGTGCTCGGCGCGGCCGACGACACCGTCCAGGTCTGGGCGGCCGCCGGCGACCTCGCGGCCGGCGACGAGCTCGGCGCCGAGGACCTCGTGCCGGCCCGGGTCCGCTTCACCGACCCCGCCGACCTCGACCGCTACGTCGGCGTCGAGGACGAGCTCCCCGGCCTGCGCCTGGCCCGGGGCCTCGGCGCCGGCGAGCTGCTGCCCCGCACCGCCCTGGGCGACCCGGCGCGCGCCGGCACGGTGCAGGTCGCGGTGGGCGTCGACGACGTCCGGGTGCCCTCGGGCGTGGCCGCCGGGTCCGTGGTCGACGTGTACCTGCTCAGCGGGGGGTCCCGCACGACCGGGCCGGGACGGCGCGGCGACCGGGTGCTCGACGACGTCGCCGTCCTCTCCTCCGGGCTCGAGGAGGGCTTCGCCGGCGCCGGGCGCCGCAAGCTCGAGCTGGCCGTCCCGGCCGCGCGGGCCCGGGGTTCTTCGCGCTGATCTCCGGCGAGACCGAGGCCGTCCTCGCCGTGGCCCGGCAGCCGTGATCGTCGTCCTCGTCGTCGCCGCCGGCGCGGCCTGGGAGGCGGCGGCCCTGCGTGTGCTGGCCGCCGACGCGGACGTGGTCGTGCTCAAGCGCTGCGTCGACGTCGACGACCTGCTCGCCACGGCCGCCTCGGGTCAGGCCGACGTGGCCGTTCTCGGGCTCGACGCGCCGGGTCTGGACCCTGCCGCCGTCGAGCACCTGCGCCGCCACGGGGTGCAGCCGCTGGTGGTGCTCGACGGAGCCGTCGACGACGGCGCACGGCTGCGGGCCGCCCGGGTGGGGATCCGTGCGCTGGTCGCCGTCGACGCGCTGGCCGACCTGCCCGCGGTGGTGGCCCGCGCCGCCGTGGTGGGGCAGGACGAGGAGCCCGTCGCGCCGGTGCCGCCCGGAGCGACCGGAGAGCCGACCGGAGGGGCGACCGGCCTGCCGACCGGCCCCGTCCGGGGTGCGGGCTGCGATCCGGGCCGGGTGCTGGCGGTGTGGGGCCCGCCCGGCGCGCCGGGGCGCAGCACCGTGGCTGCCGGGCTCGCCGCCGAGCTGGCCCGACGCGGGCGCGGCACCGTGCTGGTCGACGCCGACCCCGTCGCGGCGAGCCAGGCCCAGCAGCTCGGCGTGCTCGACGAGGTCTCGGGCCTGCTCGCCGCGGCCCGCCACGCCGCGGCCGGCACCCTGACCGAGGAGCTCGCCTCGGTCCAGCGGGGGCTGGGCGAGCACCTCGCGGTGGTCACCGGCCTGCCCCGCCCCGACCGCTGGCGCGAGGTGCGCCCCGGCGCTGTCGAGACCCTCCTGCGCACGCTGCGGACGCGCGGTGAGGTGGTGGTGGACACGGGACCCTCCGCTGGAGCAGGACGCGAGCGCCGACGTCGGCCTGCGCCCGGGCCGTCAGCAGTGCACCCTGGAGGCGCTGGCCACCGCCGACGAGGTGCTCGTCGTCGGCGCCCCCGACCCGGTCGGCCTTGCCCGGCTCTCCCGGGGCCTGGTGGAGGTGCGCGAGGCGGCTCCGGGCGCCGCCCTGCGCGTCGTGGTCAACCGGATGCGCCCGGGCCTGGGCTGGTCCGAGCGGGACGTGGCCGGGATGCTCGAGGGCCTCGGTCGGATCTCGTCGCTGCACTTCCTGCCCCTGGACCAGGCCGGGGTCGACCGCGCCCTCGGCCGCCGGCCGGAGCGTGGTGGAGCTGGCGGCGGACGGTCCGCTGGGCCGGGGCCTGGCCGCGGTGGCCGAGGACCTCGCCCGCAGCGCTGACCCAGGTCGAGGCCCGCGAGCGCGGCGGACGGCCCCGCGGTGGGGCCGCGGCGGCCGCCCCCGCCGGTCGCGGCCGGCGCGGCCTCAGCCGGCGAAGAGCAGCGTAGAGCCCACCGGCGGTGAAGGCCCACCATGACCACCAGCAGCGCGAGCTGGCCGGTCAGCTGGTGGCGCCGTGGCAGCAGGGCGACCGCGCGCTCGTGGGAGGCCACCACCCCGACGACGTGGCCCACGACGACGGCGAGCACCTTGAGCGTGGCCAGCGCCGTGGGGTGCGAGGAGAGCCAGTAGTCGACCCCGAGCCCCGCGGTGCCGAACCAGTCCTGCCCGGTGGAGAACGGGTCGCTGAGCTGCATCAGGGTCTGCTGGCCGCGCTCGAGCAGGTAGGTCGCGTAGTGGGCGACCATGTACCCGGCCACGATCGGGACGATCGCGTGGGCGAAGGCGGCCGGCAGCGCCGAGCGCGGCGTGCCCGCCCGCACCGGGGTCAGCACGCAGGCCAGGGAGAACAGCACCCCCACCAGCACGATCGTGCCCAGCAGCGCCACGTTGGCCACCAGCGCGGTGGAGACGTCCCACGACTGCACCCGCTGCACCCACGCCGTCGACTCGCGGTAGGAGTCGTAGGCGGTGCTGCCGAAGAGCACCGCCACGACGGCGACAAGACCCGGGCGGGGCGCGGTGCGGTCGAGGTTCGCCAACGGGCTGCGCACCCGCAGACCGCCGTCGTCGGTGCTCCACACCGAGAGCCGGGCGAGCAGCGAGGAGTAGACCTCGAAGGGGTCGGCGCGCGCGAAGAAGTCGGTGCCGAACACCGCGCCGCCGAGCAGCATCGCCCCCACGTAGGCCGCCAGCCACAGCCGGATCGGGCCGAGCTCGGTGGCGAAGGGGTAGACCAGCTCGAACCAGACGAAGGCCAGCAGCCCCAGCGCCGCGGGCCAGTAGCCCAGGCGCGCGGGATAGGCCGCCACGCCGCGGGACGCGTCGCCGCCCAGGACTCGGGCCAGCAGCGTGATCAGGGTCCGGTGCGGGCTGATCGCCTTCCACACCGGTCCCAGCAGCAACGAGGCCGGCACCAGCCCGACCCACCACCAGATCAGCACGATCCCGAAGATCGGGTTGGTCAGCAGGTCCTGGCCCAGCGTCGCCACCATCGCGGCGTAGGCCGCGGCCAGCAGGCCCAGGACGCGCAGCGCGGCGCGGAACGGCGCCGAGGTCACCACCCGGTCCAGGCCGGGCACGGCGCGGCCGGTGGTGCCGGCGTAGCGCGGCGAGCGCCAGGCCACGGCGAGGACGGTGAAGGAGACGACCAGGGCCGCCACGGAGCCCGCGACCGCCAGGCTCAGCGGGATGGGCAGGTCCTTCTGGCCGCCCAGGCCGTGCGCCAGGGGGAGGGGGTCGAGCACGGTCTCAGCGCACCTCGAGCTGGACGATCAGCGCGTCGGGCTCGTGCCGCTCCACGTCGACGAGGCCGGGCCGGGCGATGGTGATCGTGCGCGAGGTGGTGCCCGGCTCGAACTCCATCTCCTCCTCGGGGTCGGAGTGCACGTGGATCTCGCCGGCGACGTCGGACTTGACGACCAGCTCGACCGGCTCGCCGACGGCCACCTCGACCTGTCTCGCCGCTCGGCTCGACGGTGTCGCCCTGGACGGTGATCATCACCATCACGGGCTCGGTGGGGGCGGGGTCCGCCTGGGACGTGCTGCAGGACACCGAGGTCCCCAGCACGGTCACCAGGAGGACCAGCGGGGCCAGCGCGCGCGGCATGGGTCGTCCTCTTTCGATCGGGTGGGCCCGCGGGTCTGCGCGGCGCCTCTGCCAGAATCCCATGAGGACCAAGGACGCGCCGGGGGAGCCCGGTCGGGAGGACGGGTGATGACCGAGCGGCTCGCGGCGCGCGACCTCGCCTTCCTGGCCGAGGAGGACCTGGAGACCCCCCGGCACAACGCCACCGTCGACATCCTCGACCCGGGCGACTCGGGCTTCGACTACGACCGGTTCACCGCCCTGGTGCGCGACCGGATCGCGTTCGTGCCCCGGTTCCGCCAGCGCGTGCAGGGCGTGCCCGGCGGGCTGGCCAACCCGGTGTGGGTCGACGACACCGGCTTCGACCTCGGCTACCACGTGCGCCGCTCGGCGCTGCCGCGCCCGGGAACCGGCGGGCAGCTGCGCGAGCTGGTGGCCCGCATCGCCTCCCGGCCGCTGGACCGCAGTCGGCCGCTGTGGGAGATCTACTTCGTCGAAGGCCTCGAGGGCGGCCGCGTGGCGGTGCTGCTCAAGAGCCACCAGGCCCTGGTCGACGGCTCCTCCACGGTCGACCTCGGCCAGGTCCTGCTCGACGACCAGGAGACCCCCGCCGCGCTGACCGGTGACGAGTGGCGCCCCCGCGGGCGGCGCTCGCCGGTGGGCCTGGTCGGCGAGGCCGTCCTGGACAACCTCACCGACCCTCGTACGCTGCTCGGCACCACCCGCGCGGCCTCCGGCCGGGCGCTGGGCGCGGCCGACGCCGCGGGCCGCCGCGTCCGGGGCGTCCTGGGCGCGCTCGCCGGCCGCGGGGCCGAGCGGGAGACGGCGCTGCTCGGCCCGCTCTCCCAGCAGCGCCGCGTGGTCACCCTGGACACCGCGCTGGAGGACTACCGCACCGTGCGCGAGGCCCACGGGGGCAGTGTCAACGACGTGATCCTGGCCGCCGTCGCCGGCGGCCTGCGCTCGTGGCTGATGACGCGCGCGGAGTCGCGGGGCGGCCCGCGCCAGGTGCGCGCGGTCGTCCCGGTCTCGGTCATCGACGACGAGCTCGAGCCGACGTCGCTGGGCAGCCAGATCGCCGTGCACGAGGTCGACCTGCCGCTCAGCGAGCCGAGCGCGGTGGTGCGGCTGCACCAGGTCTCCTACGCCTTCGCCGCCCACCACGCCACCGGCAAGAGCGTCGCGGCCGACCGCCTGGCCGGCATCGCCGGGTTCGCACCCGCCTCGTTCCACGCCCTCGGAGCGCGGGTGGCCGCGCAGGAGGTGCGCCGCGGGTTCGCGCTGTGCGTCACCAACGCGCCCGGGCCGCAGTCGCCCCTGTACGCCGCCGGTGCCCGGCTGGTGGCCAGCTACCCGGTGCCGCCGCTGCTGCCCGGCAAGCGGCTGTCCATCGGGGTGACCTCCTACGACGGTCACGTGTTCTACGGCATCACCGCAGACCGCGACGCCCTGCCGGACGCCGACCTGCTCGGCACCTGCGTCCTGGAGGCGCTGGCCGAGCTGGTCGACGCCTCCAGCGGGGCGCGACCGCGCGCCCCCCGGGGCCGCACCCGCGGCGCCGGGCCTCGCGCGTCGCGCGTCGTGGGCCCCGGCGGGAGCACCTGAGGTGCGCGTCTGGGTGCCGCTGACCCTCGCCGACCTCGCCGCGCACCACGCGGCGGGCGAGGTGCCGCGCGGCCAGGAGCGGCTCGTCGCGGACGAGGACGAGGAGTCGGAGTACGCGGCCCTGGTGGAGGCCGCCGCGCTGTCGGCCGCGCTGCTCCTCGAGCAGGGCGACCCGGGCGGGCGCCGCGTGGTGGCGGTCGCCGAGCTCGGCCCCGGCGCCGACCCCGACGGCCCGATCGCGCTGCGCCACGTCGTCGCGGTGCACGCCGACACCCGTGCGGGAGCCGGCCACGACGAGGACCTCGGCTGGTTCGCCCCCCAGGAGGTCCCAGCGCTGCTCACGGGCGACCTGTGAGCCTGCGTCCGGTCCCCGGAAGGCGTTTCGACACCGTCGGGGCCGGGTGACAGCATGTGGTCATGGACGCCACCACCACGCCGCCGACGCCCGTCAACGAGCCGAACCTGACCTACGCGCCGGGCACCGGTGAGCGTGAGGAGCTGCTGCGCGAGATCGAGCGCCTCGAGGCGACCGAGCACCCGATGCCGGCCCACATCGGCGGCGAGCGTCGCGCCGGCGGCGGCACCGCGATCCGGGTCGTGCAGCCCCACGACCACGCCCACGTGCTGGGCACGATCTCCAACGCGACCGCCGCGGACGCCCGCGACGCGGTGACCGCGGCCACCGAGGCCGCGCCCGAGTGGCGCCGGATGTCGCTCGACGCCCGTTGCGCGATCCTGCTCAAGGCCGCCGACCTGCTCGCCGGCCCGTGGCGCCAGCGGCTCAACGCCGCCACGGTGCTGGGCCAGTCCAAGACCGCGATCCAGGCCGAGATCGACGCCGCCTGCGAGCTCATCGACTTCTGGCGCTTCAACGTCCACTTCGCCAAGCAGATCGCCGCCGAGCAGCCCCTGGTCAACCCCCGGGGGCAGTGGAACCGCCTCGACCACCGCTCTCTCGAGGGCTTCGTCTACGCGATCACGCCGTTCAACTTCACCGCCATCGCCGGCAACCTGCCCACCGCGCCGGCGCTGATGGGCAACACCGTGCTGTGGAAGCCCTCGCCGACCCAGCAGCTCGCGGCCTCGCTGACCATGGAGCTGCTCGAGGAGGCCGGCATGCCCCCGGGCGTCATCAACATGCTTCCCGGCGACGGCCTCGAGGTCTCCGAGGTCGCCCTGGCCCACCCCGACCTGGCCGGCATCCACTTCACCGGCTCCACGCCGACCTTCCAGCGCCTGTGGCGCACGGTGGGGGAGAACATCACCGACTACCGTCACTACCCGCGCATCGTCGGCGAGACCGGCGGCAAGGACTTCATCGTCGCCCACCCCTCGGCCGACCCCGACGTGGTGCGCATCGCGATGCTGCGCGGCGCCTTCGAGTTCCAGGGCCAGAAGTGCTCGGCGGCCTCACGGACCTACGTCGCGCGCTCGGTGTGGGAGAAGATCAAGGACCAGCTGGTCGCGGACACCGAGAACCTCTCGATGGGCGACCCGACGGACCTCTCGCACTTCATGGGCGCGGTGATCGACGACCGCGCCTTCGCCAAGCACACGGCGGCGCTGGAGCGGGCGCGGAGCTCCTCCACGCTCGACGTCGTGGCCGGCGGCACCACCGACGACTCGATCGGCTACTTCGTGCGCCCGACCATCGTCGAGGCCACCGACCCGACCGACGAGATGTTCTCCACCGAGTACTTCGGCCCGATCATGGCCGTCCACGTCTACGAGGACGGCGACTACGAGCAGGTCGTGCGCCAGATGGAGAGCATCTCCTCCTACGCGCTGACCGGCGCGGTGATCGCCCAGGACCGGCGGGTCATCGAGTGGACCCAGGAGGCGCTGCGCTTCGCGGCCGGCAACTTCTACGTCAACGACCGGCCCACCGGCTCCGTGGTGGGCCAGCAGCCCTTCGGCGGCGCGCGCGCCTCGGGCACCAACGACAAGGCCGGCTCCATGGTGAACATGATGCGCTGGACCTCGCCGCGCTCGATCAAGGAGAACTTCGTGCCGCCGACGACCGAGCACCGCTACCCGCACATGGGATGACCCCGTGACCGCCTGGACGTCGGCGGCCGCCGCGGGGTGGTTCCTGCCGCAGCACCTCGGCAGCCTCCACCCCGTGGAGCAGGTGCTGACCCTCGTGCTGGCCTTCGGGCCGTTCCTGGTGCTGGGCGTCGTCGTCACCGTCCGGCGCCGCCAGGACGCCGCCGAGGACGAGAACGCCCCTCCCGACCGGGCGGACCCGGCCGAGAGGGGCGGGGCCGGGAGCGCTCAGGGGGAGAGGTAGTCGTCCCCGACGGCGTTCTCGGCCACGAAGTACTTCACCAGCAGGTCGGCGACCAGCGACTCCACCTTCGCGCCGACGAACGGGATCGGGATCGAGACGCGCAGCGAGACCGTGTGCGTGGTGGACCCGTCGCTCTCGCGCAGCTCGACGGTCCCGCCGATGTCGCCGGGCTTGCCGGGGATGGACATCGCGAGATCGGCGTGCGAGCTCGAGCGCCACGTCTCCTCGCGCACGATCTGGATCTGCTCGCCGACGATCTTGGCGGCGAACGCCGGCAGGCCCTTGGCCTCCTGACGCTGGTCGATGCGCACCTTCTTCGGGCCCGCCCCCTCGGGCTCCACGCTGACGTCGGCGGAGACCACGCGCTGCACCTCGCAGACGCGGTGGCGGAAGGCGGGGTCGCCGAGCATGGCGGCGACGTCGTCGAGGGGCGCGGCGTAGGTGTGCTCGTGGCGGATCTGCTGGGTCATGGCGCCATCATGGCGCAGCGGCGAGCCGTGGTGGCGGCCAGGCTGCGCGGCCCCTACTGTCATGGGAATGTCAACGGTGACGGCGGAGTCAGGCAAGGAACGACTGCTGGAGCAGGCCATCGACCTGGCCCGCCAGGGCAGGGGCAGCGGCGGTCCGCCGCGCGAGAGCGTCGCCGGCCTGCTGCAGGCCTACTACCGCCACGTCGCGCCCGAGGACGTCGTCGAGCGCGGTGACGCCGACCTGTACGGCGCCTTCGCCTCGCACTGGCGTCTGGCCCAGGAGCGCGAGGCCGGCACCGCGAAGGTGCGGGTCTCCACGCCCACGCCCGGCGCGGTCGGCTGGTCCGCGGCCGGGCACTCGCTGGTCGAGGTCGTCGTGGACGACATGCCGTTCCTCGTCGACTCCCTCACCATGGAGCTCTCCCGCCAGCTGCGCGAGGTGCACCTCGTGGTCCACCCGGCCTTCGACGCCCTGCGCGACGACCAGGGCTCGCTGACGCGGCTCGAGGCGGTCGGCGACGGCAGCGTCGCCGCCCTCGAGGGCGCCGTGCGCGAGTCGTGGATGCACGTCGAGATCGACCGGCTGCGCGACGACGACGACCCCGCCGAGATCGCCGAGCACGTCCAGCGGGTGCTGCACGACGTGCGCCGCTCGGTGGAGGACTGGCAGGCCATGCACGAGCAGGTCGAGGAGATCACCGACGCGCTCGCCGAGCAGCCCCCGCCGGGGGTGCCGGCCGACGAGGTCGAGCAGGCCCGCGAGCTGCTGTCGTGGCTGGCCGAGGAGCACTTCACCTTCCTCGGCTACCGCGAGTACGACCTCGAGCAGGTCAGCGTCGACGGCCGTGAGGAGGACGTGCTCCGCCCGCGCCACGGCACCGGGCTGGGGGTGCTGCGCGAGGACGACGACGACGCGGACGTCTCGGAGTCCTTCGCCCGGCTGCCCGAGCCGGTCAAGGCCCGGGCCCGGGAGAAGACCCTGCTGGTGCTGGCCAAGGCCAACTCGCGGGCCACGGTGCACCGCCCGGCCTACCTCGACTACGTGGGCGTGAAGACCTTCGACGAGGCCGGGGAGGTGCGCGGGGAGCGCCGTTTCATCGGCCTCTACTCCAGCGCCGCCTACACCGAGTCGCTGACCCGGATCCCGATGATCCGCGAGAAGGCCGCCGCCGTGCTGGCCCGCAGCGGGTTCGACAAGCGCTCCCACGCGGGCAAGGCGCTGATGGACACCCTGGAGACCTACCCGCGCGACGAGCTGTTCCAGACCGAGGTCGAGGAGCTCGCCCCCCTCGTGGAGGCGGCGATGCACGCCCGCGAGCGCCGGGCGCTGCGGATGTTCGTGCGCCGCGACACCTACGGCCGCTACCTCTCGGTGCTGGTCTACCTCCCGCGCGACCGCTACAACACCGCCGTGCGCGAGAAGTTCGCCGACCTCCTCCAGCGTCACCTGGCGGCCGACTCGGTCGAGTTCACCGTCCGCATCAACGAGTCGACCACCGCCCGGGTCCACTTCGTGGTCCGGATGGCCAGCGGCCAGGTGCTGCCCGACCTCGACACCGGTGACCTCGAGCGCCGCCTGGCCGAGGCGTCGCGCTCGTGGCGCGACGACTTCGTCGGCGCGGTGATCACCGAGTACGGCGAGGAGCAGGGGTCCCGGCTGGCGCGGCGCTACGCCGACGCCTGGCCCGAGGGCTACAAGGAGGACTTCAGCCCCCGCACCGCCTCGCTGGACCTCGGACGCCTCGAGGCCATCGAGACCGACGGCGGCCGGGACCTGGTGCTCTACGAGCCGTTGGACGCCGCCCCCGGTGAGGCCCGGCTGAAGATCTTCCGGGTCGGCGAGCCGCTCTCGCTGTCCCACGTGCTGCCCACGCTGAGCTCGATGGGCGTCGAGGTCGTGGCCGAGCGGCCCTACGAGCTGCTCGGCCTCGAGCGGGCCTCCCACGTCTACGAGTTCGGCCTGCGCCGCGGCGAGGCCCTGCCCGAGGACGCGCGCACCCTGTTCACCGACGCCGTGCGCGCGGTCTGGGACGGCGCGAACGAGATCGACGGCTTCAACGCCCTGGTCCTCGCCGCCGGCCTGACCTGGCGCCAGTCGACGGTGCTGCGCGCCTACGCCAAGTACATGCGCCAGGGCCGGAGCCCGTTCGCGCTGGACTACATCGAGGAGGCGCTGGCCTCGAACGTGGAGATCGCGCGGCAGCTCGTGGCGCTCTTCGAGGCCCGCTTCGACCCCGCCCTCGGCGAGCACGACGACGAGGAGCGCACCCGGCGCTGCGACGAGGCGGTCGAGCAGATCGAGGCCGCGCTCAACGCCGTCGCGAGCCTGGACCAGGACCGGATCCTGCGCTCCTACCTGACCCACGTGCGGGCCACCGTGCGCACCAGCTACTTCCGCGACGGCCCCGACGGGCGGCCCAAGCCCTACGTGGCGCTGAAGATGGAGCCCTCGGCGATCGGTGACCTGCCCGAGCCGCGGCCGCGCTTCGAGGTGTTCGTCTACTCCCCGCGGGTCGAGGGCGTGCACCTGCGGTTCGGGCCGGTGGCCCGCGGCGGCCTGCGCTGGTCCGACCGCCGCGACGACTTCCGCACCGAGGTGCTGGGCCTGGTCAAGGCGCAGATGGTGAAGAACACCGTGATCGTGCCGGTCGGCGCCAAGGGCGGCTTCTTCGCCAAGCAGCTGCCCGAGCCCAGCGACCGCGAGGCGTGGCTCGCCGAGGGCGTGGCCTGCTACAAGACCTTCATCTCGGGCCTGCTCGACATCACCGACAACCTCGTCGACGGCAAGACGGTCGCCACGCCCGACGTGGTGCGCCACGACGGTGACGACTCCTACCTCGTGGTGGCCGCCGACAAGGGCACCGCGACGTTCTCCGACATCGCCAACGCGATCTCCCTCGAGCGCGACTACTGGCTCGGCGACGCCTTCGCCAGCGGCGGCTCGGTGGGCTACGACCACAAGGCGATGGGCATCACCGCCCGCGGCGCGTGGGTCTCGGTCCAGCGCCACTTCCGCGAGCGCGGCATCGACTGCCAGGCCGAGGACTTCACCTGCGTCGGCGTGGGCGACATGTCCGGCGACGTGTTCGGCAACGGGATGCTCTGCTCCGAGCACATCCGCCTCGTGGCGGCCTTCGACCACCGCCACGTGTTCCTCGACCCCGACCCCGACGCGGCGACCTCCTTCGCCGAGCGGCAGCGGCTCTTCGACCTGCCCCGCTCCAGCTGGGAGGACTACGACACGGCGCTGATCTCCGAGGGCGGCGGCGTGTTCCCGCGCAGCGCGAAGTCGATCCCGGTCTCCTCCCGGGTGCGCGAGGTCCTCGGCCTCCAGGCTGACGTGGAGAAGATGGCCCCGAACGAGCTGATGCGCGCGATCCTCGCCGCGCCGGTCGACCTGCTGTGGAACGGCGGCATCGGCACCTACGTCAAGGCCTCCGCCGAGACCCACGCCGAGGCCGGCGACAAGGCCAACGACGCGATCCGGGTGGACGGCCAGGCGGTGCGGGCGCGCTGCATCGGCGAGGGCGGCAACCTCGGCCTCACCCAGGCCGGTCGCATCGAGTACGCGCTGCGGGGCGGTGGCGGCGAGGGCGGGCGGATCAACACCGACTTCATCGACAACTCCGCCGGCGTGGACACCTCCGACCACGAGGTCAACCTGAAGATCCTGCTCGACAAGGTCGTCCAGGCCGGCGACCTGACCGGCAAGCAGCGCAACGCCACGCTGGCCTCGATGACCGACGAGGTGGCCGCGCTGGTGCTGCGCGACAACGTCGAGCAGAACCTGGCCCTGGCCAACGCCGCCGCCCACGCGCCGTCGCTGCTGCACGTGCACGAGACCTGGATCAAGCAGCTCGAGCGTGACGGGGTCCTCGACCGCGAGCTCGAGGGGCTGCCGTCGCGTCGTGAGGTGCGCGGTCGTCTCGAGCGGGGCGAGGGGCTGAGCGCGCCGGAGCTGTCGGTGCTGATGGCCTGGACCAAGATCGTCCTGGAGGAGCAGCTGCTGGCCAGCGACCTTCCCGACGACCCGTACTTCGAGCAGGACCTGGTCTCCTACTTCCCGACCCGGATCCGCGAGGACTTCGCCGGGCCGCTGCTCGACCACCCGCTGCGCCGCCAGATCATCGTCACCCAGGCGGTCAACGAGCTGGTCAACGTGGCGGGGATGACCTACTGGCCGCGGCTGGAGGCCGAGACGGCCGCCAGCGCGCCCGAGCTCGTCCGCGCGAACTTCGTGGCCCGCGAGATCGTCGGCTCCCGCGAGCTGCGCGACGAGGTCGCCGACCTCGACAACCGGCTCGACGCCGCGGTGCAGACCCGGATGCGCATCGAGATGCGCACGCTGGTCGAGCGGGTCTCGCGGTGGTTGGTCAGCCAGCGACGCCCGGGCCTGGAGACCGGCGAGATCGCGGCGACCTTCTCCGAGCCGGTGCGCCGCACCATGGAGCGGCTGCCCTCGCTGCTCTCCGGGGCCGAGCTGGCCTCCTTCGAGGAGCGCCGCGACCGTTACGTCTCCGCGGGCGTGGAGGAGGGCCTCGCGGTGCGGGTCGCCGTGCTGCCCCCGGCCTACCTGCTGATGGGCGTCGTCGACATCGCCGTGCGCGACGGCCTCGACCCCGAGGAGGTCGCCCGGGTCCACTTCGGGCTCGGCGAGCGGCTCGGCCTGCCCGCGCTGGTCCAGCGGATCCTCGCCCTGCCGCGCCGCGACCAGTGGGAGACGATGGCGCGGGCCGCGCTGCGGGACGACCTGCACGCGGTGCACGCCCAGCTGACCACCGCGGTACTCAGCCAGACCGCCCCGGAGGAGGACGCGGCGCGGCGCATCGAGCAGTGGGAGGCCTCGCAGCCGGAGATGGTCTCGCGGGCGACGAGCACGCTGGGGCGCATCTGCGGCGACGACGAGGCCGACCTGGCCCGGATGTCGGTGGCGCTGCGGGTGGTGCGGGGCCTGCGCGCGACGGCCTGAGCACAGCGCCCGCGCCCCGCGCGGGCCGGGACGCCCGGGGGGATATCGATTCGCCCCCGTCGGTGCCCCGGCCTATCATCGAGTTGCCGATGTCAACTAGTTCTGCGGGCCCCGCCCCCGACCACCAGCCCCCCGCCGGCGTCCACTCCCTGTGGCGACTGCGCGGCTACCTGCGACCGCACGCCCGCACGCTGTCGATCATGCTCGGCACCGCGCTGGTCGGCGTCGGCCTGTCGATCGCGATCCCGCTGGTCACCAAGGCCGTCATCGACGGCCCCGTCACCGACGGCGAGATCGCGATGGTGCTCCCGCTGGGGCTGCTCGCACTGGCCCTGGGCGTCCTGGAGGCCGGACTGATCTTCTGGCGCCGGTGGATCCAGTCCAGCGCGGTGCTCTCCATCGAGACCGCGATGCGCCACGACCTCTACGAGCGGCTCCAGCAGCTGCCGATGGCCTTCCACAGCCGCTGGCAGTCCGGTCAGCTCCTCTCCCGCGCGACCACCGACCTCTCCGCGATCCGGCGCTTCAGCGGCTTCGGCATGCTGTTCCTGGTCATCAACATCCTCCAGCTGATCACCGTCACCGTGGTGCTGCTGGTCATGTACTGGCCCCTCGGGCTGGTGGTGGCGGCCACGGCGGTGCCGATCGTGTGGCTCTCGATGCGCTTCGAGAAGCGCTACGTCGTGGTCTCGAGGCGCGTCCAGGACGAGCAGGGCGACCTCGCCACGCTGGCCGAGGAGGGCGCGGTCGGCATCCGGGTGATCAAGTCCTTCGGGCGCAGCGAGCACGTCGCGGAGCAGTTCGAGACCGCGGCGGCCCGGCTGCAGCGCACCAGCATCGAGAAGGTGCGCCTGGCGGCGAAGTTCTGGACCTTCCTCGAGGGCATCCCGAACCTCGCCGTGGTCGCGGTGCTGCTGCTCGGCGCGATCGGCGTCGGCAACGGCGACCTGACCCCCGGCGAGCTGGTCGCGTTCATCACCCTGCTGCTCTCCCTGGTGTGGCCGGTGGCCTCGCTCGGGGTGATCCTGGCGATGTCGCAGGAGGCGATGACCGCCGCCGCCCGCCTGCTGGAGATCTTCGACACCGAGCCCGACATCGTCGGCGGCGAGGCGGTCATCGAGCACCCCCGCGGCCGGCTGCGGCTCGAGGCGGTCGACTTCGCCTTCCCCGACGCCCCCGACGAGCCGGTGCTGCGCGGCGTCGACCTCGACCTCGCCCCGGGCGAGACCGTGGCGCTGGTCGGGGCCACGGGCTCGGGCAAGACCGCCCTGACCGCGCCTGGTACCGCGGCTGTACGACGTCACCGGGGGCCGGGTGAGCATCGACGGCGTCGACGTGCGCGACCTCGACCTCGACCACCTGCGCAGCCTGGTGGCCACCGCGTTCGCCGACCCGACCCTGTTCTCCATGAGCGCCCGGGAGAACCTCACCCTGGGCCGGGCCGACGCTGGCGACGAGCAGGTCGAGGAGGCCCTCGACATCGCGCAGGCCGGCTTCGTCCACGACCTGCCCTGGGGCCTGGCCACCCGGATCGGCGAGCAGGGCATGGCGCTCTCGGGCGGCCAGCGCCAGCGCCTCGCACTGGCCCGCGCCGTCCTGGCCCAGCCGCGGGTGCTCGTCCTCGACGACACCCTGTCCGCCCTCGACGTGCACACCGAGAAGCTCGTCGAGGAGGCTCTGGCACGGGTGCTGTCCTCGACGACGGCGCTGATCGTGGCCCACCGCGCCTCCACGGTGATGCTCGCCGACCGCGTCGCGCTGCTGCAGCACGGCACCATCACCCACGTCGGGGCGCACCGCGAGCTGCTCGCCACGGTGCCGGCCTACCGGGCGCTGCTCGCCGCCGACGCCCACGACGAGGACCTGGACGGCCGGCCCGACGCCCCCGACGAGGACGGACCCTCCCCCGACCTGGACCGCGAGCAGGTGACGGCGTGACCCAGAGCCCCGCAGCGCCCCGCCCCGCGGGCCCGCAGGACGACCTCGACCTCGAGGAGCAGGAGTCGCAGGCGAACGCCGACTGGCGCGGCGTCGCGGCCACCGACGCCGAGGAGGCCGCCGAGCGCGAGCGCAGCGGCCGGTTCACCGGTGGCGCCGGCGAGCTGCTGCGCACGCTGCTCGTGCCCTACCGCCGCGCGCTGTGGATCCTGCTGGCCATCGTGGTCGTCGAGAACGCCGCACGGCTGTCCATCCCGTACCTGGTCAAGGTCGGCATCGACTCCGGCATCCCGCCGATCCGCGAGAGCGGCGACACCGGCGTGCTGCTCGAGGTCGTCGGCGCGGTGCTGCTGGCCACCATCGTGCAGGCGATCACCCGCAACCTGTTCCTGGTGCGCTCGGGGCGCATCGGCCAGGACATGCTCTTCGAGGTCCGGCGCCGGGTGTTCCGGCACTTCCAGGCCCTCAGCCCCGCCTTCCACGACTCCTACACCTCCGGCCGGGTCATCTCGCGCCAGACCTCGGACGTCGACGCGATCTACGAGATGCTCGAGACCGGCTTCGACGGCCTGGTCACCGCGGCGCTGACCCTGGTCGGCACGGCCGGCCTGCTGCTCTACCTCGACCTCGAGCTCGGCGCCGTGGCGCTGCTGTGCGGGCCGTTCCTGTTCTGGCTGACCAACTGGTTCCGCCGCTCCTCGGCCGCGAGCTACCGGCGCACCCGGGAGAAGATCGCGCTGGTCATCGTCCACTTCGTGGAGTCCATGGGCGGCATCCGCGCGGTGCAGGCCTTCCGCCGCGAGCCGCGCAACCAGGAGATCCTCGACGACGTCAACGACCAGTACCGCGTGGCCAGCCTGCACGCGTTCCGGCTCGTGGCGGTGTTCATGCCGGGCATCAAGCTGATCGGCAACATCACCATCGCCGTCACCCTGCTCTACGGCGGCTACCTGGCCTACGACGGCCAGGTCACCGTCGGCGTCCTGGCCGCGTTCCTGCTCTACCTGCGGCAGTTCTTCGAGCCGATGCAGGAGATCTCGCAGTTCTACAACACCTTCCAGTCGGCCTCCGCCGCGCTCGACAAGCTCGCCGGCGTGCTCCGCGAGGAGCCGGACGTCCCCGAGCCGAGCGACCCGGTCGCCCGCACCAGCACGGCCGGTGAGCTGGCCTTCGAGGGCGTCACCTTCTCCTACGTCGAGGACCGCCCGGTCCTGCCCGGCCTCGACCTCGTCGTCCCGCCGGGCCAGACGCTGGCGCTGGTCGGCACCACCGGCGCGGGCAAGACCACGCTGGCCAAGCTGGCCACCCGCTTCTACGACCCGACCGGGGGCCGGGTCCTGCTCGACGGCCTCGACCTGCGCGACCTGTCCACCGACGACCTGCGCGAGCGCGGTGGTGATGGTGACCCAGGAGAACTACCTGTTCTCCGGCACGATCGCCGACAACATCCGCTTCGGCCGGCCCGGCGCGACGATGGAGGAGGTCGTCGAGGCGGCCACGGCGCTCGGCGCCCACGACTTCTCGTCTCGCTGCCGCAGGGCTACGAGACCGAGGTGGCCAACCGCGGCGGCCGGCTCAGCGCCGGCCAGCGCCAGCTCGTCGCGTTCGCCCGGGCCTTCCTGGCCGACCCGGCCGTGCTGATCCTCGACGAGGCCACCTCCTCGCTGGACGTGCCCTCCGAGCGGCTCGTGCAGCGAGCGCTGCGCACCGTGCTCGCCGGGCGCACCGCGGTGATCATCGCCCACCGCCTGTCCACGGTGGAGATCGCCGACCGGGTGCTGGTGATGGAGCACGGGCGCATCGTCGAGGACGGCACGCCGGCCGAGCTGGTCGCCACCGACGGCGGCCGGTTCTCCGCCCTGCACGCGGCCTGGGCGGACTCGCTGGCCTGAGCGACCGCCGAACGGTGACCCAGCCCCGCTCCACGTCGACGGGCTGTCCGCGCCGCGGGCGGGTCCGCTGGACCTGGGCGAGGTCGCGCCAGGAGGCGGTGGGGGCCCAGACGCCCCGGCCGCCGCTCAGCCGGCCTTGGTCGTGGGCGTCTTCTTGGCGGTCTTGCCCGCGGTGCTCTTCTTCGTCGCGCTCTTCTTCGTCGTGGACTTCTTCCCACTCGTCTTCTTCGCGGGGGTCGTCGCGGCGGCGGCCTTGCGGGGGGCCTTGGCCGTGCCGCCCGCGCCCCCGTCCTGGTCCTCGTCGCCGTCCGCGGCGTCGGCGGCCTCGCCGCGTGCGGAGCGGGCCGCGTCGACGGAGCGCTGCAGCGCGGCGAGCAGGTCCACGACCTCGCCGGAGGACTTCGTGGACGTGGCCGTGCGCCGGACCTCGCCGCCCTCGATCTTGGCCCGCACCAGCGCCTCGACGGCGCCGGCGTAGTCGTCCTGCAGCTCGGAGGCGTCGAAGTCGCCGGCGAGGGTCTCGACGAGCATGGTGGCCATCCGGGTCTCGGAGTCCTTGACCTCGCCGGGCTCCACCGCGAAGTCGGGGGTGCGGATCTCGTCGGGCCACATCATCGTGTGCAGGACGATCACGTCCTCGCGCACCCGCAGCACGGCCATCGTCGTGCGCTGGCGCAGCGCGACGGTGACCACGGCCATCCGGTCGGCCTCGAGGAGGGCCTGACGCAGCAGGGCGTACGCCTTCGCGCCGGTCTTGTCCGGCTCGAGGAAGTAGGTCTTCTCGAAGAGCATCGGGTCGATCTGCTCGCTGGGCACGAACTTCTCCACCGCGATCTCGCGCGAGGACGTCGAGGGCAGGGAGGCGAGGTCGTCCTCGTCGAGGACGACCATCTCGCCGTCCTCGGTCTCGTAGCCCTTCGCGATCTCGGAGTAGGGCACCTCCTCGCCGTCGAGCGAGCACACGCGCTGGTAGCGGATCCGCCCGCCGTCGGAGACGTGCACCTGCCGGAAGGTCACGTCGTGGCTCTCGGTGGCCGCGTACAGCTTGACCGGGACGCTGACCAGCCCGAACGACACCGCGCCCTTCCAGATAGCCCGCATGGGTCAAGAATGGACCCATGCGTCCCATGCTCGCCACCCGCGGCACCACGGTGCCCGCCGGCGCGGGGTGGGCCCACGAGGTCAAGTGGGACGGCGTGCGGGTCCTCGCCGACACCGCCGGAGCGGCCGGAGGCGTGCGGCTGAGCAGCCGCAACGAGCACGACATCACCGTGGCGTGGCCCGACGTCGCCCTCGCGGCCGCCGCCGGCCGCGACCTGCTGGTCGACGGCGAGGTGATCGCCCTGGACGCCCAGGGGCTGCCCAACTTCCGCACGCTGCAGGAACGCCTGCACGTGCGGCGTGCCGGATCGGCCGCCCGGCTGGCCGAGCGGGTGCCGGCCACCTTCATGGTCTTCGACCTCCTGCGCCTCGACGGCCGCGACCTCACCGCCGAGCCGTGGTCGGCGCGCGCCGCTCGAGGGCCTGGGCCGACCCGGGCCGAGGCCGGCTGGCAGGTGCCGCCGGTCTACGACGACGGCGCGATGCTGCTCGAGGCCACCCGCGCGCAGGGCCTGGAGGGCGTGGTGTCCAAGCGCCGCGACGCCCGCTACGCGGTGGGCGCCCGCAGCCCGCACTGGGTGAAGCTGGCGCACCGCCACCGCGGCTCCTACGTCGTCGGCGGGTGGCGCGCGCAGGAGGGCACCGGCGCCGCGGCCCCGGCTGCCGGCCGCGCTGCTCGTCGGCGAGCCCACGCCGGGCGGGCCGGCCTACCGCGGCCGCGTGGGCAGCGGGATCGGCCCGCGCCAGGCCCGCGTCCTGGCGGAGGCCCTGCGCCGCTGGCCGCGCGCGACAGCCCCTTCGTCGACGAGGTGCCCGCGCTCGACGCCCGCGGCACGCACTGGGTGGAGCCGGTGCTCGTCGTCGACGTCGACACCCACGGGCTCGGCTACGCCCGGCTGCGCCAGCCCTCGTTCCGCGGCCTGCGTGAGGACCTGCGGCCCGAGGACCTCGCGGGCGGGTCCGCGTGACGCCGCGTCCGCGCCCCGCGAGGAGGTCCGCGTCGACGTCGAGGGCCGCACGCTGGTGCTGAGCAACCTCGACAAGGTGCTCTACCCGGCGACCGGCACGACCAAGGGCGAGGTGCTGCACTACTACGCCCAGGTCGCCCCCGTCCTGCTGCCCCAGCTGCGCGCCGGTGCGTCACCCGGATCCGGTGGCCGCACGGGGTGGACGGGCCGAGCTTCTTCGAGAAGAACGTCGCCGCGGGGCGCGCCGTCGTGGGTGCGGACCGCGCGGTGCCCACCAGCGGGTCCCGCGACGGCTCGGGGCAGGACGACACGCTGGTCTTCCCCGTCGTCGACGACCTCGCCACCCTGACCTGGCTGGCCAACCTGGCCGCCCTCGAGCTGCACGCGCACCAGTGGCGGGTCGGCGAGGACGGCCGGCCGCTGCGCGCCGACCGGCTGGTCGTCGACCTCGACCCGGGGGAGCCGGCCGGCCTGGCGAGTGCTGCGCGGTCGCGCTGCGGGTCCGCGACGCCCTCGCCGAGCACAACCTGGTGGCGCGGCCGGTGCTCAGCGGCAGCAAGGGCCTGCACCTCTACGCCGACCTGCCCCGTCCCCGGCCCGGCCACGAGGTGAGCGACCTGGCGCGCGGCATCGCCGAGGACCTGGCCCGCGAGACCCCGCGGAGGTGACCGCGACGATGGCCGCAGCCGACGCGGCGGGCGGGTCTTCCTCGACTGGTCGCAGAACGCCTCCTCGAAGACGACGGTCTCGCCGTACTCCCTGCGCGGCCGCGACCGGCCCCGGGTGGCCGCGCCGGTGAGCTGGGAGGAGGTCGAGGCCGGCGACCGAGGACGACCTCGACCAGCTCGGCCCCGACGAGGTCCTGCGGCGCGTGTCGCACCACGGCGACCTGCTCGCCTGAAATACCCCTCCCTGTTACCGAACCTTGTCTGCGGGGAGCAGCGGGGGTGGTGGCCGGGCGAGGGCACCGGGCCTACGGTGGTGGTGTTCGCCCGGGGGGTGCGAACGCCGAGGCGGTCCGTCGCGGTGCACTCGGGGCAACCACGCCTCGAACCACCCCCGGGTCCCTCTCCGGCCGGCAGCGGCCACGTACGAGTCGGTTCGACGACCTCGGGGGAACAGGGACATGGAGATCACGCCGATGGCGCGACGGCGCTCGTTCTCGCCGCGCGCGTGGACCTGGCTGCTGGTGCTCGTCCTCGCCCCGGTCACCCTGCTCGCGCTGCTGCCGACCGCGGTCAACCTGGACCGCTACGTCGTCTCGGGCGACGACCTCGAGGCGCCCTACGGCCGCGGCGCGGTGCTGCTGTCGCAGGACGTGCCCGTGGGCGACGTCGAGGTGGGCGACGTCCTGACCTATCCCGTCGGCGGGGTGGTGGGCGCCGACGACCAGGAGCGGCTGGTCACCCGACGGGTGAGCGCCATCACCGACGGCGCGTTCGTCATGGCGAGCGACGAGCGACCCGGCGTGCCGGCCCTGGCCTCCCAGCTCGACCTCAGCGAGCGGGCCACCGTCGCCCGCGCGGTCCTGGCCGTCCCGGTGGTGGGCTACCCCTTCCTCGGCCCGTTGGAGGGGGTGGGGGTCTCGCTGGTCCTGCTCGTGCTGGGCGCAGGCCTCGGCGGCTACCTGGTTCTCGCGCGCCCCGGGGCGCGGCGAGCGGCGCAGCGCGGCGCCCACGCCGCGGTCGGACCCCGCGCCTGAGCGTGCGCTCCCCGGGCGGTGCCCGTTCGGGGTCCGCGACCTGCCGGGGTGGTCGATACCCCTCGCGAGGCTGCGGCAACGGATAGGGTCTGGTCCCATGAGCGCAGCCCGGGTCCTGGTCGTCGAGGACGAGGAGGACATCGCGTTCCCCCTCGTGCGGACGCTGGAGCGTGAGGGGTACGAGGTCGCGTGGGTCGACACCGGCAGCCGCGCCCTCGAGGAGCTGCGGCACAACGCGGCCGCGGTGGTCATCCTCGACCTCGGCCTGCCCGACATGGACGGCCTCGAGGTGTGCCGCAAGGCGCGGGAGCTGTCCTACGAGGGCGCGATCATGATCGTCACGGCCCGGGCGGGCGAGCTCGACCGGGTGGTCGGCCTCGACTACGGCGCCGACGACTACCTGGCCAAGCCGTTCGGCCTCGCCGAGCTGCAGGCCCGGGTCCGGGCGCTGCTGCGGCGCACCCAGGGTGCGACCCCCTCGTCCCAGGGGGACGCCGACGGCCTGCGGATGGACGCCGGGGCACGCCGGGTGTTCTTCGCCGACACCGAGGTGCCGCTGACGGGCAAGGAGTTCGACGTCCTCAACGTGCTCCTGACCAACCGCGACAAGGTGGTCTCCCGCGACAAGCTGATGGCCGAGGTCTGGGACGAGAACTGGTACGGCTCGACCAAGACCCTCGACGTGACGATCGGCCGGCTTCGTCAGAAGCTGGAAGGCGTCGGCGTCTCCGAGCGTGTCGTCGCTGTCCGAGGCGTGGGTTTCCGCCTCGAGGGCAGCGGCCAGGATGTCTAGACGGCTCGTCCTGGCCTTCGTGGCGGTCACGCTCTCGCTGACGGTCCTGGTCGTCCTGGTGCGCAGCGTCACCCTCGCCGCAGAGGTGCGCGAGCAGGAGGCCGCTCACGTGACGCAGGAGGCGCGGCTGCTCGGCGAGGTCCTGCGCGAGCGCGCCGCCGCGGGCGAGCCCGTCGACCGCGAGGTGCTCGACGGCTACGTCGGCGCCGACAGCTTCATCACGGTCTCCGGCACCGGCGCCGAGCCGGTGACCGTCACCGGCCCGGGCTTCGACCCCGCGACCGAGCTGGACGGGGCGGTCAGCAGCTACGCCGACCTCGAACCGGGCCGCCTGGAGGTCGGGCAGACCAGCGCGCGCTGGCGCGGGATGCTCGGCCTGGACCCGCCCTCGCTGGTGATGCTGCTGGTGCTCGTCGCGCTCGGCGCGGCGGCGGCGGGCTACGCGATGTCGCGCTGGCTCTCCACGCCCTTCACGCGGCTGGCCGCGGCGGCCGGCATGCTGGGCCGGGGCCGCTTCGACCTCGACCTGCCCCGGAGCCGGATCCCCGAGGCGCAGACGGTGACCAGCGCCCTGCAGGCCAGCGCCGGCGCCCTGCGGGACCGCCTCTCGCGCGAGCAGCGGTTCTCCACCCACGCCTCGCACGTGCTGCGCACCCCGCTGACCGGCCTGCGCCTGCACCTCGACGAACTCGACGGGCGGGTCTCGGACCCCGAGTCGCGCACCCTGCTGGCGCACTGCCAGCGCTCGGTGGACCAGCTCGACCAGGTCGCCACCGACCTCGTCGACATCTCGCGGCACGGCTCGCTGATGGCGGGCTCCGAGGTCCCCCTGCGCGACCTGGCCACGACCGCGGCCCAGCGCTGGGCCGACACGCTGGTCCCGAAGGGCCGCCCGTTCTCGGCCGCCGTGGAGGGCGACCTGGACCTGGTGCTGACCCCGGGTCCGGTGGAGTACGTCCTCGACGTGCTCCTCGAGCGCGTCGAGTCCAGCCCGGGCGCCGGCCCCGTACGGCTGGTGCTCCTGGGTCGCCCGGAGGTGCTGCAGGCCGACGTCTCCGGCCTCGAGGTCGTCCTGGCCGACCCGACCGCGGAGCCCGTGCTCCACCCCGAGCCGGCGCTGTGCCGCGTCGAGCAGGCCGCGTCGCTCGTCCGCTCGCTCGGCGGGCGCTTCGAGGCCCCGTCCTCCGACGCCGTACGGGTGCTGATGCCGACCCGCTGAGGGCCCTAGTCTCCGGTGGTGGCGAACTACGGCGACTGGCAGCTGGAGACCTACGTCGCGGGCCTCGACGGCGTGCGGCCCGACCTCCCGATGGCGTTCGGGGCCCTGGAGCGGGCCGCCGAGGCGGCGATGCCGGAGCGGATCTGGTCCTACGTGGCCGGCGGCGCCGGTGACGAGACCACCCAGCGGGCGAACGCGGAGGCCTTCGCTCGCTGGGGCCTGGTGCCGCGGATGCTGGTCGGCGCGGCCGAGCGGGACACCTCCGTGCAGCTGTTCGGCACCCGGTTCGCCTCGCCCCTGATGATGGCTCCGGTGGGCGTGATCGGGATCTGCGACCGCGACGGCCACGGCGACCTCGCCGCCGCCCGCGCCTCGGCGCGCACCGGGGTGCCGTTCATCGCCTCCACGCTGATGGAGGACACCCTGGAGGACGTCGCCGCCGCGACGGGCGACACCCCGGCCTGGTTCCAGCTGTACCCGCCGCGCGAGCGCGACCTGTGCGCCAGCTTCGTGCGCCGCGCCGAGGCGGCCGGCTACGGGGCGATCGTGGTCACCCTGGACACCTGCACCCTGGGCTGGCGCCCCCGCGACCTGACGCTGGCCAGCTTCCCGCAGCTGGGCGGCGCCGCGCTGCGCAACTACTTCGTCGACGAGGTGTTCACCTCCCGCCTGGCCAAGCCGCCGTCCGAGGACCTGCGCGCCGCGACGCTGTACTGGGCCTCGGTCTTCGGCAACCCGGGCCTGAGCTGGGACGACCTGGCCTGGATGCGCACCCTGACCGACCTGCCGATGCTGGTCAAGGGCATCTGCCACCCCGACGACGCCCGCCGCGCGGTCGACGTCGGCGTGGACGGCATCTACTGCTCCACCCACGGCGGGCGCCAGGCCAACGGCGGCCTGCCCGCCCTCCAGGCGCTGCCCGAGGTGGCCGCGGCCGTCGACGTGCCGGTGGTCTTCGACTCCGGCGTCCGCTCCGGCGCCGACGCGGTCAAGGCCCTCGCCCTGGGCGCCGACGCGGTCGCGGTGGGCCGGCCCTACGCCTACGGCCTGGCCGTGGGCGGCGAGCACGGCATCGACCACGTCCTGCGCTGTCTGCTCGCCGAGCTGGACCTGACCATGGCCGTCGACGGCTACCCCGACCTCGCCTCCCTGACCCCCGACGCCCTCCGCCGCGTCAAGTAGTCCGCCGAGCGGCCCGTCTCAGTCACCCGAGCGGCCCGTCTCTGCTCGCCGAGCGGCCCGTCTCAGCCATCCGAGCGGCCCGTCCCTGCTCGCGACGTGAGGAGGTCCACCCGGGTGGGGATGGGCCGCCGCGCCGGGAAGCGTCCTAGCCTGACGGTCATGACGACGACCGCCCCCCACCCCCGCACCCCGTTGCTCGCACCGGGCTACCGCGGTGCGACGGTCGGCTCGGTCGCGCTGGTGTTCCTCGCCGCCTTCGAGGCGCTCGCCGTGGCCACCGTGATGCCCGTCGTCACCGCGGACCTCGACGGCCGCGCGTGGTACTCGGTCGCCTTCTCCGCGACGCTGGCCGCCAGCGTCGTCGGCATGGTCGCGGCCGGCCTGGCCTCGGACCGACGCGGGGCCGTGCTGCCGCTGCTCGGCTCCGTGGTGACCTTCGCGCTGGGTCTGGGGTTGGCCGGTCTCGCGCCGAGCATGGCCGTGCTGGTGCTGGGTCGCTTCGTGCAGGGCCTCGGCGCCGGCGGGCTGACGGTCTCGCTGTACGTCCTGGTCGCCCAGGTCTACGAGCCTGTCGACCGGCCCCGGATCCTCGGCCTCTTCGCCGCCGCGTGGGTGCTGCCCGGCATCGTCGGCCCGTTCCTGGCCGGGGTCGTGGCCGACGTCGCCGGCTGGCGCTGGGTCTTCCTCGGGGTCGTCGGCATCGCCGCCGCCGCGCTGGCGCTGATGGTGCCCACGCTGCGCCGGGTGCCGGCGCCGCTCGCCGACCCCGACGGCCCGGCCGTCGCCCACGGGTTGCGGCGTCTCCTCTTGGCCACGGCCATCGCCACGGCGGTCGTCGCGCTCAACCTGGTCGGCGGGCTGCGGGGGATCGCAGCCGCGGTGCTGGCCGTGGCGGCCGTCGCGGTGGCCCTGGTCGCCGCCCGCCCGCTGCTCCCGGCCGGCACGCTGCGCGCTGGACGCGGCCTGCCCGCGATCATCGGCGTGCGGGGCCTGGCCGCGGGCACGTTCTTCGCCACCGAGGCCTACCTGCCCTACCTGCTGCAGGAGCAGTACGGCGCGGCGGTGTGGGTGAGTGGGCTGGTGCTGACCGCAGCGACGCTGGGCTGGGCCACGGCCTCGCAGGTGCAGGGCCGACTGGGGGAGCGTCTGCCCGACGAGCAGGCGCTGCGGGTGGGCACGCTGCTCCTGGCCGGCGGCGTCGCGATCGTGCTGCTCACGGTCGGCCTCGACCTGCCCGGTGCCGGGGTGGTGCTCGGGTGGCTCGTGGCGGCCAGCGGCATGGGTCTGCTGTACCCCCGGGTCACCTCGGCGGTGCTCTCGCGCACCGCCCGTCGCGACCGCGGGTCGGCCTCCTCAGCCATCACGCTCAGCGACGCGATCGGCGCCGCGACCTCCGTGGCGGTGGCGGGCATCGTGTTCACCGCCGTCGGTACCGCCGCCGATCGCAGCGCCTTCGTCGCGGTGCTGGCCCTCACGACGACCGTCGCCGCGGCCGGCGCCCTGGTGGCCCGACGCGCCTGACTCACCTGCTCTACTCCTACGGGTACGGGCATCAGTGCAGGTCAGCGCGGTGTCGGACGGCCGCGAGACGCGGTAACGAGTTGTCCACAGATCGCGCGTCAGCCCTCCCGGGCGCACGGTTCCTTCCCGTACGGTCGGCGGACCGCGGCCCCGCTCGAGGGCGCCGCGACCGGCACCGGCCATCGGGGGAGGGGAGCTCATGGCCCTCACCCAGGAACGCGCGCACGTCGGCCTGGTCGACCAGCTCGACGAGCAGGTGCGCGCGATGGTGCGCAGCGAGGGGATGAACGGAAAAAGGAAATTGCAAAACGATTAAACAAAAAAGTAGAAGTATGGTTAATGGAATTAGAAAAAAGTATTGAGATAAATGATATTCAAAAGGCTGCCGATATTATCAACTCAATTACTGAGAAGATTGATGGCTACGAAGAATACATAGATAATCTTACCAGGTTTGATGATTTCAAAAAGATGTTTTTTCGCATGAAAGAATATTCTGACTTGATAAATGCAGTAGAAAGCCTTGTGACCAATGAAGAATGGCAAAAAGCAAAACTATTGCTTATCGATAAAGTTTTACCCTTTTACGATGAGTATAAGGAAGAGATTGAAGAAAAGATTGCTTACTGCAAAATAAAGGAAGGTGATTCAATTTCTTTTAACGATTCGATTGATTTAGAATTTCAATACTATAAAACAAAGGAAAAATCCAGAATTATCTGAATAAAAAAGGAAAACTGAAACAATTGCCGGAAAACGACCACAATGATTTCTACAATGCATTAAAAATATCAGTATAATCTGAATCCAAAGAAAAATAAAAAGGAATGGACTGAATTTAACTTTAAACGTTCAATTTGGAAGGATTACATATTAAAATGGGTCGGTGAAGAAAGAGCTAAAGATTTTTTTAACCAATTATTTCAATAGCACCATGCAAAACTACCTCGCCCACCTAATTTCCGATATGCGCCAGGCCGCCGCGCGGGTGCCGCAGTCGCCAATTCCAGAAGGGGAGTTCGACCCCGATTATATGCTTCGCTTGAAGAAAGCGCCGGCAAACCCATGTGCCAGTGGTTTGGCCTCGAAAAGGAAACATTTCCGCCTTCGGAACAATTGTCGATAGAACAACTGGAACTCATGGCCGATGAGTTTGAGCAACTTTGGGCGGCATATTCTTTCTATCCCGATTTTCCGGATGGATTGCCCGCCAAACGCCGCTATGAACTCATGCGCGATTACCTCGACCACCCTACTGCCAGCATTGGCCTGGTGGCTGGCAACACCATTTTGAATTTTGCGATTATGAGCCCGAAAACTGTCCCTTTGACGCTGAGTTCTGTCGCTGCAAAAATTTTGCTGATGATGAAACAGAAATGAAACCAAAAAACTCCGGCCAACTGCCATTTTAATTAGTGTTCGAAAACTACAAAAACAGGTAAAAATTGTTGTTTAAAAATTATAATATATGCTGATAAACTGTTCCAACCATCCGGTTTCGTCGTGGGGCGAAAAACAAAAAAATGCTGCTGCCCGATACGGGGACATTACAGATTTAACTTTCCCGGTTATCGATCCGGAAGCAGAAACCGATGCCGTGGCGCTTTTGGCCGAACTGTATGAAGTGAAAATACGCCGTTTGCTGGGTACGGAAAATACCGGCGCTTTTGCCGTGCATCTTATGGGCGAACTTACTTTCTGCTTCGCACTGGTTGCCCGACTGCAAAAAGCAGGCATTCTCTGCCTGGCTTCAACCACCCGGCGGGAAATAATTGAAAATGGAAACGGAAGCAAAACATCGAAATTCGAATTTGTACGGTTTCGGGAATATCCATATTTAAAAGTTTTTCATTAGTTATGTTGCATTATCATATTTCTCTCGTTGGCGGCCAGCCAATGCCGGTTTATCAGGGGATAATCCACACAAATCCTCACAAGGTGCTTCTTATTTGTTCAGATAAAACATACAAAGATGCAAAAGGAATAAAAAATGAATTAAAAGGGGTTGATTTGGAAATTGTTGAATTTAATCCAGTAAATCTTGAAGTAATTCAAAAACAAATTGACACCACCAAAAATAAAATTCCTGTTGATGCAACTTTGTCAGTAAATATTACCGGGGGAACTAAACCGTGGTCGGTAATGCTTTACAATGAGTTTATACAAAGAAAACAGACCTCAGTGTTTTACATTGATCAAAATAACAGGCTTTGGAACTTCTCTGATGGGACTAATTCTTTTGTGAACTTCGACCTTGACTTGCAATTCAGACTTAATGGCAATCCATTGATCACTTTTAATCCGATTGAAACTTATTCAAAGGAAGAAATTCAGGCAATTAGAAAAATAAAACTTCTTCGTAAGGAAAATTATTCTGATTTTTTAAAAATTACCAGTTACCTCCAGAAAAATCCCAATAAAAACAAATATCAAACAGAAAGCGGTTCGTCTATTGAGTGGATTCCAGAGAAAAAAGCTTTTAATTGTTTTATACAAAACAAGAAATCAAATAAAGAGTTCTTGCTGAAATCCAACAATATACGGAATCTCCTTTTGAATACAGGTTGGTTTGAATTGGAAGTTGCCATATTGCTGTCAAAATGGTCAAAATCAAGTGACATACGGTTAAATTGTCGTTTCCCAGCCAAGTCAAAAGGGGATAAAAATGAAATTGATATCGTAGTTAATCTGGGTAATAAAATTCTTTTTGTTGAATGTAAGACACAGATTTTCGATATGACTGATCTTGATAAGTTTGCATCTGCCGTAAAAGTATATGGTGGATTGGGGAGTAAAATGTTGTTTATAACGGAAAGCAAAATGAAGGATAAAGCAATTGAAAAATGTACTGATCATGGAATCATGTTCTTTAGCCTGCAAAATACATTAAACGCTGATTTATCGGAAAAAATGTTATTTGCTCTTTTAGACAATGAATTATTAAAAATAAATGCGAAATAAACATGGCACGAAAAGTATTTATGTCGGTATTGGGTTCCACGAATTACCAGGAATGTCAATATGTTGACCATCATAGTAATTTCAAATCTTCGAATACAAGGTTTGTTCAGGTAGCAATGTTCGAAAGATTAGTTTGTCACTGGAGTTCTAGCGATATTGCATTCATTTTACTAACGACAGGAAGTAAAGGTTCTGAAAAGAAAAACTGGCTCGACAACGGACATTTAAAATTTGGAACAAATGAAATTATTCCGTCGAATGGATTAAAGAGTCTTTTGACAGAATTAGAAACATCCTGCAAAATAGAACCTGTCCCTATTAAAAATGGTGACAATGAATCTGAAATTTGGGAAAACTTCCGAACTATTTTCAATTGCCTTCAACATGGTGATGAGGTATACTTTGATATAACACATGGATTTAGGTCGTTACCGATGTTGGTTTTAGTATTAAATAATTACTCAAAACTTTTAAAAAATATAAAAGTTGCATCCATAACATATGGAAACTATGAAGCAAGAAACATTCAAAATGAAGCGCCAATAATTAATTTAACTTCTTTGTCTGAATTGCAAGATCGGGCTAACGCGGCAAAAATGTTTATTACTGCAGGGCGGACAAATGAAATTGTAAATCTTATTGGATCGGAAAAAGTTCCTGCATTAAACGATTTCATTAGTGAAATAAACGAGTGTAGGGGAATTCAAATTTTTTCTGGTGAAACTGCGGAAAAGGTCAAGCTTGAATTTAAACGATTAGGAATTGAAAATCATATTTTTAAAGATTTGCTAAAAAAGGTCGAACAAAAAGCAACCAATTACCGGCCAAATGACATTTTAAATGGTTTTAGAGCAGTTGAATTTTGTATACAACATCAACAAATTCAGCAAGGTATTACATTCATTGCAAGAATTCCTTATTTCCTATGTTCTGAAAGATATAAAATATCACTACTGAACGACTAAAAAAATAAAAGTAAGGGCTACTCCCCGAAGGTTTGGCCCCATGTTGTAAATTTGTTTTGGGAAACTTTTTACAACATGAGCAAAAATACAGAAATAAAATTTGTCGGACAGCCGATTTTCAAACAGGTTATAAATTTGATTGACGGAATCAATTTAAGCGGTTTGGTAAAGAAGCATAAAGCCGATTATTATTATAAAGCCTTTAAGGCAAAAACACAGTTGATAACAGTTCTTTTCGGCATCTTAAGCCGCTGCGACTCGATGACTGAGATTTGTGAGGGGCTCCGGGCTATGAGCGGAAAACTGAACTTACTGGGACTTGAAAAAGCCCCGGCCAAAAGTACCGCTTGCGATGGTATGCGCAACCGCGACAATAAGTTCTTTGAAGATGTTTATTTTAGTTTGGTACACCATTATCAAAGTTTTTTATCGGACAGCCGGACTTTCGGGCTCACTTTTAAGGAGGTTTTGTTGATAGATTCCACAACAATCCGGTTATTCAGCGATATACTAAAAGGTGTTGGCCGTAACCCGAAAAACGATGGGAAGAAAAAAGGCGGATTAAAAGTCCACATGCTCATTGATGCAGTACAATCAGTTGGACGGTTTATTAAAATTACCGAAGCCAAAGTACACGACAAGAATTTTTTGAAAGAGCTGGACCTGATTTCATATAGCATGGTTGTGTTCGACCGGGCTTATAACTATTACCATCAGTTTGCTTTGTGGACAATGAAATCGGTATTTTTTGTTACCCGCATTAAAAAGAATGCTGTTTACACGGTTATAGAAACCCTTCGGGAACACCAAAAAGAAAAAGGGAAGGCAATGGTACTGCGCGAAGAAATCATAGAAATCGAATACTGCCCGGAAGATGAAATCGGAAAAAAGCAAACAAAACAGAAGAAAAAGCTTCGCCTGAAAAAAGTATGTTACCAGGATGAAAAGAACCGGTATTTTGAGTTTATAACCAACAGCATGGAAAGTACGGCAGAAGAAGTGGCATTTTTGTACAAAAAACGGTGGGGCATCGAACTCCTGTTCAAGAAAATGAAACAGAATTTCCAGCTTCATTATTTTTACGGCGAAAACGAAAATGCCATCCGTATGCAGGTTTGGTGTACGCTAATTGCCCAATTGTTAATGACAATCATCCAAAAAATGGCACAAACTAAAAAAGCTTTTTCCGTTGTGGCCTCCCTGGTCAGGATACATCTGATTAGTCTGCTGGATGTTTTTGAATTACTTCGGAGCACGAAACGTGAATACTTGAAAAAAACAGAGTTTACAGCTTCATCTTTGCAAACAAAAATTGCATTTTGAGGGGGAGGGTGACTTTTGAAATAGAAACAATAACAATTGACTATCAGACAATTATTGAGCATTTTGCTCAAATTTGCAAATTAGTCGGATAATAGTGATTTTTTATCACTACTGAACGACTAAAAAAATAAAAGTAGGGGTTACTCCCCGAAGGTTTGGCCCCATGTTGTAAATTTGTTTTGCGAAACTATTACAACATGAGCAAAAATACAGAAATAAAATTTGTCGGACAGCCGATTTTCAAACAGGTAATAAATTTGATTGACGGAATCAATTTAACCAGTTTGGTAAAGAAGCACAATGCCGACTATTATTATAAAGCTTTTAAGGCAAAAACACAGTTGATAACAGTTCTTTTCGGCATCTTTAGCCGATGCGACTCGATGACCGAGATTTGCGAGGGGCTGCGGGCTATGAGTGGAAAACTGAACTTGCTGGGACTTGAAAAAGCCCCGGCCAAAAGTACCGCCTGCGATGGGATGCGCAACCGGGACAATAAGTTCTTTGAAGATGTTTATTTTAGTTTGGTACGCCATTATCAAAGTTTTTTGTCGGACAGCCGAACATTTGGGCTCACGTTTAAAGAGGTTTTGCTGATAGATTCGACAACAATCCGGCTATTCAGCGACCTGTTAAAAGGAGTTGGGCGCAACCCGAAAAACGATGGAAAGAAAAAAGGCGGGCTGAAAGTCCACATGCTCATTGATGCAGTACAATCGGTTGGACGGTTTATTAAAATTACCGAAGCCAAAGTGCATGACAAAAACTTTCTGAAAGAGCTGGATTTGATTTCGTACAGTATGGTTGTATTCGACAGGGCTTATAACTATTACCACCAGTTTGCATTGTGGACAAGCAAATCGGTATTTTTTGTCACCCGGATTAAGAAAAATGCTGTTTACACGGTTATTGAAACCCTCCGGGAACACAAAAAAGAAAAGGGAAAGGCAATGGTACTGCGCGAAGAAATCATAGAAATCGAGTACTGTCCCGGAAGATGAAAACGGCAAAAAACAAACAAAGCAAAAGAAAAAACTTCGTCTGAAAAAAGTATGCTACCAGGATGAAAAGAACCGGTATTTTGAGTTTATCACCAACAGCATGGAAAGTACGGCAGAAGAAGTGGCATTTTTGTACAAAAAACGATGGGGCATCGAGCTGCTGTTCAAGAAAATGAAGCAGAACTTTCAGCTTCATTACTTTTATGGGGAAAACGAAAATGCCATCCGGACACAAGTTTGGTGCACACTAATTGCCCAATTGTTAATGACAGTCATCCAAAAAATGGCACAAACTAAAAAGGCATTTTCCGTAGTGGCATCCTTTGTCCGGATACATCTGATTAGTCTTCTGGATGTATTTGAATTACTTCGGAGCACAAAACGGGAATACTTGAAAAAAACAGAGTTTACCGCTTCATCTTTGCAAACAAAACTTGCATTTTGAGGGGGGTGAATTTTAAAATAGAAATAATAACAACTGACTATCAGACAATTATGAGCAATTTTCAAATTTGCTGATTAGTCGGATAATAGTGATAAAATATGAAGATTGGTTGGATGAATTTGCCAGAAATGTAGTTTCGGGATGTTTATCAATAAATAACTTATCTGCATTCAGGCCATCAGGAAAGACTGAAAAACAAGAGTTACTATCAAAAGACATTGCTACCAAAGTATTTGCTCTTCCCTATAAAAAGAAACTTTCTGACAATGTTTATAAGGGACTTTCGTTAGGTGCTCGAAATGATCTGAATCATGCTGGTAAAAGAATTGAACCAAAACCGACAGGATATTTTCAGAACAAACTAAAGGAATACTATATGAAAACATTATCGATTCTTTCGTTGGAACAATGGATAAATTCATAAAATATACCTAAC
>CAVSIQ010000002.1:0-86357 GCA_963728085.1 uncultured Actinomycetota bacterium | reverse complement strand
TCACGCGCCCTCGCCCCCTAGCCTCGAACTTTCGTCGGTGCCCCGGTCGGCGTCTGGTCGCCTGGTAGTCCGGTTCTGCGGGTAATTCTGTCAGGTGGGTAGGACAGTCGGCCCGATGTCGCTCGGGTTGGGCGGGGTTCCACGGGTCCGGGGGCTGCTGAGGTCGTCGGGGCGGGTGGATGACGGTCAGCCGGGGACGGCAAGTGGAAGGAGCTGTTGCAGCCGGTGGACGGCGTCGCGGGCCAGGGCGGCCCAGGGATGCTTGCCGGCGAAGTGCACGCGGGTGCGGCGGCTGTGGCGGGCCAGGGTCGCGGGGACGGTGAACAGCCGCATCCGTAGTCGTTTGGGTTCCCAGCGTCGGGCGTCGGTGCCGGTCAGGGCGAGCATCGGCATCCAGGCGAGCAGGTCGCCGGCCAGTGCGACGACCGCGCACCAGATCTGGTTCTGGGCGAAGTCGTGCAGGGGCAGGGCGCGCAGGCCGGTGTCTTTGGCGATCCGGATCCGGTCCTCGCACCGGGCCCGGCGACGGTGGCGCAGCTCGAGGTCGGCCAGCTGGCCGTGCCCGCCGCCGGCAGGGGTGTTGGTCGCGAACGCGGTGACCCGCAACCCGTCGATGTCGGTGATCCGCAGCTGCGCGCCGGGATGGGGGCGTTCCTTGCGGACGATCACCCGCATCCCGGGCGGCCAGCTGGTCAGGTCGAGCAGGCCGGTGAGCTCGGCGACCCAGGCGCCGTCACGGACCTCACCGTCGCCGTCTAGGCCGGCGTCCCACATCGTCGCCGGGATCGTGTGAGCAGGTCAGGGGTGTGGATCGGGCAGGGTGAACCCGACCGAGTAGGCCACCCGCTGGGCGTGCAGGAACGCCAGGAAGTCGTGGGTGGCGCCCGCGCCGTCGGTGCGGACCAGCACCCGCCGCCCGGGCCGGACCCCGGGCCGTGTCCGGGGAGCTGGGCGAACGCCTGGCGGCTCACGGTGATGTGGTCGGCGGCGGTGTTCGACCCGGCGTTCCCCGCCCGCAGCTGGACCGCCAACGGCTCGCCGGTGCCCTCGGCGCCGTGGTCGACGAACGCGCACAACGGATGGAACCCGTAGCCCTTCTTCCACGTCCGCGCCGCCTGCTCCTTCTCCGAATGCGAGGTGACCAGGGTGGCGTCCAGATCGATGACCACCGGAGCCTTCGCCGTCGCCTGATGATCCGGTGCGTGCTGGCCGGCCAGGCGCCCATGCCTGCGCCCGGGCCGCGGCGCGGGCCCGGTCGATCGCCTTCAACGCGGCCGGCGCGTCGGCAGCCAGAGCGTCGATGGTCCGCGAGACCGTCGGATCGGAGGCCACCAGGCCGTAGACGCCGGCTCGGACGCGACGACCGCGATGTCGCACAGATGCTCCCCGCCCAACGCCAGCGTCAGCGCGAGGTCGAGAAGCACCTTGGCCGGGTCGTGGACCGCCAAGGCTTGCGCCACCGGCCCAACCCCGCCGAGAGGGTCGTCCCCAGCCCGGTCGCCGCGACGGTCTCGGTCAGCGTCACCCCACCGGCCTGAGTCACCGCTGGGACCGGTGCCGTGTCGACCTGCGACACGCGGATACAGCCCGGTAGTCTTCACCATGAAGGTGCTCCTCGATTTGCGACGGTTCTGGCGTAGAGAACCTCTATCGTCGCAGGTCAGGGGCACTTTTCATGTCACCACACCGCCACCTCGGGAGCAAAAGCATGAAAGCGCGAGGCTAGGGGTGCCTAGGCTCCGCCCATGACGGCGAGCAGCGGCACCCTCCACGGGCTCCTCGCGAAGGGCCTCGTGGCGCCGGACTGGGCGCAGGCGCTCGCTCCCGTCGAGGAGAAGATCGCCGAGATGGGGACGTTCCTGCGCGCCGAGCTGGAGGCCGGCCGGAGCTACCTGCCCGCGGGCGACCGGGTCTTCCGGGCCTTCGAGCGGCCGCTGGCCGACGTGCGCGTGCTGGTGGTCGGCCAGGACCCGTACCCGACCCCGGGCCACCCGATCGGCCTCAGCTTCGCCGTCGAGGCGGACGTGCGTCCGGTGCCGCGCAGCCTGGCCAACATCTACCGCGAGCTGTCCGACGACCTCGGCCTCGACCCCGCTCCGCACGGCGACCTGACCGCCTGGGCCGAGCAGGGCGTGATGCTGCTCAACCGCTGCCTCACGGTGCGGCCCGGTGAGGCCGCCTCGCACCGGGGCAAGGGCTGGGAGCTAGTCACCGAGACCGCCATCCGGGCCCTCGCCGAGCGCGGCGGCCCGCTCGCGGCGATCCTGTGGGGCTCCCAGGCGCGGTCCCTCGAGCCGCTGCTGGCCCCCGCCCCCGCCGTCACCTCGGCCCACCCCTCGCCGCTCTCGGCCTCGCGGGGGTTCTTCGGCTCGCGGCCGTTCAGCCGCGTCAACGCCCTCCTCGTCGAGCAGGGCGGCTCCCCCGTCGACTGGTCCCTCCCCTCCTGACCCCTCCGGCGGCCCCCCGTCAGCCACCCGAGCGGCCCACCTTTCCCGCCGAGCGGCCCGTTTCCGTCAAGCGAGCGGCCCGCTTCCGTCAAGCGAGCGGCCCGTCTCGGTCATCCGGGCGGCCCCTGTGCCCGTGGAGCCGGCCCTCGCCCGTCGTTCGGACGACACCCCCGGCGGGAACACGCCGCCACCGTGACGGAACCTGACCCCTCGGCTGGCAGAAACAGACCCCTCGGCGGGCGGAGGTGGGCCGTTCGGGTGGCAGACGTGGGCCGCTCGGCGAATTGCGGCGACCACGGACGGAGCGGGACGATCGGCAGGTGAAGATCTTGAGCATCCAGTCCTCGGTGGCCTACGGCCACGTCGGCAACTCGGCGGCGACGTTCCCGCTGCAGCGCCTCGGCCACGAGGTCTGGCCGGTGCTCACCGTGCACTTCTCCAACCACACCGGCTACGGCAGCTGGCGCGGGCCGCTGCTCGACGCCGCCGACGTCGCCGACGTGATCACCGGCATCGAGGAGCGCGGGGTGCTCGGTGAGGCCGACGCCGTCCTCTCGGGCTACCAGGGCGACCGGGGCGTCGGCGCGGTCATCCTCGACGCGGTCGCCCGGGTCAAGGCGGCCAACCCGGCGGCGGTCTACTGCTGCGACCCGGTGATGGGCGACGTCGGGCGCGGGATGTTCGTGCGCGAGGGCATCCCCGAGCACCTGCGCGACACCGTCGTGCCCGCCGCCGACGTGATCACGCCCAACCACTTCGAGCTCGACTTCCTGGCCGGCACCACCACCCGGACCCTGGCGGAGGTGCTCGCGGCCGTCGACTCCGTGCGCGAGCGCGGCCCGCGCGACGTGCTGGTCACCAGCGTGCTGCACGACGAGGTCGACGAGGGCCACCTCGACGTCGTCGCCGTCTCCGACGAGGGCGCCTGGGCCGTGCGGACCCCGCTGCTGCCGGTCGCCCCGAACGGTGCCGGCGACGTGACGGCCGCGCTCTACCTGGCCCACCTGCGCAGCACCGGCTCGCCGAAGGACGCGCTGGAGCGGACGACGGCGTCGGTCTTCGCGATCCTCGAGGCGACGCTCGCCGCCGGGACCCGGGAGATCGCCCTGGTCCCCGCGCAGGAGGCCATCGCGCACCCGCCGGGCCGCTTCACCGCCCGCCGGCTGCGCTGAGACGCCCCCGCGGCCCCCGCCGCCCCCGCGGCGGTCAGGACGTGCGCGACAGCAGCCGGAAGGCCGGCCCCACGGCACGGTCCCACGCCCACGGGGCGAGACCGAAGCCGAGGATCAGGCCGTAGTTGCTCCACGCGGTGTGGGTCTGGGCCCGCGGCCAGGTGAGCTGGCCGAGCACGACCTCGGCGACCCGCTCGGGGCTGATCGTGGGCGGCGGAGGGGCGTTCACGCCGCCGGCGTCGTCGAGGGCCTTGTCGTAGATCGGGGTGTCGACGCTGCCCGGCGAGACGTAGCAGACGTGCACGTCGGGCAGGTCCAGGTTCTCGATCTGCAGCTGGCGGGCCAGGGCGCGCACCCCCCACTTGCTCACCACGTACGGCGTCATCTCCGGCACCGCGAGGTGGCCGAGCAGCGAGCCGACCACGACGAGCACCCCGTGCTCCTGCTGGCGCAGCACCGGCAAGGTGCGCCGGGCGACGTTGGCGGCGCCGGACAGGTTGACCGAGAGGACCTGGTCGAAGTCGGCCGCCCGGGTCTCCTCCGTGCGCCCGTAGGTGACCACGCCGGCGCAGTGCAGGACCGCGTCGAGGCGACCGTGCTCGGCCCGTACCGCCTCGAGCAGCGCCGCGACCTGCTCGTCGTCGGAGACGTCGGTGGGCACGACCGTCGCGGAGGCCGCGCCGACGCCCCGGCACGCGCGGGCCCTCTCCTCCAGCACCTCGCGGCGCCGCGCCGCGAGCACGACGTGGTGACCGCGCCGCGCCGCGGCCATCGCGCAGGACTCGCCGATGCCGCTGGAGGCGCCGGTGACCACGACCACGCTGCCCCGCGCCACCGTGCGCGGCAGGGACGGCACGGGCAGCAGGCTGCGCAGAGGGAGGCCGGCGATGCGCGGGAGGGTCATGGCCCCAGGGTGACCGAGCGCTGCGGACCACAGGGGTGAGGCAGGAGGGCCCCGCCGGGGCGTCGGCGTGCCTAGGGTGGCCGCCATGGCTGCTCCCGCACCCCGCCCCGCGCGGGTCGTCCTGGTCGTCGGCGGCACCTCCGGCATCGGCCTGGCCACCGCCCAGCGACTCTCCGCCCGGGGCGACCTCGTGGTCGTGGCCGCCCGCGACGCCGGGCGGGTGGCCCGGGTGGCCGCCGACCTGCCCGGGCGTGCCGGCGGTCTGGTCCTCGACCTCCTCGACCCGGCCTCCCTGGACGCCGCCATCGAGCGCTGCGTGCGCGACCACGGCCGTCTCGACGCGGTGGTCACCACCGCCCAGGTGATGGCCTACGGGACGCTCGAGCAGGTTCCGCCCGACGTCTTCGCCACCGTCGTGGACACCGCGGTGATGGGCACCGTGCACCTGGCCCGAGCGGCCCTGCCGGCCCTGCGCCGCGACGGCGGCGGGCACCTCGTCGTCGTCGGGTCGCTGCTCGGCGAGATCGCCGTGCCCTCGATGAGCGCCTACTGCACCGGCAAGTGGGGCCAGCTCGGCCTGGTCCGCAGCCTGCAGATCGAGACCCGGCGCGAGCGCGCCCTGCACGTCAGCCTGGTCCTGCCCGGCGCCGTCGACACCCCGATCTACCACCAGGCCGCCACCTACGCCGGCAGCCCGGGCTCGGCCCCGCCGCCGGTGGTCGGCCCCGACCGGGTGGCGCGGGCCGTCGAGCGGGTGCTCGACAAGCCGCGGCGGATCGTGCACGTGGGTCCCGGCAACCTGCCCACGGTCACCGGCTTCCGACTGATGCCGGGCGTCTTCGACCGGCTCGCCGGGCCGCTCGTCGCGCGGGTCGCCCTGCGCGGACCCCGCACCCACGACTCGGTCGGCAACGTCGACGGGCCCCGTCCCGAGGCCGAGGGCCTGCGCGGGGGGTGGACGCCCACGGGGCGGCTGCGCCGCGACGGGGGGCGCCCGCGCTGGCGCCGGCGCCGCGAGACCCCACGCACCTGACCCCGCGCACCCGAACCCCGCGCGCCCGACCCACCCTCGTGCGAGCACCGACCGGGCCCGGCCGGGCGCCGGGAGAGCGAGGGGAGGGTGCCGGGAGGGTGGACCCGGCCCCGCTCGCGAGCAGTACCGTCCGGCCATGAACCGCACGACCGCCGCCGCCGGTACGTCGCGCCTGGCCTGGGCCGTCCTCGGCGCGGCCCTGCTCGAGGTGCTCGCCCCCCTGGTGAACGCCCTCGGCCCGGGAGCCTCGCCCGGCGAGGGCGCCGGGGCCACCCTGGCGATCACGCCGGCGGGATGGGCGTTCGCGATCTGGGGCGTCATCTACACCCTGGCCGTCCTCCAGGCCGTGGGCACGCTCGCGGCCGGGCCGGGCCGGGTGCCGCGCCGGCTGCAGGTCGACCTCGTCGTGCTCTACCTCGGCGGTGCGGTCTGGATCCTGCTGGCCGCGCTGTCGAGCAGCCTCGCCACGGCCGTCGCGCTGCTCGTCATGGCCGTCGCCGCCGTCGACGCCGTGCTGCTGGTGACGCGACGCCGCACCGGCCCGACCTGGCTGACCCTGCTGACCCGCGCCGGCGTCGGCCTCTACGCCGGGTGGGTCACCGCGGCGCTGTTCCTCAACGTCTCCACCGCGCTGGTCGAGCTCGACGTCGTGGCCGTGGCCGACCTCGGTTGGCAGCTCCTGGTCCTGCTCGTCGCGGTGGCCACCCTGGCCGCGGTCACGCTGGCGGCGCGCGCGACGCTGGCCTACCCGCTCGCGGGCTGCTGGGCCCTGGTCGGGATCGCCGCCACCGGGCTGGAGGAGCAGAGCACCGCCGTCGCCGTCACCGCGCTGTCCGCGCTGGTGGTCCTCGTCGCGCTGACCCTCGTGCTGCGCGGCACCCGCCGGCTCGCCCCGGCCTGAGGGCGACCCGCCCCGCCGGCACCGCCGGCACCGGGCAGACCGACCGGAGACCGGGCGGGTCCCGGAGCCGGTGACAGGAGTCGAACCCGCGACATCCTCTTTACAAGAGAGGCGCTCTACCTACTGAGCTACACCGGCGCTGGCCCCGCGGGGCCGGGCGCCATCGTAGTGGGGGCCACCGACTCGTCGCGGTCGCGGGACCCGGGCCCGGTGACTCGGTCCGCGACCTCGCGCAGGACGCGCAGCGCGAAGGCGATCTCGGGCTGGCGGGAGGTCCCGGAGCGCACCATCGTGCGCACGTGGCGCGAGGGCGTCGGGTCGCCGCGCAGGGCCACCCGCACCAGGCCGTCCTCCCCCGGGATCCGCGCGAGGCGCGGGACGAGGGCCACGCCGAAGCCGGCGGCGACCAGCGCGGCGCCGGTGTCCCACTCCGCGACGCGGTGCGCGTGCTGCGGGCTGAACCCCGCGGCGGCGCAGGCGGTGACCACCAGCTGGTGGTGCGCCGAGCCGGGGCGGTCCATCAGCCACGGCTCGTCGGCGGCGTCCTCGAGCAGCATCGAGCGCTGCCCCGCCAGCCGGTGTCCGCGCGGCACGAGCAGGTCGAGCGGGTCGTCGAGCAGGGGCCGCTGGACGAAGCGCCCGTCGTCGGAGGACGGCAGGTCGCTCGCGCCGACGACGACGGCGACGTCGACGGTCTGGGCCAGGAGCATGTCGACGCACACCCGGGGGTCGGCCTCGACGATCTCGACCCGGGAGCGGGGGAACTCCTCCATCGCCGCGAGCGCCACCGGCGGCAGCAGTGCCGAGGCGGCCGTGGAGAAGCCGGCCAGCCCGAGACGCCCCACGCCCCCGCCCGAGGCCTGCTGCAGCTCGGCGTGGATGGACTCCCAGTGCGCGAACAGCTCGTCGGAGCGGCGCAGCAGCGTGGTGGCGGCGGCGGTGAGGCGCACGTTGCGCCCGTCGGGCTCGAGCAGGGTCACCTTGAGCTCGCGCGCGAGGGTGCGCAGCTGGTGCGAGACGGCCGACGGCGTGTACCCGAGGCTGGCTGCGGCGGCCGTGATCGTACCGGTGCGGGCGACCACGCGGAGGACGTTCAACCTCGGATCGATCATGAAGAACTATTGCACGATACCCGGTCTATTCGTGCGCTTTTCTGTCACGGTGAAGAAGGCCCAGGATGGGCTCCATGGCGTTGACCGACCCCCTCCTCGAGGCCTACCAGCTGCGTGACCTGACGCTGCGCAACCGCGTCGTGTCCACCTCGCACGAGCCCGCCTACACCGAGGACGGCCTGCCCAAGGACCGCTACCGGCTGTACCACCTCGAGAAGGCGCGCGGCGGCGTCGGCCTGACCATGATCGGCGGCTCCGCGGTGATCTCCCCCGACAGCCCTCCCGCGTTCGGCAACATGCTGCTCTACAAGGACGAGGTCGTCCCCTGGCTGGCGCGCCTGGCCGACGACGTCCACGAGGCCGGCGCCGCGGTGATGTGCCAGGTCACCCACCTCGGCCGACGCACGTCCAACTTCACCGCCGACTGGCTGCCGGTCATCTACCCCTCGGCCATCCGCGAGGGCCAGCACCGCTCGTTCCCCAAGGTCGCCGAGGCCTGGGACGTCGACCGGGTCGTGCGGCACTTCGCCGAGGCCGCCGCGCGCTGCCAGGCCGCCGGCCTCGACGGCATCGAGGTGGCCTCCTACAGCCACCTCTTCGACGCCTGGCACTCCCCGGCCACCAACCACCGCGACGACGAGCTCGGCGGCGACGAGCAGGGCCGCCTGGAGTTCGGCACCCGCGCGCTCGACGCGATCCGCGCCGCCGTGGGCCCCGACTTCATCGTCGGCCTGCGGATGAGCATGGACGAGCAGCTGCCCGACGGCCTCGGTCTCGAGGAGTCCCTGGTCGTGGCGCGCCACTACCTCGGCCACGGCGTGGACTTCCTCTCGGTGATCAAGGGCGCCCTGGACACCGACGCCCGCCTCGCCGCCACCATCCCGTCGATGGGCACGCCCTCGGCGCCGTTCCTGGAGTTCGCCGGCCAGGTCAAGCGCGCCCTCGACGTGCCCGTGATGCACGCCGCTCGCATCGGCGACGTGGCCACCGCCCGCCACGCCGTCCGCGACGGCCTGCTCGACCTCGTCGGCATGACCCGGCCGCAGCTGGCCGACCCCCACCTGGTGAACAAGGTCGCCGCCGGCGAGGAGGACCGGATCCGGCCCTGCGTCGGCGCCAGCTACTGCCTGGATGCGATCTACGAGTCCGGCGACGCCAAGTGCATCCACAACCCCGCCACCGGCCGCGAGGCCACGATGCCCCACGTCGTCGCCGAGACCGTGGGCCGCCGCCGGCGCGCGGTGGTCGTCGGCGCCGGCCCGGCCGGCCTGGAGGCCGCGCGGGTGCTCGGCGAGCGCGGCCACCAGGTCGTGCTGATGGAGGCCGCGGACCGCCCCGGCGGGCAGGTGCTGCTCGCCTCCCACGCGCCCCGGCGCCGCGACCTGATCGGCATCGTCGACTGGCGCGTCTCGGAGGCCAAGCACTCCGGCGTCGACATGCGCTACGGCGTCTGGGCCGACGCCGAGACCGTCCTGGCCGAGGAGCCCGACGTGGTGGTCGTGGCCACCGGCGGCGCGCCCGACCGCTCCTTCCTGGCCTCCGGGCAGGAGCTCGTCCTCGACAGCTGGGACGTCGTGGGCGGCCTCGGCGCCGGCGGGCCCAAGGCCGGCCAGCGGGTGCTGGTCTTCGACGACCACGGCGGCGAGGCCGGCCTCGACGCCACCGAGCTGCTCGCCCGCCTCGGCGCCCGGGTCGAGCTGGCCACGCCGGAGCGCACCGTCGGCATCGGCGTCGGCAGCATGAACAGCCCCGCCTACCTGAGCGCCTTCGCCGAGCACGACGTCACCGTCACCCTCAACCAGCGCCTCGTCGGGGTGCGCCGCGCCCGCGCGGACGAGGACGGCCGCCTGGTGGCCACGCTGGCCAGCGAGTACGCCGACGTGCACGTCGAGCGGGTGGTCGAGCACGTCGTGGTCGAGCACGGCACCCTGCCCAACGACGAGCTTTACCACGAGCTCGTCGCGGCCTCGAGCAACCTCGGGGAGGTCGACCACGACGCGCTCCTGGCCGGTCGGCCCCAGGAGGTGACCACCAACGCCGGTGGTCGCTACCAGCTGTTCCGCATCGGCGACGCGGTCACGAGCCGCAACATCCACGCCGCGGTGTACGACGCGCTGCGCCTGTGCATCACCGTCTGACCCCGCACCACCCACCCACCACCCCACCCGCCCCAACCACGTCCTGGCCCCACCTGCAGGAGGACGCACCGTGACCGCCCTGACCCAGCCCCCCGCCGACCTCGCCCTGCCCGCCGACCGGGCCCGGATGCTCGCCAGCCTGGAGGCCCGCACCCCGGGCCACAGCCTGCCGGCGGGGCTGTACACCGACCGCGACCTGCACGACCTCGAGCTCACCCTGCTCTGGCAGCGCCAGTGGGTCTTCGTCGGCACGACCGCCGAGATCCCCGAGGCCGGGGACTACCTCACGGTCGACATCGGCCGCGCCTCGGTGATGGTGCTGCGCGACGACGACGAGGAGGTCCGCGCGTTCCACAACGTGTGCCGCCACCGCGGCGCCCGCCTGGTCACCGAGAAGTCCGGCTCGGTGGGCAACATCGTGTGCGGCTACCACCGCTGGACCTACGCCACCGACGGCCGCCTGGTGCACGCCCCGCAGCTCGGTCCCGGGATCGACCCCGCGTGCCTGTCGCTGCTCTCGGTGAACGTGCGCGAGATCGCCGGGCTGCTCTTCTGCTGCCTGGCCGCCGACCCGCCCCCGATCGAGGAGGTCGCCGGGACCCTCGCCCCCTACTTCGCGCCGCACCGCCTCGGCAACGCCAAGGTCGCCGCCCAGATCGACCTCGTCGAGCAGGGCAACTGGAAGCTGACCATGGAGAACAACCGGGAGTGCTACCACTGCGACGGCCACCCCGACCTGCTGTGCACGTTCTTCCAGACGTGGGGCCTCGAGGACCACCAGGTGCCGCCGCGCCTCGCCGCCGCGCACGCGCGGTTCCTCGTCGCCGACGCCGAGCTCGCCCAGCGCTGCGCGGCCCAGAACCTGCCGTACCCCGTCGTGGAGGACCTCGTCGACCAGCCCCTCGGGTTCCGCGTCGAGCGCTCCCCGCTCGACCGCGCCGGCGAGTCCTTCAGCCGCGACGGCACCCGGCTCGTGCAGCGCCTGCTCGGCGACGTCGACGACTTCGCGATGGGCCGCCTCGGCCTGCACACCCAGCCGAACGCGTGGTTCCACGTCCTCGGCGACCACGCGGTCACCTTCGCCGTCTTCCCCGTCGGGGTCGACCGCACCCTGGTGCGCACCACCTGGCTCGTCGACGCCGACGCCGTGGAGGGCGTCGACTACGACCTCGACGCGCTCACCGAGGTGTGGCGCCACACCAACGAGGAGGACGCCGCGTTCGTCGGCCTCGCCCAGCGGGGCGTCTCCGACCCGGCCTACGTGCCGGGGCCCTACACCGAGACCGAGCGGCAGGTGGACTCCTTCGTGTCCTGGTACGTCGCCCGCATGCGCGAGGAGGTGGCCCGGTGAGCGAGCTGCGTCACGACCCCTACGGCCCCTACCGCTCCTGGGGCGTCGAGCCCGCCGAGCCCACCGTCGAGCTGCCGGGCCTGCGCGTGGTGCCCGACCTGCCGCTCCCGCTCGGCCACGGCCTGCTCGCCGAGGAGGAGGCCCTGGACCAGGAGCTCGTCCTGCGCCGGCGCGTGCGGGTGACCCACGACGTCGTCACGCTGGTCCTCGAGCCCACCCGCCCGGGCCTGTTCGCCTTCCGCCCCGGGCAGTTCCTCACCCTGGGGGTCGAGGTGGACGGCGTCACCATGGAGCGCTGCTACACGATCTCCTCCCCGCCCAGCCGGCCCCACCTGCTCACCGTCACCGTCAAGCGGGTCCCCGGCGGCCCGGTCTCGGCCCACCTGCACGACGGCCTCGCCGTCGGCGACCGGGTCACCGCCCGCGGCCCGCACGGCGACTTCACCGTCGCCGCCCACCCCGCTGCGCGCTACCTGCTGCTCTCCGCGGGCAGCGGCGTGACGCCGACGCTGGCCACCGTGCGCGCGCTGGCCGACCTCGGCGAGCTCGGCGACCCCGGCCCGGACGAGCTCGGCGGCACCGACGTCGTGGTGGTCCACGCTGCCCGCACCCCCGCCGACCTGGTGTGCCGGGCCGAGGTGGAGGCGCTCGCCGCCACCCACGACGGCCTGCGCGTGACCTGGGTGTGCGAGGACGACGAGCCCGGCAGCCCCGGCGCCTGGACCGGCCCGCGCGGGCGCGTCGACGCGGACCTGCTGCGCGCGGCCGTCCCCGACCTCCACGAGCGCGAGGTGCTCACCTGCGGTCCCCCGGGGTTCATGGCCGCCGTGCGCGGCGTCCTGGCCTCGCTCGGCGTCGACCCCGCCCGCTGCCACGAGGAGAGCTTCGTGATCGGTGACTCCGCGGCGCCGGCCGCGGCGCCGGGGCTCGACCCGACGACGGGCGCGCCGTTCGCGACGCTGCTCGAGGTGCCCGCCGTCGAGTCGGCGCCGGGCGCCACCGTGCGCTTCGGACGCAGCGACCGCGAGGTGCGGTGCGGGCCGGGCACCACCGTGCTCGAGGCCGCCAGCGAGGCCGGGGTGTTCATCCCGTCGTCGTGCTCGGCCGGGATGTGCGGCACCTGCAAGATCGGGCTGCTGGGCGGCCGGGTCGAGATGCACCACCAGGGCGGCATCCGTCCCCGTGAGATCGCGCAGGACAAGTTCCTGCCCTGCTGCTCCACCCCCGACGGCGACATCGTCGTCGACGCCTGAGCCCCCCTCGCACCCAGGAGCCCCCGTGCCCGAGAGCTTCCGCGCCCTGACCGCGGACGCCGTGGTGGTCGGCTCCGGCGTGATCGGCTCCGCCGTCGCGCTCGAGCTGGCCCGCGGCGAACGGCCGGTGCTCGTCCTCGACGAGGCCGCCGGCCCGGGCCACGGCTCGACGAGCGCCTCGAGCGCGGTCATCGGGTTCCTGTACTCCACCTACGACACGACGGCGACGTCGTGGGAGGCGACCTTCAGGTAGGAGCGGTGGGCCGACCACCTCGGCCTGCCCGGCTTCGAGCCGCTCGCCGCCCGGTTCCCGCACCTCGACGTCGGCGCCTGCTGGCCCCCGAGCCCGTCACCGAGGACGCGTTCTGGCCAGGAGACCGACGCCCGTCTCGGCGCGCTGTACACCCCCGACGCCGGTTTCATGGGCGACCCGCGCCTGCCGCGGACAACCTCGCCTACGCCGCCCGCCGGCACGGCGCCCGCACCGCGTACCGCGCCGAGGTGATCTCCTGCGAGCGCGTCGGCGACCTCTGGCACCTCGCGCTCGCCGACGGCCGCGGCGTGGAGTCGCCCGTCGCGGTCCACGCCGCCGGGCCGTGGTCGGGGGCCTTCAACGCGCTCGCCGGAGTCGGCGAGGCGTTCACCGTCGGCGTCCGTCCGCTGCGCCAGCAGGTGCACCAGGTCAGCGGCCCCGCCGCATGGGACGGACGCCGCGACCCGGCCCCGGCGATACCTCGACCTCGGCACGTACATGCGCCCCGGGCCGAGCGGCGCCTGGGTCGTCGGCGGCAGCGAGCCCGCGTGCGACCCGTTCGAGTGGGCCGACGGCGAGGGCGCCGTCGACGCGGTCGACCACCACGTCACGCTGGAGCGCTACGAGGCGCAGGTGACCCGCGCGGCGCGGCGCCTGCCCGACCTGAGGATGCCGAACCGGCCCTCGGGAGTGGTCGGCGTCGACGACGTCGCCGACGACTGGACGCCGATCTACGACCGCACCGACGCCCCGGGGTTCTACGTGGCGATGGGCACCAGCGGCAACCAGTTCGAGAACGCCCCCGTCGCCGGCTGCTTCCTGGCCCCGATCGTGGAGGCCGTCGAGGGCGGCCACGACCACGACGCCAGCCCGGTGACCTACGTCGGGGGGCACACCGGGCTGACGATCGACCTCTCGGCGTTCTCGCGGGTGCGCCCGGTGAGCACCGCCAGCTCGCGGACTGTCCTCGGCTGACTCGGCCCCGGGCTCGGCCCCCGGATCGGTTCGGCGCCGGACCGACGCCGCCACGCACCTCGCCTCGGCCTGGTCACCGGGCGGGGCCGTCGGCCTCGGCCGCTGACACCGGGCCCGGTGTCGCGCCACTAGCCTGGGGCCATGGCCCTGCACATCGTCGCCTCACGGCCCGACCCCGCGGTGCTGACGCTGCCGTGGTCGGTGCCGCTGGAGGACTGGACCGACGAGCACGTGGTGCCGCTGCCGCGCGGCCTCTCGCGCCACGTGGTGCGCATCGTGCGCCTGCGGTCACGGACCTACGCGGTCAAGGAGACCGTCGAGCCGATCGCCTTCCGCGAGTACCGGCTGCTGCGCGACCTCCAGCGTCTCGGCCTGCCCGCGGTGGTGCCGCAGGGCGTGGTCACCGGGCGCACCGACGCGCACGGCGAGGAGCTGCCGGCGGTGCTGGTCACCGAGCACCTCTCGTTCTCGCTGCCCTACCGCAGCCTGTTCGCGCACGGACTGCGCGCCGACAACCTGCCCTCGCTCGTCGACGCCCTCGTCGTGCTGCTGGTGCGGCTGCACCTGACCGACTTCTACTGGGGCGACGTGTCGCTGTCGAACGTGCTCTTCCGCCGCAACGCCGGCGGCTTCGCGGCCTACCTCGTCGACGCCGAGACCGGCGAGCTGCGCGAGCAGCTGTCCCGGGGATGCGCGAGCACGACGTCACGCTGGCCACGGAGAACGTGTTCGCCGAGCTGCTCGACCTGCAGGCCAGCGGGTCGATCGAGGACGAGGTCGAGGCGCTCGACGTGGTCGAGATGCTGCAGGAGCGGTACACGCGCTGTGGGAGGAGCTGACCGGGGTCGAGGAGTTCACCACCGACGAGATGTGGCGCATCGAGCGACGCATCGAGCGGCTCAACGAGCTCGGCTTCGACGTCGCCGAGCTGGACATCGTCACCGACTTCGACGGCGACTCGGTGCGCATCCACCCCAGCGTCGTCGAGCTCGGCCACCACCAGAAAGAGCTCCAGTCGCTGACGGGCCTGCACGCCGAGGACGCCCAGGCTCGTCGGATGCTCAACGACATCGCCTCCTACACCGCCTTCCACGACCTCGGCCGCGAGGACCGCAGCCTGGTGGCCAACCGTTGGCTGAACGAGATCTACGACCCCCTGATGCGCCTGGTCCCCGCCGACCGCCGCGGACGTCTCGAGCCCCCCGAGCTGTTCCATGAGATCCTCGAGCACCGCTGGTACCTCTCCGAGCAGGCCGGCCACGAGGTCGACCTCTTCGAGACCGCCCACGACTTCATCGACACCCAGCTGGCGGCCCGCCCCGAGGAGGCCGTCGCCACCGGCTCCGAGGCCGACCCCGACCCCGACCCCTGACCGCCGAGGGGTCTGTCTTGGTCAGCCGAGCGGCCTGCTTCTGTCATCCGAGGGGTCTGTCCGCGGTGTCCGACGGGTCTCTTCGGCGGTCGCGGCACGCGGTGCCTCGCGAGCCTGTGGACGACCGCAGGCGCGCAGAGCCCCCGACCTCGATGCTGCTGCGATGCCGACGACGATCCCCAGCGGGCCCTTCCGGTTCTCCGACCCCTCCCTCGGGCTGAGTGCGTCACAGGTGCGCGGCCTGGTCCGGCGAGGCGAGGTACGTCGTGTGCTGACCGGGGTCGGTGTGCGCGCCGACCAGCCGGACACCGTCCTGCTGCGGGCACAGGCCGCGCGCCTGGCCCTGTCCAACGGTCAGGTCGTCGTCGACCACTCGGCGGCGTGGCTGCACGGCGTCGACGTCGGGCCGGCCGGCGAGCGGTGCCGCGCGGCCCCGCTCGAGGTCGCCGACCGCACCGGATCGCGGGCCACCCGGCGCGCCGGCATCGACGGCTGCCGGCGCACCGTCGCGTCGAGCGACGTCTGCGAGGTGCACGGGGTGCCCACGACCACCCCGCTGCGCACCGCCGCCGACCTGGCCTGCCGGCGGGGCCGCCTCGAGGCGATCGCCGTGCTGGACGCCTTCGCCCGCGTCCACGCCGTCGACCAAGCCGCGCACCGCGACCTGCTCCCGCGGTTCGCCGGACGCCGCGGGGTCACCCAGTACCGCGAGCTGGTGCCGCTGCTCGACGCGCGGGCGGAGTCGCCCCGCGAGTCGTGGACGCGGCTGAGCGTCCTCGACGCCGGGCTGCCCGGCCTCGAGCCCCAGGTCGACGTGCACCTGCCGGGGCTCGGCTGGGTTCGCCTCGATCTCGCCGACCGCGGCCGCCGGGTGTGCGTCGAGTACGACGGTGCCGACTTCCACGGCGCGCCCGAGCATCAGGAGCGCGACGACCGACGGCGGCGTGCGCTCTCGGCTGCGGGGTGGGTCGTGGTCGTCGTCCACGCCGGGGACTTCGCGGAACCGGGGCTCAGCGGCTGGACCGGCCAGCTGCGCGCCGCGATGACCGAGCCTCCACCGAGCCGTCGCCGTCGCTACGCCCGGGCCGAGCGCACGCCGGGACGGCCTCGCTGAGCACGACCCGCCCCGCGGGTGAGCAGCGCAGACCCCTCGCATGGCCGGAACAGACCGCTCGGCGGACGATCGTCGACCCCTCGCGTGGCTGAGACAGGCCGCTCGGCGGGTCAGGAGACGGCGCGGGTCAGGAGACGGCGCGGGTCAGGAGGCGGCGCGGGCCTGGGCCACGGCGTAGAGGGCCACCGAGGCGGCGACGCCGGCGTTGAGCGACTCCAGCCGGCCAGCCATCGGGATGGACACCAGCTGGTCGCAGGTCTCCGAGACCAGCCGCGAGAGGCCCCCTCCCTCCGCCCCGACGACCACGACGAGCGGTCCGTCGGCGAGGTCGAGCGCGGGCAGGGTGACGTCACCGTCGGCGGCGAGGCCGACGACCATGCACCCGGCCTGCTGGTAGGCCTTGAGCTGCCGCACCAGGTTCACCGTCTGCGCGACGGGGATCCGGGCGGCGGCGCCGGCGCTGGTCTTCCACGCCGAGGCCGTCATGCCGGCCGCGCGCCGCTCGGGCAGGACGACGCCGTGGGCGCCGAAACCGGCCGCGCTGCGCACGATGGCACCGAGGTTGCGGGGATCGGTGACGGAGTCGAGCGCGACGATCAGCGCCGGCTCGCCCTGGTCGTGGGCCCGGTCGAGGAGGTCGTCGGGGTGGGCGTAGACGAACGCCGGCACCTTGGCCGCCATCCCCTGGTGCACCGCGCCGTCGGTGAGCCGGTCGAGCTCGCCGCGGCTGGTCTGCATCAGGTTCACGCCGGCCTCGGAGGCGATCTTGAAGGCCTCGCGCAGCCGGTTGTCGCGCTCGGCGCCGTCGGCGATGTAGAGGGTCGTCACGGGGACGCCCTCGCGCAGCGCCTCGAGGACCGAGTTGCGCCCGGCGATCCACTCGCCCTCACCGGTGCGGCGACGCCCCGGCGCGTTGCGGCCGGCGGGCTGGCGGTTCGCACGGCCGCCGGAGCCGCCGGGGCCGCCGGGCCCGCCCGAGCCCGAGCCGCTGCCCTCACCGGACCTGTAGGACTTGTGGTAAGGCCGGTCCTTGGCCTTGGGCGTGGGGCCCTTGCCCTCGAGTCCGCGCTTGACGCGGCCCCCGGAGCCGGCCGCCGGGGCCTTGCTGGACTTGCGGATCGCGCCGCGTCGCTGGGAGTTGCCGGCCATCAGTGAAGGCTCCATCTCGGTCCGTCGGGGGTGTCCTCGACCTCGATGCCGGCCGCCGCGATCTGCTCGCGCAGGCGGTCGGCGGTGGCGAAGTCCTTCTCCGCGCGGGCCCGGGAGCGCTGCTCGAGCAGCATCTGGACCAGCGCGTCGACCGCGGAGGTGAGCGCGGCGTCGTCGCGCCCGCCGGCCCACGTGGGGTCCGCCGGGTCGAGGCCGAGGACGTCCAGCATGGCACGGACCTCGAGCGCGGCGCGCGTCGCGCCCGCGCGGTCGCCGGTCTCGAGCAACCGGTTGCCCTCGCGCACGGTGTCGTAGAGCAGCGCGACGGCCGCCGGGGTGCCCAGGTCGTCGTCCATCGCGGCCGCGAACGCCTCCGGCACCACGTCGGTGGCCCCGACGCCGGGCGTGCCGACGCGCTCGAGGAACCCCTCGACGCGGCGGAACCCGGCGGCGGCCTCCTCGAGGGCCTCGAAGGAGAACTCGACGTGCGAGCGGTAGTGGCTGGCCAGCATGTAGAAGCGCAGCTCGATGGCGCGCACCCGCTCGAGCACCGAGGAGACGACCAGGGAGTTGCCGAGGGACTTGCTCATCTTCTCCCCCGAGGTCGTGATCCACGCGTTGTGCATCCAGTAGGAGGCGAAGTCCCGCCCGGCCGCGCGGGACTGGGCCTGCTCGTTCTCGTGGTGCGGGAAGCGCAGGTCGACGCCGCCGCCGTGGACGTCGAAGGCTGGCCCGAGGTACTTGCCGGCCATCGCCGAGCACTCGATGTGCCACCCGGGACGGCCGCGGCCCCACGGGCTGGGCCACGACGCGGTCGCGGGCTCGGTGTCCTTGGCGCCCTTCCACAGGGCGAAGTCGCGGGGGTCGCGCTTGCCGCGCGGGTCTGCGTCGGCGGCGGCCTCCATGTCGTCGAGGCCCTGACGGGTCAGCTCGCCGTAGGCGGGCCAGGAGCGGACGTCGAAGTAGACGTCGGCCGAGCCGTCGGCGGCGGCGTAGGCGTGGCCCCGCTCGACGAGCTCGCCGATCAGCTCGACCATCTCGGGCACGTGGGCGGTGGCCGCGGGCTCGTAGGTGGGGGGCTCGACGTTCAGCGCGGCGTAGGCGGCGTCGAGCTCGCGGTGCATCGCGTAGGCGAGGTTGTACCAGGGGCGGCCCTGCTCGGCGGCCTTGGCGAGGATCTTGTCGTCGATGTCGGTGACGTTGCGGATGAAGGTGACCTCGAGGCCGGTGTGGCGCAGCCAGCGCTGCAGGACGTCGAAGCAGACGCCCGAGCGCAGGTGGCCGACGTGCGGCTCGGACTGCACCGTCAGGCCGCACAGGTACAGGCTGGCCCGTCCCTCCTGGAGGGGGACGAAGTCGCGAACCTCGCGCGTCGCGGTGTCGTAGAGCCGGAAGGTCACCTGCGCAGTGTAGGAGAGGGGAGGCTCGGCCCCCGCCGCGCGGAGCCCGCCGTCGGGGTGAGCCCGCCGGGGTAGACCGGTCCAGGGGATCGTGTGACCCCTGGGGCCGGTGGGGCGCCGCCGACGTAGCGTGGACCCGTGCCTCCCACCTCCCTGCGTCCGTCCTCCTCGCCGCGCACCCGGGCCGTCGCGACGGGTCTGGGCGCCGGCGTGCTCGCGGCGGCGATGATGGCTCCCATGACCTCCGCCGAGGCGTCCGGCCCGGGCAGCACGAGCGCCGCGACCACCGCGTCCGGCGCGTCCGGCACGTCCGGCGCGTCCGGCGCGTCCTCGCGTCCGATCGCGTATCACCAGTGGTCGGGCACCCGGGCGCTGCGCGCGGGCACCGCGCGCGGCGTCGTGGTGCGCCATGGCCGTCTCCGGCTGCCCGACGTCGAGCGTCCCCGCACCCGGCGCCTCGGCGGCACCGTCTACCAGCAGGGCGGCTGGGACTCCCCGTGGCACTCGCCGGGGTTCGCGCTCACCGAGCTGATCCCGTCCTGGTCGGCGCGCACCCCGGGTGACAGCCTCGTCGAGGTCCGCGTCCGCGGCCGCGAGGCGGGGGGACGCACCTCGAGCTGGGACCTGATGGCCCGGTGGGCCTCCGGTGACTCCCACACGCGGCGCACGACGTCCACGGGCCAGGCCGACGACCTGGCGACGGTCGACGTCGACACCTGGCGGGCCACCAACGGCGGGATGAGCGCCTACCAGGTCCGCGTCACGCTGCTGCGCGCGCGTGGTCAGCGCCGCTCCCCCAGCCTCGACACCGTCGGCGCGGTGGCCTCGCGACTGCCCGCGGGCACCCCCGCGGCCTCGCGACCGGGGCCGGTGCGTGGCCGGGTCCTCGACGTGCCGCGCTACTCGCAGATGGTCCACCGCGGCCACTACCCGGCGTGGGGCAACGGGGGCGAGGCATGGTGCTCGCCCACCGCGACGTCGATGGTGCTGGGCTACTACGACCGCCTGCCCGCGCCGCGGGCCTGGTCGTGGGTGCCCGCCGGCCACCTGGACCCGTGGGTCGACCTCGCGGCGCGCCGGACCTACGACCACGGCTACCGCGGCACCGGCAACTGGCCGTTCAACACCGCCTACGCCGCCACCCGCGTCGGCCGCACCGGGGGCTCGTTCGTGACCCGGCTGCGCGACGCCCGTCAGGCCGAGCGGTTCATCGCCGCCGGCATCCCGCTGGTCGCCTCGGTCTCCTTCGGCGCGGGCCAGCTCGCCGGCTCCCCGATCTCGGCCACGAACGGCCACCTGCTCGTGATCGTCGGCTTCGACCGCGACGGCGACGTCGTGGTCAACGACCCGGCCGCCCCCGGAGCGAGCGGGGTGCGCCGCACCTACGACCGCGCCCAGTTCGAGCGGGCCTGGCTGACCCGCTCCGGCGGCCTCGTCTACGTCATCCACGACCGCGCGCACCCGCTGCCGGGGGGCGACCAGCCCCAGTGGTGAGCCGGCGGTGACACCCGCGGTGCCGGGCGGGCTCAGGTGGCGCTGATCCGCACCGTGTGCCAGCCGGTGGCGCCGTCGGGCAGGACGTCGCGCTCGACCCCGGTCTGCACCTCGCCGTCGCCGTCGGTGGCGCGCACCCGCAGCACGTGGTCGCCGGCCTCGAGGTCCACCTCGAGGCGCCACGGCACCCAGCAGTCCTCCCCCGGCACGCGGGAGAGCTCGGCGGGGCGCCAGTCGTCACCGTCGACGGCGACCTCCACGCCGGCGATCCCGCGGTGCTGGGCCCAGGCGACGCCGCCGAGCGCGGTGGCGCCCGCGGGCACCGAGGCGCCCGAGCGGGGCACGTCGATGCGCGAGGACGTCTTGACCGGACCCCGCTCGCCCCACCCGCGCTCGGTCCAGTAGGCCGAGAAGTCCTCGAACCGGGTGACCTCGATGTCGACGAGCCACTTGGTGGCCGAGACGTAGCCGTAGAGGCCGGGCACCACCGCGCGGACCGGGAAGCCGTGGTCGACGGGCAGGGGGTGGCCGTTCATGGCCACGGCCAGCATCGCGTCGCGACCGTCGGTGACCACCGAGAGCGGGGTGCCGCAGGTCCAGCCGTCCTCGGAGGTCTGCAGGAGCGCGTCGGCCCCGTCCTGGACGCCGGCCTCGGCGAGCAGGTCGGCCAGGCGGACCCCGCTCCACCAGGCGTTGCCGACCAGCGAGCCGCCCACGACGTTGCTGACGCAGGTCAGGGTCACCCAGGACTCGGTGAGCTCGCGCTCGAGCAGGTCGTCGAAGCTCAGCTCGAGCTCGCGGTCGACCATGCCGTGGATGCGCAGGCGCCAGGTGCTCGGCTCGATGGCCGGGCTGGCCAGCGAGGTGTCGATCCGGTAGAAGTCCGCGGCCGGCGTCATCCAGGGCCGCGTGCCCGCGACCCCGGTGCGCGTCGAGCGGGGCACGGTGGGCTCGCTGACCCCGGGGATCCGAAGCAGCCGGCGGCTCTGCTCCACCGAGCGCCGCCCGCGGCCGGCGAACCGGCCCACCAGCGTGGCCACGCCGCTCGCGGCCGTGACGGCCCCGATCGCGACCAGGAACCCGCGCCGCGACGACGCGGGCCCGCCACCACCGGCCCGCTGGGCGGCGTCGAGGCCGCGCAGGGGCTCGACAAGCACCGACAGCGCGACCAGCCACACCGCGAGCCCGACGACGACGGGCACGAGGTCGCCGACGCCGGTGCCGCGCCGGGTCAGCACGGCGGCCCCGCCGACGACGGCCAGGGCGACCTGGACCGCGACCGCCGCCATCCAGGAGCGCCGCGCGAGACGCCCGGCCCAGGCGAGCAGGGCACCGGTGACGAGCAGCACCCCGAGGATCAGCAGCACCTTGTCGGCCCGCCCGACCAGGGAGATCAGCCACTCCGCGACGGCGCCGGGCGTCAGCGCGACGACGCTCTCGGCCACCGCCACCACCGGCGACTCCCGCACGCTGAGCAGGGTCGCGGTCAGGTAGCTGGCCGCCAGGCCCGCGAACCCGGCGCCCAGCCCGGCCAGGGACCAGGCGCGGGCGGGTGAGGTCATGCCGCCCAGTGTCCCTCAGGCATGATCACCCCGTGAGCGCCGCCCGGCCCGACGCCGTCTCGTCGTCCCTACCCCGCGTGGGCACCGGCATCGACGTGCACCGGCTGGTGCCGGGCGTGCCGCTGCACCTGGCCGGGCTGCACTGGCCCGAGGAGGACCTCGGCCTCGAGGGCCACTCCGACGCCGACGTCGCCGCCCACGCCGCGTGCGACGCCCTGCTCTCGGCCGCCGGGATCGGCGACCTCGGGTCCCAGTTCGGCACCAGCGACCCCGCCTGGGCCGGCGCGGCCGGCGTCGCGCTGCTGGCCGAGAGCGCGGCCCGGGTGCGCGCGGCCGGCTGGGAGATCGGCAACGTCGCCGTGCAGGTCATCGGCAACCGGCCCCGGCTGGGCCCGCGGCGCGCGGAGGCCGAGCAGGTGCTCTCGACCGCGGTCGGCGCCCCGGTGACCCTCAGCGCCACCACGACCGACGGCCTGGGGCTGACCGGGCGCGGCGAGGGCGTCGCCGCCCTGGCCACGGCGCTCGTCGTCGCGCGCTGACCCGGCCCGAGACGCCTCACGACCCGGTCGCGGGCCGCGCGCCACGGGCCGCTCAGGCGGCGCCGACGCGGCGGTGCCCGACCATCACCAGGCCCTCGCGGACCACGACCTCGAAAGTCGCCAGGGTCACCTGGGCGTCGTCGAGGCAGACCCCGGTGCGCAGGTCGAAGGTGTGGCCGTGGGTCGGGGAGCCGACGAACGGCACCCCGTCCCGCTCCCCGACGATGCCGCGGGCGATCGCCGCGGAGCGACAGAACGGGTCGTGGTTGCTCACGGCGTAGACGCGGTCCTCGGCGGTGCGGAACAGCGCGACGGCCTGGCCGTGGACCAGCGCCGCAGCCCCGCGCTGGACCTCCAGGTCGGCCAGCCGGCACACCTGGTGCCACTCCGGGGAGGGCGCCTCCCGCTCCCGAGAGCGTCTGAGGTTCATCCGGTGAACCTAGGTCGAGCAGGTTCATGCGCTGTTTCGGTGTGTTACGACCGTGAGAACACCGCCGCGTAGCATCCCGCACGTGCCCGCCGCCGTCGTCGTCCTGGCTGCCGGTGCCGGCACCCGTCTGGGCGCCGACCGGAACAAGGTGCTGCTCACACTGGCCGGGGACCCGCTCGTGGTGCACTCCGTGCGGGCCGCGCTGGGGGTCCACGACGTCGCCCGGCTGGTGGTGGTGGCCCGCCCGGGTGAGGAGGAGGTCGTCACCGAGGCGCTGCTACCCGAGCTCGGCCAGCGCGACCTGACCCTGGTCCCCGGAGGGCGCACCCGCCACGACTCCGAGCTCGCGGCCCTCGACGTCCTGCGTGACGACGTCCTGGCGGGACGGGTCGACGTCGTCGTCATCCACGACGCCGCCCGGCCGCTGGCGCCGTCGAGCATGTTCGAGGCGGTCGTCGACGCGGCACGCCGCCACGGCGGCGCGCTGCCCGGCGTCGCGGTGGGCGGCCTCCTGCGGCGCGCGGACCTCGTCGCGGTACCGGGCAGGACCGTCGTGGTGCAGACCCCCCAGGCGTTTCGCGCCGCGCCGCTCCTCGCGGCCTACGACCGCGCCCGGGCGGCGGGGTCGACGGCCACCGACACCGCTGGGGTGCTCGAGCAGCACGCCGACGAGGGGCTGCGCGTGGTCTGCGTCCCGGGTGCGACGGCGAACCTCAAGGTCACCTTCGCCGAGGACCTGCCCGCAGCGCAGGCGCTGCTGGGCCGGGTCAGTGCGACGGGCCGGTGAGGGCCTCGAGGGCAGCGACGTCCTCGGGTGAGGAGACCCGGCGGGCGGTCGGCGGCGCCTCCCGGGTCTCGACGCTCTCGCGGCCTCCGAGGACCTCCACCATCTCGGCGAGGTCGAGGCCGGTCGACAGCGAGGCGGGCCCCTGGTCGCCGAGCCCGGCCACGACCCGCGCCGGCAGCACCAGCGGGGAGCAGACGGCCCACACCCCGTCGCGGTCGACGGTCGCCCCGACGGCGCCGTCCTCCACCTGCTTGACCGTGTCGGTGACCGCCCGCACCCCCACCACGACGACGTCGCCGGCCACGGCCTGGGCCACGCAGTCGGCGATGAACGAGGCCGGCGTCATCGGGCAGAGGCTGTCGTGCAGCACGAACGGCTCACCGCCGGCGACGACCGAGGACCACGGGGTGCCGATGTCGAGCGGGGTGACGCCGGCCGCGCCGAGTCCCCAGGCGGCGCAGGCGACGAGGGCCTCGCCGTGCAGCAGCGCGTAGGGCAGCGAGCCGCGGGCCTCGTCGAGCACGGTGCCCATCGAGGGCGCCGGGTCGGGGGCGAGGTCGTCGCCGGAAGGGTCGCCGAGGTCGTCCGCGTCGTAGGCCATGGTGGCCGAAGCGTAGGGCCTCGCGGCGTCCGGGACGACGAGACCCCCGCAGCCCGAGGGCGGCGGGGGTCTCGTGGAGCAGATCAGCTGGCCAGGACCTCGTCGAGCATGGTCTCGGCCTTGTCCTCGTTGGTCTTCTCGGCGAGGGCGAGCTCGGAGACGAGGATCTGGCGCGCCTTGGCCAGCATCCGCTTCTCGCCCGCGGACAGGCCGCGGTCCCGTTCGCGACGCCACAGGTCGCGCACGACCTCGGCCACCTTCATCACGTCACCGCTGTGCAGCTTCTCCAGGTTCGCCTTGTACCGGCGCGACCAGTTGGTCGGCTCCTCGACGTGCTCGGCGCGCAGGACGTCGAAGACGCGCTCGAGGCCCTCCTTGTCCACGACGTCGCGGACGCCGACGAGGTCGAGGTTGCACGAGGGGACCCGCACGACGAGGTCCTGCTGCGCCACGATGCGCAGCACGAGGTACTCGCGGTCCTCGCCCTTGATCGTGCGGGTCTCGATGTCCTCGATGACCGCCGCACCGTGGTTCGGGTAGACGACCGTTTCTCCGACAGTGAATGCCATATGTGATGTGCCCCTTCCTAGGGCTGCCTACTTTATCACGAGCCGGGGCCGCCGGATTCCGCGTTTGTGCAGGTCAGAGGCTCACGCGGGGTTGACAGCGGGTGCTTTCTATGGTCCGCCCGGCCTTCTCGGCCCCCGGGGCGTACCACCCCTGAGGAGCACGCAGGGCCTCTGACGTGCTGCGGAGCGTGCGGCGGGCCCGGGTGCGGGCGGGGCGAGGGGGACCGGCGGGCGCGCCGCGTGCACCGCCCCCGCCGGACGCTAGGCTGGGCGCGACCCGCCGTCGTACGACTCCCGAGAAGAGCCTGCAGCTGCCATGACTCGCCGATCTCCCCTCGCGCACCGCGTCCTGCTCGGCGCCGGCGCCCTGCTCCTGACCGCGCCCGTGCTCACCTCCTGCGGGTTCGACTACGCCACGAACCGGGTGAACACCATCCAGATGGGGATCACGGAGCGCGCCGGGCAGGTCGACATCCTCGGCGCGGTCATCGTCTCGGCCCAGCCCGGCTCGGGCACCTTCGTGGCCTCGCTGGTCAACAACGACACGACCGAGCCGGTCACGCTCGAGACCCTCGCGGGCCTGCCCGGGTCCGGGGTCACGGGCCGGATCCAGGAGCCGGTCGAGATCCCTGCACGGGGCCGGGTCACCTTCGGCGACGTCAAGGGCATCGCGGTGGAGGGCGACTTCGTGCCCGGCGAGTTCGTGCCCGTGGTGCTGGGCTTCGACAACGGCGAGTCCTCGACGGTGAACCTGCCCGTCGTGCCCGGCTGCCGGCAGTGGGAGGGCCTGGACACCTCCTCCGACGTCGACGCCACCCAGCCCGAGGCCGCCAACGCGAGCCTCGACGAGCCCGAGGGCTCCGAGGAGCCGAGCTTCCCCAGCAACGGGGTGTACTACACCTGCGAGCCGATCAGCGAGCCCTCGGAGCACTCCGCCGAATGAGCCTCGTCCGTCCCTGACCCGTCACCACGAGGACCCTCGATGACCCACACCTTGATCCTGCTCCGCCACGGCGAGAGCGAGTGGAACGCCAAGAACCTGTTCACCGGCTGGGTCGACGTGCCGCTGAACGAGAAGGGCCGGGGCGAGGCCGCGGCCGGCGGCCGTCAGCTGGTGGAGGCCGGCCTGCTGCCCGACGTCGTGCACACCTCGCTCCTGCGGCGCGCCATCAGCACCGCGCACCTCGCCCTCGACGAGGCCGACCGGCACTGGATCCCCGTGCGTCGCTCCTGGCGGCTCAACGAGCGCCACTACGGCGCGCTGCAGGGCAAGGACAAGAAGCAGACCCTGGAGACTACGGCGAGGAGCAGTTCATGCTCTGGCGCCGCTCGTTCGACACCCCGCCGCCCGAGCAGGACGTCGACGACGAGTACAGCCAGGCGGGCCTGCCGCAGTACGCCGACCTCGGCGCGGAGATGCCGCGCACCGAGTGCCTCAAGGACGTCATCACCCGGATGCTCCCCTACTGGCAGAGCGCGATCACCGAGGACCTGGCCGCGGGTCGCACGGTGCTCGTCGCCGCGCACGGCAACAGCCTGCGCGCCATCGTCAAGCACCTCGACGGCATCGGTGACGACGACATCGCCGGGCTCAACATCCCCACGGGCCAGCCGCTGGTCTACCGTCTCGACGACGACTTCCGCCCGACCGTGGCCGGCGGGGAGTACCTCGACCCCGACGCCGCCGAGGCGGCCGCCGCGGCCGTGGCCAGCCAAGGACGCTGAGGCGACGGGAGCGGGTCGGGGCGGCTCAGACGCGCACGGAGCGGGGGTTCTCGCCGGTGACGACGAAGACCACCCGGTTGGCCACCGACACCGCGTGGTCGGCGATGCGCTCGTAGTAGCGGCCGAGCAGCGCGAGGTCGACGGCGGCCTCGACACCGTGGGACCAGTCGTCGGACAGCAGGTCGGCGAAGCTCTGGCGACGCAGGCGGTCCATCACCTCGTCGTCGCGGCCGAGCTCGATGGCGGCCTCGACGTCGCGGTCGACGATGATCTTCGCGACCCGGGAGACCATGTCCTCGGCGGTCATCGCCATCTTGTTGATCGTGGGCTGCACCTCCAGGGGCACCGCGACCTCGGGCACCCGCAGGCGCGCGATCTTGGCCACGTGCACCGACAGGTCGCCCATCCGCTCGAGCTCGCTGACCATCCGCAGGCCGGCGACGACGGTGCGCAGGTCGCCCGCGACGGGCTGCTGCAGGGAGAGCAGGTTGAACGCGGCGTCCTCGACGCGCTCGCGGGCCCGGTCGATCTCGACGTCGGAGCTGATCACCTGCTCGGCGATCTCGACGTCGCCCTCCACGAGGGCGCGCGTGGCCAGCCCGACCGCCACCTCGACGTTGCGGCAGATGCTGGCCAGGTCGCCGAAGATGGAGTCGAGCTGCTCGTGGAAGACGTCGCGCATGTCCCCGACCCTATGCCGCCCACCCTGTCCCGTGTGATGACCGCACGGGGAGGGCAGTTGAACTGGCGGTGAACATCAGGGAGGCCGGGCCCGCACGGCCGGCGCGCGGCCCGCGCCGCCGTACGATCGTGGCGTGGACCCGACGACGCAGGCCTTCCTGGCCGCGCTGATCGGCGCGGTCGTCGCCGGCGGTGCCGTGCTCGCCTGGCACGTCAGCGACCGCCAGCAGCAGCGCGTCGAGCAGGGCGTCGAGCCGGTGGTGCCCGCGGGCGTCGCCGCGGTGCTCTCGGTGCTGCGCAGCAGCGCGGTCGTCGTCGACGACGCCGACCTGGTGGTCAAGGCCTCCGCCCCCGCCTACGGCCTCGGCCTGGTGCGCGGCGCCGAGCTGGCCTCCGACGAGCTGGCCGACCTCGTCACCCGGGTGCGCCGCGACGGGCAGATCCGCGAGACCGAGCTGGTGATCGGCCGCAGCGGCGCGCCCGCACGCCACGTCACCGCCCGCGTCGCACCCCTGGGCCACCGCCTCGTGCTGGCCCTGGTGGAGGACCGCACCCGCGAGCGGCGTGTCGAGGCGGTGCGCCGTGACTTCGTGGCCAACGTCAGCCACGAGCTGAAGACGCCGGTCGGGGCGATGCGGCTGCTGGCCGAGGCCATCCACGACGCGGCCGAGGACCCCGTCGCGGTACGCCGCTTCGCCGACCGGATGGTCCACGAGGGAGAGCGGCTGAGCCGGCTGGTGCAGCAGGTCATCGAGCTCTCCCGGCTCCAGGGCGACGAGCCCCTGGACCAGCCGCTGCCGGTCTCGATGGACGAGGTGATCGGCGTGGCGGTCGACACCAGCGCCATCGACGCCGCCGCGCGCAGCGTGACGGTGAAGCCCGCGGGCACCACCGGGCTGAAGGTGCACGGCAACGAGGAGCAGATCACCGCGGCCGTGGGCAACCTGGTGGCCAACGCGGTGGCCTACTCCGACGCCGGCGCCACCGTGCTGGTGCAGACGAAGGTCGTCGAGGGCGACCTGGAGATCTCGGTGGTCGACCAGGGCATCGGGATCCCCTCGGGCGAGATCGACCGGATCTTCGAGCGGTTCTACCGCGTCGACCCGGCCCGGCACCGCTCCACGGGAGGCACCGGCCTGGGGCTGTCGATCGTCAAGCACGTCGCCGCCACGCACGGCGGGGACGTGCGCGTGTGGTCGCAGGAGGGGCAGGGGTCTACGTTCACCCTGACGCTGCCGCTGGCCCGCGCCGGCGACCGCGACGAGGACGCCGCGACCGACGCGGCCGAGGAGCAGGAGGACAGCACGTGACCCGGGTACTCGTGGTCGAGGACGAGGAGAGCTACAGCGACGCGCTGTCGTACATGCTGCGCCGTGAGGGCTTCCAGGTGGCCGTGGCCGCCGACGGCCACGCCGCGCTGGCCGAGTTCGACCGCAACGGCGCCGACGTGGTGCTGCTCGACCTCATGCTGCCCGGCATCCCGGGCACCGAGGTGTGCCGGGTGATCCGGCAGACCTCGTCGGTGCCGGTGATCATGGTCAGCGCCAAGGACGACGAGGTCGACAAGGTGGTCGGCCTCGAGCTGGGCGCCGACGACTACGTGACCAAGCCCTACTCCCCTCGTGAGCTCGTCGCGCGGATCCGCGCGGTGATGCGCCGGGGCAGCAGCGAGGCCGAGGCCGCCCCCGGCACCCTCGAGGCGGGCCCGGTGCGGATGGACGTGGAGCGGCACGTCGTCACCGTGGGCGGCTCCGAGCAGCGGCTGCCGCTGAAGGAGTTCGAGCTGCTGGAGATGTTCCTGCGCAACCCCGGCCGGGTCCTGACCCGTGGCCAGCTGATCGACCGCGTCTGGGGAGCCGACTACGTCGGCGACACCAAGACCCTCGACGTGCACGTCAAGCGGCTGCGCGCGAAGCTCGAGCCCGACCCGGGCGAGCCCCAGTTCCTCGTCACCGTCCGCGGCCTGGGCTACAAGCTCGATCTCTGAGGCCGAGGGGTCCGTCTCAGTCAGCCGAGCGGCCCGTTTTCGCCGACCGAGGCGTCTGCCTTCGTCAGCCGAGGGGGCGCCCCTGCCGTGCGGCCAGCCACCGAGGTAGCGGCCACCGTCGTCGACCGGGACGAGCTGACACTGACCGCTCGCCTGGCGAGAAAGGGCCGCTGGGTTGACCGAAACGGGCCGCTCGGCTGACCGAAACGGGCCGCTCGGCGGTCAGGGGCGGGACAGGAGGGCGTCGACGGCCGAGGGTGCGAGGACGTGGTCGAGCACGGTCGCCGCGCAACCGACGACGCCCGCGCGGTCACCGAAGGTCGCGGGGAGGATCTGCAGGTCGCGGGTGGCCAGGGGCGCGGCGCGGGCGTACACGCTCTCGCGGACCCCGGCGGCGTAGGTGTCGAAGACGCCCGCCATGTCGCCCCCGAGGACGACGGCCTGCGGGTTGAGCAGGTTGATGGCCACGGCGAGCACCTCGCCGAGGTGCCGCCCGCTCTCGCGCAGCATCCCGCGGGCCTCGCCGTCACCGGACTGTGCCAGCGCCACGAGGTCGCGCACATGGTCCAGCTCGTGGCCCTGCTGGGCCATCCGCGCCAGCAGCGCCCACCCCCCGGCGATGGTCTCCAGGCAGCCGGTCGCGCCGCAGCGGCAGGCCAGCCCGTCCGCGGACGCGACCTTGGAATGGCCGATCTCGCCGGCCGCGCCCAGGTGGCCCGTCAGCACCCGCCCGCCCGAGATGATGCCCAGGCCCAGCCCGGTGGAGGCCTTGACGACCAGGACGTCCTCGAACGCGCCGACGCGACCCATCCGCTCGGAGCGGGCCAGGGCGTCGGCATCGTTGGCCAGGAACAGCGGTGGGTCGCTGGCACCGGGCGCCCGCCGGTGCCCGGCCGGACCGTCCAGCCCGGCCAGCCCAGCCAGCCCGGCCAGCCCGGCCAGCCCGGCCAGGTAGGGGGCCAGCTCGACGCCGTCCCAGCCGACCATCACCGGCGAGTCGATGCTCGCCCCACGCACACCGTCGACGGTGCCGGGCATGCTCGCCCCGATGCCCAGGACCGGGCGGGGTCGGTCGAGACCGGCGAGCAGCGCGCCGAGGTCGGCGGCGACGGCAGGCATGAGGTCGGCCGGCGGGGCGCCGTCGGGGTGCTCGCGAGAGGCGGCCCGCAGCTCGCGGCCCTCGAGGTCGAACACGGCGACCTGCGTGCGCGAGCGTCCCAGCGCGACGGCCAGCACGACCCCGGCGTCGCCGTCGAAGACCAGCTCACCGGGCGGGCGCCCGCCCGTGGACACGACGCCCTCGCGGGTGCGCAACAGGCCGGCGTCGCTCAGGGCGGCCAACCGCGAGCCGATCGCGGTGCGCGACAGTCCGGTCAGCCGGCCCAGGTCGGTGCGCGTGCTGGCCCGCCCGGTGCGCACCAGCCGCAGCAGCTCGCCCGCGCCGGCCGCACCCGCGCCGGGGGTGCCGCCGACGCCGTGGGTCGGGACGCTCGTGGTGTCGCTCATCACGGCCATTCAAGCATCGTCACCCGCAGGTCACCGCCCTTTCGTCGTCGAAATGCGTAAGTCCGCTAGGAATCAGACAGAACTCGCCGTAGCGTGGAGGCATGCCCGATTCCGACGCCCCCCACGCCGTCCCCCAGGTCTGCGACTTCGTCGTCTTCGGCGGCACGGGCGACCTCTCCCTGCGCAAGCTGCTGCCCGCCCTCTACCGCCGCGAGCTCGAGGGCCAGCTGCCCGAGGACACCCGGATCATCGGCGTCTCGCACGCTGCGCTGGACGACGCGGGCTACCGCGAGGCCGTCTACGCCACCCTCGAGGCCCACGTCGAGGCCAGCGACCTGTACGCCGGCGCCGTCAGCCGCCTGCTCGCCCGCCTGCACCACGTCACCCTCGACTTCGCCGACCCCACCGCGTGGCACCTGCTGCACGGCCTGCTCAAGGACCGCCCCCGCCTCGAGGAGACCGTGCGGGTCTTCTACCTCGCCGTCGCCCCCAGCCTGTTCGGCACGATCTGCGACCAGCTCGACGAGGTCGGCCTGGTGAACGAGCGCTCGCGCGTGGTGATGGAGAAGCCGATCGGCCACGACCTCGCCTCCTCGCGCCAGGTCAACGACGTCGTCGGCCGGGTCTTCGCCGAGCCGCAGATCTTCCGCATCGACCACTACCTGGGCAAGGAGAGCGTCCAGAACCTGCTGGTCACCCGCTTCGCCAACACCTTCCTCGAGCCGCTGTGGAACTCACGCTGGGTCGACCACGTGCAGATCACCGTGGCGGAGTCCCTCGGCGTCGGCGAGCGCGGGCCCTACTACGACCGCGCCGGCGCCCTGCGCGACATGGTGCAGAACCACCTGCTGCAGCTGCTGTGCCTGGTGGCCATGGAGCCGCCCACCTACATCGGCCGCGAGACCGTGCGAGACGAGAAGCTCAAGGTGCTCCAGGCGCTGCGCCCGATGAGCGTCGAGGACGTCGACCGCGACACGGTGCGCGGCACCTACACCGCCGGCGTCGTCGACGGCGCGACGGTCGGCTCCTACGCCGACGACCTCGGCTCCCCCACCGGCGGCAGCGCCAGCAGCACCGAGACCTTCGTCGCCCTGCGCACCGAGGTGCAGAACTGGCGCTGGGCCGGCGTCCCGTTCTACCTGCGCACCGGCAAGCGGATGCCGCGGCGCACCTCGGAGATCGTGGTGGTCTTCAAGGAGCCGCCGCACCATATGTTCCCGCACAGCGAGGGCCACACCGAGGCCAACCGCCTGCACATCCAGGTCCAGCCCGACGAGGGCATGCGCCTGCACATGACGGCCAAGGATCCCGGCCCCGGCGGGTACCGCCTGCGGCCGGTCTCCCTGGACCTGTCCTACGCCGCGACCTTCGACCAGCGCTCGCCGGACGCCTACGAGCGGCTGATCATGGACGTGGTCAAGGGCAACCCGACGCTGTTCATGCGTCGTGACGAGATCGAGGCGGCCTGGTCCTGGGCCGAGCCGATCCTCGAGCGCTGGTCGGACTCCCCCGACCGCCCCGACCACTACGCCGCCGGCACCAGCGGACCGCCCGCGGCCACCGCGCTCCTCGAGCGCGACGGCCGCTCCTGGCAGGAGATCGCCCCGTGAGCCACCCCACCAGCCTCACCCCCGTCGCCCGTCCGGACCTCGACCTGGCGCCGACGCACCCCGTCGTGTCCGCCGTCACGCAGCGCCTCGTCGAGCGCAGCGCAGCCGGTCGGCAGACCTACCTGCGCCGCGTGCGCACCGCCCTCGCGGCCGGATCCGGCCACGGTGCCGCGCGCGCCGGGCTGGGTTGCGCCAACCTCGCGCACGGCTTCGCGGCCGCCGAGCCCGACGACAAGGTCGCCCTGCGCGGGCGGACCAAGCCGAACCTGGCCATCGTCACCTCCTACAACGACATGCTCTCGGCCCACCAGCCGTACGGCGCGTACCCTCCCGTCCTCAAGGACGCGGTGATCCGCGCCGGCGGCGTCGCCCAGGTCGCCGGCGGCGTCCCGGCGATGTGCGACGGCATCACCCAGGGCCGCGACGGCATGCAGCTGTCGCTCTACAGCCGCGACGTGATCGCGATGTCCGCGGCGATCGCGCTCTCGCACGACATGTTCGACGGCGCGCTGATGCTCGGGGTGTGCGACAAGATCACCCCCGGCCTGCTCGTCGGCGCGCTGTCCTTCGGCCACCTGCCGACGATCTTCGTGCCGGCCGGACCGATGGCCTCGGGTCTGCCGAACGCCGAGAAGGCCGCCGTGCGCCAGCGCTTCGCCGAGGGCCTGGTCGGCCGCGAGGAGCTGCTCGAGGCCGAGGCGGCCTCCTACCACTCCCGCGGCACCTGCACCTTCTACGGCACCGCGAACTCCAACCAGCTGCTGATGGAGGTGCTCGGCCTGCACCTGCCGGGCTCGTCCTTCGTCAACCCCGACTCGACCATGCGCGAGCCGCTGACCCGCGCCGCGGCCGCCCGTGTCGTCGGCCTGACCGCCCAGGGCGCCGCCGCCCACGGCGAGGCGCCCACCCCGATCGGCGAGCTCCTCGACGAGAAGGCGGTGGTCAACGCCGTCGTCGCCCTGCTGGCCAGCGGCGGCTCGACGAACCACACGATGCACCTCGTGGCGGTGGCCGCCGCGGCCGGTATCGAGCTGACCTGGGGCGACATGTCCGACCTGTCGGCCGTCGTGCCGCTGCTGAGCCGGATGTACCCCAACGGCTCGGCCGACGTGAACCACTTCCACGCCGCGGGCGGCGTCGGGTTCCTGGTGCGCACCCTGCTCGGCGCAGGCCTGCTGCACGAGGACGTCGAGACCGTCGTCGGGCGCGGCCTGGCCCGCTACACCACCGAGCCGGTCCTCGCCGCCGACGGCACGCTGACCTGGCGCGAGGGCGCGACGGGGTCCCTCGACCGCGAGGTCCTGCGCCCCGCCGACGCGCCGTTCTCCGCCGACGGCGGGCTGCGGATGCTCGACGGCGCCCTGGGCCGCGCGGTCATCAAGGTCTCCGCCGTCAAGCCCGAGCACCGCTCGGTGACCGCCCCCGCGATGGTCTTCGACGACCAGCACCACCTGCTCGCCGCCTTCGACTCCGGACGCCTCGACGGCCGCGATCTCGTCGCCGTGGTCCGCTACCAGGGCCCCGCGGCCAACGGCATGCCCGAGCTGCACAAGCTCACCCCGGCGCTGGGCGTGCTGCAGGACCGCGGCCAGCGGGTCGCCCTCGTCACCGACGGCCGGATGTCGGGCGCCTCGGGAAAGGTGCCCGCCGCCATCCACGTCACCCCCGAGGCCGCCCTCGGCGGACCCCTGTCCCGGGTGCGCGACGGCGACCTGGTCACCGTCGACGCCGAGTCCGGCACGCTCACGGTGCACGTCGACGACGACCTCGAGGCCCGCGAGTCCACCGGCCGCCCGCCGATCGGCGAGGAGTGGGCCGGCGCCGGCCGCGAGCTCTTCGCCGCCTTCCGTGCCGGCGTCGGGCCCGCCGACGCCGGCGCCAGCGTCTTCCCCGCCGTCGCCCCGGCACCCGCGCACGACCTCCCGGAGGCCCCCGTTGTCGAGCACGCCTGAGTTACTGCTGAACCGGTCACCCGTGGTGCCGGTCGTCGTCATCGACGAGGTCGCGCACGCCGCCCCGCTGGCCCGGGCGCTGGTGGCCGGCGGCCTGCCGGTGATCGAGCTGACGCTGCGCACGCCGGTCGCGCTGGACGCGATCCGCGCCATCGCCGACGAGGTGCCCGAGATCCTCGTCGGTGCCGGCACGGTGTGCACCCCCGGCCAGGCCAAGGCGGCCCACGACGCGGGCGCGCAGTTCCTCGTCTCCCCCGGCGCCACCCCCGAGCTGCTGGCCGGGATGTTCGACACCGGCCTGCCGTTCCTGCCGGGCACCGCCACGGTCTCCGAGGTGCTCGCCATGCTCGAGCTCGGCCTCACCGAGATGAAGTTCTTCCCCGCCGAGGCCTCCGGCGGTGCGGCGTACCTGAAGGCGATCTCCTCCCCGGTGCCCGCGGCGCGGTTCTGTCCCACCGGCGGGATCACCGCGGGCAGCGCCGGCAGGTACCTCGCGCTGCCGACCGTCGGCTGCGTGGGCGGGTCCTGGCTCACCCCGGCCGACGCGCTCGCCGTCGGCGACTGGGACCGCGTGGAGACCCTGGCCCGCGAGGCTGCCGCGCTCGGCTGAGTCGGCCGCGCCGCCCGCCCGGACCCGGCCACGTCGGGCGGCCTAGGGTCACCCGGTGAGCACCTCACCCCGCGTCGGGCCCGGCGCCGACCGCGGGGGCGCCGCGTGGGTGCCGCTCGCCGCCGTCGCCTGCACGCTCGTGCTGTGGGCCCCGGCGTTCGTGGCGATCCGACACCTCGGCCGGGACTTCTCCCCCGGCGCGCTGTCGCTCGGCCGGCTGCTCGTCGGCTCGGCCGCGCTCGGCGTGGTCGCCGTGGTCTCGGGCCGCTCGTCGGGGCGCCCGGGCCGCGGGCTGCCGCGCCCGACGCGGGGCGAGTGGGGCTCGCTGGCGGTCATCGGGGTGCTGTGGTTCGGCGTCTACAACCTCGCCCTGAACGAGGGCGAGCTGCGCGTCGACGCCGGCACCGCGGCGATGCTCATCCAGGTCTCGCCCGTGCTGATCGCCCTGCTGGCCGCGCTGCTGCTCGACGAGCCGTTCACCGCGTCCCTCGCCGCCGGCCTGGCCCTGGCCCTCGCCGGCGTGGCGCTGATCGCGACCTCGAGCTCGCAGGCCGGCGACCGCGACGTGCTCGGCGTGCTGCTCTGCCTGGTCTCCGCGGTGGTCTACTCGATCTCGCTGATCGTCCAGAAGCCGCTGGTGCGCCGGCTCTCGGCGCTGCACGTCACGTGGCTGGCCTGCACCATCGGCGCCGTGGTCTGCCTGCCGTGGGCGCCCGCACTGGTACGGCAGCTCCTCGAGGCTCCCGCCTCGTCGGTGGCGTGGGTGGTCTACCTCGGCGTCTTCCCCACCGCGGTGGCGTTCACCACCTACGCCGTGGCGCTGAGCCACATGGACGCCTCCCGGCTGGGGGTCTCGACCTACCTGGTACCACCGGTGACGATCGTGCTGGGCCTCGTCCTGCTCCAGGAGACGCCGCCGGCGATGGCCTACGCCGGTGGTGCGCTCACCCTGGTGGGGGTCGCGGTGGCGCGGCGTCGTCGCGTCCCGGCCCGGGCGCCCCAGGGGCGGGTTCCCGACGGCGCCTGGCGCTCAGGCGCGCACCCCTCGGGCGGCCAGGACGGTCCGCTCGCGTGACTGAAGGAGCCCGCTCGGCTGGCTGAGACGGGCCGGTCGGCGGGTCAGGCGTCCATCAGGGTGCCGAGGCGGACGCGGAGGGCCTTGGTGGCGCGGGTGCGCAGCTGGCTGACGCGGGACTCGGTGACCCCGAGGACGTCGCCGATCTCGGCCAGCGTCAGGCCCTCGAAGAAGTACAGCGCGATGATCACCTTGTCGCGCTCGGGCAGGTCGCGCACCGCGTCCATCAGCAGCGCGCGGGTGCTGGCGTCCTCGAAGGCCTCCTCGAGACCGGGCCCGAGGTCGCTCAGCGCGGCGAGCTCCTCGTCGCAGGCCGCCCCGACCTGGGTCGGCTTCCCGGCCAGGGAGCGCAGCGCCTGCGTGGTGGTCTGCAGGCGCGCGGCGAGCTCGACGTCGGTGGGGTCGCGGTCGAGCTCGCGGTGCAGGTCTCCGCGGGCCCTCTCGAGGTCGCGCAGCTGGGTGCGCACCGAGCGCGGCACCCAGTCGGCGGCGCGGATGGAGTCGATGATGGCGCCGCGGATCCGGGGCACGGCGTAGGTCTGGAACGCCCAGCCCCGGCTCGGGTCGAACTTCTCGATGGCGTCCATCAGGCCGAAGATGCCCTCGGAGACGAGGTCGGCGGACTCGACGCTGGCCGGCAGGCCGCTGCGGACGCGACCGGCGACGTACTTGACCAGGGGCGAGTACTGCAGGACGAGCTGGTTGCGGATCTCCGGGCTGCGGTCGGCCTGGTAGCGGGCCCAGATGTCGTCGGTCGCGGTCGTCGCGGCCGTCGTGGCCGGTGCGGTCGTCGCGGTCGTCGCGGTCGTCGTCATCCTGGTCCTCGCCCGTCCTCGATCTCGTCGTCTTGGACGCTATCGCGGCATCCGGAGGCGGGAGCGGGGATCGTCGAGGAGGGGGCCGCAGGGCCCAGCGGGCTAGTCCAGCCGGCTCACTCGTCGAGGAAGGAGAGCTCGGAAAGCAGTCGCTGCTGCCGCTGCGCGGCGCGCCGTCGCTCCTCGAGGGCATCGTTCACGAGGGCGCCCGGCCCATCCTCCGGCGCCCGGGCCGGCGTGGCGCCCACGGGCTCGTCGGGGACGGCCGCCCGGCCGAGCAGCACGCGAGTCAGCGCGGCGAGGTCCTCGTCGGCTTCCCGGGCCGCGCGGGCCACGTCAAGGTGCTCGGGCTCCTCGGGCTGCATGAGGTCGATGCTACGACCAGCGGACGCACGAACGGTGCGTCACGGACAAACCGTGACGCACCGTTCGCGGTGGAGAAGGGATCAGAGGGCGGCCGGAGAGGCGCAGGTGCCGCCGCGCAGACCCCCGCCGTCGGAGCTGTAGTTGTAGGTCTTCGTCGAGCCGGTGGTCACGCCGTCGATGCAGTAGGCCTTGTTGTCCGCGGAGGCGATGGTCAGCGTGTTGGTCTTGCTGACCTTGAAGTCCGAGACGGTCACGCCGACGTAGGTCTGGTTGTCGACGTACTTGGTCTCCATGATCGTCGCGGCGTTCTTCAGGTCCGACTTGACACCGGCCTCGGCCGCCTTCTCGCGCTGGCTGAGGAACACCGGGATGGCGATGGCGGCGAGAACGCCGATGATGACGACGACGACGAGAAGCTCGATGAGCGTGAAGCCCCGGTCCCTCTGGTTCGCGGACTTCTGGAGTCGGTGGAGCATGGTGGTTCTCCTTGTCTAGGTGGCGAGATGCCGGATCGGATCGGGCACGGGTGGGGTGCCGAACCCGAGCAGGAAGGCCGGTCGGGCGCACGCCGTGTGACACCAGCAGGATCGGCCGCCGGCGCGGCGGCCTGAGGATCGCCCACCCCGGTCTGGACCGCCCACCATCCCCACTCAGCCGGCGGCGGCCACGGACGATAGGTCAGTCACGGGGACGAGCGCCCAGACCGGGCCACCGCAGCACCGGACCTCGCCCGAGCACTCGTGACGCACCCACCGTGAGGACCCCATGCCGACCACCGACAGCTCTGGACGGGCGCGCGCTGCCGGGTTCACCATGATCGAGGTCCTCACCGTCATCGCGCTGCTCGGCATCGTGATGGCCTTCGCGGTGGGCGGGTGGGCCAGCTGGGCGCGGGCCCACGCGCAGGAGGGTGCCGCGGTCCGGATCGAGGGCACGCTGCGCCAGGCGCAGCAGCGCGCGGTCACCGAGGGCAGCTCGGTCTGCGTGCTCTTCAACGCCGCCGCCGACACCTGGAGCACCTTCCGCGGGCCCTGCGGCGCCACGACGACGCTGCTGGAGGGCCCCACCGGCCTGGCCGACCACCGGCTCGACCTCGTGTCCCCCTCCTTCGCCAGCGGGGCCGCCAGCGGCGTCACGTTCACCCCACGCGGCTCCGCCTCGGCCGGCTCCGTCCTGGTCACGCGGGTCGGTGCCACCAAGGTGTGGACCATCAAGGTCGAGGGACTCACCGGCCGTGTCCTCGCCAGCTGAGCAGCTCGCCGGCCCGGGGCCGCTGACGCGTCACCACGACGACGGCTTCACGCTGATCGAGGTCCTCGTGTGCATCGTCCTGATCGGTGTGGTGGCGACAGCAGTCCTCCCCCAGCTGATCAGCGGCATCACCTCCAACGACATCGCCCGCGTGCGGTCGCAGGCCAAGGTCGTCGCCCAGGGGCAGACCGAGCAGCTGCGCAACCTGCCCTACTACGTCGCCCCCGCCGTGACCCCGATGGGTCGCCCCTATCTCGACCTCCTCGACCGGTACTATCGCGACCGCGTGGCCCCCACCGCCGCTGTGAGCTGTGGGGCCACCCAGGCACCCACGGTGCCCGGCGCAGGCTGGACGGGCTACGTATCCTCCGGGGCCTGTGCGTGGGAGCCTCCCGCTCCGTTCTACCGACACGTGGACACCACGACATACGCCGGCTTCGTGGTCGTCACCGACAGCCGGTTCCTCTCCGACGCGACGCCGCCCGCGGCGGTGGCTCCGCCAGCCGACTACGACAGCCAGGTCGAAGCCCGGTCCCTTCCCCCGGCCGCCCAGATCGGCGTGACGGTCGGGGTGTTCTCGCGCGGTCGCAGCATCGGCCGGCCCGTGGTCAGCACGACCCAGATCGGGCGGTCCGGGTCGTCGACGGACCAGTCCGCCGCCACCATCGACGTCACTGCGGTGGAGCTCGGCACCATCGTGGCCGTGCCCACGGCCAGCGGGTCCGCGAACGTCCCGCTCAGAGCGGTGGGGGGGCAGGTCAGGCTCGCCTCGTCGCTGACCAGCGTCAGCGCCGTCAACGCCGACCTGTCCGCTGCCCAGAGCAGCCTGGGCACCGGTGCCCAGCAGTCCGGGGCGACGGCCTCGGTCCAGGGGCCGCCGGCATCGGCCGGCAACAGCGCGACCGCGAGCGAGGGACAGCTCGACGCCGACGGGTGCGCACGGGCCTGCTGGGGGCCCACCACCGCGGTCCGCACCGCGGTGAGCGTCACCGACGCCCTGCCCTCGGCCGGCGGCCCGACGACGCCGATGCAGGCGCGGATCGACGGCGGTTACCCCACCAGCACCGAGGGCGAGGCGGGCGAGAGCGGCGCGAGCGCCAACGTGGCCCTCGGCCTGGCGCAGGGCGCCGGGACCAGCTACCGGCCCGGGCTCGACCTGCGCACCGACCGTCCGCTCGCCTTCGTCGACAACCGCTACGGCGTCGGCAGCGGCACGGCATCCGACTGCACGGTCACCGGTGCGGGCAGCACCCGCGCGATGGGCTCGGCGTGGCTGCTGGCCACCTCCGCGCCTCGGGTGGAGGCCTGCGGGACCGCCCGGTCGACCTGGGTGGGGATCCTTCCTACGAGCCAGGCCAGGCGGGGCGTGCTCCAGGTCCGGGTCCCGGCGAGCTCCGCTCTGTGCCGGGTCGAGGGCCCCACCCACGTGGCCTCCGCCGGCTACGCCTACTACGGCGAGGTCCGCTACTGGACCGGACCGGGCGCCGCCGACTACTCCTCCCCGATCACGATCACCGGCAGCAGGACCAGCCCGCTGACCACCGATCCGCTCGCGTCGCTGAACTTGGCCACCATCGCGGTCGGACCGCGCAAGCTCGGCGACTACATCGCCTCGATCTCGGCCGCCACCGCCTCGAGCGTCACCGCCTCCGCCACCGCGGGGAAGGCCGAGGTCACGGTGCCGTCGGTGCTCTCCGTGCTCACCCGCCCGGTCCGCCCCGGTCCCAGCCCGCTGTCCTCGCCGGTGTCGGGGGGCCTCACCGACACCGTCGACGCCACCTCGTCGGTCTCGATCTCGGTGGGGCGTATCGCCTGCACGGCCCGGGACCTCCGATGAACGACCTCGGCGCCACGAGCCCGAGTGACACGCCGGCGGAACAGGCCACGGACACCGGGTTCAGCCTGATCGAGGTCCTGGTCGCGATCACCCTGTTCGGCCTGCTCAGCACGATGCTGCTCGGGTTCGCGCTGTCCACCTCGGCGGTCAGCCGCTCGGTCGACGACGCCGGTGGCCTCACCGGCGAGTCGCGCCTGGCCCTGGAGCGGCTCTCGCGTGAGCTCCGTCAGGCTCGCGAGATCAAGGCGGTGACGCTGCCACCGTCCGGGTCGCCGGGGAGCACCGCGATCACCCTGTGGACCGACTTCAACGACAACGGCGTCGAGGACCTCGGCGCGACGGACCCCGAGGTGCTCACCTACCGCTGGGATCCGGGGTCCCGGCAGCTCACCCTGACCGCGAACGACGCCTCCGGCGGGGCCGTGTCGCGGCCGGTGCTGGCCGGGGAGGTCACCCAGTTCACCCTGCTGCTGCGCAGCAGCCTCTGGCAGTACGACGGCGCGGACGGGACCGCGCCCGACGGCACGGTGTCGTGGCAGGAGCTCGACCGGTCCAGCACCGGCAACAAGGACGGCACGCCGAGCGGCGAGCTGGACCGCATCGACCTGGTCGCGCTCACCATGACCGTCTCCGCAGGGGGCGCGAGCCAGCGCTTCGACCTGCAGGCAGACCTGCGCAACCGCGACCAGACGTGAGGACCCCATGACCGACTCCGCGCCGCAGCCGCCGCCCCCCGGACACCGCCGACCGCGCGACGAGGGAACGGTGATGATCATCACCTTGATGGTGATGATGCTGGTGGCCACGCTCGCCACCACGGTCATGCGGGTCACCATCGACGACCTCACCAACACGCGCCGGGCCGAGGACTCCGCGATGGCGCTGGACGCGGCCGAAGCCGGGGTGACCCAGGCGGTGGCCTACCTGCGCTCCAGCGGGACCCGCGGTCTGGAGTGCTCGCCGAGCTGCGGTGCCACCAACCCGTGGGGAAGCAGCGCCGCGCCGATGGCCCAGGACGTCTCCGGCACGACCGCGCAGCGCTACGCGACCTGGATCAGCAGACCGGTCCCCACCGGCAAGCCCGGCGCGCGGGTCGCGACGGTGACCTCCGAGGGCCGCTCGGGTCAGGGCGTGCGGCGGATCGCGGTCGACGTGGTGATCTCGCTCAGCGAGGCCCGACTGCCGCTGGGCATGTTCGCCCGGACCATCACCGGGGCCGGCGGCGCGACGTTCACCAACGTCAGCGCCTTCACCACCGGCTGCGTCTGGGGTCGGAGGAACCTCACCATGATCGGCGACGACCCCGCGTACGGCATCAAGGCGGCCGTCCACTCCGCGCGGGTGATCACACCGGCCAACGGGAGCGGAACCGGGTGTACGGCCAGCAGCGGAAACGGCAACAACGCACCCATCCACGCCAGCGGCGGGTGCTCCACGGAGTTCCCCTTCGACCAGGACAGTCTGGGCGGCCCGTGCCCGAGCGTGAGCAGCCTCTACCCGACGTACTACGCCGACCGCGAGATGGACGGCAACCCCGCCAACGGGCCCGAGGTCAACGGCACCTTCATCCGCGACGCGCCCAGCCTCCGCACCCTCTTCGACATCGACGACGACCCGATCCCAGCGGCGAGGCTCGAGCAGCTCAAGCTCGTGGCCAAGTCGCAGGTCGACGGCTCCCACAGCAACTACTACACCTCCACCACCGGCTGGTCGGCGCCCGACCCGGCCAAGCACCCTCAGTCGGTCCTCTACTTCGACCTCGCCGCCACCGAACCCGGCGGCATCGTCGACCTCAAGGACCTCGGGGACACCTGGAAGCAGCCGACCAGCACCGTGACCAGCGGTTGCGCTCAGCACTCGCTGCTCATCATCATCGCCGGCGGCAACCTTCGGATGAACTCGGGCAACGAGGTCTCCGCGAGCATCGTGCTGACCTCGAAGACCTACGGGGAGGTCAACAAGGGCAACGGGAGCCCGAACTTCACCGGGACCATCTTCGCCAACACCCTCGACCTCGCCGGCAGCATCAACCTGAAGCTCGACCCGTGCTTCCTCGCCAACCTCTCGCCCCACCTGAGCAGCGTGGAGGCGGGCAACTACCGCGAGCTCGACCGGGGCTGAGCGGAGCTCGGACCGGGCCTCCGGTGTCGGCGGCCCGCCCTCTCACCCTCCGCGCCCCGCGACCGAACGGGTCACCGCAACCGAGACCGACCCCTCGTCCAGCACCGGTCGGGGGCGGCCGGGGGCAGTCCGAGGACGGGGTCGTCGACGTCGCAGCCTGCGGCTCGTGGCCTGTGGCTCGTGGCTCGTGGCTCGTGGCTCGACAGCGTGCGAAGCGGCCGCACACCGGGCCCGGCCCGGGTCCCCCGGCTCGGGCGCGGTCGACCACGCTGCGCGACAGGTTGGCTCAGCGCGCCGCGAGGCCGGCCGCGACCAGGTGCCCGGCGGGACCGCGACGTCCGAGGAGCAGGCCGGGGCCACGGCGACGGCCGACCTCGCACGGCGAGCCGCCCACGACCACGGGTGCGCTCCGGTGCCCCGAGCGGGTCGGAGCGTGCCGTGCCGCCGCGGTCACGGACGGCGGATCACTCGATCAGGTCGAAGATGGAGAACATCGGCAGGTACAGGGCGACGATCATGCCGCCGACCAGGACGCCGAGCAAGGCGATCATGAGCGGCTCGATGAGGGAGGTCAGCGCCTCCGTGGTGGTCTCGACCTCTTCGTCGTAGAACTCGGCGATCTTGCCGAGCATCTGGTCCACGGAGCCCGACTCCTCACCTGAGGCGATCATCTGGACCGTCATGGCGGGGAAGACCTCGTGGCGAGCCAGCGGCTTGGCCATCGACTCACCCTGGGCCACCGAGGCGCGCACGTCGCCCAGCGCGCGGGCGATCACCACGGAGCCGCTGGTGTCAGCCACGATCTCCAGCGACTGGAGCACCGGCACGCCCGCGCTGAGGAGGGTGGACAGGTTGCGCGCGAACCGGGCCAGGGCGATCTTGACGAACAGGTCACCGAAGACGGGCAGCCTCAGCTTCAGCGGGTCGACGACCTGGCGGACCTTGGGGTCGCGGCCGTGCCGGCGCCACCAGAGCGTGAAGGCGACCAGCACCACGACCACGAAGGGCAGGATCACCGGGAGCAGGTTCGACAGCGTCACCAGCATCTGCGTGGGCAGCGGCAGCTCCCCGCCGAGGTCGGCGAACATCTGCTCGAAGATCGGCACGATGAAAAGCAGCATGCCGATGCACATCAGGATGGCCATCGCGAAGACCACGACCGGGTAGGTCATCGCCGACTTCACCTTGGCGCGCAGCTTGACGTCGGCCTCGAAGGTCTCCGCGACCTGGCGCAACGCGCGGTCCAGGAAGCCCCCGGCCTCGCCGGCGCGCACCATGTGGATCATGAACGGCGGGTACGTGAGCCGGTCCGCGCCCAGCGCCGCCGACAGGCTGTGCCCGGACTCGACGGCCTGACGCAGCTTGGTCAGGGCGACCTTCATCCCCGCGTGCTCGGTCTGCTCGGACAGGATGCTCAGGCTCCGCAGCAGCGTCAGACCTGCGTCGACCATCGTGGCCAGCTGGCGAGAGACGACGGCGAGGTCCTTGAGCTTGACCCGCTTGGTGCCGAAGCTGATCTCACGCTGGAGCCCGGTGCCGGTGGCCCGCACCTCGAGGGGCACGTAGCCCATCGCCCGCAGCTTCTCCGCGACGGCGTTCTCGTTCTCCGCCGCGACCGTGCCCTCCTTGAAGTGGCCGGCCGCGTCGCGGACCTTGTAGGCGTACTGCGTGGTCATGGTGTCCCGATCCGGGTCAGGACCAGCCGACGGGCTGGGCGAGGGAGGGCGCGCCGAAGGCGAGCGAGGAGGTGGACGGGCCACCGGAGCCGACCAGCGAGGAGAAGTCCTCCCGGTTCGAGCAGTGCTCGAGGCCGACCTCACGGGTGATCCGCCCGCCCCGGACGTGTGCGGCGAGGTCGGCGTTGAGGGTCTGCATACCGTCCTTGGCGCCCGACTGGAGCGCACCGGGGATCTGCTGCAGCTTGTCGTCGCGGATCATCGCCCGCACGCCGGGGTTGCACACCATGACCTCGCTGGCCACCACGCGGCCGCGGCCGTCGACGGTCGGCACCAGGGTCTGGCACACGACGGCCTTGAGGGTCGCGGCGAGCTGGGTGCGCACCTGCTGCTGCTGGCCTGCGGGGAAGACGTCGACGACTCGGCTGATGGTGTCCTGGGCGGACTGGGTGTGCAGCGTGGCGAAGACGAGGTGGCCGGTCTCGGCCGCGGTGAGGGCCACCGAGATGGTCTCGAGGTCGCGCAGCTCGCCGACCAGGATGACGTCGGGGTCCTGACGCAGCACGTGCTTGAGCGCCGAGCGGAAGTCGTGGGTGTCGTGGCCGACCTCGCGCTGGTTCACCAGACAGGTGCCGTGGCGGTGCAGGAACTCGATCGGGTCCTCGACGGTCATGATGTGCCCGCGCCGGGTGCGGTTGACGCGGTCGATGATCGCGGCCAGCGTCGTCGACTTGCCCGAGCCGGTGGGGCCGGTGACCAGCACCAGGCCGCGCTTCATCGCCGCGAAGGACTCCACGACGCTGGGCATCCCGAGCTCCTCCAGGGGCTTGATCTCCCACGGGATGAGGCGCATCACGGCGCCGACGGACTCTCGCTGCCAGTACAGGTTGGTGCGGAAGCGGGCGAAGCCCGGCACCGTGTAGGCGAAGTCGAGCTCGCGCACCTCCTCGAAGACCTTGCGCTGACGCTCGGTCATGATCGCGTAGAGCCCTTCGCGCAGCTCCTCGGGCAGCAGCCGTTCGAAGCCCTCCAGCGGGGTCATCTCGCCGCGCAGCCGCATGGTCGGTGGCGCGCCGGCGGTCAGGTGCAGGTCAGACCCCCCGTACCCCGCCATGGCGCGCAGCAGGTCGTCCAGCGGCAGCGCCGGCGCCGCCGACTCGGCCTGGAACGTCTCGATCGGGTCACCCCACGACACGGAGCACCTCCTCGACCGAGGTTCGTCCGGACCGGACCTTGCGCCAGCCGTCGTCTCGCAATGTCTTCATTCCTTCGCTCTGGGCCATGCGGGCGATCTCCTCGGTCGAGGCGCGGCGCACCGTGAGCCTCTCGAGCTCCTCACCGACGCGCATCACCTCGTGCAGGGCCATCCGGCCCCGGTACCCGGTGCCGCTGCAGGTGGAGCAGCCGCCCGGGCGGTACAGGGAGCCCGAGAAGTCCTCGGGCAGGGTGAAGCCGATCGCGGCCAGCTGCTCGACGTCGGGCTCCTCAGGGTGCTTGCACCGCTCGCACAGCGAGCGGCACAGGCGCTGGGCCACCACGCAGTCGATCGCCGATCCGACCAGGAAGGGCTCGATGCCCATCTCGACCAGGCGGGTGATCGCCGAGGGGGCGTCGTTGGTGTGCAGCGTGGACAGCACCAGGTGGCCGGTCAGCGAGGCCTCGACGGCGATGTTCGCGGTCTCGTGGTCGCGGATCTCGCCGATCAGCACGATGTCGGGGTCCGAGCGCAGGATGGAGCGCAACGCCGAGGCGAAGGTCAGCCCGGCCTTCGGGTTGGTCTGCACCTGGTTGATGCCCGGCAGCCGGTACTCCACGGGGTCCTCGACCGTGATCACGTTGACCAGCGGCTGGTTGAGGATGTTCAACGTCGAGTACAACGTCGTCGACTTGCCCGACCCCGTCGGCCCGGTGACCAGGATCATCCCGTACGGCTTGGAGTAGGACTCCGCGAACCGGCTGAAGTTCTCGGGGCTGAACCCGAGGTCGTCGAGGCTCAGGCGGGTGTTGGAGTTGTCCAGGACCCGGGCGACGATCTTCTCCCCCACACCGTCGGCAGGCTGGCCACGCGCAGGTCCATCCGGCGGCCCTGGTGCTCCACGCTGAGCCGGCCGTCCTGCGGGACCCTCCGCTCGGAGATGTCCATGTCGGCCATGATCTTCAGCCGCGACACGACGCCGTTGCGGATGCTGCGGGGGGCCCGGTGCGCGTCGCGCAGCACGCCGTCGACGCGGTAGCGCACCCGCAGGTCGTGCTCGGTGGGCTCGATGTGGATGTCCGAGGCGCGGTCGGAGATGGCCTGGGTGATCAGCAGGTTGACGAACCGGACGACCGGGGCCTCCTCGGTGACCTCGGTGAGCACGTCGAGGTCGGCGCTCTCCGGCTCGTCGACAAGGCTGGTGGTGATGTCGGTCAGCTCGCCCTCGGCGCGGTAGGCCTGGGTCAGCCGAGCCTCGATGTCACGGCGTGCGGCGAGCACGAAGTGCACCCGCCGGCCGGTCAGGCGGGCGACGTCGTCCTTGAGCTGCAGGTCGTTGATCGCGCTCAACGGCACCGCGACGAGCAGGCCCCCGTCGCGCCAGCCCAGCGGCAGCACGTGGGCGCGCCGGGCGAACTCGGGCGGCAGCAACGCGGTCGCGGAGGCGTCGACGGGGTGGTCGACCAGCTCGACGAACTCGAGGCCGGCGGCCCGGGCGGCGACCTCGAGCAGCGCGCTCCGCTCCACCACCCCGGCGGCGACGAGGGCCTCCACGACACCCTGGGAGGACCCGGCGACGCGAGCGGCGGCGCGGGCGACGTCGTCGGGGCCCACGAGACCGGCCTCGAGCAGGGCCTCGACGGTGACGCTGGGTTCCATCACGCTCATAAGGGACGACCTACCTGGCCTGGACGGGGGACGCGCCGCTCGGTGGGAGCGCCGCCGGGGTGCTCATCGGCACCGCGGCCGGTCACCTGAGGGCTTGGGTCAGCCCGGGACGTCGGCCAGGACGTCCAGAGCCGCCGACGGGTCGGCACGGTAGCGACCGACCAGGACGGCGGTCGCCTGGTCGAGACGCACCAGCAGGGCCGCGCGGTACGCCCCCAGCTGCCCCTCGGCGCCCCGCAGCCGCGCCAGGACCTCCTCGGCGTCGTCCTCGCCCGGCACCACCCACACCGCGGCGAGCCCGGGCAGCGGGGGCAGGTCGTCGGCCGCGTGCACCCTCAGCAGGGCGGTGCGCCTCCGCCCGCTCCCGGTCTCGCCCAGCACCCGCACCAGGTCGGTGAGGCCGAGGCCGCCGGCGGCCCCGCGGCCGGCCTGGACGAGGTCGATGCGCGCCTGCAGGAGCCGGCGCCAGTAGGAGACCCGGTCCTCCTCCTCGCGCAGGCGGGCACGGTAGGTGCGCAGCTGCTCGAGCGGCACCGCGGCCAGGTCGTCACCGGTACGCGCGCCCAGGGCCGCGCCACCGGCGGCCAGGCTCACCCGGCCACCTCCAGCGGACGCGGCGGTCGCGGCGGGCTGCCGGGGGTCCAGCCGGTGCGGCGCAGCATCACCGAGAAGTCGTGGGGGTTGCTGGCCGACATGGTGCCCGTGCGCAGGTCGATGCGGCCCGAGACGACGAGCTCGAGCAGGTGCTGGTCGAAGGTCTGCATCCCCGAGTACTGCCCCTCCGCGAGGATGTCGGGAATCTCACCGGTGCGCGACGGGTCCGCGACGGCCTCCGCGAGCCGGGCGTCGCGCACGGCGATCTCCAGGGCCACCACCCGGCCCCGGCCGTCCGCGGCAGGGATCAAGCGCTGGCAGACCACGCCCTCGAGCGAGGCGCCGAGCGCGGCCCGCACCCGGGGCTGCTCGTGCGGTGGGAAGAAGTCGACGATGCGCAGCACCGTCTCCTTGGTGTCGGTGGTGTGCATCGAGCTGAGCACCATGTGGCCGGTCTCGGCGGCCGAGAGCGCCGCCTTCACGGTCTCGGCGTCGCGCAGCTCGCCGATCAGGATCACGTCGGGGTCCTGACGCATGGCCGCCCGCAGCGCCGAGCCCCAGTCGCGGGTGTCGCTGCCCAGCTCGCGCTGGGTGACGACGGCCTCCTTGTCGCGGTGCAACACCTCGATCGGGTCCTCCAGGGTGAGGATGTGCACGGCCTTGCGCTCGTTGATGGCGTCGACCATCGAGGTCAGCGTCGTCGACTTCCCCGACCCCGTCGGGCCGGTGACCAGGACCAGCCCGCGGGGGCGCATGGCCAGGCGGTGCACCGCCTCGGGCATGCCCAGCTCGGGCAGCGGCACCGGGGCTGAGCCGATCAGCCGGAAGACCGCGCCGTCGCTGCCGCGGGCGCGGAAGGCGTTGACCCGGAAGCGTCCGACGCCGGCCAGGCCGACGGCGAAGTCGGCCTCGTGGGTGCGCTCGAACTCCGCGAGCACGCCCTCGTCCATCGCGCCGCGCACCATCCGGGTCACCTCATCACCGGAGAGCGGGTCCTCGCCCAGGGTGACCAGGGCGCCCAGGACGCGCAGCCTCGCGTAGGTGTTGCTGCGCAGGTGGAGGTCGGAGGCCCCCTGCTCGGCGACGGCCTGGAGCAGCGGCACCAACTCCTCGGGGACGGACGACATGGGACGGCACTCCTCGGGAGGACGACGGCGGGGGACGACGGCGGGGGGACGACGGCCGGGGGGACGGGGTCGTCACCCGAGGTGTCGGCCGAGGACGGGGCGGACTTGAGGCCCACGCCCCGACGTCGGCAACTCCTCAGGTGTGCGAGGACCACGCCGATGGGGACCGGTGAGCCGCGCCGGGTCCACCGCCGGCCGGACCCGCTCGGACCTCGCCCCTCGGAGACTTCATGCCCAGCACCGTCGTCGGTCTCGACATCGGCCGCACCGCCGTGCGCGCCGTCGAGCTGCGCACCGGCAAGCACGCCGTCGTGCGCCGGGCCGGTCGCGTCCCCCTGCCGGCCGGGGCCGTCGAGGCCGGCGCCGTGAGCGACCCCGAGGCGGTCACGGCGGCGCTGCGCACACTGTGGCGCGAGGCCCGGATCGGGTCGCGGGCCGTGCGGCTCGGCGTGTGCAGCGGCTCGGTGCTGGTGCGCCAGATCGAGCTGGACTGGATGCCCCAGGCCGACCTGCGCCGTGCGCTGCGCTACCAGGTGGCCGACCTGCTCCCCGTCGCCGTCGACGACGCCAACCTCGACCACGTGCACCTCGGCGACGACGAGCGCGTCGACCCGACCACCGGCACCACGCGCAAGGTCTCGCGCATCCTGCTCGTCGCCACGGCGCGCGGCGGGGTCGACGAGCTGGTCCGCTGCGTGCGCGCCGCCGGCCTGCGCCCGCAGACCGCCGACCTGTCACCTCTCGCGCTGGTCCGGGCGGCCCATCACGCCGCCCGCGGCTCCGTCGACGGCAGCGAGGCCGGTTCCGAGGCCGTCATCGACGTCGGCACCGACAAGACCGCGGTCGCGGTGCACACCGGCGGCGTGCCGCGCTTCGTGCGGGTCGCCACCGGTCTCGGCGGCGACACCCTCACCCGGGCCGTGGTGGAGCAGACCGGGATGAGCTGGGACGAGGCCGACCAGGCCAAGACCGACCCGGTCGGGCCGGGGACCCGCCCCGAGGTCGCCCTGGCGCTCACGGGCGCCGTCGAGCGCCTGGTGGCCGACATCCGCACCACCCTGGACTACCACGCCAGCGTGGACCCCGCCCACGTGCCGACCCGCGCCGTGCTCACCGGCGGCGCCGCCACGAACCCCGGCCTCCTCGCGCACTGCGCGCGTCTGCTCGACATGCCGGTGCGTCGCCTCGAGGCCGGCGCCGTCGCCCGGCGCCACGGCCCGGCGCCACGCGACCGGGCGGACGAGGCGCAGGCCGCGCCCTGCGACGACGACCTGCTCGTCCCGATGGGCCTGTGCCTGGGGGTCAGCGCATGAGGCTCCCCCTGCGCGGGGGCTCCACGGAGGCCGCTGCTGCGACCAACGCCGTCAACCTGCTCTCCCCGTGGGTCCTGGAGGAGCTGAGGATCGCGGCGCTGCGGCGCCGGCTCGGCCTCGCCGCGGCCTCGGTGCTCGTGCTCGTCGTCGGCGCCTGGGGCCTGCAGCACGTCGCGCTGCGCGGCGTGCAGAACGACCTCGCCGCCGAGCAGGCGACCACCGCCGGCTTGGAGGAGCAGATCGCCGGTCTCTCGCCGGTGCGCACCTACGTCGACGGCGTCCGTCTGCGGGCCACCGACGTCCAGGCCTCCATGCGCACCGAGGTCTCGTTCTCCCGCGTGCTGCTCGACCTGCAGAGCTCCCTGCCCCCCGGTCTCGAGGTGGACGAGCTCGCCGTGTCCCTGCTGGCCACCGACCAGCTCGGCGCGGACGGCGTCGCCACCGTGGCCCCCGTGCCCGCCGAGGGCGCGGCGCCCGCCCCTGCCGCTCAGGACCCCGAGACCGACGTGACCCGCGGCCTCAGCGGCGCCGCCTGCCCCGGCCCCGATCCCTTCGACACCACGCCCTCGATCGGCTGCGTCACGATCAGCGGCACCGCCGCCGACCGGGACGCCGTCGGCCGCCTGGTCCAGCGACTCTCCCGCAAGAACGCCTTCTCCGAGCCGTTCGTGACCACCACCACCACCGACGCCGCCACCTCGACCGCGATCGGGGCCGAGGGGATCGCCGGGACGACCGGGGCCGCGGGCGGCACGGTGACGTTCTCGGGCACCGTCGGGCTGACTCCCGCGGTCTTCACCGGCCGCTACGACGACCTCACCGCCGCCCTGGGCCTGGAGGAGTCCCCGTGAACCTGAGCACCGCGCGCGCCAACCTCGCCCTCGGCGTGGCCCTGATGGTCGTGATCGTGCTGGCCGGGTGGTTCCTGCTGCTCGGCCCGACCACGGCCGAGGTCGGGGACACCAAGGTACAGATCACCGACAGCGCCGACCGCAACCTGCTGCTGAACGCCCAGCTCGGGGCCCTGCGCGCCCAGGCCGAGGACCTCACCGTCACCCGGGCCGCCGCCGACGACCTCCACGCGATGTGGCCGGCCACCGCCGACCAGCCCGGGTTCTTCCGCGCCGTCAACGCGGCGGCCGCGACCGCAGGCTACGGCGACGGCGACATCACCGACCTCAGTCCCAGCGCGCCCGTCGCCGTGCCCGCCGGCTCGACGGGCCTCACGACCGACCCGGCCGTCGTCGTCCCCACCGCGCCCCCCGCTGCCGGGACCAGCGAGGGCGGGGTGACGTCCACCCCGGCCCCGGAGGCGACGACGGTGGCCGTGCAGACGGTGACGCTCACCGTCGAGGGCACCTACCAGCAGGCGCAGGTGCTGCTCGACCAGCTCGAGCGGCTGCCCCGCTCGGTGCTCCTGCAGACCGTCGGCCTCCAGCCCGGCGCCGGGGACGAGCTCAGCCTCACCGTCACCGGGGTCACCTTCGTCGCCGCCCCGATGCGGGCACCGCGTGAGGTCACCCCGGCGCACCAGACCGCGGCGCCGGGCGAGGGCCGCGGCGGCGCGAGCTCCGCCGAGGTGGCGGACGGCGCACCGTGAACGACACCCTGGACCACGAGACCCTCGGGCGACACCGCGTCGTGCCCACCGTCGTGCCCCGGGCGCCGTCCCGGACGAGGCCCCGGCCGCCGCCCTGGACGCCGCCCTGGACGCCGTCCCGGCCGGCCCGGAGCAGCCGCGACCACGTCGACGAGCTGACCGGCCTAGGCGACCGCGACGGGCTGCTGCGCCGTGGCCGCCACCGGCTGGCCGAGGGCCGCCGCACCGGCTGCACCGTCGCCCTGATGCTCGTCGACCTCGACGACTTCGCCCGCCTCGGCGTCGAGCGCACCGGCAGCGCCGAGACCGGGGACGCCGTCCTGGTCGAGGCCGCCGTGCGGCTCACCGGGCTCCTCGGCCGCGACGACCTCGTCGCCCGTCTGGGCCGCGACGAGTTCGTCGTGCTGACCGCGCCCCTGCCCTCGCCGCAGGCCGCGCAGGCGCTGGCCGGCCGGGTGGTCGACACCCTCGGCCGACCGATCACCGTCGGGGCCCCGCCGGTGCGTCTGACCGCGTCGGTGGGCCTGGCGCTGCTCGGGGCCGACGGCACCGACGTGGCAGGACTGCTCCGCGCGGCGGGCCGCGCGCTGTGCACGGTCAAGGCCGCCGGCGGCGACGCGGCCGCACGTCCGTCCCCCGTCGCGGACCCCGCACCCGACCCGCACCCGTTCGCCACGCGCGTCCCCCGACGCCCGCTGCGCCGCCGCAGCGACCTCGCCGCCGACCTCCGACGCGCCCTCGACCAGCGCTCCCTCGACGTGCGCTACCAGCCGCGGTTCGACGCCCGGAGTGGACTCGTCGCCGGGTTCGAGGCCCGGCCGCACTGGCAGCACCCGGCCCTGGGGCCGCTCGGGCCGCAGCAGCTGCGCGTCCTGGCCGAGCGGGCCCGTCTGGTCGGCGCACTCGGCGACGCCGTGGCCGAGCGTGCCCTGGGCGACCTGCACCGGCTGCGCGCCCTCGCCCCGGGGGCCTCGCTCTCGATCGGCGTCTGCGCCCGCCCGCGCGGTGGCCGCGGCCTCGTGGAGAGCCTGGTGCGCCACGCCGAGGCCGCTGGTCACCACCCCGGTGACGTCGTGCTGGACCTGACCGAGGACGCGCCCCTGGCCGACCCCGCCCTGCGCGGGGTCCTCGACCGGGCCCACCGCGCCGGCCTGCGGGTCGGCGTGCGGGGGTTCGGACGCGCGTCGTGCGGGCTGCGCTCGCTGTGGTCCTCCCCCGCCGTCCGCGAGGTGCGCATCGACCCCGCCACCGTCGCCACCCTGCTGTGCGACCCGCACGCGCAGCGCCAGGTCCGCAGCCTGGTCGGCGCCGCCCGCGAGGCCGGCGTCGCCGTGCTCGCCGACGGCGTCGGGAGCGAGGCGACCCTGGCCACCCTGCGCCGGCTCGAGATGGACCGCCTCCAAGGCCCCTGGCTCGCCCCCGCCCTCGACCTGGGCGGCACCGAGCGTGCAGCCCCGACCTGGTCGCGGCTGCGCCACGACGTGCTGCGCTAGACCGTCCCTGCCCCGAGCACCCCTGACACGACGAGGAGGCCCCGTGCCGCCGCTGCTCCTGATCGGCCTGGCCGTCGTCCTGCTCGCCGCGGCGCTGGCCGCGCTCGCTCGGCGCGAGCATCCGGTCGGTGGCGCCCACCTCGCCGAGCGTGACGCCCCGGCCTCCCAGGCCGCGCGTGAGGCGCTCTCGCGCGAGGTGCGCTCACTCACCGACGCCCTCGCCGAGGCCGACCCCGGTGCCGAGGTCGACCCCGACGCCGGGACCGGGACCGGGACCGGGACCGGACCGTCGGAGCCCGCCGCGCCGCCCGCCGCGCCGGCGGCGCAGGCCGGCGGCTGGGACCCGACCCCCTCCGCGGTCGGGGCGGTGCCGCAGCCGGCCGTGGCCTACGCGGCCCTCGCCGATGACCTGCTCGCCGGCTCGCGCAGCGCGGAGTCCGCGCTCGCGCGCTGGGCCGCGGACCTTCACCTCCTCGGGCCACGCCTCGTCGGTCACGAGGACGCCGTCGTGCAGGCCGTGGGCGCCGACGCGCCCGTGGACCGCCGTCGCGCGCCCCGGGGACCGGTCGCGCTCGACGCGGTGGCCCGGGCGCGGTACCGCGTCGGGGCCGTCCTGGCCCCCGGCCTCGCCGGCAGCGCGTCACTGCCCGCCCTGCCCGACGCCGGCACGCCGGCCTCGACGCCCGAGGCGCCCTCACCGGTGCAGCACGAGCCGCGGGAGAGGCTGCTCGAACGGGCCGTCCTCGGTGCCGTGAGGGCCCGCGCGCTGGTCGACTCCGACCCGGTCGCCGCCCGCCGGCTGGCCTGGGAGTCCGACCTGGCCGCGTTCGACGCCGTCCTGCTGGGCTCGGCCGGGCGGGGTGAGGACCGGAGACTGGTCTCGGTGCGCCTGCGCCGCCAGCTGGCGCTGCGGCTGCTCGCCGCGGAGCGCGACCCCGAAGGCCTCGCCACGACGCGGCCCGAGGACGTCGGACCCGCGGTGAGGCGCGTCCGCGACCTGCTGCGCGCGTGCTTGGAGGCCCACGAGCGGCCGGCGCTGGACGCGGCCCTCGGGCCGTGGGCCACGCAGCCGCCGCCGGCCGCGGGCCGCCTCGACGACCCCGGGCACGTCGCGTGAACGCGGTGCTGCCGATGGCCCTGCTGCTGCCCCTGACCGGCACCCTCGGGCTGGTCGTCGGGTCCTTCCTCAACGTCGTCGTCCACCGGGTCCCGGCCGGGCTGTCGGTGGTGAACCCACCGTCGGCCTGCCCCGACTGCGGCCACGACGTGCGCCCGCGCGACAACGTGCCGGTGCTCTCCTGGATGCTGCTGCGCGGCCGGTGCCGCGACTGCGCCAGCACCATCCCCTGGCGCTACCCGGCGGTCGAGGCGGCCACCGGCGGCGCGTTCGCCCTCGCGGCCTGGCGCGTCGAGGACCCGACCACGCTGGTCGCGGTCCTCGTCGTGGTCGCCGCCGGCATCGCCCAGGCCCTGATCGACCTCGAGCACCAACGGCTGCCCTTCGCCGTCACCGGCGTAGCGGGCCTCCTGGTCGTCCTGACCGCGCTGGTGGGCGCCACCCTCGGGGCTCCGCTGCCCTCCCCGGTCGCCGTCCTGGCCTCGGTCGCGGCCTGGCTGGGGGTCTACGCGGGGATCTGGCTCGCCACGGCCGGGCGCGGGATGGGCCTCGGCGACGTGGCCCTGGCCCCGGTGCTCGGCCTCGTGCTCGGCCTCGTCGGCACCGCCGCCTCGCTGGTCGGACTGGCCGCGGGCTTCGTGATCGGCGCGACCGTCGGCGTCGGCCTCCTCCTGGCCGGGCACGGCCGCCGGACCCGGGTGCCGCACGGGCCGTTCATGCTGGCCGGGGCCGCGCTCGGCGTGCTCGCCGGCGGCCCGATCGCGGCTGCCTACCTGCGGCTGACCGGGCTCGCCTGAGCCGTGCGGGCGCCGGCTGGTCGCGGGCCGGGGAACGGCCCGGGGCCACCCGGCCCGGCGGTGTCTAGACCTCGCCCCTCGATTGCCCGGAGCACCCGTGCCGAGGGTCCTGGTGCAGTTGACTTGGACCACCGACCCGGACCGGTCGGGACCACCGACCGCGCCGACACGACGGAGGATCCATGCGCCCACCCGTGCTCCTCGTCGGGAGGGACCCCGCCGCCGTACGGCGCGTGCGCGACGACTTCATCTCCGGCGGCCTGCTCAACCCGGTCGTGGCCTGCGCCGACGGGGCCGAGGCGGTCGCGTACCTGCTGGGCCTGGGTGAGTACGCGTGCCGCGAGCAGCACCCGCTGCCCTCGGTGGTGGTCACCGACCTCGCCCTGGCCTCCGGCGGCGGCCTCGAGGTCCTGCGCACCGTGCGCGAGCACGCGCTCGCCCGCTCCACCCCGGTGATCGTGGTCGGCACCGACGCGGGCGAGGAGGAGATCACCGCGCTGCACGATCTCGGCGTCACCGCCTACCTCTCCCACCACGTCGCCCCCCGCGCGCTGCTCGACGTCATCCGCGCGCTGCCGGTGCCGTGGGCCCTGGGCCGGGTGGAGGCGGGCGTATGAGGTCACACGACCCCCAGGCTCCCGGCTCCGCCGAGCCCGACGCCGCCGTGCACGCCGACCTCGACCGGCTGCGCGCGACGATGCCGCCGGGCCACGGCGTCGTCCTGCTCGCCGGCTCCGTCTCCAACGCCGAGGACCTCGCCGACGCCTACGGCCACGACGGCCTCGCCTCGGTCACCCGCCAGGTCGTGGACCGGGTGGCCCGCGAGGCGGCGGGCGCCGCGACCGTGCTGCGCTGCTCCCCGCTCGGCGGGTTCCTGGTGGCGATCGGCACGGGCGGCTCGCTCGGGGCGGAGGCGGACGACGAGGCGGTCCAACGTGCCGCCGAGGCCTGCCGCGGCTTCGCCCTCCTCGACGGGGTCCGGGTGTGGCCGGTGGTCTCCGCGGCCCTGCGGGCCTGCCGTCCCGGCGAGACCGCGGCCCAGGGCCTGCGCGAGATCGGCACCAGCCTGTACGAGACCGGCCGGCACCACCGCGGCTGCGTGCGCTGGGCCCCCCAGGTCCAGCAGCCGGACGCGCCGCCCGGGGCGAGCGCGGTGCGCCGCGAGCTGGAGCTCGTCGCCGACCTCGCCACCGCGCTGCTGCACGAGCCGACCCAGATCTCGATGGCCTACCAGCCCGTCTTCGACCTGCGCAGCCGCACCCTGATCAGCGCCGAGGCGCTGATGCGCTGGCAGCACCCGGTGCACGGCCCGGTGTCGCCGATGGTGGCCGTGGAGGCCGCCGAGCGCACCGGGCTGATCCACCCCCTCGGCGCTCTGGTGCTCGACCTCGCCCTCGCGCAGACGGCCGCCTGGCGCGGCCACGTCGGCCCCGCCTACCGCACGCACGTCAACGTCTCCGCCCTCGAGCTGCAGGCCCCCGGGTACGTCGAGGGTGTCGCGGCGGCTCTCGAGCGCCACGGGCTCCCCCCGCACCTGCTGCTGCTGGAGATCACCGAGACCGCCCTGCTCACCCAGGACCAGGCCGTGCTGGCCACGCTGTACAAGCTGCGCGCGCTGGGCGTGGGCCTGGGCATCGACGACTTCGGCACCGGCTACTCCTCGATCTCCCACCTGCACCGGCTCCCGATCGACACCGTCAAGATCGACCGCTCGCTGGTGATCGACATCGGCACCTCGCCGGCCGACTTCTCGATGATCCGCACCGTGCTCGGCCTGCTCGGCACCACCCAGGTCACCGTCATCGCCGAGGGGATCGAGGACGTCGTGCAGGCCTCGCACCTGCAGGCGGTGGGGGCGATGTTCGGTCAGGGCTACCTGCTCGGCCGTCCGATGCGGCCCGAGGTCTTCATGCCCGCCGTGGCCCCGCTCCCGCGTCCGCGCACGGCCTGAGCGGGCAGGGCGACCTCAGGCCGGCCCGGGCCCGCCCGCCGCGTCCGCCGCGCCCGGGCCCTCGCCGTCGTCCTCGTCCTCGTCCTCGTCCTCGTGCTCGTCCTCCAGCCAGCCCCGGAACGCCTCCAGGTTCGCCGTGGACTCCCCGCGCAGCCGGCGCCAGTCCCACTCCTTGCGGATCGAGGAGGCGAAGCCGAGCTCGAGGATCGCGTTGAACGAGGCGTCGGCCGTGCTGAGCACCGACCCGAGGAGCCGGTCGAGCTCCTCGTCGTCGTCCAGGACGGCCAGCGGGAGCCGACCGTCGAGGTAGACGTCGCCGTGGTGGTCGACGGCGAAGCCGACCGCGTAGGTCTTCAGGTTGTGCTCGAGCAGCCAGCGGTAGACCCGCTCGTGGTTCTCGTCGGGGTTGCGGCACACGAACGCGTGCACCCCGAGCGCGTGGACGCCGACGTCGAGGCGCACCGGGGTCTGCAGCTTGCGCTCACCGGGCAGGGCGAAGGAGAACACCCCGGGCCGCGTCTCGGTGTGCTCGAGGTCGGCGGCGTCGAGGTAGCGGCGCAGGGCCCCGACCCGGCGCGCGTGCTCGGGCGAGGCGGGCGCGTCCATCGCCCGGACCGGGTCGGTGCCGGGCTCGGCGTCGTGGCTCACAGCACGGACTCTCGCATGAGGCCGCCCGCGCGGGCGTAGACCTCCAGGGTGCGGCGGGCGGTGGCGTCCCAGGAGAACTCGCGGGCCTGGGCCAGGGCGCCCTCGCCGAGACGGGCCACGCGGGCCGGGTCGGCGAGCAGGTCGCCGAGGGCGTCGGCCCAGCGCACCGGGTCGTGACCCTCGACCAGCACCCCGCTGGCCCCGTCGCGCACGACCACGGGAAGGCCACCGACGGCGGCGGCGACCACGGGGGTGCCGCAGGCCTGGGCCTCGGCCGCGACCAGGCCGAAGGACTCGTTGTAGGAGGGCACGGCGACCAGCGTCGCCGCCGCGTACCAACGGGCCAGCTCGGACTGCGCGACCGGGGGAACGAACCGGACGACGTCGGCCACGCCCAGGCTCTCGGCCAGGCCGACCAGGCTGGTGGGGGCGTCCAGGCCGCTGCCGGAGGGCCCGCCGACGACGGGGACGACCAGGCGCTCGCGCAGCGCGGGCGTGCGCTCGAGCAGCACCGCCACCGCGCGCAGCAGCACGTCGGGCGCCTTCAGCGGCTGGATCCGCCCGGCGAACAGCAGCACCGCGGCGTCGGCGGGCAGGCCCAGGTCGGCACGCACGGTGCGGGGCTCCCGCGGGGTGAAGATGTCCAGGTCCACGCCGGGGTAGGCGACCTCGACCCGCCCGGGGTCGGCGTCGTAGAGGTTGATCAGCTGCTTGGCCTCGAGGTCGGTGTTGGCCACGAGCACGTCGGCGGCCTGGACGACCTGCTCCTCGCCGATCACCCGCGCGGCGGGCTCGGGGGCGTCGCCGGCGGCGAGGGCCTCGTTCTTGACCTTGGCCATCGTGTGCATCGTGTGCACCAGCGGCACGCCCCACCGGTCGCGGGCCAGGGCCCCGACCTGCCCGGAGAGCCAGTAGTGGGAGTGCACGACGTCGTAGTGCCCCGAGGGGTGGGCCGCCTCGGCGCGCAGCACCTCGCGGGCGAAGACGCACAGCTGGGCGGGCAGCTCGTCCTTGGTGAGGCCCTCGAAGGGGCCGGCGTGGATGTGGCGCACCACGACGCCGGGCGCCAGCTCGACGCTGGGCGGCACCGAGGACCGGGTGGCCCGGGTGAAGATGTCGACCTCGACGCCGAGGCGGGCCAGACGGCGGGCGAGCTCGGTGACGTAGACGTTCATGCCGCCCGCGTCGCCGGTGCCGGGCTGGTCGAGCGGGGAGGTGTGCAGGCTGACCATCGCGACGCGACGCACCGCGGGCTGCGCGGGCGCCCGGCTCGGCTGCGTGCTCACTCGTCCCCCTCGGCGACCGGGCGTGCGGCGGCACTCCCTGTGCCGCAGTAGAACCGCACGTGCTCCCGGCTCATTCCCCGGGACCCGCCGGTGCACCATAGGAGCCATGACCTCTCGCCCCGTCGCCCTCGTCACCGGTGCCAGCAGCGGCATCGGCGCCGCCACCGCCCGTACCCTCGCCCACGCCGGCTTCCGCGTGGTGTGCGCGGCCCGCCGCACCGAGCGGGTCGAGGCCCTCGCCGGGGAGATCGACGGCGAGGCCGTCACCTGCGACGTCACCGACCAGGCGTCGGTCGACGCCCTCGCCGCCCACGTCGGCGACCACCTCGACGTGCTCGTCAACAACGCCGGCGCCGCGTTCGGGATGTCGCCGGTGGCCGAGGCCGACCTCGAGCAGTGGCGCGCGATGTACGAGCTGAACGTGCTCGGCCTGGTGCGCGTCACCCGCGCGCTGCTGCCGGCGCTGGTGGCCTCCGGCGCGGGCACGATCCTCAACGTCGGCTCCACCGCCGGCCGGATCGCCTACGAGGGCGGCGGCGGCTACACCGCGGCCAAGCACGGCACGCAGGTGGTCAGCGAGACCCTGCGTCTGGAGCTGTTCGACCAGCCCGTGCGGGTCCTCGAGATCGCCCCCGGGATGGTGGCCACCGAGGAGTTCTCCCGCAACCGGTTCGGCGGCGACCAGGACCGGGCCGACGCCGTCTACGCGGGCGTCGCCGAGCCGCTCACCGCCGAGGACGTCGCCGACGCGATCGGCTGGATGATCACCCGGCCCGCCCACGTGAACATCGACGAGCTGGTGATCAAGCCCCGGGCGCAGGCGGCCCAGCACAAGGTGCACCGCCAGGGTTGAGGCCCCGGTGCCCGGCGCCGCTCACCCAGCCGGCGCGTCCGGGGCCGCACCGGTCCCGCGGCGCAGGACGAGGTCGGCGACGTCGCGCAGCTCCGCGGTGAGGTCCTGCTCGTGCACCGCGACGTGGTCGCCCCCGAGATCGAACTCGTAGGTGAAGTGGTCCGGGCGCGGCCCGCTCGCGGTGACCGCGGCGGTGTCGATGCGACCCACCAGTCCCTGCAGCACCGGGGCACGGTCGTCGTCGGAGTCGAGGTCGACGCTCGCCTCCAGCGCGCGGCCGACGAACCCCCCGGTGCGGCGGACCCGGACCTGGCGCGACGTCGTGCCGCCGTCGCCGTCCGGGGCGGGGGCGCCCGGCTCGGCGGCGGTGGCGGGCTCGACGCCCACGGTGCGCCAGGCCTGCGCCACCAGGTCGGCGTGCACTCCTGCGGCTGCGAGGGTGGCGGCCGCGAAGCCGGCGAAGTCGGTGCGCGGGCCCACCGCACCACCGGTCAGCGCCGCGTACCAGACCCGGCCGGCGCCCTCCCACGACGTGCCGCCGAGCGCGACGGCGGCCAGGTGGAAGGCCCGGTTCGCGATGCCGGAGTTCAGGTGGACGCCGCCGTTGTCGTCGGTGGTCTCGACGTAGTCGTCCATGTGGGCCGGCTGCGGGTCGCGACCCAGGCGCGGGTCGTCGTAGGCGGTGCCGGGCGCGGCCATGTCGCGCAGGCCGCGCGCGTGGACGCCGGGCAGGAACAGCTCGGTGCCGATCAGCCAGTCGGCCTCGGCCGCGGTCTGCCCGAGCAGGCGCTGCTCGGAGCAGGCCGCGAAGACGTCGGAGAGCGACTCGTTGAGCGCGCCGGGCTGGTCGGCGTAGACCAGGCCCGCCGTGCGCTCGGTGACGGCGTGGGCCAGCTCGTGGGCCAGCACGTCGGCGGCGCGGGTGAAGCGGCCGAACACCTCGCCGTCCCCGTCGCCGAAGACCAGCTGCGTGCCGTCCCAGAAGGCGTTGGCGTAGTCGGTGCCGTAGTGGACGCTCAGCGAGACCGGCGCGCCGGCCCCGTCGTAGGAGTCGCGCTCGTAGACCTCGGCGAACAGCGCCAGGCCCCCGGTGATCCCGGCGGCGGCCTCGTCGACGGCGTCGTCGCCGCTCGGGCCCTGGCCGGCCTCGCGCACCACCTCCCCCGGCAGGTCGGTGCCACCGGCCGCGGTGTGCACCGTCCAGGCGGGCGCGGCGGGCGCGGCGGGCGCGGCGAGCGCCCCGGCCCGGGGGCCGCCCGCCTCGGTGACGGAACGACGCTCGCGGATCTGCCCGTCGAGGCGCAGCGTCAGGTCGTAGCCGAGCTGGCGCAGCAGGTAGGGCGGCACGAAGCCGCAACGGGTCGGGACGGGCTGCCGGTGCGCGTGGTCGCTCGTGCTCATCACCCCATCGTCGAGGAGACCGCCGACACCCGCCAGAGGGACGCGCCTACTCGCTCGGCGTCGCCTCGGCGGACTCCGAGGGCGTCGCCTCGGCGGACCCCGACGTTGTCGCCTCGCCGGACCCCGACGGCGTCGCCTCGGCGGACCCCGACGGCGTCGCCTCGGCGGACCCCGACGGCGTGGCGTCCGGCGAGGCGTCGTCGCCGGCCGAGGGCTCCGAGCTCGCGCTCACGTCGACGGCGGAGCACTCGGCGGCCAGCGGGCGGATCTCGGCGTCGAGGTCCTCGAGCCGGTACAGCAGGTCGACGAGCTTCTGGGGCTGGAAGTCGCGCACCGCGCCGACGACCTCGTCGATGAGCCGGGTGGCCTCGGTGATCTTCGCCGCCGCGTCCTGGCAGGCCCCCGGCACGGTGACCACGGTGTCGCTGGAGGTGCTCGGGCTCCCCGACGCGCTCGGGCTGGGGCTCGGCTCGCTACCGAGGGCCTCGCCCGCGCCGCCGGGCCCGCGGGCGGCCACCACGAAGCCCGCGAGCGCAAGGCCCAGCAGGAAGGTCAGGGCCGGCAGCAACCGCACGCCCCAGCGCTGCCAGGCGCTCTCGTGGCCCTCGATCTGCGTCATGGCACTCCTCGTCTCGGCGGGCCCGTCCCGGTGCGCGGGCGCCGGGCTCATCGTGCCAGCAGCCGGACCCACCGTGCGGGTGCATCGTGTCGTCGGCGCACTCTGGTAGGAACAGGGCGTGCAGACGACCATACGGGTGGCGACGGACCACAAGACCGTGAAGCTGCTCGACGGCGCGGTGCTGTTCTGGGTGGTGCTGTGGTGCGTGGTCGGCACGTGGACCGGCCTCATCCTGTGGCAGGCCGCCGACGTCGGCGACACCATCACCTCCTCCGGGGAGTCCCTGTCCGCGGTGGGCGCCGGCCTCGAGGACCTCTCGGGCGTGCCCGTCATCGGCGACCGGCCCGGTGAGATCGGCGCCGGGGTCAGCAGGACCGCGGTCGACATCGCGGCCCGCGGCGGCGAGGTCAAGGGGCAGCTGCGACAGATCGGCGTCTTCCTCGGCGTGGCCCTGGTCGGCATCCCGGTCATCCCGGTGCTCGCGCTGTACCTCCCGCTGCGGCTGCGGCGACGCCGCGAGACCGCCGAGATCAGCCGCCAGCTCGACGAGCACGGCGACGACCCGGGCTTCCAGCGCTTCCTGGCCGACCGCGCCCGCGCCTCGCTGCCGTACACGACCGTGGCCACGCTGGACCCGTCGCCGGAGCACCGCGACTCCGACCGTGACCTCGCCGAGGCCGAGCTGGTACGCCTGGGCCTGCGACGGCCCTCCGGCACCGGCTGACCGACCACCCCATGCCCGAACGTCCGTACGAGGCTGCCGAGCGTCCGGGGCCGCACGGCCTCTCCGGAACGCTCGCCCGCGGCCTCGTCGCCGGGCGCTGGGTGATCATCCTGGGCTGGGTCGCCATCGCCCTCGCCTGCCAGTCGCTGCTGCCCCTGCACGCCGCCGGGTCCGGCAGCCTCAACGGCCTGATGTCGGGCGACACTCCGGCGGTGGACGCGGAGAAGCGTTCGCTGGAGCTGTTCGGGTTCCCCCTCATCGCCCGCACGGTCGTCGTGCAGCGCGACGAGGACGGCATCTCGCCCTACCTCCAGGCCCGGACCGTCGTGCGCGCGGTGGCCGTCGACCGCGGCGTGGCCGGTGACGTCAGCCCGATCCTCGGCGCGCTGCCGCTGACCAACACCCTGGGGCTCTTCCCGGGATCCAAGGAGGCCGACACCACCTCCTTGACCTACCTGCTCTTCGCGCCCGACGCGACCCTCGGGGCCCGCACGCGCGCAGCCCAGGACTACGCGGACCGGTTCTTCACCGACCGCGACCAGGTCGTCGGCGTCACGGGCTCGGCGCCGGCGCGCTCCCTGCAGGGCAGCATCATCCGCGACTCCCTTCCCGGGGTGGAGGCCTTCACCCTGCTCGCGATCGTGCTCATCGTGGGCTTGGCCTTCCGCTCGGTGGTCGCGCCGCTGCTGGCCCTGGTGACCTCCGGGGTGGCCTTCGTGGTCACGCTCCGCCTCTCGGGCTACCTCTCGGAGCGGTTCGACCTCGCCAGCCCCGACGAGCTCGAACCGGTGGTGGTCGCGCTGCTGCTCGGCGTGGTCACCGACTACGTGATCTTCTTCTGCTCCTCCTTGCGCGACCAGGCCCCTGAGCTGGCCCCCGGCGAGCGTCGGACCCGCGCGGCCGTGCGCCGAGCCTCGACCGCCGCCACCACGGCCGCGATCGCCCGATCGGGCCCGATCGTGGCGGTGGCCGGTCTCGCGGTGGCCGCCGGGACGGCGACCCTGCTGGCCGCCGAGTCGCCGTTCTTCCGCGCCCTCGGCCCGGCCCTGGCCTTCACCGTCACCGTCGGCCTGCTCGTGGCGATCACCCTGGTGCCTGCCCTGATGGCCGTGCTCGGCGACCGGATCTTCTGGCCGGCCCGGCGGCGCCGCCCCGGGGCGGAGCGGGCCGAGCAGCCCGTCCGCGAGCCCGACCTGGGCACCCCCCACGACCGCACCGCCGCCGCCGTGTACGGCTGGCACCGGGGCGCGGTGGCGCCGTCCGCCCTGCGCGGCGTGCTGCGCGGCGCGCTGGCGCGGTGGCGGCGCACCAGCCACGTGGCCACGCCCACCTGGCCAGGCGCGGTCATCGACCGGGTGACCTCGAGCCGGACCGCCGCCGCCCTGGTCCTCGTGCCCTGCCTGGTCGGTCTGGCGCTGGCCGCGACCCTGGTGCTGCGACTCGACCTGGGCGTGTCGTTCCTGGGCGCCCTGCCGCCGGACCAACCGATCCGCGAGACCGCGCAGTCGGCCCAGGAGGGCTTCGCCGACGGGATCCTCTCGCCCACCGAGATCATCGTCGAGGGCGACGGGGTGGCCGACCGACGCACCGCGCTGCGCCGCCTGGGCACCGGGTTGTCCTCCCTGCCCGGCGTGGCCGGCGTGCTCGGGCCGGGCTCGCAACCGGACGCGGTGGAGCGGGAGTTCCTGCTCGCCGACAACGGCGACGCCGCCCGGTTCCTGGTCATCCTGGACAGCGACCCGCTCGGCGCCGACGCCGTCGAGACCACGACGCTGATCCAGCGCACGCTGCCGGGCCTGACCCGGCAGGTGGGCCTGGCCGGCAGCCAGGTCGCACTGGCCGGCGACTCCGCGACCGCGGCCTACCTCGTGGCCCAGACCGAGGGCGACCTGCTGCGCATCGCCCTGGCTGCGGTCGCGGCGAACCTGCTGATGCTGATGCTGTTCCTGCGCGCCGTCGTGGCCTCGGTGGCCCTGCTCTCCACGACGCTGCTCTCGCTGGGCGCCACCCTCGGCGTCACCGGCGTCGTCTTCGACCGCCTCGACCCCGGGCTGGGCCTGACGTTCTACGTGCCGTTCGCCGCCGCGGTGCTGCTGCTGGCCTTCGGCTCGGACTACAACATCTTCACCGTGGGTCATGTCTGGGAGGACGCGCGCGGGCGCACGATGCGCGAGGCCGTGCGCACCGCACTGCCGTCGTCGGTCAGCGCGGTGTTCACCGCAGGCCTCGCCCTCGGGGCCAGCTTCGGCCTGCTCGCGCTCGTCCCGCTCGGGCCCTTCCACCAGCTCGCGTTCGCGGTCAGTGTGGGCATCGCCCTGGAGATCCTGGTGGTGCGCCTGCTGGTGCTGCCCGCGATGCTGACCCTGCTGGGGCCCCGGGCAGCCTGGCCCAGCCACCGGTTCGCCTCACGCCGTCGCGCCCACGGCCCACCGCGTGAGGACGGGACCGGTCCGCCCACCCCACCGGGTCGGTTCAGCCCCGGCCGCCTGCGGCCCGGTCGGCTCAGCCCTCCGGCGGGAAGCCGCCGGTCGCGACCGGACCCCACTCCTCGAGCGTGATCCGCAGCAGCGACTTGCCCTGACAGCGCATCGCCTCGCGGTACTCCTCCCAGTCGCTGTGCTCGCCGGCGATGCAGCGGAAGTACTCGACCAGCGCGTCCTCGGCCTCCTGGTCGGGCATGTCGAGCACCTCGGCCGTGCCGTGCACCTGCACGTAGGGGCCGTCCCAGTCGTCGGAGTGCACCACGACGCTGGCCGTGGCGTCGCGACGCAGGTTCACCGCCTTGGCCCGGCGCGGGTAGGTCGCGACCACGATCCGGCCCTCGTCGTCGAGCCCCCCGAGGACCGGGGATGCCTGCGGACGACCGTCGCGGCGGGTGGTGATCAGCGTCATCCGGTGCCGGAGGCGCAGGAAGTCCAGAAGGTCCTCGCGGGTGACGCGGTCGGCGGTGGCGTAGTTGACCATGGGGTGCACCCTAGGAGCCCGCGTCCCACCACGAGCAGAGGCGACAACCCCCGATGGCACCAGCGCACCGCAAGAACGTCCCCCCCGACGCCTCCCCCCCGTCCGCCCCCGGGGTCGACGAGAAGGCGCTGGCCTCGCTGCGCCGGTGGAACGTCGCGCTGAGCGTGCTGCACGCGGCCCAGGCCGTCGCCGTCCTCGTGCTGGCCACCGGCTTCGCGATCACCGTGACCTCCTCGTTCCCACAGGGCCCTCCCGGTACCGCGCCGCCGGCGCCCGAGGCGCTCTTCGACGTCCGCATCGGCTGGGCGATCGCGGCGTTCCTGCTGCTCGCCGCGCTCGACCACGGCCTGACCGGCACGGTCGCCGCGCGGGGTCTACGAGCGCGACCTGCGCCGGGGCATCAACCGGTTCCGGTGGGCCGAGTACTCGGTGAGCGCGACGATCATGATCGTCCTGATCGGCTTCTACAACGGCAGCACCGCGATCAGCACGGTGATCGCGGTGGTCGGCGCCAACGTCGCGATGATCTTCTTCGGCTGGCTCCAGGAGCTGATGAACCCGCCGGGGCGCGCGAGCACCACGATGCTGCCGTTCTGGTTCGGCACCGTCGCCGGCGCCGCCCCCTGGGTGGTCATCCTGGTCAACCTCGTCGGCGCCGCCCAGGACTCCGCCGGCGCCGTGCCCGGCTTCGTGTTCGGCATCGTGTTCTCGCTGCTGGTCTTCTTCTCCTCCTTCGCCGTCAACCAGTGGCTGCAGTACCAGCGAGGTCGGCCCGCTGGCGCAGCTACGCCTTCGGCGAGCGCGCGTACCTCGTGCTCAGCCTGGTCGCGAAGTCCGCCCTGGCGTGGCAGATCTTCGGTGGGTCTCTGGCGGGCTGAGCCGGCTCGGGGAATCCCCGGTCGGCCGGGGGTTCCTGCACCTGTCGGGGGTTGCAAAGGCCGACAAGTGCAGGATGCCCCTGACCAGTCCGGCCTCGACCGCCTCGCTGGAGTGACCTGCGCCACCGCTGACGATGCGCGAGCCCCGACGCCCCGGCCGTAGACTCGCCGGGGCCCGTCGGGCCTCCTGTCCCCCACCGGAAGTGACGCCGCCTCCTCATGCCTGGAACCACCGAACGCTCCGACCTGCGCAACGTCGCCATCGTGGCCCACGTCGACCACGGCAAGACCACGCTGGTCGACGCGATGCTGCGCCAGGCCGGCGCCTTCACGGCCCACGCAGGCCGAGAGCGTCGCCGAGCGGGTCATGGACTCCGGCGACCTCGAGCGCGAGAAGGGCATCACGATCCTCGCGAAGAACACCGCGGTGCACTACGCGGGCCCCGCCGGCCGGCGGCAAGCCGATGGCCATCAACATCATCGACACCCCCGGTCACGCCGACTTCGGTGGCGAGGTCGAGCGCGGCCTGTCCATGGTCGACGGCATCGTGCTGCTCGTCGACGCCTCCGAGGGCCCGCTGCCGCAGACGCGCTTCGTGCTCCGCAAGGCGCTCAACGCCGACATGCCGGTCATCCTGGTCGTCAACAAGACCGACCGCGGCGACGCCCGCATCGCCGAGGTCGTCGACGAGACCTACGAGCTGTTCATGGACCTGCTCGACGACTCCCACAGCCAGGACGCGCTCGACTTCCCCGTCGTCTACGCCTCGGGCCGCGCCGGGCATCGCCAGCCTCGAGCAGCCGGAGAACGCGACCATGCCCGAGGGCGACGAACCTCGAGCCGCTGTTCAAGACGATCCTCGACACCATCCCCGCGCCGACCTACGACGAGGGCGCCCCGCTGCAGGCCCACGTCACCAACCTCGACGCCTCGCCGTTCCTCGGCCGCCTCGCGCTGGTGCGCGTGCACCAGGGCGTGCTGCGCAAGGGCTCAGCACCGTGGCCTGGATGCGCCGCGACGGCGAGGTCAAGAACGTCCGGATCACCGAGCTCCTCGTCACCGAGGGCCTCGAGCGCAAGCCCGGCGAGTCCGCCGGCCCCGGCGACATCGTCGCCATCGCCGGCATCCCCGACATCACCATCGGCGAGACCCTCGCCGACGCCGAGAACCCGGTCGCGCTGCCGCTGATCCACGTCGACGAGCCCGCGATCTCGATGACCATCGGCACCAACACCTCGCCGCTGGTCGGCCGGGCCAAGGGCGGCAAGGTCACCGCGCGCCTGGTCAAGGACCGCCTCGACGCCGAGCTCGTCGGCAACGTCTCGCTGCGCGTCCTGCCCACCGAGCGCCCCGACGCCTGGGAGGTCCAGGGCCGCGGCGAGCTGGCGCTGGCGATCCTGGTCGAGCAGATGCGCCGCGAGGGCTTCGAGCTGACCGTCGGCAAGCCGCAGGTCGTCACCCGCGAGGTCGACGGCAAGCTGCACGAGCCGTTCGAGCGCCTGACCATCGACGCCCCCGAGGAGTACCTCGGCACGATCACCGAGCTGCTCGCCTCCCGCAAGGGCCGCATGGAGCAGATGACCAACCACGGCACCGGCTGGGTGCGCATGGAGTTCGTCGTCCCCGCCCGCGGCCTGATCGGCTTCCGCACCGAGTTCCTCACCGACACCCGCGGCACCGGCATCGCCCACCGCATCTCCGAGGGCTACGAGCCGTGGGCCGGCGAGATCCGCTCGCGCACCAACGGCTCGCTGGTCGCCGACCGCAAGGGCGCGGCCACGGCGTACGCGATGACGAACCTGCAGGAGCGCGGCGATCATGTTCGTCGAGCCGACCACCGAGGTCTACGAGGGCATGATCGTCGGCGAGAACTCGCGCGCCGACGACATGGACGTCAACATCACCAAGGAGAAGCAGCAGACCAACATCCGCTCGGCCACCTCCGACAACTTCGAGAAGCTGATCCCGCCGCGCAGGCTGTCGCTGGAGCAGTGCCTGGAGTTCTGCCGCGACGACGAGTGCGTCGAGGTCACACCGGAGATGGCGCGCATCCGCAAGGTCGTCCTCGACGCCAACGAGCGCGCCAAGACCGCCTCGCGGGCCCGTAAGGGCAAGTAGCCCCACCCCCCGCTCCGGCGGGCAGACGGAGCCGCACCCGACCCGAGGCCGGCGAGCAGCGGGGCGGGTGCGCCTCGCGTCCATCGTCGCAGCGAGGCCCTGTGAGCGGGCCCCGCTGCGGGGACGGTGGCGCGGGGACGACGACGCAGTCCCTGCCCAAGCCCGGCGCTGACCAAGCCCGACGCCGCAGCCCCTGCTCGGGGCCCCGGCGACGACGCCGTGGCCGACCGCATCGCGTCGCGTCTTCGGTACCGGCGAGAACGAGGTCGAGGTGTACCGGGCCGACACCCCGGTTGACCGAGACGAGCCGCCCGGCGCGCAACGACGGACCGCTCGGCTGGCTGAGACGGACCGCTCGGCTGGCTGAGACGGACCGCTGGGCGCGCCGAAGCGGCCCCCTCGGGTGGTGGGAGGGGGCCGCGTGGCGACCGGCGACCGGGGGCGGGTCAGTCGGGTCAGTCGGGCTGCGGCGACGAGGCCGGCGGCCTCGATGCCGGCGACCGCGGCGGTCTCGTCGTGGTCGGAGGTGTCCCCGGAGATCGCCGACCGCGCCGATCAGCTCGCCGTCGGAGTCGCGGACCAGCACGCCGCCGGGCACCGGCACCAGGGAACCGCCCACGGCGGCCCCCGCGGCGGCGACGAAGTAGGCCTGCTGCTCGGCGCGGGCCATGATCGAGCGCGAGCCCATGCCGAGCGCCAGCGCGCCGTGGGCCTTGCCGCGGGCGATCTCGAACCGGTCGATCGAGGCAGCCGTCCTCGCGCTCGACGGCGACGACGTGGCCGCCGGCGTCGAGCACGACGACGGTCAGCGGCTTGAAGCCCTGCTCGGCGTCCCGCGGCGCGGGCTGCGGCGACGATGGTGCGGGCGGTCTCGAGGTCGAGGTCATACGGCTCCTGGGTCATGAGGACGCTCCTGCTCGAGCTCCGCCTTCCGGGCGGCGCGGCGGCGGTGCAGGATCGGCTCGGTGTAGCCGGCTGGGCTGCTCGAGGCCCTCGAGGCACAGCTCGCGGGCGGCGAGGAACGCCTGGCCGTCGAAGTCCGGCGCCATCGGCAGGTAGCTCGGGTCGCCGGCGTTCTGCTCGTCGACGACGGCGGCCATCCGGCGCAGGGTCTCCTCGACCTGCTCGGTGCTGATCACGCCGTGGCGCAGCCAGTTGGCCACGTGCTGGGAGGAGATCCGGCAGGTCGCCCGGTCCTCCATCAGCGCGGTGCCGTGATGTCGGGCACCTTCGAGCAGCCGACCCCGGCGTCGACCCAGCGCACCACGTAGCCCAGGACGCCCTGGATGTTGTTGTCCAGCTCGGCCTGCGCGGTCCTCCTCCGACCAGTCGCCGGGCGTGCCGACCGGCACGGTGAGCAGGTCGCTCGAGCGTGCTGCGGTGCCCCCGGCGGCGAGCTCGTCCTGCCGCGGCGCGCGACGTCGACCTGGTGGTAGTGCAGCGCGTGCAGCGTGGCCGCCGTCGGCGACGGCACCCAGGCGGTGTTGGCGCCCGGCCTGCGGGTGGCCGACCTTCTGCTCGAGCATGTCGGCGAGCTCGTCGGGCGCGGCCCACATGCCCTTGCCGATCTGGGCCCGGCCGCGCGAACCCGGCCGCGAGGCCGGCGTCGACGTTGGCGTCCTCGTAGGCGCCGATCCAGGGCTCGGACTTCATCGCGGCCTTGCGCACCATCGGGACCGGCCTGCATGTAGGTGTGGATCTCGTCGCCGGTGCGGTCCAGGAAGCCGGTGTTGATGAACGCGACCCGCTCGGCGGGCGACCTGCGATGCACGCGGCGAGGTTGGCCGAGGTGCGGCGCTCCTCGTCCATGATCCCCACCTTGATCGTGCGCCGGGGCAGGCCGAGGGCTGTCCTCGACGCGGTCGAAGAGCTCGACAGGTCAGCGCGACCTCGTCAGGGCCGTGCATCTTCGGGCTTGACCGCGTACATCGCGCCGGTGCGGGAGTTGCTCCGCCGCGGCTCCCCGTCGACGCCCTGCTCGCCACCGCGGATGTCGTGGCAGCTGCCGAGCGCCGGTGAAGAAGGCGTCGAGGATGCCCTCGGGCACGGCGGTCGCCGTTCGCGTCGAGGACGGCGTCGGAGGTCATCAGGTGGCCGACCTGGCGGATGAACAGCAGCGCGCGGCCGACCAGCGTCACCTCGCTGCCGTCGGGCGCGGTGCAGGTGCGGTCGGGGTGCAGCGTCGCGGATGAAGGTCGTCCCGCCCTTGGTGACCTCCTGCTTCAGCACGCCCTGCATCAGCTGGAGCCAGTTGCGGTAGCCCAGGACCTTGTCCTCGGCGTCGACGGCGGCGACCGAGTCCTCGAGGTCCATGATCGTGGTGACCGCGGCCTCGACGACCACGTCCTTGACGCCGGCGGCGTCGTCGCCGCCGATCGCGTCCTCGCGGTCGACCTGGATCTCCACGTGCAGGCCGTGGTGGACGCAGCACGACCGCCTCGGGGGCGCTCGCCTCACCGCGGTAGCCGACGAGCTGGTCGGGCTCGGCGAGCCGGCGGACCTCGCCGTCGACGGTGACGGCGAGACCGTCGTCGTCGACGGCGTAACCGCTGGCGTCGGCGTGGGAGGCGCCCTCGAGCGGGACGCTCTCGTCGAGGAACTCCTTGGCCCGCGCGACGACGGCGGCGCCGCGGATGGGGTTGTAGCTGGTGCCGGGCTCCTTGCCGTCGTCGGTGTCGATGACGTCGGAGCCGTAGAGGGCGTCGTAGAGCGAGCCCCAGCGCGCGTTGGCGGCGTTGGTGGCGAACCGGGCGTTGAGCAGCGGCACGACGAGCTGCGGCCCGGCGACCGAGCCGACCTCCGGGTCCACGCCCGAGGTGGTGACCTCGACCGAGTCGGGCGCCTCGACGAGGTAGCCGATCTCGCGCAGGAAGGCCTCGTACTCCTCGCGCTGCGCCCCGGTCGCGGCGCCGGGGTGCTCACCGTGCCAGGTGTCGAGCTGGCGCTGCAGCTCGTCGCGGCGGGCCAGCAGGTCGCGCTGGCGCGGGGCGAGCTCGGCCAGCGCGTCGGCGAGGCCCGCCCAGAAGACGTCCTCCTCGACTCCGGAGCCCGGGCATCGCCTCCTGCGCCACGAAGCGGTGCAGCACGGGGTGGACACGCAGCCCGGCCACCTCCACGTAGTCGGTGTGGTCCTGCTGCTGGGTCATCCGAGGGTCCCTCTCGTCGCGATGGTGCTGGCTCATCTCTCCACCATGTGGAAATATGCCGTAACGCTCCGAACGTAGCCAGGAGGCCGGAAACGTGTCAACCGTCAGCCCGGGTGGCGTGCAGTCCCTGCACCGGTCCCTCGACCTGCTCGAGGCCGTGTCCGCGCACGGGGTCCCGACGGCCCTGGGCGAGCTGGCCCAGGAGGCCGGCGTCCCCGTCACCACCGCGCACCGTCTGCTGCGCACCCTGCTCGAACGCGGCTACGTGCGCCAGCTGCCCGACCGGCGCTACGTCCTCGGGTTCTCCCTGGTCCCGCTCGGCTCGACCGCCACCGCCCTGCTCGGCGAGACCGCAGGACCCGTGCTCGCCGACCTCGTCACCGAGCTCGGCGAGAGCGCCAACCTCGCGGTGCTGGCCGGCCACCGTGCCGAGTACGTCGCCCAGGCGCCCTCGCGACACGCGATGCGGATGTTCACCCAGGTGGGGCAGCGGGTCGACCTGCACAGCACCGGGGTGGGCAAGGCGCTGCTCGCTCCCCTCGCGACCGAGGAGGTCACGGCCCTGCTGGCCCGCACGGGGATGAGACGCCACACCGAGCACACGCTCTGCACACGCGACGACCTCGGGCGCGCCCTGACCCGGGCCCGGGAGCAGGGGTACGCCGTGGACGAGGAGGAGCAGGAGCTCGGCGTGCGCTGCGTCGCGGTCCCGGTGCCGGGGGCCGGGGTGCCGCTCGCGGTCTCGGTGTCCGGCCCGCCGAGCCGGGTCACCGACGCGGTCCTCGCCCGCGCCGTGCCGGCCCTGCAGTCCGCGGCCCGCCGGCTGGTCGGCGTCGGGGACCGGGGCGCCACCGGCGTCACCGGCGCCGGTGAGCGCGGCCCCCGCCCGTCATCCGATTCCGCCTGACGGAAAGCCCGCCGTGCTCGCGGGGTCTGGGCTCGGCGCCTGCGTGGGCGGGGCGGTGACCACGGCGAGCCCGTCGATCGCCGCCCGCGCCCCCCGGTTGACGATGATCCGCACCCGGCCCGAGCGGGGCTTCTCGAAACGGTCGCTGCGGAAGAGCTCGGTGCCCGCCGGCCGACCCCGGAACGAGAACGTGCCCACCCGGTTGCCGCCGACGCGGAGCACGACGCGGCTCTGGCCGCGGCGGCGCTCCGCGAGCAGCACGAGGCGCCGCGCGTCGACGACGTCGGTGGCCAGCACGGCCCAGCGGGTCGTGGACACCGACAGCGTGCCGTCGAACGGGCCGTAGCGGTCCGGCTGCAGCCAGGACCCCTTCACCTGCTCGAGGCCGCGGTCGTCCAGCGGCACGGTCCACGACCACCGTGCGGGCGTGGGGTCGACCAGGCCGCCGGCACGTGCGGCCGCGGTCAGCTCGTGGGTGCCGGATGCGAGGTCGTCCACCCGCACCCACCCGTCGGGGCAGTCGACGGGTGCGGCGTCGACGGTGCAGTCGAACACCGCCCGCGGGTGGTCCGGGGAGCGGAAGGAGACCTCCTCGGACCGGGTGTCGTTGATCCTGCCGATCGCGTCCTCGACGACGGTGTCCGGCGGCTCCGCGGCCGCGCGGGCACCGGCGGCCGAGGCGCCGGGCAGGACCCCCGGGCCGGTGGTCGCCGCCACGGGGACGAGCAGCAGGAGGGTGATGACGACGGCTCCCCGACGGCGGGCGCGCGCTGCGCAGCGGTGGGGCAGGGTCATCGGAGCGCTCCGGTCGTCGTGCGGTCCGGACGAGGCCGCCTGCCCAGGCTAGACCCGCGCGAGGCCGCGGGCGAGGTGCTCCGGCGACCCACCTGCCAGTCTGGGGCGATGGACGACGCCACCCCCGACCTCGCGGCCCTGCGGGGGCTGCACAACCTGCGCGACGTCGGCGGGCTGCCGACCCGCGACGGGTCCACCGTGCGTCCGGGCCACGTGCTGCGGGCCGGCACGCCGGCGTTCCTCGACGACACGGGCGCGGCGCACGTCGTCGACGGCCTCGGCGTGCGCACCCGCGTGGACCTGCGCAGCGCGGCCGAGGTGGAGGGGGAGACCAGCGGGGCGCTGCGACGCCTCGAGACGCGGGCCGGTGCGGTTCGTCACCTCGAGCTGCACGCCGGCCCGCAGGAGTGGGACCTCTCGGCCTCGCACCGCAGCGACTGGGTCGCGGACTACTACCTGCGCTACCTCGAGCACTCCGCCGGCGCGCTGCGCGACCTCGTGCACCTCCTCGCCGAGCCCGCCGCCTACCCGGTGCTGCTGCACTGCACCGCCGGCAAGGACCGCACCGGCGTGGCCGTCGCGCTCGTCCTCGACGTGCTCGGCGTGCCGGACGAGGAGATCGCCGGCGACTACGCCCGCTCGGCGGAGGCCGTCGACGACCTGGCCGTCGTCCTGCGCCACCTCCCGCGCTACGCCCAGCGCGTCGAGCAGGTGCCGCAGGAGTCGCTCACCAGCCGGCCGGAGAGCATGCGCTCGTTCCTGACCGGGATGCGGGCGCGCCACGGCAGCGCCGCGACCTACCTGCGCACCGCCGGGGTCAGCGACGCCGGGCTCGACGCGGTGCGGGAGCGGCTCCTGCACTGAGCGAGCCCGGCCCCCCGGCCGACGGCCCGGCCGACCCCGCTCCCGGCCGTCGGTCGGCAGCCGCGAGGTCGGGCCCGCGCCCCCGCAGCTCCGGCGCGAGGGCCACCAGGCCCAGCAGCGGGAGCACCGCGATCACGGCGAGGCTCGCCGGGATGCCCACCACGCCGCCGAGCCCGCCGACCACGGCCGAGCCGACGCTGCCACCGACGAGGAAGAGCAGGGTGGCGATGCCGAGGGCGACGCCGCGCACGTGGGTCTCGACGGCGTCGCCGACGGCGGCCGACAGGGCCGGCTGCCCCAGGCCGAACGCCATCGTCACGCAGGCCACCGCGACCCCGATCAGGACCCCGGACAGCACCGCGGTGCCCAGGGCGGCCAGGAGGAGCGCACCGGAGGCGACCAGACCGGCGAGCGCCAGCGTGCGGGTCGGGCCCACCCGCACCAGCAGCGGTCCCGCCACGCGCGGCACGGCCAGGGCCAGCAGCGCGCTGGGCACCAGCAGCAGGCCGACCTGCCAGGGCTGCCAGCCGGCCGCGACCAGCACGGCAGGCACGCCGACGAGCAGCGAGAACCAGGCCGCGGGGACGGCCGCGGCGGCGACTGCGCTGCGCACCACGGTCGCGTTCGCGATCACCGTCAGCGGCAGGAACCCGTCGGGGCGGCGACGCACCCGCAGCGCCACCAGGGGCGCGCCGAGCGCCATCAGCAGGACGCCGGCCACGGCCACCGCGACACCCGTGGAGGGCGACTGCACCAGCAGCACCAGCCCGCCGGCGGTCCCGGCGACCAGGACGGCGCCGAGCACGTCGAGCCGGGCCCCGCTCCCCTCACCGGTCAGCGCGCGCCAGATCAGCGGGAGCACCAGCAGGCCGAGCACGGGCAGCGCCATCACCGCGCGCCAGCCGAAGGCGTGCTCGACGAGGCCGCCGACGAGCGGACCCAGGCAGGACACGGCCGCGGCGACCCCGGCGAGACGGCCGAGCGCCACGCCCCGCACGGCGCCGTGGTAGCGCGCGCTGAGGCCGGCCACACCGAGCGTCGGCACCGCCGCCGCACCCGCGCCCTGGAACATCCGGGCGACCAGGAGCACCTCGAAGGTCGGCGCCACGGCGGCGACGAGGGCGCCCCCGGCCATCAGGCCGACCCCCACCATCATCGGGGCGCGGATGCCGACGAGGTCCGAGACCCGGCCGTAGACCGCGGTCGTGACGGCCAGCATCAGCGCGTACAGGCTGATCGTCCAGGTGGCCAGCCCGACGCTGACCCCGAGGTCGTCGCCGAGCAGCGGCAGCGCGACGGCCGCGGAGGAGGAGCCCATGCCGGCGAGCCCGAACAGCACCCCGAGCAGGGTCGAGAAGCGGCGGGAGTCGTCGGCGGGCACCCCGTGCCAACCCGCACCGACGGCATCTGATTCCCAGGGCCGGTGAGCGCTACACGCGCGGGCAGCACCTCGACGTACCCGGGGCGGGCCTGGGTCTGTGCGTGGTCCGCGAGCTCGTCGAGGCCCGCGGCGGAGGTGTCGAGCACGACGCGGGGCGGCCCCGCTTCACGGTCCTCCTGCCCGGCCCGGCCGAGGCCGCGCCCACGGCACCGCACGGCGAGCGCTCCGGCGAGCCCGGGATCGGCTCGGCGGCCGCCACGCGGGACCGAGCGTTCCCGAGGACGCAGGTCCCGGACGGGGCCGGGACCGGACGCAGCAGGACCCCGCCGCGGCCGAGGGCCGCGCCGGGGTCCGATCCTGACCGGGGCAGCACCCGGGTCACGCGTCGATCAGCGCTGCGAGGAGAACGACGACGCGCTGTGCGAGCCGCCGCCCGCGCCGCCGCGACCGCGCGAGCCGCCCTGCTGGGCGCCCGAGCGGGCCTGGCCGCCGGAGCGCGACCGGCCGCCACCGGAACGACCGCCGCCACCGGAGCGCGGCTGACCGCCGCCGGAGCGTCCGCCGCCACCGCGACGGGGACCGCCGGAGCGGCCGCCGCCACCGCCCGAGGGCGCGGGCGCCGCGACTGGGACGACGGGCTGGTCGGCGAAGACGCGGTCGCCGGGGGCGATCTCGCGCAGCACGGCGTGGGTCGGGGTGGCCCGGGTGATGGTCGGCTTGATGCCGGCCTTGCGGGTCAGCTGGCGCACGTCGCCGACCTGGCTGTCGGTCATCACCGTGACCACGGTGCCCTCGGCGCCCGCCCGCGCGGTACGGCCCGAGCGGTGCAGGTACGCCTTGTGCTCCATGGGCGGGTCGGCGTGCACCACCAGAGCGACGTCGTCGACGTGGATCCCGCGGGCGGCGATGTCGGTGGCCACCATGGTGCTGGCGGTGCCGGTGCTGAAGGCCGCCAGGTTGCGGGTGCGGGCACCCTGCGACAGGTTGCCGTGCAGCTCGACGCTGGCCACGCCGGCCGGTTGAGCTGCTTGGCCAGCTGCTTGGCGCCGTGCTTGGTGCGGGTGAAGACGACGGTGCGCCCGGGGGCGGCGGCGAGGTCGGTGATCACGGCGAGCCGCTCGGTCTGGCCGACGTGCAGCACGTGGTGGTCGATCGAGGAGACCGGCGACTGGGCGGTGTCGACGCTGTGGGTCACCGGCTGGTGCAGGTAGCGCTTGACGATGACGTCGACGCCGCCGTCGAGGGTGGCCGAGAACAGCATCCGCTGCCCGCGCTCGGGGGTGCGGTCCAGCAGGCGCTTGACCTCGGGCAGGAAGCCGAGGTCGGCCATGTGGTCGGCCTCGTCGAGGACGGTGACCTCGATCGCGCCGAGGTCGCAGTGGCCCGAGCGGATGTGGTCGGCCAGGCGGCCGGGGCAGGCGACGACCACGTCGACGCCGTTGCGCAGAGCCTGGATCTGCGGGTTGGCCCCGACGCCGCCGAAGACGGTGGTGGTGCGCAGCCCGGCGGCGCGGGCCAGCGGGGCCAGCGCGGTGTCGATCTGCGTGGCCAGCTCGCGGGTGGGCACGAGGATCAGCGAGCGCGGCTTCCTGGCCTGCCGGGTGCTGCTCGAGGCGGCCAGGCGGGAGACCAGCGGCAGCAGGAAGGCGTAGGTCTTGCCCGAGCCGGTGCGGCCGCGGCCCAGCACGTCGCGCCCGGCGAGGCTGTCGGGCAGCGTCGCGGACTGGATCGGGAAGGGCTCGGTGATGCCGGCGTCGGTGAGGGCGGCCAGGACGCCCGTCGGCAGGCCGAAGTCGGCGAACGTGGCGGGGGTACCGGGGGTGGTGGTGGCAGAGGTCATCAGGGGGGATTGGCGACCGCGCAGGTCGCCGTCTCGCTTCCAGTAGGTCGAGGTGTCCTGCCCGGCGCGGGTGCTCCCAGAGGGTCCGCGGCGCACGGTGGACGACGTGGTGCGCGGCCCGAGGCAGAACGGATGGGGCCGCCATCGCTGCGCCAGCCTAGGGCGCGAGACGTCGGCGGACCTAATCCGGATCAGCGCAGGTCGGGGAGCCTGCCCTCGGCGCGGGGGGCGAGGAGCACCGCGGCCAGGGCGCCGCCCAGGGCACCGAAGAGGTGCGCCTGCCACGAGATCCCCGGCTGGCCGGGCAGGACGCCGAGCAGCGCGCTGCCGTGCAGCAGGAACAGGGCGATGCCGAGGATGACCTCCCAGGCGCTGCGGGTGAAGAAGCCACGCAGCAGCAGGTAGGTCAACCAGCCGAAGATCAGCCCGGAGGCACCGATGGTGACGCTCTGCGGCGGCGAGAAGAGCCACACGCCGAGGCCGCTGGCCAGCCAGATGACCGCGGTCGCGGCCAGGCCTCGGCCGATGCCGGAGGCGAGGACGAGGTAGCCCAGGACGACCGCCGGCAGGGTGTTGGCCACCAGGTGGCCGAACCCGAGGTGCAGCAGGGGCGCGAGCAGGATCCCGAGCAGGCCCTCCTCGGAGCGGGGGCGGATGCCCTCGGCGTCCAGGGAGCCGGCGAGGAGCACGCTGTCGAGGGCCTCGAGGCTCCAGAGCAGGCCCACGAAGACGGCGACCCAGACCACGGCTCGCACCCAGTCGGGGTTGCGTTCCACCGGTCGGCGGCGCTGCGGGGAGAGGGGGGTCACCCACGCCAGGGTAGCCAGACCTGCCCAGCCGGGACCTGGGTCCCGAGCGGTCTCGACACCGAGACCCAGCCGCTCGAGGCGGGTGTGACGGCCCGGCCTCCTTGCCCATTCCGCCCCCCTGGGCGCGCGGCGCGACCTACTGTCGTGCCCGACTCATGGGGAGACAAATGTCGAATTCTACCGCTCGGGGCCACCGACTGGCTCCGCACCGCGCCGCTGTCCGCACCACCGCTGCAGTCGCGACCCTCGCCGTCGCCCTCGCGGTGCTGCCGTCGTCGGGGTCGGCCGCCTCGGCCGAGACCGGCCGGCCGGACGGGGCGGTGGTCCTGCCCCCGCTCGCCGGGGGAGCTGATCGGGAGGCCGCGGAACGGCGACGAGGCGATCCGCAGCCTGGGTGGGGACGTCGGCGTCGCCGCCGAGCGCAACGACCTGGACCGCGGCGAGCTGGTGGAGCTGCTGCGCGACGACCCCACCGTCTGGGTCGACCGGTCCGGCCTGGTGCACTTCCTCGACCCGACGTCGCCGGCCGACGAGCGAGCCGCCTCCCGTGAGCGCTGGGTGGGCGTCCGCACCCGCGCCGTGTCCGCGTCCGTCGGCGCCTTCTCGCTGCACAGTAGGCCCGGCGCCCGACTGACGATCTTCCTCGACGCCAACGGAGGCGCGGTGCGCCGCACCGGCTGGAACGCCCAGTACGGGGCGGCGACCTCGCACCCCGCCTGGGACCCCTCCCGCGACGGCGACGCGTTCAACGGGGCCGAGCAGGCCGGCGTCCGCGAGATCTGGGACAGCGTGGCCGAGGACTTCGCCCCCTTCGACGTCGACGTCACCACCCAGGACCCGGGCCCCGACGCCCTCGTCGACACCGGCGACGGCGACCGGCGGTGGGGCGCGCGGGTGCTGATCACCCCCAGCCCCGACGCCTGGTCCCACATCTGCGAGCGGACCTGCGGGGGAGCCGCCTACCGCGACGTCTTCCGCTCCCGCAGCAGCGCCCCCGCCTGGGTGTTCACCGACGGCGTGGGCGACTCCCCCAAGCGCATCGCGGAGGCCGCCTCGCACGAGGCCGGGCACACCCTGGGCCTCCAGCACGACGGCGACGACCGCTCGCGGGACTACTCGGTGGGCCGCGACGGCTGGGCGCCGATCATGGGCGCCGGGTACTACGAGCCCGTCACGCAGTGGAGCCGCGGCGAGTACGCCGGGGCGACCAACCGGGAGGACGACCTCAGCCTCGTCGGTCGTCACCTGCGTCGCCGCGCCGACGAGTCCTCCCCCGCCGCACCGGGCCGCCTCGACGGCCGCACCGGTTACATCACCGCGGCCGGCGACGTCGACGCCGTGCTGCTGGGCGGCTGCACGGCCGGGACGCTCGTCCGGGTGGAGCCCGCCGCCGCGGCGACGAACCTCGACGTCCGGGCCACGCTGGTCGACGGGCGCGGCACCGTGGTGGCCGTCTCCGACCCGGCGTCGCGGGCCGTGAGCGTGGAGCGGGCCACCGGGATGGACGCGGCCTTGCGAGTGCCGACCACGTCCGGCGGCTGGCGGGTGCTGGTGCGCGGCACCGGACGCGGGGCCGCCTACCCCGCCTACGGGAGCCTGGGCGCCTACCGGGTCCGCGCGCCGGGCTGCGACGGCGTCGTGCCGGCCACACCGGGCCGGGTCGCCCGCCCCCGGTTGAGCACCAGCGGCCACCGGCTCGCGGTGCGCTGGACCGCGCCGGCCGGCTCGGCGCCCGTCACGGCGTACACCGTGCGCGTCTCGGGCGCCCCGGGCCGCACGGTCTCGGCCCAGGCACGCTCGGTCTGCTACCGCGGCATCAGCCGAGGGCGCCACACCGTCCGGGTGACCGCCCGCAACGCGGCCGGGTCCGGAGCCCCGAGCCCGCTGGCCGCAGTGCGGGTCCGCTGACCTCTCCCGCCGCGGCGGGGCCCGGGCGGGACCAGCCGGTCTAGTCCAGACGTCACCTCCTGTTTACCCTCCGCGACAGATCTGTGTTCGTTCCGAGACCTCCGATCGGCCAGGATCTCTGCCTGTTACCGGGCATTGGATCGGCGCTCGGCTCCCCGGCCTCACATGTGACACAGCACCGCCGGGGCGACAGAATGTCCCCGGAGCACGCGCCGACGGCGACGTCCAGCTCTGCGGCACACCGCATCATGGGGGAGAGCAGCATGACGATCTTGGCCGGGACGAGCACCCACAGGTACGGACGCGGCCGGCCACGTCGACCACGCGTCGGCACCGTCCCGGGAACCGCGTTCGCCGTCGACGCCCTGATGATGGCCCTGGCCAGCCTCGCCGCTCTGGCGGGTCGCGAGCGCCTCCCCGTCTTCGACGGGTGGTACGACCCCACCGCGGTCAGCATGGCGATCACCGCCCCGGTCATGCTCGCCCTGTGCCTCGTCGCCATCGCCTGGCGCGGTGGCTACCGGGGCGCCGTCTTCGGGGCCGGCACGGACGAGTACCGACGGGTCGTGGCGGGCGCGATGCTCGCCGCGGGCGTGATGGGCGTGGTGTGCTACCTCGCCAAGTACCCGCTCTCGCGGGGGTACTTCCTGCTCGTCTGGGCGGTCGGGCTGCCCCTGCTGCTTCTCGGACGTGTCGCGATCCGGCGCGGGGTGCACCACGCCCGACGCCGCGGGACCTTGATCCACCAGGTGCTCGTGGCGGGCTCGCGGTCGCACGTCGACGAGATCGTCCGGGTGCTCAACCGCGAGAGCTGGCTCGGCTACCGCGTCATCGGCGCCCTGACCCCGCGCGGCGACGACGCCGAGGAGACCGACACCGGTGTGCCCATCCTGGGCGACGCCGAGGACGCCGCGAGCATCATCAGGCGCTCCGGCGCCGACACGATGTTCTTCGCGGGCGGCGCGGTGAACTCCGCCGACCAGATGCGCAAGCTGTTCTGGACCCTCGAGCAGCAGCAGGTCGACGTCGTCATCGCCCCGAGCGTGAGCGACATCTCCGACGAGCGGATCACGATGCGGCCCGTCGGCGGCCTCCCGCTGATCCACGTGGACCCTCCGCGCTGGACCGACGCCGCCCGCTGGGGCAAGCGGTCCTTCGACATCGTCGGCTCGGCCGTGCTGCTGGTCGTGCTGGCCCCGCTCTTCGCCTTCGTCGCCCTGCAGGTGCGACGCGACGACGGTGGGCCCGTGCTGTTCCGTCAGCAGCGCATCGGACGCCGCGGCGACGCGTTCGACTGCCTCAAGTTCCGCTCGATGGCCCTTGACGCCGAGGAGCGCCTGCAGGCGCTCAAGGACGCCCTGGGCTGGAAGCCCGAGCACGGGCTGTTCAAGGCCGACCCCGACCCCCGGATCACCCGCGCCGGCAAGTGGCTGCGCCGCTTCTCCCTCGACGAGCTGCCCCAGCTCGTCAACGTCCTGCGCGGCGACATGAGCCTGGTGGGTCCGCGCCCGCCGCTGCCCGGCGAGGTCGCGGTCTACGCCGAGGACGTCGCCCGCCGGCTGCACGTACGCCCCGGGATGACCGGCCTGTGGCAGGTCTCCGGCCGCTCGGACCTGTCCTGGGAGGAGGCCGTGCGCCTCGACCTGTACTACGTCGACAACTGGTCGATGATGCAGGACCTGTCCATCCTCGCGCGCACCCTCGGTGCGGTCGTCGGCTCCCGCGGGGCGTACTGAGGAGCTAGCGTTCGGCGCCCGCGGCTCCACGTCGCGGCGCACGCCGCCAGGGCAGGCACAGCAGCACCCCGGCGAACCACAGTGCCGCCACGACGACGTCGCTGCGGTGCAGCCCGTGGGTGGCGCTGAGCCGGAGCACCACCTCGCCGGAGAGCCGGTTCTGGCCGAGGACCGCCATCACCGCGAGGGCGGTGAGCGCGAGCACCTGGGCCGCCGCGCGTACCCACCTCAGCGCGGTGCACCCCCTCGCGCACTCGTCAGGTCGCCGGTGGAGGGTCTCGTCACCGGCGACGCAGCCCCGCGAGCGCGGGACGCACGTCGGCGAGGTAGACCAGCGCCGCGACGGTGAGCGCGATGTTGACGATCCACAACAGGGGAACGATCTGCAGCACGACGGCCAGGCCCAGGATCAGGGCCCAGGCCGGCTTGCTGAGCTTGCCGGCGGCCTCGTAGGACTCCTTCGACCACAGCAGGGCGTTGACGAAGCAGAAGATCTTCACCGCGAGCAGGACGACCATCACGGCCTCGGTCAGGTAGCCCTCGACAAGTCGGATGTCCATGATCGGGCCAGCCTACTCAACCCTTCCCGGAGCAGACGCGCCGGACGCGCAGGAGCCCCGGGCCAGACGGCCCGGGGCTCTCGACGGTGCGTACGCGGCGTGCCGCGTCAGCGGGTGGTGATCAGTCGCCGACCTTCTCGGCGGCCTCGGTGACGGCCTCGGTGGCGCTGGAGGCGGTCTTCTTGGCCGCGGTGGCCGTCGCCTTGGCGCTGCTGCGGGCCGGGGCGGAGGACTTCTGGGCGGTGTCGGCGGTCTTCTTCGACGCGGACTTGGCCGCCTTCGCGGTCGTCGTCGAGGAGGACTTGGCCGCCTTCGCGGTCGAGGCCGCGTCGCCCTTGGTGGCCTGGCCCTGGGCACCCTGCTTGGCCGAGGCGGCCTTGCGCGAGGTGGCGGAGGCCTCGTCGGAGGCCGTGGCCTTCGTGGTGGAGGCGGCCTTGGACGCCTGCGTGGCGGTGGTCTTGGCCTTGGCCTTGGCGGTGCGGGCCGCCGCGGCCGTCTCCTGGGTGGAGTCCTGCTTGCGGATGCGGACCACGAGGGCCTCGCCGCGCTTGGCGAGATCGACGTAGGTGCCGTTGACCTCGTCGGAGATCTCGGTGACGCGGGCGTTCACCTTGGTCACGGCCTGGTCGCGCAGGGCCTTCGGCTCGAGCTCGATGCTCCGGACGCTCTTCTGCACCTCGGCGACGCGGTTCGAGACGTCCTTCTGCGCGGTCGTGATGCGCTTCTGCACGTCGGAGACGGCGGTGCGGACGATCTCGACGGCCAGGTCGGTGGCGCCGACGTAGGCGTAGAGGGGCCGGGTGACCTCGGCCGGGATCTCGATCTTGGACAGGGTGGGCAGCTTCGTGGTGGCCATGTGGTGGCTCCTTCAGGGGGTGGTGGTGCCAGCCGGCGGCTGGGTGTCGGTGGGCGCCGGGGCGGGAGCCTCGACGCTGTCGTTCCCGGCGGCCTGGACGTTGAGGGCCAGGAACGACGAGTAGACGTCGAGCAGCGACTGCTTCTGCCGCTCGGTCAGGTGGTGGTCGTGCAGGACGGCGATCTCCACCGTCGTGGCTCCGGCCTCGTCCGGGCTGACGATGCCTGCCCGGACGTAGAGCTGGTCGGAGGAGATCCGCAACGCCTTGGACAGCTGCTGCAGGACCTGGGCGGAGGGGCGGCGCAACCCGCGCTCGATCTGGCTGAGGTACGGGTTGGAGACCCCGGTCAGATCGGCGAGCTGGCGCAGCGTGAGCCGGGAGTCGACCCGCTGCTCCCTCAGGTACTCCCCGAGCGAGGCGACGGTGCTTCCGACCATTCCCTTTGCCATGTCCCCCAGTGTGCTAGCAGCTGCTAGCACAATGCAAGCCGAGCAAGCGTGACCTGTCGCACAACCGGGCGGAGCGCGGTCCGCCGCCGGGCCGCTGGGCCTCGTGAGAGCCTGAGCCGCGTGCGACGCGCCTTCATCACCGGCATCACCGGCCAGGACGGCTCCTACCTGACCGAGCTCCTGCTGGCCAAGGGCTACGAGGTGCACGGCCTGATCCGCCGCGCCTCCACCTTCAACACCTCCCGGCTCGACCACGTCTACCAGGACGGCCACGACCCCGACGCCCGCCTGTTCCTGCACCACGGCGACATCACCGACAGCGTCCGCCTGCTCACCCTGCTGCGCCACATCGAGCCCGACGAGGTCTACAACCTGGCCGGCCAGTCGCACGTGCGGATCAGCTTCGACCAGCCCCAGCTGACCGCCGAGACGGTCGGCACCGGCGTGGTGCACCTGCTCGAGGCGCTGCGCTACTCCGCGATCCCGTGCCGCTTCCTGCAGGCCGGCTCGGCCGAGATGTACGGCGACGCGACCCCCGGCACCGCCGGCGGCGGCCTGGCGCCGCGCTCGCCCCACGGCGCGGCCAAGGCCTACGCCCACGCGATGACCCGCGTCTACCGGGAGGGCTACGGCCTGTACGCGGTCAACGCGGTCTCCTACAACCACGAGTCGCCCAGGCGCGGCGAGACCTTCGTGACCCGCAAGATCACCCGGGCGATCGCGCGGATCCAGGCCGGCGTCCAGGACCACCTCTACCTCGGCGACCTCGACGCCGTGCGCGACTGGGGCTACGCCCCCGAGTACGTCGAGGGCATGTGGCGGATGCTCCAGGCCGACGAGCCGGGTGACCACGTGCTGGCGACCGGCACCGCGCACTCGGTGCGCGCCTTCGTCGAGACCGCCTTCGACCACGTGGGCCTGGACTGGGAGCGCCACGTGCGCTTCGACGAGCGCTACCTGCGGCCCACCGAGGCCGACCCGCTGCGGGCGGACCCCCGCCGCGCCGAGAACACGCTGGGCTGGCGGGCCGAGGTCCACATGGAGGCGCTCGCGCGGATCATGGTCGACGCCGACGTCGCGGCCTTCCAGCGCGAGGGCGACCACTGGATCGACGAGGTGCGCCTCCCCGGGTGGACCTGAGCCTCTGGACCTGAGCGTCTGGACCCACGGGTCCGTCCGACCTCAGAACGTGGCGCGGATCTCCCCCACCGGCCGACCGGCACCGAGCAGCGGGTGCAGACCGGTGGACCGGACGGTGTCGCCGTCGACCCAGTCCTCGGTGTCGACCCCCGAGCGCGCCAGCGCGGCAGCCATCAGGACCGGGCGCACCCGGCCGGCGCCGTCGTCGGTCTTCAGCGCGAACGCGCGGCCGTCGGGCAGGGCCACGACGTAGCAGGACTCCGCACCCGCCTTGCCGATCGAGCCCGGCATCGCCCGCAGCAGCGTGCGCTCGTCGCGGCGGCTGCCGGAGACCATCTCCGGGTGGGCGCGGATCGCCTCGGCGACGCGGTGCTCCGGGCCGTCGGTGGCCAGCGCGAGCGCCCGGAACGCACGCGCGAGGCCGGTCAGCGAGGTCGAGAGCAGCGGGGCCCCGCACCCGTCGACCGCCACGACCTCGACGTCCTCGCCGGTCAGCTCGGCGAAGGTCGCCGCGATCGCCTGCTGCAGCGGGTGGCCGGGCTCGAGGTAGGTGGCGGCGTCCCAGCCGTTGACCACGCAGGTGGCCAGCATCGAGGCGTGCTTGCCCGAGCAGTTCATCGCCACCGACGAGCGGGTGCCGCCGGCGCGCAGGAGGTCCTCGCGGGCCTCGTCGTCGAGGGGGTAGTCGGGCGGGGTCTGCAGGGCGCTCTCGTCGAGCCCCGCGCCGGCCAGGATCGTGCGGACGCCGTCGAGGTGCACCTGCTCGCCGGAGTGCGACGCGCACGCGAGGGCGAGCAGGCGGGGTGGGAGGTCGAGGCCGGCCCGCACCATGCCCAGGGCCTGGAGCGGCTTGTTGCACGAGCGCGGCAGCACCGGGGCGGCCACCTCGCCGACCGACCACGCAGGGGTCCCGTCGCGCTCGAGGGCGACCACCGAGCCGTAGTGGTGGCCCTCGACGAACCCGGAGCGGACGATCTCGGCGACGACCTCGGCTGGCATGGCGCGAGCCTACGAGCACCGCCCGACCGCGACGCGCCGGGGCGGGGTCCCGCAGACTAAGTCGATCGAGTCGGTGCAGTTACGATGCCGCCATGCCTCCCGCGGTCCCCCAGCACTGCCCCTCGCCCCGCGAGCTCGACGACCTCGAGCTGCTCGCCTCCGGCGCCCTCGCCCCGGTGTCGACCTTCGACGAACCGGGCAGCCCGATCACCCTCGACCTGCCGGCCGGGCTCGCGGAGGCACCCGCCGTCGAGCTCGTCGACCCCGAGGGCCTGCCGCTGGCCCACGTCAGCCGCAGCGGGCCCGGTCCGTGGACGCTCGAGCCGCTCGCCCGCGCCGAGCACGGCCCCTTCCGCCGCCTGCACCTGACGCCGGCCGAGACCCGCGCCGCCCACGCCGGCCGCACGGTCGTCCCGGTCACCGACGCGCTGAGCCGCGAGCAGGTCGCCGACCTCCGCGCGCTCGGCCCCGTCCTGCTGCTCGTGCTGTGCGGCAGCGGCCTCTCCCCGCTGAGCCCGGTGGCGCTGCTGCGCGCGACGCTGGTGGCCGCCGAGGGCCTCGACGCCGCCGTCGTCGCCGTGCCGCTGGCCTCGCACGGCGACGACGCGGTCGACCACGCGCTCGGCGTCCAGGTCGCCGTCACCTACGCCGGCCCGGACCCCGTGGCCGGGCTCGTCGAGCCCGCGGAGCCCACCTACGACGACGCCGTCACCGCCGTGGTCGACCAGGACTCCCCCGCGCCGGGCGAGCAGGGCCTGGTGCTGTTCTTCACGGGTCTCTCGGGCAGCGGCAAGTCCACCCTGGCCCGCGCCCTGACCGACCGGGTGCTCGAGGCCGGGGAGCGCACCGTG
>CAVSIQ010000001.1:0-268694 GCA_963728085.1 uncultured Actinomycetota bacterium | reverse complement strand
TCGCCGAGAAGCATCGCGGAGTGTTGGCCGCCATGCTTGCCGTGCCGTCGACGCCGAGCGGCTTCCTGTCGGGGTCTGGTAAGCGGGTCAGGCTCCAGTTCGTTCGCCTACGGCCCGCGCCGACGCTCGGCCTACCCGCTCCAGCCACCGAACTGGCGATGCGAGCCACAGAGCTGGCCGAGCTGTCCGTCCATCCGCGATCCGCCATCGTCGTGGAGAACGAGATCACCTACCTGAGCGTCGACGTTCCCAAGGACGGCATCGTCATCTGGGGCAAGGGCTTTGACATCGACCGGGTCGGAAGACTCCCGTGGCTCGTCGACGTGGATCTCACCTGACCCGGGCGACATCGACACCCACGGCTTCGCCATTCTCCACCGCCTTCGCGCCTGGCTCCCGCACACGCAGTCGACGCTCATGGACCGGGCCACCCTGATGGCGCATCGCGAGCGATGGTTCGACGAGGAGCGTCCGACGAAGGCGGCACTCAGCCGGCTCATGCCCGAGGAGCAGGCTCTCTACCACGACCTCGTCACCGACGCTCTCGGCCAGCGAGTTCGACTGGAGCAGGAGAGGATCGACTGGGGTTGGGTGTGCGACCGCATCGCCCGATGACCATGCGCGGCCACTCTGAGATCCTGATCGAGGTCCACTTAGTGCTCCTTTGATCGACACGACCGCGAGCACCATCGCGGAGCGGGGGTGAGCGGCACCTTCCTCAGCCGCTCTGGTGTGGGATGGCCAGGGGAGTGGCCCAGACGATGGCGACGCCACCGCCGCAGTGAACCCGGCGCCGAAGATACTGCTCTCGCTCCGTACAACTTCTGGGTGAATCCAGCTCTGACATCTGCCGCCCGACCGCGCGACCTGCCCGCCGGCCTGACCGTCGAGGAGGCCGTCCGGATCAGCGAGGCGATCACCGCCGCGCACGCCGAGTCGACCCGCACCGTGTACGACTTCGCGTGGCGCCAGTGGAGCGCTGGTGCTCAACCTGCGGCGCCAGGCCGCTCCCCGTGAAGTGCGCTGATCTGCGTGTACTTCACTGAACGGGCGGCCGACGGTTTATCGGTGGGCACCATCGACCTGGCCTGCGGCGCCATCGCCTACCGGCACAGGATGCACGGCCTGAGGGACCCGGTACTCACCGAAGGGGTTCGACAGGTCCGCCGAGGTCGCGCCGGATCATCGGCACCGCGCCCCGCCGACAAGCCCGACCCAGGGGGGGGGAGGGGAGGGGGCGAGGGTACGCCGAAGGCCAGGTCGTTGCCGTCGTCCACGGCCAACACGCCTCCACCGACCCGATCGCGGCCCTTGACGCCTGGCTTCGCCACCGAGGCACTCAGCCTGGCCGGATGTTCACCAGCCTGCGCAGCGGGTCGGTCACGAGCGAGCCGATCTCCGGGGGTGCCCCAATTCGATCGTGCTGCGCAAGCGCGCACGGGCGGCCGGGGTGGCCGACCTTCCAAGCCGCTGCCCGTCGCTGACCTGCACGACCCTCAGCGACGTCGGCATAGTCCGTAGGTCGGCATAGGATCTGACCTACGTCAGAACGCACGCTGGGTGGACCTACGTCGCGTTCGTCCTGGACGTCTTTAGCAGGATGATCGTCGGCTGGCAGGTGTCGACCAGCCTGCGCACCGACCTCGCGTTGGACGCTCTCGACATGGGACTCTGGGCCCGCCAGCGCGCCGGCCAGGACGTCACTGACCTAGGCTCGACGACGAACCCCCGTCGGAGCGCTGAGCCGTTCCCTGTCTGCTCTCACCCGTCAGAACGTCGCCGAGGCCTTGGTGTGCCCGCCAGCACCGCTCAGTCCTTCAGGCCGGGCTCGGTGGTGACGGGACTGGGAAGAGGACACAGGCAACCTCGACACCGCCCGACGGACGCAGCAAGGGGTCCACACCGTCGTGGAACTCGACGCGTACACCGTCCCCGGTGGCCTCGACCGACTTCACGCCGTTCCACAACGGCTCGTCGGGGTTCTCCGCCCGGATCCCGTTGAACACGTCCTTGAGTTCGGTCGCGTGAGCGCCCTTGCCGAGGGTCACCGACCTCTCACCGCGGTCGAGCACGTCAAGGTCGCCGACGACCTCTTGCTCGCGTTCGTAGACCTCCGGCGGCTGGCCCACCCAGTGCTCCTCGAGCAGGTTGCGCAGGTCGCCCGACTCCCAGCCGCACTCAGCGACCGCCTCTGGACACCGGGGGTGGAAGGAGCAGCCGCGTGGCGGCCTGGCCGCATCGGGGATCTCGCCACGGGGCAGGTCGCGCGCAACCATCTTGTCCGGGTCGGGGTCGGGGATGGCCTTGAGCAGCGCCTTCGTGTAAGGGTGCTTCGGGTCGGCGAAGATCTCCTCGGTGGGGCCGATCTCCACGATCCGGCCCAGATACATGATGGCCACCCGGTCGCAGAAGAACTTGGCACTCGCCAAGTCGTGGGTGATGTAGACGTAGGTCAGGCCGAGGTCGTTCTTGAGGTCCAGCATCAGCTGCAGGATCTTGGCGCGCACGCTCATGTCCAGCATCGACACCGGCTCGTCGGCCACCAGGATCTCGGGGTCCAGGATGATCGCGCGGGCGATCACGGCGCGTTGCTTCTGGCCGCCGGACAGGTCGCCCGGCATCTTGGACATGAACTGCTCGGGCGGGCTCAGGCCCACGCGGTCCAACGCGTCGTGCACCCGTTGACGCAGCGCATCCCCCTTCGCGATGCCGTGGATCTTGAGCGGGTGACCGATCGCCGTCTCGATGTTCATCGACGGGTTGAGCGCGGCGTGCGGGTCCTGGAACACCATCTGGAGGTCTGTGCGGAGCTTGCGGAGCCCGGCCTCCTTCAGCTCGGAGACCACCCGCTCGTGCCGCTGTCCCTCAGCGCCCGCCTCGTAGTAGGTGATCGAGCCCTTGGTGGAGGGGACCAGCCCCAGCAGCGCACGCCCCAACGTGGTCTTGCCGCTTCCGGACTCGCCGACCAGACCCAGCACCTCTCCCTTGGCGAGGGCGATGGTGACCCCGTCCACGGCCTTGACCGACCCGGTGTCCATGCCCAGGAGCCGCTTGACGGCTCCGCCCCGCAGCTCGAAGTGAACGTCGAGGTCCTTGATGTCGAGCAGCGTCTCGCGCTCGACCGCGGGGTCAGGCTTCGTCTGCAATGGAGATCTCCTCACGTGCGAGGGGGCTGCGCTGCTCGTCGGACAGCTCCACAAAACCGTGCCGCAGGTCGGCGGCCCAGCACTGCGCCTCCGAGCCGTTGGGCATCTCACGTGTCACCGGGTGCTCCGCGGCGCAGACCTGCATGGCGTCGGGGCACCGCGGGTGGAAGCGGCACGCCGGCGGGGATCCTTCAGGTCCGGTGGGGCACCCGGGATGAAGTTCAGACCCGTGGTGGACAGGGAAATCGTCGAGCGCAGCAGCTCACGCGTGTAGGGGTGCTGCGGCTTGCGGAAGACGTCTCGTGCGTCGCCGATCTCGACGATCTCGCCCGCGTACATGACCGCCACCCGGTCGCACGCCTCCGCGATGATCCCCAGGTTGTGCGTGATCAGCAGCAGCGACGTGTCGAACTCGCTGCGCAGGTCGTGCAGGATCCGGATTATCTGCGCCTCGACGAGGACGTCGAGGGCCGTGGTGGGCTCGTCGGCGACGACGAACGCCGGGCGCAGCACGAGCGCGAGCGCGATCATCAGGCGCTGGCGCATCCCGCCGGAGAACTCGTGCGGGTAGGACCGGAAGCGCGTCGGCGGGATGCCCATCAGACCGAGCACCTCGAGCGAACGACGCGCGATCTCGTCCTTGCTGATCCCCTTCTCGTGCTGGCGCAGCGTCTCGGTGAAGTGGTCCGAGATTCGCATCAGCGGGTTCAGCCGGGTCAACGGCTCCTGGAAGATCATCCCGAGGTCGATCCCGCGCCTGCTGAACATGTCCTTGCGGCTCATGGCCAGCAGGTCCTCGCCCAGGAACCGCAGCTCGCCGTCGATCGCGGCGCCTACGGGCAGCAGACCCAGCAGCCCGCGACCGAGCGTGGACTTGCCGCAGCCGGACTCGCCGACCAGACCGAGGATCTCCCCTTGCGGAGGTCGAAGCTGACTCCGTCCACCGCCTGGACCGCGCCACCCTCGGTGCCGTACCAAACTCGCAGGTCACGCACCGAAGCACCAGGTCGGCCCCGGCTCGTGCCGGTGTTGCTCCTGCCGTCTTGCTGGTCACAGGTCCACCTGGCCCTTCCCGGTCTCCATGGTCGCCGCGCCGCGCGGCGGCAGCGTGAACGGCTTGAGCTTGCGCTTGCGCAACGTCGGGTTCACGGTCTCGTTCAGGCCCTCGCCCACGAGCGTCAGGCCGGTGACGAGCAGCACGATGGCGAGGCCGGGAAACACTCCGGTCCACCAGATCCCCGCTCCGGCGTCGGCCAGCGCGCGCTGCAGGTCGTAGCCCCACTCCGCGGCCTCGCCGGGCTGGATCCCAATACCAAGGAAACCGAGTGCGGCGAGCGTGCCGATCGCGTCGGCGGCGTTGAGCGTGGCGATGACCGGGACGCTCTGGATGACGTTGCCGAAGAGGTAGCGCATGATGATCGTCCGCCTCGGCGCGCCCATGGCGCGAGCCGCCTCGACGTAGGTCGCCTCACGTGCGCTGATCGTGGTGTTGCGCACGACTCGGAAGTACTGCGGCACGTAGATCACCGTGAGCGCGACGCCGGCCGACGTCGCGCCGCCGCCGAGCTTGTCGGAGAGCAGGAAGGCGAAGACGATCGCGAGCAGCAGCGAGGGGAAGGCGTAGAGGGCGTCCATGATGAGGACGAGCACCCGGTCGAGGGCGCCACCGAGGAAGCCGGACACGACGCCCAGCGGTGCGCCGATCACCAGCGACAGGGTCACCGCGATGATGACCACCTGCAGGGCGGTGCGTGAGCCCCACACCACCCGGGACCACACGTCGTAGTTGCCGAAGCTCGTGGTGCCCAGCAGGTAGCCGCTGCCGGGCGGCGCGGCCTTGGGTATCCGCTCGCCATCGGCCAGCCGCGTCTGCGCGAAGTCGTAGGGCGCGATCCACGGGGCGAAGATCGCCGCCACGATGAAGATCGACACCAGCAGGATCCCGGAGAGCAGGATCCACCGGGCAAACCCGGTCGTCTGCCGGAACGGTGTGGTGAGGGTACGGACCAGAGCCATCAGATCAGTCCCATCAGTAACGGATCCGGGGATCGATGAGTGCGTTGACGATGTCGATGAGGATGCTGACGACCACGACGACGACCGCGAACAGGGTGATGATGCCCTGCACCGCTGCGTAGTCGCGGTTGTTGATGTACTGCACGAGCTCGTTGCCCAGGCCCGGCCAGTTGAAGGTGGCCTCGGTCAGGATGGCTCCGCTCAGCAGCAGCGCCACCTGGAGGCCGATGACCGTCACGACGGGCACCAGGGCGTTGCGGAAGGCGTGAGTGCGCATCACGCGGCGCTCGGTGAGGCCACGGGCGCGGGCCGCCTCGATGTAGTCCCCCTGGAGCGACTGCAGCACGTTGACCCGCACCAGCCGGATGAAGATCCCGCTGAGCAGCAGCCCGAGCGTCATCGCCGGCATGATCAGGTGCTCAAGGACGTCGAGGATCGCCTCGGTGTTGCCGGCGAGAATCGCGTCCAGCAGCAAGATGTGCGTCACCTCCTCGACCTCGAAGATCGTGTTCGGGGAGGCGGAGCCACCGACGGGCAGCCAGCCGAGGTACCCGGCGAAGAAGAGCTGGAAGAGCAGGCCCCAGTAGAAGACGGGAGCGGCGTAGGTGATGATCCCGAACACCCGTATCGCCAGGTCACCGGGGGTGTCGCGGAACCGGCCGGCCAGCAGACCCAGAGGGATGCCGAGGGCCAGGGCGACGATGAAGGCGGCGACCGAAAGAGTCAGCGTGGCGCCCCCGTGCTCGATGACGATGTCGATGATCTGGCGGTTGTCGGTGATCGTCTGGCCGAAGTTGAGCCTCGCGACGTCGGCGAGGTACTCGAGGTACTGCACGAGCAACGGTCGGTCCAGACCGAGGGCCGCGCGGCGCTCGTTGAGAGCGGCCTCGTCGAGCCGGCCACCGACCGTGGCCGAGACCGGGTCACCGGGAGCGACCCGGAGCAGGAGGAACACGATGGTCGTGAGGATCAGAACCATCGGGACGAGCAGCAGCAGGCGCAGCGCGATGTAGCGCGCCAGCGAGCCCCCAGAAGCAGCCATCGAGAACCCCTCTCGGTTCGAGGACCTGCGAACGAGAGTAGGGGGGACGACATCGTGCCGCCCCCTCCCGCTCAGGTCACTCTTCCTTGCTGATCTCCCAGAGCCGGAAGATGAAGGACGGGTCGAGCGTCTCCTCGACACCTTCCATCCCGTCCCCGGCAACCGCCACGTTCTGGCCGACCCAGCTCGGGATGACAGGAACGTCTTCGGCGACGATCTGCTGGAGCTCCTCGATGAGCGGCTCGCGCTCGGCCGGGTCTGCGGTGGCCTGCTCCTTCGCGATGAGCTCGTTCACCTTCGGGTTCGAGTAGTTGTTGGCGTAGAAGCCTCCATCGACCAGGAACGGGGACAGGTAGTTGTCCGCGTCGAGGAAGTCGGGGAACCAACCGAGCTGGAACAGGTCGTAGGCGCCTTCCTTGTACAGGTCCTGGTACTGCGTCCACTCCGCGCTCTTGATGTCGACGTTGAACAGCCCGCTTTCCTCCAGCTGGCGAGCCAGCTCGTTGGCCTCGTCGACCGCGTTGGGCCCGTAGTGCGAGGGGGTGTAACCGAGGGTGAGGTCCACCGGCGTGTTCACGCCGGCCTGCTCGAGCAGGGCCTCGGCCTCGTCGACGCTTTCCTCGCCGTACTTCTCCTGGAACGCGTCGACCTGGCCCGGGAAGCCCGGGGGCACCAGCGAGTAGAGCGGGTCGACCGTGCCGGCGTAGGCGCTCTTGGCGATGGCCTCGCGGTCGATGAGCTCGGCGGCGGCCTGACGGACTGCCTTCTGCTCGCCGACCGGGGTGCCGAGCTGCCAGGTCCAGTAGCGGATCTCGGAGCCCTCGCCCTGCACCACCTCGACGGCGTCGCTGCCCTGCAGGTCGGTGATGTCCGTCGGGCTCAGGGAGCGCCACGCGACGTCGACGTCGCCGTTCTCCACGGCCTGCTTGAGCTGTGCCGGCTGCTGGTAGTAGGACACGAAGACCCGGTCCGAGGTCGGCTCCTTGGGGCCGTCGTACTCCGGGTTGGCGGTGAGCACGGCCTGCTGGCCGTCCTCGTACTGGTCCATCGTGAACGGGCCGGAGCCGACTGCCTCCTCGTTGCTCACCAGGCTCTCGGCCGGGAAGGTCTCCTCGTCCACGATCGCTGCGGCGTTGGTGGTGAGGACGGAGTCGAACGTGGTGTCCGGCCGGTTCAGGTGGGAAAATCACCGTCTGGTCGTCGGGGGTCTCGATGGCCTTCGGGTCCACGACGCCATCCTCGCCGGCGATGCTCCCGAGCAGACCGGCGGCGCCGTTCGGGTCGGCGATCGAGATGTTCCGCTCGAGGCTGTACTTCACGTCCGAGGAAGTGAGCTCGTTGCCGTTGGCGAACGTCAGCCCCTCCCTGAGGGTGCACTCGAGCATCTGGGTGTCGGTGTACTCACACGACTCGGCTGCGTCACCCTGCGGGGTGTTCTCCCCGGCGGGGATCGTGAGCAGCGTCTGGTACATGTTGTACATCAGCGTCCACGAACCCAGGTCGTAGGCGCCTGCGGGGTCGAGCGTCGTCACCTTGTCCGTGGTGCCCAGGATCCAGGGGGCGCCGAGCCCGGTGGTCGCCTCGCCGCCCTCGGTGCTGGTCTCTCCCTCGCCGCCGCAGGCGGCAAGGGTTGTGATGAGTACGCCGGCGCTGGCTGTGGCCAGCAGTCTCCGTCTACGGTTCACGGTTCCACCTCACGAGTGCGTTACCTGCTTCGGGGGCAGGTCTGGGATCTCGAGGACATTACTCGCCGGCTCACGTCGCGGCCATCAAGGAACGCGTGCCGCGGGTCGCGATGTCGCAACGATTTCGAGGGGTCGAGTCCACGGTCGTGGTGGACGAAGGGGCGGGCCCTGACCCCGGGGTCCTTGGACACGCTGAATCCAGCATCTCCTGCTGGAGACGCGAGATGATCCAGAACGATGGCCAGGAAGAACTACTCCGCGGAGGTCCGTCGCCAAGCCGTCGACCTGGACGAGTTCACGCCCGGGGCCACGTTCCTCTCCATCGCTGAGGACCTGGGCATCGTGCGGGGCACGCTGCGCCACCGGCCCGAGGCCGAGAACGCGGCACCACGAGCAGAGACGACGAAGCTGACCGCCGAGCGGGAGATCTCCAGCGGCGGCCAAGTATCTCGCCGTACTACGCCTGGAAGGCCGGCGCACCAGCCCGTGCCGCCCGCGCGGCCGTCGATGGGTGGTGGTCGGGCGGAGCCGCCCTCGTCCACGGCGCCGACAACGCCCTCGGAGCCCCACGGGTGACCGCAGAGCACTACGACGGCGCCCCCCCGCCGAGGGGTGGGTGGGCCAACCACAAGCACGTCGCGCGGGTCATGCGCTGCAGCAACATTGCCGGCTACGCCACGTTGCCTCGGGTGCGCACCACGATCCCCGAGCCAGCCGATCAGACGGTGCCGCGAAGGCGTGGGTCTTTCTCGCCGCGATCAGGTGCAGCATCGTCGGGCGCGTTGCATGACCAGCCCTGCCTGCGCGCCCCCGCAGCGCCGGACCCCATGGACCGTGCAGGATCCACCGATGGCCATCGACACCGACCCTGTGACTGCCTGGCCACGTCTACGACCCGCAGACTTCGTGCGCATCGTCTCCCCCGCCAGCACCCCCGATGCCACGGCAGTGGCCGCGGCCCGGTCTGAGCTCGAGCCCTGGAGGTCTGCGCGTGCAGCTCGGAGCCCACGTCTTCGACACGTTCGGCTACATGGCCGGACGAGACGACGACCGCCTCGCGGACTTGAACAACGCGTTCCGCGACCCGGCCGTCAGAGCGGTCCTCACCTCACGTGGGGGCGCGCCGGGGCCTACCGCATCGCCTGCGCCATCGACGTCGGCGCCGTACGACGAGACCCCAAGCCCGTCATCGGGTACAGCGACATCAAGGGCCGACGTCGGCACTTGAAGTCCGCTACCCACAGCCGGTTCGGGGCCACCGGGGCGAACTGCCGGTCGACCAGGTCGGGGTACCGGTCGTGGGTCTCATCGCGCCTCGTGGTGGTGTGCTTCGACCCGTAGCGGGCGCCCTCCCAGCCGTTGGCACGGTAGAGCCGCTCCACGGTGCAGCGAGCCACCTCGTAGCCCTCGCCGCGCAATTTGATCCACATCTTCCTGCTCCCCAGCCGGGCGTTGAGCTTGTTGCGCTCCCGCAGCGCGAGGATCAGCCCGGTGACCTCCACGTCGCGCAGTTGCTGCCTGGTGGGCTTCTTCCCGACCCACTCGTAGTAGGTCGAAGCGCTGATCTTGATGCCGTGCTCGGACAGCACGGCGCACATGGGCTCGACTCCCCAGCGCAGCCCGACCCCGCCGCTGGCGGGGTCGGGCACCTGGTGGTCCTTGTGCTCGGTGATGAACCTGATTACCGCTTCACGGGCCGGTCGAGCTCGGCCGCGAAGAAAGCCGAGGCGGCCTTCAAGATCTCATTGGCCCGCCGCAGCTCAGCAACCTCGCGCTTGAGCCGCTTCAGCTCCTCGGCCTCTTCGCTGGTCACGCCCGGCCGCTTGCCAGCGTCCACCTCGGCACGGCGCACCCACGTGCGCACGGTCTCCGGGGCACCAACCCCGAGCTTGCCGGCCACCGCGCAGATCGCAGCCCACTGCGACCCGTACTGCGGCCCGACCTCTACGACCATCCGCACCGCGCGCTCGCGAAGCTCCTCGGGGTACTTGCTCGGTCTTCCCATGTTCCAGATCCTCCCAACGAAGGGAGTCTCCGGACTCGCCGGGAGGTGTCAGGACAACGACGACGTCTGAGTCGGTCAGAGGTCGAGCTGGGCGCGTAGGCGGTCCGGGTCCATGGCGCCTGGGGCGGCGGGGCCGAAGCTGTCGAGCAATCTGATGAGGTCGGGGCGTCGGGTGGGGTCAGCGGCCGCCTCACGAGGCGTTGCGCCGGAGAGCGCGGGGATGGGCTCGTCCAGCCAGGCTTGTTCGTGGGTGCGTATGAACTGCTCGAGCACATCGGCGATCGCGGGGTCGTTCGGGTCGAGGGTGCTGGCCGGGACGCCAGCGGGCGCGCGGCTCATCGCTTCCTGGAGCTCTTCGGCGGGGCGTCGGGTCTGGGTCTGGACCTGGAGGCCCAGTTGGAGTGCGAGCAGGGTGTCGAGGACACGGTCCATCCGGGGCTCGCTGTTGGTCTCGACCTGGACAGCGCCGCCTTCGATGGTGATGGTGGCTCGGATGCGTTCCATGCCGTGGGTGGTCACGTGTTCGATCCAGCGTAGTTCGTCCTCGCCGCGGTCGTAGGTTGTGTCGAGCGCGGCGGTGAGTATGTCCGTTTCCCCACCTGACAGCGTTGCGGAGCAGAGGACGAGGGGTTCACCTTCGGTGTTCTGCAGGACGGGTGGGGCAAACCGGGCGGAGAGGAACGCGACGAGTTGGCCGGGGTCGGGTTCGCTGTCGAGGAGTTCGAGCAGACGGTCGCGCCGGTGGAGGGCGACGGGCTCGAGGCCACCGAAACATTGGATCGTGTCGCCGGCGGGAACCAGGCGCGCGCAGAACAGCATCCCTGCCTCAATCGTTCGGCTGGCGGTGCGTTCACGGACCTCGACTTGTTCGCCGGTGCGCAGGTCGCGTGCAGTGAACCCGCTGCCGGGGATAACCGTCTCGACTTCGTGGACCGAACGCTCGGTGAGCAGCCACAGTTCTGCGAGGAGCCGTTCGTCGTCGGGGAGCAGTCCGCCGCGCTCGGTAAGGAAGGCTTCGAACGCTCCGCCTTCGAAGAGCACCGCGTCGCACACGAGCGGGTCCTGGGTGGCGAGGTACGTCGCGCCAGGCTGGTCCCGATGCTGGGCTCGAATCTCCGCGACGTCGATCACGTCACCCCGCCAGGGTCCGTCGGCGAGATAGGTCCCGGCCTTCTGGTAGAGCCATGCCGCGCGGTCGGCCAACGGGAGGGTCTCGTTGTTGCGGTGACAGACCTTGTACTTGCGGCCCGATCCGCACCAGCAGGGGTCGTTGCGGCCGAGGTCGCGGCGTTCGACGGGGCGGAAGTGGGTCAGCAGGGCCACGAGGCCGTCGTCGGCGGGTGCTCCCGCTCGGCGAAGCAGGGACAGTCCGCGTTCGGCGTCTCCTCGGTCGCTGGCGATCCGGGCCAGCTCGAACAGCGCCAGCAGCGAGTCGGCCTGCATGCTCAGGGCGGCGTCGTAGGCGTACTCAGCGGCGGCCACGTCGCCGAGTCGTTCGTGGGCCTTGCCGAGGAGCCACCGCAGCGCGGGCCGGGCTGCGCGGGGGACCTGCGGTTCGAGTGTCTCTGCGAACAGACCGAGTGCGGCGGCACCGTCGCGACTCGCGCCGATGGTTTCGACCAGGAGCGCCTCGGCGACGGCGGGGTCCTCCAGCCGTTCTGCGAGGTCGCGGACCAGGCCACGGTCGGCCCCCAACAGACTGTCTGGGGTGGGACCTGGATCAGTCTCGACATCTGCAGGTGCGAGGGCGTGGCCGATCGATTCGCTGACGTCCTGGGCCTCTGGGTCCTGCTCGAGGAAGTCCGCGACGCGCTCGTAGAGGCGCGACAGGACCAGCACCGCAAGCGCGCTGTCGTCGTCGAGCCGGTGCATGTCGGCGATGTGCTCGATCCGCCGGTTCGTCCGCCACCTGGCAAAGTCGAACCCGGGAGGCGCGACTTGGTCGCCGTCGATCACCAGTCCGGCGGTGCCGAGACTCTCGGCAAGCGGCTCGGTGGGGGAGGCGAACAGGCCCGGCTCGTGTGCACAGGCCAGCCAGACGACGCTGCTGATCTGTTCAGGCTCACCGTCGCCCAGCCGTGTCACCGCGTCGAGGATCGGCCGGGGATCGGCTGCCTGCGTGGGCGAGGTGACTTTGGTGAGCTCGAACCCGTCCTTGCATACGGTCACCCCCACGAGACCGTCCGCGCCCACCTCCAGCTCGCGCAGGGCAGCTGGGTCGAGTAGCCACGCGGACTCCACGAACGAACCGGTGGGGATTCCGCGCTCGGCCAGGACGTCGTCGTCGAACCCTGCCAGGACCTCGACGAGCCCGGTGCCGTCGAGGAGGCGGAGGTAGATATCGTCCTCGGTCAGCAGCGACAGCGGTTCCAGGTCGGGGGAGACATCGAGGAAGCCGTGCTCGATCTCCGCCGGGCTCACCCGGTGAGTGAAGGTGCGCCCCATCAGCAGCGCGGGTAGCCAGGCGTGCCGTCCGTCGCCCAGTGGCATGACCACCCCGACCTCGTCGCTCTCGAGCAGATCGGCAACCGTGTCCAGTGGGTCCACACCCAGGTCCAGGCCCTCGGCCTTCAACGCGGCGACAAGGTCGTCCTCGGTGAGTGGGCCCTCAGCTGCAAGGACTCGGTGGATCCCGTCCACGATCTCGAGACGCGTTGCAGGCATGGTCACCGCCGGAGGGTATCTGGCCGGTGGCGATGGCAGTTCAAGCGCGTACCCGGAGGCGGAGAAGGCGGTGACCGGACTGACTTGATGGGGGAGTCATCGCTGACGAGCCCGGAGGTTCAACGGCCGTCGAGTTCGTCGGCCCAGGCGTCGAAGTAGCTGCGGATGTCCTCGATGGCCACGCCGATGTCGGGGAAGTCGGCGTCGCGGATGCGTCGGTGGGCGCGGAGGGCTCGGGTGAACGCGTCCTGATGGAAGCCCTGGTCCGCCGCGGCGGCCTTGTCGAGGGTGTCTTCGCGGTTGAAGCGCTGGTTGAGGACGTAGACGTCGATGTGTCGCGGGGTTCGGCGCGCCCGAACAGGGTCAGGTCTTGCGCACGCGAGGTCTGCCGGGGCAAGTGCGGGGCCGGCGATGGTGAGGGTGGGGGTGCCGGTGGAGGGGCTGTCGACGGCGAGGTCGACCAGGACGCTCTCGGGTCCGGTGATGGCCCACCGCCGGAAGTCTGGGCCGCCGCGGAGGAGGTCCGTCGTCCATCCGCGGGCCACGACCGCAGTGATGAGGGCATCGCTCGTGGCTTCGACGTTGCCGAGCTGGCGGGCGGTGAAGAAGTCGAGGTCGTCGGTGGGGCGGGGCATGATCCCCTGCGCGATGAGCGCACCGCCGCCAGCGAGGAGGAATCCGGCGGACTCGGGGAGGGAGAAGAGGAGGTTGGCCAGCTCGATCTGGAACTCGCTGAGACCCGATCTGCTCATGGGGTCTCGCCGTACGGGGAGACGGCCGGCTCCCATGCTCGACGAATCGCGGTGGGGAGTACGAGCTCGTCCCACAGGTCGACGAGCAGCGCCCCGTCGACGTAGGTGAGGAGGTCGGCGGGCTCGCCCTCGCGGAGCACGATCTCGTACACCCGGGCGCGGTCTCCTCGGTCGCGCAGCCGGAAGGGGCGCGACGGCCCCGACCAGTGCAGACGCTGGGGAAGGCTGACGGTGGCTAGGGCAGGAGGCGTGGGCGTGGCGCAGGTCGTGGACGCGGACGTCGAAGCCGACCCCCGAGGCCTTGATGGCGGGGCGCCAGATGCGGGTGCGGAAGGTGTTGCGGGAGAGGGGGTGCCGTCACGGGTCGCGAACAGCAGATCGTCCGGGCCGAGGCCCCGGGTGGTGATCGCGTCAGCGCGTTGGTCGACGATGTCGGAGGGCAGGCCCATGGTGCGGGGCTCGTCGTCCTCGGGGTAGGGCTGGGTGAGCATCCGGGCGCCGGTGGGGAGTTCTTGATCGAGACCTCCACGACTGTCTCCTCGACCCTCAGCGTGCGCTTGATGAGGTCGAGGTGGCGGGGCTTCACCGCACGTGAGGAGCCCAGGGCCTCTCCTGCTGCAGGCGCGGACGTCCCCGGTGGGTCTCGCGCAGCTCGGCGATGAGTTCATCGACCTCGACCGCTTGATCGGACCTGGCGGCAAGCTTGCGCATCGTCGCGAGCCGTCGGGCGGCGAGTCGGTAGTGCTGGGCGTCGGCCTCGACCAGCTCGTTCTCGACGAGCCGCTGGTGGATCGGCAGAACCGCGAGCGGGTCGACCTTCTCGTACACCTTCACCAGCTCGCTCCACGTGTGGTCGCTGTCGAGGGCGAGGCCATGGGCCAGGTTCCAGGCGAACTCGGGCTCCTCCAGGGTGAGGAGCGCGGTGACCACCCGCCCGTCACCCATCCGGGTGGCGACGACAGGCGGGTGGTGGGCCCGGTAGCGGCCCACCACCCGCCGGCGCGGTCAGGCCCGCGTCACTGGGTGTTGGCGTCGCTCGGCGAGGCCGACGCACCCGGCGTGGTGCTGTCGCCCCGCGTGGCGGCCGAGGATGCTGCCTGCACGGAGTCGGCGACGATGACCAGCGAGTCCTCGTAGCTGTCGAAGACGTCGTCCTCGAGGTTCACCTCGTAGAGCGACTCGATGATGTCCTGATCGAAGCGGCGAACAGTGCCGCTCACCCGGACGGGCTGGTCGACGTCGAAGCTCTGCAGACCTGCCGCGTCCACCACGAGCACGCCGTCGTCGGTCACGTCGTCGTCGCCGAAGTCGGCGTCGTACTCGGTGAGGTCGTCGTAATCGTAGTAGTCGTAGTCGTAGTCGTAGTCCGATTCGAGGGCAGAGCCGACCTCGCCCCGGTCCTCGACGTTGCCGAGGCCGTCGCGGTCGATGCGCATGGCCTCGGCGGACAGCACGTCACTCACGTTGCCGACCGCCGAGACCTCCAGGCCGACCATGCTGTCGACGGCCACGTCGATGTCGTCGACATCGCTGATGGTCTCGACAGGAGACGACGTAGCGTCCTCCGTCGCCTCGTCCGTGCCGCGACCACCCGCTCGGGCCCGCACGGCCACGGACTGGGCCTCACGATCACCCGAGCCCACGCCGACCTCCTCGGAGCGAGCATCGAGGTCGACACCCGGTCGGGGCCCGGCACCCGGCGGCACCCGCATCCGCGTCCATCTCCGACCGGCAGGCGAGCTGACCGACGACGGCGGCCCGTCGGGGCCGCGAGCTCGACCGCGACGGTGACGACCTCGCGGCCCGAGCCCCGGATCGCGGGGCGGTGAGGCCGCTGCAGGGCGGACGACGGTGCTCACCGCCAGGAGCGCGCCGGGGTCGGTGCGGAGCAGAGCACCGTTCTCCGGTCCCCTCACCCGAGCTCCGCCGGTGTGATCAGCGCACGGACGTCACCAGGACGCGGTTGTCGCGGGTGGCGAGCGTCGCGAAGTGGAGCCTGCGGGGGTTCGGGATCCCGACGTGCCCGGCGTCCCAGGCGTGGAAGGCCAGGCGCAGGCGACCGTCCTTGTCGACGAACGCGTCCGCGCCCCCGGGGCCCTTGAGCCGTGAGGTCGAGCGCAGCACCGGGCTCAGGCTCACCCGTCGGCACCCGCCGCGCACCGAGCGGCACACCGCGACGCCGGTGGCGTAGGCGCCGGTGCGCCAGGAGTTCGCGGAGTAGAACAGGAAGGTGGTCCCGCGGTAGCGGATCATCGAGGGGTTCTCCACCAGGGTGCCCTCCCAGGAGTCGCGCCGGGTCTGCAGCAGCAGGCGGGGCTGGGTTCCCGGGCGCAGGTCCATCCCGTCGTCGGTGAGGGCCTGCGCCATGATCCCGCCGGGCTGGACCCCGGGGATGTGCGCGCCCTTCCAGAGCAGCCACGGGCGGCCGTCCTCGCCGACGAAGAACTCCGGGTCGATGGCGCCCAGGGCCGAGCCGGGCACGCAGATCAGGGGCTCCTCGTGGGGGTCGACGTACTGGCCGATCGCGGTCGCCGAGGACGCGATCGAGATGCACGAGTGGCGCGGGGACAGCGTCTGCGCGGCCGAGAAGGCGGCCAGGTAGCGGCCCTGGACCGTCGCCAGCGACGGGGCCCACTGGCTGATCAGGGGGACCCCCTCGCGCCGGCCGCGGACCGCGGCCCAGGCGGGCGGCACAACCATGGACTCGTTGTACAGCTTCCAGGTCGAGAACCGGTGCACGTCCTCGACGGGCCCGCGCGGGCGCACGTGGACGAGGTCCGTGCTCGTGGCCAGCGGCAGGTTCAGGTTGGCCACGCTGGTGCCGGAGACGAGGAAGCGCCGGCCGTCGCGCAGGACGGTCGGGTCGGGGAACGAGCCCCGGTAGCTGACCCCGGCGAGGAACTTCGTCGACGTCAGTGCCTCCGCGGTCTGCGCGCCCGCGGTGTCGCCCGCGGCCCGCGCGGACGGGCCGCCCAGGACCGAGGTGGCCAGGCAGGCCACGGCGGCCGTGGCGGCGACGACGCCGAGAGGACGACGCCGGGTCCGCCGGGCGGAGGTGGTGGGGGCAGGGGTGGTCTCGGGGGCGCTGGGGGGCATGGGGGTGTCCAGACGGTGCGAGGGGATGGTCGAGGGTGCTGCTCGGGGGTGCTGGTCGGGGGACCTGGTGCGACGGGACCAGCCTGGCGCCTGACGGCCCGTCCCGCAGGACGAAACGGGGAGAAGTGCCCGGAGGTCCCGATCCTGCCGGGGCGGCGCCGCTTCGCTGAGCGGGGTGGAGCCGTCTCGCTCAGGGGGCTGCCGCGGGCAGCACCGGGCGTCGGCGGGCCGTCCCGGTGCGCTGCTCCAGCACCCGTGCCCAGCGCAGCAGGTCCACGTCGCGGTCGTGGTCGGCGACCATCTGCAGACCGACCGGCAGGCCGTCCGGGGTGAACGCGAACGGCAGCGACAGTGCGGGCAGGCCGGTGGCCGAGACGACGCACGCGATGCGCATCCAGTCCAGGTAGGTCGACGAGGCCACGCCCGCGACGTCCGCGGGGTAGCGCAACGACGCGTCGAACGGGAGGACCTGGGCGGCGGGGGAGAGGAGCAGGTCGTAGCGCTCGAACCAGCACGCGACGGCGGCGTCGAGGCGGGTCCGTGCCGCGGTGGCCGCGATCAGGTCCTCCACGCCGAGGCCGCGGCCGAGCTCGACGTTCCAGACCACCTCGGGCTTCACCTGGTCGCGGTGGTCGCGCACCACGTCACCCAGCCCGGCGACGAACTCGACGGCGCGGGTCACCGAGAAGACCTCGTCGGCCCCGCGCAGGTCGGGCTCGGCCTCCTCCACCACGGCGCCGGCCTCCTCGAGGACGCCGAGCCGTGCCCTCAGCGCCGCGAGCACCGCGGGCTCGACCGGCACGCCGAGGCCGAGGTCGGGGCTCCAGCCCACCCGCAGGCCGTGCAGGTCCCCGACGGGCTCGTCGGCCAGGGCGGCGAAGTCTGGCGCGGTGAGGGTCGAGGGCGGCCGCACCCGGCGGTCCGGACCGGCCACCGCGGCCAGGAAGAGCACCAGGTCGTCCACCTCGCGCGCCATCGGGCCGGTGCGGGCCAGCCAGGCCCGCGCGTCGTGCGCGGCCGGGTTCGGCAGCACGCCGTAGGAGGGCCGGAAGCCGACCACGTTGCAGAACGAGGCCGGGATCCGCAGGGAGCCGCCCATGTCGGAGCCCTCGCCCAGCGGCTGGACGCCCGCGGCGAGCGCGGCGGCCAGCCCGCCGGAGGACCCCCCGGCGCTGCGGTCGAGCGCGTAGGGGTTGACCGTGGTGCCGAACACCTCGTTGAAGGTGTGCGACCCGGCGGCGAACTCCGGCACGTTGGACTTGCCGGTGCTCACCACGCCCGCGGCCCGCAACCGGGCGATCACGAGGTCGTCGGCGAGCGACACGTGGTCGGCGAGCACCCGGGAGCCCTGGGTGGTCCGCACGCCGGCGACCTGGTGGGTGTCCTTGTGGGTCATCGGCAGCCCGTGCAGGGCGGGCAGGTCGGCGCCCGAGGCGGCCAGCTCGTCGGCGGCCCGGGCGGCGGTGAGGGCCTGCTCGGCCACCACCGTGACGACGGCGTTGAGGAGCGGGTCCACCTCCTCGATCCGGGCCAGGTGCGAGGCGAGCGCCTCGCGGGCCGACACCTGGCGGGTGCGCAGGGCGGCCACGAGGTCACGGGCGGAGAGCAGCTGGAGGTCGTCCACGGCAGCGATCATCCACCCACGACGTCTCCGGCCGTCCGGGAGTAGGTTGGCGGGCATGGTCGAGGACTGGCGCGCCGCGAGGGTGGAGCGGCTGCGCGCGCTGGTCCTGGGCGCCGACGCCGGCCTCGTCGAGGAGACGAAGTGGCGCAAGCCCACCAACCCCGACGGGGTGCCGACGTTCTCCTGCGAGGGCCTGGTCTGCACCCTGGAGACCTACCGGGACAAGGTGAAGCTCACCGTCGCCCGCGGCGCCGCGCTGCCGGACCCGTCCGGGGTCTTCAACGCGAGCCTGACCGCCGGCACCCGCCGCGCGATCGACCTGCACGAGGACGACGTGCTGGACGAGGCCGCCCTCGTCGCGCTGGTGCGCGAGGCGGTGGCACTCAACCGGTCCTGAGCCGGTCTGCTCCCGATGCCGAAGAGCGCACCGGCCCGGGAGGTGGCCCGGCCGGTCCCTCGCGGGGTGGCCCGCCGGGTCGCGGGGTGGCCCGCCGGGTGGTCGGGGCGAGCGCGGGGCCCGGACGTCGACGGCGACGACGTCCGGGCCCCGGCTCAGGTGGTGCGGGTGGTGCTCAGCGGCGGTGGAACCGGCCGTAGAAGTGCGAGCTGGTCCAGATCTTCGACCGCGAGACGCGCCTGCCGGTGCTGGGGGAGTGCCAGATGTAGCCGTGGCCGGCGTAGATGCCCACGTGGTAGACGCGGCCCCCGCTGTGGAAGAACACCAGGTCGCCGCGGCGGCGGTTGCTCGTCCTGATCCGCTTCGACGCGGCGGCCTGCTGGCTGCTCGTGCGCGGGATCGACCGACCGCCCTTGCGGAACACGAAGGAGGTGTAGCCGGAGCAGTCGAAGGAGCCGGGGCCGGTGGCGCCGTAGCGGTACGGCGTGCCGGCCTGGTTGCGGGCGATGCGGATGAGGCGGTTGCGCCACCGCTGGCCGGGACGCGCCCGGCGCTTCGCGGTGGTGATGGCCACGGCGCCGTTCTGCACCTGGGCGCCGGCCACCCAGGCCGCGGCAGGGGCGGCGGGCGCGGCCTGGGCCTGGGGCATCGTCGTCATCGACAGGGCCAGGGCCAGGGCGAGCACGGGGCCGACCAGCCGCAGGACGCGGGTGACCGGACGGGTGAGGGCCTGGATGAGGCGGGGTGATCGGGCGTGCTGGGTCGTGTGGTGCATGGAGGTGCTCCTCGGCGACGCCTCCGGGGCACGACCTGTCGGGTTCGGGCTGCCGTTGCCCTGGGCTCGGCACCCGCGCGAGTGGACTCACGTGGAAGCCGGGCCGTTCACCCCGAGACCGGGCACGACGCAGGAGCGGCGTGCCGGTCGGTTGCTGGTCGTTCCCGCGCCCGCCATCACACGATCTCTCGTGTCTCTCCGGACCGTGGCGGGCTTCGGCGCGATCCGGACGGACCCGACTGGTGCCGGGGCCTGGGGTGGTGCTGCACCGCCCCGGGCTCGCCGACGACCTCGTCGGCCGCTCGTGCGCGGCAGACCGATCATGCTTGAGATCGGCCCGCAGCGCCACCCCGCGGGTCACCCGCGGTGCACCACCGACCTCAGGACGCCGATTCCGGCACCACCAGAACGGTGCCGGCCGCGTGCTCGACGATGGACAGCGTCGACCAGGTGCCGATCGCCCGGCCGAGCGGGTTGCCCGAGCGACGCCCGATCACCAGCAGGTCGTGGTGGCCCGCCTCGCCGGCCAGGACCCGGCGGAAGCCGCCCGCGGCGAGGTCCACGTGGACCTCCACGTCGGGGTACTTCTCCGACAGCCCGGCCACCACCTCGGCCACCGGCTTGCGCAGCTCGTCGTGCAGCCCGCTGGACCCCTCGGGCACCACGAGGCTCTCCTCGGAGGTCTCGGTGTCGAAGTAGAAGTGCACCACCGTCAGGGGCACCCCGAGCAGCGAGGCCTGCACGAACGCGTGCTCGACCACCCTGGTGGCCCGCGGCGAGAACCGCACGCCGACCACGACCCCGGGCGTTCGGACCTTGTCCGACGGCGGCCGCACGATCACGACCGGGCACGACGCGCGGGCCGCGACCGAGGCGCTGACCGAGCCCAGCAGCAGGCTCGCGGTGTGGCCGCGGCCGCGGGAGCCCACCACCACGAGGTGGGCGACCTCGCTGGCGCGCACGAGGGTCTCCCGGGCCTCGGTACGCAGGTCGAGGCCGGAGACGCGCAGCCCGGTGTCAGCGTGCAGCACCGCCTCGGTGGCCTCGCTCAGGATCCGCTGGGAGTCGGCGCTGACGGCGGCCATCGCCCGGTCGTCCATCATCAGGTACTCCGCGCCCGGGTAGATGCTGTGCCCGGTGAGCGGGGAGGCGTGCACCAGCACCACGGGACGGCCCTCCAGGCTCGCCTGCGCGGCGGCCCACGCGATCGCGCGTGCGGCGTCCTCCGAGCCGTCGACGCCCACGACGATCGCGCCGCTCATCGAGGGGTCCGGCTCCGCGGCGCGCGGCAGGGGCGCCTGGTCGCGAAGCGGGTCGGCCACCGCGACGTCGTCGATGGACAGGCCGGACATCTGCGTGAAGTTCGTCATGCACGCCACGCTCCTCGCACCCGGACCGCGCCGGGCACGGCCGTGAGGTCCGGCGCGGAGGACCAACGACCCCCACGTCCCGGGCCGGGTTGGTCCACACTCGGGTGATGAGCCCGCCCGAGAGCACCGCCCTGTCCGGGCCCGCGCGTGCCCTGCTCGACGCGATCACCGCGATGTCCTCGGACCTCGACCTGCACAGCGTGCTGACCCGGATCATCGCCTCGGCCGCCGAGCTGACCGGCGCCCGCTACGGCGCGCTCGGCGTGATCGGGGGCGACCAGGGCGACCTCGTGGAGTTCATCACGACGGGCATGGACCACCCCACCCGCCAGCGGATCGGGGCGCTGCCGGCGGGTCGCGGCATCCTGCGCCTGCTCATCGACGAGCCGGAGACGATCCGGCTCGACGACCTCACCGCGCACCCGGCCTCCTACGGCTTCCCGCCCCACCACCCGCCGATGGAGACCTTCCTCGGCGTGCCCGTGCGGATCCGGGGCACCGTCTTCGGCAACCTCTACCTGACCCAGAAGGACGGCGGCGAGTCGTTCACCGACGAGGACGTGGCGCTGGTCCAGGCGCTGGCCAGCGCGGCCGGGTCGGTGATCGACAACGCCCGCGCCTACGGCCTGAGCGAGCGTCGCCGCGAGTGGCTCGAGGCCGCCTCGGAGCTCAGCGAGCTGCTCCAGCCGCCCATCGACCTCCCCCTGGCCCGTCAGCAGATCGCCACCGGGGCCCGGGCCATCTCCCGGGCGCGGGCCGCCGCCGTGGTGAGCCTTCCGCACGGGCGGGACCCCGTCCTCGAGGCGACGGCCGGGCGCATCGAGCCCGTGCACCGCACGCTGCTCGCCGCGGTCGACGAGAAGCTGCGCAGCAGCCGGGAGCCCGGCGACCCCGTCGAGGTGCGCCGCGACGACGGCGTCGCGGTCGCCATCCCGCTGCGGGCCCACCTCGCGGAGAGCGGCGCGCTGGTGGCCTTCCACGGCACCGCCTACCGCTCCCACGACCGGGAGGACCGCGATCTGCTGGCCTCCTTCGCCGACCAGGCGGGTCTCGCCCTGGACCGGGCGCAGGCGCTCGTGGACCGCCAGGACCTCGCCGTGGTCTCCGACCGGGAGCGCATCGCCCGCGACCTGCACGACCTGGTCATCCAACGACTCTTCGCCACCGGCCTGCAGCTGCAGGGCGTCGCGCCGCTGATCGACGACCCGCGGGCCCAGGACCGCGTGGACCGCAGCGTGGAGGACCTCAACCTGACCATCCGCGACATCCGTGGCACCATCTTCGAGCTCGAGAGCCGGACGGTGGGGTCGCTGCGGGCGCAGGTGCGCGAGCTGGTGCGCGAGTACGAGCCGATCCTCGGCTTCGTCCCGGTCGTGCGCATCGTCGGGCCCCTGGACTCCCTGGTGCCGGCGGCCACCGGGGAGCACCTGCTCGCGGTCCTGCGCGAGGCCGTCTCCAACCTCGCCCGCCACGCCCGGGCCGCCCACGCCGAGGTCGAGGTCGAGGCCACCGTCTCGACGCTACGGCTGCGCGTCGTCGACGACGGGGTCGGGCTGGCGGCCAGGACGGGCGAGAGCGGGCTGCGCAACGCCCGTCGGCGCGCCCAGGAGCTCGGCGGCACGCTCGCCCTGGACCCGCACGTGCCGAGCGGCACCGCCCTGGTGTGGGAGGTGCCGCTCGGGTGAGGCCCGCCGGACCGCTGCCGCCTCAGCGCAGGACCGGGTACCGCTGGACCAGGTGGTGGCGCGAGAGCCGCGAGCCGAGGCCCCAGGTGTCGCCGGCGTGGAGCAGGCCCAGCACGACGAGCGTGGCGGCGCCGAGGATGTGGTCGTCGAGGACCGGGTTGGTGGCCGGCGGCAGCACGACGGTCCACATCAGCAGGTACAGCACGACGCCGGAGGCGGCCCCGAGCCGGTTCGCGACGCCGAAGGTGAGGCTGACGCCGATGCCGAGCAGGCCGAGCATGAACAGCGCATCGGCCCAGGCGCTGCCGGCGATCGCGTGGTAGAGCCCGGTGAAGGGACCGTCCGCGGCGTTGCCCAGGAAGCCGGCCGTCGGGCTGCCGCCGTTGATCCAGGCGGCGTCGCCGAAGCGGTCGACCTGGCCGGTGGCGGCGTCGCGACCGGTGGAGAAGCCCAGGGCGAGCAGCTTGTCGAAGAAGGCCCACAGGAAGGTGAGGCCGAACAGGATCCGCAGCACCGCCAGCGCGCGGGCGCCGGTGCGGGACACCACGGTGCCCTCCCCGGTCGGGACGTCGGCGCCCGCGGCGCCGGAGCCGGGGCCTGCGGAGGTGCGGGGGTGGATGACGGACATGAGGACCTCCGGTGGATGTGGCGCGAGTGGTGCCTGGCCTCCACCGTGACCTGCCACCCACCGGCCAGGTCAGTGCCGTTGGTCGGTGCCCGCGCACCGTTGGTCCCGGCAGGTCAGGGCGCCGGACTCGCGGGGCCGGTGGTCGGCGCGAGCAGCTGCGAGGCGAGCACGGCGGCCTGGGTGCGGCGCTGCAGCCCGAGCTTGGACAGGATGCTCGAGACGTAGTTCTTCACCGTCTTCTCGGCCAGGTACATCCGCTCGCCGATCTGCCGGTTGGTCAGTCCCTCGGCGATCAGCCCCAGCAGCGTCAGCTCCCGCTCGGTCAGGGCGGCCAGCTCGGGGGCGGTCACCGAGGGGTTGCGCAGCCGGTCCAGGACCCGCTGGGTCAGGGAGGGGTCGATCAGCGACTTCCCCGCCGCCACCTGGCGCACAGCGGTGCGCAGGTCGGCGCCGCGGATCTCCTTGAGCAGGTAGCCCGAGGCGCCCGCCATGATCGCGGAGAACAGCGCCTCGTCGTCGTCGTAGGAGGTCAGGATCAGCGCCTGGATCGTGGGGTCGACCGAGCGCACCGCGCGGCAGACCTCGATGCCGGACCCGTCGGGCAGGCGTCCGTCGAGCACCGCCACGTGGGGGCGCAGGGCCGGGATGCGGTGGGTGGCCTCCACGGCCGAGCCCGACTCGCCGACCACCTCGAGGTCGCCCTCACTCTCCAGGACGACGCGCAGGCCCTGACGGACCACCTCGTGGTCGTCGAGCAGGTACACGCGGACGGCGGGGGAGGCGGACATCCCTCCGGTCTACGCCGCCCCACCGGTCCGCGTCAGGGCCCAAGGTCCCTCGTCGAAGCGCCGCCCTACCCGGACCGCGGGGCCGTCCACGGTGCCACGGCCGTGGCTCCCAGCAGGCGGCGTCCGGCCAGCTCGGTCCAGCGGATCTGCAGCAGGCCCGAGCGGGACCCGGTGGTCCAGCTGCGTGCGGCCCCGGTGGCCCGGACCCGCGTCGTGATGGCCGCGTCCACGTTCGTCGCCCGGCCTCGCGCGGTGATGCTCCAGCCGCGCGGCTGCTCGGGATCGACCAGGTCCACCTCGAAGGCGACCACGGCGTCACGGCCGTAGGTGGCCAGCAGGCTGTACGGCGAGGTGCGCACGACGATCGTCCGGTCCAGCACGAGGTAGGGCACCGGCACGATGTGCGGCCCGTCCGGCGTGGCCAGGGCCACGCGGCCGACCTCGCCGGCACGCAGCAGCCGCTCGCACTCCTCGGCGCCGAGGTCGGGCAGGTCGAGCATGGCGGTCTCCGTCCTCGTGGGTTCGCTCTCGAGGCTGGTGCGTCGGCGGCCACGGGGAACAGGGCCGATCGGCCGTCACGGCCGGGACGATCAGCGCCGGTGCGCGCGGGCGCCCCCGCGCCGCCCGCCGCCGGTGGGGGCGGCCCGGGGTCCTGGGGGAGGTGTCGGCGATGTGGACCCCGGCGCGACCTCGCCTACGGTCTAGCCCGCACAGCGGCCGCCGTCGGTGGTCGTCCGCGATCCGATTGAAGGTGCTCGACCATGATCCGCCACCAGGTAGCACGCGGCCTGCGGGCCGCCGGCACGACGGCCGTGGCCCTCGCGCTCGGCGCGACGCTGGCCCCCGCGGCCCAGGCCTCCACCACGACCACCCCCGACGACCCCGCGCAGGACCCCCCTCCCGCGGTCGAGGAGGCGCCCGGGGACCAGGGCATCTCCGTGCGCGTGGCCACCGCCACCGACGTGCGCACCGTGAGGACCACTCGGGCCTGGGCGCCCCACCTGCTCGCCGACGAGGGTGTCGCGGTCGACCGCGACGACCTGGTCCGCGTGCTGCGCGCCGGTCGGCGCACGAGCGGGCGCGAGCGCCGGTTGCAGGGCGGTGACACGGTCGTCCGCGTCGCGGTGGAGCGCACCCGCAGCCACACCGACCGGCGGATCGCCCGTCGGGTGACGACCCGCACCGTCATGCGGCTCCGCCCCGGCCAGCGCACCGTCGTCCGCCGGGGGCACCCGGGCCTGCGCCGCACCACCGTGGTCCGCACCCGCCACGACGGCCTCCTCGTCGGGACCCGTCGCTCCACGCGGGTGGTCCGCACGCCCGTCGCGCGCCGGGTGCTGGTGGGTCACCGCTTCGGTTCGGTGCCCGGGGCGGACCGCCTGGACTGGCGCGCGCTGGCCGGCTGCGAGTCGACCAACAACCCCCGCGCGGTGAACCCGGCCGGCTACTACGGCCTGTACCAGTTCAACCGCGCCACCTGGGCCGGCGTCGGGGGCTCGGGGCTGCCCTCGAAGGCCTCGCGCGCCGAGCAGACCTACCGCGCCAAGAGGCTGTACCAGGCACGGGGCCGCTCGCCGTGGCCCCACTGCGGCCGCCTGCTCTGAGCCGCGGCGCCCCTCACCCGTCGCGGTGCAGCACCTCGAGGTCACCGGCGGTGAGCACGACCTCGTCCTGCCGCGCCGCGACCCGGTCGGCCGTGGACGCCTCCAGGCCCCAGGAGTCCAGGCTGGTGCCCCGGACGACCAGCCAGGTCGGGTGGTGCGGACCGCGCAGCAGCCGGGTGAACGCCTGCGGGTGGGGTCGTGCACCCGCACCGGCAGGCTCCACAGGTCGGGGTAGGGGCTGGCGAGCCCAGCCTGCTCGATCAGGGCGGGGTCGCCGAACGCGGCCACCGCGGTGTCACCGGGCGCTCGGCGGGCGGCCAGGTGGCCGATGACCTGCGCCTCCTGCACGGCGCGGGTCGGCGGGTGCGCGGCCAGAAACGCCAGCCCGAGCACCGTGGAGGCGACCACGGGCGCCAGCACCCACCGCACGCCGCGTGCGGAGAGGCCCACCCGCCTCGTCGGCGCGCAGGCACGGCCCAGGCACGCGGCGAGGAGCAGGAGCAGGCCGGGACCAGGCCCACGAGGTAGTGCAGCCAGTAGCTGCCGCCCCCGGCGACGCTGACGGCCTCCCAGACGAGCACCGCGAGGGCCACCGGCCCCGACGCCACCGCAGCGCCTCCCCGCGGCGGTCGACCCAGCCGGAAGGCCAGCCCCAGGACCGCGGGCGCGCCGGTGACGAGCAGGGCGACCAGCAGGTGCTCCCCGCGGACGCGGCCGGCGTAGAGGCTGGGCCCCGGCGACCACTGGCCGCCGACCATCCAGAGGCCGGCCTCGTCGGAGGTCAGCGGGGCCGCCAGGAGCGCCAGCCGGACGGCGACGGTGACCACGACGCACGACGCGACCACCGGGCCCGGCCCGGGGTGCAGGCGCGAGGGCGCGCCGACCCCGGTGGGGTGGCCTGCGGCCCGGTCAGCGACGCGGCCGGGTGTCGGGGGCAGCGAGGGCGGGGTGGTCGTCGCCCTGGCCATGCCCGGATCGTGGGGCCGACCGGCTGCCGCGCACCTGACCGTGGCCGGGAAGCGCCCCGCAACCGCCGGGACGTCGCGGTGGACGACCAGGGCGCCCGGCACCCTCAGCCGGGACCAGCAGGGGGGGTGGCCAGCGCGCCCGGGTGCACCTGTCCCGGGCACGGTCGGCCGGGTGCGGTGGTCGGCCATGCCCCCGGAGACGGGCCGGACGTCCCGGGGTCCGGACCGGGATCGCGCGTGACCGGTCACCCCCGCGCGCAGAAAACACCGCCGAGGTGACTCGCCCGTAGCGGTCCCTCCGTGGGAGGTTGCACCGGTGGGGTGCGGGCTGACCGCCTCCGCTCGTCTGACGGAGGTCATATGTCGTTCACCCGGATCGCGATCGTCAACCGAGGCGAGGCGGCGATGCGCCTCGATCCACGCCGTGCGCGAGATCAACGCCGCGGGCACCGGACCCGTGCTGCAGACGATCGCGCTGCACACCGAGGGCGAGTCGAATGCGATGTTCGTGCGCGAGGCCGACCGCGCCCACGACCTCGGCCCGGCCTCCGAGCGTCCCTACCTCGACCTCGCCGCCCTCGAGCGGGCGCTGGTCGAGACCGGTGCCCAGGCGGTCTGGCCCGGCTGGGGCTTCGTCGCCGAGGACCCCCGGTTCGTCGACCTGTGCGACCGGCTCGGCGTCACCTTCATCGGCCCGAGCGCGGAGGCGATGCGCCGCCTGGGCGACAAGATCGGCTCCAAGCAGATCGCCGAGGAGGTCGGCGTGCCGGTGGCGCCGTGGAGCCGCGGGGCGGTCGAGTCCCTCGACGACGCGATCGCGTCCGCCGAGGAGATCGGCTACCCGCTGATGCTCAAGGCCACCGCGGGCGGTGGTGGCCGCGGCATCCGCAAGGTCGACTCGACCGAGGAGCTGCGCGACGCCTTCCACCGCACCCGCGAGGAGGCGCAGCGCGCCTTCGGCAACGGCACCGTCTTCCTCGAGCGGCTGGTCACCGGCGCACGTCACGTCGAGGTCCAGCTGATCGCCGACAGCCACGGCACCGCCTGGGCCCTCGGCGTGCGCGACTGCACGATCCAGCGCCGCAACCAGAAGGTCATCGAGGAGTCCTCCTCCGCCGCTGCTCAGCGCGGAGCAGACCGAGGAGCTCAAGGCCTCCGCCGAGCGCCTGGCCCTCGAGGTCGGCTACGTCGGGGCCGGCACGGTGGAGTTCCTCTACCACCCCGGTGAGCGGACCTTCGCGTTCCTCGAGGTCAACACCCGCCTGCAGGTCGAGCACTCGATCACCGAGGTGACCACCGACGTCGACCTCGTCAAGGCCCAGATCCACGTCGCGCAGGGCGGCCGTCTCGAGGGCGAGAAGCCCACCGAGGCCGGCCACGCGGTGGAGGCCCGGCTCAACGCCGAGGACCCCGACCGCGACTTCGCGCCGGCCCCGGGCCACATCGAGCGCCTGGTGCTGCCCTCGGGCCCCGGCATCCGCGTCGACACCGGGGTCGCGGAGAGCGACACGATCCCGGCCGACTTCGACTCGATGATCGCCAAGATCATCGCCTACGGTCGCACCCGCGAGGAGGCGCTGGCCCGGCTGCGCCGCGCGATGTCGGAGACCACCGTGGTGATCGCCGGCGGCGCCTCCAACAAGAGCTTCGTGCTCGACCTGCTCGACCAGCCCGAGGTCGTCGACGGCACCGGCTCCGACGAGACCAGCGACGGGTGGGCCGACACCGGCTGGATCGACCGCGCCCGTGCCGCAGGTCGCCTGGTGGCCACCGCCCACGCCGGCATCGCGATCATCGCGGCCGGGGTGGAGGCCTACGTGGACACCCTCGCCCTGGAGACGGCCCGGCTGCTGGAGACCGCCCGCGGTGGCCGGCCCAGCGCCACCCACCAGCCCGGCAAGACGGTCAGCTGAAGCTGCGCGGCACGACCTACGACGTGTCCACCATCAACACCGGGCCCGGGCGCTACCGGGTCCGTGTCGGCAGCGGCCCGGGGGCGCAGGAAGTCGACGTGCACGTCGAGCGGGTCGACGCGGTGCGCCGCCGCCTGCGCATCGAGGACCAGCGCTACCTGGTGGTCACCGCCACCCACGGCCCGACCACCCTGGTCGAGGTCGACGGCGTCGCCCACCGGGTGACCCGCGACGAGGGTGGCGTGCTGCGCTCCCAGGCCCCCGCGCTGGTCGTCGCCGTGCCGGTCGCCGTGGGCGACGAGGTCGAGGCCGGGGCCCCCGTGGTGGTGCTGGAGTCGATGAAGATGGAGACGGTGATGCGCGCGCCGTTCGCCGCGCGCGTCAAGGAGACCCTGGTCATCACCGGGAGCCAGGTCGAGACCGGTGCGCCCCTGGTCGCGCCTGGAGCCGGTCGAGGACGTGCAGGAGGAGGCCGGGGAGCCGGCCGCCGAGCTGGACCTGCCGGACCCGGCGCAGGCCGGCGACCCGGCCCGTCGCGCGGCCGACGCGCGTGAGGCGCTGAGGGCGGTCGTGCTGGGCTACGACGTGCCGCCCGAGGACCAGGACGCCGCGCTGAGCGACTACCTCGACGCGCGCGGCCACCTCGACGAGGGCGCCGACGTGCTCGGCCCCGAGCTGGACCTGCTGGCCACGTTCGCCGACATCGTCGAGCTCAGCCGCAACCACCCGGCCGACGAGGAGCAGCACACCGAGCTGCGCGTGCACAGCGCCCGCGAGCACTTCCACACCTACCTGCAGAGCCTGGACGTCGAGCGCGGCGGGCTGCCGGAGCAGTTCAGCGACAAGCTGGCCCGGGTGCTGCGCCACTACGGCGTCGCCGACCTCGAGCGCACCGGTGAGCTCGAGGAGGCGGTCTTCCGCATCTTCATCTCCCAGCAGCGCTCCACCCCGGAGGTCGCCCTGGTCACCGCGGTGCTGGGCGCCTGGAGCGAGGACCAGCCGCCCACCGGTGACGTCGCGGCGCAGGCCCGCGGCGTGCTCGAGCGCCTCGGCCGGGCCACTCAGCGGCGCTACCCCGTGATCGGCGACCTCGCGCGCAGCGTGCGGTTCCGCTGGTTCGACCAGCCCGCCGTCGACGCGGAGCGGGCCGACGTGCTGGCCGGCGTGCGCGACGAGCTCGAGGCCCTGGACGGCCCCGGTGACGCCGACCGGGCCGAGCGCATCGAGGCCCTCGCGGCGATCCCCGAGCAGATCGTGCGCTTCCTGGCCGAGCGTCTCGAGCAGGGCGTGCCGACGAGCGAGCCGATGCTCGAGGTCCTCGCCCGGCGTCACTACCGCGAGTACGACCTGCACGCGCTGACCTCGACCGCGGCCGGCGACGTCGACGGAGCCGACGCCGTGCGTCCCTTCGTGGTCGCCGACTACACCCTCGACGAGCGCCCCACCCGCCTGGTCTCCACCGTCGGCACCCTCGAGGAGCTGGCCGAGGCGGACGGGGCCCTGGCCACCGCGGTCGACGAGCGGGTGCGGGCTCGGGGCGCCCAGGAGGCGGCCGTGGTCGACCTCTACCTGGCCTGGGCCGACGCCCCCGAGGACGCGGACGCCGTCAGCGAGCACCTGCGCCCGCTGGTCTCGGCGCTGCCGTGCGCGGGCGAGGTCCGCCGCATCTGCGTGGCCGTCACGTCGGGGGCCGAGCGGCCCGTGGGCTACTGGGTCTTCCGCCCCGACGAGGACGGTGGCCTGGTCGAGGACGACCTGACCCGCGGCGTGCACCCGATGGTCGGGCGCCGGCTCAACCTGTGGCGCCTGCGGGACTTCCACCTCACCCGCGTCGAGGCGCCCGAGGACGTCCTGCTCTACGAGTGCGTGGCGCGGGAGAACGCCGCCGACCGCCGCCTGGTCGCCCTGGCCCAGGTGCGGCAGATGTCGACGGTGCGCGACGAGGACGGCCGCGTGATCGCGCTGCCGCACGCCGAGCGCGCGGTCGAGCACTGTCTGGAGGCGATCCGCCGCGAGCGCGTCGCCCGGGGCGCCGCGGGCACCAAGCTCGACATGAACCACGTCTGGGTGCACGTGTGGCCCGTCGTGGAGGTCGAGGAGGGCTCGTTGGGCTCGCTCGGCGCCAAGATCCGGCCGCTCACCGACGGTGCCGGCATCGAGGAGGTCCTCGCCCAGGGCCGCATCGCCTCGCCCGGCGGCGACCCGGTCGACGCGGTGGTGCGCTTCGGGGCCCAGCCGGGCTCCGGCGTCGCGACCAGCGTCGAGCCGCCGCCCACCGAGCTGCTGCGCCCGATGGACGACTACGCCGGCAAGGTGATGCGTGCACGCCGCCGCGGCCTGGTCTACCCCTACGAGCTCAGCGCGGTGCTCAGCGGAGAGCACGGCACGGTCGTCGAGCACGACCTCGACGAGCACCACCGCCTGGTGCCCGTCGACCGGGCCCCGGGGCTGAACACCGCCGGCCTGATCGCCGCGGTGATCACCACACCGACGGCGCTGCACCCCGAGGGCGTCACCCGCGTCGTGCTCTCCGGCGACCCGACCAAGGCGCTGGGCTCGGTGGCCGAGGCCGAGTGCCGCCGCGTGATCGCGGCGATCGACCTGGCCGAGGAGATGGGGGTGCCGCTGGAGTGGTTCGCGCTGTCGGCCGGCGCGCGGATCTCCATGGACTCGGGCACCGAGAACATGGACTGGGTGGCCGCGGGGCTGCGTCGCATCATCGAGTTCACCCAGACCGGCGGGGAGATCAACGTCGTCGTGGCCGGGATCAACGTCGGTGCCCAGCCGTACTGGAACGCCGAGGCGACCATGCTGATGCACACCAAGGGCATCCTGGTGATGACGCCGGACTCGGCGATGGTGCTCACCGGCAAGCAGTCCCTGGACTTCTCCGGCGGGGTCTCGGCCGAGGACAACTACGGCATCGGCGGCTACGACCGCGTGATGGGGCCCAACGGCCAGGCCCAGTACTGGGCCCCCGACCTCGCCTCCGCGTTCGCGATCCTGATGGAGCACTACGAGCACACCTACGTGGTGCCCGGCGAGGTGGGCGTGCGTCGTGTCGAGACCAGCGACCCCGTCGACCGCGACGTGTCGCCCTACCCCCACGACGTCGAGGGCAGCGACTTCACCACGGTGGGCGAGATCTTCTCCTCCGAGGCCAACCCCGACCGCAAGAAGGCCTTCGACATCCGCACGGTGATGGCCGCGCTCGTCGACCAGGACCACCCCACGCTCGAGCGCTGGGCCGGCATGGCCGACGCCGACACCGCGGTGGTCCAGGACGCGCACGTCGGCGGCTACCCGGTGTGCCTGCTCGGCATCGAGTCCCGCTCGGTGCCGCGTCGCGGGTTCCCCCCCACCGACGGACCCGACGTGTACACCGCCGGCACGCTGTTCCCGAAGTCGTCGAAGAAGGCCGCGCGCGCGATCAACGCCGCCAGCGGCAACCGGCCGCTGGTGGTGCTGGCCAACCTGTCGGGCTTCGACGGGTCCCCGGACTCGATGCGCAACCTGCAGCTCGAGTACGGCGCCGAGATCGGTCGCGCGATCGTGAACTTCTCCGGCCCGATCGTCTTCACCGTCGTCTCCCGCTACCACGGGGGCGCGTTCGTGGTGTTCTCCAAGGCGCTGAACCCCTCGATGACGGTGCTGGCCGTCGAGGGCTCGTTCGCCTCGGTGATCGGCGGCGCCCCCGCGGCGGCCGTGGTGTTCGCGGGCGAGGTCGAGAAGCGGGTCGCGCGCAGCGAGACGATGACCGACCTCGACGCCCGGATCGCGGAGAGCTCGGGGGCGGAGCGCTCGGCGCTGGTCGTCGAGCAGGGCGAGCAGCGCCTGGCGACGCGTTCGGAGAAGATCAGCGAGGTGGCCGCGGAGTTCGACGCCGTGCACGACATCCACCGCGCGGTCGAGGTGGGCTCGGTCGACGCCGTGATCCCCGGCTCGCGGCTGCGCCCGGAGATCATCGCGGCGATCGAGCAGCACCTCGCCCCGGAGGCGGCGGCGTCGGCGGAGCCCGGCACGACGCCCTGAGCGCGTCGCGGCGGCGACCGCACGCGTGCGGTGCCGGACCCGGGTCCCGCCGGGACCCGGGTCCGGCGCTCGCGGGGAGGCGCCCTCAGGCCGGCGGCGGCTCGGCCCGGGCCCGGCGGGGATCGGGCTCGGGGTCGCGACGGGCGTCCGGCTCCGGCGCCGTGCCGGACGTGGAGCGCGGGGCCTGGGTCTCCTGGCGGCCCAGCTCGCCGCCGATCCGGCCGGCGTAGGGCCGACCGTGGTCGGCGTGCTCGGCGCGCGAGTACACCAGGACGTGCTCGCCGAGGGTGACCCGGCTGCCGGTGCGCAGCGCCAGCGGCCCGAGCAGGCGCTCGCCGTGCACGCGGGTCAGGCCCTCGAGCTCGTCGACCACGTACTCGTCGTCCTCGTCGTGGCGCACCACCGCGTGATGCGGGGCGAGGCCCGCCAGGACGACGTCGCAGCCCGGGTCCGAGCCGATGACGGTCTCCTCGCCGAGCCAGTAGAGCGGCTGCCGGTCCCCGGCCCGCACGTCCGCGCGGAACAGCACGAGCCGGGGACCACCGCCGTGGGCCGCGTCGTGGGTGGTGCCGGGGGGTCGACGCGGACGCCGCTGGAAGGTCGGGGCCAGCGGCCACAGCGGCAGCGGGGGGCTCAGCTCGCTGCTCGGCAGCACGGCCGCGCCCGACCCGCCAGCGCGGGCCCGCGCGGCCGTCCAGGCCCCGCGCAGGCTCCCCATCCGGATGCGCCGCGAGCCGGTGGCGCGGCGCTGCCACCACGGGGCGCGCACCGCGCCGAGGGAGACCAGGTGGCGGCCCTCGCTGTGCACCTCCACGACCACCCCGGTGCCGGCGAGGGTCTCGGCCAGCGAGCGGATGGCGGGGGCGTCGGCGCGGCCGGCGAAGGCGCCCGGCCGGTCGACCTCGACCCGCAGGCGGTTCCCGGCCCCCCGGACGAGGCCGTGCACCGTGGTGCCGTCTTCCCGCCCGACCTCGAAGCGCAGGTCGGCGGCGACCCGCAGCGCCACGACGTCAGTCCTGGCGCGGGGGGACGGGGTCGCCGGCGTCGCTGGTGGTGATGGTCAGCGTGCCGTCGAGCTTCCACGTGGCGCGTGGTGCGTTGGACCCGGTGTCGCGGGGGACCTCCACGCTCATGTCCTCGAACCGGTAGTGGATCGCGGCCTCGCGACCGGTGAGAAACGTCCACATGCGGGCGCCGAGGTCGGTCCAGTCGACCACCTCGGCGTTGGTACCGTCCACGGACTGGCTGCTCGTCGTCATGACACGCTCCTCAATTCGGGTTAACCTCGACATGATGTCGAAGTCTTTGAGGTCAATATGAACTCCTTGTCTAGGTCTGTGCAACCCCCGGTCTGGGACTCGATGACCATCGGCGAGCTCGCCGAGATCACCGGGGTCAGGACCGCGACCCTGCGCGCCTGGGAGAAGCGCCACGCCTTCCCGGTGCCCGAGCGCCGCCCCAGCGGGCACCGCCGCTACACCGTGGCCCACGTGGACGCCGTGCGTCAGGTGCTGCGCCGCCAGCAGGAGGGCGTGCGCCTGGACGTCGCGATCGCGGAGGTGCTCGCCGAGGACGAGGCGGCCGGGCGCGCCGCCGGGGCGAGGCCGCCGGTGCCGGGCCGGCACTCGGTCTACGCCGCGGTGCGGCGCCACCAGCCCGGCCTGGTCCCGCACCGGCTCAGCAAGCCGACGCTGCTGGCGCTGTCGTGGGCCATCGAGGACGAGTTCTGCTCGCGGGCGATGAGCCCGCACCTGTTCGGCAGCTTCCAGCTCGACTCCTACTTCCGCGCCGCCCGGGCGCGCTGGGACGACCTGGCCCGGGGCGCGGCCACCTGCACGGTGCTGGCGGACTTCTCCGGCACGGGGCCCGACGAGCCCGCCCGCGGCGCGGAGCCCGACGAGCCCGACGAGCCCGACGAGCCCGGGCGAGCGGGCGGGCGGGTCGGCGTGCCGCGCACCGTGCACCTGCCGCCCGACGCGCCGCTGCGCCGAGAGTGGGCCGTGGTCTGCGACGCCGACGACCTGCCCGCGGTGCTGACCGCCTGGGAGCTCCCGGGCCAGGGGGAGGTGCCGTCCCGCGACCGCCTCTTCGAGGCCGTGTGGACCATCGACCGACGAGCCAGCCGGGCGGCCGCGCGGGTCTGCGCCGAGGCGGCCCAGGAGGCGGGCGCCGCCTGGGCGGGGGACCTGGTGGACACGCTGGCCCCCGAGCCCGGGCCCAGCCACGCCGACCTCGACGCCCTGACCTCGATGTTCAACCGCATGGTGGCCTACGTCGACCACCAGTACCGGCGCTGAACCGGCGCTGAGCCCCCGAGTGGTCCTGTCCCGGGACACCCCCCCTCAGGTGAACGCACACCCCTCGCCCGGGGCGTAGTTTCACCCCGGGCGCACGCACCGGCCCACCTCGATGCACCGACCCCGGGGAGCGCGCATGGACCAGCACGACCACCACCCTCAGGCCGACCGCGACCGGCGCGCCGACTTCCGTCCCCTCTCCCAGGACGCCGCCGCCCCGCCCGCCGTGCCGGTCCGGGTGCGCGTCGACGGCCACGAGGTGGCCGCCACCGCGGGACGGCCGCTCATCGAGGCGCTCACCGCTCCCGACGGACTGCCCGAGGCGTTCCCGTCGGTGTGCTACCACCCGGCACTGGGGGCCCTCCAGACCTGCGACACGTGCCTGGTCGAGGTCGACGGCGAGATGGTGCGCGCGTGTGCCGTGCCCGCAGCCGACGACCTCGAGGTGCTCACCGCCGGCGCGTCGTCCCAGGCGCGCGAGGAGGCGGGGCAGCGGCTGGTGCGCAAGCACGTCCTGTACTGCACCGTGTGCGACCACAACGACGGCGCGTGCCCGCTGAAGGAGGGCGTGGAGGCCTCGGGGCTGACCCACGAGAAGATCGGCTTCCAGCCCAAGCCCTACGAGGTGGACGACTCCCACCCGTTCTACCGCTACGACCCCGACCAGTGCATCCTGTGCGGTCGCTGCGTCGAGGCGTGCCAGGACGTGCAGGTCACCGAGACGTTGTCCATCGACTGGTCCGCCGAGGACCCCCGCGTGCTCTGGGACGGCGGCGCACCGGCCGGGGAGTCCTCCTGCGTGGGGTGCGGGCACTGCGTGACGGTGTGCCCGTGCAACGCGCTGATGGAGAAGTCGATGCTCGGCCGCCACGGCCTGGTCACCGACTGGCCCGAGGAGACCCGCGAGCTGGCGATCGACCTGGTCAAGGAGGTCGAGCCGACCACCGGCTACATCCCCCTGTACGAGATCTCGAAGGCCGAGTCGGCCGCGCGGATGGCCGCGACCGGCAAGACCAAGACCGTGTGCACCTACTGCGGTGTGGGCTGCGCGTTCGACGTCGAGACGCGGGGGCGCGAGATCCTGCGGGTCCAGCCGCAGTACGAGGCCCCGGCGAACTCCATCTCGACCTGCGTCAAGGGCAAGTTCGGCTGGGACCACATCAACGCCGCCGACCGGCTCACCGTCCCCCTGCTGCGCGACGGCACCCGGTTCCGCGAGGCGACGTGGGCCGAGGCGTTGGACGTCATCGCCTCGCGCCTTCGCGAGGTCGTCGAGGAGCACGGGCCCGACGGCGTGGGCGTGATCGGCTCCTCGAAGGCGACCAACGAGGAGTCCTACCTGACCCAGAAGCTGGCCCGGCAGGCGATCGGCACCCACAACACCGACAACTGCTCGCGCTACTGCCAGGCCCCGGCCACCCAGGGCCTGTGGCGCACCGTCGGCTACGGCGGGGACGCGGGATCGATCAGCGACATGGAGCGGGCCTCCCTGGTGCTGATGGTCGGCACCAACACCTCCGCGTCGCACCCCGTGATCGCCTCCCGGCTCCGCCGCGCGCAGAAGCTCAACGGCCAGGTGCACGTCGTCGCCGACCTGCGGCGGCACGAGATGGCCCAGCGTGCCGAGGTCTTCCTCAAGCCCGCCCCGGGCAGCGACCTGGTGTGGCTCTCCGCGGTGACCCGCCACATCCTGGACCAGGGCTGGGCCGACGACGACTTCCTCAAGCAGCGGGTGAACGGGCTCGAGGAGTACCGCTCCTCCCTCGAGCCGTACACGATCGAGCACGCCGAGGAGCGCTGCGGCATCCCGGCCGACGAGCTGCGCGACCTCGCACGACGCCTCGCCGAGGCGGAGTCGGTCGTCGGCCTGTGGGCGATGGGCGTCACCCAGCACTCGATGGGCTCCGACACCTCCACGGCGATCTCCAACCTGCTGCTGGTCACCGGCAACTACGGCCGCCCCGGCACCGGCGCCTACCCGCTGCGCGGGCACAACAACGTGCAGGGCTGCAGCGACTTCGGCACCATCAACTCCTTCTACCCGGGCTACCAGCCGGTCTCCGACCCCGAGATGCAGGCCAAGTTCGCCCGGGCGTGGGGCCGTGAGCTGCCGCTCGAGGCGGGCCTGGACAACCACGAGATGGTCGACGCGATCCACCAGGGCACCCTGCACGCCCTGATCGTCGTGGGCGAGGAGCTGTCCCTGGTCGACGCCAACGTCGACTACGTCCAGGAGGCGCTGAGCAAGCTCGGGTTCCTGGTGGTCTCGGAGCTGTTCTTCTCCCGCACGTGCGAGTTCGCCGACGTGATCCTGCCCGCAGCCGCGTCCTTGGAGAAGGACGGCACGTTCACGAACACCGAGCGACGCATCCAGCGGCTGCACGCCGCGATGGACCCGATCGGCCAGGCGAAGCCCGACTGGGAGATCCTCCAGCTCATCGCCGAGCACCTCGGCTACCAGTGGGGATACACCCACCCCCGCCAGATCATGGACGAGATCGCCGCGCTGACCCCGCTGATGGCCGGGGTCACCTACGACCGCCTCGAGGGGTACGCCTCGTTGCAGTGGCCGGTGGCCGAGGACGGCACCGACTCGCCCCTGCTCTACACCGAGGAGTTCCACTTCGAGGACGGCAAGGCCCGGCTGTACCCGCTGAGCTTCCGCGAGCCCACCGACCAGACCGACGAGGAGTACCCGCTGCACGTCAACAACGGGCGCGTCCTCGAGCACTTCCACGAGGGCAACATGACCCTGCGCTCGGAGGGCCTGAGCCGGATCGAGCCCGACACCTACGTCGAGATGACCCGCCAGACCGCGCTGGACCAGGGCGGGCTGAAGACCGGGGACTGGGTCAAGCTCATCTCGCGGCGTGGCGAGATCACCGCCCGCATCCTGCTCTCCGACGAGGTCGCCGACGGTGAGGTCTACGTGCCGATGCAGGCCGTCGAGCTCAACCGGCTCACCTCGAACCAGACCGACCCCGACAGCCACACCCCGGCCTACAAGGAGATCGCCGCCCGACTCGAACGAGTCGACGGGCCGATCGAGCGCCGTGGCGGCCAGCGCGAGGGGGCCGACCGTGCCCGCAAGGGCGCCCGGGACCTCCCCGGCGACCCGGCCGGCTCGCCGCTGCCGCCGCACCACCACCGCTACGGTCACCCGACCCCGCAGGACGGGGTGCTCGTCGAGGACAAGTGGGCGCGCGAGGACTACGTCGCACCCCCGGGCCGCGAGCCGGACGGGGCCACGGCATGAGCAGCCCCACCGCCCGCGCGCACCAGGAACGGAGCACCCGCTGATGGCCACCCCGCTGGGCTACCGCCCACCCGTCCGCCCCGACACCGGCGCGCAGGACGAGGTCGACGACCTCGTCTCGGCGCTGCACGAGAGCGGGCTCCTGCGCCTTCTCGCCGGCGGGGCCCGCTCCTACCCCCAGCTGCTGACCAGGCTGCTCAAGGCGGTCGACGCCGACACCCTGCGCTCGGCGATCGCCCTCTCGGGCGCGCTGCGCGACCTCGACCCGGGGGAGTCGGAGAAGCTGGCCGCCGGCATCCGACGGGCCCGCTCCGAGGCCGCCGCCGCGGCCGACGACCCGCCCGAGGGGCCGGTCGCGCTGTTCCGGAGGCTGCGCGACCCCGACACCCGACGGGGCATCTCGGCCGCGCTGGCCGCGCTCGCGGCGATCGGCGCGGCCCTGCCGCGGTGACGGCCGCCGCGGCGGCCGCTCACCGCGGCGCCGGCACCACCCCGTCGGCCTCCAACCGGTCGAACAGCGCGAGGAAGCACGCCTCGGTGGAGCGGTAGCCGGTGAACCCGGCGGCCCGGCTGCGGGCCAGGTCGGTCAGGCACTCCATGTCACGGCCCAGGTCGGCGTCGGTGTGCCACCACGACGCGACGCGGTTCAGGTCCTGCTCCTGCAGACCCTCCCGCTCGGCGAGCGCGGCCCACACGGGCTCCGTGCCGGCCATCTGCTCCTCGAACGGTCGGGGCCCGTCCCGGAAGCCCTCGGCACGCACGCCGAGACGCTTCGCGAGCCGCGGCCACAGCCAGCGCCAGCGGAAGACGTCGCCGTTGGCGACGTTGAACGCGGTGTCCGCGGCGGCCGGGTCGTCGCGGCCCAGTGCATCTGCTCGGCCAGCAGTCCGGCGTCGGTCATGTCGGTGACGCCGTCCCACTGGGTGCGCGAGCCCGGGAAGACGAACGGCCGGCCCTCCTCGCGGCAGATCGTGGCGGCCGCGGCCAGGCTCTGGCCCATGTTCATCGCGTTGCCGACCGCGGCGCCGATGATGGTGTGGGCCCGGTGCACGCTCCAGGTGAACCCGTCCCTGCCAGCCGCCTCGACGAGCCGGTCCTCCTGCTCGTAGTAGAAGTTGGGGTACGGCAGGCGCTCCTCGTCCTCGTGGAACGGCGTGTCGGGCATCTCGCCCTGGCCGTAGGCCTCGAACGGGCCGAGGTAGTGCTTGAGGCCGGTCAGCAGGGCGACGTGGCGCACCGAGCCGCCGTCGCTGAGCGCGGCCAGGACGTCGCGGACGATGCCGCCGTTGACCCGGATGTTCGCCTCCTCGGTGTCCTGGCGCGCCCAGGCGGTGAGGTGCACGTGGGTGGGACGGTGCTCGGCCAGCGCCTCGCGCAGCGACGCCGGGTCGGTGAGGTCGGCCTGGACCGCCCGCACGCCCGGCACGTCGCTCGCCGCGCGGCGCGAGAGCCCGAGGACGTCCCAGCCCTGCTCGACGAGCAGGCGGCACAGGGCGGAGCCGGCGATGCCCGTGGCGCCGACGACGAGGGCGGTGGGCGCCGAGGACCCGCCGGCGGGGGAGCCGGGTGAGACGGGGGGGGGGTGAGACGGGGGAGTCGGGTGCGTGGGAGGAGGTCATGCGACCCACGCTAGGCCGCAGCACCGGGTGGGTGTGCCCGAGGACCGTGTGCGCGAGGACCGTGTGCCCGAGGACCGGGTGCCCGAGAACCGGGTGCCCGAGAACCGGGTGCCCGAGAACCGTGTGCGCAGGAGATGTGCAGGTCCGGGTCGGCTCGTGACCCGGCGCGCGCTAGGGTGAGCACAGCCGCGTCGTGGACGCCCGTGCCGAGGATCGTGATCGGCCCCGGGCAGGACGACCGGCTCGTCCGTCCCGCGGCGTGGCCCCGTCCTCGCCGACCCGGGAACGGTCACCTCCCTCGGCCTCGGAGCAGTCGGCACCGTGCGGTCCGTCCGTGCTCCGCGTCCCGCCGAGGGTTGCGCGCCCCACGTCGCGTCTAGTCGCACGTGGGGACCTGGTCCACAGATGGAGGAGCACGTGGCTCGAGGCCCACGTCAGTCCGGTGCCCGCCGACCCCAGCGCAACGGTCGCGGCGTCAAGCACCTCGACAACGACGGCATCATCCCGGTCCTGGCGCGCGCGGTGCGCGAGGTCGAGACGGCCGTCGGTCGCGGGTCGGCGCTCGCCTCGGTGCGCCCGCGGTTCCAGGCCATCGCCCTGCTGGTGCGCGACGAGCGCGCCCGGGTCAAGGCCGACACGACCTGCACGGAGGCCTACCGCGCGGAGCAGCTCAAGCGCCTCGACGGCGTCGCGACGATCCTGGCCCAGACGGCGGCCCGCCAGTCGTCGCTGTTCCTGCTGCTCGCCGAGGACGCCGAGATCTCCGACGAGACCAAGACGCTGCGCCGCGAGATGCTGCGCGCCGGCGGCGTCGAGGCCCCCGAGCCTGAGCCGGAGCCCGAGCTGGAGGTCCTCGGGCACGGCGCCGAGCGCCAGGTGCGGCCGCGCTCCGTGGTCTCGCGCCAGCTCGCCACCCCGTTCCTGCGCCCCGACTTCTCCGCCGTGCGCGGCTCGCGGAGCGCCACCCACCGCCTCGCGGGCTGGGAGCTGCTCGGCCCGCTGTTCCGCTCCTTCGAGAACGCCGAGAAGGGCGCGCCGGCCTGCATGGAGCTGCCCGAGCACCCCTCGCGGCGCGTCCCCGGCGCCGCCGACCTGATGCTGCACCAGGCCGAGCTGGTCGCCGCGGCCGCCGAGGGCCACCGCACCTTCCTCCTCGCCGACGAGCCCGGGCTGGGCAAGACCGCCCAGGCGCTGCTGGCCGCGCAGGCCTCGCAGGCCTTCCCGCTGCTGGTCGTGGTGCCCAACGTGGTCAAGACCAACTGGGCCAACGAGGCCAGGCGCTGGGTGCCGCGCCATCCGGTGACGGTGGTGCACGGCGACGGCCACGACGTCGACGGCTTCGCCGACATCGTGGTGATCAACTACGAGATCCTCGACCGCCACGTCGGCTGGCTGGCCCAGCACGGCTTCCGCGGCATGGTCGTCGACGAGGCCCACTTCATCAAGAACAAGACCTCGCAGCGCTCCCAGCACGTGCTGCGCCTCTCGGAGAGGATCCGCGAGCGCGTGGGCCGGCCGCTGCTGATGGCGCTGACCGGCACCCCGCTGATCAACGACATCGAGGACTTCCGCGCGATCTGGCAGTTCCTGGGCTGGGTCGACGACAAGAAGCCGCTCGGGCCCCTGATGGACTCCCTGGAGGAGATCGGCCTCACCCCGGCCGACCCGCCGTTCTACCCCGCCGCCCGGCAGCGGGTCGTCGAGATGGGCATCGTGCGCCGCCGCAAGGTCGACGTCGCCGCCGACATCCCGGCCCGCCGCGTCGCGGACCTGACCGTCGAGCTCGACGGCGAGGCCGGCCGCTCGATCATGAAGGCCGAGCGCGAGCTGGCCCGTCGCCTCGTCGAGCGCTACGACACCGCGCTGGCCACCCGCACCTCCGGCAGCGTCGTGGAGGGCATCGACCACGAGCTGGTGCGCCGCGTGGCCACCTGGGAGCGCGAGGACTCCACGTCGAAGACCGGTGAGAACGTGTTCTCGATGATGCGCCGCATCGGTCAGGCCAAGGCCGGCCTCGCCGCCGACTACGCCGCCCAGCTGGCCCGCAACGTGGGCAAGGTCGTCTTCTTCGCCAAGCACGTCGACGTGATGGACACCGCCGAGGACCTCTTCGCCTCGCGCGGCATCCGGTACTCCTCCATCCGCGGCGACCAGAGCACCGCGGTGCGCGAGCGGAACATCACCGCCTTCGTCGAGGACCCCGAGGTCGAGGTCGTCGTGTGCTCGCTGACCGCCGCCGGGGTGGGCCTGAACCTGCAGGTGGCCTCCAACCTGGTGCTCGCCGAGCTGTCCTGGACCGACGCCGAGCAGACCCAGGCCATCGACCGCGTGCACCGCATCGGCCAGACCATGCCGGTCACCGCGTGGCGGGTGATCGCGGCGCAGACCATCGACGCCCGGATCGCCGAGCTGATCGACTCCAAGGCGGGCCTGGCCGCACGCGCCCTCGACGGGGCGGGCGAGGACTCCGAGTCCGGCGCCGACCTGCAGCTCGAGACGCTGGTCACCCTGCTCACCTCGGCCCTGGAGGAGCGCGCCTGAGGGTGCGGGGGGTGCCGGATTCCCACGGGATGAAGGGGTTTCGGCACCTCCCGGGGCGGATCTGCCCCGGGAGGTGAGGAGATCCCTCCGTCCCGTGGGAAATCGACGGGCGGCGGCGGCGCGGGCCCGACTCCGACCGGTGGGGCGTGGCTCACCCGTCGGGCCCGCGGGGCTGCGAGGATCGGCGCGTCCACGCAGCACCAGGCGCCACGCGAGGTGACCATGTCCGGTCCGCACCGGCTCCACCGCATGCTGGCTCCCCGCTCCGTGGCCCTCGTCGGCGCTTCGACGGTGCCCAACTCGGCCGGCAACGACATGGTGCTCGAGCTCGAGGTCTCCCGGTTCCCGGGGCGCATCTACCCGGTCAACCCGCGCTACGAGGAGATCGAGGGCTACCCGACCTACCCCGGGCTCGACCAGCTGCCCGAGGCGCCCGACCTCGCCGTGCTCGGGGTCGGCAACGACCGGCTCGAGGCGCAGGTGCGCGCGGCGATCGACCTCGGCGTCGGCGGCCTCGTGGTGCCCGGCAGCGCCCTGCACCCCACCGACGACGCGTCCTCGACGCTGCGCGGACGGATCCGCACGCTGTGCCTCGACGCGGGCGTGCCGATGGTCGGGGCGAACTGCATGGGCTTCTACAACGTCGAGCACTGGGTGCGCGCCTTCCCGTTCCACATGCCCTACGAGCTCGAGGAGGGTGGCGTCACCCTGATCGCGCAGTCCGGATCGGTGCTCACCTCGCTGCTGTGGAACGACCGCAAGCTGCGCTACAACCTCGCCGTCTCGCCCGGTCAGGAGCTGGTGACGACGGTCTCGGACTACCTGGACTACGCCCTCGAGCAGGAGTCCACCCGCGTGATCGCGCTGTTCGTGGAGACCGTCCGGCGCCCCGCCGCGTTCGTGGCCGCGCTGCAGAAGGCCGCCGACCGCGGCATCCCCGTGGTCGCCCTCAAGGCCGGCCGCACGCCGCAGGCCGCCGAGCTGGCCCTGAGCCACTCCGGGGCGATCGCGGGCGACGACGCCGCCTACCGCACCCTGTTCGAGCGCTACGGCGTGCTGCCCGTCGCCTCGATCGACCAGCTCGCCGCCACCGCGCTGCTGCTCTCCGACACCCGCCGACCGTCCTCCGGCGGGCTGGCCACCATCCACGACTCCGGCGGCGAGCGCGAGCTGCTCGTCGACCTCGCCTCCGACGTCGGGGTGCCGTTCGCGCAGATCGGCGAGGAGACCACCGCGACGCTCGCCGAGCACCTCGACCACGGCCTGGAGCCGATCAACCCCCTCGACGCCTGGGGCACGGGACGGGACTACCAGAGCGTCTTCGAGCGCTGCTGGCAGGCGTTGCTCGACGACGACGACACCGCGATCGGCGTGTTCGTCATCGACCTCACCTCGGGCTTCTACCTGCACGAGTCGTTCGCGAGGATCTGCCGGCGGGTGCACCGGCGCACCCGCGAGCCGGTCGCGGTGCTGACCAACCACGTCGGCACCGAGTCCCAGGACCTCGCCCGGCGGATCACCGGCCTCGGCATCCCGGTGCTCGACGGCACCGTCGCGGGCCTGGTCGCGGTGCGCAACGCGTTGGCCTACCGCGACTTCACCTGGCGCAGCTCCGTCGCCCCTCCGACGCGGCCCGATGCGGAGGTCACCGCGCGCTGGCGCGCCCGGCTCGCCGAGCCGCGCATCCTCACCGAGGCCGAGGGCCTGAGGCTGCTCGACGACTACGGGGTCCCGGTCCTCGCGCACCGGGTGGTGGGCGACGAGGAGGACGCCGTCGCCGCCGCCGACGCGCTCGGCTACCCCGTGGTGGCCAAGACCGCCGCCCCCGGCGTGCTGCACAAGTCCGACGCCGGCGGCGTGGTGCTGAACCTGCTCGACGAGGAGTCCGTGCGCGCCGACCTACCGCGACCTCGCCGCGCGGCTCGGACCCGAGGTGCTGCTGGCCCCGATGGTGCTGCCTGAGATCGAGCTCGCCCTCGGCGTGGTCACCGACCCGCAGTTCGGCTCGATGGTGCTCGTCGCCGGCGGCGGAGTGTTCATCGAGGTGCTCGGTGACCGTCAGCTCGGCCTGGTGCCGATCGACGAGCCGATCGCGGCCCGGATGCTGTCCAAGCTCGCGGTCTCGCCGATCCTCGACGGCGTGCGCGGACGCCCCGGCGCCGACCGGACCGCGGTCACCCGCGCCCTGGTGGCGCTCTCCGACCTCGCCGCCGACCTCGGCGACCTGATCGCCGAGCTGGACGTGAACCCGCTGGCCGCCGGGCCGGAGGGCTGCGCGGCCCTGGACGCGCTGGTGGTCCCGCTCGCGGCGCGGTGACGCGACGTGGAACAACCGCGACCCCGGGCGGCTTGGGGGTGAGGTGAGCTCCTCGACCGCGGCACCGACCCAGCAGGCCCTCGAGGCGCGAGCGGCCGGCCGCGGCTTCTGGTGGCTCGCCGCCGGGTTCGTGCTGCTGATGTCGTTCATGACGGTGCAGACTCCGCTGTACGGCCTCTACAGCGAGCGGGACGGGTTCGGCACCTTCACCGTCACGCTGGTCTTCGCCGCCTACGGCCTCGGTGTGGTGGTGGGCCTGCTGCTCCTGGGCCACGTCAGCGACCACGTCGGGCGGCGCCCGGTGGTCGTGGCCGTCGTCGCCACCGAGGTGGTGTGCGCCGTGCTGTTCGCGATCTTCCCCCAGGAGCCGGCTCTGCTGACCCTGCGTCTGGTCACCGGTCTGGGGGTCGGGGCCCTCTCGGCCACGATCACCGCCTGGCTCACCGAGCTGCACGGCCGCTGGCGCCCGGACTCCGACGGCGTGCTCGGCCGCACCGTGGCCACCGCCGCCAACGTCCTCGGCCTCGGCCTCGGCCCGCTCCTGGCCGCTCTGATCGCGTCCCGTGGGCACCCCCTGGTGCTCCCGTACCTGGTCTACGCGGTGGCTCTGGCGCCGGTGGCCCTGATCGCGTTCCGGGCCCCGGAGACGGTGCCCCCCGAGCAGCGGGCCGAGCAGTGGCGCTACCGACCCCAGCGGGTCGCCGTCGACCCGGAGGTCCGTCCGGCCATGCTGGGCGCCTCGGTGGCCGCCCTCGCGGGCTTCGCGGTGCTCGGGTTCGTCACCTCGCTGACCGGGCGGTTCCTCACCGACACCCTGGGCATCACCTCGCGCCTGACCGCCGGCTCGGTGGCCACCTCCATCGTGGTCTGCGCCGCGCTCAGCCAGGTCCTGCTCGCCCGCGTCTCCCAGCGCCGCCGGCTGCAGCTCGGCGCCGGCCTGGTCGCGGCCGGCATGGTCGTCCTCGCCACCGGGGCGCTGGCCGCCTCCCTCGTCGGGTTCGTGCTCGGCGGGATGGTCGCCGTCGCCGGGGTGGGCCTGGTCTTCGCCGCTGCGGTGACCACCGTGTCCGGTCTCGCCGCCCCGGAGCGACGCGGGGAGACGCTGGCCGCGCTGTTCCTGGCCGCCTACGTCGGCATCACGGTGCCGGTGGTGCTGATCGGCGTCGCGCTGAGCGTCGCCGGCACCGTGCCCGTGCTGGTCGCGTTCTCGGCGGTCGTGCTGGTCGCCGTGCCCAGCGGGATCGCCGTGCTGCTGCGCCAGGTCGACTGACCGGGCCCGGCGCGGTCGCGTCCGCGCGCGGTCCCGGGCAGGGTGGATGCGGGTCGCCCCGGCATGCTGGGGCGCGTGAGCGACCTGAGCCGCGACCAGACCGCACCCCCGCCGGCGCCCCTGCTCGGCCCCCGGGCGGCCGCCGCCCTGGTGTTCGGCACCTCGGCCGCCGTGCTGGTCGTCGAGGTCGTCGCGCTGCGGCTGCTCGCGCCGTACCTGGGCCTGACCCTGGAGACGTCCACCCTGGTCATCGGGGTGGCGCTGAGCGCGATCGCCGCCGGGTCGTGGCTGGGCGGGCGGGCCGCCGACGCGACGTCGCCGCGACGGCTCCTCGCGCCGGCGATCGGGATCTCCGGCGCGGTGGTCGCGCTGACCCCGGTCATGGTGCGCGGCCTGGCGGAGGTGGCGCCGGGGGCGTTCCTGCTGCCGGCCCTGGTCGGCATCCTGGTGCCGGGCGCGCTGCTCTCGGCGGTCACCCCGATCGTCACCACGCTGCGCCTGACCACGCTGGAGGAGACCGGGACCGTGGTGGGCCGGCTGTCGGGCATCGCCACCGCCGGGGCGATCGCCGGCACGGTGGTCACCGGCTTCGTGCTGATCTCCCGGGTGCCGGTCAGCACGATCCTGGTCGGCCTGGGCGTGGTCCTGCTGGCCACCGCGCTGCTGGTCGACCTCCGGGCGCGCACCTGGGCCCGCGCCGCGCAGGCCACCGCGCTGGCCGCCGTGGCCTTGGGTGCGGTGGGGGCGGGCGTCGCGCCGGGCGGCTGCGACGTCGAGACGACCTACCACTGCGCGGTCGTGCTGGCCGATCCCGACGACGCGGACGGGCGCACCCTGGTCCTCGACGGCCTGCGCCACTCCTATGTCGACCTGACCGACCCCACGCACCTGGAGTTCGAGTACGTGCAGGCGATCGCGTCGGTCTCCGACGTCGTCGCGCCGCCGGGCGAGCCGCTGAGGGTGGAGCACCTCGGGGCCGGCGGGGCGACCCTGCCGCGCTACCTCGACGCCGTGCGCCCCGGCACCCGCAGCGCGGTGCTGGAGATCGACGGCGGGGTCGTCGCCCTGGACGAGGACCGGCTCGGCCTGGAGACCGGGCACGGCGTCGAGGTGCGCGTCGAGGACGCGCGCACCGGCCTGCGCGAGGTCCCCGACGACAGCCGCGACCTCGTCGTCGGTGACGCGTTCGGCGGCCTCAGCGTGCCCTGGCACTTGACGACCACCGAGGCGGTCCACGGCGTGCACCGGGTGCTCGACGACGGCGGCGTCTACGTCGCCAACATCATCGACCACGGCCCGCTGGCCTTCGCCCGGGCCCAGGCCGCCACCCTCGGCGAGGTCTTCGACCACGTGGCGCTCGTCGCCCCGGGCGACGTCGTCGACCGCACCGGGGGCGGCAACCTGGTGCTCGTCGGCTCCGACGCGCCCCTGGCGCTGGAGGCGCTGCGTGCCCGGCTCGACGAGCGAGACCTCGACTGGGTCGTGGCCGACGGCGCCGAGACCGGCGCCTGGGTGGGTGAGGCGCCCGTGCTCACCGACGACTACGCGCCGGTGGACCAGCTGCTCACGCCCTACGGCACCTGAGGCAGGACCAGCAGACCCCGATCAGCACACGGAGTCGGTCGGCCTCGGGTTGCCCAGGCCGAACAGCGGGCGCAGCTTGAGGCCGGGCAGGTGCCGAGCAGGGCCAGGGCGCCCCAGATCCATCCGTGCAGGCTGAAGGAGGCGATCCCGGCGAAGTAGGCGCCGATGTTGCAGCCGTAGGCGATCCGGGCGCCGTAGCCCATGAGCAGCCGCCGATCACCGCGCCGAGCGCGAGCCGCCCGGGGATCCGCCGGTGCAGCGTCCACGACGCCGGCGGCGGCGGAGGCCACCAGCGCGCCGAGCATGATCCCGATGTCCATCACCGAGGTGATGTTGCCGAGCACGCCGGCTCGTAGGAGGCATCCGCGTCGTCCGCCAGTAGTCCCAGGCTGTCACGTCGACGCCGACGAGGTCGAGCAGCTTCGAGCCCCACAGCGCGAACGCCGAGGTGATGCCCCAGGCCCGTGCCCGAGAGCCACAGCGTCAGCGCGTTGAGGCCGGCCAGCACGAGCGCACCCACCCACAGCGGCCACGAGCCCCGCAGCACCCGCGCGATCCCCTGGGCGGCGGCGGGACGGCCCAGCGGGGGCACGGTCGACTGCGTGCACCAGGTACGTCATCGCGACGACGGCGCCGATGGTGGCCATCGTGATCAGCCAGCCGCCGAGGTAGCCGGCGCCGGTGTCGGCGAACGAGACCGGGTCGGCGAAGGGGGCAGGTCGTCGGCCCAGAACGAAGCGTGTAGGCGCCGAGCACGGAGCCGACACGAAGCCGGCCAGCGTCATCACGATGGCGCTCTGGCCGCTGCCGACCGCGAAGAGGGTGCCCGAGGCGCACGCGCCGCCGATCTGCATCCCGGCGCCGAACAGGAACGCGCCGATCAGCACGCCGGCAGCCGATGGGGGCCAGGGAGGCCGACGGCGCGCCCCGCCGTACGACGCCCCGGTGGCCAGGATCGGCGCGAACAGCGTGGCGGCGACGGCGAGCATCAGCATGTGCGCGCGCAGTCCGGCGCCCTGGCGGACCGCGACCGAGCTGGCGCCACGCGGAGGTGAAGCCGAAGCGGGAGTGGAACAGCACGAAGCCGAAGGCCAGCCCGACGGCGAACAGCGTGGCGATGAGCCCGCCGGAGCGCAGCCACACCACCCCGCCGAGGACGAGCGCGGCCAGCAGGCCGACGACGACGACGCCGGTCTGCGGCTCAGGGGACGGGGAGCGGCGGTGTCGTGGGGCCGGGTGGCGCTCTGGTCCGCCGAGAACTGGTCAAGAGCCATATCGCGCCCAACGTCGCCGCGGCGCGGGGTTGTTCCACGCCGCGGCGTGGTCGACGTCTCAGACCTGCACGGGTGCCACCGTGCGGAAGCGCCGCATCGCCACCGCGCCGAGCAACGGCCCGGGCACGAGCAGCCAGAACGCGAACTGCCAGCCGATCGCCCCGGCCACCAGCGGCAGCAGCTGGATGGTCACCACCGTGAGCGAGAACCCCACGGCGGTCTGCACGGTCAGGGCGGTACCCACGTAGCGCTGGTCCGCGGTCTCGCTCAGCGCGGTGGAGAAGACCCCGGAGTCGGCGATCACCGCGGCGCCCCACACCGCGAGGAAGGCGACCAGCAGCGCGAGCGGGGCGCCGAAGAACAGGGGCGAGAGCAGGCAGCAGGCGCCGCTGACGACCAGGGCGCCCACGGCGGCCGGGGAGCGCCCGAAGCGGTCCGAGGCCCAGCCGCCGAGCAGGCACCCGGCCGCCCCGGCGACGCCGATGGTGGCGAACGTCAGCAGGCTCACCCCCTGGTCGGGGCGCCCGGACGGCAGCCCGCGCGGCGGCCAGCAGGAACGCCGGCAACCACGTCCAGAAGGCGTAGAGCTCCCACATGTGCCCGAAGTAGCCGAGGTTGGCCAGGCGCGGGCCGCGGTGGCGGAAGGCGTCGAGCGCGTAGCGGGCGCGCGGGCGCGCGCCGAGGACCAGGAGCGGGCCCGGCCGCACCAGCACCAGCGCGACCACCCCCGCCGCCAGGCAGGTGGCGGCCGCGCTCAGCATCACCGCTCGCCACGGCAGCGGGCCGGCGCTCGAGATCAGGTGGGGCAGCGCCGAGCCCAGGGTGAGCGCGCCGATCAGGCAGCCGAAGGCACGGCCCCGGTCGGCGGGAGCGGCCCAGGATGCGGTGAGCTTCATCCCCACCGGGTAGATCCCGGCCAGGAACAGCCCGGTCGCCAGGCGCAGCGGGACGGCCGCGGCCAGGCCGTCGGCCACACGGCGAGGCCGCCGTGCACCCGGCCGCGCCCAGGGCGCAGGTCGCCATCAGGTGCTGGGGTGCGAACCGGTCCGGCAGGCCGGCCGCGCTGGAGCCGACCGCGCCGAGGGCGAAGCCGATCTGCACCGACGCGGTCAGCCACACCGCGGCCGTGGCCGACAGGCCCCACTCCGAGCGCAGGGTCGGCGAGATCGCCGTGGCCGAGAACCACACGGCCAGACCGAGGATCTGCACCCCGGCCACCAGGGCGAGCTGGGCGCGGGCCCGGCGTGCGAGGGCGTGCCGGGTGGTGGTCTGGCTCACCGGCCCAGGCTAGTGCGACCGGCGGTGGTCGCGGCTCGACGGTGCCGTGGCCGGGCTCGTCGGAGTGGGCTCGTCGGCTCGGCTCGTCGGCGTGGGCTCGTCGGCACCCCCGGTCGTCACCTCGACCAGGCTGGCTCAGTCGTCGCGGCCGGCCCCCCGGGCCGGGACGACCGGGAGGAACGCCGGCTCCACGAAGCCGGCCGCCGCGAAGGCTCCCCGGACGGCGGCCTCGACGCCCTCGCGCCGGGTGGTCTCCACCAGCGCCACCACGGACCCGCCGAAGCCGCCGCCGGTCATCCGCGCGCCGAGCGCCCCGGCCTCCACGGCGCTGGTCACGGCGAGGTCGACCTCCGGTACGGAGTTCTCGAAGTCGTCGCGCATCGAGGCGTGGGAGGCGCTCAGGACGGGGCCCACGTCGCGGGGGCGGCCCGCCTCGAGCAGCGCCACGACCTGCAGGACCCGGGCGTTCTCGGTGACGACGTGGCGCGCGCGACGCTGCGCCTCGGGGTCCTCGTGCAGCTCCTCGAGACGGGCCAGCACGTGCTCGTCGTCGGCGTCGTCGCGCAGGTCGCGCAGGGTGGCGACCCCGAGCAGCCGGGCGGCCCGCTCGCAGGCGTCGCGGCGCGAGCCGTAGGCCCCGTCGGTCAGGGCGTGGGCCGCGCGGGTGTCGACGACCAGCAGCTCCAGGCCGGCGCCGGCGAGGTCGCACGGGACGGCGCGGACGCTCTCCTCCCGGGCGTCGACGAAGGTCAGGTGGTCGGCCACGGAGGCCAGCGAGGCGGTCTGGTCCAGCAGACCGGTCGGGGCGCCCACGTAGTCGTTCTCGGCGCGCTGCACGATCCGGGCCAGCTCGGCCACGGGCACCTCGAGGCCGGCGAGCCCGGTCAGCGCCAGGGCCACCGCACACTCGAGGGAGTGCGAGGAGGACAACCCTGCCCCCCGGGGCACGTCGCTGGTGATCTCCAGGTCCGCGCCGGGCACGCCGTGGCCGGCCTCGTGCAGCGCCCAGGCCACCCCCGCGACGTAGCCGCCCCAGCCGCCGACCTCGCCGGGGGAGCCGGGCAGCCCCGTGTCGAGGCGCTCGGGCGCTCCCTGGGAGCGGGCGCGCAGCCGGTCGTCGTCGCGTCGGCGAGCGTGCACCACGGTGCGCTGCGGCAGCGCGCAGGGCAGCGCGACGCCGCCGTTGTAGTCGGTGTGGTCGCCGATCAGGTTGACCCGCCCCGGCGCGGACCAGGTGCCCTCGACCGGGGGAGCGACCGTGCTCATCGCGCCTCTCGCGGCAGCTCGCCGCTGGCCACCACGTCGAGCAGGTCCGCCACCGAGCCCACGGTGTAGGTGGGCCGGTACGGGAACAGCTCGACCTCGTCGGGGCGCGTGGAGCCGCTGGTGACCAGGATCGAGCGCAGGCCCGCCTCGAGACCGGCCTTGACGTCGGTGTCCATCCGGTCGCCGACCATCACGGTGGTCTCCGAGTGCGCCTCGAGCCGGTTCAGCGCGCTGCGCATCATCAGCGGGTTGGGCTTGCCCACGAAGTACGGGTCTCGGCCCGTGGCCGCCTTGATCAGCGCCGCGACCGCGCCGGTCGCGGGCAGCATGCCCTGCTGGCTGGGTCCGCTGACGTCGGGGTTGGTCGCGATGAACCGCGCCCCCCCGGAGACCAGCCGGATCGCGCGGGTGATCGCCTCGAAGGAGTAGGTGCGGGTCTCGCCCAGCACCACGTAGTCGGGGTCGCGGTCGGTCATCACGTAGCCGACGTTGTGCAGGGCGGTGGTCAGCCCGGCCTCGCCGACCACGTACGCGCTGCCGCCGGGGCGCTGCTCGGCCAGGAACTGCGCGGTGGCCAGCGCGGAGGTCCAGATGCAGCGCTCGGGCACGTCGATCCCGCTCGCGAGCAGCCGGGCGCGCAGGTCGCGCGGGGTGAAGATGGAGTTGTTGGTCAGCACCAGGTACGGGTGGCCCGAGGCCTTGAGCGCGGCCACGAAGTCCGCGGCGCCGTCGATGGCGTGCTCCTCGTGGACCAGGACGCCGTCCATGTCGGTCAGCCAGGTCTCGATCGGACGACCGGCCGGCGGCTCGGAGACCGCGTCCTGGTCGGAGGAGCCGGTGCGGGTGGGTTCGGGCGTCTCGCTCATGACCCGATCCTGCCGCACCCCTGCGGGCGCGGCCACGCGGGAGCCCGCACGGCGGGGCTCAGCCGACGGCGGAGATCTTCTCGATCAGCGCCGTGGTGGAGATCGCCGGTGTGCGCGGCAGGTAGACGACCTCGCACACGTCGCCGAGCTCGTCGAAACGGCCAGCCCAGTCGTCGCCCATCACCAGCACGTCGGCGCCGTGCTCGGCGATGTAGTGCCGCTTGAGCTCCAGGCTCTCCTCCACGAACACCGCGTCGACCGGCTTCAGCGCCCCCACGATGGCCAGCCGCTCGGCCTGGCTGAAGACGGGCTCGCGGCCCTTCTTGCGCAGGTTCAGCGCATCCGCGGACACGCCGACCACGAGCCGGTCCCCGAGCGCGGCGGCGCGCTCGATCACGCGCAGGTGCCCGACGTGGAAGACGTCGAAGGTGCCGAAGGTGATCACGGTCCGCGCGGTGTCGGGCATGGGCGCGATCCTTCCACGTCCAGCCTGCCCGGCGGCCTCCGCCGCACGGTGGCGACGGTCCGCGGGGGAGGATGGGGCGGTGAGTGAGCCCCGCAGCGCCGACGCCCCCGCCGCGGACCGCCCCGTCGTCCCCGGCATCGCCCCGGCCGCCGACGCCGTGCGGGCCGCGGGCCTGCGCCGGATGCGGCTGGTCGCGCTGTCGCTGCTCCTGCTCGCCGCCGTGGTCTACGTGCTGACCCGGGACCGTGACGGGGTGCTCGGCTTCGTCAACGCCGGCGCCGAGGCCTCGATGGTCGGCGCGATCGCGGACTGGTTCGCCGTCACCGCGCTGTTCCGCCACCCCCTGGGCCTGCCGATCCCGCACACCGCCCTGATCCCGCGCCGCAAGGACGAGCTCGGCCGCGGGCTCGAGGAGTTCGTGGCCGAGAACTTCCTCGCCGAGTCGGTGGTGCGCGAGCGCCTCGCGGCCGCCGAGGTGTCACGGCGCGTCGGGTCGTGGCTGGGCGAGCCGGGACACGCCCGTCGGGTCGTCGACGAGGCCGCCGAGGTCGCCGCGACCGCGCTGGGCACGGTGCGCGACGAGCACGTGGCGAGCCTGGTCAACGACGCCCTGGTGCCGCGGCTGCGCGAGGAGCCGATGGCGCCGCTGCTCGGCGGGGTGCTCGGCGAGGTCCTCGCCGACCGGGTGCACTCGGGCGTCGTGGACGTGCTGATGAGCGAGCTGCACGACTGGCTGGTGGAGAACCCCGACACCGTCGCCGAGCTGCTCGGGGAGCGCGCCCCGTGGTGGGCGCCGCAGAGCGTCAACGAGCGGGTGGCCGGCCGCATCCACACCGAGATGGTGCGCTGGGTCGCCGACATCCGTGACGACCCGTACCACCGGGCCCGCTACGCGCTGGACACGATGCTGGCCCGCCTGGCCGACGACCTGCTCAGCGAGGGCTCGGAGACCGCCGCCCGCACCGAGGCGCTCAAGGAGCGCCTGCTCGACCACCCCGCGGTGATCTCGACCGCGATCTCGCTGTGGGACGCCCTGCGCCGGGCGCTGACGGGCTCGCTCGCCGACCCCCAGGGGGCCGTGCGGGCCCGCCTGCTGGTCGAGGTCGAGCGCTTCGCCGAGCGGCTGCGCACCGAGGACGCGCTGCGCGCGCGGCTCGACGGCCTCGCCGCGGACGCGGCGGTGTTCGCGATCGACCGCTACGGTGCGGAGGCCGCGAGCGTGATCACCCAGACGATCCAGCGCTGGGACGGCGACGAGGCCGCGCGGCGCATCGAGCTGCACGTGGGCCGCGACCTGCAGTTCATCCGGATCAACGGCACCATCGTGGGCGGCCTGGTCGGCGTGGCCATCCACGCCCTGGCCGTGCTGGTCCCGTGAGCGCCCCCGACCCCCGACCCCCGACCCGAGGAGCACCTGCATGAGCGAGGCGTTCGACGTCCCGATCAAGGACGAGATGATCCGGCTCGGCCAGTTCCTCAAGCTGGCCAACCTCGTCGAGTCCGGGGCGGAGGCCAAGCCGGTCGTGGCCTCGGGCCGGGTGCTGGTCAACGGCGAGGTCGAGACCCGCCGCGGGCGCCAGCTCGGCACGGGCGACGTCGTCGCCCTCGAGGGCGGTGCGGCGGCGCGGGTGGTCGACGAGGCCGGCTTCGACGACGGCCTGCCCTGGTGAGGGTCGCTCAGGCCGACGTCGCGAGGTGCGCCGGACGGCTCAGGAGACGTCCACCAGGTCGACGAGGAAGATCAGCGTCTCGCCGGGCTTGATCACACCGCCGGCGCCGCGGTCGCCGTAGCCGAGGTGGGGCGGGATGACGAGCTGGCGGCGACCGCCGACCTTCATCCCCTGCACGCCGGTGTCCCAGCCGGCGATGACCTGGCCGACGCCGAGACGGAAGCGCAGCGGCTCACCGCGGTTGTAGGAGGCGTCGAACTCCTCTCCGGTGGAGTGGGCCACGCCCACGTAGTGCACGCTCACGGTCTGGCCGGCGGCGGCCTCGGCGCCGTCGCCCTCGTGCACCTCGGTGACGTGCAGCTCGGAGGGCGGGGCGAAGTCGGGGAACTCGATCTCGGGCTTGTCCATGGTCTCCACCCTAGGACCCGGCGGGCCCGCTCAGGTGAGCAGCCCGGCGGCCCAGGCCAGGCTCGGCGCGGAGCCGAACAGCCCCGGCAGGCCGCCGGTGTGGACCAGCACGGTGCGCTCGTGCGGCGCGATCCCACCGTCGGCGACCTCGGCGAGGAGGCCCGCGAGGGCCCGCCCGGTGTAGATCGGGTCCAGCAGGACCCCCTCGGTCCGCGCCGCGAGCAGCAGCGCGTCGCGGGCGCCCGGCGCCAGTGACGAGTAGCCCTCCCCGACCTGGTCGCCGCGCAGCCGGACCTCGTCGTGGGGCGAGTCGAGCGCGGCGGCCAGCGTCAGCCACCGGTGGCGGGCGTCCGGGGTGGCGCCGGTGTCGACGCCGAGCACCCGGGCGGCACCGAGTGCGACGGACAGGCCGGCCGCGGTCCCGGCGGAGCCGACCGCGACCACGACGTGGCGCACGTCGGGCAGCTGCGCGAGGAGCTCGTGGCCGGCGTCGCGGTAGGCGGCGGCGCCGGCGGCGTTGGAGCCGCCGTAGGGCAGGCGGGCGGCGACGACGCCGCGGCCGGCCAGCTCCTCGACGCGGTCCTGCGCCCGCTCGTCGAGCTCGGCGGCGGACACGTCGCCGCACCAGTGCAGGCGGGCGCCGAGGAGGGCGTCGAGGGCCAGGTTGCCGGCCACCGCGGCGTCGCCGTCGCCGGCCAGGACGAGCTCCACGCCGAGACCGAGACGGGCGCCGGCCGCCGCGGTCAGCCGGGCGTGGTTGCTCTGGGCCGCACCGGTGGTCAGGAGCACCGTCGCTCCGGCCGCGATCGCCTGGGCGCAGGTGCGCTCGAGCTTGCGGACCTTGTTGCCCCCGCCGCCCAGCCCGGTGAGGTCGTCGCGCTTGACCCACAGCGCTCCGGGGTCCACCCCGATCGCCGCGGCCAGCCGGGGCGCGGGCTCCACCGGCGTCGGGAGGGTCGCGAGCGGCAGGCGGTCGGGCGTCGTCACCCCGCGATCCTGCCCCACCGACGGCGTCCCGGCGCGCCCGGCGGTCGGGCCGGGGCGTCGGCCGGCGCGGCGTCAGCTCTGGTGCAGGTAGGTGTCGAGCTGGTCGCGCTCGAACTGGAGCTGGCCGATCTTCGCCTTGACCACGTCGCCGATCGACACGATGCCCAGGAGGCGGCCGTCGGCCACCACGGGCACGTGGCGGATCCGGCGCTCGGTCATCGTCGCCATCAGCACGTCGAGCTCGACCTCGGGCCCGCAGGTCTCGACCTCGGCGGTCATGATGGCGTCCACGGTCTGGTTCACGACCGTGCCGTCGGCGTGCAGGTGGCGCACCACGTCGCGCTCGCTGACGATCCCCTCGAGCCGTTCGCCGTCGGAGCTGACGACCAGCGCCCCGACGTTGTGCTCGGCGAGCAGCGCGACCAGGTCGCGCACCCCGGCCCCGGGGGCGACGGTGACGACGCCAGCGTGGGCCTTGGCCTTGAGCAGGTCCGCGATCCTCATGACCGGACGCTACTCACGTCGTGCCCTCCGTGGGAAGGGCCGGGCGTCCCGCGTCGGGCCCGGTCCGTGGGGGGCGCGACCGGGTGGTTGGCTGGCCCCGTGAGCGAGCAGCCGTCCCCCGCACCGTCCCCCGCACCGTCCTCCGCACCGGCCACCGAGGCGCCCTGGTGGCGCTCCGCGGTGGTCTACCAGGTCTACCCGCGCTCCTTCGCCGACTCCGACGGTGACGGCGTGGGCGACCTGCCCGGCGTGCTGGCGCACCTCGACCACCTCGCCGACCTCGGGGTCGACGTGGTGTGGCTCTCGCCGGTCTACCCCTCCCCGCAGGACGACAACGGCTACGACATCAGCGACTACCAGGACGTCGACCCCGCCTTCGGCACCCTGGCCGACCTCGACGCCCTCGTCGCCGGCCTGCACGAGCGGGGCATCCGGCTCGTGATGGACCTCGTGGTCAACCACACCTCCGACGAGCACCCGTGGTTCGTCGACTCCCGCTCGGGCCGCGACGCCGAGCACGCCGACTGGTACGTGTGGCGCGACCCCCGGCCCGGCCACGTCGGGGGCGAGCCGGGCGCGGAGCCCAACAACTGGGGGTCCTTCTTCTCGGGCCCGGCCTGGACCTGGGTGCCCGAGCGCGGCCAGTACTACCTGCACCTGTTCTCGGCCAAGCAGCCCGACCTGGACTGGGAGAACCCCGAGGTCCGGGCGGCGGTCCACGCGATGATGGGCTGGTGGCTCGACCGCGGCGTCGACGGGTTCCGCATGGACGTCGTGAACTTCATCTCCAAGCACCCCGACCTGCCCGACGGCGAGGTCCTCGCCTCGGGCCACGGGGACGGGATGCCGTTCTTCGTCGACGGCCCGCACGTGCACGAGCACCTCGCCGAGGTCCAGGACGTCGTCTTCGCGGCGCGCCCGGGCACCTACCTGACGGTGGGGGAGATGCCGGGCGTCACCCCCGAGGAGGCGCTGCGCTACACCGACCGTGAGCACGGCCAGGTGTCGATGGTCTTCCAGTTCGAGCACATGGAGCTCGACACCGGGGAGTCCAAGTGGGACCCGCGGCCGCTGCACCTGCCCGACCTCAAGCGCTCCCTGGCCCGCTGGCAGGAGGCCCTCGGCGAGCGAGGCTGGAACAGCCTGTACTGGGCCAACCACGACCAGCCCCGCGCGGTCTCGCGCTTCGGCGACGACACGACGTGGTGGCGCGAGTCGGCCACCGCCCTGGCCACGGTGCTGCACCTGCACCGCGGCACGCCCTACGTCTACCAGGGTGAGGAGATCGGGATGACCAACGTGCCGTTCGCCACCGCCGAGGACTTCCGCGACATCGAGTCCCGCCACCACTACCGCGCCGCCGTCGAGGACCTCGGGCAGGACCCCGAGGAGGTGCTGGCGGTGCTGCGCGAACGCAGCCGGGACAACGCCCGCACGCCGGTGCAGTGGAGCGACGAGCCCGGCGGCGGCTTCACCGACGGCACTGCGTGGATCCCCGTCAACCCGAACACCAGCTGGCTCAACGTCGCCGCCCAGCGTGCCGACCCGACGTCGGTGCTCCAGCACTACCGGCGGCTGATCGCGCTGCGCCACGACGAGCCCGTGGTCGTCGAGGGCGACTTCGTCCTGCTCGAGGCCGACCACCCGCGGCTGTACGCGTTCACCCGCTCGGGGCACGGCGTCCGGCTGTGCGTGCGGGCCAACCTGTCGGGTGAGCCGCTCGAGCTGGCCGGCCTCGACCTGCCCGACACCGCCGAGGACGCGCTGCTGCTGGCCAACCACGCCGACGCCGCAGCCTCCCCGGGCGTGCTGCGACCGTGGGAGGTCGTCGTCTCGGTCCGCCGGTAGCAGCGCCCTCGACCGACGGCCCCGGCCCCGGCCGAGCCGGTGCGCTGGTCAGGTCGTCGGTGGCGGTGGGTCGTCGTCCGGGCGCCGCCGGCGCAGCTCGGAGACCGACCCGGCGCCGCGCCGCGGCCAGTCGGCGTCGTCCTCGCCGTCGGGCGCGGAGCCGAGGAAGCTCAGCGCGGCCTCGTGCAGGTGGCCGTTGCTGGCCAGCGCGTTGCCGCCGAACGGGCCGTCGGTGCCGGCCAGCGAGGTGAACCGGCCGCCGGCCTCGCGCACGATCACGTCGAGGGCGGCCATGTCGTAGACCTCGAGCTCGGGCTCGGCCGCGAGGTCGACGGCGCCCTCGGCGAGCAGCACGTAGGACCAGAAGTCGCCGTAGGCACGGGTGCGCCACACCTGGCGGGTCAGCGAGACGAACTCGTCGAGCCGGCCGCGCTCGTCCCACCCGGACAGCGAGGCGTAGGACAGCGAGGCGTCCTCGAGGCGGCGGACGTCGGAGACCTGGCACCGGGTGGCCTTGAACAGCGAGCGGCCGGTCCAGGCGCCGTTGCCGGCCGAGGCCCACCAGCGTCGCTGCAGCTGCGGCGCGGAGACCACGCCGAGCACGACCTCGTCGTCGACGACGAGCGAGATGAGGGTGGCCCACACGGGTACACCGCGCACGAAGTTCTTGGTGCCGTCGATGGGGTCCACGATCCAGCGCCGCTGGCTGTGGCCGGTGGAGCCCTGCTCCTCGCCGGTGACGGCGTCGCGCGAGCGCACCCGCGACAGGGTGCGCCGGATGCCCTCCTCGACGGCCCGGTCGGCGTCGGTCACGGGCGTCAGGTCGGGCTTGGTCATCACGTGCAGGTCCAGGGACTTGAACCGGGCCGTCGTCAGCGAGTCGGCGTCGTCGGCCAGCACGTGGGCGAGGCGGAGGTCGTCGGTGTAGTCGGTGGCCACCTGCGCAGGCTAACGGCCCCGAGGCGCGCGCCTCACCACGCGGGCTCGCTGCGCGCCGCGAGCAGACGGCGGAACGAGTCGACGCGCTCGACGTCGGCCTCGCCGGCCGCCACGGCCTCGTCGAGGCCGCACTCGGGCTCGTCCCGGCCGTGGGTGCACCCCCGGGGGCAGGACCCGGTGAGGGCGGCGAGGTCACCGAAGGCGCTGATCAGGTCCTGCGGGCGCAGGTGGGCCAGGCCGAAGGAGCGGATGCCGGGGGTGTCGACGATCCACCCGGCCTCGCCGGGCACGGTCCCGGTGGTCGGCAGTGCGAGCATCACCGCCGAGGTCGAGGTGTGCCGGCCGCGACCGGTCACGGCGTTGACCACGCCGATCTCCCGGCCGGCGTCCGGCACGAGGGCGTTGACCAGGGTGGACTTGCCGACGCCGCTGTGGCCCAGGAGCACGCTGGTGCGCCCGGCAAGCAGCGCGCGCAGCGCGGCGAGGTCGCCGCCCTGCCGGGTCACCACGGAGGAGACGCCCAGGGGGCGGTAGGTGGACAGCAGGTCGTCGGGGCCGGCGAGATCAGCCTTGGTCAGGCACAGCACCGGCTGCATGCCCGCGTCGTAGGCGGCCACGAGCGCGCGGTCGATGAGCCCGTGGCGCGGTTCGGGGTCGGCCAGCGCGACGACCACGACGAGCTGCTCGGCGTTGGAGACGATCACCCGCTCGACGGGGTCGTCGTCGTCGGCGGTGCGGCGCAGCACGGTGGACCGCTCGACGACCTCCACGATCCGCGCCAGGGCGCCCTCGGCCCCCGAGGTGTCCCCGACCACGCGAACCCGGTCGCCGACCACGACGCCCTTGCGGCCCAGCGGGCGGGCCTTGATCGCGTAGACGGCCACGCCGCCGACCAGCAGCGAGTAGCGCCCCCGGTCGACGGTGACCACGACGCCGTCGACGGCGTCGTCGTAGGTGGGCCGGTCCTTGGTGCGCGGCCGGGTGCGGCGGCGGGGACGCTCGTAGTGCTCCTGGTCGTCCTGGCCGTAGCGCCCCCGGACCGGGGGGCTCACAGCAGGCCCGACCAGAAGTCCGCGAAGTCGGGGAAGGTCTTGCCGGTGGTGCCCACGTCCTCGACCTCGACGCCGTCGACCGCCGCCCCGACGATCACCGCGGCGTGCGCCATCCGGTGGTCGGCGTAGGTGCGGAAGACCCCGCCGTGCAGCGGCGCGGGCCGCAGCGAGAGGCCGTCGCGGTGCTCGGTGACGTCGGCGCCCAGGGAGCCGAGCTCGGTGGCCAGGGCCGCGAGCCGGTCGGTCTCGTGGCCGCGGATGTGCTCGATGCCGCGCAGGTGGCTGGGGGAGCCGGCCAGCGCGCACAGCGCGGCCACGGCGGGGGCCAGCTCGCCGACGTCGTGCAGGTCGAGGTCGACGCCCTCGAGCCGGTCGGGGCCGGTGACGGTGAGCCCGTCGGAGTCGAGGTCGACCGCGCAGCCCATCGCGGCCAGGATCGCGCGCAGCGCGTCGCCGGCCTGCGTGGTCGCGTGCGGCCAGTCCCGCACCGTCACGGTGCCCGCCGAGAGCGCCGCCAGGGACAGGAACGGCGCGGCGTTGGAGAGGTCGGGCTCGATCAGGTGGTCCACGGCCGCGATCGGGCCGGGGGCGACGCGCCACCGGTTCGCGTCGGTGTCGTCCACCGCGACGCCGTGCTCGCGCAGCATCGCGACCGTCATGTCGATGTGCGGCAACGACGGCACCGGCTTGCCGTCGTGGCGCACGTCGACGCCTGCCTCGTAGCGTGCGCCGGCGAGCAGGAGCGCGGAGACGAACTGCGAGGACCCGGAGGCGTCGAGCAGCACGGTGCCGCCGGGCACGGTGCCGCGCCCGAGGACGTCGAAGGGCAGGGCGCCGCGCCCGTCGTCGTCGACCTCGACGCCCAGCGAGCGCAGCGCGCCGAGCACCACGCCGACGGGCCGGCTGCGCATGTGGGGGTCGCCGTCGAAGTGCACCCGGGCCCGGGACAGGCCGGCCGCGGGCGGCACGAAGCGCATCACGGTGCCGGCGAGGCCGCAGTCGACCTGCGCATCGGCACCGCTCGTGCCGGGCAGGACGTGCCAGTCCGCGCCGTCGACCTCGACGTGCGAGCCGAGCGAGCCCAGGGCGGCGGCCATCAGCAGGGTGTCGCGCGAGCGGAGGGCGCGGCGCACCGTGCTGGGGCCCTCGGCGAGCGAGGCCAGGAGCAGGGCGCGGTTGGTCAGCGACTTGCTGCCGGGCAGCGAGACCGTCGCGTGCGACGGGGGAGTGCGCCCGCGGGGCCGGCCAGAGGTCGCGCGGGCCGGGCACCGCGGGCTGCTGCCCGCTCAGCTGAGGTTCGCCTTGGCCAGCTTCGCCTCGCGGCGTGCCGACCTCGACAGCTGGCTCGCCTCGCGGCGGCCGGCCCGGGCGGCCGAGCGCGTGCGGTAGGCGACGCCCGGGCGGCCGTCGGTGTCGCCCGCGGCGATCACCAGGCCCCCGAGGATGGCGAGGTTCTTGAAGAAGTGCAGCTTCTGCTTGTCCTTCTCCTCGGGGTCCGAGATCTCCCAGAAGGAGTGGCTGGCCAGCGTGGTGGGCACCAGGGAGCCCGCCAGCGCGGCGGCCGACAGCCGCGGGAGGCGACCCGTGGCCAGGCTGGCGGCCGCGACGATCTGCACGCCGGCGTTGATGCGCACCAGGGTGGCGGTGTCGTCGGGGATCTGCGGCACGGCCTTCTTGGCCTGCGGCACCAGCTTGTCGGCGGCCGGCTTGGCACGCTTGGCGAACTCGTCGGTGTTGCGCAGGGCGTGCACACCGCCGGTGACGAACATCGCGGCGATCATCGGGCGGGCAAGGGTTCGGCTCAGGGACATGGGCACCTTCCTACACGGTCGGGCCCCCGCCCGCACACCGCCCGTGCGGAGGGCACGCCGCGCGCGGGGCTCGCACGGCTAGGGTCGCTGCCATGTGCGGTCGCTACGCCTCGAGCAGGACTCCCGAGCAGCTGCTCGAGGAGTTCGACGTCGCCGCCGACCGGCTCGCGGAGCCGATCGCCGCCGACTTCAACGTCGCGCCGACCAAGGAGGTCTACGCCGTCCTGGACCGCCCGCCGCGCGACGCCGACGACGACGCGGCACCCGAGCGGCAGCTGCGCGCCCTGCGCTGGGGCCTGGTGCCCTCGTGGGCCAAGGACGCCTCGATCGGCACCCGGATGATCAACGCCCGGATGGAGACGGTGGCCGAGAAGCCCGCCTACCGCCGGGCGTTCGCCTCGCGACGCTGCCTGCTCCCGGCCGACGGCTACTACGAGTGGTACGTCACCGCGCAGCTGACGAAGGCGGGCAGGCCGCGCAAGCAGCCGTTCTTCATCCGCCCCGCCGACGGCGGGGTGCTGGCGATGGCCGGGCTGTACGAGATCTGGCGCGACCCCGACCTCGCCGAGGACGACCCCGGTCGCTTCCGCTGGACCTGCACGGTGATCACCACCGAGGCCGAGGACGACCTCGGGCGCCTCCACGAGCGGATGCCGCTGATGGTCGAGCCCGAGCGCTACGACGCCTGGCTGGACCCCACCGCGCCGCGCGAGAGCCTCCTGGACCTGCTGGTGCCCGCCGCCCCGGGGCGCCTGGAGGCCTTCGCGGTCTCGACGCTGGTCAGCAACGTGCGCAACAACGGCCCCGAGCTGGTCGCGCCGCTGCCGGCCGAGGAGGTGCTGGTGTGAGCACCGAGCTGCTCGTGCAGACCGAGCACGGGCAGGGACGCCTGGTCACCGACCGGGCGCCCCGGCCGTGGGCCACCGTGCTCCTCAACCACGGCGCCGGCGGCGGCATCGAGTCCCCCGACCTGCGCGCCCTGGCCCACGCCCTGCCCCGCCAGGGGGTCTCGGTGGTCCGCTTCGAGCAGCCGTGGCGCCGCGCCGGGCGGCGGGTCGCCACCGCGCCGCGCACGCTGGACGCCGCGCTGATGACCGCCTACGACCGGTTGCGGGTGCGCACCCCGCTCGTGGTCGGCGGACGGTCGGCCGGGGCTCGCAGCGCCGCCCGGATGGCCCGCCGGATGGGCGCCACGGGGTGCCTGTGCCTCTCCTTCCCCCTGCACCCGCCGGCCAACCCCGAGCGCTCGCGGATCGAGGAGCTGCGCGCGGTGGGGCTGCCGACGCTGCTGGTCCAGGGCGAGCGGGACCCGATGGGCCGCCCCGAGGAGTTCCCCGACGACCTGCCGGGCGTCGACACCGTGGTCGTGCCCGACGGCGACCACGCCCTCGCCGTGCACAAGACCGGCCCGATCACCGAGGAGCAGGCGATGGCCCTGGTCGTCGAGTCGACGCTGGAGTGGCTCGAGCGCCGCATCGTGGGCCCCGGCCGGGGCTGAACGCGTTCCGCCCGGGGTGGGGGCGGGCGCGGACCACCCTGACGGGTGACCCCGGGAATGACGTCGCGCGCCGCGGGGTTCCACTCCTGTGATCAGGATGCTGCTACCGCACGAGGCGCGCTCGGCGCCGAGGCTAGGCTGGGGAACGATGACTGAGACCGCGCCCACCTCGCTGATCGACCCCGAGCCCGCCCCCGTCGACCTCGAGACCGAGACCGAGGACGAGCGCGCCCTGCGCTTCGAGCGCGACGCGCTGCCGTTCCTCGACCAGCTCTACGCCGCGGGCATGCGGATGACGCGCAACCCCGCCGACGCCGAGGACCTCGTGCAGGAGACCTTCGCGAAGGCGTTCAGCGCGTTCCACCAGTTCAAGCCCGGGACGAACCTGAAGGCCTGGCTGTACCGGATCCTCACGAACACCTTCATCAACAACTACCGCAAGAAGCAGCGCCAGCCGCAGCAGTCCATGGCCGAGGACGTCGAGGACTGGCAGCTGGCCCGCGCGGAGAGCCACACCTCGGGCGGGCTGAAGTCGGCCGAGACCGAGGCGCTCGAGCACCTGCCCGACTCCGAGGTCAAGGACGCCCTCCAGCGCCTTCCCGAGGAGTTCCGCCTCGCGGTCTACCTCGCCGACGTCGAGGGCTTCGCCTACAAGGAGATCGCCGAGATCATGGACACCCCGATCGGCACGGTGATGTCGCGGCTGCACCGCGGACGTCGCCAGCTGCGCGACATGCTCTCCGACTACGTCCGCACCAACGACCTCAAGCCGGCAGGAGGCACGCGATGAGCGAGCACCACGGCCACGACCACGACGACCCGGCCTCCGCGACCGACTGCGCGGAGTACCTCGAGCGGATCGTCTACTTCCTCGACAACGAGCTCGACGAGGCCGACTGCTCGGCGGTGCGCATGCACCTGGACACCTGCAACCCCTGCCTGGAGCGCTACGACCTGCAGCGCACGGTCAAGGCGGTCGTGGCCCGTTCCTGCGCGGAGCCGGCGCCGGAGTCCCTGCGCGAGCGGGTGCGGGTCTCGATCCGTGCGGTCCAGGTGCGCCTCGGCAACGAGTAGCACCGCCTGCCGCGCGTACCCAGTTGGGGGTAATCCCCCCGGGTAGGCCTCCCTTCTCGCGTCATCCCCTCGTACGGTTCTCGCCTCGGGCTGTTGATTCATGGGGAACGGACACGAGGTCATGGGGATCGCTTCTGCCCGCCCGCGCGACGAGCGCGGCGCGGCTGCCGTGGAGTTCGGCATCATCGCCGTGCTCCTGTTCACGCTGCTCTTCGGCACGATGCAGCTCGGTCTGTGGCTGCTGGCCTGGGAGACCGCCGGCCACGCGGCCCGCGAGGGTGCGCGCGTCGCCGCGGTGAACCCCTGCTCGGCCGCCGTCGCCGCCACCGCGCTCGAGGCGATCGACGCGGTCCCCGGCGAGGGGAAGGCGGCCCTGGCCTCGGTGCCCGCGGGGGTCGGCGTCGGTGACGAGGTCACCGTCCGGGTCACCCTGACCACCCTCGACCTCGGCTTCGTGCCCGGCTTCGACGGTGTCGTCGACAAGTCCGCGACCACGCGGGTCGAGTACGTCCGCGACGGGGAGCTGCTGACGTGGCCCGCCCGCGGCGCGACGAGCGCGGCGCCGTCGCGGTGCTGTTCGCCGTGCTGGCCGTCGTCCTGCTCGGCGTCGGGGCACTGGCGTCGACATCGGCCACGCCTACGCCAACCGCTCGCTGCTCCAGACCGACGTCGACCTCGCGGTGCTCGCCGCTGCCGCCGAGCTCGACAGCGCTCGGCGCTGCAACGCCGACGTCGCGACACCGCCGAGGACCTCCTGACCCGCGCCGGCAACGCCGTGCCCGGTCAGTACCTCGTCCGACTCGACCTCGGCGGCGCCCCCGGCGACCGGACGGCTTCATCCGTGCCCGGTGACTGGAAGGTGCGCTGGTGGCGCCGCGCCGCACATGCCCTCGGCCTGGGCCGGGTCCTGTCCGCGACCGGAGTCCTTCGACGCTGCGGCGTACGCCACCGCCCAGGTCAGCTCCCCGGCCGCCGGAGCGACCCTGCCCTACTTCGGTGTGCCGGGCTGCGACTACGGCGAGCAGACGATCCGCGACGACTCCGGCCCCGTCAGCACGCGCGCCGGTCCCGCCGCTCACCCCGGACTCCGCAACTACAACAACGCCGATTTCACCCTCGACCACCACCTCGACGCCCGACGGCACGCGTGGCCTGACCCTGACGCGGCGGCAGTCCACTCGACAACGCCGACGGCGTCGGCTTCACCGGCGCCGGGGCCCGCCGGACCACCACACCGCGACGCCGTGGCGGTCTCGGCCGACCACGATCGTCATCTCCGTGCCCTCGCTCGTCCTGGCCACCGACGGCGTGTGGTTCGTGCGGGTGCTCGAGGGCACGGTCTGGTCGCGAGCCCGCGCGCGCCCAGCGCTTCACCGTGGGGGAGGAGAGACTGTTACTGCGACGCCTCGCTGGAGGGCAACTTCGGCACGATCGACCTCCCTCGCTCCGACACGAACGCGCACGTCCTGGAGCGGAACATCATCCTGGGCGTCCAGCCGGCCCTCGCCCTGCACCCCGCCCGGCGGGCGAGTGCGAGCTCAAGCCCGGCAGCGTCGAGTCGAGGTCCGCACCCGTCGACGGCACCAACTGCCTGGCCAGCGAGCCGGGACTGAAGATCTCCGCGACCAATGCGGGCCTGGTACTCGGCAAGGGCGGCATGCCCGGGCGGCTCGACGCCGGCTCCACCAATGGCTGCTCGCGCAGCGGCACGACGCCCGCACCACGGCGCCGTGCTCGGCACGACATCAACGACGACCTGCTGAGCTGCTACGTCGCCGAGGCGCCCCTCGCTCAGCGACCTCGTCGCGGGCACGCGGTCCCGGCAGCCGCACTGTCGCCCGACATCTTCGCCTCGCCGCGCTTCTTCGGCTCCCGTCGTCGACTCCGACCCGTCCACGGGGGCCAAGTACTGGCCGATCGTGGCCTTCCGGCCCGGTTTCATCACCGACCAGTCGCTGCGCGCCACCCAGGCGGCCCCGGGCAGATCAGCGATCTCAACGGCCGGTCACGCGAGCCGTCGGGCATCCGCGAGGTCCGCGTCGTGCTCTTCTGCCGACGCCGCGCTCCCACCGACGTGCCCCCGCGATCGGCGACGAGATCGACTACACCGGCTCCGGCCCAAGGTCCTCGTCCTCGTGGACTGACCACGGACCCACCGGCCGCACCATCCAGCAACCCTCCGGCAATCCATCCAGCTCCCACCCGCCCGAAGGGCCACTCCCATGGCACGACGATGCATCCTTCTCGGTACCGCCTTCCTGATCGCCGCACTCGGCGCCATGATGGTCCTCCTCTACGTCCAGGGCATCGAGACCCGGGCACAGCGCCGGGCAGGAACGGGTGAGGTCCTCGTCGCCACGGAGGTCATCGAGGCCGGGCGAGTGCGTGGCCGACGCCCAGGCGGCCGGCAAGCTGGCGAAGGACGAGGTCCTGCGCGACGACCTCGTCGACGGCGCCCTGGCTCCACGACCTCCATCGACGACGAGGTGCCACCGCCACGATCTACCCCGGCCAGCAGATCATCGGCCAGCAGTTCGGCGCCCCCGGGTCCGGGGAGACGCTGACCATCCCCGAGGACCACCTGGCGATCAGCGTCGAGCTGACCGACCCGGCCCGGGTCGCCGGCTTCGTGAACCCCGGCTCGCGGTGACCATCTTCGCCTCCGCCGACCCTGAGATCTACAAGCCCGACGGCACCACCCAGAAGCTGCCGCCTACACCCGCTGCTGCTGCCGGAGGTGGAGGTCATCGGTGTCGGCGACACCTCGATGGCGGCGCGACCACCACGACCGAGGAGGGCGAGCAGACCACGAGGAGATCCCACGGACGATCCTCACGTCGCCGTCGACCCAGGCGCAGGCCGAGCAGGTCATCTTCGCCTGCCGCAACGGCGACCTGTCCTTCGCCCTGCGCACCCGGAAGACGAACGTACCCGCAACCGGACCCGGCGTCACCGCCGCGGACATCATGCCGGAGGTCTTCGCCGGGAGCGCGTCATGACGCCTCGTCGAGCCGGCCACTCGCTCTGGGGACCGGGGCCGCCCGGGCGCCGGCACCACCGTGGTGTCCACGATCGGGAGGTGCCGGCGCACCTCGGCGGCGCGGCCGAGGTGGAGGTCGTGGTCCTGGGGCCCTCGGTGCCCACCGAGGCCGCCGCCCCCTCGCCGAGGCCGCTGCGGATCCCGCACCCCGGCCTCGGTGTCGTCCTGGTGCGCCAGGACGTCGACGGTGCCACCCTGGCCACCGCCATGCGTGCCGGTGTGCGGGACGTCGTCGCGCTCGAGGACGACCACGCGGTGGTGACCGCCGCGCAGCGGGCCTGCGCCCTCGCCGAGTCGTGGGCCCGTCGGCCCGCCGCTGCCACGGGTCCCACCGACGTCGCGGCCCGCGACGGTCGGGGACAGGTGGTCACCGTCTTCTCGCTCAAGGGCGGGGTGGGCAAGAGCATGGTCGCCACCAACCTGGCCACCCTGCTCGCCGACGCCGGGCGCACCGTGTTGCCTGGTCGACCTCGACGTCGCCGGCGGTGACGTCGCCCTGATGCTCCAGCTGAGCCCGCAGCACACCCTGGGCGAGCTCGCACGACCTCGGTGACGACCCGGACGAGGCCGGCGTCCGCTCGCTGCTCACCCGCTGCTCGGAACGGCTCTCGGTGCTCGCCGCACCGACCCACCTCGGGGTCAGCGTCGACGCCTCCCGCGTCGGCCCGCTGCTGGAGCGGCTGCGCACGATAGCCGACGTCGTGCTCGTCGACACCTCCGGGTCCTTCGACGACCACGCCGTGCACGCCCTGGACCACACCGACGTCCTGCTCCTGCTGGGGACCCCCGACGTGCCGTCGCTGAAGAGCCTCAAGCTCGCCGTCGGGACGATCGACCTCCTCGGCCTGCCCCGGGAGCGCTGGCACCTGGTGCTGAACCGGGTCGAGCCCCGGGTCGGGCTCTCGCGCAGCGACATCGAGGAGACCCTGGGCCTGCCCGTCCGGGTCAGCGTGCCGGCCAGCAGCGACGTCGTCAGCGCGGTCAACCGGGGTGAGCCGATCGCCCGCAGCCACCGCGGGCACGCCGTCAGCAAGGCGCTGCTGCGCCTGACCGAGGTGCTGCCCGCGGTGGCGGCCGAGGCTGCGGGGCCGGCGCCGGGCGGCGGTCGGCGTCGTGCGTCCCGGGCGCTCCTGCGGACCCGGAAGCAGGGCTGAGGACCGTGTCCGTGCTCAGCGAGCGCCTCGGCCGTGCCCGTACCGTCTCCGCCCCGGGCCCCGCGGCGCCAGGCGCCGCCCGTGCCCGGCGACCCCGCGCGGCGCGAGGGTCCGGCGGGGCCGACCGGTCCCACCTCCAGCCCGCCCGTCGCGGCACCGGCGGCGCCCGGGCACGGCGCGCGTGACCCGTTCGCCGACCTCAAGCGGACCGTGCACGCCGACCTCGTCGCGACCCTGGGCCCGCAGCTCTACGACGTCGACCTGGCACCCGAGGAGCTCGAGCGCCAGGTGCGCGCGGCGCTGCAGAGCGCGATCTCGGGGAGCAGCCGGCCGATGTCGGGTGCCGACCGCACCCGGATCACCCAGGAGATCGCCGACGACATCCTCGGCTTCGGGCCGCTCGAGCCGCTGCTGCGCGACCCCGACCTCACCGAGATCATCGTCAACGCCGCCGACGCGGTCTACGTCGAGCGCGGCGGCCGGCTCGAGCGGGTGGCGGCGCAGTTCGCCGACGAGGCCCACCTGCGCCGCACGATCGACAAGATCGTGGCCCGGGTCGGGCGCCGGGTGGACGAGTCGAGCCCGATGGTCGACGCGCGTCTGCAGGACGGGAGCCGCGTCAACGTGGTGATCCCCCCGCTCGCGCTCGACGGCTCCAAGATCACGATCCGCAAGTTCGCCACCGACCCGTTCGGCATCGACGACCTCGTCGCCTTCGGGACCCTGCCGCGTGAGGCCGCCGACCTGCTCGGCTCCTGCGTCCGCGGGCGGCTCAACGTCCTGGTCTCGGGCGGCACGGGCGCGGGGAAGACCACCACGCTGAACGTGCTGAGCGACTTCATCCCCAACGACGAGCGGATCGTGACCATCGAGGACGCCGCCGAGCTGCGACTGGGCCAGGACAACGTCGCCCGGTTGGAGTCGAGGCCGCCGAACATCGAGGGACGCGGTGCGGTGACCATCCGCGACCTGGTGCGCAACGCCCTGCGGATGCGCCCCGACCGGATCGTGGTCGGCGAGATCCGCGACGCCGCGGCCCTGGACATGCTGCAGGCGATGAACACCGGCCACGACGGGTCGCTGTCCACGGTGCACGCCAACGCCCCGCGCGACGCGCTGTCGCGCGTGGAGACGATGGTGCTGATGGCCGGCTTCGACCTTCCGGTGCGCGCCATCCGGGAGCAGGTGGCCAGCGCGATCGACGTGATCGTGCAGCAGACCCGGCTCAAGGACGGCAGCCGCCGGCTGACCGCGATCACCGAGGTGGTCGGGATGGAGGGCGAGGTCATCACGCTGCAGGACCTGTTCCGCTTCGACACCTCGGCCGGGTACGACGAGCAGGGCCGCAGCCTGGGCGAGCTGCGGGCGACGGGACTGCGGCCGCGCTTCCTCGACGACCTCGCCGCACGCGGCGAGCACGTCGACCCGCAGGTCTTCTCCGTGACCCGGACCGCGCGATGAGGGGCTGGGTGGGCGCGCTGCTCGCCGCAGGCGTCCTCGTCCTGGTGCCTGCCACGCCGGCGGTGGCGGCCGGCGACGGCCTGGACATCGAGCACGTCGAGGTGGCGCCCGACGGCCAGGTCGACGTGCTCGTCAGCGTCACCGACCCGGCCGGGGCCGGCGCCCTGAGGGACGTCACGGTGGACCTCGACCAGAGCGCCGTCCCGGCGCGCACCGCGGCGGTGGAGCCCGGCGCCGTGCGCCGCACCGCCGTGCTCGCCCTCGACGTCAGTCGCAGCATGCGGGGCGCCCCGATCATCGCCGCGCGGCGGGCGGCCCTGGCGTTCCTGGACGCGGCCCCCGCCGACGTCGGCGTCGGTCTGGTCGCCTTCGCCGGTGACGTCGAGGTCCTCGAGGCGCCGACCCTGGACCGCGCCGCTCTCGCCGACCAGGTCCGCGCCCTGCGCCTGGCCGGAGGCACCCACCTCTACGACGCCGTCGGTGAGGCCCTGAGAGTCGCTGGGGAGGACGGCGCCCGCTCGGTGCTGCTGCTCACCGACGGCAAGGACGCCGGGAGCAGCAGCACCCTGGCCGCCACCGCCGCCACCCTCGCCAGCGGCAGCACCGCCCTGCACGTGGTGGCCCTCGAGCAGGGCCCGCGCCAGCGCGCCCGCCTGGCCCGGCTCGCACGAGCCGGCGGTGGCGACGTCGTGGACGCCGCCGACCCCGCCGCGCTCGCCCGCGCCTTCGCGGCCCGGGCCGAGGCCCTGGGCCAGCAGGTGGTGGTCTCCTTCGACCGCCCGCCGTCGGTCACGGGCGACACCGAGCTGGAGGTGCGCGGCACGGTACGCAGCCGCACCCTGCGCGACTCCGCCCTCGCCTCTCTCGGGTCCGCGGCCGCGGAGCGCGGGGCACCGGCCGTCGTGCCGGCGCCCGCACCGCTGGTCGGCTCGAGCGCTCTGTGGCTCGGCGTGGCCGGGCTCGGCGCCGGGCTCGCCGCCCTGCTCGGCGTGCTGCTGGCCGGGCGGTCGCGCGGCCTCGACGCGCGGGAGCGGCTCGCGGTCTACCTCGGCGAGAGCGAGGCGACCCCCCGCTCCGCGGTGAGCCTGGCCGGGGTCCGGCACTCGGCGCTGAGCGTGGTCGCGACGCTGTTCCGCGGCGACCGTGAGGAGCGCCTCGCCGTGCGGCTGACCGGCGCCGGCGTCGCGATCACCACGGCGGAGTGGATCCTGCTCGACGCCGCGGTCGCCGTCGCGGCCGGGTTCGTCGGGCTCGTCCTCGGAGGTGGCGGGCTGCTGGTGGTCCTGCTGGTGCTGGGCGCGGTCGCGCCCTGGGTGTGGCTGCGCTGGCGGTACGGGCGGCGACTGCGCGCCTTCGCCGCACAGCTGCCCGAGACCCTCACCCTGGTCTCGGGGGGTCTGTCCGCGGGCCTCTCCTTCGCCCAGGCCCTGGACGGGGTGGTCCGCGAGGGCCAGGAGCCGGTGGCCTCGGAGCTGCAGCGAGCCCTGGTCGAGCAGCGTCTCGGTGTCGGCATCGAGGACGCCCTCGACGCCGTCGCGGTCCGGATGGGCAGCGCGGACTTCGCGTGGGTGGTGATGGCCACCCGCATCCAGCGCGAGGTCGGCGGCAACCTCGCTGAGCTGCTGACCACGGTGGCCGAGACGCTGCGCGAGCGCGAGTACCTGCGCCGTCAGGTGCACACCCTGGCCTCCGAGGGCCGGCTCTCCGGATGGATCCTCGGCGCGCTGCCGGTGGTGATGTTCGGCTACCTGGTCACGACCAACCGCGACTTCGTCGCACCCCTGTGGACCCAGCCCCTGGGCCTGCTGCTCTCGGCCGGTGCCCTGGCCCTGCTGGCCCTGGGCGCCTGGAGCATGTCCAAGCTGGCGAAGGTGGAGATCTGATGATGCTGAGCACCGTGCCCCCGGGCCTGCTGCTGCTCACCGGCGGCGCGCTCGTCCTGGCCTCGCTGACGCTGGCCCTGTCGGTGGTCGGGGTGGCCACCGCCGAGCGCAGCGCCGTCGGGCGCTCCCTGGAGGCGGTCCGTGCCCTCGACGGTGCCCCGGCCGCGTTGCGCGCCGAGCTGGAGCGGCCCTTCGCCGAGCGGGTCGTCGGTCCGCTCGGGGACCGGTTCGTCGGCCTCGGGCGCCGCCTGGTGCGCGCCGGCACGGCCGAGCGCCTCCAGCACCGGCTCGACATCGCCGGCAACCCGCCGGCCTGGGACGTGGGCCGGATCATCGGGGCCAAGGCGCTGGGCCTGCTGGTGCTGGGTCTGCTCTCGGCCCTGTGGGGCCTGGCGGCCGGGCTGAGCCCGCTGGTGCTGCTGCTCGCGGTCGTCGCCGTCGCCTCCTTCGGCTACGTGCTGCCCAACGTGCTGCTCTACAACGCCGGGGAGAAGCGCGAGACCCGGATGCGCCAGGCCATGCCGGACGCCCTGGACCTGCTCACCATCTCCGTCGAGGCCGGGCTCGGGTTCGACGCCGCGGTCATGCAGGTCGCCCGCAACACCACCGGTCCGCTCGCCCAGGAGCTGGCCCGGCTGCTCCAGGAGATGCAGATCGGCGCGGGTCGCACCGTCGCCATGCGTGCCATGGCCGAGCGCACGACGCTGGCCGACCTGCGCTCGTTCTGCCTGGCCGTCGTGCAGGCCGACGAGCTCGGCGTCGCGATCGGCAAGGTCCTGCGCATCCAGAGCCGCGAGATGCGCACCAAGCGTCGCCAGCGCGCCGAGGAGCGGGCCATGCAGGTGCCGGTGAAGATCATCATCCCGTTGGTGCTGTTCATCCTCCCGTGCCTGTTCATCGTCATCGGCGGACCGGCCGCCCTGCAGGTCATGGACTCCCTGGGATGAGGACGCGCCCGCCGGCCGGTGTGCACTCGGTCGCCGTCCACACCTGGCGGCGCACCACGGCCCTGCGCAGCTGCACGCTGGCCCTGGTCCTCGGGCTGGCCGTGGGTGACGCGCTCCTGGTCACCGTCGTCCCCCTGGTGCTGGCCGCAGGGTTCGTCGCGGCCGGTGCGTGCGTGCTGGACCTGCCCGGGTCCGGGGACGGGACGGAGCGTCGCTGGGTACCGGTCGTCGAGGGCGCCGCCTACGCCTGCGTCCTGGCCGCCGCCGGGTCCGGCGCCCCCCTGCTGCTGGTGCTGCTCGCCCTTCCCGGGGTCGTCGCCGGCACCCGGTTCGGCGCCCGCGCGACGATGTCGGCCGCGACGGCGACGGTCCTGGTGGCGCTCGTCGCGGGCGGCGCGACCCCGGCGACGGGTCCGCAGCCCGCGGCGCTGGTGCTGTGGACCGCCGTCGGGCTCGGGGCCGGGCTGCTCGCGGCCGGGCAGAGCCGCGCCACCCGCGAGCTGGCCGCGGCCCAGGCGCCACTGGCCGCCGCCCACCATCTCGTGGTCCGCCTGCACGACCTCGTGCAGGACCGCTCGGTCGAGCTCGACGTCGCCGGGCACACCGCCGCGATCCAGGACGAGACCCGCCGGCTGGCCCGGGCGACCACCTCGTCGCTGTGGGTGAGGCCGTCCGCGGCCGGCACCGCAGCGGGCGCGGCAGGCGGTGCGCCCGCCCTGCTGGCCGCTGGCGGGCGTCCCGAGGGCGACGAGGACCTGGCGGCCTCGAGCCTGCACTCGGGCCGGGCCCAGCGCCGCGGGTCGTCGCTGGCGCTGCCGCTGCGCATCGGCGAGCGGACCTTCGGCGCCCTGGTGCTGGGCGGCACGAGCGCGGCGCCCGGCCCGGTCCAGGACCGGGTGGACGCCCTCGCCGTCGGGCTGGAGACCGCCCTGCTGGTCCAGGCGGTGCGCGCCGGCGCCACCCGGGAGGAGCGGGGACGACTCTCGCGCGACCTGCACGACGGGCTGGCCCAGCGGGCCGTGGTCCTGGGCTACCTCGCCGACGAGGTCGTCGAGGCGGCCGAGGCCCACGTCGCCGAGAGCGGTCGTCCCGGGTCGTCCCGCGCGGGGTGGGACGTGGCCGTGTGCGCGGCCGCGACCCGGCTGCGGGCCGAGGCCGGCGACCTGGTGGAGGACCTGCGCTTCTCGGTCTTCGACCTGCGCACCGACCTGCTCGACGAGGCCGGTCTCGCCGGGTCGTTGCGCTCCTACGTCGAGGACCTCTCGCTGCACAGCGACCTCGCGGTGCACCTCACCGTCGAGGAACGGGGCCCGCGCCTGACGAGGGCGGCGGAGTCCGAGGTGCTGCGGATCGCCCAGGAGGCGGTCTCCAACGTCCACCGCCATGCCGGCGCCGACAGCCTGTGGTTGGCGCTCCACCGAGACGGCGCCGAGCTGACCCTGCTCGTGGAGGACGACGGCCGGGGTGAGGCGCTGCCCCGCCCGGGCCACTTCGGCCTGCACACGATGCGCGAGCGCGCCGAGCTCCTCGGTGGTCGCCTCGACGTCGGCCTGGGCGTCCGCGGCGGCACCCGCGTCACGCTCACCCTGCACGCCGCGCGCTGCGAGAGCGCCCCGTCCCTGATCACCGCCTACCCCGGGAGCACCCGATGACCCTGCGCGCCGTCCTCGTCGACGACCACGAGCTGATCCGGCAGGGCCTCGCGGGCGCCTTCGCCCGGGCTGGGGGTTGGGAGGTGGTGGGTCAGGCCGGCGACGTCGCCGAGGGCCTGTCCGTGGCCCGGACGACCCGGCCCGACGTCGTGGTCACCGACCTCCAGCTTCCCGACGGCTCGGGTCTCGACGTGGTGCGCGCCCTGCGCGGCGACCGGGCGGACGTGGGGCTGGTCATGCTGACCATGCACGTCGCGCACGGCCAGGTGCGGGCCGCGCTGGAGGCCGGTGCCTCGGCGTTCCTGGGCAAGACGTGCCCGGGGCGCGAGGTCGTCGTCACCGCGCGCTGCGCCGCGCTCTCCCCGCGCTCCTTCGTCGCCCCCGCGCTGACCGGCACCCTGCGCCGCAGCCGCTCGCTGCCGTCCGCGGGCGACGGTGGCATCGATCCGGAGAGCCTCACCGAGCGGGAGACCGCGGTGCTGCGCCTGGTCGCCCAGGGCTGCGGCACCCGGGAGATGGCGGCCTCGCTGCACCTGGGGGAGTCGACGGTCAAGACCCACCTGCACCGCATCTACCGCAAGCTCGGCGTGGCCAACCGCACCCAGGCGCTGGCCGCCGGGGTCCGCCTCGGCCTGGTCCTCGAGCCCGGGCGGGACGCCAGGCCCGCCTGAGCGACCGCACCGACCTCGACAGGGGCCGCACCCGGACGGGGTGTGGCCCCTGTCGCGTGCCCGGGGCCCGGCGCGCGGCTCTCGGGTCCACCGGGGTCTAGTCACAACGGACTAGACGGGTCGAGACGCGCGGTGGACTCGCCGCCGGCTCCCGCGCCGGAGGATGGACCCATCAGCGCGGCCCGTGGGGGGTCGCCGATCCGAGGGGAACACCATGATCACCAAGCTGCAGCTCATGACCATCGCCACCATCGCCGCGATGGTCGACCTGAAGGAGAGCCGCGACGAGCGCGGCGCCACCGCCGTGGAGTACGGGCTGCTCGTCGCCCTGATCGCCGCCGTCATCGTCGGCCTGGTGGCCGCGCTGGGCACCGAGATCAGGACCGCGTTCCAGGATGTCATCACCGCGCTCGGCGGTCCCGTGGTCCCCTGACCCCGGCGGCCGACCCCTGGTCGACCTCAGCTCCTCACCCGAGGCCGGTCCCGCTCCGCGGGGCCGGCCTCGTGGCGTTCCGGGAGGAGCCGCGCACGCTGCTCATCAGCAGCACGTCGCGGGTGCGTGCGGGGTTCACCCGGCGTTCACCGCCCGGGAGCAGGTTCGTGAGCGGCCCCCACGACGGGGGCGTCCGCCGATCTTGGGAGCTCCGCCTCATGCCCGTGTCCCGCCGTCAGATCCTCAGCACCTCCGCCGTGGGAGGGGCCGGCGTCGTCGCCGTCGCCCTCGGTGCCCCGTCGGCCGCGCAGGCCTCCGGCCGCGGTCGTCACGACCACGAGCACGACGGCCACCACGGCCACCACGACCACCACGGGGGATCGGCGGCGGTGTTCGGCCCCCTGTCGGCCGGCTCAGGCGACCTGCTCGCGCTGCCCGAGGGGTTCCACTACACCGTCGTCGCGCAGTCGGGGACGACCGTGATGGAGGGTGGCGCCACGACCCCGGCCCGCCCCGACGGCACCCTGGTGGTCCAGCGACGTGACGGCTACCGGCTGGTGCAGAACCACGAGATCAGCCCCGGTCACGGCGACACCCCGGTGGTCCCGCTGACCGAGGGCACCGTCTACGACGAGGGCGCCGAGGGCGGGGGCTGCACCGTCCTCGACGTCGACCGCGACGCCCGCCGCCGTGGCGAGTGGGTCGGTCTGTCCGGCACGGTCGGCAACTGCGCCGGCGGTGAGACCCCCTGGGGCTCGTGGCTGACCTGCGAGGAGACCGAGGCCAGGGCCGGCACCGCCAACCCGGCCGGCGGCACCTACGCCAAGGACCACGGCTACGTCTTCGAGGTCTTCCCCGATCGCCCCGAGGCCCAGGTGCCGCTGCCCATCGAGTGCTGGGGACGGGCGCCGCACGAGGCCGTGGTCATCGAGCCCAGCCGTCGCCGGGTCTACCTCACCGAGGACGCCAGCAAGCCGACCGGCTTGATCTACCGCTGGACCGCCCCCGGCCGCGAGCGGGTCGGCCCCCGCATCGCCGAGCGGCTCGGCCGCGACGCGGGGACCCTCGAGGCGATGGCGGTCACGGCCCCCGACGGCTCGGTGCTCCCCGACCTGGCCTACGCCACGTCCGCCCAGATCGGTCGTCCCTGGACCGTGACCTGGACGACCGTCCCGGACCGGCACGCGAGCACCACCTCGCTGCGCTCGCAGTTCGCCGACGGGGAGGTCACCCGCTCCAAGAAGCTCGAGGGCGCCTGGAGCGACGGGCGCGGGATGTACTTCGCCGCGAGCTTCGCCTACCCCGAGGACGTCCCGGCCGACGCCACGCCCCACGACGGCCAGCTGTGGTACCTCGAGTACGCCACCTCGACGCTGACCCTGAAGGCGTACTACCCCTACCTCCCGGCGCGCAACGCCGACGACGGCCCGGGATGGGAGGACCGCCTCGGGCTGAGCACCGACCTCGCCTTCGACGGCCCCGACAACGTGCACGTCTCGCCCTACGGCGCGGTGATCATGGCCGAGGACGGCGCTAACGCGCAGCACGCGCTGTCGTGGACCCAGGAGCACGGCACCCAGGCCGTGGCCCGGAACACCATCGTCCTCGAGCAGAACGACGCCGGCGGCAACGTCTACTCCGAGATGACCGGGCCCTGCTTCTCCCCGGACGGGACGTTCCTGTTCGTCAACGTCCAGGAGCCCGGACACGTCTTCGCCATCACGGGGCCCTGGAAGAGGCACCTCGGCTGAGCCGGCGGAGCCTCAGCGCTCCCCAGGACGACAGAACCCCCGGGCCCAGCGGGCTCGGGGGTCTCGTCGCTGGTGACGCTGCGTCAGGCGTTGGGGCGCTTGCCGTGGTTGGCTGCCTTCTTGCGGCGAGCGCGACGCTTGCGGCCGGTCTTGCCCATGGTGTCCTCCTCGGATCGCGAACGGCTCATGATGTCAGAGCCGGGCCCGCTGCCGAAATCGGTGCACCGGGCGGTGCGGCTCAGCCCAGGCGGCCCAGGAACCGCGCGGCGTCCACGACGACCCGCGTCACCTCACCCGCCCCGACGGGCGCTCCCCGGGGGATGCCGTCGACCACGTGGCGCGCGGCCACGCTGAACCGGTGCAGCCGTCCGTCGGCGAACGCGCTGGACGCACTGACCTCCACCTCGCGCCCCACGGCGCTGGCGCCGAGGTGCTCGAGGGTGACGCGGGTGCCGACGCTGGTCTCCCCGGCTCCCAGGTGCGGCTCGAGCGCGGCGCAGGTGACCGCCTCGCACCAGGCCAGCAGGCGGGGCGTGGCCAGCACGGGAAGGCTGCCGGAGCCCAGTGCGGCGGCGGTGTCCTCGTCGGTGACGGTGAACCGCAGGGTGGCCGCGGGCGCGTCGGGGCCGTCGGTCGGTGGGGTCATCACAGGTCCTTCCGGAAGGCGATCAGGGTGACGCCGGGCACGGGGTCGAAGTCCCGGTCGGGCGTGCGGACGAAGCCGAGCCGCGCGTAGAGGCGGTGCGCCGCGTGCATCACCGGCAGGCTGCCGAGCACCACCGCGGTGCGCTGCTCCTCGCGGGCCCGCTCCAGTGCCGCTGTCGCCAGGAGCGCGCCGACGCCCCGGCCCTGGGCGTGCGGCGCGACGGCGAGCATCCGCAGCTCGCCCTCGTCCTCGCCGGCCAGCTCGCGCCACGCCGAGCCGCTCGGGCACCACGTCATGGTGCCGAGGACCGTCCCGTCGTCGTCGGCGGCCACCCACAGCTCGGCCTGGCGGGCGCGGGTCGCGGTGTCGGCGAGCCGCGCGACGTAGGGGTCGTGCGGGCCCTCGAGGAACGGGCCGTAGGCCGCGACCGTGACGGCGCCGGCCGCGGCGAGGTCGCCGGGCCCGGCCCGGCGAAGCCGCATCAGATCCCGAAGGTGGCGCGCGGGTAGGCCGCGTCCACGTCGGTGATCACGTTGAGGAGGTACGGCACGTCGGCGGCGAAGGCGCGGTCGAGCGCCTCGCCGATCCGGCGCGGGTCGGTGACGGTCTCGCCCGCACCGCCGAGCGCGCTGACGACCTCGTCGTAGCGGGTGCGCGGGGCGAGGTCGGCCACGACGTCGTAGCCGTAGAGCATCTGCATCGGGCCCTTCTCCAGGCCCCAGGCGGAGTTGTTGCCCATCACCATCACCACCGGCAGGCCGTGGCGCACCAGGGTGTCGACGTCCATCAGCGAGAACCCCGCCGCGCCGTCACCGAGCAGCAGCACCACCTGCGCGGAGGGCCGGGCCAGGCGCGCGGCGATCGCCGCGCCGAGCCCGGCGCCGAGGCAGCCGTAGGGGCCGGGGTCGAGCCACCCGCCGGGTCGTCGGGGCTCGACGAACTTGCCGGCGAAGCTGACGAAGTCACCGCCGTCCCCGATCACGACCGAGTCCTCGGCCAGGCGCGGCACCAGCTCGCCGTAGATGCGGGCGGGGTGGATCGGGTCGGCCTCGGCCGAGAGCAGGGTGGCGTCGCGCTCGACGGCGGCCCGCACGGTGTCCTGCAGGTGCTCCACCCACGAGCGCCAGTCCGGCTTGTCGCCGCGCTCGAGCGCGGCCTGCAGCCCGTCCAGGACGCGGGTCAGGTCGCCGGAGGCCGATGCGGCGAGCTCGGCGTGGGTGGAGACCTGGGCGGGGGAGTCGGCGAGGTGGACGACCCGGGCCCCGGTGGTGTCCTCCGTGCCGCCGAACACCCCGTACCCGAGCCGGAAGTCGAGCGGGGTGCCGACGACCACGACCAGGTCGGCGCCGGAGAAGGCCTGGCTGCGGGCCCTGGTCACCAGCAACGGGTGGCCGCCGGGCACGAGACCGCGGCCCATCCCGTTGGTGATGGTCGGCAGACCGACCTCCTCGACCAGGCGCAGCGCCGAAGCCTCCGCGCCGTCGGCCCACACGTCGGTGCCGAGCACGAGCACCGGGCGCGAGGCCTGCGCCAGCAGCCGCGCCACGCGGGTCAGGTCGTCGGGGTCGGGCTCGAGGGCCTCGGCGCGGGCCCCGCTCGGGGTCGGGCCGGACGCGCGGTCGAAGAGCTGGTCCATCGGGACGTCGACGAACACCGGCCCGCGGTGCGAGGAGCCCGCGGTGCGGAACGCCTCGTCCATCCCACCGGCGACCTCGCCCGCGGTGTGCAGGGTGGCGGCGCGCTTGGTGATCGAGGAGAGGATGGGCGGCTGGTCGAGCTCCTGCAGGGAGCCGCTGCCCCACCGGTTCGCGGGCGCGCGACCGCCGAGGACGACCATCGGCGAGCCGGCGAACTGGGCCTGCGCGATCGCGCTGACGCCGTTGGTGACGCCGGGCCCGGCGGTGAGCACGGCCAGGCCCGGCACCCGGGTCAGCTTGCCGGTGGCCTCGGCGGCGAAGGCGGCGGTCTGCTCGTGGCGCACGTCGAGCAGGCGCATCGGCGGGTCGGCCTTCACGGCGCCGTCGTACAGCGGGAACACGTGGGCCCCCGACAGCGTGAAGAGGGTCTCGACGCCGTGCGCGCGGGCCGCGGCGACGGCGAGCTCGCCCGCGTGGCCCTCCAGCTGCTCGCCGCTGGACTCGGACGGGCTGGTCCCGGACGGGCTGGTCCCGGACGGGCTGGTCCCGGACGGGCTGGACTCGGACGGGCTGGTCTGGCTCGACGGCGTCGTCATGGCCGCACCCTACTCAGCGCGGGCCGCCCCGGGCACGCCCGTCGCGGGGCCCGGGGAGGCGTGCCTAGGGTGGCCGGGTGCCGACGATGAGCGAGCTGGTCCGCGAGCACACCGAGCTCGACGCCGACGACCTGGCCTGGCTCCACCTGCTGGTCGCCGACTGGCAGATCGTCGCCGACCTGTCCTTCGCCGACCTGGTGCTGTGGCTGCCCGACCGCTCGGGCCAGGGGTTCCGGGCCGGTGCGCAGATGCGGCCGACCACGGGCCCGACGGCCTACGTCGACGACGTCGTGGGCACCGTCCTGCCGGCCGGGCGACGCCCGCTGCTCGAGGAGGCCTTCCGCACCGGCCGCCTCGTGCGGGAGGGCGACCCGGAGTGGCGCGACGACGTCCCCGTGCGGGTCGAGTCGATCCCGGTGCAGCGCGCCGGGCGGGTGCTCGCGGTGATCACCCGCAACACCAACCTGCACGGGGTACGCACCCCGAGCCGTCTGGAGCTGACCTACCTGCAGACCGCCGACGACCTGACCCGGATGATCGCCAGCGGCCACTTCCCGGTGCCGGGCGCCCGCAGCGACCACGCCGACTCCCCGCGGGTCGGCGACGGGTTCCTGCGCGTCGACGAGCGCGGCCTCGTCGCCTACGCCAGCCCCAACGCGCTCTCGGTGTACCGGCGTCTCGGGCTCTCCGGCGACCTGACGGGCCTGTCCCTGCCGGAGCTGACCCGCTCGCTGGTGCCCCCGCGCAGCCGTCCCGACGAGGAGACCCTCAGCGCCGTCCTCACCGGGCGCGTGCACCGCGACACCGAGGTGGCCAGCGGCGACGTCGCGCTGATCGTGCGTGCGGTGCCGCTGCGACCCGACGGGGAGCACATCGGGGCGCTGATCCTGGTGCGCGACGTCAGCGAGCTGCGCCGCCGCGACCGCGAGCTGGTCACCAAGGACGCCACGATCCGCGAGATCCACCACCGGGTGAAGAACAACCTCCAGACGGTGGCCGCGCTGCTGCGCCTCCAGGCCCGGCGGATGGACTCCGCCGACGCCCGCTCGGCCCTCGAGGAGGCCGTCCGCCGCGTCGGGTCCATCGCGGTGGTGCACGAGATGCTCAGCCAGGCCGTCGAGGACGACGTGGACTTCGACGAGGTCGCCGACCGCCTGGCCGGAAGCGTGCCGGAGGTCAACGCGAGCGACCGCCCGGTGCGGGTGCGCCGGGAGGGGTCGTTCGGACGCCTGCCCTCGGAGACGGCCACCGCCCTGGCGATGGTGCTGACCGAGGTGGTCCAGAACGCCGTCGAGCACGGCTACGTCGACAGCCGCGCCGAGGTCGGTCGGGTGACGCTGCGCGTCGGCCGGACCGGGGGCCGCCTGCGGCTGTGCGTCGACGACGACGGCCGCGGTCTGCCCCAGGGCTTCGACCTGGCCACCTCGACCCACCTGGGCCTGTCGATCGTGCGCACCCTGGTGGAGTCCGAGCTCTCCGGCACGCTGCGCCTCGGCGCCGCCCCGTCGGGGACGGGCACGCGCGCCGACGTCGACGTCCCCGTGGACGGGGAGCCTCGATGACGAGCGCGGTGCCGGAGGCCGCCGACGGTACGGACCGGGTCGGTGACGGATCCGGGGGTGCGGGTGGCGGCTCAGGCGGTGCGGACGCGGGCCCGGGCGTTGCGGCGCTTGAGCGCGCGGCGTTCGTCCTCGCTCAGGCCGCCCCAGACCCCGTGGTCCTGGCCGGCCTCGAGAGCCCAGGCGAGGCACTGCTCACGGACGTCGCAGCGACGGCAGACCTGCTTGGCCTCCTCGATCTGGAGGATCGCAGGGCCGGTGTTCCCGATGGGGAAGAACAGCTCCGGGTCTTCGTCGAGGCAAGCAGAACGGTGGCGCCAGTCCATGGCTAGATTTTCCTTCTCTCACACGCGTGCAGACAGGGGTGCTCAGGCCTGCGGGCTCGCGCGGAGACACCGATGTGAAGGTGTTCACGAGCGCGAGGACAACCTTCCCAACTAACCGGCGCCCGCACAAGGGACCGGGCGGGTTCTGTGGGTCACAACCGGCGGTCGGTGGACGGCCCCCGCGCCTAGGCTCGACCCGTGGCCCCACGACCCGACGTCCCCCGCACCCTGCTGCTCGCCGCCGTGGTGGTGGCGCTCGAGGGTCTGGTGCTGCTCGTGCTCACCGTCGCCGCGCTGCTCAGCGTCTCGGGCCAACGACTGGGGGTCGCCCTGTCGGTCTCCGCCTTCTTCGCCATCTGCGGCGCCGGCCTGCTGCTGGCCGGGCGGGCCCTGCGCAGCGCCGAGGGGTGGGCGCGGGGCCCGGCCCTGCTCACCCAGCTGATCCTGCTCGGCATCGCCTGGCAGGTCCGGGCCGCCGCCCCGGTCGCCCTCATCGCGGCGCTGGTCGTGGTGGCGCTGGTCGGCCTGGCCGGTCTGGTGCACCCGGCCACGACCGCGCGGCTGGCGCGGGACTGAGCGCCGTCGGCGGCTGGTCGACGGCGGCCCGCAGCCGCGCCAGGGTCGCGGTGAGCAGCCTCGAGACGTGGACCTGCGAGATCCCGAGCTCCTCGGCGATCTCGCTCTGGGTGAGGTCGGCGAAGAACCGCAGCAGCAGGACCTGCTTCTCCCGGGCGGGCAGCCGCTCGAGCAGGGGTCGCAGCGTCTCGCGCTCCAGCACGCGGGCCACCGCGTCGTCCTCGGCCCCTTCCCGCTCCAGCAGCGGGGTCCGGTCCGCTCCCCGCCCGGCGTCGACGGACGAGGTCCGGTGCGCGGCCGCCGAGCCGAGCGCGTCGAGGACCTGCTCCACGCCGGTCGACGTCGCGTGCGCGAGCTCGGGCACCGTGGGCGCGCGACCGTGGCGCTGGGTCAGCTCCGCGGTCGCGGTGGCGAGGCCGGTGCCGAGCTCCTGCAGGCTCCGGGGCACCTTCACCGCCCAGCCGGTGTCGCGCAGGTGCCGGCGGATCTCGCCCAGGATCGTCGGGACGGCGTAGGCGGCCAGCTCCACGCCCCGTCCGGTCTCGAAGCGGTCCACCGCCTTGATCAGCCCGATCGCGCCCGCCTGCACGAGGTCCTCGATCGGCTCGCCGCTGTGGCGGAAGCGCCGCGCGCAGTGCTCCACCAGCGGCAGGTGCAGGGCGACCAGCTCGCCGCGCACCGTCTCCCGGGTGATCGGGTCCTCCGCGCGGGCGAGGCGCCCCGCGAGGCTCGCGCTGCGCCGGCGCAAGGTCTCGCGCCGCTGGACGTGGTCGGTCGTCGACATCGTGGCCTCCTCCTGCCCGGGCCCCTCGGCGGCCCGGGATCCTGCGTGCTCGGAGCAGGAACGCTAGGGCGGTCGTGCGTCCCGCCGGCCCGGTCGACCCTCGCGGGGAGCAAGCCGCCGCCCCGGGGGTCCTGTGGGCGCCGAGCGGCTCGCCGGGACTCGACGCGCCGGGACGCGACGCGCGCCTGGACTCGGGGGCGGCTCGCGAGGACGATGCCCGCATGCCTCGTGGAACCGGACGCCTCGCGCACGCGGTCGCGGCGTCGGCGCCCTGGCTGCTCCTGGGCTCGGCCGGTGCGCTGGCCGTGGCCGACATGGAGCGCTGGGGCGACGTGTGCGGCTGGAGCGACCGGCACGACGCGCCGTGCGTCGGCCGCCAGAGCGACGTCTACGACTACCTCCCGGCGTTCGCGCCGTGGGAGCCCGTGGGCGCCGACGGGGCCTGGGGCGCACTGGCCCTCGGGCTGCTCGCGGCAGGCCTGCTCGGCGCCTGCCTGGTCATCGGGCCGACCCGCCGCAAGCGCCTGGAGGCGGTGGCCGGGGTCGCGCTGCTGGTGACGGTCGCGGGCCTGGCCGCGCTCACGGCCGCCTCCGCGGTGCTCGGCCGGGGTGCGGATGCGGGCAGCGCCCGGTGGACCGTGCTGCTGTCGGTGGCCTTCCCGTTCTGGGCGTTGGCTGCGCCGCTGATCCTGGCCGGTCTGGCGTTCGCGCGGGTGGTGGCGGAGCCCGAGCAGGCCCTCCCCCCAGGGTCCGGTGCGGCCAACCTGGCAGCGGTTCTCCTCGTCGGCACCACCCCGCTCGGGTCGCCGCTCGTCGCGGGCGTCGTCGTGGGGTTCTCCTACGACACCTCACCCTGGAGCGGCGTGGTCGTCGCGGTGCTGCTCGTCGGGGCCGCGGCGGCGCTCCTGCGGGTCCGCCGCCTCGAGCGGCGGGCAGCGGGGGGCGGCGAGGCAGGTCGCGCGGCCGCTCAGAACGAGGCGTCGGAGCCGTCCGCCAGGGCGTAGGTGACGCCGGAGGCGATCGCGGTGACGGTGAGCACCGAGCCCCAGGGGCCCAGCTTCGTCGCCAGCGGGTGCGAGAGGCCGAAGGCCCCCACGTAGGTGCCGAGCAGGGTGCCCATGACGCCGGGACCGGAGGTCGACAGCCAGGACCGGGCGCAGGCTCCGCCCGCGGCGGCCAGGACCACCCCGCCCAGGGCGCGGTGGCCGGAGTAGCGGGCGGTGGCGAAGCCCCCGATCAGACCGGCGGCGACGACGGGGGCGGTGGGGAGACGGTCCATGACCTCAGCGTAGGGCGCCCCGCGCTCGCCCGGTCGGGGGCCGGCCGCGGTGCCTCAGCCGTTCGCGCCGAGAAGGGGGAGAGCAGCGCGGGGTCGTGCCACACCGTGCGAGCGGGAGCGTGTCGACCGTCACCCCGATCATGTGCCGGGGATCCTCACACGCTCCGGACGCGCCGGCCGGGGCATCTCGACCCGGCCCCGGCACGACGAGGGGCGCCGTCCCGGGCCCGTCGAGCGGTCCCGGGGCGGCGCCCCGTCGCGAGGCGCGGGTCGTCGACCCGCGCGGCCTCAGGCCTTCTTGGTCTCCCAGAAGATCTCGGCGATCTCGTCGATCTTGGCGAGCAGCTGGTCGGCGGTGTCGGCACCGGTCTCACCCTTGGTGCCCGTCGCGCCGGCGAGCTTGGTCGCCTCGTTGACCAGCTGGTGCAGCTGGGGGTACTTCTCGAAGTGCGGGGGCTTGAAGTAGTCGGTCCACAGCACCCACAGGTGGTGCTTGACCAGCTCCGAGCGCTGCTCCTTGATCAGGATGGCGCGCGTGCGGAAGTCGGGGTCGTCGTTGTCGGCCATCTTGGTGACGATGCCCTTGATCGACTCGGCCTCGATGCGGGCCTGGGCGGGGTCGTAGACACCGCACGGGAGGTCGCAGTGGGCCGAGACCTCGATGGTGGGGGCGAACAGCGTGGCGAACATGCGCATCCTCTCGTGGTCGTGCAGGTGGTGGTGGATCGATGGGTCGCGTGCCCTTGCGACACTACTCGCGTGAGCGGCCGAGGTGCGGGGGCGGGCGAGGAGTCCGACGGTAGGCCCGCCGGTGCGGAGCGGCACTACGCCCCTTGGGGTGTGGCCCGCGTCCGCGGTGGCTCCATGGAGTCGACGCTGAGCCCCGGCGACCGGCTGCTGGTGCGCTACGGACGCCCCCCGCGGGTCGGTGACGTCGTCGTGGCCCGCTTCCCCGACGCCACGGTGGTCGTCAAACGGGCCGCCGGGCGCCGGACGACACGACGCGGCGAGGCCGGCTGGTGGCTGCTCAGCGACGCGCCCGGGGTCGGCGTCGACTCCCGCCACCGCGGTCCGGTCGCCGAGCCCGACGTGCTCGGCGTCGTCGTGGGGCGCCTGTGGCCGCGCCCGGGACGTCTCGGCCGGGGAGGGGGCCCGGGGGAGGGCGGCGTCGCGGACGAGATGTGACGTGCGACTCACCTGCGCACGGGGCTGCTGTGCCAGACTCACCGACCGTGAGCGACGCCACCGAACTGCCCGACGCCCCGCTGGCCACCCCGGTCGTCCCTGCCCACCCGATGGAGGGCGACCCCGTCTTCGACCTGCACCTCGGCGGGAAGATTCAGACCGTCAGCACCGTGGAGGTCGCCGACCGTGAGGCCCTGTCGAAGGCATACACCCCGGGGGTGGCGCGCGTCTGCGAGGCGATCGCGGCCGACCCGACGATGGCCCGGCACTACACCTGGGTGCCCAACGTGGTGGCGATCGTCACCGACGGCACCGCGGTGCTGGGCCTCGGTGACATCGGGCCCTCGGCCGCGATGCCGGTGATGGAGGGCAAGGCCGTGCTGTTCAAGCAGTTCGGCGGGGTCGACGGCGTGCCGATCTGCCTCGACACCACCGACGTCGACGAGATCGTGGCCACGGTCGAGCGGCTGGCCCCCAGCTTCGGCGGCGTCAACCTCGAGGACATCTCCGCCCCGCGCTGCTTCGAGATCGAGGACCGGCTCAAGGCCAGCCTCGACATCCCCGTCTTCCACGACGACCAGCACGGCACCGCGGTCGTCGTGCTCGCGGCCCTGATCAACTCCCTGCGCCTGACCGGCCGCGACGCCTCCACCACGCGCGTGGTGATCTCCGGCGCGGGTGCCGCGGGCGTGGCCTGCACCAAGATCCTGCTCGAGTACGGCATCGGCGACCTCGCGGTCGCCGACAGCAAGGGCGTCGTGCACTCGGGCCGCACCGACCTCACCCCGGTCAAGCAGTCCCTGGCCGAGATCACCGCCGACCGCAGCGGCCGGTCCGGCACCCTGGCCGAGGTCCTCGACGGCGCCGACGTGTTCATCGGGGTCTCCGGCGGCACGGTCCCCGAGGAGGTCGTGGCCACGATGGCCGACGACTGCATCATCTTCGGCCTGGCCAACCCCCACCCCGAGGTCCACCCCGAGGTGGCGCGCCGCCACGCGCGGGTCGTGGCCACCGGTCGCTCGGACTTCCCGAACCAGATCAACAACGTGCTCGCCTTCCCCGGCATCTTCCGCGGTGCCTTCGACGCCCGGGCCACCGCGATCACCGAGGCGATGAAGCTCGCCGCCGCGCACGCCCTGGCCGGCCTGGTCGCCGACGACCTGCACGAGGACCTCGTCATCCCCTCGCCCTTCGACACCCGCGTGGGCCCGGCCGTCGCTGCGGCGGTCACCGCCGCGGCCGAGCACCAGGGCGTCGCCCAGGCCTGAGGCGGGACCCCGGGCCCGGCCACCGGGCGGGTCCTGGTTGCCGGAGAGGAGCGGTAGTAGGTTCGCGTCCATGGAAGCCGTCTACGTCGAGTCCTTCTCCGCCGACGACCCGCTGTCGGGCCTGGTGGTCGGCGACCGCCCCGAGGTCGAGGTCCCCGACGGGTGGACGACGATCAGCGTCAAGGCCGCCTCGCTGAACCACCACGACCTGTTCTCCCTGCGCGGCGTCGGGCTGAAGGAGACCCAGCTGCCGATGATCCTGGGCACCGACGCGGCCGGGGTCGACGAGGACGGCAACGAGGTCGTCGTGCACGGCGTGATCAGCGACCCGTCGTGGACCGGTGACGAGACCTTCGACCCCAAGCGCTCCCTGCTCAGCGAGCGCTACCAGGGCGCGATGGCGGAGAGGGTGGCCGTCCCGAAGGCGAACGTCGTCGCCAAGCCCGCGTCCCTCTCCTTCGCCGAGGCCGCCTGCCTGCCCACGGCCTGGCTGACCGCCTACCGGATGCTGTTCAGCCGCGGGGCGCTCAAGGCCGGCGAGACCGTGCTGGTGCAGGGCGCGGGGGGTGGCGTCGCCACGGCCGCCATCACCCTGGGTCGCGCAGCGGGGCTGCGCGTCCTGGCCACCAGCCGCGACGAGGCCAAGCGCCAGCGGGCCCTCGAGATCGGGGCCCACGAGGTATTCGAGTCCGGCGCGCGCCTGCCGGTCAAGGTGGACGCGGTCATCGAGACCGTCGGCAAGGCGACCTGGTCGCACTCGATCCGCGCGCTGCGCCCCGGCGGGCGGATCGTCACCTCCGGCACCACCTCCGGCCCCCAGCTCGACGACGCCGAGCTGACCCGGATCTTCTTCCTCCAGCTCAGCGTGATCGGCTCCACCATGGGCACCCGCTCGGAGCTGGCCTCGCTGGTCGCGCTGCTGGACGCCACCGGCGCCCGGCCACTGATCGACCGGACGCTGCCGATGGCGCAGGCCAAGGAGGGCTTCGCCGCGATGGCCGAGGGTGACCTGTTCGGCAAGGTCGTCTTCACCCGGTGAGCCGTCCGCGTCGCCACCTGCTCACCGGAGCCGGGTCGGGGATCGGCGAGGCCCTGGCCCGCCGTCTCGTGGAGCGGGGCGACGAGGTGCACGTCGTGGCCCGCTCCTCGCGCCGCGCCGCCGAGATGGCCGACGCCCTGCCCGGGGTCACCGCGGTCATCGCCGACCTGGCGCAGCCCGGCGACCTGGACCGCGCCCTGGCCGGGACCCTGCCGGCCGGGCTGGACTCGGTGGTGCACGCCGCCGGCGTCGTCGACCTGGGCACGGTGGCCGAGCTGTCGGTCGAGGCGTGGCAGGAGCAGCTCACCGTCAACCTCCTCGCCCCCGCGGCGCTGACGCGGCTGTGCCTGCCGGCGCTGCGCACGAGCCGCGGCACGGTGGTGTTCGTCAACTCGGGGGCTGGTCGGGTCGCCAAGCCGACCTGGGGCGCCTACGCCGTCTCCAAGCACGGCCTGCGCGCGCTGGCCGACAGCCTGGCCGGCGAGGAGCCCGACCTGCGGGTCACCACCGTCTTCCCTGGCCGGGTGGCCACCGCGATGCAGGAGAAGGTGCACCGCCAGGAGGGCAAGGACTACGACCCGGCCGACTGGGTGCAGCCCGGCACCGTGGCCGACCTGATCCTCGCCGTCCTCGACCTGCCCTCCGACGCGGTCGTGCCCGAGCTGGTCGTGCAGCCCACCTGAGCGCGGCGCCGTGCGTCAGGCGCGGTCGTGGAGCGTGATCCGGTAGCCGTCGGGGTCGACCAGGGTGAACGTCCGCCCGAAGGGCCCGTCGACCGGTGCGGAGGCGATGACGTGACCGTCGGCGACGAGGGCGTCGTGGGGATCCTGGACGTCGGTGGCGTGCAGCCAGATCGCGGCGCCAGCGTCGGGGTGGTCGCCGGCGTCGAGGTCGGTGCCCGGCAGGACCTCGCGCAGCGCGAACGCGATCGGCGTGGTGTCGAAGACGACGGCGTGGGGCGGTCCGGCGGCGGAGCGGACGAGGCCGAGGTACTGCTCGTAGAACGACCGCGAGACCGCGAGGTCGCGGGCCTGCAGGGAGACGAAGTCGAGCGGGCGAGCGCTCTGGCAGCCCTGCGGAGCATGGTGCAGTCGTTGAGGAGTGGCGGCGAGAGCGCCTGAGGCGGTCGCCCCTCACCGTCTCCGGTGGAAGGTGACCTGGTTGTCGGCGCCGATGGTGGCGGCGTAGGCGGGGTCGTGGACTCTCGCGTGGTGGTGGGAGCACAGGAGTCGCCCGTTCTTCAGGTCGGTCTTGCCGCCGTGGCTCCAGGGGTGGTCGTGGTGGGCGTGGCACCGGCTGGCGGGGGCGTCGCAGCCGATCGCGGTGCAGCCCTTGTCGCGCAGGATGAGGGCGATGCGCTGGTAGTGGTCGAAGAGCCGCTTGCCGAGCCCGAGGTCCATCGGCTGGCTCTTGCCGCCGAGGACGGCGGGGATGATCTGGGCCTCGCAGGCCCACCGTCGGGCCTGGGCTGCGGTGATCGGCTGACCGGTCTCGAGCATCGCGGCGCCGACGCCGGTGGTGAGGGTCTCGAGGTCGATGAGGACCACGACCGACGCGTTCATCCCCGCCACCTGGGGGAGCGTCCTTCACGTCTCAGGGTCTCGAGGAGCTCGCAGAACGCCTCGCCCTGCTTCTCGGCGGAGGGTCGGCCCTTCACCCAGGTCCCGGCTCCGTCCGTGGCGTTGACGTGCTTGGGGGCGGTGAGGGCGTCGAGGGCCTTCTCGAGGATCGCGGACTGGGCCTCGGGGATGGTGAACCGCCCGTTCACCGACCCGTGGCCGTCGCGGGAGAGCGTGAGGCGTCGCTTCATGGCTGCTGTGGCCTCGGCGGCCTCCAGCCTCTTGCGGTCGTGCTCCTCGCCGATCTCGGGGGCGACGACGGTGAGGATGCGTGCGCCGAGGATCCGCAGCTCGCGCGGAGAATGGCTCCCCGCCAGGTCGACGAGGGCGACCTCGGCGTCGACGATGACCTGGGGTTCGAGGTCGGCGGCAGGCAGGTCGTTCAGCGCATTGACGATGACGCGCGCCTGGTCGACGGTGACCTCCCCGGCAGCGAGCGCGGTCCCGGCGCGGGTCCAGCGGTCCGAGAGGTCCTGTCCGAGTCGGGTCTTGCCGATCGCGGCGCCCTTGTCCTGGTTGGTCGCCACCGCCCACCACACCCCGGCCGAGGCAGCGCCGGACTCCGTCCCCACGCCGACGGTCTCGGCGTGGGCGGCGACCTGCAGCTCGAGCGCGGCGACCTGGGCGGCGAGCGCGGTCAGCTCGACCAGTGCCTCACCGGCGTCGGCCTCACCCAGGGTGAACAGGGGCCGCTCCAGCAGGTCGCCGACCTGGCCACGCAGTGCCCGGACGGCGCACGTGAGCGGGTGCCCGGTGCGGATGTCCTCGTCGGTGGCCATGAGGCAATTCAAGCACTCGCCACCGACATCGCCTCACGTCAGAGGGGGTTATCCACACACGAGCGATCTACACTCGACCACCTGTTCGACAACGATCCGGTGACGCGGTCGTGAGGACGGGTCCGCCGTGGCGGCGGGCCGGCCGCACGTCAGTCCTCGGGGTCGTCGAGGCGCGCGAGCCACGTGGCGAACCGCTCCACGGCGCTCTCGTGCTCGGGGAACGTGTCGGTGAACTCCTGCAGCCGTTCGCCCAGCCACGCCAGGGAGACCTCCTCGTCCCCCCGGCGTCGCTGCAGCTCCTCGATGCCGCGGTCGGTGAAGTACATCGCGGCGGCTCAGGCGAACGCGCGGGCGAGCAGGTCCTTCTGCTCGTCCTGGTGCCGCTTCGCCGTGCCGACCGAGGGCGCGGCCGACACCTGGCGGGTGACCGCCTCGACGTCCGCGTCCAGGCCGGGCCACAGGTTCAGCTGGTAGTGCGGCCACGGGCCCATGTTCTGCGGCTCGTCCTGCACCCAGCGGACCTTCTTCAGGCGCGGGTAGCGCGCCAGCTCGGCCTTGATGTCGTCCTCGGGACGCGGGAACAGCTGCTCGATGCGCCCGATGGCGAACCGCTCGGGGTTCTCGTGCTTCGCCCGGGCGACCATCAGGTCCCAGGTGACGCGGCCCGAGCACAGCAGCAGCGTGTCCACCGCGTCCTGGTCGGCGTCCGCGTCGCCGATGAACGGGCGGAACGTGCCCTCGGTGAAGTCGGAGGGCTGCGAGGCGGCCTCCTTGCGACGCAGCATCGACTTCGGCGTGAAGACCACCATCGGCCGGTGCCGCTCGCCGAGCGAGTGGCGGCGCAGCAGGTGGAAGTACGACGCCGGCGTCGAGGGCTGGGCCACGACGAACGCCTCCTCGGCACCCATCGTCAGGAACCGCTCGATGCGGGCCGAGGAGTGGTCGGGACCCTGGCCCTCGTAACCGTGGGGGAGCAGCAGGACGACGCCCGACTGCTGGCCCCACTTGGCCTCACCGGCGGAGATGAACTCGTCGATGACGGTCTGGGCGCCGTTGACGAAGTCGCCGAACTGGGCCTCCCACAGCGTGAGCGCCTCGGGACGGGCCACGGAGTAGCCGTACTCGAAGCCGAGGGCGGCGTACTCGGAGAGCAGCGAGTCGTAGACGAAGAACTTCGCCTGGTCCTCGGTCAACGCCGACAGCGGCGTCCACTCGTCGGCGTTGTGCCGGTCGATGATGGTGGCGAACCGCGTCGCGAACGTGCCGCGGCGCGAGTCCTGGCCGGCCAGGCGCACCGGTCGACCGTCCATCAGCAGCGCACCGAAGGCGAGGATCTCTCCGGCGCCCCAGTCGATCGGGCCGTCGGTGATCGCGGCGGCGCGGCGCTGCAGCTGCGGCATCACCTTGGGGTGCACGGTGAAGCCCTCGGGCGGGCTGACGTAGGCGTCCGCGATCCGCTTGAGCGCCTCGTGCGAGATCGCCGTCGTGGTCTCGCCGGCCGGCTTGTCCGGGTAGTCGGGGACCGTGGTCCACTCCTCCGGCTGGCTGCTGGCCTCGCGCACCTCGGTGAAGACCCGCTCGAGCTGCTGCTGGTAGTCGCGCAGGACCTGCTCGGCCTCCTCGACGGTGATGTCACCACGGCCGATCAGTGACTCGGTGTAGAGCTTGCGCACCGAGCGCTTCTGCTCGATCAGGTCGTACATCAGCGGCTGGGTGTACGACGGGTCGTCGCCCTCGTTGTGACCACGGCGGCGGTAGCAGACGAGGTCGATGACGACGTCCTTGTTGAACGCCTGGCGGTACTCGAAGGCGAGCCGGGCGGCTCGGATGCAGGCCTCGGGGTCGTCGCCGTTCACGTGGAAGATCGGCGCCTGGACCATCCGCGCGACGTCGGTGCAGTACAGCGACGAGCGGGAGGAGCCGGGCGAGGTGGTGAACCCGACCTGGTTGTTCACGACGAGGTGGATCGTGCCGCCGGTGCGGTAGCCGCGCAGCTGGGAGAGGTTCAGCGTCTCCGCGACCACGCCCTGGCCGGCGAACGCCGCGTCGCCGTGCACGAGCAGTGGCAGCACGGGGTACTCGCCGCCGCGGTCGAGGACGTCCTGCTTGGCGCGGGCGATGCCCTCGAGGACCGGGTCGACCGCCTCGAGGTGCGAGGGGTTCGCCGCGACGGAGACCTTGACCTGGCCGCCGTGGTCGGACTCGAAGACGCCCTCGGCGCCGAGGTGGTACTTCACGTCGCCGGAGCCCTGGACGGTACGCGGGTCGATGTTGCCCTCGAACTCGCGGAAGATCTGCGAGTACTTCTTGCCCACGATGTTGGCCAGGATGTTCAGCCGGCCGCGGTGGGCCATGCCGATGGCGACCTCGTCGAGGCCGGCCTCGGCGGCCGCCTCGCAGATCTCGGCGAGCACCGGGACGGTGGTCTCGCCCCCCTCGAGGCTGAACCGCTTCTGGCCGACGAACTTCGTCTGCAGGAAGGTCTCGAACGCCTCGGCCTGGTTCAGCTTCAGCAGGATCCGCAGCTGCTCCTCGCGGGGCGGCTTGGTGTGCGGGCGCTCCACGCGCTCCTGGATCCAGCGGCGCTGCTCGGGGTCCATGATGTGCATGTACTCGATGCCGGTGGTGCGGCAGTAGGAGTCGCGCAGGATGCCGAGCACGCCGCGCAGCTTCATGAAGGGACGGTCGTTGCCGCCGAAGGTGCCGGTGGCGAACTCCCGGTCGAGGTCCCACAGGGTCAGCCCGTGCGTCTCGACCTCGAGGTCGGGGTGGCTGCGCTGGCGGTACTCCAGCGGGTCGGTGTCGGCCATCATGTGGCCGCGCACCCGGTAGGCGTGGATCAGCTCGAGGATGCGCGCCTGCTTGCTGATCTCGTCGTCGTGCGACGTCGCGATGTCCGCGCCCCAGCGGATCGGCTCGTAGGGGATGCGCAGGGCACGGAAGATCTCGTCGTAGAACTCGTCCTGGCCCAGCAGGAGCGCGTTGATCCGCTTGAGGAACTCGCCCGACAGCGCGCCCTGGATGACGCGGTGGTCGTAGGTGGAGGTCAGCGTCATGACCTTGCTGATGCCGTTGCGGTTGAGCGCGTCGGCCGAGGCGCCCTGCCACTCGGCCGGGTACTCCATCGCGCCGACGCCGATGATGGCGCCCTGGCCCTTCATCAGGCGCGGCACGGAATGGGTGGTGCCGATGCCGCCCGGGTTGGTCAGGGAGACCGTGGTGCCCTGGAAGTCAGCCATGCCCAGCTTGCCGTCGCGCGTCTTGCGGACGATGTCCTCGTAGGCGGTCCAGAACGCGGCGAAGTCCATGGACTCGGCGGCCTTGATGTTGGGCACCAGCAGCGTGCGGGTGCCGTCGGGCTTGGGCACGTCGATGGCCAGGCCCATGTTGATGTGGGCCGGCGTGATCAGGTTCGGCTTGCCGTCGACGACGTCGAACCCGACGTTCATCTCGGGCAGCGACGCCAGCGCCTTGACCAGCGCGTAGCCGATCAGGTGGGTGAAGGAGACCTTGCCGCCGCGGGCCCGGGCGAGGTGGTTGTTGATGACGGTGCGGTTGTCCCACAGCAGCTTGACCGGCACCGAGCGCACCGAGGTGGCCGTGGGAACGGTCAGCGACTCGTCCATGTTCGACACCGTGCGCGCCGGGGCACCGCGCAGCACCGTGTACGTCGGCTCGTCCTTGGCCTCGGCCGCCGCGGGGGCGGGCTGGTCCTTCGGCGTCGGTCGGCCTGAGGACTTCTTCGTCGCCGCCGGCGCGGGCCTGCTCGACGCCGCCGGGCTCTCCTTCTTCGCGGTCGCGGTCTTGGCGGTCTTGGCGGGCTCGGCCTTCCGCTCGGCCTTCGGCGCGTCGGCCCGACCGGACTCGTTCTCGGTCCTGGACGAGGAGGTGGTCCTCGACCCGTTGGACGAGGTCGAGGCGTTCGAACCGGACCCCGTCGAGCCGGACTCCTTGGAGCCGGACCCCGTCGAGCCGGACTCCTTGGAGCCGGACCCCGTCGAGCCGGACCCGTTGCGGCCGGATCCGTGGGAGCCGGCACCCTCGGAGAAGAAGGCCCTCCACTCGGAGTCGAGGCTCTTCGGGTCGGAGTCGAACCGCTCGCGCATCTCCTCGACGAGCCAGGAGTTGGCCCCGAAGTCGGAGGTGGACGGTTCGGGGGAGGAGCTGCCTGACGACTGCGGCACGAGCTGCTTCGCCTCTTTCAGTGAGCATTGCGGTGTTGGCTACCCGTCAGGCTAGACCCCTCGCCGACGTTGTGCTGCGCCCCGTGCGGGTGGCCGTCAGATTGCCGAACCTGCTCGCTCGGAACGGCGGGCTCGGGGCCACCCGCGCCCGGGTGCGGCGGTGGCTAGCGCGTCGGGCCCGGCGCCGCGCTCAGCCCGGCGCACTCGCGCAGCGCGTTCTTGCGCTGGAGCGCGGCGTCGGCCTCGGCTCCCCGCAGCCGCACCGGCACGCCGCCCTCGATCCGGCCCGGCACCCAGCGCGCGCGGCTGATGTCGCGGCCCTTCGCGGTGAGGACCAGGACGCCCGTCTCGGCCGTCGGTCCGCCGCCGGAGACGTAGAACTCGAAGTTGCCGAGCCCGAAGTCGACGTAGGTGGAGCCCCGGTAGCCGCCGCCCAGCAGGATGTGGGCGTGCGAGCCGACGACCACGTCGGCGCCGGCCGCCGCGAGGTCGTCGGCCAGGTCTCGCTGGATCTGCGTGGGGCAGGGCGTCAGGTCCGCGCCGTAGTGGAGGTCGACCACGACGGTGTCGACCTCGGGTCGCACCGCGCGCACCGCCGCGACGAGGGCCGCGTTGTCGCCGTCCAGCGCGGTGGCGACGCCCGGCTTGTTCCTGCCCGCCGACCAGGAGGGCACCAGCGCGGCGTCCACCACGGCGCTGGCCGCCAGGAACGCGATCGTGCGGCCCTTGACGGTGGTGATCCACGGTGCGTAGGCCTGCTCGGCGTCCCGGCCCAGCCCGATCATCGGCACCCCCGCGGCGCGGGAGGCCGCTCGCGCGTCGGGGATCCCGACGGGGCCGTAGTCCAGGCCGTGGTTGTTGGCCATGGTCACCACGTCGACCCCGGCCTCCTTCAGCGCGGTGAACGCCGACGGCGGTGCGCGGAAGACGTACTGCTTGGTCTGCGGCGTGCCGCGGGTGGTCACCGCGGTCTCCAGGTTCACCATCGCCACGTCGGCGTCGGCCAGCACCGCCGACATCGGCCCGATGGCGGTGGCCGGGTCGTCCAGGCGCCCGGCCAGCGAGCCGGCGAAGTGGACGTCGCCGGCGAAGGCCAGGCGCACCGCACCCCCGGGGCGCGGCGACGCGGCCTGCGACGAGCCGGACCCGTCCGGCGCCGGTGTGGCCTCCTCCTGCGACGAGCCGGACGACGCCGCGGGGGAGCCCGCCCCGGACGTCGAGGGCGACGAGGGCGACGTCGAGGAGGAGGTCCCGGACTCCGGGTCCGAGGTGCCGGTGCGGCACCCGGCCAGCGCCAGGGCCAGGGCCAGGGCCAGCCCGACGGCGAGGCCGCGACGCACGCGGGGTGCGGCGCGGCGAACGGTCTGGGTGCGGGGGGCCAGGGAGATGGTCACCGGACCACTATGCCCACGGTCACGCGGCTCCCGCGGAGCACACGCGGGCGGGTGGCCGAGCACGACCAAGGCGGTACCCCCGGTAGGATTCGAACCTACGCTCCCGCCTCCGGAGGGCGGTGCTCTATCCCCTGAGCTACGGGGGCTCGGTGGGCGCCGGGGACGACAGTACCGGCGGGCGGCGGCCGGGTTGAAACCGGTTCGGGTGCGCCGCCGGGCGCCGATAGGCTGGGCCGGTGACTCCCGAGCAGCTCTCCACCGCGATCGTCGACGTCCTGACGACGCTCACCGACCGAGGGCGCGCTCGCCCTGCCCGACGGCGTCCCGAGCGACGGTCACGGTGGAGCGACCCCGGCAGAAGGGGCACGGCGACTACGCCACCAACGTCGCGATGCAGCTGGCCAAGAAGGCCGGCATGAGCCCCCGCGAGCTCGCCGAGCTGCTCGCCGCGCGGCTGCGCGCCGCCGACGGCGTCGCCGACGTCGAGGTCGCCGGGCCCGGGCTTCCTCAACATCACCGTCGACGCCGGCGCCCAGGGCGGCGTCGCCGCCGACGTCGTCGCCGCCGGGGCGGCCTACGGCGACCTCGACGCCTTCGCCGGCGAGAAGATCAACCTCGAGTTCGTCTCCGCCAACCCGACCGGCCCGCTGCACCTCGGCCACATCCGCTGGGCCGCGCGTCGGCGACGCGCTCGGCCGGGTCCTCGCGACTGCCGGCGCCGAGGTCACCCGCGAGTACTACTTCAACGACCCCGGCGCCCAGATCGACCGCTTCGCCGAGCTCGTTGCTGGCCGGCGCCCGGGGCCGGCCGGTCCCCGGAGGACGGCTACGGCGGCGCCTACATCGCCGACATCGCCGACCGCCGTCGTCGACGGCAGCCCGGACATCCTCGAGCTCCCGGACGACGAGCGGCCCGGAGGTCTTCCGCGCGCGAGGGCGTACGAGCTCCAGTTCGCCGAGATCAGCAGCAGCCTCGACGACTTCGGCATCCACTTCGACGTCTGCTTCTCACGAGGACGACCTGCACCAGCTCCGGCGCGGTGCCCGAGCCGCCGTGCAGCGGCTCACCGGACCTCGGCAACGTCTACGAGGCCGACGGCGCGCTGTGGCTGCGCACACCGACTTCGGCGACGACAAGGACCGGGTGCTGATCAAGTCCGACGGCGAGCTGGCCTACTTCGCCGCCGACCCGCCTACTACCTCGACAAGCGCGCGGCGCGGCTTCGACCGCTGCATCTATCTGCTCGGCGCCGACCACCACGGCTACGTGGGCCGCATGCGCGCCATGCGCGGCCTGCGTCGGCGACGACCCCGACGCAACCTCGAGATCCTGATCGGCCAGATGGTCAAATCCTGCTCCGCGACGGCGAGCCGCTGCGGATGACCAAGCGCGCCGGCACCATGGTGACCCTGGAGGAGCTCGTCGACGACATCGGCGTGGACGCGGCTCGCTACTCGCTGGCCCGCTACCCCAGCGACTCGCCGCATCGACCCTCGACCTCGACCGTGAGCCAAGGCGTCCAACGACAACCCCGTCTACTACGTGCAGTACGCCCACGCCCGGACCTGCCGGATCCTGCGCAACGCCGCCGACCTCGGCATGCTCGCCCGCCGGCGGACGGACGCTTCGACCCCGCGCTGCTCGCCCACGAGCAGGAGGGCGAGCTGCTCCGCGCGCTCGCCGAGTTCCCGCGGGTCGTGGCCAGCGCCGCCGAGCTGCGCGAGCCGCACCGCGTCGCGCGCTACCTCGAGGACCTCGCCGGGTCCTCCACCGTTTCTACGACACCGTAGTGCCGGGTGCTGCCGCAGGGCGACGAGGAGCCCGGCGACCTGCAACGGGCCCGGCTGGTGCTGGTCGCGGCCACCCGCACCGTGCTCGCCAACGGGCTCGCCCTGCTCGGCGTCTCCGCGCCCGAGCGGATGTGACGGCCGTGCCGAGCCGACCCACGAGGCCGGCTGGGCGCACGCCGCCGGCGCCCTGCGCGGGCCCGCCTGGCTGCGCCAGCCCGCCGACCCCAACGACCTCGTCCCGCAGCTCTGGTCCGCGCACGGCGCGCAAGGTCGACGGCGAGCTCGTGGTCGGGCGGCGTCGCCGCTGGCCGACCTGGCCGCCGAGCACGGCACCCCGGCCTACGTGCTCGACGAGGACGACTTCCGGGCCCGCGCCGCGCGCCTTCCGCGACGCCTTCGCCGGCTTCGACGTCTTCTACGCCGGCAAGGCCTTCCTCTGCACCGCGGTCGCCCGCTGGGTCGCCGAGGAGGGCCTGCGCCTCGACGTCTGCTCGCGCCGGCGAGCTCACCGTCGCCCAGCGCGGCCGGCTTCCCGACCCGGCCCGGATCGGCTACCACGGCAACAACAAGACCGTCCGCCGAGCTCGCGCGCGCGGTCGACCGTGGGCGTCGGCCGGATCGTGGTCGACTCCTTCGACGAGATCGGCGCGCCTCGCCGACCGTCGCCGCGCGACCTCGGCGTCGCCCAGCGGGTGATGGTGCGGGTGACCGCCGGCGTCGAGGCGCACACCCACGAGTACATCGCCACCGCGCACGAGGACCAGAAGTTCGGCCTCTCGATCACCTCCGGCGACGCCCTCGAGGCGGTGCGCCGGGTGCTGGCCGCGCCCGGCCTCGAGCTGCTCGGGCTGCACTCCCACATCGGCAGCCAGATCTTCGACGCCTCCGGCTTCGAGGTCGCCGCGCGCCGGGTGCTCGCGCTGCACGCCCAGGTCGCGACGGAGCTCGGCGTCGCGCCTGCCCGAGATGGACCTCGGCGGCGGCTTCGGCATCGCCTACACGACCCAGGACGACCCCGCCGACGCCCGAGCGCGCTGGCGGCCGACGATGCAGCACGATCGTCGAGCACGAGTGCCGGGCGCTGGGCGTCGCCGTGCCCGCGGCTGTCGATCGAGCCCGGCCGGGCCATCGCCGGGCCCGGCGACGTGCACCGCTCTACACCGTCGGCACGGTCAAGCCGGTCGCCCTCGACGGCGGGGCGGTGCGCACCTACGTCTCGGTCGACGGCGGGATGAGCGACAACATCCGCACCGCGCTCTACGACGCCGACTACTCCTGCACGCTCGCCTCGCGCGCTCCAGCGCGGCCCCGCCCGTGCTGGCCCGCGTCGTCGGCAAGCACTGCGAGGCCGGCGACGTCGTGGTCAAGGACGAGTTCGTGCCCGGCGACATCGCCCCGGGCGACCTGCTCGCGGTGCCCGGCACCGGGCGCCTACTGCCGCTCGATGGCGTCCAACTACAACCATGCGCTGCGGCCGCCGGTGATCGCGGTGCGGGACGGGGTCGCGCGGGTCATCGTGCGACGCGAGACTGAGGACGACCTGTTGGCGACCGACGTGGGTGATCTGGCGTGAGCGAGACGACCTCGACGAGGCCGGGACCAGCCGACGCGCTGCGGCGTGGCGGTGCTCGGCTGCGGCTCGGTGGGCTCCCAGGTGGTGCGGCTGCTGCACGAGCAGGCCGACGACCTCGCCGCCCGGATCGGCGCGCCGGTCGAGCTCGCCGGGGTGGCCGTGCGCCGCCTCGACGCGGCCCGCGAGGTCGACGTGCCCGACGACCTGCTCACCACCGACGCCGCCGGCGCTCGTCGCGCGCGACGACGTCGACCTGGTCGTCGAGGTCATCGGCGGCATCGAGCCCGCCCGCTCGCTGATCCTCGCCGCGCTGGAGCACGGCGCCTCGGTCGTCACCGCCAACAAGGCGCTGCTCGCCGAGGACGGCCCGACGCTGTTCGAGGCCGCCGAGAAGGCCGGGCGCGACCTCTACTACGAGGCCGCCGTCGCCGGCGCGATCCCGATCGTGCGCCCGCTGCGCGAGTCGCTGGCCGGCGACCGGGTCACCCGGGTGCTCGGCATCGTCAACGGCACCACCAACTTCATCCTCGACAAGATGGACACCTCCGGCGCCGGCTTCGCCGAGGCGCTCGAGGAGGCCCAGGACCTCGGCTACGCCGAGGCCGACCCGACCGCCGACGTCGAGGGCTTCGACGCCGCCGCCAAGGCCGCGATCCTGGCCTCGCTCGCGTTCCACTCCCGCGTGACCGCCGCCGACGTGCACCGCGAGGGCATCACCGACGTCACCGCCGCCGACGTCGCCTCGGCCCGCGAGATGGGCGCCGTGGTCAAGCTGCTCGCCATCTGCGAGCTGCGCACGGCTGCCCGACGGCGAGGAGAGCGTCGCGGTCCGCGTCCACCCGGCGATGATCCCGCGCACCCACCCGCTGGCCTCGTCCGCGAGGCCTACAACGCGGTCTTCGTGGAGTCCGAGGCCGCCGGCCAGCTGATGTTCTACGGGCCCGGGCGCCGGTGGCGCGCCGACCGCGTCGGCGGTGCTGGGCGACCTGGTCACGGTCGCCCGCAACCGCCTCGCCGGCACCCGCGGCGCCGGGGAGTCGGCCTACGCCGACCGGGCGGTGCTGCCGATGGGCGAGACGCTGCACGCGCTACCACGTCGCGATCGACGTCGACGACCGCGCCGGCGTGCTCGCCGCGGTCGCCTCGGCCTTCGCCGAGCACGACGTCTCGATCCAGCACCGTGCGCCAGGAGGGCCGCGGCGACGACGCCCAGCTCGTCGTGGTCTCGCACGAGGCCACCGACGCCGCGCTGCGCGCCACGGTCGCCCACCTGCGCGGCATGGACGATCGTGCGCGAGGTCACCTCGGTCATGCGGGTCGAGGGGGAGACGGAGTGAGCACCACCAGCGAGGTCCCCGCCGGCGAGCGGGCGCGCCGCCGCAGCCACCAGTGGCGCGGCGTCATCGAGGAGTACCGCGACCTGCTCGACATCCCGGCCGGCACGCCCGGCGGTCACGCTGCGGGAGGGCGGCACGCCGCTCGTGCGCTCCGGGCTGGCTCTCCGGCCTCGACCGGCGCCGAGGTGCGGCTCAAGGTCGAGGGCGACAACCCCACCGGGCTCCTTCAAGGACCGCGGCATGACCGCGGCGATCTCGGTGGCCTGCGCCGAGGGTGCCGAGGCGGTCGTGTGCGCCTCGACCGGCAACACCTCGGCCTCGATGGCCGCCTACGCCGCGCAAGGCCGGGCTCAAGCCCCTCGTGCTCGTGCCCGAGGGCAAGATCGCGGCTGGGCAAGATGGCCCAGGCGATCGTGCACGGCGCGCAGGTGATCATGGTCCGCGGCAACTTCGACGACTGCCTCGACCATGGCGCGCGAGATGGCCGAGCAGTACCCGGTGGCCCTGGTCAACTCGGTCAACCCGCGTGCGACTCAGGGCCAGAAGACGGCCGCCTTCGAGATCGTCGACTTCCTCGGCGACGCCCCCGGACTACCACCTGCTGCCCGTCGGCAACGCCGGCAACATCTCGGCCTACTGGATGGGCTACACCCAGTACGCCGACCTCGGCCGGGCCACCCGGCACCCCGGTGATGCGCGGCTTCCAGGCCGCCGGCGCGGCCCCGCTCGTGCACCGGCGCGCCGGTGGCCCGACCCCGAGACGAAGGCCACCGCGATCCGGATCGGCAACCCCGCCTCGTGGCACCTCGCCGTCGCGGCGCGCGAGGAGTCCGGGGGGCGGTTCGCCTCGGTCACCGACGACGCAGATCCTCGCAGCCCAGCGCGACCTCGCCCGCCACGACGGCGTCTTCGTCGAGCCGGCCTCGGCGGCCGGCGTCGCCGGGCTGCTGCAGGACCTGGCCCAGGGGCGCAGCTTCGCCGGCTCCACGATGGTCGTCACGGTGACCGGCCACGGCCTCAAGGACACCGTCACCGCGCTCGAGGGAGTCGGGCCGCTCGTGGACGCCGTGGTCGACGCCGACGTCGCCCAGGCCGCTGAGGCGGCCGGGCTGCAGCGGTGAGCGGCCTCGTCGAGGGCGCCGTCGCCGTCAGCGTGCCGGCGACCTCGGCCAACCTCGGACCGGGCTTCGACGCGCTCGGGCTCGCGCTCGGCCTGCGCGACCACCTCGAGGCCCGGGTGCTGGGCCCGGGGAGCGGGGAGACTCGGTGGTCGACGTCGTCGGCGAGGGCGAGACGACCCTGGCCCGCGACGGCCGGCACCTGGTGCTGCGCACCCTGCGCGCCGGGCTGAACGCCCTGGGCGTGCCGTGCCCGCGGTGCACCTGCGCTGCCGCAACCAGATCCCGCACGCGCGCGGCCTCGGGTCGTCCTCGGCGGCGATCGTCGGCGGCCTGGGCCTGGCCCGCGCCATGGTCGCCGACGGCGCGCAGCGGCTCGACGACGCCGCCCTGCTCAGCTCGCCGCCACCCTGGAGGGCCACCCCGACAACGTCGCCCCCGCGCTGCTCGGCGGCTTCGTCGTGGCCGGCCCGACGACGACGGGGCCTGGTGGGCGGTGCCCGCACCCGTCGACCCACGGATCTCCGCGGTGGTCCTTCGTGCCGCCGGAGGCGGTGGAGACCGAGGTCGCCCGGGGGCTGCTGCCCGCCCAGGTGGCCCACGCCGACGCCGCGGCCGACGCCGGACGCAGCGCCCTGCTCGTCGCCGCCCTCGCGGGCCAGGCTCGAGCAGCTGCTACCGCGGTACCCGCGACCACCTCCACCAGGAGCACCGCCGCCCGGCCATGCCGGACACCCTCGCCCTGGTCGACGCCCTGCGCGCGGACGGCGTCGCGGCCACCGTCTCCGGCGCCGGGCCGACCGTGCTCGCCCTCGTCGCCTCCGACGCGGACGCCCGTGCGGTGCTGGACCGGGTGCCGCGAGGCTGGCGTGCCGAGCACCTCGCGGTCGATCCGGAGGGGCTGCGCCTCGAGCCGACCGCGGTGCTACGGTGAGCCCACGCCGCCTCTGAGCGGCGCGGCACCGGTGGGCCTTCGGCCTCGGTGCACCTCTCCCCGGCACGTCGGCCCGCTCCTCGTTCCCGCGGGCCGCCTCGGGGGTGAGGACGATGAGCCGCCGGCTCCGGCCGGGTGGCACCCGACGTGACAAGGACCTCGCGTGACCGAGACCCCCGATTCCCCTGCCGCGCCCGAGCAGGCGCCCCGCCGACGCTCCGGCGGGCTCGGCTCCATGCTGCTCGCCGACCTGAAGACGATGGCCGCGGGCATGGGCATCAGCGGCGCCGAGCAGATGCGCAAGGCCGCGCTCGTGGACGCGATCAAGGCGGCCCAGACCGGCGCATCGCCGTCCCCGTCGAACCCGGGAAGCCCGGCGAGCCCGGCGTCGGACCCGGCAGAGGCGCCTGCGAGCACCGGGGGCGGCTCGGAGGTCGCCGCACCGTCGGCGCCGCAGGTCACCCGCACCACCCGCTCGAGCCGCTCCCGCGGCAGCAGCCGCGCAGCCCCGGAGCCGACGGCCGCCGAGCCCACGGCGACCGAGCCCACCGCCAACGAGCCGGCGCCCGCCCCGGCCACGGCGGAGGCCGCGCCCTCCGAGGACGCCGGCGCCGACACGGGCCCGGGCGAGGCCGGCTCGTCGCGCCGCACCCGCAGCCGCCGCTCCGAGAGCGCGAAGGCCGACACCACGCCGGACACGTCGGGCCCCGAGGGCCAGCAGGCCAAGGGCGACCAGCCGGGTCAGGGAGGCCGCGCGAAGAACGACGGCGGCCAGAAGAAGGACGGCGGCAAGAACGACGGCGGCCAGAAGAACGACGGCGGCCAGAAGAAGGACGGCGGCAAGAACGACGGCGGCCAGAAGAACGACGGCGGCCAGAAGAACGACGGCGGCCAGAAGAACGACGGCGGCCAGAAGAACGACGGCGGCCAGAGGAACGACGGCCAGCGCTCCGGCAGGAACGACGGCGGCAAGCATGACGGCGGCACACCGTCCGACCGCTCCTCAGCCAGGGGAGGTGGCAAGAACGACGGAGGCTCGGGCGGTGGCCCGAGCAACCAGGTCGGCAGCAACCAGGGCGGCAGCAACCAGGGCGGCAGCAACCAGAACGCCGCCGACCTCGACGACGACGACGAGTCCGGCCGAAGCCGGAACCGTCGCCGGCGGGGCCGCGACCGCAACCGCTCGGGCGCCCCGACGACGGGGCCGGGCCAGCGCAACGAGCCGGACACCACGATCCTCGAGGACGACGTCCTGGTGCCGGCCGCCGGCATCCTCGACGTGCTCGACAACTACGCCTTCGTCCGCACCACGGGCTACCTGCCCGGCGTGGACGACGTCTATCTCTCCCTGTCCATGGTGCGCCGCTTCGGCCTGCGCCGCGGTGACGCCGTCGTCGGGCAGGTCCGCCAGCCCCGCGAGGGCGAGCGCAAGGAGAAGTTCAACCCGATGGTGCGCATCGACACCATCAACGGCGCCGAGCCCGACGCCTCGCGCCGGCGTCCCGACTTCGAGGACCTGACCCCGCTGCACCCCGACGAGAGGCTTCGTCTCGAGACCGGCCCGCAGGACCTCGTCGGCCGGATGATCGACCTCGCCGCGCCGATCGGCAAGGGCCAGCGCGGCCTGATCATCTCCCCGCCCAAGGCGGGCAAGACCACGGTGCTCAAGCAGGTCGCGGCCGCCGTCGCGGCCAACAACCCCGAGTGCCACCTGATGGTGGTGCTGGTCGACGAGCGGCCCGAGGAGGTCACCGACTTCGAGCGGTCGGTGAAGGGTGAGGTGATCGCCTCCACCTTCGACCGCCCGCCCGGCGACCACACCTCGGTGGCCGAGCTGGCCATCGAGCGGGCCAAGCGGCTCGTCGAGCTCGGTCACGACGTCGTGGTCCTCCTCGACGGCATCACCCGCCTGGGGCGCGCCCACAACCTCTCGACGACCTCCAGCGGACGGATCCTCGTCCGGGGGCGTGGACGCGGCCGCGCTGCACCCGCCGAAGCGGTTCTTCGGCGCCGCGCGCAACATCGAGGACGGCGGCTCGCTGACCATCCTGGCCACGGCGCTGGTCGAGAGCGGCTCGAAGATGGACGAGGTGATCTTCGAGGAGTTCAACGGCACCGCGAGCTCCGAGCTGCGGCTGCGCGGCGACCTGGCCGAGCGTCGGATGTTCCCGGCCGTGGACCTGGTCCGCTCGGGCACCCGACGCGAGGACCTCCTGATGAGCGAGCAGGAGGTCGGCGTGGTCAGCACGCTGCGCACCAGGCTCGGCGCCCTCGACGCCCCGGCCGCACACGAGGAGGTGCTCGAGCGCCTCCGGGCGACCCAGACCAACATCGAGCTGCTGATGGCGCTGCAGCGCGGCCGGTGAGCGCACGACGTGCGCGCGCCGCGCGCCGCGCAGTGGACCGAGGCGCGGACGGCACCGGCATCGCGGGATAGGCTCGCAGCCCCCGGGACCGACCAGGAGCATCGAGTGGCACGCATCGTAGTGGCCGACGACGACGTCGACATCCGTGAGCTGGTCGAGTTCAAGCTCTCCACGCTCGGCCACGACATCGTCGCCGTCGCCGACGGCGCCGCCGCCGTCGAGGCGTGCCAGGCCCGGCGCCCGGACCTGGCCGTCTTCGACGTGATGATGCCCGGGGTCTCCGGCCTCGACGCCATCCGCCGCCTGCGCGCGGACCCGGCCCTGGCCGACCTGCCGGTCATCCTGCTCACCGCCCGCGCCCAGGAGTCCGACGTCGAGTCGGGCTTCTCCTCGGGCGCCGACGACTACATCACCAAGCCGTTCAGCCCCCGGGAGCTGGCCTCGCGGGTGGAGGCCCTGCTGGCCTCGCGCGACGTCGCCGGCTGATCCGGCGCGGCGCCCTGGCCGGCCCTGCGGTGCCTGCGGGCCGGGAATGGGGCGGGGCGACCTTCTGTTCTAGGATCGTGCGTCGGCCCCGGTTCACGCGCCCGCACCCTGCGGGCACGACCCGGGACCAGGAGAGAGGACAGCCATGAAGAAGGACATCCACCCGGAGTACACCGAGACCCAGGTCACCTGCACCTGCGGCGCCTCGTTCACCACCCGCAGCACCTCGAGCTCCGGAACCCTGCGTTCCGACGTCTGCTCGCAGTGCCACCCGTTCTACACCGGCAAGCAGAAGATCCTCGACACCGGTGGCCGCGTCGCCCGGTTCGAGGCTCGCTACGCCAAGGCCGCGAAGAAGTAGCACCACCCCGGGCGCCGGTCCTCCGCTCGCAGCGGGGGGCCGGCGTCCGTCGTGTCCGGCCACCACCAGCACCGAGGAGCAGCCGTGTTCGAGGCCGTCGAGGGCATGCGCTCCGAGCACTCCGAGCTCGAGTCCCGCCTCGGGGCGCCCGAGACCCACGCCGACGCTCGCCTGGCCAAGCGACTCAACCAGCGCTACGCCGAGCTGTCCCGCGTCATCGGGACCTGGCGGGAGTGGCAGCAGGCCGGGGAGGACCTCGACGCCGCCCGCGAGCTGGCCGGCGAGGACGGGTCGTTCGCCGCCGAGGCCGATCAGATCGCGGTCGAGCGCGACCGGTTGGCCGAGCGGCTGCGGCGGCTGCTCGTCCCGCGCGACCCGGCCGACGACAAGGACGCGCTGCTGGAGCTGAAGTCCGGCGAGGGCGGCGAGGAGTCGGCGCTGTTCGCCGGCGACCTGCTGCGGATGTACACCCGCTGGGCCGAGCGACGGGGCTGGCGCGTCGAGGTCCTCGACGCCGCCGAGTCCGACCTGGGCGGGTTCAAGTCGGTCACCGTCGCGGTCAAGGCCGTCGGCACGCCCGAGCCGGGCGAGGCCCCGCACGCCCTGCTCAAGTTCGAGGCCGGGGTGCACCGGGTGCAACGGGTCCCGGTCACGGAGTCCCAGGGCCGGGTGCACACCAGCGCGGCCGGCGTCCTGGTGCTGCCGGAGGCCGAGCAGGTGGACGTCTCGCTGGACGAGAACGACCTGCGCATCGACGTCTACCGCAGCTCGGGCCCCGGCGGGCAGAGCGTGAACACCACCGACTCCGCGGTGCGGATCACCCACCTGCCCACCGGGCTCGTCGCGAGCTGCCAGAACGAGAAGAGCCAGCTGCAGAACAAGGAGCAGGCCATGCGCATCCTGCGGGCGCGGCTGCTGGCCGCGGCCCAGGAGGTCGCCGACGCCGAGGCCAGCGACGCCCGGCGCAGCCAGGTGCGCACCGTCGACCGCTCCGAACGGATCCGCACCTACAACTTCCCCGAGAACCGCATCTCCGACCACCGCACCGGCTACAAGGCGCACAACCTCGACCAGGTCCTCGACGGCGACCTCGACCCGGTGGTCACCTCCTGCGTGGAGGCCGACATGGCCGCCCGCCTGGCCGCGCTGGAGGGCTGAGGTGCCCGCCCGTCGCACCCTGGTGCTCGAGGCGGTCCGCCGCCTCGAGGCCGCGGGGGTCGCCTCGCCGCGCGTCGACGCCGAGACCCTGCTGGCCCACGTGACCGGTCGGGAGCGCCGGTCGCTGGTCCTCCTCGACGAGGTGGGTCTCGACGACGCGTCCGTCTTCACCTCCCTGGTCGAGCGCCGGGCCGCCCGGGAGCCGCTCCAGCACCTGACGGGGCGTGCCTTCTTCCGTCACGTGGAGCTCGCCGTCGGCCCCGGCGTGTTCGTGCCCCGGCCCGAGACCGAGCTGCTCGTCGGCTGGGGTCTGGAGCACCTCGCCGGCCTCGACGCACCGGTGGTCCTCGACCTCGGCACCGGCTCCGGCGCGATCGCCAAGGCGGTGGCCGACGAGGCGCCGCACGCCCACGTGCACGCCGTGGAGCTGGACGAGGTCGCCTACGGGTGGGCCGCGCGCAACCTGCGCGGCACGGGGGTCGACCTGCGCCAGGGCGACCTCGGCGACGCGTTCGAGGACCTCCTCGGCGAGGTCGACCTGGTGCTCAGCAACCCGCCCTACATCCCCTGGGAGGCGTGGGAGTCCGTGGCGGCCGAGGCCCGCGACCACGACCCCCACCTCGCCCTGTTCTCCGGCGACGACGGACTGGACGCCGTGCGGGTGCTGGCGGGGCGGGCGGCGGTGCTCCTGGGCCCGGGCGGACGCCTCGGCGTGGAGCACGCCGACCTGCAGGGGCGCTCGGTGCCGGCGCTGCTGGCTGCGACCGGGGCGTGGGGCGAGGTCGTCGACCACCAGGACCTCGCCGGGCGTCCCCGGTTCACCACCGCGCGCCTGGCACGATGAGCCACGCACGCGACCGGAGCCGGCCGCGTCGAGCAGGAGGTGGCAGCGTGGAGGAGGAGCGCGACCCGGACTGGGTCGACCTCGACGAGGACGACGAGCGGGACGGTGAGGACGTGACGGGCGAGGCGTCCGCACCGGACCGGCTCGTGCGCCCCACGGGCACGCCGGAGGAGCGCGAGGGGGCGGTGGCCGCGGCCGCGCGCACCATCCAGCGTGGGGGCCTGGTGGTCATCCCGACCGACACCGTCTACGGCATCGCCGCCGACGCCTTCGACGGCGAGGCGGTCTCCGACCTGCTCGAGGCCAAGGGCCGCGACCGCAGCATGCCGCCGCCGGTGCTGATCAGCGCGGCGACGACCATCGACGCGCTGGTCGTCGCCCTGCCCGGCTACGCCCGTGCCCTGGTCGAGGCATTCTGGCCCGGCCCGCTGACGCTGGTGTGCCGCCAGCAGCCCTCGCTGCAGTGGGACCTCGGCGAGACGCGGGGCACGGTGGCGGTGCGGATGCCCGACCACCCCCTGGCCCTGGAGGTCCTCGAGCGCACCGGCCCCCTGGCGGTCAGCTCGGCCAACCTCACCGGCCGGCCCGCGGCCCGGACCGCGGCCGAGGCCGCCGAGATGCTCGGCGAGGCGGTCGGCGTCGTCCTCGACGCGGGGGAGTCGCCCGGCGAGCTGGCCTCCACCATCGTCGACGTCACCGGCACCCGGGGCCGGGTGCTGCGCGAGGGTGCCCTGACCCGCGCCGACCTCGACGCCGTGCTCGCCGCGCGGGGCAGCGCGCTGGAGCCCGCCGCGGGCTCCGAGCAGACCGTCGACCCGGACGCCGCGCCCGGCCCCGGTCGCGGGGCCTGAGGCCGGTGCGCGAGTACCTCCTGGTCTTCCTGGTGGCCGCCGCGGTCACCTACCTGCTGACGGTGGTCGCCCGCGAGATCGCTCTGCGCACCGGCGCGGTGGCGCAGGTCCGCGACCGCGACGTGCACGCGGTGCCGATCCCCTACCTGGGCGGGCTGGCCATGCTGGGGGGACTGGTCGCGGCCTACCTGGTGGCCCGCGAGCTGCCCTTCCTGTCCCAGAGCAGCCCGTTCGTGTTCGACGACGCCCGCATCGTGCTGATCGCCGGGGCCGTGGTGTGCGCCGTCGGGGTGCTCGACGACATCGTCGACATCGACGCGCTGACCAAGCTCGGCGGTCAGCTGGTCGCGGTGGGCCTGCTGATCTACTCCGGCGTCCAGTTCACGATCCTCTACCTGCCGGGCGGATTCCAGTTCGGCCTGGACGAGGCCCAGGGCGCACTGCTGACCGCACTGGTCGTGGTCGCCACCGTCAACGCGGTGAACTTCGTCGACGGCCTCGACGGCCTCGCCGCCGGCGTGGTGGGCATCGGGGCACTGGCCTTCTTCGTCTTCAGCTACATCCTCGTCGACCGGGCCGGCCTGCCGCTGGCCACCACCGGCGCGCTGCTCTCCGCCTCCCTGGCGGGGGCCTGCGTGGGGTTCCTGCCCCACAACTGGCACCCGGCGCGCCTGTTCATGGGCGACAGCGGCTCGATGCTGATCGGCCTGGTGCTCTCCGCGAGCGCGCTCACGCTGACCACGCAGTTCAACCCCGCCGAGCTGACCGGCAGCCCCGCCTCGAACCTCGGCGCGACCCTGCTGCCGATCGCGCTGCCCGTGCTGATCCTGGTCGTCCCGATGGCCGACCTGGTCCTGGCCGTGGTCCGCCGCACGCGGCAGGGCCGCTCGCCGTTCGCGCCCGACAAGCAGCACCTGCACCACCGCCTGCTCGAGATCGGCCACTCCCACCGCCGCGCGGTGGTGATCATGTGGCTCTGGGCCGGCCTGGTCGCGTTCGGCACCGTGCTGGCCAGCCTCTACGTCGGCTGGAAGATGTGGACTGCGATCGGTGCGCTGGCCGTCGTGGTGATGGCGGCGACCTTCCTGGTGCCGCAGGTGCACCGCCGCCACCTCGGCCTCGAGGAGCCCGCCCGGCGCGTCGCCGGACCGGGGGACGGGGCGACCTCGTGATAGTTTTCACGAGCACCCCCCGGGTGCCCCGTGACCAGCAACAGGACGGCCGCCGACGATGACGACCGAGACCGGTACCCGGTCCGCGACCCCCGCCGCGGGTCGCGCGGGTACCGCCCGAGCGCTCGTGCGCACCGCGGTCACCACCACGGTGCCGGGTCTGCTCGTCGCCGTCCTCGCGGGCCTCCTCGACGGCCGCACCGCCGCCGGCGGCGTGCTGGTCGGCCTGGTGCTCGCGGTCGGCGTGCTGGCCGGGGGGGCCCTGACGCTCGACGCGGTCGCGTCGGTGATGCCGGCGGCGGCCCTGGTGGTGGCGCTGCTGACCTACACCCTCCAGCTGCTCCTCGTGCTCGCCGCCTTCGTCGCGCTCGAGGCCTCCGGCGAGCTGGGCCGGAGCCTGGACCGGGGCTGGCTCGGCGGCACGGTCATCGTCGTCACGATGATCTGGCTCGCCGCGCAGCTGCGCACGTTCCTCACGCTGCGCCTGCCGGTGTACGACCTCGCCGCGGGCGACCCGGGGTCCGACCCCGGTGAGGGGGGTCACTGATGGCGCCCGCCGGCTGCTACGGTTCGGACCGCAATGAGTCAGCAGGACCCGCCGTCCGGCACCTCGCCGCAGCGCTCCCAGGGAGATCCCTGGCACGCCTTCGGGTACGTCGTCGCCGGTGTGGGGTTCTACGGCTTCCTCGGGTGGCTGGGCGACCAGTGGCTCGGTACCAGCTTCCTGGTGGCGATCGGCATCCTCCTCGGCGCCTGCCTCGGGATCTACCTGACCATCTCCCGCTTCGACAGCCTGCCCCGCGCCTCGCGGGAGCAGTCCGACCAGCAGTCCGACCAGACGTGACAGGAGTCCACCGGTGAGCCTCGTCGCCGCGACCGTCATCCGCGCCGCGGAGGAGTTCGTCCCTCCCGGGCCGCGCGAGTTCGACCTGCCCCCGATCTTCTCCGTCGCCGGCGTCGGCGTCACCAAGCCGATGCTGCTGCTCGTGCTCGCCGCCGTGCTGGTGTTCGGGTTCTTCTTCGTCGCCATCCGTCAGCGCGCGATGGTGCCGGGCAAGCTGCAGTACCTCGGTGAGGCCGGGTACGCCGCGGTGCGGAACTCGATGAGCCGCGACATCATCGGCGAGCACGACTACGCGCGCTACACGCCGTACCTGTTCGCCCTGTTCTTCTTCATCCTGGTCAACAACATCTTCGGGTCCGTGCCGTTCATCAACTTCCCGACCTTCTCGAAGGCCTCGATGGCCTACGCGCTGGCCGGGCTGAGCTGGTTGATCTACAACGGCGCCGGCATCGCCCGCCACGGCCTCGGTGGCTACCTCAAGCTGCAGTGCGTGCCGCCGAACATCGGCGGGCCGATCCTGGTGCTGCTGATCCCGCTGGAGTTCTTCTCCAACATCCTGGTGCGCCCGGTCACGCTCGCGCTGCGTCTGTTCGCCAACATGTTCGCGGGCCACCTGCTGATCATCCTGTTCGCGGTGGGCGGTGAGTACCTGCTCGTGCACGGTGCCCTGCTGATCAAGCCCGTGGGCATCCTGGCGTGGCTGCTGTTCATCGCCATCTCGTTCCTGGAGCTGCTGGTGCAGTTCCTGCAGGCGTACGTCTTCGTGCTCCTGAACGCCATGTACATCTCCGGTGCCGTCGCAGACGAGCACTGAGAGAACCCAGAAGAAAACCGAAAGGAACACGTCATGGACGGCAACCTGAACATGATCGGCTACGGCCTCGCTGCGGTGGGCCCGGGCATCGGCATCGGCCTCATCTTCGCCGCCTACATCAACGGTGTGGCGCGCCAGCCGGAGGCCCAGAGCCGGCTGCAGTCGATCGCGATCCTGGGCTTCGCGCTCGCCGAGGCGCTGGCGATCATCGGTATCGCCCTCGCCTTCGTGCTCTAGTCGCGATCCTGCCCACTGAACGGATCGAGACGAAGGACACCTGATGCTGATCATTCCCATGGTCTCCGAGGAGGGGCCCAGCCCGCTCGCGGTCGAGCCTGTCGAGATCGTCCTGTCCCTGATCGTCTTCGGCATCCTCTTCTGGCTGCTGAAGAAGTTCGTGGTGCCGAACTTCGAGGCCACGTTCGCCGCGCGCACCAAGGCGATCGAGGGTGGTCTGGCCGCGGCCGAGACCAAGCAGGCCGAGGCCGACGCCAGGCTGGCCGAGCTCGAGAAGCAACTCGCCGACGCCCGGCACGAGGCCTCGCGCATCCGCGAGGAGGCCCGTGAGCAGGGCGCGCAGATCGTCTCCGAGATGCGCGAGCAGGCCCAGGCCGAGTCCCGCCGCATCGTGGAGAACGGCACGTCGCAGATCGAGGCGGAGCGCCAGCAGGCCATCGCCTCGCTGCGGGCCGAGGTCGGCACCCTGGCGACCAGCCTGGCGGGCCGTATCGTGGGCGAGAGCCTCGAGGACGACGACCGTGCCAACCGGGTCGTCGAGCGCTTCCTGGCCGACCTCGAGAGCGACACGACGAGCGGGAGCGGAGTCCACTGATGTCCATGCGCGGTGCCTCGTCCGAGGCGGTCGCCGACCTCGGCGACCGGTTGCGCGACCAGGTCTCCTCCGAGCCCGGACGTGCGGTGACCATGTCGCAGGAGCTCTTCGCGGCCAGCGTGACGCTGCGCCGTGAGGGCGCGCTGCGGCGCTTCCTCACCGACGCCTCGGTGCCGAGCGAGGGCCGCGCCGGCCTGGTGCGGCAGGTCTTCGCCGGCCAGGCCGACGCGGCCACGACCGAGCTGCTCGAGGCCGCGGTCTCGCGGCGCTGGGCCTCGGCCGGTGACCTGCCCGAGGCCCTCGAGGACCTGTCGGTCATCGCGGCGGTCCGCTCGGCCGGGGACGATTCCGAGCGGCTCTCGAACGAGCTGTTCACCGTCGACCAGGCCGTGCGCCACGACTCCTCGACTGCGCGACGCCTTCTCGGACCCCACCCGCAGCACCGGCGACAAGGAGCAGCTCGTGCGCGACCTGCTCGGCGACGGCGCCCTCGAGGCCACCGTGCTGCTCACCGTGCAGGCCGTCACCGGCTCGCACCGCACGGTGACCGCTGCGCTGGGCTCGTTCCAGAAGGTGGCCGCCCAGGTGCACGGCGAGCGCGTGGCCACCGTGCGGGTGGCCAAGCCGCTCACCGCGCAGGACACCCGCCGCCTCGAGCAGGCCCTGGCCGCCCAGTACGACCGACCGGTGCACCTGAACCTCGTGGTGGACCCGGACGTGATCGGTGGTGTGCGGGTCGAGATCGGTGACGACGTCATCGACGGCACCGTCTCCAGCCGCCTCGCCGACGCCCGCCGACGCCTCGCCGGCACCGCCGGCTGACCGCCCGGTCACCCGACCACACCGACTGACGAAGACGAAGAGAGAAGGCACCACCATGACGGACCTCTCCATCCGGCCCGAGGAGATCCGCGACGCGCTGGCCAAGTTCGTCGAGGACTACGAGCCCGACGCCTCCACCACCGAGGAGGTCGGCACCGTGGCCTCGGCCGGCGACGGCATCGCCCGGGTCAGCGGCCTGCCCTCGGCGATGGCCAACGAGCTGCTGAAGTTCGAGGACGGCACCTACGGCCTCGCCCTGAACCTCGACACTCGCGAGATCGGCGTCGTCATCCTCGGCGACTTCTCCGGGGTCGAGGAGGGCCAGCCGGTGCGTCGCACCGGCGAGATCCTCTCGGTGCCCGTGGGCGACGGCTACCTCGGCCGCACGGTCGACCCGCTCGGCACCCCGATCGACGGCCTCGGCGACATCGAATCCTCCGAGCGTCGGCGCGCTGGAGCTGCACGCGCCCAGCGTGGTGCAGCGCAAGTCGGTGCACGAGCCGCTGGCCACCGGCATCAAGGCGATCGACGCGATGACCCCGATCGGCCGCGGCCAGCGCCAGCTGATCATCGGCGACCGTGCCACGGGCAAGTCGACGATCGCGATCGACACGATCCTGAACCAGAAGCAGTACTGGGAGACCGGCGACCCCGACAAGCAGGTGCGCTGCATCTACGTCGCCATCGGCCAGAAGGGCTCGACCATCGCCTCCGTGCGCGGCGCCCTCGAGGAGGCCGGCGCGATGGAGTACACCACCATCGTCGCCGCTCCCGCCTCCGACGCCGCCGGCTTCAAGTACCTCGCCCCCTACACCGGCTCGGCCATCGGCCAGCACTGGATGTACGAGGGCAAGCACGTCCTGATCGTGTTCGACGACCTGACCAAGCAGGCCGAGGCCTACCGCGCGGTCTCGCTGCTGCTGCGTCGCCCGCCGGGCCGCGAGGCCTACCCCGGTGACGTGTTCTACCTGCACAGCCGGCTCCTCGAGCGCTGCGCGAAGCTCTCCGACGAGCTCGGCGCGGGCTCGATGACCGGTCTGCCGATCATCGAGACCAAGGCCAACGACGTCTCGGCGTTCATCCCGACCAACGTCATCTCGATCACCGACGGCCAGATCTTCCTGCAGTCGGACCTGTTCGCGGCCAACCAGCGCCCCGCCATCGACGTGGGCATCTCGGTCTCGCGCGTGGGCGGTGCGGCGATGACCAAGGCCATGAAGGCCGTCACCGGCTCGCTCAAGGTCGACCTCGCGCAGTTCCGCGCGATGGAGGCGTTCGCCATGTTCGCCTCCGACCTCGACGCCGCCTCGCGCCAGCAGCTGGCCCGCGGCCAGCGCCTGATGGCGCTGCTCAAGCAGCCGGCCTACTCGCCCTACCCGCTCGAGCACATGACGGTCTCGCTGTGGCTGGGCACCTCCGGGCGCCTGGACCGCGTGCCCGACCGACGACGTGCTGCGCTTCGAGCAGGAGTTCATCGACTACCTGCAGCGCTCGCACGAGGGCATCCTCGTCGGGCATCCGCGAGTCCCAGAAGTTCGAGGACGACGGACCGGTCGTGCTCGAGCGCCTACGACTCCTTCCTCGACCAGTTCGAGACCTCCGAGGGCGGCTCGATCAAGGCCGGTCACGAGGAGCACGAGGCGCTCGAGGACGAGGACGTCGAGCAGGAGCAGATCGTCAAGCAGAAGCGGGGCTGAGGCATGGCTGTATCGCTGCGCGAGTACCGCGCGCGAGATCAAGTCGACGGAGTCGATGAAGAAGATCACGCGCGCCATGGAGCTCATCGCGGCGTCGCGCATCATCAAGGCCCAGCAGCGGGCCCAGGCGGCCGCGCCGTACGCGCGCGAGCTGACCCGGGCGGTCTCGGCGGTGGCGACGTTCTCCAACGTCGACCACCCGCTGACCCACGAGCAGGAGAACCCCCAGCGGCCGCCGTGCTGTCGTCACCAGCGACCGCGGTCTGGCCGGCTCCTACTCCGCGAGCGTGCTCAAGGAGGCCGAGCGCCTCGGCGAGAAGCTGCGCGAGCGAGGGCAAGGAGGTCGCCTGCTACATCAGCCGGCCGCAAGGGCGAGGCGTACTTCAAGTTCCGCCAGCGTCCGATCGTCCAGGCCTGGACGGGCTTCTCCGACCAGCCCTCCTACGACGTCGCCGCCGAGATCGGCGCCGCGCTGATCGACGCGTTCCTCAAGGACCAGGACGAGGAGGGCGACGTCGACGAGGTCCACGTGGTCTACACGCGGTTCCGCTCGATGCTGACCCAGGAGCCCACCGACATCCGGCTGCTCCCCCTCGAGGTCGTCGAGGGTGAGGAGTCGCCCGAGGACGGCGAGGTGCTGCCGCTCTACGAGTTCGAGCCGTCGGCCGAGGCCGTGCTCGACGGGCTGCTGCCCCAGTACGTGCAGAGCCGGATCTTCTTCTGCCTGCTGCAGGCGGCGGCCTCCGAGCTCGCCGCCCGCCAGAAGGCGATGAAGTCGGCCACGGACAACGCCGAAGAGCTCATCAAGAAGTACAAGCGCATCGCCAACCAGGCCCGCCAGGCCGGCATCACCCAGGAAATCAGCGAGATCGTCGGTGGCGTGAACGCGCTCGCCGACGCCAACGCCGGGAGTGAGTGAGAGAGACCCATGACTGCCACCATCTGAAGAGACCACGACGACCACCGCCAGCGCACCATCGGGCGGATCGCCCGGGTCATCGGCCCGGTCGTCGACGTGGAGTTCCCCGTCGACGACATGCCCGAGATGTACAACAAGCTCGAGGTCGACGGTCGAGCTCGGCGGCGACGACAGCACGCTCTCGCTCGAGGTCGCGCTGCACATCGGCGACGGCATGGTCCGCGCCATCTCGATGCAGCCCACCGACGGCCTGGTGCGCGGCGCCCAGGTCACCGACACCGGCGGCCCGATCACGGTGCCCGTCGGCGACGGCACCCTGGGCAAGGTGTTCAACACCCTCGGCGAGTGCCTGAACCTCGAGGAGGGCCAGGAGCTCGAGGTCATGCGAGCGCTGGGGCATCCACCGCAAGGCGCCGGCCTTCGACCAGCTCGAGTCGAAGACCGAGATGTTCGAGACCGGCATCAAGGTCATCGACCTCCTGACGCCGTACGTGCTCGGTGGCAAGATCGGCCTGTTCGGCGGCGCCGGCGTCGGCAAGACCGTGCTCATCCAGGAGATGATCGCCCGCGTCGCCACGCAACCACGGTGGTGTCTCGGTGTTCGCCGGCGTCGGCGAGCGCACCCGCGAGGGCAACGACCTCATGGTCGAGATGGAGGAGGCCGGCGTGCTCGGGCAGACCGCCCTGGTCTTCGGCCAGATGGACGAGCCGCCGGGCACCCGGCTGCGCGTGGCGCTGTCGGCGCTGACGATGGCGGAGTACTTCCGCGACGTGCAGAGCCAGGACGTGCTGCTGTTCATCGACAACATCTTCCGCTTCACCCAGGCCGGCTCCGAGGTCTCGACCCTGCTGGGCCGGATGCCCTCGGCCGTGGGCTACCAGCCCACGCTGGCCGACGAGATGGGCGTGCTCCAGGAGCGGATCACCTCGACGCGTGGTCACTCGATCACCTCGATGCAGGCCATCTACGTGCCGGCCGACGACTACACCGACCCCGCGCCGGCCACGACGTTCGCCCACCTCGACGCCACCACCGAGCTGTCCCGCGAGATCGCCTCGCAGGGCATCTACCCCGCGGTGGACCCGCTGACGTCGACCTCGCGGATCCTCGACCCGCAGTACATCGGCCAGGAGCACTACGACTGCGCGATCCGGATCAAGCAGATCCTGCAGCGCAACAAGGAGCTCCAGGACATCATCGCGATCCTCGGTGTCGACGAGCTGTCCGAGGAGGACAAGGTCATCGTGTCGCGGGCGCGCCGCATCCAGCGCTTCCTGTCGCAGAACACCTACGTGGCCAAGCAGTTCACCGGCATCGAGGGCTCGACCGTCCCGGTCGAGGACACCATCGAGGCGTTCAACAAGATCGCCGACGGCGAGTACGACCACGTCGCCGAGCAGGCCTTCTTCATGTGCGGCGGTCTCGATGACGTCGAGGCGAAGTGGGCCGAGATGCAGAAGAACAGCTGATGGCCGAGCACCTCCAGGTCGAGCTCGTCGCGGCGGACCGCACGGTGTGGTCCGGCGAGGCGAGCATGCTCATCGCCCGCACCGTCGAGGGTGACGTCGGCGTGCTGCGTGGTCACGCGCCGATGCTGGCCCTGCTCACCGACGCGGTCGTGGAGATCACCGACGACGAGGGCAACGTCAACGTGGCCGTGGTCGACGGCGGGTTCCTCTCCGTCGCGGCCGACCGGGTCTCGGTGCTCTCCGCAGCACGCGGTCCTGGCCGAGGAGGTCAACATCGACGAGACGCGCAGCGAGCTCGAGACCGCGCGCGGCCTCGGCGGCAGCGACGAGACCGAGCGGCGCATCCGTCGGGCCGAGGCCCGGCTGCGCGCGGTCGAGCGAGCCTCCTGAGGCCGCGGCGCCACGCGGCGTCGGCGTCGGCCAGCAGCACCTGACGGGCGGGACCTCCGGGTCCCGCCCGTTCCTGCTGTCCGGGGGACACCCCGGCCCGGTTATGGTTCGTCGTGCGGGGACGGTCCTGGCGCCCCGGTCGTCGGCCGAGGCCCGCGACGTCGTCCGGGTCGAGGGCAGGGAGGTGGCGCGTGCCGCTGTGGCAGTGGGTGCTCGACTCCTCCGGCGTCCTCCTCGGCCTGCTGCTGCTCTACGCACTGCTGCTGGTGGTGCGACGCCGCTGGATCTCGCGCCACGGCGGCACCTTCGAGCTCTCGCACCGGATGCCCGGTCGCCGGTGGATGCTGGGCACCGGCCGCTACACCGACGACTCCTTGGAGTGGTTCCGCGTCTTCTCGCTGTCCCCGCGCCCGCGGCGCCGGTGGCGCCGTGGTGACCTGGGCTTCGGTGAGCGCCGTGAGGCGGCCGGCGCCGAGCGCCACCAGCTGTACCCCGGTCACGTGGTGATCCGCTGCGTGAGCGAGCGCGAGGAGGTCGAGCTGGCGCTGAGCCCCGCGTCCCTCACCGGTCTGCAGTCCTGGCTCGAGGCGCGCAGCCCGGGCACGGACTGGACGCGGTGAGCCGCACCCGGACCGCGCCCGACGTGCAGGAGGCCCGCACCGCGGTCGCGGTGGTCTTCGTCGGCAACGGCGCGGTGTTCGCCTCGCTGTTCTCCCGGGTGCCCGACGTGCGCGCCGGCCTCGGCCTCGACAACGCCTCGCTGGGCCTGCTGCTCCTCGCGGCTGCCCTGGGCTCGGTGCTGTCCCTGCCGACCAGCGGCCTGCTGATCGGGCGCTGGGGCGCGGGGGCGGTCGTGCGGGCCGGCGCCGTGGCGAGCGTGCTGGGCGTCGGTCTCGCGGCGCTCTCGGTGGAGGTGCTCGCCTCGGTGCCGACCTGCGCGGTCGGGCTGCTCGCCTACGGCGCCGGCGTGGGGATGTGGGACGTGTCGATGAACGTCGAGGGCGCCGAGGTGGAGCGCCGCCTCGCACGCACCGTGATGCCCCGCTTCCACGCGGGGTTCAGCATCGGCGGCGTGGGCGGCGCCCTGCTCGGTGCCGGCGCCCTGGCGATCGGGGTCTCGATGCTTGTGCACCTGCTGCTGGTCGCGACGGTGGTCGTGGTGCTGAGCTGGCGGGCCAGCCTGGTCTTCGCGCCGGTCCCTGCCCCGCCCGAGGCCAGCGACCGGGCGCCGGTGCGGCCCCGCAGCGCCTGGACCGAGCCGCGCACGCTCGTGGTGGGCCTGATGGTGCTCTGCTTCGCCGTCGCCGAGGGCAGCGCCAACGACTGGCTCTCGCTGGCGCTGATCGACGGCCGCGACGCGGCCCGGCCGACCGCGGTGGCGGGCTTCGCGCTGTTCGTGGCGGCGATGACACTGGGCCGGATGGTCGGCCCCGTCGTGCTCGACCGCTGCGGCCGTGCGCCCGTGCTCGCCGGCAGCGCGGTGCTGGCCGCGCTCGGGGTGAGCCTGGTCGTCCTCTCCGGTCCGGCCGCGCTGGTCGTGGCGGGCATCGTGTGCTGGGGCCTCGGCGCGGCGCTGGGGTTCCCGGTCGGGATGAGCGTGGCGGCCGACGAGGCGGGCCGCTCGGCTGCCCGGCTGAGCGTCGTCTCGACGATCGGCTACGCGGCCTTCCTGGCCGGCCCGCCCCTGCTCGGAGGGCTCGGGGACGCCGTCGGCACGCTGGCGGCCCTGCTCGCGGTCGCCGCGCTGATGGCGCCGGCGCTGCTCACCGTGCTCGCCACCCGCGCGCGGGGCTGAGCCGGTTCCCGGAGCCGGCCGGCGGAACGCGTCGCTCAGCGCTCCCCGCCGGGCACCCACATCACGTCGCCCCGCTCGCGGTTGGCGTGGCGGGCGAGGATGAAGACGAGGTCGGAGAGCCGGTTCAGGTAGGTGATGGCCAGCGGGTTCATCGTCTCGGCGTGCTTCTCGTGCGCGGCCCAGGCCGAGCGCTCGGCGCGGCGCACCACGGTGCGCGCCACGTGCAGGTGGGCGGCGCCGGGTGTGCCGCCGGACAGGATGAACGAGCGCAGCCGCTCGAGCGGCTCGTTGTACTCGTCGCACCACGCCTCGAGGCGGTCCACGTAGTCCTGCTCGATGCGCAGCGGTGGGAACTCCGGCTCCGCGACGACGGGGGTGCAGAAGTCGGCGCCGACGTCGAACAGGTCGTTCTGCACGTGCACCAGGACCGCGACGACGTCGTCCTCGAGCCCGCCGAGCGCGACGGCGAGGCCGAGGTGGGCGTTCGCCTCGTCGACGTCGGCGTAGGCGCGCAGCCGCAGGTCGTTCTTCGTGGTGAGGCTCATGTCGCCCAGGCGGGTCTCGCCCGCGTCGCCGGTCCGGGTGTAGATCCGCGTGAGGTTGACCATGCGGCGCAGCGTAGCGCCGCTGCCGGTCCCGGGTGCGCGCCCGGCGGCCAGGACGGGCTCGACACGCCCCGCAGGGCCCGGGGCGCGGGGCGCGGTCCGGCAGGCTGGGGTCATGGCACCCCCTGCTCACGCCTCCTGGACCGACACCTGGGCGGTGGCCCCCTGGCGTCCGCTCGTCCTGGCCCTGCCCGCGCTGACCCTGGCCGCCGCCGGTCTGGCGCACCCCAGTGGCCTGGGCTACGACACCGCGCCGCGGTGGTTCGGCCTGCACGTGCCAGGCGTCCTGGTCTTCCCCCTGGTGGGCTGGGCGCTGGCCGACCTGGTCCGCTCCCGCTCGGACGCGCCGGCCTGGGCGGTGCGGCTCACCGCCTACCTGTACGCCACCCTCTACACGGCGCTCGACGTGATCAGCGGCGTCGGCGCCGGGTACGTCACGCGTGCGCTGGGTGCGGGCGTGCCGCGGCCCGAGGCCGTCTCTGCGATGTTCCGGATCGGCACGCCGCTGGGCGAGGCCGGGTCCTGGGCGCTGCTGGTGTGCGTGGTGCTGGTGCTCGCCGACCAGCTCCGCCGCCACGGCGTCCCGGCGCTGGTGGGCGTGCCGCTGCTGCCCGGCGCCTGGCTGGTGCACACCGACCACATCTTTCCCCCGTTCGGCGTGCTCGGGATGGTGCTCCTGGCCGCCGGCACGGCGGGGCTCGCCGTCGCCGCGCGCCGGACCGGGTGAGATTCCTCGCCCACCGGCGCAACCCGACCGGCGGCCGGGGCGTCTAGAGGGTGGAGGCCCGCGACCGCCGCGGGTGGAGGAGGCCCGGATGGAGATGCTCACCGAGGGCTCGGTGCTGGTCGTGCGCGGCGACGTCGACGCCACCGGCACCGCGCCCCTGCGCTCGGCCCTCTACACCCTGCTCGAGCCCGAGCGCTGCGACGTGGTGGTCGACCTGAGCGGGGCCGAGCGGGTCGACGTGCGGGCGCTGCGCACCCTGGCCGTCGCCTCCCGGCTGGCCCGACGTCGTGGTCGCCGGGTGCGACTGCGCGGGTGCTGCCCCGCGGTGGTGGCCCTGCTGCGCCGCTCCCGGATGATCCGCGTCGTCGAGCTCGACGAGCCGGCGCCGGGGCGGGGGACGGGGGTGTGATTCGCCACACGGCGTGACCGCTGACCCGCGGGTGACGAGGGCCTACCCTGCGAGGATGAGCCAGCCAGCCGCGTCGCAGGACTCCTCGAGCAGCCCGTCGTCGGTGCCGGTGACGAAGGACCGCCCGTGGCTGATGCGCACCTACGCCGGCCACTCCACGGCCGCGGCCTCGAACGCGCTGTACCGGGGCAACCTGGCCAAGGGCCAGACCGGCCTCTCGGTCGCCTTCGACCTGCCCACCCAGACCGGGTACGACGCCGACTCGCCACTGAGCCGGGGGGAGGTCGGCAAGGTGGGCGTTCCGGTCGCCCACCTCGGCGAGATGCGACGCCTGTTCGAGGGCATCCCGCTCACCGCGATGAACACCTCGATGACGATCAACGCCCCCGCGATGTGGATGCTCGCGCTCTACCAGGTCGTCGCGGAGGAGCAGGCCGGCGCCGTCGAGGGCGGCGAGGTGGACCCCCGCGACGTCGCGCGGTTGCTCACCGGGACCACGCAGAACGACATCGTCAAGGAGTACCTCTCGCGCGGCACCTACGTGTTCTCCCCCGAGCACTCGCTGCGCCTGATCGGGGACGTGATCGCCTACACGGTGGCCGAGATGCCGCGGTGGAACCCGATCAACATCTGCAGCTACCACCTCCAGGAGGCCGGGGCCACGCCGACGCAGGAGCTCGCCTACGCGCTGAGCACCGCGATCGCCGTCCTCGACCAGGTGCAGGCGGCCGGGCAGGTGCGGCCCGAGGACTTCGAGAAGGTCGTCGGCCGGATCTCCTTCTTCGTCAACGCCGGGGTGCGCTTCGTGGAGGAGATGTGCAAGATGCGCGCCTTCGTGCAGCTCTGGGACGAGATCACCCGGGAGCGCTACGGCGTCACCGACCCGGCGATGCGCCGCTTCCGGTACGGCGTGCAGGTCAACTCCCTCGGCCTGACCGAGGCCCAGCCGGAGAACAACGTGCAGCGCATCGTGCTGGAGATGCTCGGGGTGACCCTGTCGAAGGACGCGCGGGCCCGGGCGGTGCAGCTGCCGGCCTGGAACGAGGCGCTCGGCCTGCCCCGTCCCTGGGACCAGCAGTGGTCGCTGCGGCTGCAGCAGGTGCTGGCCTTCGAGTCCGACCTGCTCGAGCACGAGGACCTCTTCGCCGGCTCGCTGGTGGTGGAGGCGAAGGTGGCCGAGCTGGTGGAGTCCGCGCGCGCCGAGGTCGAGCGCGTGCAGGAGATGGGCGGGGCCGTCGCCGCCGTCGAGTCCGGGTACATGAAGCAGGCGCTGGTCTCCGCCCACGCCGCCCGTCGGGCCCGCGTCGAGAGCGGCGAGGAGACCGTGGTGGGGGTCAACGCCTTCACGACCACCGAGGCGTCCCCGCTGACCGCCGACCTGGACGGGGCCATCCAGAGTGCCGACCCCGAGGCCGAGGCGGCGGCGCTGGAGAGCCTCGCCGCCTGGCGCGCCGGCCGGGACGAGGCGGCCGTCGTCGAGGCCCTGGCCCGCCTCGCCGCCGACGCGGCCACCGCGGTCAACCTGATGCCGGCCACGCTGGCCGCCGCGCGGGCCGGGGCGACCACGGGGGAGTGGGCCGGAACCCTGCGCGAGGTGTTCGGCGAGTTCCGCGCTCCCACCGGCGTCGGCGGCGCCACCGGCTCGGCCCCGGCGGGCGGGGCGCTGGCCGCGGTGCGGCGCCGGGTGCAGCAGACGGGCGCCGAGCTGGGCGGGCGGCTGCGGCTCCTGGTCGGCAAGCCCGGCCTGGACGGGCACTCCAACGGCGCCGAGCAGATCGCGGTGCGGGCCCGCGACGCCGGCTTCGAGGTGGTCTACCAGGGCATCCGGCTGACCCCGGAGCAGATCGTGGCCGCCGCCGTGGCCGAGGACGTCCACTGCGTCGGCCTCTCCATCCTCTCCGGCTCGCACATGGAGCTGGTGCCCGCCGTGCTCGACGGGCTCCGCGCGGCCGGCCTCGACGACGTCCCCGTGGTCGTCGGCGGGATCATCCCGGACGCGGACGCCCGGTCGCTGCGCGCGCGGGGGGTCGCGGCGGTCTACACGCCGAAGGACTACGGGATGACCGAGATCATGGCCGGCATCCTCGCCGTGATCCGGCGCGCCCACGACCTCGACGCGACCCCCGTCGGCTGAACCCCCCGCCCCGGCGCGGCACCGTGCCACGATGGGGCGGTGGCACGGGTGCTGGTCGTCGGAGCGGGCGTCGTCGGGCTGACCTGCGCGGTGCGGCTCCTCGAGGAGGGCCACCGCGTCGACGTCGTGGCGCGCGACCTGCCCGCCGAGACGACGTCGTCGGTGGCGGCAGCGCTCTGGTACCCCTACCGGGCGTTCCCGCAGGACCGGGTGCTGGCGTGGTCCGCACGCTCCTACGAGGTCTTCGCCGACCTGGCCCGCGACGACGTGCCGGGGGTGCTGATGCGCGCGGGCACCGAGGTGCACCCCGCCGAGCCGCCCGCGCCGTGGTGGCGCCGCGCGGTGCCCGACGTGCGGCGCACCACCGACGTGCCGGCCCCGCACGGGGGCGGGTGGACCTTCGTCGCACCGGTTCTCGAGATGCCCGTCTACCTGGCGTGGCTGGCGGGGCGCGTCGAGACCCTGGGCGGCACCCTGACCCGGCTCTCGCTGCGCGCGCTGCCCGCCGGCGCCGACGTCGTCGTGGACGCCGCCGGGATGGGCGCGCGGCTGCTCGCCGGCGACGCGGGGGTGGCCCCGGTGCAGGGTCAGGTGGTGCGACTGGCCCAGTGGGGCCTCGATCGCTGGTGGCTCGACGGCGCCACGCCCGGCGCCGGGTCGGGGCCGACCTACGTCGTCCCGCGCGAGCGCGACGTGGTCGTCGGCGGCACCGACGTGGAGGGGGAGTGGAGCCGCACGCCCTCACCCGCCACGGCGGCCGCCATCCTCGAGCGCGCCGCGCGGCTGGTCCCGGAGGTGGCCGGCGCCCGGGTGATCGCGCACAAGGTCGGCCTGCGACCGGCCCGGGCCTCGGTGCGCGTCGAGCGCGACCCCGAGGACGCCCGGGTGGTGCACTGCTACGGCCACGGCGGGGCCGGGGTCACGCTGAGCTGGGGCTGCGCCGAGGAGGTCCGCGACCTCGTGCGGGAGTCTCGGCCGGGCTAGGACCCGGCCCGGCCCGACCCGCGACGGGCCAGCACGACCCCCAGCACCAGGCCGATCAGGGCACCCAGCACGCTCCAGCCGGGCAGCAGGTAGCCGGCGAGCAGGGCGCCGACGACGACCACCGCCATGACCGACGCGGCCACGAGCGCGGACCGGTAGACCTCGCGCAGGTAGACCCGGCTGAAGGACTCGGCCGGCTCGACGGGCACGGCCGGCGGGGGAGCCGGGGACCCCGGGGGCGGCGACGGCGCGGAGCCGGACGTGGCCCCGGCGTCGTCCAGCGCCACCACCCGCACCACGGCGGTCGTCTCCAGCACGCCGTAGACGTGGGGGAAGGTCTCGGTCGATCCGGCCACCGCCTCCTCGAGCACCGGCGCCTCGAGGAGGTCGGTGTCGACGACGAGGAGGACCAGCGGCTCGGTGACGCCGGCGTACCAGCGCCGGCGCACCGCCTGCCACTGGTCGGCGCGGCTGGCGTGGATGAAGCCCTCCTCGGCGAGGGTGCGGCCGTGGGTGGAGGTGGTGTAGCGCCCGGAGGCCTGCGCCGCGGCCCAGTCGGAGGCCGTGGCGAGGTGGAACACCAGCACGGGCCGGCGCCTCAGAACAACCGGGTCGTCGGGTCGTCGAGCCCGCGCAGCGCGTCGTAGTCGACCACCGCGCAGGCGATGCCGCGGTCCGCGGCCAGGACCCGCGCCTGCGGCCGGATCTCCTGGGCGGCCAGGATGCCGCGCACCGGGGCGAGCAGCGGGTCGCGGTTGAGCAGCTCGAGGTAGCGGGTCAGCTGCTCGACCCCGTCGATCTCGCCCCGTCGCTTCACCTCGACCGCCACGGCCGCGCCGGCGGCGTCGCGGCACATCAGGTCCACGGGCCCGACCGGGGTCGGGTACTCGCGGCGCACCAGCACCAGGCCCTCGGCCATGCTCTGCGGGTGCTCGGCGAGCAGCTCCTGCAGGTGCTTCTCCACCCCGTCCTTGCGCAGACCCGGGTCGACACCGAGGTCGTGGCGGGAGTCGTGGTGCACCTCGAGCAGGAGGATCCGCAGGGTGTCGTCGGTCTTGGGGCTCGAGACCACCCACTCGGCCACGCCGTCCTCGGTGGTCGTCTCGCGCACCACGCACGGGGGCGACATCCAGTTCAGCGGCTTGTAGGAGCCGCCGTCGGCGTGCACGAGCACGGAGCCGTCGGCCTTGACCATCACCACGCGGGTGGCCGGCGGCAGGTGGGCCGTCAGCCGTCCGGCGTAGTCCACCTGGCACGTCGCCACCACGAGTCTCACGACGGGACAATGTACCCGGGTCCGGGGTAACGATCCGGTGCGGGTGGGTGGTTCACGTCACTCCACCCTTGCGACAACTGGGGCTGGTGAGGTTGTGTTACCGGCTATGATCCCAAACCTTGTGCCGCTGGTCGAAGCGGAGCCCACCTGGCAGTGGCTGGCCACCGTCGAGGACACCATCAACGGCAGCTTCGAACCCATCTCCAACGCCGTGCAGTCGGTGATCTTCTACGCGCCCACCATCGGCGGCGTCACCTTCCCGCTGATCGTGTTCTGGCTCGTCGATCGCGGCCATCGTGTTCACCATCTACTTCCGCGGCATCCAGTTCACCGGGATCAAGACCTCGCTGGCCCTGATCCGCGGCAAGTACTCGCGGCACAGCGACCCCGGCGAGATCACCCACTTCCAGGCGCTGTCCTCCGCGGTGTCGGGCACCGTCGGGCTGGGCAACATCGCCGGTGTCGGCGTGGCCGTCACCATCGGCGGGCCGGGCGCCACGTTCTGGATGATCGTGGCGGGTCTGCTCGGCATGTGCACGAAGTTCGTCGAGTGCACGCTCGGCGTGAAGTACCGCGAGGTGCACGAGGACGGCACCGTCACCGGCGGTCCGTTCCGCTACCTGCCGGTCGCCTTCGAACGTTTCGGCATCCGGGATCTCCAAGACGTTCACCCTCGATCTTCGCGGTCGCCCTGTTCCTCTTCGGCGCCGTCGGCGGCAACATGTTCCAGGCCAACCAGACCTTCGCCCAGGCCCAGGAGGTCACCGGCGGCGCGGACGGCTTCCTCGGCTCCTCGGGCTCCGCGCTGATCTTCGGCCTGGTGCTGGCGTTCCTGGTCGGCGCCGTCATCCTCGGCGGCATCCAGTCGATCGCCGCCGTCACCTCCAAGCTGGTGCCCGCGATGGCGCATCCTCTACCTGACCGCCTGCCTGCTGGTCATCCTGGGCAACATCGGCAACGTGCCGGAGGCCTTCGCCGCCATCGTCACCGGAGCCTTCAACCCCGAGGGATCGCGGGCGGCGTCGTCGGCGTGCTGATCGTGGGCTTCCAGCGCGCGGCCTTCTCCAACGAGGCCGGCGTCGGCTCCGCACCCATCGCGCACTCGGCGGTCAAGACCAAGAACCCGGTCAGCGAGGGCTTCGTCGGCCTGCTCGAGCCGTTCATCGACACCGTCGTGGTCTGCACGATGACGGCGCTGACCATCGTCATCGCCGACACCACGTTCTACAACGACGCGCAGGCCACTACCGTCGCCGACGGCACCACGCCCGGACGGCGTGGTGGTCACCTCCCGGGCCTTCGAGACCTTCCTGCCCCAGTTCCCCGTGGTGCTGGCCATCGCCGTGGCCCTGTTCGCCTTCTCGACGCTGATCACCTGGGCCTACTACACGATGAAGGCCTGGACCACGCTGTTCGGTCGCAGCAAGGCCAGCGAGCTGACCTTCAAGATCATCTACTGCCTGTTCACCGTGATCGGCAGCGTGCTGACCTTCGGCTCGGTCCTCGGCTTCGCCGACGCCATGCTGTTCGTCTGCGCGATCTTCAACCTCCTCGCCTGCTACCTGCTGCTGCCGATGGTCCGCAAGGAGCTGAACACGTTCCGCGAGGGCCTGCGCAGCGGGGAGATCGCGGAGGTCCCGAAGAGCGAGCGGACCGCTCCGAGCGACAGCATCCCGTTCGTCGGCAACGACTGAGCAGAGGTCCACGACCGCCGATGACTGCGGTCGTGCACCACCACCGCCCGGGCCCGGCGCACCTCGTGCGCCGGGCCCGTGCGCGCGACCTGGGGACGCTGGCCGCTCTCGAGGAGGCCGCCGACGCCGTGCTCGTCGCGCACCTCGGTGACCTGGCCGGGACGGTGCTGGGGCCGCCGGCCACCCCCGGTCGCGCCCGTGTCGAGCAGGACGGGACCCTCCTGGTCGTCGCGTCGGGGGCCAGGGGCGAGGGGCCGGTGCTCGGGTTCGCGCACGTGCTGGTCCTCGACCCCGCCGACCCCCGCGCCCACCTCGAGCAGCTCTCGGTCCACCCCTCGCACGCCCGACGGGGTCTCGGCACCGCGCTGGTGCGCGCCGCCCTGGTCGAGGCCGCCCGCGACGGACTGCCGACGATGTCGCTGTGCACGTTCCGCGACGTGGTCCTCCACGCGCCCTTCTACGCGCGCCTGGGCTTCACCGAGCCCGCCCGACTCCGTGCCTTCCAGCAGGACCTGCGGGCCCACGAGCGCCGCGCCGGGCTCGACGACCTCGGTGTCCGGGTCGTGCTGGAGCGGCCCACCGGCGCGCTCGGTGCCGCGGTGTGAGCCTCGACACCCCCGCCGGTCGGTGACCCGGCGCCGTGGCAGCATGCGGCCATGACCACCGTCGCTGCGACCGTCCCCGCCCAGTCCCCGACCGACCAGCCCGGTCCGGGAGCGCCGCGGACGTTCACCACCATCGGCGTGATCGGCCTCGGCACGATGGGGGCGGGCATCGTCGAGGTGTTCGCGCGCCACGGCTATCGGGTGATCGGTGTCGAGGTCGACGCCGAGGGCGTCGCCCGCGGACGGCAGTTCCTCGAGCACTCCACCGACCGCGCCGTGCGGCGCGGCAAGCTCGCCGAGGCCGAGCAGGCCTCGCTGCTCGACCGGGTGGACTGGGCCACGTCGCTGGCCGCCCTGGCCGAGGCCGACCTGGTGATCGAGGCGGTGGTGGAGTCCCTGGCGGTGAAGAAGTCCATCTTCCGCGAGCTCGAGACGGTCGTGTCGCCCACACGGTGCTGGCCACCAACACCTCGTCGCTGTCGGTCACCGAGATCTCGACCGCCAACGCCCACCCGGGTCGAGTGATCGGGGTGCACTTCTTCAACCCCGCGCCGGTGCAGGGCCTCGTCGAGGTCGTGCGCACCGTGGTCACCGACCCCGCCGTGCTCGCGGACGCCACGGCGCTGGTGCGCTCGCTCGGCAAGAACCCCGTGGTGTGCGGGGACAAGGCCGGCTTCATCGCCAACACCCTGCTCTTCGGCTACCTCAACCACGCGGTCACCATGCTCGAGGGCCACTACGCCTCACGCGAGGACATCGACGCGGCCATGCGGCACGGTTGCGGCTACCCGATGGGCCCTCTTGCGCTGGTCGACCTGATCGGGCTCGACACCGCCTACGAGATCCTCGAGACGATGTACCGCCAGGGCCGCGACCGGCTGCACGCACCGGCGCCGCTGCTCAAGCAGATGGTGGCCGCCGGCATGCTCGGCCGCAAGACGGGCCGTGGCTTCTACACCTACGAGGCTCCCGACAGCCCGGTGGTGGTCGACGACGACCGCACCCCCCGGGCAGGCGAGGCCGACGAGCTGCGCCGACCCGTGCACCGCGTCGGCGTGGTGGGCACCGGGACGATGGCCACCGGGATCGTGGAGGTCTTCGCCCGCGCCGGGCACGACGTGCTGTTCGTCGGACGCAGCGAGAGCCGGGTCGACGACGTGGTCGCGTCGATCACCCGCAGCCTGGACAAGCAGGTCCAGCGCGGACGGGCGACGGCGAAGGAGAAGGACGACGCGCTGGCCCACCTGCGTGGTACCACCGCGCTCGACGACCTCGCCGAGGTCGACGTGGTCGTCGAGGCGATCGCGGAGGACCTCGCGGTCAAGACCGCCCTGTTCGAGAACCTCGACGAGATCTGCCGCCCCGGCGCGATCCTCGCCACGACCACCTCCTCCCTGCCGGTCATCGCCTGCGCCCGGGTGACCTCGCGGCCCCGCGACGTGGTCGGCCTGCACTTCTTCAACCCGGCCCCGGTGATGCGGCTCGTCGAGGTGGTCTCCACCGTGGCCACCGACCCCGAGGTCGCCGAGACGGCCCGCGCGCTGTGCGCCGGCCTCGGCAAGGTCGCGGTCGCGTGCGGAGACCGCGCGGGTTTCATCGTCAACGCGCTGCTGTTCCCCTACCTCAACGACGCGGTGAAGATGCTTGAGGCGCACTACGCCTCGGCCGACGACATCGACACCGCCATGAAGCAGGGCTGTGCGCTGCCGATGGGGCCCTTCGAGCTGCTCGACGTGGTCGGCAACGACGTGTCGCTGGCCATCCAGCGCGAGCTCTACCTCGAGTTCCGCGAGCCCGGGTTCGCCCCGGCGCCGCTGCTCGAGCAGCTCGTCACGGCCGGCTACCTCGGACGCAAGACCCAGCGCGGGTTCCGCGACCACACCGCGCGCTGAGGCGCCCCGCCCGGGGCCGGGCGCCCGCTCAGGGTGCCGGCTCGGGGTCGGCCTGTGGGTCGGCCGGTGGGTCGGTCGGTGGGTCGGTCGGTGGGTCCGTCAGCGGTAGCACCATCCCGGCGCCGTAGACGGAGCGGACCCCGGACCAGTACCGCGCGGTCAGGTCGGCCAGCTCCCCCGCCGTCGCGGTCAGCTCGGGCGCCATCGGCACCCGGCACGCCGCTCCCGCGCAGTCGCGGTAGCGCACCCACTCCGCGCGCAGCAGGTCGACGACCGGGGCGTAGGCGGGGTCGGAGTACCGGTTGACCTCCTGGGTGGGGTCCTGGGCCGTGTCGTAGAGCTCGCCCTCGCCGTTGCGGTACAGGCTGAAGGACCATCGCGGCGTGCGCAGTCCGATCGAGGTGCGCTCCTCGTCCGGCCCGAACAGGGCCTGTGCCTCCTCGTGCTCCTGCGACGTGGGGTAGGCGCTGCGGGGGAGGGCCGGCAGGCTCGACGGTGCGCGTCGGGCGAGGACCGGTGGGGTGTTGGGGTCGCCGTCGGGGTTGGTGGGCAACGCGGGGATCGGGACGTGCAGGCTGTGGCTCGCCTCGGTCACCACCGGCGCCTGCCACCCCTGGTCGCCCTCGAGCATGGTCTTCTGGCGGCTGGTGCCGTCCGGGCGGCGCGGCGCGCGTGCGCCGGCCAGGTCCAGGATCGTGGCGCTGATGTCGACCGAGGTGATCGGGTCGTACCGGGTCTCGCCGCTGCGCATGCCCGGCCCGGTCACCAGGAACGGCACCCTCAGGGACGGCTCGTGAGCGCGGACCTTGCCGGTGCGCTGACGGTGCTCGCCCAGGAAGTAGCCGTTGTCGGAGGTGAACATGAGCACGGTGTCGCGCCACTCGCCGGTCCGCTCGAGCTGGGTCACGAGACGGCCGACCTGGCGGTCCATCACGTAGATCGACTCCGCCCGCTGGCGGGTGACCGTCGTCAGGGCCCGCGTCTCCACCGGGTCGAGCTCGGGCAGGCGCTGGAAGAAGGTCGGCTTGTCGGTGACGTCGGCCTCGGCGGGGCCACCGTCGGCCGGCATGCCGGCCGCGTGGGTCACGGAGTCGTCGAAGCGACCCTTGACCCAGTCCGGACGGGCGGGGGTCCGGAAGTCCTCGTTGATCCCGTCGACCGGGTCGGCGTCGGTGGGATCGTCGGGCTCGCTCGGCCCGCCGTTGTGCGGGGCCAGGAACGACAGGTAGAGGAAGAACGGGGTGGTGTCGCGGTGAAACCGACGGACCAGGGACCCGCCGACGTCGCCGATCGTCCGGCTCTGGTACTCGCCCAGGTGCGAGGTGTCGATGCGACCGTCCACGTTGTAGGCGGTCTTGAAGTAGGCGTAGGTGCCGCCGCGGAAGGGCGTGTCACCGGGATCGAGGTCGCGGCCGGGGTTGGACACCGAGGCGTGCCAGTCGGTCCAGCCGCGGGGGACGTAGCGGTAGGAGCGCGATCCTGAGACCTTCGAGCGCATGGTGCCGTAGCCGTTGAGGTACTTGCCCACGAAGCCGGTGCGGTAGCCGGCCCGGGCCAGCGAGGTGGCCAGCGTCCGGGAGTCGTCGAACGCGCCGTACCCGTAGGGCTCGCTGTGCCAGAACACCTCGTGCTGGTGGGCGTACTGGCCGGTCAGGAAGGAGGCGCGGGCGGGGCAGCACAGCGGGTAGGGGCTGAAGGAGTTGGCGAACGTCAGGCCCTGGTCGCCGATCAGGCGGCGCACGTTCGGGGCGAAGCGCAGGTCGTCGGCGCGCATGTCGTCGGCCATCACCATCACCACGTTCGGCCGCCGGGCGGTGCGGGTGGTGCGGCCGGTGCGGGCGGTGCGGTGCGCGCGGTCCGTGCGAGCCAGCGGTGCCCGGGTGGCGGCGGCCGTCGTGCCCTGCGCGCCGGCGTCCGCTCCGACGGCCGCCGCGCGACCCCCGGCGCTCGGCAGGCACAGCAGCGAGGTGGTGAGCGCGACCAGCATCGCGCCGAGGACGGCCGAGGACGAGCGACGCCGGCGTGACGAGCTCTCAGCGGTGGCCATAGCGTGCCTCGATCCCGCGGCGGTAGACCCGGGCCAGCCGGGCGAGCTCGACCGGCTCGGCCCGCAGGTCGGCGGCCATCGGCTCCCGGCAGGCCGCGCCGCTGCAGTCGCGGTAGGCCGACCAGACGCCCCGCAGCTCGGAGACCACGTCGGCGTAGTCGGGGTCGGAGTAGCGGTTGACCTCCTGGGTGGGGTCCGTCGCCATGTCGTAGAGCTCGCCCTCGCCGTTGCGGTAGAGGCTGAACGACCAGCGCGGCGTGCGCAGGCCGATCGAGGTGCGCTCCTCGCCGGGGCCGAAGAGGACCTGCGCCTCGCGACGCTCCTCCTCGCTCGGCAGTGCGCCCCGCGGCAGGACGGGCAGCGTCGCCTGGTCGCGGCGGGCCGGCGCGGGCGGCGTGCCGGGCGCGGCGGCGGGGTAGGTCGGGAGCGCCGCGAGCGCGGTGGGCAGGCTGCGGGTCGCCTCCGTCACCACCGGCACCTGCCAGCCGTGGTCACCCCCGCGCATCGTCGAGACCCGGCTGGTGCCGTCCGCCGGACGGGGGGCGCGGGCACCCGCGAGGTCGAGCACGGTGGCGGTCAGGTCGACGGTGGTGATCGGGTCGTAGCGGGTCTCGCCGCTGCGCATGCCCGGCCCGGTCACCACGAGCGGCGTGCGCAGGGACGGCTCGTGGGCTCGGATCTTGCCGGTGCGCTGACGGTGCTCGCCCAGGAAGTAGCCGTTGTCGGAGGTGAAGATGAGCACCGTGCTCCGCCACTCACCGGTCCGCTTGAGGCGCGTCACGAGGCGGCCGACCTGGCGGTCCATCACGTAGATCGACTCCGCGCGCTGGCGGGTCACCTCGCGCAGCGCGCGCTTCTCGGCCCGGGTCAGCTCGGGCAGGCGCCGGAAGAAGGTCGGCTTGTCGCTGACGTCACGCTCGGCGGGGCCGCCCCCGGGGGGCATGCCGGCGCCCTGCGTGACGACGCGGTCGAAGCGTCCCTTGACCCAGTCGGGCCGCGCCGGGGTCTTGAAGTTCTCGTTGAGGGCGTCCGAGGGGGTGAAGCGCGAGGGGTCGTCGCGCTCCGTCGGTCCTCCGTGGTGCGGCGCCACGTAGGAGAGGAAGAGGAAGAACGGGGAGCGCGACCGGCTGAAGTCGCTCACCATCGACGTGCCGAACGCGCCGACGGTGTCCGTCTGGTACTCGCCGCGGTGGCTGGCGTCGACGCGGCCGTCGCGGTTGTAGGCGGTGTTGAAGTAGGCGTAGGTGCCGCCGGGGAAGGGCGTGTCGCCGGGGTCGAGGTCGCGGCCGGGGTTCTCCACCGAGGCGCGCCAGTCCGTCCAGCCGCGGGGGACGTAGCGGTAGGAGCGCGATCCTGAGACCTTCGAGCGCATGGTGCCGTAGCCGTTGAGGTACTTGCCCACGAAGCCGGTGCGGTAGCCGGCCCGGGCCAGCGAGGTGGCCAGCGTCCGGGAGTCGTCGAACGCGCCGTACCCGTACGGCTCGGTGTGGGAGAGGACCCCGTGGTTGTGGGTGTACTGGCCGGTCAGGAAGGAGGCGCGGGCGGGGCAGCACAGCGGGTAGGGGCTGAAGGAGTTGGCGAACGTCAGGCCCTGGTCGCCGATCAGGCGGCGCACGTTCGGGGCGAAGCGCAGGTCGTCGGCGCGCATGTCGTCGGCCATCACCATCACCACGTTCGGCCGCCGGGCGGTGCGGGCGGTGCGGGCGGTGCGGGCGGTGCGGTGCGGGCGGTCCGTGCGAGCCAGCGGTGCCCGGGTGGCGGCGACCTTCTCGAGGGCCGGCTGCGGGGCGGCGGCCGAGGTGCCGGTCGCGGCGGTCGTCGCCTCCGCCGTCGGCACCGTGACGGCCAGCATCGCGAGCGTGGCGAGGACCAGGCGGGTACGCCGCGGCGTACGGGGCGGGGAGGAGGACGGCATGGGGGGTCTTCCGGTGGGGGAGGGGGACGTGCGCCGGCATGGTGGGACGAAGGACCCGGCGGCTCGCAGGATAGGCACACCGGCGGCGGCCACGTGGCCGATCGGCGCGATGGGCACGCCGCGTCGCCGCGCCGTCGACCGGGCTCGCGCCGACCCCGGCGCGCGCCGGGCGCGGTCTGGACGGGGTCAGTGGTGGCCGTAGCGGGCCTGGAGACCGCGGCGGTAGACCCGGGCCAGCCGGGCGAGCTCGACCGGCTCGGCCCGCAGGTCGGCGGCCATCGGCTCCCGGCAGGCCGCGCCGCTGCAGTCGCGGTAGGCCGACCAGACGCCCCGCAGCTCGGAGACCACGTCGGCGTAGTCGGGGTCGGAGTAGCGGTTGACCTCCTGGGTGGGGTCCGTCGCCATGTCGTAGAGCTCGCCCTCGCCGTTGCGGTAGAGGCTGAACGACCAGCGCGGCGTGCGCAGGCCGATCGAGGTGCGCTCCTCGCCGGGGCCGAAGAGGGCCTCGGCGTCACGCTGCTCCGCGGCGCCCGGGTAGGCCGACCGGGAGAGCAGGGGCAGCGTGCTCGGGTCGCGGCGCGTTCGGACCGGTGGGGTGGCGGGGTCGCCGTCGGGGTTGGTCGGCAGCGCGGCGAGCGCCGGGCGCAGGCTGTGGCTCGCCTCGGTCACCACGGGGGCCTGCCAGCCACGGTCGGCGGCGCGCATCTGCGCCCAGCGGCTCGTCCCGTCGGGGCGCCGCGGGGGTCGTGCCCCCGCCAGGTCGAGCACGGTGGCGGTGACGTCGACGGTGGTGATCGGGTCGTAGCGGGTCTCGCCGCTGCGCACGCCGGGCCCGGTGAGGAGGAACGGGACCCGCAGGGACGGCTCGTGGGCGCGGATCTTGCCGGTGCGCTGACGGTGCTCGCCCAGGAAGTAGCCGTTGTCGGAGGTGAACATGAGCACCGTGCTCCGCCACTCACCGGTCCGCTTGAGCTGGGCCACGAGCTTCCCCACCTGACGGTCCATCACGTAGACCGCCTCCGCGCGCTGGCGGGTGACCTCCCTGAGGGCCCGCTTCTCGGCGCGGGTCAGCTCGGGCAGCAGCCGGAAGAAGACCGGCTTGTCGCGGACGTCGCGCTCGGCCGGCCCGCCGCCGGGAGGCATGCCGGCGCCCTGGCGGACGGCGCGGTCGAAGCGCCCCCGGACCCAGCGCGGCCGTGCGGGGGTCCTGAAGCCCTCGTCGAGCGAGTCGCCCGGGCGGGACCGGGACGGGTCGTCCGGCTCGGTCGGGCTCCCGTGGTGCGGGGCGACGTAGGACAGGTACAGGAAGAACGGTGCCCGGCCCCGGTGGTACCGGCGCACCAGGGAGGCGCCGAAGGAGCCGATGGTGCTCGTCTGGTACTCGCCGCGGTGGCTGGCGTCGATGCGGCCGTCGTGGTTGTAGGCGGTGTCGAAGTAGGCGTAGGTGCCGCCGACGAAGGGCGTGTCGCCCGGGTCGAGGTCGCGACCCGGGTTCTCCACCGAGGCGCGCCAGTCGGTCCAGCCGCGGGGGACGTAGCGGTAGGAGCGCCTCCCGGAGACCCTCGAGCGCATGGTGCCGTAGCCGTTGAGGTACTTGCCGACCAGCGCGGTGCGGTAGCCCACGCGGTGCAGCGAGGTGGCCAGCGTGCGCGAGTCGTCGAAGGCCCGGTAGCCGTAGGGCCGGCGGTGGCTGAAGACGCCGTGGTTGTGGGTGTACTGGCCGGTCAGGAAGGAGGCACGGGCGGGGCAGCACAGCGGGTAGGGGCTGAAGGAGTTGGCGAACGTCAGGCCGTGACCGCCGATGAGGCGCCGGACGTTCGGAGCGAAGCGGAGGTCGTCGGCGCGCATGTCGTCGGCCATCACCATCACGACGTTGGGCCGACGGGCGCGGGCGCCCGGCGCCGCCGCCGGGCGGCCCGGTGTGGCGCCCGCGAGCGCTGCCACCGCCGGCGCTGCGGACCCGGGCGCTGCGGGCGCGGGTGCTCCGAGGGCCGGCGCGAGCACCGGCGTGCCCGCGAGGGCCAGCGCCGTCAGGGCGGTGAGCAGGAGGCGGCCGCGGGTGGCGGTCCCTCTCGGGCGCGTGGAGGTCATGGTGTCCGTCGGTGAGCAAGGGAGGGCTCCGCCGCGCCGTCGCGGCGGACGCCCGATCCCTGTGACCATAAGCCCGTCCAGCCGACGACAGGGGCCCCGCCGGCCGGGGTTCCGTAGGATCGAGCCATGGCCACCGTCATCGTCCTGGTCCTGATCGGCGCCCTGGTCGTCCTCGGGGTCCGCGCCTCGAGGGCCGGGCAGGCCCGCCAGGCCGAGCAGCGCGAGGCCGAGCTCGCCCCGGTGCGACGGCTGGTCCAGGAGGACGTGACGGCCCTCGGCGAGGAGCTGCGCGACCTCGACGCGGACCTCGGGGGCCGCGAGCTCGATGCCGGGGCCCGGGCGGACTACCAGCGCGGCCTGGACGCCTACGACTCGGCCAAGGAGGCCGCCGACGTCCTGGCCGAGCCCGAGCAGGTGCGCGACGTCACCGCGATCCTCGAGGACGGCCGGTACGCGATGGCCTGCGTGCGGGCGCGGGTCGAGGGCGAGCCGCTGCCCGCCCGTCGCGGCCCCTGCTTCTTCGACCCCCGCCACGGCCCCTCGGTCACCGACGTGGCGTGGACGCCCCCGGGCGGCGCGCAGCGCGACGTCCCGGCGTGCGCGCTGGACGCCGAGCGGGTCCGCGCGGGCGCAGAGCCCGACACCCGTCAGGTGATGGTCGGCACCCGCCGGGTGCCCTACTGGGAGGGCGGGCGCGCCTACCAGCCCTACGCGACCGGTTACTTCGGGATGGGCAGCCCGATGACGTTCATGGTCATGGGCCTGATGCTCGGCGGGGGGCTCGACGGCGGGGTCGACGGCGGTGCCGGAGAGCTCGGCGGCGACGGTGGCGACGGGGACTGGGGCGGCGGGGGCGGCGACGGCGGCGGCTTCGACTTCGGTGGTTTCGACTTCTAGGGCCACCGCGGCGGGCTAGCGTCGCGAGGTGTCCCTGCTGCTCACGGTGCTGCGCGCGCTGCTCGTCGTCCCGGTCGCCACCACCGCGCTGGGCGCGGTCGCCGCCTCCGGCGCGCCCCCGGCGCTCACGGCCCCCGTGACGACGCAGACGGACCCGGGCGGGCCGCGCTCGCTGCCGACCGACGTCGACTGGGACTACCAGCTCGGCGGCGCCGCCGTGCCGGCCGAGCGGGTCGGGGTGGTGGTGCGTGACCGCACCGAGGAGCCGGCGGGGTCCGACTACGACGTCTGCTACGTCAACGCCTTCCAGACCCAGCCCGACGCCCGCGCGTTCTGGCGTCGTCACGCCGACCTGGTGCTGCGCCGCGGCGGCCTTCCCGTGCGCGACGACGCCTGGGGCGAGTGGCTCCTCGACGTGCGCACGCCGGCGCACCGCACCGCGCTGGCCCGGCTGACCGCCCGGTGGGTCGCGGGCTGCGCCCGGGCCGGCTACGACGCGGTCGAGTACGACAACCTCGACTCCTTCACCCGCAGTGGAGGCCTGCTCACCCGGCGCCAGGCGCTGGCCCACGCCCGGCTGCTGGTCGACGCCGCCCACGACGTCGGCCTCGCCGCCGCGCAGAAGAACCTCGCCGGGCTCGACGGCACCCGTCTCGGCTTCGACCTCGCCGTCGCCGAGGAGTGCGGCCGCTGGGACGAGTGCGAGGAGTACGTCGAGCACTACGGCGACGCGGTGCTGGCCGTGGAGTACCGAGTGCGGGACTTCCGGGCGGCCTGCGCCGTCCACGGTGGTCACCTCGCCGTGCTGCTGCGTGATCGCGCCCTGCGGCCCGACGGCCGCCGGCGGTGGTGCTGAGCGAGGGGACGCCTCACGCGTGGTCGGAGCGGTCGGCGTCTCCGGTCCTGCTCTCGGCACCGGACTGCCGTGCCCGGTAGGCCGCGACCGCGTTGCGGTTGCCGCAGGCCGTGGAGCAGAAGCGGCGCGAGCGGTTGCGCGAGAGGTCGAGCACGACGCCGGTGCACTCGGCGTCCGCGCACACGCCGAGGCGCGACATCTCCTCGGCCCGGACCACGTCGACCATCGCCATCGCCGTCTCGGCCAGGATGCGGGTGACCAGGGGCGTGTCGTCGCCCACGCAGTGCAGGTGCCAGTCGTAGCCCTCGTGACGCACCAGCTGGGGCAGGGCGCGGGTCTCGGCCAGCATCTCGTTGAGCAGCGCGACGGCCTCGTCGCGCTCGGCGACCAGCAGGGCCCGCAGCCGGGGCCGCAGGGCGCGGACCGCGGCGAGCTCGTCGGCATCGGCGTCGTGGCGACCGCTGTAGCCGAGCTCGTCGAAGTGGGCGGTCAGGTCCTCGACGGTCTCGAGGGAGTCCGGCGCGACGGCGGTGTTCGTGAGCTGCACGGCCGCCTGGAGCGCGATCGTCGTGTCATGGGCGAAAACCATGTTGACACGTTACCTCATCACGACGTAGCGTCATGTCCCATGACGACGATGACCCATGACGGGACCAGGGGGGTGCGCCCCTCCCGCGCGACGTCCGGACTGGTGATCGCCCTGGTGTCCGCGGCGAGCTTCGGCCTCTCCGGCGCCGTGGGTCGTGGGCTGCTCGACACCGGGTGGAGCCCGGGCTCGGTGACCCTGGTGCGGGTCCTGATCGGGGCGGTGCTGGTCCTGCCGCTGGGCCTGCGCGCCCTCGGCGGGCGCTGGCACCTGGTGCGCCAGGGCGCCGGCACGGTGCTGGGCTACGGCGTGCTCGCGGTCGCCGCCGCCCAGTTCTGCTACTTCGCCGCCATCGGGCACATGCAGGTCGGTCCGGCGCTGCTGATCGAGTACACCGGCCCGGCCGCCATCGTCGCGTGGCTCTGGCTGCGGCACGGCGAGCGGCCGAGCCGGCTCACCCTGGCCGGCGCCGCGCTGGCCGCCCTCGGCCTCGTGCTCGTGCTCGACCTGCTCTCCGGCGCCGACGTCAGCCCGGTCGGGGTGCTGTGGGCGCTCGGCGCGATGGTCGGCCGCTGCGGCCTACTTCCTCATCTCCGCCGACGAGGACAACGGCCTGCCGCCGCTGGCGCTCGCCGCCGGCGGCCTGGTCGTCGGCGGCGGTCCTGCTCGGGGCGCTCGGCGTCGTCGGGCTGCTGCCGATGACCGCCGCCACCGCCCCCGCCCCCTACGCCGGCTTCACCGTGACCTGGTGGGTGCCGCTGCTCGTGCTCGGCCTGTTCACCGCCGCGGTCTCCTACGTCACCGGCATCGGCGCCAGCCGGCGCCTCGGCTCCCGGCTGGCCTCCTTCGTCGGCGCTCACCGAGGTGCTGGCCGCGGTCCTCGCGGCCTGGGTGCTGCTCGGCGAGCTGCCCGGCGCGGTCCAGCTCCTCGGCGGCGTGCTCCTGCTGTGCGGCGTCGTCGTCGTCAAGCTCGGCGAGCCGCGGCTCGCGGCCGTCGTCGACGGCCCCGAGCCGGTGCCCGCGTCGAGGCTCACCGGGCGTCCTGGCGCCGGACGCAGACCTCGCGCAGCAGCAGCAGGACGGCGGCCGCCGTCGGGATCGCGAGCAGCGCGCCGACGACGCCGAGCAGGGCGGCGCCGACCAGGGCGGCGATGACGGTCACCGCGCCCGGGATGTCGACCGAGCGCGACATCACCCGCGGGTAGATGACGTAGTTCTCGACCTGCTGGTAGATCGACGTAGAAGACCATGCAGGCGATGCCCGTCCGGGTCGGTGGCGAAGCCGATCGCGCTGACGATCACCGCGCCGAGCGTGGCGCCGATCATCGGGATCACGTCGAGCAGGGCGACCACGAAGGCCAGCGCCACGGCGTACTCGCCCAGGCCGACGACGAACAGGAACACCAGCGAGCTGAGCCCGGCGCACAGCGCCACGACGAAGGCGCCCGAGACGTAGCCGCCGATGTCGCGCATGATCCGGTCGCCGAGCTTGCTGACCCGCTCGCGGCGCGAGGCCGGGGCGAGGCCGTAGAACGCGTGCTTGGTCGTCTCCAGCGAGGCGAGGAAGTAGAGCGTCAGCACGACGACGATGAAGGTGTTGAAGAGCGCGTCGAGGCACCTGCAGACCCGAAGCCGAGCGACGCCGCCGAAGAGGCCGCTGACGAAGTCGCCGTTCGCGACGTAGTCCTTGACCTTGTCGATGATGTCGTACTCGTCGTCGAGCTGCTGGACCTGGCGGTTGCTCCTGGAGCTGGTCGAGCCAGCCGGGCGCGTTGTCGGTGAGCGCGGCGACCTGGTCGGCTGATCACCGGGACGATCGCCAGGACGAACAGCGCCAGCGCGGCGAGCACCACCGACGATGACCGCAGCGACCGCGAACGAGCGCCGCAGCCCGCGGCGCTCGAAGCAGCCGACCGCGGGGTTGAGCCCGGCGGCGAGGAAGAGCGCGACCACGACCAGCAGCAGCACCGAGCCGATCGGACGAGCACCGCCTGGCCGAGCCACCAGGCCAGCGAGCAGCCCGAGGCCGCCGAGGAAGCCCGATGTAGAAGGGCGAGTGCGGCGAGAACGGCGCGCCCGGGCTCGCCGAGGTCGCGGCTCCGGCCGGCCCGACCCCGGTCGGCGTCGGCGGCCTGGCGACCCCGGTGCGGCACGGGCATCGGTCCGCGCGTCGGCCGCCTCGCCCGGAGACGCGTGCCCGCGGCTCCTCGGCCCGCCCCGCCGGCCGGGCGGCCGTCCGGTCACGGCTCACTCGTCGTCGTCGGCGAAGCCGGCGACGACGTCGCGCAGCGAGGCGAGCTGGGCGGTGATCGCGTCGCGGCGCTTGGCGAGGCGGTCGAGCTCGGCCCGGTCGCGGCGATCTCGCGCTGGGCCTCGGCGTCGCCGGCGGCGCTGATCGGCTCGGCCTGGCTGCGCGCCGCGCGACGATCTGCTCGGCCTCGCGGCGCGCCCGGACGAGCAGCGCCTCGGCCTCGCTCGCGGCGGCTGGCGCGGTCTCGGTGGCCTGCTGCGCTCGCCTCGCGCGGCGCGCTCCTCGGCGGCGTCGGCCCGCTGCTCGGCCTCCTCGACCAGCCGCTGGGTCTCCGCGACGCGTTGTTGTGGTGGTCGGTCGCCTCGCGGGCCAGCCGCTCCTTCTCGACCGCCAGCGTGCGGCGGGCCTCCTGCACCTCGCGGTCGGCGCCGGCGCGGGCCTGCTCGACCTCGCGCTCGGCGCCGGTGCGCACTCGGGCTCTCCTGCTGCGCGGCGAGCCGGATCTGGTCGGCCTCGCGCTTGGCGGAGGCGAGCAGGTCGGCGGCCTCGGTCGCGGCCTGGGCGCGCTCCTGCTCGGCGTCGGCCGCATCCGGGTGCGGGTCTCCTCGAGCTCGCGCGAGCTGCACGATCCGCATGTCCTCGGCCTCGCGCGCGGCGTCGGCGCGGATCGCCTCGGCGTCGCGCTCGGCCTGGGCGCGGATCTCGGCGGCGTCGCGCGGGCGGTCTCGCGGATCTCGTCGGCCTCCTCCTCGGCCAGGCGCAGCATCGCGCTGGCCCGGCCGCCGAGCCCGGCGTACGACGGGTGCGGTGCTCGTGCGAGCTCCTGCGGGCCCGGTCGAGCTCGTGGTGCCTGCTCGGCGGACTGCCTGCGGGCCTGCGCCAGCTCGGCGGCCAGGGACGCGCGCTCGGCGAGCAGCCGGCGAGACCTGGCGTCGACGGCCGCCCGTCGTAGCCCCGCGACGCACCGCGGGGAAGCCGACGGCGCGGCCGGCCGGGCCGCCGACGACCCCGCCGAGGACCCCGTGGTCGAGGACGGACACCGAGGGGGCCGGCTCGCCGCCGGCGGGGTGTGGCCGCCGGGCGGGGGCGCTGTCGGGCTCCGCGGCCGGGGTGGACCCGGCGGACCGCGGTGCGACCCGGTGGCCCGGTGGACCCGGTGGCCCGGCTGGACCGGTGGCCCGGGGGACCCGTGGCCCGGTGGACCCGCTGGACCTGGCCGCCGGACCCGTGGACCGCTGGACCCGTGGCGGCCGCGGACGGCGCCCGGCCGCCGCGCAGCGTCGGGATCACCTGCGTCGCCTCGGCGTCCTGGTCGGTGGGCCTCGTCGCGGTGCGGGACGGTCCTCGTCGAGGTGGTCGCGCTCTCGCCCGCGTCGGGCTCCTCGTCGAAGATGGACAGTCCCTGGTCGCTCATGGCAGTGCTACCTCGTTCCGAGTAAGGAGGTGGCGGGTGGCTCGTGCCCCCTGATGGCGCGGATGAGCGACCTCGGAACGCCGGTGGCGCCCGGTGTTTCCGCCGCCGGGACGTCGCGGTGGCAGTCACCCCCCGGGGTGTCTCGGGCGCTCAGACGCCGCGGAAGCGGTTGATCTCGTCCAGGTGCTGCTCGCGCGTCTCGTGGTCGCGCACGCCGAGGCCCTCCTCGGGGGCCAGGCAGAGCACGCCGACCTTGCCCTGGTGCAGGTTGTGGTGGACGTCGAGCGCGGCCTGGCCGACCTCGTCGAGCGTGTAGGTGCGCGACAGCGTCGGGTGGATCTTGGCCTTGGCGACCAGGCGGTTGGCCTCCCACGACTCGCGGTAGTTGGCGAAGTGGCTGGACACGATGCGCTTGAGGTTCATCCACAGGTAGCGGTTGTCGTACTCGTGCATGTAGCCGGTCGTCGAGGCGCAGGTGGTGATCGTGCCGCCCTTGCGCGTGACGTAGACCGACGGCGCCGAAGGTCTCGCGGCCCGGGTGCTCGAAGACGATGTCGATGTCCTCGCCGCCGGTCAGCTCGCGGATCCGCGCGCCGAACCGCTTCCACTCCCGCGGGTCCTGGGTGCGCTCGTCGTTCCAGAACCGGTAGCCCTCCTCGGAGCGGTTGATGATCAGCTCCGCGCCCATCGACGGCAGATCTCGGCCTTCTCGTCGTTGGAGACCACGCAGACCGGGGTGGCGCCGCCGTTGAGGGCGTACTGGGTGGCGAACCCGCCCAGGCCGCCGGAGGCGCCCCAGATCAGCACGTTGTCGCCCTGCTTCATGTCGCCGCCGTTGCTGGCTGACCAGCTGGCGGTAGGCGGTGGAGTTGACCAGGCCCGGCGAGGCCGCCTCCTCCCAGGTCAGGTGGGCGGGCTTGGGCATCAGCTGGTTGGCCTTGACCAGCGCGACGTCGGCCAGGCCGCCGAAGTTGGTCTCGAAGCCCCAGATCCGCTGCTCGGGGTCGAGCATCGTGTCGTCGTGGCCGTCGGGGTACTCCAGCTCCACCGACAGGCAGTGCGCGACGACCTCGCGGCCGGGCTTCCACAGGTGCACGCCCGGGCCCGGTCGCCAGCACCACGCCGGCCAGGTCGGAGCCCACCACGTGGTAGGGCAGGTCGTGCCGCTTGGCCAGCGGTGACAGTCGGCCGTAGCGCTCCAGGAAGCCGAAGGTGGACACCGGCTCGAAGATCGAGGTCCACACGGTGTTGTAGTTGATCGCCGAGGCCATCACGGCCACGAGCGCCTCGCCGGGCCCGACCGCGGGCAGCGCGACGTCCTCGACGTGCAGGGAGAGGCGGGGGTCCTTCGCCTTGGACTCCATGCCCTCGAACATGGACACCTCGTCCTGGTGCACCGTCACCGCGCGGTAGTGATCCGGGAGCGGCAGGTGGGCGAAGTCCGCACCCGGGGTGTCGCCGGCCGCGATCGCGTCGAGGATGTTCTGCACGGGTGCTCCTTGGCTGGACGGGCTGTGCAGGGAACGTACCGATCGGTAACCGCGCCCGCGACCCGATGTGGCCTTCGTCTCACCCGCCGAGGTCTCCGGCCGCGGGTCGTCGGGGGCTGCCCAGCAGGCGTGCTGTTCCCTAGGGTGGAGGGGTGGGCGACGTCGTGGACCTCAACTGCGACGTGGGCGAGTCCTTCGGCCGCTGGCGCCTCGGCGACGACGAGGCGCGTCCTCGACGTCGTCACCAGCGCCAACGTCGCCTGCGGCTTCCACGCCGGCGACACGAGCACGCTGCGCGCGACTGCTGCGAGCGTGGCCGCGGCGCGCGGCGTCGTCGTCGGCGCCCAGGTCGGCTACCGCGACCTCGCCGGCTTCGGGCGCCGCTTCGTCGACATGGACCCCGTCGAGCTCACCGACGACGTCACCTACCAGATCGGCGCGCTCGAGGCGATGGCGCGCGTCAGCGGCACCCGGGTCGCCTACGTCAAGCCCCACGGCGCGCTCTACAACGCAATCGTCCACCACGAGGCCCAGGCCCGGGCGGTGGTCGCGGCCGTCGTGGCCTACGACCCCGACCTGCCCCTGCTCGGCCTGCCCGGCTCCGCGCTGCTCGCCGAGGCCGAGCGGGCCGGCGCTGCGCGGGGTGCGGGAGGCCTTCGCCGACCGCGCCTACACCCCCGAGGCCACGCTGGTGCCCCGCTCGGAGCCCGGGGCCCTGCTCGAGGACCCCGACGAGGTGGCCGCTCCGCGTGCTGCGGATGGTCCGCGACGGCGAGGTCGAGGCCGTCGACGGCTCCGTGGTGGCGCTCCAGGCCGAGTCGGTGTGCCTGCACGGCGACTCCCCGGGCGCGGTCGCGATGGCGCGGGCCGTCGCTGCCGCGCTGCGCGACGCCGGCGTCACCGCTGCGGGCGTTCGCGCTGAGGCTGCTGCCCTACGGCGACCGCGCCGCCCTGGTCGAGCTCGGCTCCACCGAGGAGGCCGTGGCCTGGGCCGCGGCCCTGGGCGCGGACCTGCCGGACGGGGTCGGCAGGTCGTCCCGGCCGCCCGCAGCGTGCTCGTGGTGCGCGCCGACGGCGCCGACCTGCCCGCGGTGCGGCCGCGCGCTCGGCGACGTCGCGCCCGAGCCGCCGGGGCCGAGGAGGGGGACGTCGAGACCGTGCAGGTCGAGGTGCTCTACGACGGCGAGGACCTCGACGACGTCGCCGCGCACACCGGGCTGTCGCGCGCCGAGGTGGTCGCCGCCCACACGGGCCAGACCTGGCGGGTGGCCTTCGGGGGGTTCGCGCCCGGCTTCGGCTACCTGATCGGCGACGACGAGCGGCTGCACGTGCCCCGGCGCGAGGAGTCCCGCACCAGCGTCCCGCGCGGGCGCGGTCGGCCTGGCCGATGAGTACTCCGGCGTCTACCCGACCTCCTCGCCCGGCGGCTGGCAGCTGATCGGCCGCACCGAGGCGATGCTGTGGGACCTCGACCGCGACCCGCCGGCCCTGCTGCGTCCCGGGGTCCGCGGTCCGCTTCGTCGACGTGGGGAGCGAGGCGCCGTGAGCGGCGTCGCTGCACGTGCGGGCGACCGGCCCGCTGGCCCTGGTCGAGGACCTCGGGCGGCCCGGCCTGCACCGGGGTCGGCGTGGGCCGCTCCGGCGCCGCCGACCGGGGCTCGCTGCGGCTGGGCAACCGGGCGCTCGGCAACCCCGAGGGCGCCGCGGCCGTCGAGGTGACCTACGGCGGCCTCGAGGTCGAGGTGGGCGGGGGGCCCGCGTGCTGCGTGCGTCACCGGCGCCCCTTGCGACGTGAGCGTCGACGGCCGCGAGGTCGGCTCGCACACGGTGCTGCGCGCGCCGGCGCGGGTCGCGGGTGCTCCTGGGCGTGCCGGCCGCCGGCCTGCGCTCCTACCTCGCCGTCCGCGGCGGCCTGCGGGCCGCGCAGGTCCTCGGCTCGCGCAGCCACGACGTGCTCGCCGAGCTCGGGCCCGCGCCGCTGGCCGAGGGCGACGAGCTCCCCGTCGGCGACGCCGGCGGCGACCTGCCCGAGCGTCGACCTCCTGCCCGCGCCGCGGTTCCGGCGGAGGGCGAGGTGGTGCTGCGCGCCGTGCGCGGGCCGCGCGACGACTGGGTCGCCGACGGCGCCGACGGCCGCTCGCCACGGCCTGGTCGGTCACCGAGCGCAGCAACCGCGTCGGCTGCCGCCTCGAGCGGTGAGCGCCTGCACCAGCCGATGCGCCAGGCCCAGCTGCCCAGCGAGGGCGCCTGGCGCGGCGCCGTGCAGGTCCCGCCCGAGCGGCGAGCCGGTGCTGTTCCTGGCCGACCACCCCGTGACGGGCGGCTACCCCGTCGTGGCGGTCGTCGTCGACGCCGACGTCGACCGCGCCGCCCAGCTGCCGCCCGGCCAGCCGGTCCGCTTCACGCTGGGTGGAGGCCCCGTGACCGACGCCCCGACCCACCACCGCGCCCCGCCGCCGGACCCCGGCGCGCCGGCCTCGCCCGCCCGAGGCCCGCGCCCTCTTCCGCGCCGGCCTGGTCACGCCGACGGCCGGCTGGTGCCGCGGCTTCACCCAGGCCAACCTCGTGACGCTGCCGCGCGACCTGGCGTTGGACTTCCTGCTCTTCGCCCAGCGCAACCCCAAGCCCTGCCCGGTGCTCGACGTCCTGGAGCCGGGGGAGGTGTCCGGGCCGCTGCTCGACGGCGACGTGCGCACCGACCTGCCGGCCTACCGGGTGTACGTCGACGGCGAGCTGGTCGAGGAGACCCCCGACGTGCCGGCGTGGTGGCGCGACGACCTGGTCTCCTTCCTCGTCGGCTGCAGCTTCACCTTCGAGGACGCGCTGGCTCGAGGCCGGCGTGCCGGTGCGCCACGTCGAGCAGGGCGTCAACGTGCCGATGTTCACGCACCACGCGGCGCTGCCGCCCCGCCGGCGCGGTCTGTCCGGGCCGCTGGTGGTGTCGATGCGGCCCGTGCCGGCGGCGCAGGTCGCCGACGCGGTGCGGGTGACCTCGCGCTACCCGGCGGTCCACGGGGCGCCCGTGCACGTCGGCGACCCCGCCGCGCTCGGCATCGCCGACCTGTCGCGGCCCGACTACGGCGACCCCGTCGAGGTGCGCCCCGGCGAGGTCCCCGTGTTCTGGGCCTGCGGCGTGACGCCCCAGGCGGCGCCGCCGAGAGCCGGCCCGCCGCTGGCGATCACCCACGCGCCCGGCCACATGCTGATCACCGACGCCCGCGACAGCGAGTACCTGGTGCCCTGACGGCGGTCCGGCGGTCCGGCGTCGGGCCGGTACGCTCAGTGCGCGGTCGCCGCCGCGGGCTCGACGAGCTCGACCAGCACGCCGCCGGCGTCCTTGGGGTGGACGAAGTTGACGCGGGAGCCGGCGGTGCCGCGCCGCGGGGCGTCGTAGAGCAGGCGCACCCCGCGCTCGCGCAGGACGTCGGCGACGGCCTCCACGTCGGTGACCCGGCAGGCGAGCTGCTGCAGGCCCGGGCCGTTGCGGTCGAGGAACTTCGCGATCGTCGAGGACTCGGGCCAGCGGGGCCAGCAGCTGGATCGCCGACCCGGAGTCGCCCACGGCGACCATCGCCTCGCGCACGCCCTGCTCCTCGTTGACCTCCTCGTGCAGGTGCGCATGCCGAAGGCGTGACGTAGAAGCGCCATCGCGACGTCGAGGTCGGGCACGGCGACGCCGACGTGGTCGATCGGCGGTGAAGAGGTGCTCAGGCAGGTCCAGCGGGCGCGGTCATGGCGCCCCATCGAGGCACGCGGCGCGGCGCCGTCCCGCAAGCCGGGCGTGACGGTGTGACGCCTCGCCTCACGCCTGGTCGACGGCCACAGCGACCCTGCGTGGCTACCTGGCCCACCGCCGCGCGGCGGGTATCGTCGGGAGCACCGCCGCCGCTCCGCACCCCACACCCGCGCCCGACGCCGCGCCGCGCACCGGGAGGCACCCATGACCGGACCCATCCGTGATCGTCGCCGGGGCACGCACCCCCATCGGCCGCCTGATCGGCGGGCTCAAGTCGCAGTCCGGCGGCCGACCTCGGCGGCGTCGCCATCGCGGGCGCGCTCGAGAAGGCGGGCGTCGCCGGCGACCAGGTCGACTACCTCGTCATGGGCCAGGTCATCCAGGCCGGCGCCGGGCAGAACCCCGCCCGCACCGCCGGCATCGCCGCCGGCCTGCCGACCTGGCTGCCCAGCATCACGATCAACAAGGTGTGCCTCTCCGGCCTCAACGCCATCGCGACCGCCGACCAGATGATCCGCGCCGGCGAGTGCGAGGTCGTCGTGGCCGGCGGCATGGAGTCGATGACCCAGGCGCCCCACCTGCTCCCGGGCTCGCGCGACGGCTTCAAGTACGGCGACACCAAGCTCGTCGACTCGATGGCCTACGACGCGCTCTACGACCAGGCCACCCAGCAGGCCATGGGCGGCCTCACCGAGCAGTGCAACGCCGCGGGCACGGGCCTGACCCGCGAGGAGCAGGACGAGTTCGCGGCCCGCTCCCACCAGCGTGCCGCCCGAGGCGTGGAAGAACGGCGTCTTCGACGACGAGGTCGTGCCGGTCTCGATCCCGCAGCGCAAGGGCGACCCGGTCGTCGTCGACTCCGACGAGGGCGTCCGCGGCGACACCACCGCCGAGTCGCTCGGCAAGCTGCGGCCGGCCTTCAGCCCCGACGGCACGATCACCGCGGGCTCGGCCTCCCAGATCTCCGACGGCGCCTGCGCCGTCGTCGTGATGAGCAAGGCCAGGGCCGAGGAGCTCGGCATCGAGCTGGCTGGCCGAGATCGGCGCCCACGGCATGGTCGCCGGCCCCGACTCCACGCTGCAGATGCAGCCGGCCCGCGCGACCGCGAAGGCCTGCGCCAAGGAGGGCATCAGCCCCGCCGACCTCGACCTCGTCGAGTTCAACGAGGCCTTCGCCGCGGTCGGCATCGAGTCGGCCCGCTCGCTCGGCGTCGACGAGGACCGCGTCAACGTCAACGGCGGCGCCATCGCGCTCGGCCACCCCGTCGGGATGTCCGGCGCCCGGATGGTGCTGCACCTCGCGCTGGAGCTCAAGCGGCGCGGCGGCGGCACCGGCGTGGCCGCGCTGTGCGGCGGCGGCGGCCAGGGCGACGCCCTGATCGTGCGTGTCCCCCTGCGCTGAGCCGCCCGGGCCCCAGGCCGGGCCCGCGCGGGCGTCGGCGCCCTGGTCGCCGGGCGCGCGCGAGGGAGGCCGCGCGCGGTCGCCCGGCTGTCTGCCTCGTCGAGGACGCCTCGCCGCTGCTGCGCGAGGTGACCGGCGGCCGCCTGGCGCCGCACGCCGGCCGCGCCCACGTCGTCGGGCATCACCGGCGCGCCGGGCGTCGGGAAGTCGACCCCACCAGCGCCCTGCGTGGCGCCGCCTGCGCCGCGCGGGCAAGCGGGTCGGCGTGCTCGCCGTCGACCCCTCGTCGCCCTTCTCCGGCGGTGCCCTGCTCGGCGACCGGGTGCGGATGGCCGACCACGCGCTCGACGAGGGCGTCTACATCCGCTCGATGGCCGCCCGCGGCCACCTCGGCGGCCTGGCCTGGGCGACGCCGCAGGCGCTCCGCGTGCTCGACGCCGCCGGCTGCGACGTGGTGCTCGTCGAGACCGTCGGGGTCGGCCAGAGCGAGGTGCAGGTCGCCGGCCTGGCCGACACCACCGTCGTGCTGCTCGCCCCCGGGATGGGCGACGGCATCCAGGCCGCCAAGGCGGGCATCCTCGAGGTCGGCGACGTCTACGTGGTCAACAAGGCCGACCGCGAGGGTGCCGACCAGGTGCGGCGCGACCTGCGCTCGGCATGCTGCGGCCGGCCGACCGGCCCGAGGGCGCCTGGCAGCCGCCGATGCTGCGTCGCGGCCGCCCGCCCGGGCGAGGGCATCGACGAGCTCGTCGCGCAGCTCGACGCCCACCGGGCCTGGCTCTGGAGGGCGTCCGGCGAGGCCGCCCGCCGCCGCCTGCGTCGCGCCCGCGAGGAGGTCGAGGCCATCGCCCTCGCCGCGCTGCGCGAGCAGTGGGCCGCGCGGACCCGGGCGGGCGGCACCGCCGCGGCGCCCGACCTCGACGCGCTGGCGGCCGCGGTGGCCGCGGGCGGCACCGACGCCTGGTCGGCGGCCGACCGGCTGGTGGGCGACGACGCGGGCACCGACTGAGGCGATCACGTCCTACCGCGAGCGCGCCTCCCACCCGGGCGGCGTCGGTGCTGGTAGACAGTGGGCCGTCGAGGTCCCCCCACCAGAGGATGTGTGCATGAAGAAGAAGGTGTTCACCTGGCTCGTGGTGGTGTTCCTGCTCTTCTGGCTCATCACCGACCCCCGGAGCATGGCGACCTCCGCCTCCAGCCTCGCCGACGGGATCGGCCAGCTCTTCCGGTCGTTCATCCAGTTCCTCGGCGAGCTCGGGTAGGCCCGGTGGGGTTCCTGGCCACGATCAGCGACCCCAAGGTCGCCCGGCACCTGCTCAGCGACGAGGGCGAGCACGTCGTGGACGAGGTCAAGCACCACTGGGTCGCCTACGTGCGTGCGGTCCTCGAGGTGCTCCTCGGCGTCGCCCTGCTGATCTGGATGCCGTTCGTCGACCTCGACCTCGCCTGGGTGCTGATCGTCGCGGCCCTCGTCCTGTGGGTGCACGGCGCCTGGGTGGCCCTGGACCACCACCGGGACCGGTTCGTGATCACCAACATGCGGGTCTTCCGGGTCCACGGGGTGCTCGCCACCCACATGGCCACGATGCCGCTGCAGCGGATCCTTGACATCAGCGTCAAGAAGCCGCTGGTCGGACGGGTGCTCGGCTACGGCCACTTCGTCTTCGAGTCCGCAGCCCAGGCCCAGGGCCTGCGCGACATCCGCTACGTGGGTGACCCGGACGCCCGCGACCTGACCATCCAGCGGGTCGTCCAGCGCTCGGGCGTGCGCGGCAAGACGGTCCCCTGAGCCCGTGAGCCTGCCCTTCGACCCGATCGACGAGGCCGCGCGTCAGTGGGGCCTGCGGTGGGACGCCGTGCCCGCCATGCACGCGGTGACCTCCCTGATGCGCGCCCAGCAGCTCGTGCTGGCCCGCCTCGACGCCGCGCTGCGCCCGCACGGGCTCACCTTCGCACGCTACGAGGCGCTGGTGCTGCTGGTGTTCTCCTCGCGCGGCTCGCTGCCCTTGGGCAAGATGGGCGAGCGCCTGCAGGTGCACCCGACGTCGGTCACCTCGATCGTGCGACGTCTCGAGGGCGCCGGGCTGCTGGTGCGGCGCCGCCACCCCGAGGACGGCCGCACCGTGCTGGCCGAGATCACCGACGCCGGCCGCGCGCTGGTGGAGCGGGCCACCTCCGAGCTCGTCGAGGGCGGGTTCGGCCTCGACGCCCTCGCCGAGGACGACCTGCGCGACCTGTCCGCCCTGCTGCGCCCGATCCGGCAGGCGGCGGGCGACTTCTGAGGCGGTCCGGTGCCTCAGCCCGCGACCGAGACGGAGTCGGCGTGGCCGCCGGCCGTCATCGTCGTCGCGAGGTGCTCGCCGAGCCGCAGGCTGAGGGCGACGAGCTCGAAGGTCGGGTTGGCGTAACCACCAGTCGGGAACACCGCGCTTCCGGCGACGTAGAGGTTCCCCACCGAGTGGACCCGGCAGTCCTGGTCGACCACCCCGTCACGCGCGTTGTCCGCCATCCGAGTCGTCCCAAGGTGGTGGGGCCCGCCGTGGACCCGCGCGCGCCATTGCGAGTCGAGCAGGACGTGCCCGATACCGGCGCCCTCGACCGCTCGGGTGAACGTGGCCATCCATGCCTCGACGCTGGCGTGATCTTGGTCGGTGAGTCTCCAGTCGAGCACGGCCCGCGGCATCCCGAACCCGTCACGCTCCTCGCTGAGGACCACCTTCGAGTCAGGGTTGGGGACCTGTTCGGATCGGACGTACATCGCCAGCGGTACAGCGGCCTCGCTTCCAAGCCGCGCAGCCTCCCGGCGCAGTCGGCCTCTGGTCGGGGCGAACCTCGCCGCGTCGATACCGGTGCGGGCGGTCCTGAGGGAGCGCAGGTAGACCTTGGCCGCGAGGGTCACCGCCCGGGCTCCGGTCGAGTCGGAGAAGGAGCCCTCGGCGGGGGCGAGGTCGGCACGCGACCTGGCGGCTTCGTGCAGGGCGTCGATCGGCGCGATGGTCCCGCGCGGCCATGGGTCAAAGTGGTGCGGTGCAGGGGTCAGCGTCATCCCGAGCGCTAGCAGACCCGACTGCCGCTGTGCCGCAGCGCTGACGCTCAGTGCTCCTGAGCTGTGGTCGCTGGCAAACGTGGCAAAGTCCGCGAAGTAGGGCGACCGGAGGTGCTCGTCGCTGGTGAGGACGAAACCAGTCTGCGCGTGCAGGTGGTCCATGAACGATCTTCCCACCAGACCGTGCTCGTTGCCGAGGCCCGCCGGGCGGTCGCGACGGGTCGCCAGGAGTAGCCGGGCGGCCTCGATGGCCCCGGTTGCTAGGACCACCGCACGTGCGCGCACGGTGAACGGGGCGCGGTCCGCGCGCCGGACCTCCAGGCACGAGAGTCGGCGGCGTGAGGAGTCAGTGCGCATGTCGACCACGGTCACGTCGAGCAGGGTGGTCACGTCCCGCCAGCGCCGACGCATCGCGTCCGCGCGGGCACGCATGGTGTGCGCCAGGGGGCTGAAGGAGAAGGTCGCGGACTCGAACCCGGCGCGGGTCAGCGGCTCGCTCTGCGTGGTGTGCTGAGCGAAGGGGTCGCCGGCAACTCGAGGAAATCGGCGGCGGGCCCGTGCCACGCGGCGAGGTCCTCGTAGCCGATGGGCCAGCCGCTGTGCTCCACCCAGTCGCGCTGTTCGAGGTCGACTGCGTCCAGCGGCCGGCACCAGCCGCCCCACCGGTTGGCCGTGCCCCCAAGCCCACGCGAGCGGGAGGAGTGCAGCGGGAGGTCGAACGACCCTCGGGTCTCTCCGCGGTTCAGGCGCTGCGCGGGCACAGAGGGATGGATGCCGCCGCTCTCCAGAAGCAGGACCCGCAGGCCCGTGCCCTCGAGACGGGAGGCGACTGCGAGCCCCGCGGCGCCGGCGCCCACGATGCAGACGTCGGGCTCGATGACGTCGCCGACCTCCGGCTGCTGCGTCACTGCGTGCACGGGACTTCCTCGTCCGGTCGGCCTTCGCCGCCGGCAGCTCGCCCACGACGTCCGGCATGCTAATCGTGCGGGCGCCCGGACGCAGTGCACCCGGGGGGATCGTTGACGACCGCCGGACGAGGCGGGCTACGAGCCCCGGCCCGGTCGTCCCTAGGATTGGTCCCATGTCGCAGCAGCCGTTCAGCCGTCCTGGAGCCATCGACCTCTCCGCCTTCAAGCGACCCGCGCCGGGCGCGCCGCCCGCAGGCGGTGGCCCCGGCGGAGCCGGTGGGCCCGCGAGGGCCGGTGCGGGCGGTGGCGCGGCACCCGGCGGAGCCGCCGCCCCCGGCGGTGGCGCCTACTCGGTGCAGGTGAGCGAGGAGAGCTTCCAGGCCACCGTCGAGGCGTCGATGACCGCGCCCGTGCTGCTGCTGTTCTACTCCGCCACCCAGGACCCCGCCAGCCTGACGATGGCCGCCGACGTGGCCCGCGCGGTCGAGGACTACGACGGCCGCTACCTCGCCGGCCTCGTCGACATCGACGCCGCGCCGTCCATCGCGCAGGCCATGCAGATCCCGCAGGTGCCGCTGATGCTGGTCATCCTCGAGGGCCGCCCGGCCACGCAGCCGATCCCCGGCGTCCTGTCCTCCGACGAGCTGAGCACGCTGCTCCAGCAGCTCGGCCAGCAGCTCACCGCCCAGGGCATCACCGGCCGCCACCAGCCCCGCCAGCACGACGCGCCCGTCGGGGACGCCGAGGAGGTCGACGAGGACGCGGTCGACCCGCGCTTCGTGCCCGCAGAGGACGCCCTGATGGCCGGCGACGCCGCGACCGCGGTGGCCGAGTACCAGAAGCTGGTCACCGCCAACCCGGCCGACCACGAGGCCGTCGCCGGCCTCGCCCGCGCCCGGATCCTGCAGCGCACCGACGGCGTCGACCTCAACGCCGCCCGCGAGGCCGCCGCGGCGGACCCGTCGGACCAGGAGGCCCAGCGTCTCGTGGCCGACCTCGACCTGCTCGGCGGGCACGTGGAGGACGCCTTCGCCCGTCTCATCGCGCTGGTCCGCCGCACCACCGGCGACGAGCGCAACGTTGCCCGCGAGCACCTGATCGGTCTGTTCGCGGCCGTCGGCAACGACGACCCCCGGGTGGTCAAGGGCCGTCAGGCGCTCGCCTCGGCCCTGTTCTGACCCGGCGCGTCGGGTGAGCGGGGGCCGGTGCGGGGGCTGCCGGCCGGGCTGCCGGCCGGGCCTGTGACCGGGCCTGTGACCGGGCCCGCCTACCTCCTGCGCGGGCTGGCCCAGTGGCGCACCCGGCCCCGGGTGATGGCGCTCGGACTGCTGCCGGCCCTGCTCGTGCTCGTCCTGCTCGCTGCGGCGCTCGCGCTGCTGGCGGTCGGCGTGGACGACCTCGTCGTCTGGGCGACGCCGTTCGCCGACGGCTGGGCCGACGTCGCCCGTCGCCTGGTGCGGGTCGTGCTGGCGGTCGCGGTGGTGCTGGGGGCGCTCGTCACCGCCGGCCTGGTCTTCACCGGCCTGACGCTGGCCGTCGGCGACCCCTTCTACGAGCGCGTCTGGCGGGCGACCGAGGAGGCCCTCGGCGACCCGCCGCAGGGCGACGGGCTGTCCTGGTGGCGCTCGGCGCGCGACGGTCTCACACTGGCGCTGACCGGTCTCGGCGTGGGCGTCGTGCTCCTGGTGGCGGGGCTGCTGCCCGTCGTCGGCGCGGTGCTCGGCCTCGTCGGCGGCCTGGCGGCCTCGGGCTGGCTGCTGGCCGGGGAGCTGCTGGCCCGGCCGCTCGAGGCGCGGGGTCTCGACCGACGCGCGCGGCGCGCGCTGCTGCGGCGGCGGCGCGGTGCCGTGTGGGGTTTCGGGATCGCCACCCAGGTCTGCTTCCTCGTCCCCGGCGGCGCGGTGGTCGTGATGTCGGCCGCGGTGGCGGGGGCCACCATGCTGGCCCGCGAGCTGCTCGACGAGCCGGGGCCGGCCCGCCGCACGCCTCAGCCGGTGCGCCCGGACTCCGCGTAGCCCGGTCCACCGTCGAGGGCGGCCAGCGCCGCCTCGATCCGGCGGGCGGTGAAGTCCGCGCACCGCTCCCGCACCTCCTCGGGCCGTAGGAAGGCGACCGAGGCGATCTCGCGGCGCTGCCGCACGACGTCGTCGAGCACCGCGGCCTCGTGCACCCCGCCGTCGTAGACCAGGCACAGGGCGTCGTCCCACCCGCCCCACGGGGGCAGCCAGTCGGTCAGCAGCAGCCCGCCGGGCTCGAGGTGCAGGGCGAGCTCCTCGACGACCTCGCGGGCCACCGCGTCACGCGGGGACTCCCCGACCTCCACGACGCCGCCGGGCAGGTCCCAGTCCTGCTTGTAGGTCAGGCCGCAGACCAGCACCCGGCCCTGGGGGTCGCGCACCAGCAGCTGGCCGATCCCGCGCTTGCGGGGAAGGAACGAGTTCAGCAGCGCCCGGAAGGCGCCAGGCTCGCTGAGCGGGGGATCGGTGGCGAGCCGGGCCAGGACCACCTGTTCGGTCGTCGCCTCGTGCCCGCCGGCGCCGGGTGCGGCCCGACGGACGCCCTCGCGCCGCAGCCCGCTGCGGGTGGCCACCCGCAGCGAGGCCTCGTCGCCGGGCCCGACGCGGGCCTCGACGCGGCCCAGGCCGAGCCCGCCCTGGCCCGCCGCGGTCAGCGACCAGTCGACCAGCAGCCGCACGGCGCGCTGCGCGTGCCCCCGGCCCCGGTGCTCGGGCGCCAGGGCCCACGTCAGGGCCCCGGTGTGCTCGTCGTGGCGGTGCAGGTCGCACCGCCCGGCCTCCACGCCGTCGACCACGATCGCGAACGCGACCTCGCCGCCCGCACGGTCCTGCGCAGCGGCGGCGTCGTGGCCCGCGAGGGGCCGGAGCGTGACCTCGCCGTCGCTGAGCCGGGGCATCGGGCCGGGGGCACCGGCCCGCCGCGCGTGGTCCTCGCTCACCGACGTCACCCTAGCCCCGTGCCGGTTTCCCAAGGGATGAAGGGACCTCGTCACCTACCGGGGCGGATTCGCGCCGGGAAGTGCGCAAACACCTCGATTCCTTGGGGATTCCGCACGCCCGACGCGCTCGTGCCGACGCGCCGGCGCCCCGTTCAGACGGCGTCACGCATCAACCGCCGGATGCGCTCGGCGGTCTGCCGGGGCCGAGCGAGGTCCTCCCAGACGAGCCGCACCATCGACCAGCCGGTGATCTCCCGGATCTGGTCCTCCCGCATCTTCTCCGCGAACACGACGTCGCCCGGCTCCTTGCCGTCCGGTACCAGCGGCCCGTACTTGGCCTCCCCGTCGAACTCGCCGAGCAGGCCCTCGCGGGGCCAGGCCCAGTCGCAGATCCCGACGAGGTGGCCGTCTGCGCTCTGGACCGGGTACTGCAGGATCGGGCACGGCAGGCTCGCCTGCCGGAACAGCCAGCGACCGCGGGACTCACCCGGCCCGTCTGCGCCGCCGTCCGCCATCCGGACCGGGACGTGGAGGTGCCGCGTGCGCGGCCAGTGCTGCATCGCCCGGAACTGCGCGAACAGCTCCGCGTGAGTGCCCAGCCCGCGATGCAGGAAGCTGTCCAGGACGACCAGCGCCGACTCGGGCGTACCGAGCGAGGCGGTCTCGACCGCGCAGCGGGAGGCCGGTAGCACGGGGACGCCGTCGAGCAGCACGACCTCGTCCGGGCGGGCGAGGCCCTCGTGGTGGACGACGTCGCCCTCGATGCGACCTACTCCTCCGTCGAGGCGTGTCACGTGAACGCGGGCGAGGTCGACACCCCACGTGGTCATCCCGTGGGCCAGCGCCGCGGTGGTGTGGCTCAGCGCTACCTCGCCGCGCATGCCGTGCAGGGCCGAGCGGGCGCGCACCCGGTGCCGGCCGGCGTCGTCGAGTGGCAGCCACAGGTCGGGAAAGGTGTACGACCCGTGCCGGAAGCGTACAAGATGACCACGTCGCACCCCGCGCGTCAGGTCGCGGTCGTCGTGCCCGGCGTCGAGGGCCTCCGCGCGGGTGAAGAAACCGCGGGTCTCGGCGAGGTGGCGGGTGAGATCCATGGTCCGAGGGTCGCGGTCCTGGCCGACCCCCGTCGTCTGTGCTGCCCCGAATGTCGAAGGTGCCGCGTCAGTGGGCTCTTGTGCGCGGTGCGCGGCCCGGCGACGGGCGTGCGGAAACCCCAAGGGATGGCGGGATCTCCTCACTTCCCGACGCGAATCTGCCCCGGTAGGTGCGCAATCCCCTTGATCCCTTGGGAAATCGGCAGACGCTGCCCCCGCGCACCGGGGCGGGTGGGCGGGGGCGACGTCCAGCGGCGGGTGGGTCAGGCCGTGCGGCGGAACCACACGGTGGCCAGCGGGGGCACCGTGATGTCGGCGTGCGCGGGCTGGCCGTGGTGCTCGCCCTCGACGGCGGTGATGACGCCCAGGTTGCCCACCCCGGAGCCCGAGTAGGCCTCGGCGTCGGTGTTGAGGATCTCCTCCCAGGTGCCCGCGGAGGGCAGGCCGAGGCGGAAGCCCCCGTGCGGGACGGCGGCGAAGTTGGACACGCACACGACGTCGGGGACGTCGGAGTCCGGGACGCGGCGCACGAACGAGTAGGTGTTGCGACCCGCGTCGTTGGCGTCGATCCAGGCGAAGCCCGCGCCGTCGTCGTCCATGCCCCAGACGGCTTCGGAGGCCAGGTAGGCGCGGTTCAGGTCACGCACCATGGCGTGGACCCCGCGGTGCTCGGGGTGGTCGAGCAGCCACCAGTCGAGCTCACGCGACTCGGCCCACTCGGACTCCTGGCCGATCTCGCAGCCCATGAACAGCAGCTGCTTGCCCGGGTGGGCCCACATGAAGCCGAGTAGGCGCGCAGCGTGGCCAGCTGCTGCCAGCGGTCGCCGGGCATCTTGCGCACCAGCGAGCCCTTGCCGTGCACGACCTCGTCGTGCGACAGCGGCAGGACGAAGTTCTCGGTCCAGGCGTAGACGATCGAGAAGGTCAGCTCGCCGTGGTGGTAGGAGCGGTAGATCGGCTCGTTGGCCAGGTAGTCGAGGGTGTCGTGCATCCAGCCCATGTTCCACTTCAGCCCGAAGCCGAGGCCGCCCTCGGAGGTCGGACGGGTGACTCCCGGCCAGGAGGTGGACTCCTCGGCGACGGTGACGATGCCCGGCACCCGGCGGTAGACGCTGGCGTTCATCTCCTGCAGGAAGCGCACCGCCTCCAGGTTCTCGCGGCCGCCGTGCACGTTCGGCGACCACTGGCCCTCCTCGCGGCCGTAGTCGAGGTAGAGCATCGAGGCGACGCCGTCGACGCGCAGGCCGTCGGCATGGAACTCCTCGAGCCAGAACAGCGCGTTGGCGTAGAGGAAGTTGCGCACCTCGTTGCGCCCGAAGTTGAAGATGTGGGAGCCCCACTCCTTGTGCCACCCGCGCTGGGGGTTGGGGTCCTCGTAGAGAGGGGTGCCGTCGAAGCGGGCCAGAGCCCACTCGTCGGTGGCGAAGTGGCCCGGCACCCAGTCGAGGATGACGCCGATGCCGGCCTGGTGCAGGCGGTCGACGAGGCGCTTGAAGCCGTCGGGGTCGCCGTAGCGGGAGTCCGCGGCGTAGTAGGAGGTCACGTGGTAGCCCCACGAGCCGCCGAACGGGTGCTGCATGACGGGCATCAGCTCGACGTGGGTGAAGCCGAGGTCGGCCAGGTAGGGCACCAGGTCGTCGGCGAGCTCGTCGTAGGTCCAGTAGGCCGAGTCGGGGTGGCGCTTCCAGGACCCGAGGTGCATCTCGTAGGTCGACATCGCCTCGGCGACCGGGCGGCGGGAGGCGCGCGCGGTCATCCAGGCCTCGTCCCCCCAGGTGTGGGTGGACTCGAAGACCACCGAGGAGGTGCGCGGGGCGATCTCGGCGCGGAAGGCCATCGGGTCGGCCTTCTCGCGCCACTGGCCGTCGGGGCCGAGCAGGTGGAACTTGTAGGCGGTGCCGGAGCCCAGGCCGGGCACGAACAGCTCCCACACCCCCGAGGAGCCCAGCGCGCGCATCGGGTGCTCGCGGCCGTCCCAGGAGTTGAAGTCGCCGCGCAGGCGCACCGAGCGGGCGTTGGGCGCCCAGACCGCGAAGCTGGTGCCGGTGATGTCCTCGCCACCGGGCACCTCGTAGGTGTGCACCCGGGCGCCCAGGACGGTCCACAGCTGCTCGTGGCGGCCCTCGTTGATCAGGTGCAGGTCGGTCTCGCCGAGGGTCGGCAGGAAGCGGTAGGGGTCGTCGAGGACGTGGGTGTCCTCGCCGTAGGTCACCGCGAGGCGGTAGTCGGGCACGTCGGCGACCGGCAGGACGCCGGCCCACACGCCGTCGTGCTCGTGCGTCAGCGGCGTCTCGCCGCCGCCGTGGCGCACCACGACGGCGGTCGCGAGCGGACGCAGGACCCGCACGGTGACACCACCGTCGTGCGGGTGCGGACCCAGCAGGGAGTGCGGCGAGCCGTGCTCGCCGCGCAGCAGCAGGTCGAGCTGGTCGGTGCCGACCGGCAGGAGGGCGGGTGCGTCGGTCATCAGAGTCCGATCCGAGCCACGGCGGCGAGCGGGATCGAGACCCAGGTGGGGCGGTTGCGGGTCTCGTAGACGCACTCGTAGACGGCCTTGTCCGCGATGTACGCATCCAGCAGCGTGCGCTGGCTCTCGGTGAGGGTTCCCCCCGCGTAGGCCGCGAGGAAGTGGTTGGCGTTGCGGTGGGCCCACTCGTCGGCCCGGACGGCGATCTGGGACGTGGTCTCGGGGTCGCTGACCCCGCGGGAGCGCTCGGCGACGTGCGGGGCGTAGTCGAAGGAGCGCAGCATCCCCGCGACGTCGCGCCACGGCGAGTCGGGGAGCACCCGCTCGGCCAGGGTCTTGGCCGGCTCGCCCTCGAAGTCGACGATCTTCCAGCCCGACGCGGTGCGCATCGTCTGCCCGAGGTGCAGGTCGCCGTGCACGCGCTGGACGGGCAGCTCGCCGAGGTCGCCGACGCGGGAGAACAGCGCGCGCAGGCGTTCGGCGTGGGCGGCCAGCTCGGGGACGACCCCGAGGGCGGCGTCGAGCCGGGCGGCCATGGTGCCGGCGAGGTCGGCGGCGCCGACGCTGCCGACCGGGAAGGCGCCGGCCAGGGTTCGGTGGACGCTGGCCAGGGCCTCGCCGAGGCGCGAGGACTCGCCGGCGAAGTCGCCGCCGACCTCGTGGGCGTGCAGGTCGCCCTCGGAGTAGAGGTTGCGCACGCTGGACAGCGCCAGGTCGAAGCCGTCGGTGGCGGTGCGCAGGAACTCCTGGAGCATGCCGAGCTGGACCACCGAGATGTCGGAGTCCTCGAGGGGGTCGGTGCTCTGCGGACCCCCGGGTCCCTCCTCGCGCAGCTCGACCCAGCCGTAGAGCGCGGCCACCTCGGGGATGCCGGCGCGGGTGAGGGCCTCGTGGACCTCGATGTCGGGGTTGGTGCCGGCGGTGACCTTGCGGAAGACCTTGAGCACGGCGTCCTCGCCGAAGGCGGTCGAGGAGTTGGACTGCTCGCCCCCGAACAGCGTGGCGGTGGACTCGAGGTCGAGGTCGTGGCCCGGCATCCGGCGGAACACCACGGCGGCGTCGCCGTCGTGGACGACGGGGGAGGGGCCCGCGTCGATGCTCAGCGCCCGCTGGCCGGCGACGTCGAAGCTGCGCAGCCAGCAGGCCATCGCCTCCCGGTCGTGCAACGCGTCGTAGGCGTGCACCCAGCCCACGGTGGGCTCCTGCCACCAGCCGACGAAGGCGTGGTCCAGGCGGTGCTCGGGGTCGCGGTAGAGGCTCAGCGGCACCTGGTAGGTCTCGACCGCCTGGTCGGCGCCCGCCTCGGCGTCGTCGTAGGAGACCTCGACGAGGTGCAGCACGACGACGGGGCCGTCCGCGACGGCGCCGGGCACCGTGCCCACCGGGCGCACGCCGGTGACGTGGAAGGGCCGGCCCTTGCCGCCGAACCAGCGGGTCCGGGCCAGGTAGGCCTCGAACACCGCGCCGTCGAGGTGCTCGGGGATCGTGGAGGTGCTCACAGCAGCTGTCCCCCCTCGGAGGAGTCGTCCGGTCGGGTCAGGCGGAACCAGTAGAAGCCGTACCCGCCCAGGGTGAGCAGGTAGGGCAGCTCACCGATGGAGGGGAACGGTACGCCGCCGAGCATCTCGACGGGCACCATGCCCTCGAACCGCCGCAGGTCCAGCTCCACGGGCTGGGCGAAGCGGGACAGGTTGTTGATGCACAGGATCACGTCGTCCTCGTGCTCGCGCACGTAGGAGAGCACCGTGGAGTTGGAGCCACCGAGGTCGGTGAACGTGCCGAGGCCGAAGGCCTGGTGGCCGCGGCGGGCGTGGATCATCCGTCGGGTCCAGTGCAGCAGCGAGGAGGAGTTCTCCAGCTGTGCCTCCACGTTCACGCTCTGGTAGCCGTACACGGGGTCCTGGACCGCCGGCAGCGCCAGCTTGCCCGGGGTGGCGCGGGAGAACCCGGCGTTGCGGTCCGGGGTCCACTGCATCGGGGTGCGCACGCCGTCGCGGTCGCCGAGCCAGATGTTGTCGCCCATCCCGATCTCGTCGCCGTAGTAGAGCACCGGCGAGCCGGGCAGCGAGAGCAGCAGCGCGGTGAACAGCTCGATCTGGTTGGTGTCGTTCTCCAGCAGCGGGGCCAGGCGCCGGCGGATCCCGATGTTGGCCTTCATCCGCGGGTCCTTGGCGTACTCGTTCCACATGTAGTCGCGGTCGTCGTCGGTGACCATCTCGAGGGTCAGCTCGTCGTGGTTGCGCAGGAAGATCCCCCACTGGCAGTGGTGCGGGATCGCGGGCGTCTGGTCGAGGATCTCCGAGATCGGGAAGCGCGACTCGCGGCGCACGGCCATGAAGATGCGCGGCATCACCGGGAAGTGGAAGCACATGTGGCACTCGTCGCCACCGGAGGCGAAGTCGCCGAAGTAGTCGACGACGTCGGCGGGCCACTGGTTGGCCTCGGCGAGCAGCACCCGGCCGGGGTAGTTCTCGTCGACGTAGCGGCGGATGGTGCGCAGGAACTCGTGGGTCTCGGGAAGGTTCTCCCCGTCGGTGCCCGGACGCTCGTAGAGGTACGGCACGGCGTCGAGACGGAAGCCGTCGAGGCCCATGTCGAACCAGAACGACAGCGCCTCGATGATCGCCTCGTGCACGGCGGGGTTGTCGAAGTTCAGGTCCGGCTGGTGGCTGAAGAAGCGGTGCCAGAAGTACTGCTGGCGCACCGGGTCCCAGGTCCAGTTCGACGGCTCGGTGTCGACGAAGATGATCCGTGCGTCCTGGTAGAGCTCGTCGGTGTCGGACCACACGTAGAAGTCGCCGTAGGGACCCTCGGGGTCCGAGCGGGACTGCTGGAACCAGTCGTGCTGGTCGCTGGTGTGGTTCATGACGAAGTCGATGATCACCCGGATGCCGCGGGCGTGGGCGGCGTCGAGCAGGGCGTGGAAGTCCTCGACGGTGCCGCACTCGGGGAGGATGTTGATGAAGTCGGCGACGTCGTAGCCGCCGTCGCGCAGCGGCGAGGAGAAGAACGGCGGCAGCCAGATGCAGTCGACCCCGAGCCACTCGAGGTAGTCCAGCTTCTCGATGAGGCCACGGAAGTCGCCGGTGCCGTCGCCGTTGGAGTCGTGGAAGCTGCGGACCAGCACCTCGTAGAAGACCGCGGTCTTGAACCAGTCGGTCGAGGTGTCCCCGCTGGTGCCCTCGGGGATGGTGCTCGTCGACTCCTCCGGGGCCTGCGACTCCCCGGAGCGCCCGGAGTCCTCGGGGGGCGGGATCTGCTCGGCCGGCTGCAGGTCGGCGGTGGTCACTCGTAGCTCCTCAGGGTCAGCACGTGGGCAGGCTCGTGGCCGGGGTCGAGGCGCACGTAGTTGTGCTGGCCCCAGTGGTAGTCCTCGCCGGTGATCTCGTCGTGCACCACGAAGCCGTCGTGCCAGTCCCGGCCGAGCGCGGGCAGGTCGAGGTGGACCATCGTCTCGCGGGTGCCGTGCGGGTCGAGGTTCACCACGGCGAGCACGGTGTCGGTGCCGCCGTCGGGCAGGGCGGCCTGCTTGGAGAACACCAGGACGTTCTCGTCGTCGCTGGAGTGGATGACCACGTTGCGCAGCAGCTGCAGGGCGGGGTGGGCGCGGCGGATCTCGTTGAGCCGGGTCAGGTAGGGCGCCAGCGTGCGGCTCTCGGCCGCGGCGGCGTCCCAGTCGCGCACCCGGACCTGGAACTTCTCCGAGTCGAGGTACTCCTCGGCGCCGGGACGGATGGCGACGTGCTCGTACAGCTCGTACCCGGCGTAGACACCCCAGCTGGGCGAGCCGAGGGCGGCGACGACGGCGCGCACCTTGAACGCCGCGGGCCCGCCGTACTGCAGGTAGGTCGGCAGGATGTCGGGGGTGTTGACGAAGAAGTTCGGGCGCATCAGGTGGTCGGACTCCGCTGAGACCTCGCGCAGGTACTCCTCGATCTCCCAGCGCGCGTTGCGCCAGGTGAAGTAGGTGTAGCTCTGGTGGTAGCCCACCGCGCCGAGGCCGTGCATCATCGGCGGACGGGTGAAGGCCTCGGAGAGGAAGACGACGTCGGGGTCGGTCGAGCGCACCTCGCCCAGCAGGCGCTCCCAGAAGGCCAGCGACTTGGTGTGCGGGTTGTCGACCCGGAAGACCCGGACCCCGCGCGACATCCACAACCGCAGCACCCGCAGCACCTCGGCGTAGATCCCCTCGGGGTCGTTGTCGAAGTTGATCGGGTAGATGTCCTGGTACTTCTTCGGCGGGTTCTCCGCGTAGGCGATCGACCCGTCGGCGCGGGTGGTGAAGAACTCCGGGTGCTCGGTGACCCACGGGTGGTCCGGCGCCGCCTGGAGGGCGAGGTCGAGCGCCACCTCGAGGCCGAGCTCGCCTGCGCGCGCCACGAAGGCCGCGAAGTCGTCCTCGTCGCCGAGGTCGGGGTGGATGGCGTCGTGGCCGCCGTCCTTCGAGCCGATCGCCCAGGGCGAGCCCGGGTCGTCGGGACCGGGGGTGAGGGTGTTGTTCGGGCCCTTGCGGTTGACCTCGCCGATCGGGTGGATCGGCGGCAGGTAGATCACGTCGAAGCCCATCGCGGCCACGGCGTCGAGCCGCTTCGCGGCGGTGCGCAGGGTCCCCGACGTGACCGCTCCGGTGTCGGGGTCGACGCTCGCGCCCTCGGAGCGGGGGAAGAACTCGTACCAGGCGCCGTACAGGGCCCGCTGGCGGTCGGCGAAGAGCGGGTAGGGGCCCTCGACGGTGACCAGCTCGCGCAGCGGGTGGGCGAGGAGCACCTCCCACAGGTCGGGCGCCTGCAGCTGGGCCAGGCGGGCCTCGGCGGGGCGCGCGCCGTCCTCGGCCACCGCGGCGGCGGCCCGGACGACGTCGCGGCCGGGGTCGCCGGCGGGCAGGTCGGCCAGCACCCGCTCGAGCAGCAGGCGGGCCTCGGTGAACATCAGGTCGACGTCGACGCCGGCGGGGATCTTCAGGCCGGCGTCGTGCTCCCAGGTGGCCAGCACGTCGGACCAGGAGTGGATCTCGAAGCTCCAGGCGCCCACGGCGTCGGGGACGACCCAGGCCTCGTACCGGTTCGGCGGGTCCGGGAGCAACGTCATCCGCACAGGGTCGCGGCGCTCGCCGTCGGGGCCGATCAGCACCACCTCGGCGGCCAGCATGTCGTGGCCCTCGCGGAACACCGTGGCGCGCACGGGCAGGGGCTCGCCGACGGTGGCCTTGGCCGGCAGCCGGCCGAGGTCGACGACGGGGCTGACGTCCATGACTGGGATGCGACCGACCATGACCCCGATCCTTCCGCGTCGGCCGACGAGGGTGCAAGCCGGGGCCGTGCGACCGGCGCGCCGCCACGGTCGGGGGTCCCTAGACCCTTGGAACGATCCAGAACGGGCGCTAGCGTCACGCCGTGCGCGCCTTCCGACGTTTCATCGTCCGCCCCGTCCTGCCCGAGGCGCTCGGCGCCCTGATCGAGCTCGCGGGCAACCTGCGCTGGTCCTGGCACCCGCCCACCCAGGACCTCTTCGCCGAGGTCGACCCGGCGTTGTGGGAGGCCACCGGGCGCGACCCGGTGCGTCTGCTCGGCGAGGTGGGGCCCGCCCGGCTCGACGCGCTGGCCGCCGACGACGGGTTCCTCGAGCGTCTCGCGGGCCTCGACGCCGACCTGCAGGCCTACCTGGGCGGGGAGCGCTGGTACCAGCGCACCTTCGGCGCGGACGGCGGCACCGGGGCGCCGGGCGCGATCGGCTACTTCTCCCCGGAGTTCGGTATCGCGGCCGTGCTGCCCCAGTACTCCGGCGGTCTCGGCATCCTGGCCGGGGACCACCTGAAGTCGGCCAGCGACCTCGGCGTCCCGGTGGTCGGCGTCGGCCTGCTGTACCGCCACGGCTACTTCCGCCAGTCGCTGGACCGCAGCGGGTGGCAGCAGGAGACCTACCCGCTGCTGGACCCCGACGGCCTGCCGCTGACGCTGCTGCGCGAGGACGACGGCACGCCGGCCCGGATCGCGATCGCCATGCCCGGCGGCCCCGACCTGCTCGCGCGGATCTGGGTGGCCCGCGTCGGCCGGGTGCCGCTGCTGGCCCTGGACACCGAGGTCCAGGACAACCCCGACTCGTACCGCGAGGTCACCGACCGGCTCTACGGCGGCAACGCCGAGCACCGGCTGCGCCAGGAGCTGCTGCTCGGCGTCGGCGGCGTGCGAGCGCTGCGCGCCTTCTCGCGGATCACCGGCGCCCCGGCCCCGGAGGTCTTCCACACCAACGAGGGCCACGCCGGCTTCCTCGGCCTGGAGCGGGTCCGCGAGATGACCGTCGGCGAGGGGGGCCCGGGCCTCGACGTCGACACCGCCCTCGAGCTCGGCCGCGCGTCCACGGTGTTCACCACCCACACCCCGGTGCCCGCGGGAATCGACCGGTTCCCCCGATCCCTGGTCGAGCAGTACTTCGGCGAGGGCGGCGCCACGCCGGGCGTGCCCGTCGACCGGGTGCTGGCGCTGGGCCGCGAGGACTACGCCGGCGGCGACGCCTCCATGTTCAACATGGCCGTGATGGGGTTCCGACTCGCCCAGCGTGCCAACGGCGTCTCGCTGCTGCACGGGGAGGTCAGCCGGGGCATGTTCAACGGACTGTGGCCGGCCTTCGACGAGGCCGAGGTGCCGATCGGCTCGATCACCAACGGCGTGCACGCCCCGACCTGGGTAGCCCGTGAGGTGATCGGCCTCGCCGCCGAGCGGGGAGCGGACCCCACCTCGGACGACACCGAGGCGTTCTGGGCGGCCGTCGACGAGGTCGCCGACGAGACGGTGTGGTCGGTCAAGCGGCAGCTGCGCGAGCGGCTCGTCCTCGACGCCCGTCACCGGCTGCGCGACTCCTGGCGCGAGCGCGGCGCGGCACCGGCGGAGCTGGACTGGATCGACGAGGCCCTCGACCCCGACGTGCTGACCATCGGGTTCGCCCGCCGGGTGCCCTCCTACAAGCGCCTGACGCTGATGCTGCGCGACCCCGAGCGGCTCAAGCGGATCCTGCTGCACCCCGAGCGCCCGGTACAGCTGGTCATCGCCGGCAAGTCGCACCCGGCCGACGACGGCGGCAAGCGGCTGATCCAGGAGATGGTGCGCTTCGCCGACGACCCCGAGGTGCGCCACCGCATCGTGTTCCTGCCCAACTACGACATCGCGATGGCCCAGCCGCTCTACCCCGGCTGCGACGTGTGGCTGAACAACCCGCTGAGGCCCTACGAGGCCTGCGGCACCTCGGGCATGAAGGCCGCGCTCAACGGCGGGCTGAACCTGTCGATCCTCGACGGCTGGTGGGACGAGTGGTTCGACGGCGGCAACGGCTGGGCGATCCCGTCCGCCGACGGCGTCGAGGACCCCGACCGTCGCGACGACCTCGAGGCCACCGCGCTCTACGACCTGATCGAGCACGAGGTCGCGCCCCGCTTCTACGACCTCGACGACGCCGGCGTCCCGCCGCGCTGGCTGACGATGGTGCGCCACACGCTGAAGTCGCTGGGTCCGAAGGTGCTCGCCTCGCGGATGGTGCGCGACTACACCCGCACCCTCTACGCCCCCGCCGTCGTGACCGCGCGCGCCCTGGAGGCCGACCACGCGGGCGCGGCCGACCTGGCCCGCTGGAAGCGCGCCGTCCTGGCCGGCTGGCACGACGTCGCGGTCGAGCACGTCGAGAGCGACGGCGTCGGCGACGTCGTCGAGGTCGGCGACGTGCTCGGCGTGCGCGCGTTCGTGGCCCTCGGCGCACTGTCCCCGGGCGACGTGACGGTGCAGGTCGTCCACGGCCGCACCGAGGCCGTCGGGGGGAGCGGGTCCGCCGCGGGCAGCCGGGCCGACGAGCTCAGCGCGACCAGCGTCGTCGCGCTCGACCTGGCCGAGTCCTACGACGCCGGGCGCCACCGGTTCGAGGGCAGCGTGCCGCTGAGCCGCGCGGGCGGCTTCGGGTACACGGTGCGCGTCGTGCCGCACCACGCGCTGCTGGCCTCCGACGCCGAGCTCGGCGTGGTGGCGCTGCCCTGAGCGCAGCCGGCGCGGACCCCGGTGCGGGCGGTGCCGGTGTGGTCGGTGCCGTCGCGCACCGACCACACCGGGTCCGCGTCGGGTCAGTGGAAGGCGGCGCGTCCCACCCGCACGACCTGACCCCGGCCGGGCTCGCCGAGGAACAGGGCGGCGACCGACCAGGCCGAGGAGTAGAGCGCCCCCCGTCGCACGTCGAGCCCCGTCGGCATCGTCACCCGTGCGTGGGTCCGCCTGCCGTGCGCGAGACGGGTGATCCGACCGATGGTGGACGGGTCCAGGTCGGGCGGCGGCGGGCCGTCGGGGAGGCCGTGGAGGACCTCGGAGACGAACACGGCGTCACCCCGCACGGCGACCCCGGTCGGGGCGGTCAGGTTCCCCCACGTCCGGCGCACCGTGCCCGTGCGCAGCGCGAGCTCGTAGACGCGTCCCGCGCGCGGGACCTCCGCACCCAGGGTGCTGACGTAGACGCGTCCGCCGCGCACGGCCACCCCGGTGGGCACCGGGTCGCAGCCGACCGTGCCGGGGTTGGCCTGCGCCCCGTCCTCGAGGCAGGCCGCCACCTCGGTGACCGTCGGTGGCACGAAGAACGTCGAGACCTTCCCGGTGCGGGGGTTGACGCGCAGGACGTCGTTGGCGCCGCCGTCGGCGACCAGCAGTCCCCGCCGGCTCATCGCCATGCTGAACGGGTTCGACAGGGCGTCGACGGGCTCGCCGTCGACGAGCTGCACCTGGCCGTCCGGGTTGTGCGCGAGCTCGTGGGCCAGCAGGTCCGCCACGGGCCTGGTCCGTCCGCCCGCCCAGCGCTGGGCCACGACGGTGGAGGGGTCGAACGCGGCGGGCGGGTTCTCGCCGTTCTCGTTGGGGCCGCCCAGCACCGCGTACACGCGCCGGTGTCCGCCCGCCACCCCGGCCACGCCGGGCACGTCGTCGACCAGGGTCCGCCGGGCGCCCCCGCGCCTGGTCAGGGTCACCTCGCCCGCGTAGGCGTCGGCGACCAGCACCCCGCGCCGCGTCACGTCGATCCCGAACGGGGCGTCGAAGGACCTGGCGACGACCGTGACCCCCGATCTGCGGGCCTGCTCGCCGCCGTCGCGCGCCGCCGCCGGCCCGAGCGCGGAGCCGCCGGCGAGCGCGAGCGCCACGGCCCCCGTCCACCACCGGCGGGCCGACCCGGGGCCCGACCTCCTCGCGCGTCGCGTCATTGCGTCCATCGTGTCCCCCCTCGGTGGGCCCGGCCGGGCCTCGTCCCTCCCCGTGTCCTAGACCTGCCGAGGCGAGGGGGCAACCTCGTGTCTGGCCGGCGGCACCCGTGGCGCGTGCTGCCGCCTCGGGGCGTGACGCCGGCGGGCCGGCGCGGGGTCGGCACCCTCGGGTCAGCGGCGCGAGACGACGGTCCCGGACCGTGTAGCGGTGGTGGTCCCGCTCCTCCCGCAGGATCGTGTGCCGCCCGGACCTCCGAGACCCGGGCTTAGGCGCGGGAGGCTCGTCGGAGCGGGCGGGTCGTGACCGTCGGTCTCGTGCTCCGCGTTCGGTGGGCCGAGCGGGTACGGCTGCTCGTGGCCCGGGACCACCCGGCCCAGCCAGGTGTCGGTCCCCGTGCGCGCCGTCCAGGCCCGCCGCAGCCCGTCGGGGTCTCGCCCGCGACGGCCGGCACGCGGGCGGCCCTGCCGGCGCGGAGACCGGCGGGCAGAACCTGCGAGAAACCGGATCCACGCGCTTGCGAGGGAGTGGGACGCCGACTTCTGCCCGCCGGTGTACGGCCACCCGAGCCACGTGCGGCGCGATCCGTGTTCGTGGTGCCGGCGTCGCGTGGGCGCGGCACTGCTGCCGGGACCGGCCCCGCACTCGGAGCCGGGGCTCGCGTGGTGCAGGTGGCGCACGCCGGCAGTCGCCGCCCTCGGCGGTGCAGCCGCCGTCGCTTCACGAGGGTGGGCACGGGCACCATGGCGCGGCCCGGGGGAAGATCGGCCCGGCCGTGCCGCGGGCCGCAGCCGGCTCGGGCGCGACCACGCCAGTACACCGCGCGCGCGTCCGAGATGCTGGGTGTTGGCGCAGGCGGCACCCGCACGGGGTTCCCCTCGGGGCTCCGCAGGGGGTGGGCTGGGCCCGTCCGGAGCCACGTGCGGCTCAGCTCCCGGGCGCTCCGTCCTGCACGGGGCCGACGCGTAGAGGACGCATCATCTCGTTGTCCTCGTGCTCGAGGATGTGGCAGTGCCACACGTACTGCCCGGGCGTCTCGAAGGTGGCCCTGATCCGGGTGACCTGCGCGGGATAGGCCGTCACGGTGTCCTTGAGGCCGCTCTCGCCCGGGTCGGGGCCCCGGGACACCCCGGTCGTCGCCAGCGGCTGGACGACCTCGTCGTCCTCGGTGATGAGGTCCTCCCGGCCGACCACCTCGAAGGCCACCTCGTGGAGGTGGATCGGGTGGGCGTCCCCGGTGGTGTTGTAGATCTCCCACACCTCGGTGGCGCCGGTCGCCACGGTCTCGGTCGTCTGGGCCGCCCAGGCCCGCTCCTCCGCGTACATGGCCTCGGTCACGACACCGAGCAGAGCCTCGACGGGCCCTTCCTGGCCGTCGCTGCCCACCCCCATGGCCTCGATCAGCGCGAGCCTGCGGACCGTCGCGGACGGGGGAGGGGCAGGGACCGGCGGCAGCGTCAGGAAGCGCGGCGGCGTGGAGGCGTCCTCGTCGACGGCCGGGGCCACCCGGAACTGCATGACCCTGCCGGTGCTGGCGGGGTCGGCCCGCTCGAACACCTCGTCATCCCCGTCGTCGCCCGGCACCCCGCCGCCGAAGGGCTCGTCCGGTCCCAGGTTGCCCAGCGCGTACTCGCCCACGGGCACCGCGGTGAAGTCCACGATCACGTCGGCCCGCTCGGCGAGGCCGAGCAGCAGCCGTCCCGCCGTGCCCTGGAGGTTCACCGGGCTCGACAGGAAGCCCCCGTCGTTGCCCACCAGCCACACCTCGGCACCGGTGATGGCGGCGAAGTCGAGGATGAGGAAGCGGGACTGGCAGCCGTTGAGGAAGCGGAACCGGTAGCGCCGCTGCTCCACGTCCAGGTACGGCCAGGTGCGCCCGTTGACCATCATCATGTTGCCGAAGAACTCGGGGTTCCAGATCGGCGGGAAGTCGCCGTCCGGGATGTAGTCGCCGGCGATCCCGTCGAAGAACTCCGGCTGTCGGGATAGAAGAGCGACCCGTCCTGGTTGAAGGCGCGGTCCTGGATCACGATCGGGATCTCGCGGTAGCGCTTGTTCGTCGAGGGCCCGTCACCGGCCTTGGGCGCCGGGCCCGGCAGCGAGGCGGGCTCGCCGGTGCGTGAGTCGAGGACGGCGTCGCCCACCCCGCCCCGCACGAGGTAGAACCCCGCCGGCCCGGCGTAGACGTTGAGGCGGGTCATCCCGAGCGCGTGGTCGTGGTACCAGTTCGTGCGGGCCCGGTCGAAGTTGGGGTACTGGAACACCGCGAACCCCGGGCCCCACCTGACGTCGAACCTCGTCTCGGCCTTGTTCTTGAAGAAGTCGTACCAGGTGCCCTCTCTCGCGTGGCCGGCCGGGATGTTGTCGGCGGCGGGGAGCCACCACGCCTCGGTGTAGCCGTCGCTCTCGTCACCGACGTGGAGCGAGCCGTGGACGTGGGGGACCATCGGGACGGGCCCGTCGTAGGCCTCGGGCGTGCCCGCGTGGGTGGGCCGCATGTCGCGCCCCTCCTCGCCACCGGGCGGGTTCGCCCAGTGCAGCGTCTGGTCCACCGGAAGCAGGTGGGGCAGGAAGGCGCCGTGGGCATCGACGAGCTCGTTGACCCACTTCACCCGGACGGGGCGCTCCCAGGTGGTCTCGATCGTCAGCGACGGCGCGTGATGGACCAGCACCGCCTTCTTCGACGACGAGCTGGTCGGGCCGTAGCCCCACACGGTGGTGGCCGGCCAGCCGCTCGGCAGGACCTGCTGATCGAACTGACGCATCGAGATCTCGTAGTAGTCGACGCTCTTGCCGCCCCGGCGGGTGATCCGGGTCACGGGGGACATCACCGGCGGGATGAACAGCGGTTCCACGAACTTCTCGACGTCCCCGGGTTCCAGGGTGCCCCCCTCGATGGCCGCGATCGCCTGTGGCGTGCCGCCCAGCCCGCGCGAGAAGACCGCGAAGCCGACGGCACCACCTCCGACGGCCCGGACGAACGTGCGCCGGCTCAGCACCCTGCCCTGCATCGGAGAGGTCATCGACCCCCACCTTTCCCTTCTGCCTGACTTATCTCAGGTCCAGCACCATGTCAAGGACCCGAGCGCCGGCTCGGTCACCCTCAACGGCAGGTCCGCCATCGACCACGCGACGCCACGGCGGGAGGTCGGGGTGCTGGTGGACGCCGCAGCGATGCACACGGGCCGGAGCGCGTTCAGCACCTGCACGCCATGGCGGCCGCCCCGGCATCGCGACCAGTCGGGTGCGTCAGGTCGCGAGGAGGTGGGGCGCCGTGTGGGCGTGCTGGTCGGCGCCCTGCGCGAGCGGGGTTGCGCGGCGGACCCGCGCCGCGGCACGTCGCCGGATCCATCCCCGTGGTGCTGGGCTGATGAGCTCCGACGACGACCGGGACCTGGCCTGCGTCCCCCTCGTCCCGACGAGCCGGCGACGGGGACGACCCCGGCCCGCTCACGGGCGCTCCCGGACGAGACCGACACCGTGCCGACCGGTCGGTGTCCGGGCGCAGCGTGATCGCCCGGGGACCGAGCGGGCGGGCAGCGCGTCGGGGCCCGTCAGTGGTCGGTCTGCACCACGGCCGCGAGGCAGCGTCCACCGAGAACCACCGTGTTCCCGCTTCGCAGCCTCGTACCGAGCGGCAGCCCGGGGTCGGTGGAGAGCGCGACCTCGCCCTCGTTGACCCAGTCGTTGGCGGGCAGCGGTCACCGTCGACCGCGTCGGCGCCGGCGTTGAACCACAACAGGAACGAGGCGTCCACCTGCTGCTCGCCGCGGGGCCCGGGCGAGCGCAGCGGGGTGCCGGAGACGAACATCCCCAGCGTGCGCAGCCCGCTCGTCGTGCCAGTCGCCCTCGGTCATCTCGCGCCCGGCGGGGTGCAGCCAGGCGAGGTCCTTGGGGCCGCCGATCATCGTCGGGCCGGCCCTCGAACCAGTGCCGCTGGCGCAGCGCCGGGTGCTCGCGGCGCAGCGCGCAGGGCGGCGCGGGTGACGTCGTAGACGTCCAGCCACGCGTCGTCGGCGCTCCAGTCGACCCACGAGATCTCGTTGTCCTGGCAGTAGGCGTTGTTGTTGCCGCGCTGGGTGCGGCCGCGCTCGTCGCCGGCGACGATCATCGGCACCCCGTTGGACAGGCACAGCGTGGCCATCAGGTTGGCCGCCTGCGCGCCGGCGCAGCGGCGATGACGTCCGCGTCGTCGGTCTCGCCCTCGACGCCGTGGTTCCAGGACCGGTTGTTGTCGGTGCCGTCGCGGTTGTCCTCGCCGTTGGCCTCGTTGTGCTTGCGGTCGTAGCTGACCAGGTCGCGCAGGGTGAAGCCGTCGTGGGCGGTGACGAAGTTGACCGAGTTGTACGGCGAGCGGCCGTCGTCGGCGTACAGGTCGGAGGAGCCGGCCAGCCGGGTGGCGACCGTGCGGATGCCGTCGGCGTGGCCGCGCCAGAAGTCGCGGACCTCGTCGCGGTACTGGTCGTTCCACTCCACCCACGGCGGCGGGAAGCCGCCGACCTTGTAGCCGTCCATCGAGGCGTCCCACGGCTCGGCGATCAGCTTGACGTGGCGCAGCACCGGGTCCTGGCCGATCGCGGTGAGCAGGTGGCAGCGCATGTCGACCTCGTGGCCGACGCGGGTCAGCGCGGACAGCAGGTCGAAGCGGAAGCCGTCGACGTGCATCTCGGTGACCCAGTAGCGCAGCGAGTCCAGGATCAGCCGCAGCGCGAACGGGTGGCCGGCGTCGACGGTGTTGCCGCAGCCGGTGACGTCCCAGTAGTGTCGTCGAGCGGCCGGGCTGCCGGCCTTCGGCGGTCGCGGGTCGGGCGCGACCCGGCTGGTAGTAGCCGCGGTCGTCGAGCCCGCGGAAGCACAGCGTCGGACCGTCGCGGCCCGGCCTCGGCGGTGTGGTTGTAGACGACGTCGAGGATCACCTCGAGCCCGGCCGCGTGCAGCGGCCGACCATCTGCTTGAACTCGGTGACCTGCTCGCCCCGGTCGCCGCGAGGCGGCAGTAGGCGTGGTGCGGGGCGAAGAACCCGATCGAGTTGTAGCCCCAGTAGTTGCTCAGCCCCGCGCTCGGCCAGGAGCGGCTCGCGAGACGAACTGGTGCACCGGCAGCAGCTCGACGGCGGTGACGCCGAGGTCGCGCAGGTAGTCGGTGACCGCGCGGCGCGGCCAGGCCCGGCGTAGGTGCCGCGCAGCTGCTCGGGCACCCGGTCGTGCAGCGCGGTCAGGCCCTTGACGTGCAGCTCGTAGATGACGGTGTCGCGCCAGCGGCGGCGCAGCGGGCGGTCCCCGCCCCAGTCGAAGGCCCTCTCCTCGCCGACGACCACGCTGCGCGGCACGTGGGCGCCGGAGTCCACCTCGCTGCGGCCGCGCGGGGTCGTCGCACGTCGTGGGCGTAGATCGCCGGGGCCGGCGACGAGGTCGCCGCTGACCGCGCGGGCGTAGGGGTCGAGCAGGAGCTTGTGCTCGGTTGAACCGCAGGCCCTGCGCGGGGTCCCAGGGCCCGCGACGCGGAAGCCGTAGCGGGTGCCGGGGGCGACGCCGGGCAGGGCGCCGTGCCAGATGCCGAGGGTCTGCTCGGTCAGGCGGTGCCGGGTCTCGACGCCGTCGTCGTCGAAAGGCAGACCCACAGCCGCCTCGGCCGCGGGGGGCGTGCACGGCGAAGTTGGTCGACTCCGGCGACCAGGTCGCCCCGAGCGGCCAGTTCCGGCCCGGCCAGACCGCGCTGCGCTCGCCGAGGCGGCTCCAGGTCGGGGCGCTCACGGCGGGGATCATCCCACCCGGGACCCGCGGCGCGCGGCCCAGGTAGCAGCAGGGTCGCCGGTGGCCTAGTCTCGGGTCGAGGACGCCGCCGCCCGCGGCCGTCGCCGGGAGCAGGCGAGGAGCAGCACCGTGGGTGAGCTCGTACGGCTCGAGGTGGCCGACGGCGTCGGCACGATCCGGCTGGACCGGCCGAAGATGAACGCGATCAGCGTCGCAGGTGCAGGACGAGCTGCGCGCGGCGGCCGCACGAGGCCACCGAGCGCGACGACGTCAAGGCCGTCGTCGCTCTACGGCGGCGAGCGCGTCTTCGCCGCCGGCAACGACGTCAAGGAGATGGCCGACGATGTCGCACGTCGACATGGTCAAGCGCTCCGGGCCGCTGCAGGCGGCCGTCACCGCGGTCGCGCGGATCCCCAAGCCGGTCGTCGCCGCCGTCACCGGCTACGCCCTGGGCGGCGGCTGCGAGCTGGCCCTCGCCGCCGACGTCCGCTTCGCCGCCGACGACGCGGTGCTCGGCCAGCCCGAGGTGCTGCTCGGCATCATCCCCGGCGCCGGGCGGCACCCAGCGGCTGAGCCGGCTGGTCGGCCCCAGCCGGGCCAAGGACATCATCTTCACCGGCCGCTTCGTGAAGGCCGACGAGGCGCTGGCGATCGGCCTGGTCGACCGGGTCGTCCCGGCCGCCGAGTCTACGACGAGGCGCGTCGCCTGGGCGGGGCAGTTCGCGCGGCGCGGCGCCTACGCCGTCCGCGCCGCCAAGGAGAGCATCGACCGCGGCCTCGAGGTCGACCTCGACACCGGCCTGGAGATCGAGCGGCAGCAGTTCGCGGCGCTCTTCGCCACCGAGGACCGTGACGGCCGGGATGCGCTCCTTCGTCGAGCAGGGCCCCGGCAAGGCCGTCTTCGAGGGGCGCTGATCGCCGGCCCACCCGTCCTCGGCGTGCTGCGCCGCGCGTCAGGCCGGCGCCCTGGCCGCGGCTCGGCGGCTGGTGCGCGGCGCTGCTGTCGTGGCGGCGGTGCTGGCCGCGGCCGGCGTCGACGGGGGTGGCCGCGGACGGTCTCGGGGCGGCGTCGCGGTCGCGCTGGTCCAGCGCCTGGCGGTCGGCGCTCGGCGGGGAGCAGGACACCGCGCCGGCCGGCATCGAGGCGCTGCTCGACCGGGGCCTGGCGGCGCTGGCCTACCTCGGCTCGCTCGCCGCCATCGCGGCCCGGGTCGTTCGGGCCCCTGCGACGCCCGCGCCCGACAGCGCCCCGGCCCACCGGCGCGCCGGCGTCCGCACGCGGCCCGAGCTGGTGTGAGTGACCGCATCGAGCGAGGGTGTTCGCTTCGCGGTGACCGCGGCGGTAACCTCGCCAGCACCGGGCGTCAGCGGTGACGCCGCGGCACAGCCGAGCCCGGCGTCGTCGAGCGCACAGGAGGGGCCCTAACGGCCACACCACCATGAACATTGTCGTTTGCGTGAAGTACGTCCCCGACGCGACCGCCGACCGGCGCTTCGAGTCCGACAACACCGTCGACCGCGTCGGTGTCGACGGCCTGCTCTCCGAGCTCGACGAGTACGCCGTCGAGCAGGCGCTGCAGCTCAAGGAGAAGTCCGAGGACCCCACGGCGACCACGGTCACCGCGCTGTGCGTCGGACCCGAGAAGGCCGTCGACGCGGTGCGCAAGGCCCTGCAGATGGGCTGCGACTCCGGCATCCACGTCACCGACGAGGCCATCGCAGGCTCCGACTACATCGCCACCTCGCTGGTGCTGGCCAAGGCCGTCGAGAAGGCGGAGGGCTTCGAGTCCGGCGCGCCGACCTCGTCATGTGCGGCATGGCCTCCACCGACGCCTCCGGCTCGGTCGTGCCGGCGATGATGGCCGAGCGCCTCGGCCTGCCGCAGGTCACGCTGGCCTCCGTGGTCGAGACCCGGGGCGACCAGGTCCGCATCAAGCGTGACGGGGACACCTCCACCGAGGTCGTCGGCGCCACGATGCCGATCCTGCTCTCGGTCACCGACCAGACCGGCGAGGCCCGCTACCCGTCCTTCAAGGGCATCATGGCGGCCAAGAAGAAGCCGATGCAGACCTGGTCGCTCGCCGACATCGGCGTCGACGCCGACCAGGTCGGCCTGTCCGTGGCGTGGTCGGCCGTCGCGGAGACGAACCAGCGCCCGCCCCGCAGCGCGGGGGAGATCGTCAAGGACGAGGACGGCTCCGGCGCGCCTGCGCTCGCGGGCTTCCTCGCCTCGAAGAAGTTCATCTAGTCCGCCCACCGGTATCCGCCGAGAGAGAGCGAGCCATGTCCGAAGTCCTGGTCCTCGTCGACCACGTCCAGGGTGCGGTGCGCAAGCCCACCTACGAGCTGCTGACCATCGCGCGCCGCTCGGGGAGCCGTCCGCGGTCTTCGTCGGCCCCGCCGAGAAGGCCGCCGAGGCGACCGAGAAGCTCACCGCCTACGGCGCCGAGAAGGTCTACGTCGTCGACGACACCGAGATCAGCGGCTACCTCGTGGCCCCGCTAGGCCGAGGCCCTCCAGCAGCTGGTGGAGAAGGTCTCGCCGCGCGCCGTCCTGCTGCCCTCGACCTCGGAGGGCAAGGAGGTCGCCGGCCGGCTGGCCATCAAGACCGGCTCCGGCCTGATCACCGACGCCGTCGACGTCACCGTCACCGACGGCGTCCCGGTGACCACCCAGAGCGTCTTCGCGGGCAGCTACACCGTGCAGGCCACGGTCACCACCGGCACGCCGATCATCACCGTGAAGCCGAACTCCGCGGCCCCCGAGGAGCACGCCGGCGCGGGCGCCGTCGAGGAGTTCTCCCCGGCGATCTCCGAGGTGGCCAAGCAGGCGAAGATCGTCGCCGCCCAGCCGCGCACGGCCTCGGGCCGCCCCGAGCTGACCGAGGCCGCCATCGTGGTCTCCGGCGGACGCGGCACCGGCGGCGACTTCGCACCCATCGAGGGCCTCGCCGACGCGCTCGGCGCCGCGGTCGGGGCCTCGCGCGCCGCGGTCGACTCCGGTTGGATGCCGCACACCTTCCAGGTGGGCCAGACCGGCAAGACCGTCTCACCGCAGCTGTACGTGGCCAACGGCATCTCCGGGGCGATCCAGCACCGGGCCGGCATGCAGACCTCGAAGACGATCATCGCGGTCAACAAGGACGAGGAGGCGCCGATCTTCGAGCTCGTCGACTTCGGCGTCGTCGGCGACCTGCACGCCGTCCTCCCGGCGGCCACCGAGGAGATCGTCAAGCGCAAGGGGTAGGTGCCCGAACCGGTGCGAGGCGGTCCACCGGGTCCATGACCCGGCTCACACCGGTTCTGGCAGGATCGGGAGCCCGTCCGTCGACTGCCGAGGAGCACCTGCCCCCATGAGCGAGCGCACCATCCACACCAGCCCGATGCCGGACGTCGAGATCCCCGACGTGTCGCTGTCGGACGTACTGCTTCGAGCGCGTCGCCGAGCGTGCCGACCGGGTCGCGATGGTCGAGGGCCCGAGCGGCCGCACCCTGACCTACCAGCAGCTGTGGGACCAGGTCCGCGCGTTCGCCGGCGGGCCTGCGCTCGCGCGGGTTCGCCAAGGGCGACGTGCTGGCCCTGCTCGCGCCGAACCTGCCCGAGTACGCGGTGGTCTTCCACGGCGTCGCGCATGGCCGGCGGCACGATCACCACGATCAACCCCACCTACACCGCGCGCGAGGTGCGCCACCAGCTCGACCGACGCCGGGCCGCGGCTGCTGGTCACCGTCGGCGTCGTTCCTCGAGACCGCCCGGGAGGCCGTCGAGCCGGCACCGGCGTCGAGCGAGATCTTCGTGCTCGGCGGGACCGCGGTCGACGGGCGTGCACGACGCTCGATGCTGTTCGGCGCACCGCTGGCCGAGCAGGTCGCCGTCGACGCCCGACGACGTCGTCGTGCTGCCCTACTCCTCGGGCACCACCGGGCCTGTCCAAGGGCGTGATGCTCACCCACCGCAACCTCGTGGCCAACATCGCCCAGAGCGTCGCCGCGGCGGAGCTCGACCGACGACGAGTCGTTCGTCGCCGTCCTGCCGTTCTTCCACATCTACGGCATGCAGGTGCTGATGAACGTCGGCCTGCGCTGCGGGCGCCGACCGTGATCACGATGCCGCGGTTCGACCTCGAGCAGTTCCTGCGGCTCAACGCCAGAGCACCGGCTGCACCCGCGCCTTCGTCGCGCCGCCGATCGTGGTCGGCGCTGGCCAAGCACCCGCTGGTCGACCACTACGACCTGTCGGCGCTGCGACAGATCCTCTCCGGCGCGGCGCCGCTGTCGGCCGAGCTGGCCGAGGCGGCCGCGGCCGCGGCTCGGCTGCGAGGTGGCGCAGGGCTACGGCATGACCGAGCTGTCGCCGGTCGTCGCACACCACGCCGCTGGGCAGGCTACAAGCCCGGCTCGGTCGGGCGTCACGCTGCCCAACACCGAGACCCGGATCGTCGACCCCGCGCACCGGCGAGGACCTCGGCCGTCGACGCCGAGGGCGAGCTGTGGGTGCGCGGGCCCGCAGGTGATGAAGGGCTACCTGAACAACGACGAGGCGACCGCGCGAGACGACCGTCGACGCGACGGCTGGCTGCACACCGGCGACATCGCGCCACATCGACGCCGACGGCCACCTCTACATCGTCGACCGGCTCAAGGAGCTGATCAAGTACAAGGGCTTCCAGGTGCCGCCGGCCGAGCTGGAGGCGCTGCTGCTGACCCACCCGGCCGTCGCCGACGCGGCCGTCATCGGCCTGCCCGACGACGAGGCCGGCGAGATCCCGGTCGGCTTCGTCGTGCTCGACCCGGGGCCGAGGCTGACCGAGGAGGACGTCAAGGCGTTCGTCGGCCGGACAGGTGGCGCCCTACAAGCAGCTGCGCCGGGTGCATCGTCGTCGACGCGATCCCGAAGTCCGCCGTCCGGCAAGATCCTGCGCCGGGTCCTGCGCGACCGGGCCGGGCGCTGACGGGCCGCGAGGCCCGACGCAGCGTGCGGCACGAGGCCGTCGCGGCGGGGGTCGCGCTGAGCCTCGGCTCGACCCATGATGGCGAACGCGGTCGAGTTCCCCTCCGAGGCGTCCGCCCGGGCCCGGGTGGCCGAGCAGGCCGGCCGGGCGCGGAGGCGTCCTGGGCGCTGGCCCAGGCCCCGCGGCGGCTCAAGGACCAGGCCCTCGAGGCGATGGCCACGGGCCTGCTGCGCGCCACGGACGCCGTCCTGGTCGCCAACGGCGAGGACGTCGCCCGGGCCGAGGCCGACGGCACCGAGGCCGGTGTCGTCGACCGGTTGCGCCTCGACACCGCCCGGCTGGCCGCGATGGCCCAGGGCCTGCGCGACGTCGCCGGCCTGCCCGACCCGGTCGGCGAGGTCGTCCGGGGCTCCACGCTGGCAACGGGCCTCGAGCTGCGCCAGGTCCGCGTGCCGCTGGGCGTCGTCGGCGATGGTCTACGAGGCCCGCCCCAACGTCACCGTCGACGCCGCCGGCCTCTGCCTGAAGTCCGGCAACGCGGTGCTCCTGCGCGGCAGCTCCAGCGCCGCGGCCGACCAACGCCGCCCTGGTCGAGGCCCTGCGCGCCGCGGTCGCCGGCGCCGGGCTGCCGGCCGACGCCGTGCAGCTCGTCGACGCCTCGAGCCGCGACAGCGTGACCGCGCTGATGCGGGCCCGCGGCCTGGTCGACGTCCTCATCCCGCGCGGGGGAGCGGGCCTCATCCGCAGCGTGGTGGAGGGCTCCACCGTGCCGGTCATCGAGACCGGCGTCGGCAACTGCCACGTCTACGTCGACGCCGCCGCGGACCTCGACAAGGCCCTCGCGATCGTGCTCAACGCCAAGACCCAGCGCACCAGCGTCTGCAACGCCGCCGAGTCGCTGCTGGTGCACGCGGGAGTCGCCGACTCCTTCGTGCCCCGCGTCGTGGCGGCGCTCCAGGCGGCCGGCGTCACCGTGCACGGCGACGAGCGGTTCGCCCGCGAGGCCGGCGTGGTCGCGCGGCCACCGACGAGGACCACGCCCGGGAGTACCTCTCCCTGGACATCTCGGCCGCCGTGGTCGCCCGACCTCGACGCCGCCGTGGCCCACTGCGTCGCTTCTCCACCGGCCACACCGAGGCGATCCTGACCGAGGACCAGGGCGCCGCGCGACGCTTCGTGGCCGCCGTGGACGCCGCGGCGGTCGTGGTCAACGCCTCCACCCGGTTCACCGACGGGGCGAGTTCGGCTTCGGCGCCGAGATCGGGATCAGCACCCAGAAGCTGCACGCCCGCGGCCCGATGGGCCTGACCGAGATGACCTCGACCACCTACGTCGTCACCGGCGACGGTCACGTGCGCTGAGCGGCACCCGTGGGGCTGGGCTGGTCGACGTTCGGGGTCAGCCTGGTCTCCGCCTTCTTCCCCGTCGTCAACATCGAGGCCTACCTCGGCGTCGTCGCCTCGCAGATCGGCCCCAGCCGAGCCCTCTCCCTGGCCCTGGTCGCCGGGCTCGGCCAGGCGCTCGGCAAGCTGGTCTGGTACGAGGCGGCCCGCCGAGGAGCGGAGTCGGCCTGGCTGGCCCGACGGCTGGAGAGACCGGGGGTGCGCGCGCGCTACGACGCCTGGCTCGGGCGCGCCGAGGGCCGCCCGCTGCTCACCACCGGCGTGCTGCTGGCCTCCTCGCTGGTCGGCCTGCCGCCGCTGCTGCTCGCCGCCCCGCTGGCCGGGGCCGTGCACCTGCCGCGCTGGCTGTTCGTGGCGACCATCTGCGTCGGGCGCACCGCACAGTTCTGGGTCATCCTCACCGGGGTCGGGCACCTGTTCGGCTGAGCCCACCCTCGGGACCGCTACGATCGCGCCATGTCGTCGAGCCTCGTCCTCCCGCTCGTCCTGCGTGCCGCCGAGGAGGCCGGTCACTCCGGGCCCAACCCGTACCTGATCGGACTGGTCACCCTCGGGATCCTGCTCACGCTCCTCGGTGGTCTCGTCGCCTTCGGCGGCGGCCGCGAGCACACCTGAGCGGCCCGGGCCCCGAGGTGACCCCTCCTCCCGGCGCGCCCGGACGTCGTCGCGTCGGGGTGATGGGTGGCACGTTCGACCCCATCCACCACGGGCACCTCGTCGCGGCCTCGGAGGTGCAGGACACCTACGACCTCGACGAGGTCGTCTTCGTGCCCACCGGGGAGCCCTGGCAGAAGACCGGGCGCGAGGTGTCCCGGGCCGAGGACCGGTACCTGATGACGGTCATCGCGACCGCCGCCAACCCCCGGTTCTGGGTCTCGCGGGTCGACATCGACCGGGACGGGCCGACCTACACCGTCGACACGCTGCGCGACCTGAACGCCGAGATGCCCGACGCCGACCTGTACTTCATCACCGGCGCCGACGCGCTGGCCGGCATCTTCGGCTGGCGGGGCGCCGAGCGGCTCTTCGACCTCGCCCACTTCGTGGGCTGCACCCGGCCGGGCTACGAGATGGACGCGAGCGCGCTGGCCGCCATACCCTCGGACCGCGTGGCCATGGTGGAGATCCCCGCCCTGGCCATCTCCTCCACCGCCTGCCGGCAGCGGCAGCGGGAAGGGCGCCCCGTCTGGTACCTCGTGCCGGACGGCGTCGTGCAGTACATCACCAAGCACCACCTCTACGCCCCGCCCGGGCCCCTGCCCGCGGCGTCCCCCGAACCCGGAGACCGATGACCGCCACCGACCACGCCGTCGAGCTCGCCCACGTGGCCGCCCGCGCCGCCGGCGACAAGCAGGCCCAGCAGATCGTCGCCTTCGACGTCAGCGACCAGCTCGCCATCACCGACGTCTTCGTCATCGCCAGTGCGGGAAACGACCGCCAGGTGCGCGCCGTCGTCGAGGAGGTGCAGGCCAAGATGCGCGAGGCCGGCACCAAGCCGCTGCGCCGTGAGGGGGAGCGCCTGGGTCGTTGGGTGCTCCTGGACTACGGCGAGATCGTGGTGCACGTCCAGCACCAGGAGGAACGCGAGTTCTACGCCCTGGAGCGGCTGTGGCGCGACTGCCCGCTGATCGCGCTGCCCGCCGACGTCACCGGCAGCTGAGGTGGCGCGCACCCTCGTCCTGCTGCGTCACGGCCGCACCCCCTACAACCACGAAGGCCGTCTCCAGGGCCAGGTCGACGTCGACCTCGACCCCACCGGCCACGACCAGGCCGCGCGTGCCGCCGTCGAGGTGGCCCGGCTGAGCCCGGACGTGCTGTGGAGCTCCGACCTCGGCCGTACCCGGTCCACGGCCGGCTACCTGACCCGCGAGACCGGCCTGAGCCCCACCTACGACGCCCGCCTGCGCGAGTTCCACCTCGGCGAGCGCGAGGGCCTCACCCACGACGAGTACGCCCGGGTGGCCCCCGACGAGCACGCCGCGTTCCGGCTCGGGGACTTCGACGCCGTCACCGGCGGCGAGCGGACGCGCGCGGTGGGCGAGCGGATGGCCGCGGCCGCGACCGACCTGCTCGCCGCGACCCCCGAGGACGGGGTGGCCGTGGCTGTCTCGCACGGCGCGGCCATCCGTGTCGCCGTGGCGACGCTGCAGGGCTGGCCGGCCGGCGCCGACCGCGGCCTGCACGGCCTCGACAACGGCGCGTGGGTGCTGATGGACGAGCTCCAGGTGGCCCCGGACGCGCCGTACCGGCTGCGGCTGCGGGCCTACAACAGGGTGGCACCGACCCCCTGATTCGCGCCCCCGGGAGGGGCCTTGTAGTGTTCTCTGCGTTGTCCGAGAGGACGGCGACCTGGGGCTGTGGCGCAGCTGGTAGCGCATCTGCATGGCATGCAGAGGGTCAGGGGTTCGAGTCCCCTCAGCTCCACCAGGTCACGACGGCGGTCCACCCGAGGCGGGTGGGCCGCCGTCGTCGTGCAGGCCGGGGGCGTGCCCGTGCCGCACCGTGAGGTCCGGCGTGGCGAGCACGGCCACCGCGCGCACGTCGGCAGAGACGAGCGGGCTCGTGGCGGGAGGCTCAGGCGATGGTCATGCCGCCGTCGACCGGGAGCGTCTGCCCGGTGATGTAGCCGGCGGCGTCGGAGGCCAGGAAGACCACGGTCGCGGCCAGCTCGGCGGGGTCGCCCGTGCGGCCGGCGGGGATCCGCTCCTGCTGCTTCTCCAGGTAGCCGTCGGGGTACTGGTCGGTCATCTCGGAGGCGAAGAACCCCGGGGCGACGGCGTTGACCCGGATGCCCTTGCGCCCGGTCCACTGCTGGGCGAGGTCGCGCGTCATGCCGGTCAGGCCGGCCTTGGAGGAGGCGTAGGCGGCCTGCGGCAGGCCCGCGGTGACCAGGCCGAGGACGGAGGAGATGTTGATGATGCTCGAGCCCGGCTTCATCACCCGCCCGCACGCCTGGGCCATCCAGTAGCACCCGTTGAGGTTGACGTCGATGACCTGCCGGAAGTCCTCGGGCCTCTCCCGCGTGGCCGGGGCGCCCGTGCCGATGCCGGCGTTGTTGACCAGCACGTCGACTCGACCGAGCCGCTCCATGGCCGCCTCGACCATGGCGGTGCACGAGTCGGGGTCGGAGACGTCGGTGGTCACGGTGACCGCGCGCCGTCCCGCGTCCTCGACCAGGGCGGCGGTCTCGCGCAGCCGGTCGGTGCGCCGCGCGCCGAGGACGACGTCGGCGCCGGCCTGGGCGAAGGCCTGGGCGAAGGCCACCCCGAGGCCGCTGGAGGCCCCGGTGACGAGGACGACCTTGTCGTCGAGACGGAACATGTCGGGCACGGTGCGCTGGGTCATGGCCGGATCGTAGGGGAGAGCGGCGTCACAGGGCCTCCACCCCGCGGGCGGACGACGAACGGGGAGCGGGACGGCCCCGGGGGCGCAGGACGGCGGGCGGGCCCAGGCCGGTCCACGAGCGTCGGGCGTCGGGACGGCCGGTGGCCGGGACGGCTGGTGGCCGGGACGCGCGCCGGGCGCAGAGCGCGCCCGGGGTAGGATGACGCCATGAGCATGACGAGCCTGCTTCTCGGCCAGCCGCGCTGATCACCCCCTGATCGCGCGGCCACCCCTCCCTGCGAGGGGTTTTTTCATGCCTGCACCCGGAGCGAGCAAAGGACCGACGATGAGCCAGACCCAGGACACCGAGACCGACACCTACGACGCGGTCGCCCTGCAGGAGAAGTGGCGCGCGGTCTGGGACGAGCGCGAGCCGTTCACCGCCGACGACGACAGCCCGCGGGAGAAGCGCTACGCGCTGACGATGTTCCCCTACCCCTCGGGCGACCTGCACATGGGTCACGCCGAGGTGTTCGCGCTGCACGACGTCGTCGCGCGCTACTGGCGCTTCCGCGGCTACGAGGTGCTGAACCCGATCGGCTGGGACTCCTTCGGCCTGCCCGCGGAGAACGCCGCGATCCGCAACGACTCGCACCCCGCCAGCTACACCTACGACAACATCGAGACCCAGGCGTCCTCGATGCGCCACTACGGGCTGAGCTTCGACTGGTCGCGCCGCCTGCACACCTCCGACCCCGAGTACTACCGCTGGACGCAGTGGCTGTTCACGAGGTTCCGCGAGCGCGGCCTGGCCTACCGGAGGAACAGCCCGGTCAACTGGTGCCCGGTCGACCAGACGGTGCTGGCCAACGAGCAGGTCGTCGACGGAGCGTGCGAGCGCTGCGGCGCCGTGGTCACCAAGCGCGAGCTGACCCAGTGGTACTTCAAGATCACCGACTACGCCGAGGAGCTGCTGGCCGACCTGGACACGCTGGCCCCGACGTGGCCCGCCCGCGTGGTCACCGCGCAGCGGAACTGGATCGGACGCTCCGAGGGCGCCCACGTCGACTTCGCCGTCGAGGGACGCGGCGAGCCGTTGCGCGTCTACACCACCCGGCCCGACACCCTGTTCGGTGCCACCTTCATGGTCGTCGCCGCCGACGCGCCCCTGGCCGTCGAGCTGTGCAGCGCCGAGCAGCGGGGGGCGCTGGAGGCCTACCGCGAGGACGTCCGCCGCGCCAGCGACATCGACCGGATGGCCAGCGACCGGCCCAAGACCGGCGTCTTCCTGGGCGTGCACGCCACCAACCCGGTCACGGGGGAGCGGGTGCCGGTGTGGGCGGCCGACTACGTGCTGGCCGACTACGGCACCGGCGCGATCATGGCCGTGCCCGCCCAGGACCAGCGCGACTGGGACTTCGCGACGGTCTTCGACCTGCCGATCGTGCGCACCGTGCAGCCCCCCGAGGGCTTCGACGGCGAGGCCTTCACCGGCACCGGGCCCGCGGTGAACTCCTCGAACGCCGAGATCTCGCTGGACGGCCTGGAGGTCGACGCGGCCAAGACCGCGATCATCGCCTGGCTGGAGGAGCGGGGCCTGGGCCGCGGCACCGTCAACTACCGGCTGCGCGACTGGCTGCTGTCGCGGCAGCGCTACTGGGGCGTGCCGATCCCGGTCGTGCACTGCGAGGCGTGCGGCGAGGTCGACGTGCCCGAGGACCAGCTGCCCGTCGAGCTGCCCGAGCTGCGGGGCGCGGACCTGAAGCCGCGCGGGGTCTCCCCGCTGGCCGCGGCCGAGGACTGGGTCAACGTCGACTGCCCGTCGTGCGGCGGGCCCGCGAAGCGCGACAGCGACACGATGGACACCTTCGTCGACTCCTCGTGGTACTTCCTGCGCTACACCTCGCCCGGCTACACCCACGGCCCCTTCGACCCGGCGGTGGCGAACGCGTGGATGCCGGTCGACCTGTACATCGGCGGCGTGGAGCACGCCGTGCTGCACCTGCTGTACGCGCGCTTCTTCACCAAGGTGCTGCGCGACATGGGCCTGCTGGAGACCGGCGAGCCGTTCTCCGCCCAGCTGAACCAGGGCTTCGTGATCAACGAGGGCAAGAAGATGAGCAAGTCGCTGGGCAACGGCGTCAGCCTGGGCGAGCAGCTGGACGCCTTCGGCGTCGACGCGGTGCGCCTGACCCTGGTCTTCGCCGGCCCGCCCGAGGACGACATCGACTGGGCCGAGATGAGCCCGTCCGGCTCGCTGCGCTTCCTGCAGCGCGCCTGGCGGTTGTCCGGCGACGTGACCAGCGCGGCGGGCGCCCCGGCCGCCGACGGCGACGTCGCCCTGCGCCGGGTCACCCACCGCACGGTGCGCGAGGTGGAGACCCTGGTGGAGAGCCACCGCTTCAACGTCGTCGTCGCGCGGACCATGGAGCTGGTCAACGCCACGCGCAAGGCCGTCGACAACGGCTGCGGCCCTGCGGACCCGGCGGTACGTGAGGCCGCCGAGGTCGTCGCGCAGGTGCTGAGCCTGGTCGCGCCCTACGTCGCGGAGGAGATGTGGGAGCGCCTGGGCCACGAGCCCTGCGTCGCGCGGTCGGTCTGGCTCGCCGTCGACGAGGCCCTGCTGGTGCAGGAGTCGGTGACCGCCGTCGTGCAGGTGCAGGGCAAGGTCAAGGCCCGCCTGGAGGTCTCCCCGGACGTCAGCGCCGAGGACCTGGAGGCCGCGGCGATGGCCGACCCGGCCGTGGCCCGGGCGATCGAGGGCCGCGTGGTGCGCAAGGTCGTCGTGCGCGCACCCAAGCTGGTCAACGTGGTCGTCTGAGTCCGTCGCCCGCGCGGGGGACGTCGGCCCCCAGCCCGGGGCAGTAGCCTCCGCCCATGCGGATCACGGTGGTGACGGACTCGACGGCGAGCCTGCCGGCCGACGTCGTGACCGCCCGCGGCCTGGTCGTCGTCCCGCTCCAGGTCGTCATCGGCTCCGAGGTGCACGACGAGGGCACGCCCGACGCCAGTGCGGACCGGGTGGCCCGTGCGCTCCACGGCACCGTGCCGGTCAGCACCTCGCGGCCCCCGCCGGCCGCGATGCTCGAGGTCTACCGGGCCGCGGCCGAGGCGGGCGCGGAGGCGATCGTCTCGGTGCACCTCGCCTCGCAGATGAGCGGCACGGTGGAGTCCGCGCAGGCGGCCGCCGCCCGGGCGCCGGTACCGGTGCAGGTGGTGGACAGCCGCCAGGTGGGCTTCGCCACCGGGTACGCCGCGATCGCCGCGGCCGACGCCGCCGACCGCGGCGCCTCGGTCGAGGAGGCCGCGAACGCCGCGCGCGCCCGCGCCGCCGGGTGCCGCTCCCTGTTCTACGTCGACACCCTCGAGCACCTGCGTCGCGGTGGCCGGATCGGCTCGGCCACCGCCCTGGTCGGAGGTGCGCTGTCGGTCAAGCCGCTGCTCGCCGTCGAGGAGGGCGTCGTGGTGACCCTGGAGCGGGTCCGGACCTCGACGCGCGCCCTCGCGCGCCTCGCCGACCTCGCCGTCGAGCACGCCGGGCGGCGCGCGGTGGACGTCGGGGTCGCCCACCTCGCCAACCCCGACCGGGCCGCCGACCTCACCGACGGCCTGCGTGAGCGGCTCGCCGGTCCCCTGGAGGGCCGCGACGTGTGGTGCGCCGAGCTCGGCGCGGTCCTCGGAGCGCACGTCGGACCGGGCATGATCGCGGTCTGCGTCGCGCCGCGGCCGCCTGGCTGAGGGACCGAGCCGGGCCGGGCCGGGCGCGGGCGGGCAGCCGTCGGGCGGGCCGGTCGGCGGGGCGGTCGGGCGGGGCGGGGGCCGGGCCGTGAGGCGTCCCCAGCGCGCGCCGAGGGCGGCTGCTCGCACAGGCTGGTGTCGACCGGCGGCGGCGGCCCCGCCGGCTGTCTAGCGTCGCCGGCATGCGACCCGCCCGCGTCACCGCCCACCAGGAGAGCCTCGACCGCCGCCTCGACGACCTCGCCCGGCGGCACGCGCCGGCGTGGCGCGGCGCGGGGGACGGCGAGGACCACGACGGGAGCGACGAAGGGGCCGGCGGCGGCGCACCCCGGACCGCCCTCGGTGTCGAGGCGCCCGTCCTGCCCGTCCCGGGGCGCCACGCGGGGCGTCGGGAGGCGGTGGCGGTGGCGCCGCGGGCACGGGAGGCCCTCTCCGCGATGCTGCCTGCCCGGGTGTCGGCCCGGTGGTCGGCCCCGTTGTCGGCCCGGGTGCGTCTCGGGGCCGCCCACCTCGCGGTCGTCGCGGTCGTCGTGGCGTGCGGACTGGCCTGGACGTGCTGGTGGGTCGTGCGGGCCGACCCGCGCACCGTCGAGGCGCCGGCGTCGTCGGTCGAGCAGGACCTGGAGCCGGCACCGGACCTGGTCCGGCTGAGCCCGGTCGCGGCCGCCTCCGACGCGCCCTTTCCCGCGGAGACCGCCGACGCGGTCGGTGCCGCGACGCCGCCCCTCGGCGCGGGGGTCGCCTCGGTCGGCGCGACCGCCCCCACGAGCGCGCCGGGCGGCAGCGTCACCGTCGACGTCGCGGGACGGGTCCGGCGGCCCGGCGTGGTGGTGCTGGGCGCCGGCTCCCGGGTCGTCGACGCGCTGGAGGCCGCCGGCGGCGCTCGCCGGGGGGTCGGGCTGCGCGCGCTGAACCTGGCCCGGGTGCTGGTCGACGGTGAGCAGGTCCTGGTCGGTCCGCCACCCGCGGGCGAGCCCGCCGCGGCGGCGGTCGGGGCCGTCCCGGGCACCTCGCCGTCCCAGACGGGCGCCCCCGACGCGGTCGCGCCGGTCAGCCTGAACACGGCGGACCAGGTGACGCTCGAGACGCTGCCGCAGGTCGGGCCGGTGACGGCGCAGGCCATCCTGGCCTGGCGCGAGCAGCACGGTGCGTTCACCGCGATCGAGGAGCTGCTCGAGGTCGACGGCATCGGGGACGCGACACTGGCGCAGATCGCCCCGCACGCGACGCTGTGAGGTGCGCGTCCCCGACACCGGTGCACGCACCGGCGACCTACGGGTGCCGCTGCTCGGTGGCGCGGCCTGGGCGGGGTCGCTGGCCGGGCGGGCCGGGGGCGCGGTCGCCCTCGCGGCCCTCCTCGCGGCGGCGGGCCTGCTCGTCTGGCTGGTGCTGCGCCGCGACCAGCGGGCCGCGCTCGCGCTGGCCGCGTCGCTCGTGCTGGCCGCCGCCCTGGCCGTGGCGATGCTGCACGTGGCCGAGGTCCGCTCGGGGCCGGTCGCCGCGCTGGCCGACGAGCGGGCGGTGGTGAGCGTCCAGGGGGCGGTGGTCGCCGATCCGCGTCCGGTCCACGGACGCTACGGCGACCTGGTGGCGGTGCGGCTGCGGGTGCTCGACGTCGAGGGCCGGGGCACCCGGCACCGACTGGCCAGCCCGGTGCTGGTGCTGGGGTCCGCGTCCTGGTCGCGGGTCGAGCTCGGGGCCGTCGTGGCCACCACGGGGCGACTGGCGCCCGCCGAGGACCCCGACCTGGCCGGGCTGCTGGTCTCACCGTCCGACCCCCGCCGGCTCGAGGCGCCCTCCGCGGCCTGGCGGGGCGCGGGACGGGTGCGCGAGACCATCCGCGGGGCCGTCGCCCACCGGCCCCCCGTCCAGCGCGCCCTGGTCCCGGCCCTGGTCGACGGTGACGACGCGGGGCTCGACCCCGAGGTCGCCGAGCAGTTCCGGGTGACCGGGCTGACCCACCTGACCGCGGTGTCGGGCACCAACCTGACGCTCGTGGTCGGGTTCCTGTTGGCCGTGGCCCGCGGCGTCGGCGTACGGGGACGCTGGCTGCCCGTCCTCGGTGCCGCCGGGGTGATCGGCTTCGTGCTGCTGGCCCGCACCGAGCCGAGCGTGCTGCGCGCCGCGGTGATGGGCAGCGTGGGCCTGCTCGCGATGGCCGCCAACGGCCGCGACCGCGCGATGCGCGCCCTCGGCACGGCGCTGGTGGTCCTGCTGCTGGTGCAGCCCGGGCTGGCCGCCTCCGCCGGCTTCGTGCTGTCCGTCCTCGCCACCGCCGGCATCGTGCTCGTCGGCCCCGCGCTGCGCGACGCGCTGGCCGCGTGGCTGCCCCGACCCCTCGCCGAGGCCGTGGCGGTGCCGCTGGCCGCCCAGCTGGCCTGCACGCCGGTGGTCGCAGCGATCTCGGGCCAGGTGAGCCTGGTGGCCGTGGGCGCCAACCTGCTCGTCGGGCCCGTCGTCGGGCCCGCCACGGTGCTCGGCCTGCTCGGCGGACTGGTCGGCCTGGTCTCCGCCCCGCTGTCCCGGCTGCTCGGGACGCCGGCCGGCTGGTGCGTGGGTTGGATCGTGGTGGTCGCCGAGCGGGGCGCCGACCTGCCGCTCCCCGCCGTGGGCTGGGGCACCGGGACGGTCGCCCTGGTCGCCCTCGGCGGGCTCACGCTCGGTGTCTGCCTGGTGGCCCCGCTGGTGCTGCGCCGCCGTGCGCTCACCCTCGCGCTCGCGCTGGCCCTGGGCGTCGTGGTGCTGGCGCGGGTGCCGTCCGGGCTCGGTCTCCCCGGTCTGGGCCGGCTGGGCGGGTCGTTCGGGGGCTGGCCGCCCGAGGGCTGGGTGATGGTGGCCTGCGACGTCGGCCAGGGGGACGCGCTGGTCCTGCGGGCGGGCCCGGGCTCGGCCGTCGTCGTCGACGCGGGGCCCGACCCGGACGCCGTGGACGGCTGCCTGCGCGACCTGGGGGTCTCCGCGGTGCCCCTCGTCGTGCTCACCCACTTCCACGCCGACCACGTCGACGGCCTCGCCGGGGTCCTGCGCGGCCGGGCCTGGGGCCGGGTGCTGACCACCCGGGTCCTGGACCCGCCGGGCGGGGTCGCCGACGTCCGCGCGGCGACGGCGGTCCGGCCGACGCGACCGCCGTCGCCCCGTGGGGTCGCACGCTGCAGGTGGGCGAGGTGCGTCTGCAGGTGCTGTGGCCCGGGCCCGGGCCGCTGACCCCCGGGGCCGGGGACGGCTCCAGCGCCAACGACGCGAGCGTGGTGCTGCTCGCCGAGGTCGACGGGGCGCGGATGCTGCTCACCGGGGACGTCGAGCCAGCCTCCCAGGCCCGCCTGGCGGCCGAGCTGCGACCGGGTCGACGTCGACGTGCTGAAGGTGCCCCACCACGGCAGCCGGTACCAGGACGGCTCCTGGCTGGCCTCGGTGCGCCGGAGCACGCCGTGGTCTCGGTCGGGGCCGACAACGACTACGGCCACCCCGCCCCGGGGACCCTGGCCGCGCGCGAGGCCGGCGGGGCGCGGTGCACCGCACCGACCTCGACGGTGACCTCGCGGTCCTGGTGCGGGACGGTGCCGTGGAGATCGTGGGCCGCTGAGGTGGTGGGCCGTTGAGGTGGTGGACCGCTGGGTGGTGGGACGCTGGGTGGTGGGCCGTCGGCCTGCGCTGTGCGAGGCTGGCGTCATGTCGCCGCTGACGTCCTGGGCCGGGTGCTGCTGGTCACCGGCAAGGAGGAGTTCCTCAGCGAGCGCGTCGTGACGCAGGTGCGCCGCACGGTGCGTGCCCACGACGCCGAGGCGGAGCTGGCCGAGAGCGAGGGCGCCCGGCTGAGCCTGGCCGTCCTCGGCGAGCTGGCCGCCCCGTCGCTGTTCTCCCCGCTGCGCTGCGTGGTCGTGCGCTCGCTGCAGGACCTGCCGGAGGAGTCCGTGGCCGGGGTCCTGGCCTACGCCGCGGAGCCGGCCGAGGACGTCGCGCTCGTCCTCGTGCACAACGGGGGGCCCAAGGGCTCCGGGGTGCTCACGAGGCTGCGCACGCTCGACGCGGTCACGGAGACGAAGTCGGGCGAGGTGAAGCCGAGCGACCTGCCGCGGTTCGTGGCCGGCGAGGTGCGCGAGCACGGCGGGGGCATCGACCAGGCCGGCGCCCGCGCGCTGGTCGAGGCCGTCGGCCACGACCTGCGCAGCCTGGCCGCGGCCGGCGCCCAGCTGGTCCCGGACTTCCCGGGGGTCACGATCACGCCCGGCATGGTCGGGCGCTACTTCGGCGGCCGGGCCGAGGCCAAGTCGTTCGCCGTGGCCGACGCCGCCGTGGCGGGGCGGCGCCAGTCCGCCCTGGAGGAGCTGCGCTGGGCGTTGGACAACGGCACTGCGCCGGTCCTCGTCACCTCGGCGTTCGCCGGCAGCGTCCGCGGCCTGGCGCGCTACCGCGGTGCGCCGCGGGGGATGCGGGAGGCCGACCTGGCCCGCGAGGTCGGCGTGCCGCCGTGGAAGCTCCGCACGGTGCGCGCGGAGTCCCGGGCTGGCCCGACGAGGCGCTGGTCGCCGCGCTGCAGGCGGTGGCCCGCGCCGACGCGGACATCAAGGGCGCGGCCAGCGACCCCGCCTACACCCTGGAGCGGCTCGTGCTCACCATCACGGGCCTGCGCGAGCGCTGAGCGGTCGAGGCCCGGTCCCGACCGGGGCGGGTACGCGCGCACGCGTACGGAGACGACGACGACCCGTCAGGCCGGGCCTGACGGGTCGTGCGGCTGATCGGGACGACGTCCCCGAAGGCTCGGCTCAGAGGCCGGCCGTGGTCCTGCCGATGGCCGACTTGCGGTTCGCGGCCTGGTTCTTGTGGATGACGCCCTTGGAGACGGCCTTGTCGAGCTTGCGCGAGGCGGCGCGGCCCCACGTGGTCGCCGCGTCCTTGTCGCCCGAGGCGGCGGCCTCGCGGAACTTGCGGATCGCGGTCTTCAGGTCGCTCTTGACGGCCTTGTTGCGCTCGTGCGCCTTGTTGTTCTGCTTGATGCGCTTGATCTGGGACTTGATGTTCGCCACGGGTACGCCTTCGTCGTCGGGTTCTGCCGGAGGTGCTGCGGATCGTTCGGTTCAAGGTCCGTGGGCGCGTTCCAGCGCGGCCACGGCGACAGGCAAGGCTAGCAGCGGCCCCGGACGCCCCCAAATCAGCCGTCCCGCGCCGGCGTGACCCCGAGGCGCCGGGCCGCCCCACGCAGCGCGCTCTCCCCGTGCCGGCGGCAGAACGCGGCCAGGCGCGCCAGGCCCACGTCGCGGGCCGCGTGGGCGCGCCAGGCCAGGTGGCAGCCGAAGACGAGCACAGGTCGGGCTCGCGGCCCCGACGTCCTCGAGCAGCAGGTCGACCCAGGTGCCGTCGTCGTGGCTCGCCCGCAGGTCGGCCCCGCCGTGGCCGGGGCGATCAGCGCCGGCGCGGCCCGCTCGCGGCGGAACAGGACGGGCGTGTCCGGGGCTCAGCTCGGCACCGCCGGTCTCGACGAAGGCCCGGGTGCCGTCGGCGCGGCGCGCCCGGGTGGGACCTGCTCGTACTGGGCACGGCTCAGCTCACGACCAGCCCCGCCGCTCGCGCAGCCAGGCCCAGCAGACCTCGCCCTGCCAGCGCTGGGCCGCGCGGAGGTGCGGTGAGCTGGTCGGCACCGGCTGCGCGGCCGAGGTGAGGAAGTAGCCGCAGACCAGGGCCAGGAACGCGTCGACGTCGGCGGGGTCGACGTCGCGGGTCAGGTGGGAGGTGCGCAGCACCTCCTCGACGTCGAGCCCGTCGCCGCGGGCGCCGATCATCAGGCTCACGGTGTCGATCCAGGCGGCGCCGCGGGCCGGCCAGTTCCAGTCGCAGAGCAGCGTGCGGCCGTCCTCGGCGAGCAGGACGTTGTCGTCGCGGACGTCGGTGTGCACCACCGTGTCACCCCGGCTCGCACCGGCGAAGTCCGCGGCGAGCGCGGCCGCCTCGTCACGGTGCTCGACCAGGCCCGGGGTGGCGTCGTTCTCGCCGGCCGCGTCGGGCAGGTCCTCCCAGCGTTGCGCGAGCCCACCGAGCTCGGCGGCGACGGTGGCCAGGCCCATCCCCGAGGGGGCGGGGGTCAGCACGCGGGCCGTCTCGGCGAGCGTGTCCAGGGCGCGCCCGAGGTCGACGGGTGCCCAGGGCCGCGCCGGGGTCCGGGCCGCGACGTGCTCGATGCCCAGCACCACCCAGTCGTCGACCTCCTCGACCCACTGCAGCGCCGGTGCGGGGACCCCGCTCGGCAGCCGGCCCAGGACCCGGGCCTCGTCGCGGTAGGCCTGCGCGAACGGCCGCTGGGCCAGCACGGAGGCGGCCTTGACGAAGTGGCGCGAGCCGTCGGCGCAGCGGAGCACCGAGGCGAAGCCCGGCGTGAACCCGGCGCCCTGCGAGTGCGCCTCCACGACCGGTGACCCGCAGCGCCGCTCGACCGTGTGGCGCACCAGCGGGGGCAGGTAGCGCCAGTCCAGACGTCGCGCGGTCGCCCCGTGGGGCACCGGGCAGGGCAGGGCCGTCGTCACGACCCCATCCTCGCCGAGCGACCCCCCTCCGGCCGCCCCGGCGGCCACGCCCGGCGGGTCGAGAGGCCCGTTCCTGCCGGCCGAGGGGTCTGCTTTCGCCAGCCGAAGGGTCCGCTCTCGTCGGTCGAGGTGTCGCTTTCTGCGGGCCCGGTGCCGGGCCCGTCGTCCGGACCCCGGCGGGTGGAGCCCGCTGTCGTCGGACGCTGGTAGACACGGCCACGGGTCGGGACGCCCGACCCGTGGCCGTCGTCGACGGCGGCCCGCCTACCGGGAGGACCCCTGAGATGACCACCGTCGCCGAGCTGCTGATCGAGACCTTGGCCAACCACGGCGTGCGCCAGGTGTGGGGAGTCGTGGGCGACGCCCTGAACCCGGTCACCGACGCCATCCGCCGCGAGGACCGCGTCGAGTGGGTGGGCGTGCGGCACGAGGAGGCCGGCGCCTTCGCCGCGAGCGCGCAGGCCCAGCTGACCGACGACCTCGCCGTGTGCATGGGCACCGTCGGGCCCGGGGCGGTCCACCTGCTCAACGGCCTCTACGACGCCAAGAAGTCGCACGCCCCGGTGCTCGCCATCTGCGGCCAGGTGCCGCGACCCGAGATGGGCACCGACTTCTTCCAGGAGGTCGACAACGACGCACCTCTTCGACGACGTCGCGGTCTTCAACCGCACCGTGACGGACGTCGACCAGCTGCCCGCGGCTGATCGAGCAGGCCGGCAACGCGGCTCTCGCAGCAGCGTGGCGTCGCGGTGCTGACCCTGCCCGGTGACGTCGGCGGGCTCGACGTCCCGACCGGCGTCGTCGCGCCGGCGTTCGTCAAGCGACCAGCCGGCGCTACGGCCCTCGGCGCGACTCGATCAGCCGAGGCCGCCGCGGCCATCAACGCCGCCGACAAGGTGACGCTGCTGGTCGGCCATCGGGGCCCGGCACGCGCGCGCCGAGGTGCTGGCACTGGCCGACAAGCTGGGCGCGCCGATGGTGCTCAGCCTCAAGGCCAAGGAGGGCCTGGAGGACGACAACCCCTTCGAGGTCGGCCAGTCCGGCCTGATCGGCAACCCCGCCACCGAGCTCGCCTTCGACGGCTGCGACGCGCTGTTCTGGTCGGCACCGACTTCCCCTACAAGGACGTTCCTGCCCGAGGGCAAGACCGTCATCCAGCTCGACGTGCGCGGCACCCACGTCGGCCGCCGGCACGCCGGTGGACCACGCGCTGGTCGGCGACGCCCGCGCTCGGCCTGCAGCGCGCTGCTGCCCGCTGCTGGCAGCCGAAGGAGACCGCGGCCACCTCGACGCGCGCACGGAAGTCCTACGAGCGACTGGCGCTCGGGCCAGCAGCACTTCGCCGACCCGGCCTACGACCACAAGCCCGTGGGCCTCCTGCGCCGCAAGGTCGACAACCCCGACGGCCGAGATCCGCCCCGAGCTGCTGGCCGCCGCGGTCGACCGGCACGCCGCGCAGACGCGGTGTTCACCACCGACACCGGCATGTCGACGGTCTGGCTCTCCCGCTTCGTGCGGATGACCGGCACCCGGCGGCTGATCGGCTCCTACAACCTCGGCTCGATGGCCAACGCGATGCCGCAGGCGCTCGGCGCCGCCGCGCTGGACCGCGACCGCCAGGTCGTCGCGTTCTGCGGCGACGGCGGCCTGACGATGCTGCTCGGCGACCTGCTCACCGCGGTCTCCCACGACCTGCCGGTCAAGCTCGTCGTGTTCGACAACAGCCGCCTCGGCATGGTGAAGCTCGAGATGGAGCAGGTCGGGCTGCCGGAGTTCGGCACGGTGCTGCACAACCCGCGACTTCGCGAGGCGTGGCCGAGGCGATGGGCATGCACGGGGTGCGGGTCGAGCGACCCGGGCGACGTCGACGAGGCCGTCCGCGAGGCGATGGCCTCACCCGGCCCGGTGCTGCTCGACGTGCTCACCAACCCCGACGAGATCGCCATCCCGCCCAAGCCGACGGTCGCGCAGGGCTGGGGCTTCGCCATCGCCAAGAGCAAGGAGTTCGTCACCAGCGCCGAGTGAGGCCCGCGCCGGTGCCGGCGGCTCAGACCCCGGTGGTGCTCGCGGGCACGTCCTCGGCCCTCGCGTAGCGGCGCACGGCGGTGACCAGGCCGGCGTCGACCTCGAAGAGCACCCACGTCTCGGCGGGCTCCGTCGACGGGGCGCCGTCGGGGACGTCCGAGGCGCGCCACCGTGCGAGCTCGCGCACGACGACCCGGCCGTCCTCGCGGGCCTCGAGCGGGTCCTGGGGCTCCAGCACGATCTGGGAGCGCCGCAGCCACGCCTCCATCGCCGCGCTCCCGGTGCCGGCTCCGGTGCCCTGCGGGCCGCCGACCTCGACCCCGGGGAGCAGAACATCAGCGCGCGGCGTACGTTGCCGGCCTCGACGGCGTCGTGCCACTGCTGCACGACCACGGTCGGGTCGGGGTCGGGCACGGACCCGAGGGCACGGCTCAGCTCGACGCGCACCGCGACCCGCTCGGGATTGGGCCGGGGCGCGCGGTACCGCTCGGCGTAGCGACGCTCGGCCTCGGCCACGACGTCCGGGTCGTCGGTGACGGTGCCGCGGCCCTCGAGCGAGGCCCACCAGCGGCCGTCCACGGACCCGACCGCGACAGCCACGCCGTCCTCGCCGCCGGCGCGCAGGTTGCGCGCCTTCACCGAGCCGCGCGAGGTGACGCCCCAGGCCCGGCGGTGCTCGACGTCGAGCACGATGCCCATCGGGGTCACGTGCAGCGACCCGTCGGGGCGGGGGGTGGTCACGGTGCACAGGTGCCGGGTGCGCCAGAACGCGACGTAGGCGGGGTCGGCCAGGGGGCTCAACGCGGCGGGCAGGGGGCCGGGCGGGTCGCTCATGGGGCCAGTCTGCCCGGACGTGGCACGGGGCTCGCGGTGATGCGGAGGGCCCACGGGCGCCGTGGAAGAATGGACCGTCCGCCGACCCCACATGGAATCGACATCGTGCCCTCTCCCTCCGCTGCGCTGCAGCCCGGCCGGACCGACCCGGCGATCATGCGCAACTTCTGCATCATCGCCCACATCGACCACGGCAAGTCCACCCTCGCCGACCGGATGCTCCAGCTGACCGGCGTCGTCGACGAGCGCAGCTGCGCGTGCCCAGTACCTCGACCGGATGGACATCGAGCGCGAGCGCGGCATCACGATCAAGAGCCAGGCCGTCCGGATGCCGTGGACGGTCCCCGAGGGCAACGAGGAGCTCGCCGAGCCGGGCTCCTACGTGCTGAACATGATCGACACCCCGGGCCACGTCGACTTCACCTACGAGGTGTCCCGCTCCCTGGCGGCCTGCGAGGCCGCCGTGCTGCTCGTCGACGCCGCCCAGGGCATCGAGGCCCAGACGCTGGCGAACCTCTACCTCGCCATGGGCGCCGACCTGCACATCATCCCGGTGCTGAACAAGATCGACCTGCCCAGCGCCGACCCCGAGAAGTACGCCGCCGAGCTCGCGGGCCTGGTGGGCTGCGAGCCCGACGAGGTGCTGCGGGTCTCGGCCAAGACCGGCCTCGGTGTCGAGGCGGTGCTCAACGAGATCGTGCGCCAGACCCCGCCGCCGGTCGGCGACGCCGACGCGCCGCCGCGGGCCCTGATCTTCGACTCCGTCTACGACACCTACCGCGGCGTCATCACCTACGTCCGGGTCATCGACGGTGCGCTGAAGCACCGCGACCGGATCCGGATGATGTCGACCAACGCCACCCACGAGATGCTCGAGGTGGGCGTGATCAGCCCCGAGCAGAACCCGGCCGACCACCTGGGCGTGGGCGAGGTCGGCTACCTGATCACCGGGGTGAAGGACGTGCGCCAGTCGCGGGTCGGTGACACGGTGACCAGCCAGCACGGCGGGGCCACCGAGATGCTCGGCGGTTACGCCGACCCCAACCCGATGGTCTTCGCGGGCCTGTACCCCATCGACGGCGACCAGTACCCCGACCTGCGCGAGGCGCTGGAGAAGCTGCAGCTCAACGACGCGTCGCTGACCTACGAGCCGGAGACCTCCGGCGCGCTCGGCTTCGGGTACCGGTGCGGCTTCCTGGGTCTGCTGCACATGGAGATCACCCGCGACCGCCTCGAGCGCGAGTTCGGCCTCGACCTGATCTCGACCGCGCCGAGCGTGAGCAACGAGGTCACGATGGAGGACGGCACCGTCCACGTGGTGACCAACCCCAGCGAGTACCCCGAGGGCAAGATCGCCGAGGTCCGCGAGCCGGTGGTCGAAGCCACCGTGCTGGCGCCCAGCGACTACATCGGGGTGATCATGGAGCTGTGCCAGGCCAAGCGCGGCACCCTGAAGGGGATGGACTACCTCTCCGCGGACCGTGTCGAGATGCGCTACTCGCTGCCGCTGGCCGAGATCGTCTTCGACTTCTTCGACCAGCTGAAGTCGCGCACCAAGGGCTACGCGTCCCTGGACTACAACCCGGCCGGCGACCAGGCCGCGGATCTGGTCAAGGTCGACATCCTGCTCCAGGGCGAACCGGTCGACGCGTTCTCGGCGATCGTGCACCGCGACGGCTCCTACGCCTACGGCGTGATGATGGCCGGCAAGCTCAAGGACCTGATCCCGCGCCAGCAGTACGAGGTGCCGATCCAGGCCGCGATCGGGGCCCGGGTGATCGCGCGCGAGACGATCCGCGCGATCCGCAAGGACGTGCTCTCCAAGTGCTACGGCGGTGACATCACCCGCAAGCGCAAGCTCCTGGAGAAGCAGAAGGAGGGCAAGAAGCGGATGAAGATGGTCGGCCGCGTCGAGGTGCCCCAGGAGGCGTTCGTCGCCGCGCTGTCCAACGACGGTGCCGGCTCGAGCGGGGAGAAGGGCAAGAGGTAGCACCGCCTGCCTCGGGTCCCCGCTCAGGCGGACGGGCGCGGGAGAAGGAGGTCCGGCGTGGCCGTCCCGACGAGACGTCGTGCGAGATCGACCAGCTGGGCGTCGTCGCCGGGGGCGGCGTGCAGCATGACCCCGACCGGCATCCCGTCGTCGGGCGAGAGGCCGGCCGGCACCGAGAGCGCGGGCAGGCCCGCCAGGTTCGCCACCACCGTCCAGCAGTCGGTGTAGGGCGCGGTCATCGGGTCGGCGACGTCGGCCGTGGCGGGCCCGGCCGGCGCGAACAGCGGCGCGGTGGTCGGCAGCGTGGGCGAGAGCAGCACGTCGCACCCCGTCCAGCGCGGCGCGGACCTGCGCACGCAGACGGGTGCGGACGGCATCGGCGGCGGTGAGCGCGGCGGCGCCGTCGGTCCGCAGCGCCCGACCGATCGCGAGGCGGCGCACGACCTCGCGGCCGGCGCGGCCGGTGGCGGTGAACGCCTCGAGGCGGGGCACGGCCTCGGCCGAGGTGAGGTCGAGGTAGGCCGCGAGCGCGCGGGGGGCGTCGGGCACCGACACCGCGACGACGGCGGCCCCGGCGTGCTCGAGGCCCGCGACGGTCTCGGCCAGGCGGGCCCGGACCCCGGACTGGTTGACCGGTCCGCGCAGCTCCTCGACCACCCCCACCCGCAGCCCGGTCAGCGGTCTCGACGAGGCGCCGTCTGAGCGGTGGTCGGGGCAGGCCCGCCAGCACGCGCAGGGCGAGGGCGAGCAGGCCGGCGTCTGCGGCGATCGGCCCGACCCGGTCGCAGGAGGGCGCGAAGGGGACGACGCCTGCGACGGGCACCAGGCCGGGGAGGGCGCCAGGCCCAGCACGCCGCACTGCGCGGCGGGCTCGCGCACCGACCCACCGGTGTCGGTGCCGACGGCGAGGTCGACCAGGCCCAGCGCGACCGCGGCCGCGCACCCGCCGCTGCTTCCCCCGGGGCTGCGACGCGGGTCCCAGGGGTTGCGCGTCGCGCCGTTGGCCGACGTGGCCGTCGAGGCCCCCATGGCCAGCTCGTCCATGTTCGCCCGCCCCAGGACGATCGCCCCGGCGGCACGCAGCCGGGCGACGACCGGGGCGTCACGCGCGGCCGGACGGCCGCCGTGGGCCCGCGACCCGCAGGCGGTGACCTGGCCGGCGACGTCGATGTTGTCCTTGACCGCGACGAGGACCCCGGCCAGCGCGCCGCGGACGGCTCCGGCGGCGTCCACGTCGAGGCGACGCGCCTGGCTCAGGGCGCCCTCGGCGTCGACCAGCACCAGGCTGCGGACGTCGACGTCGATGGCCGCGATCCGGCCGAGCCTCGCGGCGACGGCGTCCTCGAAGCGGGTGGGCGCGGGCACGGCAGCATCGTCCCAAACGCGGCTGATGCGCACGTACTGGACAGGGCAGGCCGGCGCTTGCCGGGGTTGCAACCCCCGACAAGTGCAGGAATCGCCCGGCCGGCCGGGGACTCCTGCGCCCGCTCAGGCGTGCGCGAACCGCCCCAGCACCCGCTCGGCGCGCACCCCACCGAGGTGCTCGGCGAAGATCCGCTGGTAGCCGAGCTCCTCCCGGGTGCGTGCGGGGGCAGGCCGGGGAGAGCGACGTCGGCCCAGTCGGCGTCGGGCACGAGCGCCTCGGCCCGGCGCGCCATCACCTCGGTGGTGCCGGACCCGTCGCCGAACTGCTCCTTGCGGCGCCACAGGATCTCCTCGGGCAGCCACCCGGTGAAGGCCTCGCGCAGCAGCGCCTTCTCCTGGGCCTGCTCCTGGCCGTCCTCACCGAGGAGCTTCCACTCCACCGGCACCCGCTGGGCGACCTCGATGCACGTGCCGGGCGAGGAACGGCACCCGCGCCTCGAGCCCGAAAGCCATCGAGACGCGGTCGGCGCGCTGCAGGTTCAGGTGGTGCAGGACCTCGATGCCCTCGACGATCGCCGCGGCCAGCTGATCCTCGTCGAGGTCGCGCAGGTGGTGGTAGCCGGCGAACAGCTCGTCGGCGCCCTCGCCGGTGAGCACGACCTTGACGTGGTGTGGCGGCGAGCTCGGAGAGCAGGTAGTTGGGCACGGCGCTGCGGATCAGCGACGGCTCGTAGCTCTCCGTGGCGCGCACCACGTCGGGCAGGACCTCGACGACCTCCTCGTCGGTGTAGACCCGCTCGTGGTGCTCGAGACCGAGGTGCTCCGCGACGACGCGGGCGGCGACGAGGTCCGAGCTGTCGGCGGTGCCGGCGGCGAAGGAGCGCACGACGGTGCCCGGTGCGGCCTCGCGAGCCATGATCGCGGCCACGATCGAGGAGTCGAGCCCGCCGGAGAGGAAGACGCCCAGCGGCACGTCGGCCATCATCCGCTCACGGACCGCCTCGACGACGGCCTCGCGTACGGCGACCAGCGCGTCCTCGCGACGCGCGAAGACCTCGCCGACCCCCGCGCCGCCACCCACCGGGTCGGAGCGCAGGTCCACCACCCGACGCAGGCCGCCCTCGGGGGTCCAGACGTGACCGGGCGGGAACTCCTCGACGTGCTCGCGCAAGGACGGGTCGAACGCGCCGAGCTCGGAGGCGACGATCACGCGGTCCTCGACGTGGGCCCAGTACAGCGGCTTGATGCCGAGCGCGTCGCGGCCCAGCACGACGCGGCCGTCGGGGTGGGCCAGGCAGAACGCGTACATGCCGTGCAGCAGGTGGGCGGCGTCCGCGCCGAGCTCGGCCACCGCGTGCAGCACGACCTCGGAGTCCGACCGGGTCCGGAACGGACCCGCGAGCCGCTCGCGCAGCGCCCGGTGGTTGTAGACCTCACCGTTGGCCACGACCCACCAGCCGTCCCGGTGGTCGCGCCCGCCGTCGATGCCGCCGGTCATCGGCTGCGCGCCGCCGGCCAGGTCGACGATGGCCAGCCGGGTGTGGCCCAGCCAGGTGGGGCCGACCTGCTCCGAGCCGGTGCCGTCGGGGCCGCGGTGCACGATCGGGGCGATCATCGCCTCGCCGAGCCGGCGTCCCTCCCGTACCCGCTCGGGGGTGGGTCGGCGGTCGTGGACGGCGGCGATTCCGCACATGGCGGGCTCCTCGTGGGGTGGTGCGTCGATGGGGCGTCCGGGTCGCGCGCTCCCAGGCTACGACTAGCCTCACGCCCCGTGAGGACACCCGTGCCGGTCGTACCCGAGGCCGTGCGCGCCACGAGCACCCGCGGGCCGTCCTGGGCGACCTGGGTCGACGGGCTCACGCGCCGCGCGGGCGACCTGCTCGTTGACTGGGGCCTGCGCCCTGACGGCCCGACGTGGCACGGGCACTGCTCCTGGGTGCTCGCGGTGACCGGTGCGGACGGGCCGGCGGCACTCAAGCTGACCTGGGACGGTGACGCGGAGTCCCGCCACGAGCACCTCGCCCTGCGCGCCTGGGACGGCGACGGGGCGGTGCGGCTCCTGCGGGCCGACCCGCGACGTCGCGCGCTCCTGCTGGAGCGGCTCGAGACGCGCGACCTCACCGCGGAGTGGGACCTCGCGGCCTGCGAGGTCGTCGCGGGCCTCTACGCCCGGCTTCACCGCCCGGCCCTGCCGCAGCTGGCGCGCCTGGCCGACGTCGTGCAGCGCGGGGACGACGACCTCGCCGCCCTGCCCCGCAGCGCGCCGCTCCCGCACCGGCTCGTCGAGCAGGCCCTCGCCCTGGGGCGCGCCTTCGAGCAGGATCCCGCGACGTCGGGAACCACGATCCACGGCGACCTGCACTACGCCAACGTGCTCGCGGCCCCCGCCGGGTCGGACGGTCCGCGTGGCGACGACTGGCTCGCCATCGACCCCAAGCCGATGGACGGCGACCCCCACTACGAGGTGGCCCCGCTGCTGTGGAACCGGTTCGAGGAGCTCGCGGGCGACGTCCGCGGGGGACTGCGCCGCCGCTTCCACGCGGTCGTCGACGCCGCGGGGCTCGACGAGGACCGAGCCCGCGACTGGGTCGTCGTGCGGATGCTGCACCAGGCGGCCTGGGAGCTGGACGACGCCACCGCGGAGCACCGCACCCCGGACGCCGACTGGCTCACCACCTGCGTCACCGTGGCCAAGGCGGTCCAGGAGTAGCCCGACGACGTGCCGCGGCACCGACCCGCTCGGCTGACTGAAGCAGGCCGCTCGGCGGGCAGAAGGGGGCCGCTCGGCGGGGGGTCAGGCGAGGCGGCGCTGGGCGACCAGGGCGGCGCCGACGATGCCGGCGCGGTTGAGGAGCTGGGCGGGCACGATCTCGGTGTCGATCTCGACCAGCGGCAGGAACTTCTCGGCCTTCTTGCTGATCCCGCCGCCCACGACGATCAGGTCGGGGGAGAAGAGCCGCTCGAGGTGCCGGTAGAAGGCGGTCAGCCGCTCGGCCCAGTCCTCGTAGGAGAGGTCCTCGGCCTCGCGCACCGAGTTGGCGGCCCGCCTCTCGGCGACGTGGCCGTCGAGCTGGAGGTGGCCGAGCTCGGAGTTGGGCACGAGCACGCCGTCGTGGACGAGCGCCGAGCCGATCCCGGTGCCCAGGGTGGTCACGATGACCAGCCCGGAGCGGCCGGCGGCGGCTCCGTAGGTGGCCTCGGCGAGCCCGGCGGCGTCGGCGTCGTTGACCACGTGCACGTCACGCTGGAGCACCTCGGTGAAGAGGGCGTCGGCGTCGCAGCCGATCCACGAGTCGTCGATGTTGGCCGCCGAGCTGACCACGCCATGGCGAACGATGCCGGGCACGGTGACCCCGACCGGGGCGTCGGAGTCGCCGAAGTGGGCCACCAGGTCGCGGATCGTGGCCGCGACCGCCTCGGGCGTGGCGGGCTGCGGGGTGCGCTCCCGCACCCGCTCGGCGGCGAAGTCACCGGCGTCGAGGTCCACCGGCGCGGCCTTCATGCCGGTGCCGCCGACGTCGACGCCGATCGGCGGCCGGTCCTGGTCCACGGACTCACTCATGGCAGGTGACTCTAGGCCCGAGGACGTGACCCCGGTCACGGCGGTCCCCTCCGGGCGCCGTGCGGGCGGACGGGGAGCCCCGCGGGCCTCACACCATGGCGAGCGAGAGCGCGTAGTCGCCCGCGTCGTCGGTCCAGAACCCGCGCAGCGTGAGCCCGGCCGCGGCGAGCTCGTCGACGACGCCCTCGCGACGGAACTTCGCCGAGATCTCGGTACGCATCTCCTCGTCGGCGGCGAAGCGCACGTCGAGGTCGAGCGCGTCGAGGCGCACGGTCTGCTCCCGGGTCGAGCGCAGCCGCATCTCGATCCACTCCTCCACCCCGTTCCACACCGCGACGTGCTGGAAGGCCTCGAGGTCGAAGTCGGCCGCCAGGGCGCGGTTCATCACCCGCAGCACGTTGAGGTCGAAGTCGGCGGTCACGCCCGCTGCGTCGTCGTAGGCCGCCACGAGCCGGTCGGGGTCCTTCACCAGGTCGGTGCCCAGCAGCAGGGCGTCGCCGGGGGCCATCGTGTCGCCGACGGCGCGCAGGAACGCCGTGCGGTGGGCGGGCTCGAAGTTGCCGACGGTGCCGCCGAGGAAGGCCACCAGGCGGGGCCCCCTCGTGGGCAGCAGGTGCAGGTGCCGCTCGAAGTCGGCCACGACTCCCTGGATCTCCAGGTCCGGGTAGGTCTTCTCCAGCGCCGGCAGCGCCCACTCGATGGCGTCGGCGCTGACGTCGACCGGGACGTAGGTGGTCAGCGAGCCGGCGTCGCCGAGGGCGCCGAGGAGCAGGTGGGTCTTCTCCGAGGAGCCCGACCCGAGCTCGACCAGGGTCCGGGCCCGGGTGAGGTCGGCGATCTCCGAGGCGCGCTGGCCCAGGATCGCGCGCTCGGCGCGGGTCGGGTAGTACTCGGGCAGGCGGGTGATGTCCTCGAACAGCGCGCTCCCGCGGGCGTCGTAGAAGTACTTGGGCGCCAGCGCCTTGGGGGTGCTGGTGAGTCCGAGGCGGACGTCGTCGCGCATGGCGGCGGCGAGGTCCTCGGGGGTCAGGTGCTGCTCGATCGTGGGCACGTCCACTCCTTCGTGGTCGGTCGGTGCGTCCGTGGTGCGGCGGGCGCTCGGGCGGCGGGGCCGCGCCGGCGTCGCGAGGGGGTCACAGCGGGCTCAGCGACACCCCCGTGGCGCCGACCCGGAGCACGGTGCGGTCGGGCACCTCCAGCCAGTCTGCGCCCCCGGTGGCCGCGCCCCCCTGGCCGTCGTGGGTGCCGTCGGGCTCGGAGGCCACCAGCACGCCGGCGTCGGTGGTGCGTGTCCACATCGGCTCGCCGCACACGACGCCGGCCAGGCCCGCCCCGTCGGCGGCCAGCGTCGTGAGCCGGCCCCCGCCGTGCGCGAGCACGGCGCAGGCCGCGGCGGCCAGGCCGTCGGCGAGGTCGCCGCCGGCGGCCCAGGTGCGGGCGGCCAGACCCAGCAGCAGGGCGGAGTCGACGCCCACGCGGGCCTCGGGGGCGTCGAGCACCCGGTCCGCGAGCGCGGCGCGGGCGCCGGCCCAGTCCTCGAGCCGGCCGTTGTGGCTGAACAGGCGGCGCTCGTGGACGAAGGGCGCGGCCGCGCTCTCGTCCGGCGCGGTGCCCGGGGTTGCCGAGCGGACCGCGGCGAGGACGCAGCCCGAGGTCACCGTCGGGGCCAGGGAGGCCAGCGAGGCGTCGCTCCACAACGGCTGGGCGCGGCGGTAGCGCACCGGCTCGGGGCGCACGGGGGCGTACCAGCCGAGGCCGAACCCGTCGACGTTCACCGTGCCGTGCCGCTGCCGACGCGGGGCCCACGACTGGGTGAGCAGGCCGTGCTCGGGGGCCAGGACGAGGTCGTGCAGCGAGCGCGGCTCACCCAGCCACGCGAGGTGACGGCACACCTCACAGGTCCCGGGCGGTGCGGAAGCCGGAGAAGATCTGGCGCCGGACCGGCAGGTCCCAGTTGCGGAACGTGGTGCGCACCGCCTGGGGGTCGGTGGCCCAGCACCCGCCGCGCAGGACCCGCAGGCCGTCGTCGAAGAAGACCTCGGAGTACTCCGGGTAGGGGAACGCGGTGAACCCGGGGTAGCCGGTGAACACCGAGGAGGTCCACTCCCACACGTCGCCGACCATCTGCAGCGCGCCGTAGGCCGACGCGCCGTCGGGGAAGGAGCCGGCCTCGGTGGGGTGGAAGCGGGTCTGACCCAGGTTGGCCCGGGACCCGTCGGGGGCCTCCTGGCCCCAGGGGAAGCGACGCTTGGTGCCGCTGGCCGGGTCCCAGGAGGCGGCCTTCTCCCACTCGGCCTCGGTGGGCAGCCGCCGACCGGCCCAGCGGGCCCACGCCTGCGCCTCGTGGAAGCACACGTGCTGGACCGCCTCGGCGTCCGGCAGGACCTCCGTGCGCGCGAAGCGACGACGCAGCCACGTGCCGGACTCGCGGAACCAGAAGGCGGGCGCGCGCTTGCCGGACTCGCAGCGCCAGCGCCAGCCGGCTGCCGTCCACAGCCGCTCGTCGTCGTACCCGCCGCCCTCGACGAACCCGCGGTAGGCGGCGTTGGAGACCGGGGTGGTGTCGATGGCGAACCCGGGCACCTCGACGCGGTGCGCGGGGCGCTCGTTGTCCAGCGCCCACGGGTCCGAGCTGGTGCCCATCGTGAACGCGCCGCCGGGCACGACGACCTCGGCGCGTGGCACCACGGCGGCGGGGGCGGGCAGGTCGTCGGTGGCGGGCAGGACCGGGGCGCCGCGGCGCAGCTGGTGGGTGGCGAGCATCGTCTCGTCGTGCTGGTGCTCGTGCTGGATGACCATCCCGAAGACGAACCCCTGCTCGCGCAGGGGGTCGACGGTGCCCTCCCGGGCGTGCAGCGGCACCGTCTCGAGGGCGTCCAGCACCTTGCGGCGCACCAGGCCGAGGTAGTCCGAGGCTTCCTGGGGGCGCAGCAGCGGCAGGCTGGGCCGGGTGTCGCGGGGGTGCTCGAAGGCGTCGTAGAGGTCGTCGATCTCGGGCCGCATCGCCTCGTGGCCCGCGCTCTCGCGCAGCAGCCACAGCTCCTCGTAGTTCCCCACGTGGGCCAGGTCCCACACCAGCGGCGACATCAACCGGGAGTGCTGGGCGAGGAGCTCGGGCTCGTCGAGGACCTCGGTGGTCAGGCCGGCGGAGCGCCCGCGCACCCGTTCGAGCTCGTCGGCCACGTGCTGGCGCAGGGCGGGGTCGTCGAGGTCGGCGACGTTCGTGCCGGCCGGGTGCGCGGTGCGCGCCTCGGGTGGGGCGGTCATGCGATCTCCAGAGGGTCGTCGGCCGGGCAGCGGCCGGGCAGGACGTAGGTGTCGCGGTAGGCCGCGACCAGGGCGACGAGGTCGGCGTCCTCGCCGAGCCCGGGCAGGGCGAGCAGCGCGGCGTCGAGGCAGGCCAGCGCGGCGGCGTGCACGCCGGGGGCGTCGAGGCCGTCGCGGGCCGCGGCCTCCCAGTCGTCCAGGCCGGCGCACGCCTCGTGGGCCGCGCCGCCGGCGGCGGGGTCGTCGAGGAGCGCGGTGAGGACCGCCATCGGCACCGGCCACCAGCGCCAGGGCAGCGCGTCGAGGTAGCGCACCTCGTACCACCCGCGGGGCCGCACGGGCGGGAACAGCGTGCTCAGGTGCAGCGCGAGGTCGCTCTCGGCGGGCGCCTCGGGCTCGGTGAGCCAGTCCCGCAGCGTCCAGCCGGGCTCGGCCGACCAGTCGCCGCCCTCGCGGTGGCGCAGCATGACGGCGGCGTCGAGGGCGTAGTCGGTCCACGCCTCCACCGGGTCCTCGCCGCACGGCGCGGCGGTGCGCACGGCGTCGAGGCCCTGCCAGACCCGCTGCCGGCCCGAGCGCCACCCCGTCGCCCCTCCGGCGCCGACGGGGGAGTTGGCGAATACGGCGGTCATCGTGGGGCCCACGCGGTGCAGCAGGCGCCAGCGGCGGCGCGCGTCGACCTCGTCGCGACCGATGTCGAGGTTGACCTGGGTGGCGGCGGTGCCGTTCATCATCACGGTGCCCAGGTGCGCGCTCTGCTGCCCGCAGCGCGAGAAGTGCTGCTCCATCGCCTCGTAGCGCGGGTGGGAGAGCTGGCGACGCGGTGAGCGCACCGGTTCGAGCGCGGTGGGCATCAGGTGGACCCCGGCGGCGGCCAGGGTCGCGCGCAGGTGCTCGGCGTCCTCGTGCAGGGCCCGCCAGCAGGCGGTGACGCCGCGGTAGGGCAGGGAGCTGAGCTCGACCTGCCCGCCGGGTTCGAAGGTCAGACGGCTGCCGCGGGGCGCGGGCCCGGCGGCGGCGAGGAGCTCGCGCAGCTGCGCGAGCGGCACCGGGGCGGTGGGGTCATCGGGCCGCACGACCAGCCACTCGAGCTCGGTGCCCACCAGGCCCGGGGGGCCGGTCTTGAAGCACACCCTCTCCACGTACCCGCGGACCGCGTCGCGGGAGCGCAACCGGGGCCGGGTGTCGATTCCTGCCGTCACCCGCGTCACCTTGGCACAGCGCGGCGACACCGCTCCCACCCCTGGGGGTCGCTCCCGCCCGGGTCGGCACGCGTCTCGGCGGGCGCGTCGGCAGGGTTCGGCCGCGCACGCGCGAGCGGGGCGCCGGGACCACGGCCGACGGCCGGGGACCGTGGGACCATGCGGCCATGGTCTCTGGAGCCGCGTCCGTCCGCTCGGTCAACCTCGGTCGTCCCCGGGAGGCGTCGTGGGCCCAGATCGGGGCCACCGCGATCGACAAGCAGGCCGCGACGGGGCGGGTCGCGGTCGGCGAGCTCGGCCTCGAGGGCGATCAGGTGGCCGACACCCGGCACCACGGCGGGCGAGACCAGGCGGTCTACGCCTTCGCCCGCGAGGACCTCGACCGGTGGGCCGAGATCCTCGGCGAGGAGGTCCGCGACGGCCAGTTCGGGGAGAACCTCACCACCCGCGGCCTCGACGTCAACGAGGCCGAGGTCGGCGAGCGGTGGCGGGTGGGCGGTCCCGAGGGCGTCGTGCTCGAGGTGGCCTCGGTGCGCACACCCTGCCAGGACTTCAAGGCGTGGATGGGCCGCAGCGGCTACGACGAGCGGGCCTGGGTGCGGCGCTTCGCCGCCGATGCGCGGCCGGGGCCGTACCTGCGGGTCGTGGTGCCCGGCACGGTGGCCGCCGGCGACACCGTCGAGGTCGTCCACCGCCCCGGCCACGGCGTCACCGTCAGCGACATGTTCCGCGCGCTGCACGGCCACCCCGAGCTGCTGCCCCGGCTGCTCGTGGTGCCCGACCTGGTGGCCGCGGCGCGGGAGAAGGCGGAGCGCTACGTCGCGGGCGGCGGCGCGCCGACGGGTGCGCCGACCTGATGGCGTGAACTAGGTTACCCACCAGTCTTCCTCCCTCTCGGCCGATCGCAGGAGAGCCATGCCCGCCCAGCCCGACCCCAGCTTCGTCGACCGCCTGCCGCGCAACGTCGCGGTGCAGCTCTGGGAGCGCGTCGAGAGCTCCGGTCCGCGGGAGGCCTTCCGCTACCCCCGCGGCGAGGGCTGGGAGTCGGTGACCTGGGCCGAGGCCGGCACGCTCGTGCGCCGTCTCGCCGCCGGCCTGGTCGCGCTCGGGATCGAGCCCGAGCAGCGCGTCGGCATCGCCTCGGGAACCCGCTACGAGTGGGTCGTGGCCGACCTGGCCGTCATGTGCGCCGGCGCCGCGACCACCACCGTCTACCCCAGCACCAACAGCGAGGACACCGCCTACATCCTCGGCGACTCCGCGAGCCGGGTCGTCTTCGCCGAGGACGACGAGCAGGTCACCAAGCTGCTCGGGGTGCGTCAGGAGCTGCCGGAGGTGCTGCGCGTGGTGCGCTTCACCAGCGGCACCGCCGGTGCGGGCGACGACTGGGTGATCGGCCTGGAGGACCTCGCCGCCCTCGGCGACGAGCGTCTCGCCGAGCATCCCGGCCTCGTCGAGGAGATCGCGCGGGAGATCGAGCCCGACCAGCTGGCCACCCTGATCTACACCTCCGGCACCACCGGCCGGCCCAAAGGCGTGCGGCTGCGCCACCGCGCCTGGGTCTACGAGGGCGAGGCCATCCGGGCGATGGGCATCCTCGACGAGAGCGACCTGCAGTTCCTGTGGCTGCCGATGGCCCACTCCTTCGGCAAGGTGCTGCTCTCCACCCAGCTGGCGTGCGGCTTCCCGACCGCCATCGACGGTCGCGTGGACCGGATCGTGGACAACCTCGCGGTGGTGAGGCCGACCTTCATGGGTGCGGCGCCTCGCATCTTCGAGAAGGCCCACGGACGCATCGTGACGATGACGGCCAGCGAGGGCGGGGCCAAGCAGAAGATCTTCGAGCGGGCCTTCAAGGTCGGTCTCGAGGTCGACCGGCGCCGCCGCGAGGGCCGGTCGGTCCCGCTGCCGCTGCGCCTCCAGCACCAGGTCCTCGACCGCCTGGTGTTCAGCAAGGTCCGCGAGCGCTTCGGCGGCCGGGTGCGGTTCTTCATCTCCGGCTCGGCCGCCCTCAACCGTGACATCGCCGACTGGTTCCACGCCGCCGGCATCACGATCCTGGAGGGCTACGGCTTGACCGAGAACGCGGCGGGCGCCGCGGTCAACCCGCTCGACTCGTACCGCATCGGCACCGTCGGCCCGGCCCTGCCCGGCTCGGAGATCCGGATCGGGGAGGGTGCGGAGGTGCAGCTGCGCGGACCCCACGTGATGGAGGGCTACCACCACCTGCCCGAGGAGACCGCGGCCGCCTTCACCTCCGACGGATGGCTGCGCACCGGCGACAAGGGCAGCCTCGACGACCAGGGCTTCCTCACCATCACCGGCCGGATCAAGGACCTGTTCAAGACCTCCGGCGGCAAGTACGTCGCCCCGAGCTCGATCGAGTCGAGATTCAAGGCGATCTGCCCCTACGCCAGCCAGTTCATGGTCTTCGGCAACGAGCGCAACTTCGTCGTCGCCCTGATCACCCTGGACCCCGACGCGATGGCCGGGTGGGCGGCCGAGCACGGGATGGCCGACGCCCCCTACGCCGAGGTCGTCTCCTCGCCGGAGGCCCAGGCGATGGTCGAGGAGTACGTCGAGCAGCTCAACGGACGCCTCAACCGGTGGGAGACGATCAAGCGCTGGGAGGTCCTCGACCACGACCTGACGATCGAGTCCGGCGAGCTGACCCCCTCGATGAAGGTCAAGCGCACCGTGGTGGAGCAGAACAACGCCTCGTTGATCTCCTCCTTCTACGCCTGAGCCGGCAGCCTGCTTGACTGGTGCCGTGCCGTCCCCCGCGCCCGAGGGCGACCCCGTCCCGCGTGACGGCTCCCTGCCGGAGCAGGCCCTGGACGGCCTCGGCGACCGGCCGCTCGGCATCTACGTGCACGTGCCGTTCTGCACGGTGCGCTGCGGCTACTGCGACTTCAACACCTACACCGCCGAGGAGCTCGGTGCGCAGTCGCTGGTGGGTGCCTCCCGCGCGACCTACGCCGAGGCGGCGGTCGCCGAGGTGCGTCGCGTGCGCCGGGCCCTCGGCGACGCCGACGTGCCGGTCTCCACGATCTTCTTCGGTGGTGGCACGCCGACCCTGCTGGACCCCGAGGACCTCGGCCTGGTCGTCAACGCGGTCCGCGACGAGCTCGGCCTGGCCCCCGACGCGGAGGTCACCGCGGAGTCCAACCCCGACACCGTCGGCCCCGCCCGCCTGGCCCGGCTGCGGGAGGCCGGGCTGAACCGGTTGTCCTTCGGGATGCAGTCCTCGGTGGGCCACGTGCTGGCCACGCTGGACCGCACCCACGATCCCGAGCGGGTGCCGCGCGTCGTCGGGTGGGCCCGCGAGGCCGGGTTCGACCAGCTCAGCCTGGACCTCATCTACGGCACGCCGGGGGAGTCGGTCGCCGACTGGGCCGCCTCGCTCGACGCCGCCGTCGCCTGCGGGCCCGACCACGTCTCCGCCTACTCGCTCATCGTCGAGCAGGGCACGGCACTGGCCCGTCGGGTGCGCCGCGGCGAGCTGCCGGCCCCCGACGAGGACGACCTCGCCGACAAGTACGTGCTCGCCGACGAGCGACTGCGTGCCGCCGGGCTGGGCTGGTACGAGGTGTCGAACTGGGCCCGCGACGAGCCGGCGGACACCTCCTCGCGCTGCCGGCACAACGTCGGCTACTGGCGCGGCGGCGACTGGTGGGGGGTGGGGCCGGGCGCACACTCCCACGTCGGTGGCGTGCGCTGGTGGAACCTCAAGCACCCCGCGGCCTGGGCGGCCCGGCTGGCCGAGGACGCCAGCCCCGCGCAGGCCCGTGAGGTCCTCGGCGCGGAGGACCGTCGCGTCGAGCGGGTGCTCCTCGAGGTGCGGCTGCGCGAAGGCCTCGACCTCGCCGTCCTCGACGACGACGGCCGGGCCCAGGTGGGCGACCTCGAGGCCCGCGGGCTGGTCGTCGTGGACCCCGGGCGGCTGCGGTTGACCGACGCCGGCCGCCTGCTCGCCGACGGTGTCGTGCGCACGCTGCTGGCCTGACTCAGCGCACCATCCGGATCGTCAGCGGGTAGCGCCACGCGCCGCCCCCGGCGGCACTGACCGCGCCGATCACGGTGAAGACCAGCCAGAACGCGCCGAAGGCCACCACGACGGGGAGCACGACGAAGACCCCGATGCCGAAGGTGGCCAGCACGACGAACGCGGCCAGCAGGCCGCCGACCGCGCCGTAGATCAGCATCGAGAGCTGGAAGTTCAGCGACTCCGTGGCCTGGTGGCGCACCCAGGGCGAGGACCCGCCCTTGACCAGCAGCACGACCAGCGGCCCAAGGAAGGCCATGGCCACGCACGAGGCGACCAGCGCGGACCAGTGCGCCGCGCTGCCCCAGACCTTGTCCTCGGCGCTGAGCCCGTCCGGCTGGGCGGTCCGGGAGCCGGAGCGACCGGCGTGCGGTGACCCGCGCGGTGACCCGGGCGCCGGCCAGGGCCCGTCGTCGTGCGGGGGAGGATCCTCGGACATGGGCGCTCCCGCGCGTCGGGTCAGGCCTCCGGGGCCGTGACGAAGTCGATCAGCTCCTCCACCCTACCCAGCAGGGCGGGTTCGCAGTCCTCGTAGGAGCGGACCCGGCCCAGGATCTGCTTCCAGGCCCGGGCGATGTCGGCCTGCTCGGCGTGCGGCCAGCCGAGCGCGGCGCAGACCCCCTTCTTCCACTCGACCTCGCGCGGCACGTCCGGCCAGGCCCGCAGGCCGAGACGGTCGGGCTTGACCGCGGCCCAGACGTCGACGAACGGGTGGCCGACGACCAGGACGTGCGCGCCCAGCGCCGAGGCGGCCACCTCGGCGGCGATCCGGCTCTCCTTGGAGCCGCGCACCAGGTGGTCCACGAGCACCCCGATCCGGCGTCCGGGCCCGGGTCGCAGGTCGCGCAGGATCGCGGGCAGGTCGTCGACGCCGTGCAGCATCTCCACGACCACGCCCTCCAGGCGCAGGTCCTCGCCCCAGACCTTCTCCACCAGCTCGGCGTCGTGCCGGCCCTCGACGAAGATCCGGCTGGCCCGCGCCACCCGGGCCGTCGCACCGACGACCGCGCGCGAGCCGGACGCGGTGCGCGTGGGCGCCGCCGGCGCGAGGCGCCGCACCGGGGCGGACAGCACCACCGGGCGTCCCTCGAGCAGGAACCCGGGGCCCAGCGGGAAGGTGCGCCGCTTGCCGCGGCGATCCTCCAGGGTCAGCGTGTGCAGGTCGCGATCGACGGCGACGACCTCCCCGCACCAGTCGGTGGTGACCTCCTCGACGACCAGGCCGAGGTCGGCGCTGGCGGGCTGCGCACGACCCCTCCTGGGCGCGCGCCAGTCGCCGGACAGGACGTCGTTGCCGTAGCGGTCGCTCACGGGCGTCCACGCTAGGCGGGTGCCGGGGCCTCGGCGGGGCGGCGCGCCGCCCCGAGGGGGACGGCTCAGCCCTCGACGGCGCCGGGGCCGTCGCCGGAGGGCTCCTGCTCGTTCGCGGGCTTGCCGTCCTCCATCAGGTCCTCGACGCTCTCGCCGTCGGCGAGGGGCTCGGCCAGCGGGTTGTCCTCGCCGGACACCAGGTCCTCGGGCAGCCGGTCGTCGCCGATCCCGACCTCGGGGCCGGACGTGGTGTCGTCGGAGGGGGTGCTCATGGCCCCGAGGGTAGTGCCCGCCGTCGGCGCGGGGAACGCCCCGGCCGGGTGGGGCTCAGGCGCGTGGCAGCTGCCTCGCCCCGCGGGGCAGGGCCGCGTAGCCGCGACGCACCGCGTGGCCCAGCCCGGTGACCGGGTAGGGCCACTCGCCGCGCTCGAGCGCCTCGTCCTCGCGCACCCCCGACCCGGCGAGGTCGCGCAGGGTCTGGGAGACCAGGCCGACGGCGTTGCGCTGGTCCTCCACGTGGGAGCGGTCCACGGTGCCCCCGTGGCCGGTCACCACCACGCTGGCGGGGGTGAGCAGGTCCAGGACGACGTCGAGGGTCGAGGGCCAGGCCAGGGGGTGGCAGTCCGGGCCGAGGTCGGGCTCGCCCACCGCGACGAGGTCGCCGACGAGCACGACGTCGACGTCGGGCAGGCGGACCACGGCGTCGCCGTCGCTGTGGCCGGCGCCGGGGTGGACGACCTCGGCCACCCGGTCGCCGAGGTCGACGACGGCGGCGGCGGAGAACGCCGTGACGTCGCCGGCACCGTCCTCGGCGAGCAGGCCCACCGCAGCCTCGTGCGCGCGCACCACCGCGGTGGGCCAGCGGGCGAGCAGCGGGCCCAGCCCCGCGCGGTGCTCCGCGTGCGCGTGGGTCAGCAGCACGGCGACGACCTCGCGCTGTGCGGCCTCGGGCAGGTCGGCGAGGTCGTCCTCGAGCGAGGCGGCCGGGTCGACGACGAGGAGCCCGCGCCCGCCCGCGACCACGGTCGTGGTGACTCGGGGCACGTCGTGCGCGGTGGCCTGCGTCGAGGTGACCCAGACCCGGTCGGCAACCTCGGTGAACGGCACCGGGCCAGCGTAGGTGGTGCCCGCGCGCCCACCCGCTAGGCTTGGCACTCGGCCGACGGGAGTGCCAGGCTCCCGCCGACGACGCGACGGGAGGGGCGGGCATGCAGGAGGGACGCAGGCTCGCTGTGCTGCGCGCCATCGTCGAGGACTACGTGGCCACCGAGGAGCCGGTCGGGTCCAAGTCGCTGGTCGAGCGGCACCGCCTCGGCGTCTCCCCGGCCACCGTGCGCAACGACATGGCCGCCCTCGAGGACGAGGGCTACATCACCCAGCCCCACACCAGCGCCGGCCGGGTGCCCACCGACAAGGGATACCGGCTCTTCGTCGACCGGCTGACCACCCTGAAGCCGATGACCAGCGCCGAGAGGCGCGCCATCACCACCTTCCTCGACGGCGCGCTCGACCTCGACGACGTGGTCCAGCGCTCCGTGCGGCTGCTGTCCCGGCTGACCCACCAGGTCGCCGTGGTGCAGTACCCCTCCCTGTCGCGCTCCACCGTGCGCCACGTCGAGCTGGTGCCGATGAGCCCCACCCGGCTGCTGGTCGTGCTGATCCTGTCCAGCGGTCGGGTGGAGCAGCGCCTCGTCGAGGTCGGCACGCCCCTCGACGACGACGCGCTGGCCGACCTGCGCCGCCGCGTCAACGCGGCCGCCGGGGGAGCGCTGCTCGCCGACGCCGCCACGGCGCTGCGCGACCTCGTGCCCGACCCCTCCGCCGACACCCTGGACCCGGCCAGCGCCGCCAGCAGCCCGGTGGTCGAGGAGCTCGTCGAGGCGATGAGCGACCACCGCTCCGACCAGCGGGTCGCCGTCGGCGGTGCGGCCAACCTGGCCCGGCACGCCGACAGCCTCGACTCCGCGGTGCGCCCCCTGCTGGAGGCTCTCGAGGAGCACGTCGTGCTGCTCAAGCTCCTGGGCGAGGCCGGCACCGCGGGCGCGGTGACGGTGCGCATCGGCCGGGAGGGCCCCTACGAGGAGCTCGCGGCCACCAGCGTGGTGGCCACCGGGTACGGCCCGCAGGAGGACGCCCTCGCCACGCTCGGCGTCGTCGGGCCGACCCGGATGGACTACCCCGGTTCGATGGCCGCCGTGCGCGCCGTGGCGCGCTACGTGACCCGCATCCTCGACGACGCCTGAGGAGCGCCGCACCGGCGGCGACGCCGCCGTCCGTGCCCGCCCGCACGACCCCAGACCCCCGCACCGACGTACGAAGGACGATGATCTCAGCGTGAGCCAGGACCTCTACGAGATGCTCGGTGTCGAGCGTGACGCCGACGCCGACGCGATCAAGAAGGCCTACCGGCGCCTCGCCCGGCAGCTGCACCCGGACGTGAACCCCGATCCGGCGACCCAGGACCGGTTCAAGGAGGTCTCCGCGGCCTACGAGGTCCTCTCGGACCCCCAGAGGCGGGCCGCCTACGACCGCGGCGGCGACCCCTTCAACGGCGCCGGCGCCGGCGGCTTCGGCCAGGGCGCGGGCTTCTCCTTCACCGACATCATGGACGCCTTCTTCGGCGGCCAGGGCGGGCCCCAGGGCGGCGGACGCGGCCCGAGGCCCCGGGAGCGGCGCGGCCAGGACGCCCTGATCCGCATCGACGTCGAGCTCGCCGAGGCCGCGTTCGGCGTCGCGCGCGAGCTGAAGGTGGACACCGCCGTGCTCTGCACGACCTGCGACGGCGACGGCGCCGCGCCCGGCACCCGGCCGGTGCCGTGCGAGACCTGTCACGGTGCCGGCGAGGTCGCCCAGGTCCAGCGGTCGTTCCTCGGCGAGGTCCGCACCCTGCGCGCCTGCCCGGCCTGCCGGGGCTTCGGCTCGATCATCCCCGAGCCGTGCCGCACCTGCTCCGGCGACGGCCGGGTGCGCTCGCGGCGCACGCTGACCGTCAAGATCCCCTCCGGCGTCGACACCGGCACCCGGGTCCAGCTGACCGGCCAGGGCGAGGTCGGCCCCGGCGGCGGCCCGGCCGGCGACCTCTACGTCGAGATCAACGTCGCGCCCCACCCCACCTTCACCCGCAGCGGCGACGACCTGCACTGCGTGGTCACCGTGCCGATGGCCGCGGCCGCGCTGGGCACCACCTTCAGCCTGCCCACCCTCGAGGCCGACGTCGCGGACGCCGCCGACGACCCGGACCCCGAGATGGAGCGCGAGTTCGACCTCGAGATCCGCCCCGGCACCCAGTCCGGCTCCGAGCAGGTGCTGCGCGGGCGCGGCGTGCCCGGGCTGCGCGGCGGGCGCGGCGACCTGGTGGTCACCGTCAGCGTCGAGACCCCGACCCGCCTCGACGCGCGCCAGACCGAGCTGCTCGGCGAGCTCGCCGCGCTGCGCGGCGAGCAGCGCCCCGACGGCCAGGTGCGACCCCGCTCCTCGTCGGTCTTCGGCCGCCTGCGCGACGCGTTCAACCACTAGGCGTCCCGGTGTCGCTGCCGCTGCACCTCGTGACGAGCCTGGAGGGCGTCGCGGCCGGTGACGTCGTGAGCGTGGAGGGGGACGAGGCCCACCACGCGGTGGCCGTGCGTCGCCTGCGGGCCGGGGAGCAGGTGCTGCTCACCGACGGCGACGGGGCGCTGCTGCGCGGCGAGGTCGCCACGACCGCCAAGCGGCTCGTCGAGGTGCGGGCCCTCGAGGTGGAGGCCGCCACGACGCCCCCGGAGCCGTCGCTGGTCGTGGTCCAGGCCCTGCCCAAGGGCGAGCGCGGCGAGCTGGCCGTCGAGGTGCTCACCGAGGTCGGCGTCGCCCGCATCGTGCCGTGGGCCGCCGAGCGCAGCGTCGCGGTGTGGAAGGGCGAGCGGGCCGTGCGCGCGCTGGCGAGGTGGCGCAGCACCGCGCGCGAGGCGGCCAAGCAGTCGCGCCGACGCTGGCACCCCCGGGTCGAGGAGCTGGCCCGCACCGCGGACGTCGTCGCCCTCGTCGCCGGGGCGGACCTCGCCGTGGTGCTGCACGAGGACGCCAGCGCCTCGCTGGCCGACGTGGACCTGCCCGAGCGCGGCACCTGCGTCGTGGTGGTGGGCCCCGAGGGCGGGCTCACCGAGGCCGAGGTGGCCGCGCTCGAGGCCGCCGGGGCCACGACGGTGCGCCTCGGCGCCGAGGTGCTGCGCACCTCGACCGCCGGCCTGGCGGCGTGTGCGGCGCTGCTGGCCCGCACCTCCCGCTGGCGCTGAGCCCGGAGCCCGGAGCCCGCCGAGCGGCGCGAGCGGCCCGAGCGGCCCGAGCGGCGCGGCGGGATCACTCCACCCGGAAGTCCTTGGTGTCCTGCGTCGGGCCGGGGCCCTCGCCGCCCGACGGGTCGCTGGTCATCGCGACGAAGGTGTACGTCCCGGGGGTGAGCCCGGACACGTCGACCTCGGTGGTCCACGGGTACAGCCGGTCCAGGTAGCCCTCGGCCGTCGCGAACCCGTCGAGGACCACGCGCCCGCCGGAGCGGACCTCCCACGGCACGGTGCCCTCGAAGGAGGAGGCCACCCCCGAGGCGGTGAGGCTTCCCGTGACCGCGGTGCCCTGCTCGGGCGTGGTCACGTTGACCAGGCCGAGGACGTCGAGGGGGTCGGCCTGCTCGACACCGCCGGCCGTGGGCACGCCCAGCAGCGGCACCGCGGCGGCCTCGCCGTCGAGGTAGGCGCGCACCGGGTCCCGGGTCTGCTCGACGCCCTGGAGCGTGTAGACGAGCTGCTGCACCGCCAGACGGGCCTGGGCGCGGCTGGTGCCGGCCGGGCGGGTGGTCCACGAGTCGTCCGGCAGGACGACCTCGATCGCGTCGTCGGCGCGCCGGACGTCGCTCAGGGTGCCGGAGGGCAGCAGCGAGGTGTAGTCGGGGTCCACCGCGCCGCCGCCGCTGAGCAGCGCGCCGGCGCCGGCCATCGGGTCGCCGGCGTCGACGGAGCGGAACTCGCGGAACAGACGCTGGCCCTGGGGGGCGTCGGCCACGAAGTACACGGGCACCGCGGTGGTCGAGGTGGGGGACGCCGACCCGGTCCCGGCGGGCTCGGTGGCGGGCTCGGCCTCGTCGGACCCGGCCCCGGAGGCCGACTCCGACGCCGAGGACTCCGCCGGGGTGGGGCTGGCGGAGGCCGCGGCGTCGGTGGCGGTGTCGGGCTCGGAGCCGCAGGCGCCGAGGGCGGCCACGGCGAGGCCGCCGGCGAGTGCGAGGCCGAGCGGTCGGCGGGCGTGCGGGGCAGGGGGGAGGGACCACATGGGCCCCATCATCCCCGTCCGCACCAGCATCGCGGGGGCGAACGGGCGGGCCCGCGTGTCGTCGCGCGAGCACCCCGGAGGCGGTGGCCGCGCGCGTGCGACCATCGTCGGGCGGGGACGCGCCCGCACCCACCGTGACCGAGGAGCCCCTGTGGACGACTGCCCGTTCTGCTCGATCGTGGCCGGGGAGGTGCCGGCCGAGGTCGTGCACGTCACCGAGCGCACCGTCGCGTTCCGCGACATCAACGCCCAGGCGCCCACCCACGTGCTGGTCGTGCCGCGCGAGCACCACCGCGACGCGGCAGCGCTGGCCGCGGCCGACCCGGCGGCCAGCGCCGAGCTGGTCACCACCGCCGCGGCGGTGGCCGCCGCCGAGGGCTACCAGGACTACCGCCTGGTCTTCAACACCGGCGCCGCCGCGGGCCAGACGGTCTTCCACACCCACCTGCACGTGCTGGCCGGGCGTGACATGGCCTGGCCGCCGGGCTGATCCCCGCCGGCAACGGTCCGGGCCGACGACCGGGCCGGACGGGCGGCCTCAGCCGGGCAGCACCGCGAGCACCAGGCGCACGACGTACATCAGCACGGGGAAGCCGAACACGCCCAGCAGGACCCAGGCGGTGACCCGGTGCACCGGCTTGGTCGCGTCCAGGCGGCCGGCGAAGTCCAGCAGCGCCCCGTCGGGCACGTGGTGGGTCAGGCCCATCCGGCGCGCGTCGCCGGGCAGGTGCTGGCCCACGAACCACGCGGGGGGCGAGTCGTCGTCGTGGCCGTGGTCGGTGTCGAACTCGTCGGCCGGCAGCTCGTCGTCCGCGGGACCGGTCATGGCCCCAGGGTACGGGGGTGTGCGCGGCCGGGGGGTGCGCCGGGCCCCGCGTAGGATCGCGGGTGCACCGCGACCTGTTCCCGAGCACCAGGAAGGCAGCCCCCTCCGGGCCTTTCATGACAGACATCCATCCCGAGCGCCAGACTGCGCGCCACACCGTGGTCGTCCCCTCCAGCATCGACCTGGTCAGCCTGCTCGGCCCGGGTGACGCCCACCTCGGCCTGATCGAGCGTGGCTTCGAGGTCGAGGTCCACGTCCGTGGCACCCGGATCACGCTGTCCGGCGACCCGGGTGAGATCGCCCTCGCCGAGCGGCTGCTCGACGAGCTGGTCACCATCCTGCGCACCGGCCAGGGCGTCACCGAGGAGACCGTCGAGCGGGTGATGACGATGCTGCGCGCGGAGACCACCGAGCGCCCCGCCGACGTGCTGAGCCTGAACATCCTGTCCAACCGCGGGCGCTCCATCCGGCCCAAGACGCTGAACCAGAAGCGCTACGTCGACGCCATCGACACCGCCACCATCACCTTCGGCATCGGCCCCGCCGGCACCGGCAAGACCTACCTCGCGATGGCCAAGGCCGTCCAGGCGCTGCAGAGCAAGAACGCGACCCGGATCATCCTGACCCGCCCCGCGGTCGAGGCCGGCGAGCGGCTCGGCTACCTGCCCGGCACCCTGAGCGAGAAGATCGACCCCTACCTGCGCCCGCTCTACGACGCGCTGCACGACATGATCGACCCCGAGACGATCCCCAAGCTGCTGGCCGCCGGCACCATCGAGGTCGCCCCCCTGGCCTACATGCGCGGACGCACGCTCAACGACGCCTTCATCATCCTCGACGAGGCGCAGAACACCTCTGCCGAGCAGATGAAGATGTTCCTGACCCGCCTCGGCTTCGGCTCCAAGATGGTCGTCACCGGCGACGTCACCCAGGTCGACCTGCCCGGCGGCACCCGCTCGGGCCTGCGCGTGGTCGAGGGCATCCTCGACGGCGTCGAGGACGTCTCCTTCAACCGCCTGACCAGCACCGACGTGGTGCGCCACCGCCTGGTGGGCCGTATCGTGGCCGCCTACGACGAGTTCGACGCCCGGGCCGAGGCCGAGAAGGTGCGCCGGTGAGCATCGAGATCATCGACGAGTCCGGTCTGCGGTCTCGACGCCACCCACCTGGCCCGGCTGAGCCGGTTCGTGATGGACGCGATGCGCGTGCACCCCCAGGCGGAGCTGTGCCTCAAGGCCGTCGACCGCGACACCATCGCCGAGCTCAACGAGCGCTGGATGGACAAGGAGGGTCCCACCGACGTGCTGGCCTTCCCGATGGACGAGCTGCGCCCCGGCCTGATGGACGTCGAGCCGGAGGAGGGCGTGCTGGGCGACCTCGTCCTGTGCCCGGCCATCGCCGCCGAGCAGGGCGCCACCGCCGGCCACGGCACCACCGCCGAGATCGAGCTGCTCACCACCCACGGCATCCTGCACCTGCTCGGCTACGACCACGCCGAGCCCGACGAGCACCGCGAGATGTTCGGCCTCCAGGACGAGCTGCTCGCCGCCTGGCGCAGCCGCCCCGGGCTCGACGGGCCGGCCGAGGCGGTCGGGGTCGACCCGGCCGACGCCGCCGGTGGGGCGGGCGCGTCGGCGTGAGCGGCCCCCACGTGTGGCCCCTCCTGCTGGCCGCGCTGCTCGTGGTCCTCGCCGGGGTCCTGACGGCGATCGACGCCGCGCTGGGCTCCTTCTCCCGGGCGCGCGCCCAGGAGCTCGTCGCCGAGGAGCGCGCCGGCGCGCGGCGGCTGCTGGCGCTGCTCGACGACGCGCCGCGCTACCTGAACGCGGCCCTGTTCTGGCGCCTGGCCGCCGAGACCACCGCGGTCGTCCTGGTCACCCTCGAGCTGAGCCAGGCGCTGGGTCGCAGCTGGACGGCCACGGTGGTGGCCAGCAGCGTGCTGATGCTGCTGGTCTCCTTCGTGGTCGTCGGCGCCGCCCCCCGCACCCTGGGCCGCCAGCACTCGGAGAGCGTCGCCGTGTGGTGCGCCGCGCCGCTGGCCGTGGCCACCCGTGTCCTGGGCCCGGTGCCGCAGCTGCTGATCCTCGTGGGAAACGCCCTGACCCCGGGCAAGGGCTTCAAGGAGGGCCCCTTCGCCTCGGAGACCGAGCTGCGCGAGCTCGTCGACATGGCGGAGGCCTCCTCGCTGATCGAGTCCGAGGAGCGCCGGATGATCCACTCGGTCTTCGACCTCGGCGACACCACCGTGCGCGAGGTGATGGTGCCGCGCAACGACGTGGTCTTCATCGAGCGGCACAAGAACCTGCGTCAGACCATGTCGCTGTTCCTGCGCAGCGGGTTCTCCCGGGTGCCCGTGACGGGGGAGAACCTCGACGACATCGTCGGCTTCGCCTACCTCAAGGACATCGTCCGCCGCGACTTCGAGGCCCCCGACGTCGAGCTCACCCAGCGCATCGAGCAGCTGATGCGTCCGGTGCACTGGGTGCCGGAGTCCAAGCCGGTCGACGCCCAGCTGCGCGAGATGCAGGCCGACCGCCAGCACATCGCCGTCGTCGTCGACGAGTACGGTGGCACCGCCGGGCTGATCACCATCGAGGACCTGCTGGAGGAGATCGTCGGGGAGATCACCGACGAGTACGACCAGGAGGAGATCGAGGTCGAGGTCGTCGAGGCCGGCGAGCAGGTCCGCGTCTCCTCCCGCTTCCCCGTCGACGACCTCGAGGACCTCTTCGGCTTCGACGTCGAGGAGGAGGACGTGGACAGCGTCGGTGGCCTGATGGCCAAGCACCTCGGCCGGGTGCCGATCCCCGGGTCGCACGTCGAGGTGCACGGCCTGCGCTTCGAGGCCGAGGACGTCGCCGGTCGGCGCAACAAGGTCGGCACGGTGCTGGTGCGCCGGTGGGGCGAGAAGCCGCCGACCCGCGGCGAGACCGAGGAGCACCACCGCACGCCCACCGACCCCGAGCAGCAGGACGAGGAGATGGCCTCCAGCCGTGACTGAGCAGAGCGCACCCGACCCGCAGGAGCCCCTGGCCCCCGAGGACGCCAAGCTGGTGACCCTGGCCCGCGCCACCCGCGCCCGCGCCTCCGCGGCCGAGGGCGCCGCCGTGCGCGACGCCGACGGCCGCACCTACGCCGCCGCCACCGTGGACCTCCCGTCGCTCCAGGTCAGCGCGATCGCCGTGTGCGTGGCGATGGCGACCGCCTCCGGCGCGCAGGGCCTCGAGGCCGCCGTCGTCCTCGGCGAGGCCGGTGCGGTGCGCGACGGGGACCTCGCGGTCCTGCGGGACTTCGCCGGCCGCGGCGTGCCCGTGCACCACGGCGACCCCCGCGGCAGGGTGGGCGGCGTCACCTGCAGCTGACCCGCCGCGACGGCTGCGCCGGTGCCCGGCCTCGCGAGGAGTAAGTTGTTCGTCCGTGACGAGCGACGATCCCGAGGACGTCTGGGGCCGGCACCGGCAGGCGGTGCAGCGGCTGCGGGAGTCCGACGCCCGGATCCCGGCGGGCTGGCCGGTGCGCCTGGCCAAGCAGACCTCGAACCTGTTCCGGCACCGCAGCGCCACCACCGCCCCCGGCCTCGACGTCTCGGGCCTGACCGGCGTGCTCGAGGTCGACCCGCACGCGCGCACCGCCCAGGTCCAGGGCATGTGCACCTACGAGGACCTCGTCGCGGCCACGCTGGCCCACGGCCTGATCCCGCTGGTGGTGCCCCAGCTGCGCACCATCACCCTCGGCGGCGCCGTCACCGGCCTGGGCATCGAGTCGACCAGCTTCCGCCACGGCCTGCCGCACGAGTCGGTGCGCGAGATGGACGTCTTCACCGGCGACGGCGAGGTCGTCACCGTCCACCCCGGCGACGACCTGTTCGACGCGTTCCCGAACTCCTACGGCTCGCTGGGCTACGCCACGCGGCTCGTCGTCGACCTCGAGCAGGTGCCGGCCTACGTCGCGCTGCGCCACGTCCGCTTCGACGACGCCGACGCGCTGGCCCGCGCCGTGCAGCAGATCACCGACACCCGCTGCTGGGAGGGAGAGCGCGTCGACGGTCTCGACGGCACCGCGTTCGAGCCCGGCGAGCTGTACCTGACCCTGGCCCGGTGGACCGACGAGCGCCCGGTCGGCGCGCCCGACCCCAGCGACTACGCCGGTCAGCAGGTCTTCTACCGCTCGCTGCAGCACCGCGAGCGCGACCTGCTCACCGTCGAGGACTACCTGTGGCGCTGGGACACCGACTGGTTCTGGTGCTCGGGCGCCTTCGGGGCCCAGCACCCTGTGGTGCGCCGGGTCTGGCCGCGCCGCTGGCGCCGCTCCGACGTCTACCACCGCCTGCTCGGCCTCGACCGGCGCTTCGAGCATCGCCGCCCGCCTCGACCGTCGCGCCGGACGGCCCGAGCGCGAGCGGGTGATCCAGGACGTCGAGGTGCCCCTCGAGCGGATGGGGGAGTTCCTGGCCTGGTTCGACGCCCACGTCGGGATGCGCCCGGTGTGGCTGTGCCCGTTGGTGGCGCGCCGCGACTGGCCGACCTACCCCCTGGAGCCGGGCCGGCTCTACGTGAACGTCGGCTTCTGGGGCACCGTCCACGTCGGCCCCGAGGCCGACGAGGGCCCGACCAACCGGGCGATCGAGGAGCGGGTGCACGCGCTCGGCGGCCACAAGTCGCTGTACTCCGAGGCCTTCTACGACCGCGAGACCTTCGACCGGCTCTACGACGGCGAGCGGCTGGCCGCCGTCAAGGCCACCTACGACCCCCGGCAGCGACTCACCTCTCTCTACGACAAGGCGGTGCGCAAGCGATGAGCACGATCACGATCGGCGATGCCGTCGGCAGCCTGATGCGCGACGGCATGCCCGTGCGCTTCGAGGCCTACGACGGCAGCGTCGCAGGCCCCGAGGGCGCGGACATCACGCTGCGCCTGATCAACCCGCGTGGCCTGGCCTACCTGATGACCGCGCCCGGCGACCTCGGTCTGGCCCGGGCCTACGTGGCGGGTGACCTGCGCCTGGACGGCGCCCACCCGGGCGACCCCTACGACGCGATGTCGCTGATCATGAACCACACCAAGTTCCGCCGTCCCTCGGCCAAGGAGCTCGTCGAGCTCGTCCGCGGGCTCGGCCTGTCCAACCTCAAGCCGCCCCCGCCCCCGCCGCAGGAGCACCTGCCGCGCTGGCGCCGCGTGATGGAGGGCCTGCGGCACTCGCTGACCCGCGACGCCGAGCTCCATCGCGCACCACTACGACGTCTCGAACGCCTTCTACGAGATGGTGCTCGGACCCTCGATGACCTACACGTGCGCGGTGTTCCCCGAGGCCACCGCCACCCTGGAGCAGGCGCAGTCCGAGAAGTACGACCTGGTGTGCCGCAAGCTCGGCCTCGAGTCCGGGCATGCGCCTGCTCGACGTCGGCTGCGGCTGGGGCGGCATGGTGCGCCACGCGGCGCGTCACTACGGCGTCAGGGCGCTCGGGGTGACCCTGTCGCGCGAGCAGGCCGCAGTGGAGCAAGGAGGCCATCGACCGCGAGGGGCTCGGCGACCTCGCCGAGGTGCGCCACATCGACTACCGCGACGTGCTCGAGACCGACTTCGACGCGATCAGCTCGATCGGGCTCACCGAGCACATCGGGATCAAGCACTACCCGGCCTACTTCGACTTCCTCCGCGACCAGCTGCGCCCGGAGGGCCGGCTGCTCAACCACTGCATCACCCGCCCCCACAACCGTCCCGAGGACACCGGGGCCTTCATCGACCGCTACGTCTTCCCCGACGGTGAGCTGACCGGGTCCGGCACGATCATCAGCGCCGCCCAGAACGCGGGCCTGGAGGTCATGCACGAGGAGAACCTGCGCCTGCACTACGCGCTGACCCTCAAGGGCTGGTGCGAGAACCTGGTCGAGAACTGGGACGCCTGCGTCGCCGAGGTCGGGGAGGGCACCGCCCGGGTCTGGGGCCTGTACATGGCCAGCTCGCGGCTGGCCTTCGAGCGCAACGAGATCCAGCTGCACCAGGTGCTCGCCGTGCGCACGACCGACGCCGGCTCCGACGGCTTCAGCCTGCGGCCGACCTGGTGACCGCGTGATCGCGACGTCGGGGGAGGGGCCGCGGTGAGCGTGCGCGTGCAGCAGCACGTGGCCCGCGTGGTCGGCCGCGAGCAGGTCTCGCCGCACCTCGTGCGGCTGCGGCTCGGCGGGCCCGGGCTGGCCGGGTTCACCTCCACCGGCGTGCCCGACGAGTGGGTCGGCGTCGTGGTGCCGGGGCAGTTCCAGAGCCGCTACTACACGGTGCGCTCCTTCGACGGCGCCGAGCTGGTGCTCGACGTCGTGGTGCACGACGAGGGCCTGGTGACCGGGTGGGTGGCCGGCGACTGCGTGGGCGAGGAGCGTCACCGTCACCGACGCCCGTGGCTCCTTCGACCCCGCGCCGGGCGCCGGCTGGGCGATCCTGGTCGGCGACCTGACCGCCATGCCCGCCATGGCGCGGATCGCGGAGACGTCCACCCTGCCGGTCGCGATCTGGGCCGAGGTGCCCGACGACCTCGCCGGGTACCTCCCGCCCGGTGCCGACGTCACCTGGCTCAGCACGGCGCCCGACGGTGCTTCGCGCCTCGCGGAGGTCGTCGAGCGGCTGGACTGGCCCGAGGGCCCGGGGTACTTCTGGATGGCGGGGGAGTCGTCGCAGATGCGTGCGGTGCGCAAGCACCTGATGCGGGTGCGCCGGCTGGCCACCAGCGACTACGACGTCATGGGCTACTGGCGCGGCGGTGCCGCGCGGCAACCGCGATCGGTCGACCCGGGACCCGTCTGGCGCGCGGGCAAGGCGGCAGGCAAGACTGACGAGGAGATCTGGGCCGACTACGACGCTGCCCAGACCGCCGCCCAGAACGAGGCGCACGATGACTGACCTGCCCCCTCCCGCCCCGCCGCCCGCCGGGCCGAGGGCGCCCTTCTCCTCGGACTGGGACGAGGACCACCGCAGCGGCTTCGCCTCCTTCGTCGGCCGGCCCAACGCGGGCAAGTCGACGCTGACCAACGCCCTGGTCGGCTCCAAGATCGCGATCACCTCCGACAAGCCGCAGACCACGCGCTCCGCGGTGCGCGGCATCGTGCACCGCGACGACGCCCAGCTGGTCCTCGTCGACACCCCCGGCCTGCACCGCCCTCGCACCCTGCTCGGCGAGCGCCTCAACGACCTGGTGCGCACCACCTGGGCCGAGGTCGACGTGGTCGCCGTGTGCTTCCCCGCCGACGAGAAGGTCGGCCCCGGCGACCGGTTCATCGTCACCGAGCTGGCCAAGGTGCGACGGACCGTGAAGATCGCGGTGGCGACCAAGACCGACCTGGCCACGCCCGAGCAGATCGGCGCCCACCTGCTGTCCATCTCCGAGCTCGGTCGCGAGACCGGCACCGAGTGGGCCGAGATCGTGCCGGTCTCGGCCGTCGCCGGCGACCAGGTCCAGCTGCTGGCGGACCTGCTGGTCGCTCTGATGCCGCTAGGTCCGCCGCTCTACCCCGACGGCGACCTCACCGACACCCCCGAGGAGACCCTGGTCGGCGAGCTGATCCGCGAGGCCGCGCTCGAGGGCGTCCGCGACGAGCTGCCGCACTCGATCGCGGTGGTCGTGGAGGAGATGGGGATGCGCCCCGGCCGCTCCGCGGACCGGCCCCTGCTCGACGTGCACGCGAACCTGTTCGTCGAGCGCGACTCCCAGAAGGGGATCGTGATCGGCCACCGCGGGGCCCGGCTGAAGGCCGTCGGCTCCGCCGCCCGCACCCAGATCGAGTCCCTGCTCGGCACCCCGGTCCACCTCGACCTGCGCGTCAAGGTGGCCAAGGACTGGCAGCGCGACCCCCGCCAGCTCCGCCGCCTCGGTTTCTGACCCGCCGACCGGCCCACTTCCGCCACCCGAGCGGCCCGTCCTAGTCTGCCGAGCGGCCCGTTCCAGTCAGCCGAGCGGCCCGTCCTGGTCCGCCGAGCGGCGTGCGTCACAGACGGGGGGTCGAGGGTCGCGGCAGGCGCGCGTCCCACCCGGTCCGCGTCCCACCCAGCGAGTGGCTGAGGCGCGCCCCTCGGTGGGCGGAAACGGACCGCTCGGCTGGCTCGGACGGACCTCTCGGCTCAGTCCGGGGCCCAGCAGCGGCCGTAGGTCTGGCCGGCGCGCCACTGCGCGCGGGTGGGCCACTCGTAGCCCCACTCGAAGTCGAGGGGGTCGGCGGCGGCCTCGCGGCCGGCGCTCTCGCAGGGGGCCTGGCCGCGGGCCCGGGCGGTCGCCGTGCCGGGGTAGGTGGGGCCGGTGAGGTCGACGACGCTGATCGCACGCCAGGTGTGCGGGCGCGAGCAGACCACGCGCCGGAAGTCGACGGTGTCGGGCGCCGCCGTGCCGCACATCGCCCACCGAGCGGCGCGGGGGCCGTCCAGGACCCCGGCCAGCCGCCCGGTCAGGGGAGCCAGCCGCTGGTCGGCGGCCACCGCGATGACGTCGCAGCGGTACCAGTCCGCGCCGCGGTCCGAGGCGGCGACCGTGGGGGTGAACCAGACCGTGCGCAGCATCGAGAGGCGCCGGTCGTCACGGGAGCCACCGACGAAGTCGGCCAGCGCCGCGGGGCACCGGTCGGCAGGCTGCTCGCGCACCCGTCGGGCGTCGACGGCTAGCAGGTGGCCCTCCTCGACGGTGCGCAGCCGGCCCACGTCGATCGTGCGCGCGGTGTGGGTCCGGTCGCAGTCCACGCTCCCGGGCCGTGTCGTCGGGGCCAGCGCGCCGGCGAACGTCAGCCGGTGGCATGCACCGACCTCCGGCGCGGGGCGCTCGGCGGCGCGTGCCGGACGGGCCGTCCCGCTCGGCTCCGGGGACGGCGACGGCGCGCCCGTGCTCGAGGGGGAGGGCGACGTCGAGGGCGACGGGCCTGCACCGCCCGAGCAGGCGGACAGAACCGCCAGCAGCACCAGCCCGACGACGGCGAGCACGGTGGTCGCCGGGGCGCGGCGCCTCACTCGGTCGTCCTGGCCCAGCACACCGAGCGCCGATTGCCCACGGCCCACTCGGCGGCGTGGAAGTAGGTGTAGCCGTAGTCGTAGTCCGCCGGGTAGCCGAGCCAGGCGCCGACGGAGTCGGAGCAGAAGTCCCGGGTGGTCACCTCCACGGCGCGGTCGCCCGGGTAGGTGTCCTCGGGGGAGCCGAGCTTGATCGTGGTCACCGCGCGCCACCGGTGCGGCTGCGAGCACGCCACCTTCGGTGAGGAGGGGACGGTCTCGCCGTCGGCGCACACCGACCAGCGGTCGGCGGGGCCGTCGGCGAGCAGGCCGGACGCGTCGGGGGGCAGCGGCAGGTGGGGCGCGCCTGCCGCGCCCCCGGCGACGACGTCGCAGCGGTACCAGCGGGCGCCGTCGGCCCACTGCTGCTCGTCGGGGCGGAACCAGGCCCAGCTGAGCACGGTGCGCAGGGCGAGGCTCTCGTCGGCGCCGAGGAATCGCTCCAGCCCGCGCTGGCAGGTGCGGTACGCGAACGCGCCCAGCGCGGGGTCGTCGTAGCCGACGTCCGCGAACGACGCGGGCAGCGGCCCGGCAGCGTAGGTCTGCGCGGTGTGCTCGACGGCGCAGTCGACGGGTGCGGTGTCGTTGCTGGCCTCGGCGACGTCCGCGGCCGTGAGCACCCGGCAGGCGCCTGCCCGGGGAGCGGGTGGCGGCGCTGGTCGCTGGGAGGCCGAGACGCGGGTCGCGGGGACGGCGCTCTCGCTGCCGCCGACGGACCCCGTCGCGCCGGCCGAGGAGGCCGGCGCGTCGGTGCGCGAGCAGGCGCCGAGCAGGAGGGCCGCGGCGACGGGGCCGACGACGGCGGCGCGCCGGGCGGGGGACCCACCCCGCGGGGCGCGGGGGTGGCGGACCATGGCGCCTCCTCGGGGATAGGACGTCGGCACCACCCTAGGCGACGCGCGGGGACGGTGACCGGACCCGTTCGCAGGCTCCGCTCAGCCGCTGACGAGGGCGGCCAGGGTGGCGCCGAGCTCGTAGCCGGCGTCGCGCGCCGCGTCGTCGACGTCGCCGACGACGCTGAGAACCTCCGCGGCCCGGCGCCAGGGCAGCGCGGAGGCGATCGTCTCGACCGAGCGCACCGCACCGGCGGTGTCGTAGCGGCCGTGCACCCACAACCCGTAGGGCGTGCGGCCACCGGCGCCGGAACCGGCGGATCCGTCGTCGGCCAGCGCGCCACCGACCTCGAGGAACATGGTGTCGAGGAAGTGCTTGAGCGCACCGCTCATGTAGCCGAAGTTCGCCGGGGTGCCGAGCAGCAGCGCGTCGGCGGCGAGCACGTCGGCGGCCGTGCCTCAGGGCCGCCCGCACGTGCACCTCGACACCCTCGATGGACTCGTCGCGGGTGCCGGCGACCACGGCGCCGGCCAGGGAGCGGACGCTCGGCGGTGGGGGCGTGGTGGACGATCAGCAGGCGGGGCATGGGAGCGACCCTAGACGCGAGCCACCTCCTGGTGGCCCGGCCGGCGCGCACGGGGTTAGAGTCGGCCACGTCATGATGCGAGCGCACCTCCTCCTTCGGTCGCCGCAGCGAGGTCTGAGCCACAGCCGGACCCCCTCGCTGCGGAGTGTCCGTCGTGCCCGGCGAGCCACCGCCCGTGACCAGCGAGGACAGACCATGAACCAGCACCACCCCGCACCGGTAACCCCCAGCAGCCCAGCGGCATGCCGCACGGCGCTACGAGCCGTTCATCCCGGTCCGACCTCTCCGACCGCACCTGGCCGGACCGCGACGATCACCGAGGCGCCGCGCTGGTGCGCCGTCGACCTGCGTGACGGCAACCAGGCCCTCATCGACCCGATGACGCCCGGCGCGCAAGCGCACGATGTTCGAGCTGCTGGTCGACGATGGGCTACAAGGAGATCGAGGTCGGCTTCCCCGGCGCCAGCCAGACCGACTTCGACTTCGTGCGCATGCTGATCGAGGACGACCTGATCCCCGACGACGTCGTCATCCAGGTGCTGACCCAGGCCCGCGAGCACCTCATCGAGCGCACCTACGAGTCGATCCGCGGGCGCCAAGCAGGCCATCGTGCACCTGTACAACTCGACCTCGACGCTGCAGCGCCGCGTCGTCTTCGGCCTCGACATGGACGGCATCGCGCGACATCGCCGTCCAGGGCGCGCGGCTGTGCAAGAAGTACGAGGAGTCCGTCCCGGAGACGACGGTCTTCTACGAGTACTCGCCCGGAGTCCTACACCGGCACCGAGCTGGAGTTCGCCGTCCGCGGTCTGCAACGACGGTGATCGAGGTCTTCGAGCCGAGCGCCGAGAAGCCGGTGATCATCAACCTGCCGGCCACCGTCGAGATGGCCACGCCCAACGTCTACGCCGACTCCATCGAGTGGATGAACCGCCACCTCACCCACCGCGAGCACGTCGTGCTGTCGCTGCACCCCCACAACGACCGCGGCACGGCGGTCGCGGCCGCCGAGCTGGGCTACCTGGCCGGCGCCGACCGGATCGAGGGCTGCCTGTTCGGCAACGGCGAGCGCACCGGCAACGTGTGCCTGGTGACGCTGGGCCTGAACCTGTTCACCCAGGGCATCGACCCGCAGATCGACTTCTCCGACATCGACGAGATCCGGCGCACGGTCGAGTACTGCAACCAGCTGCCCGTCCACGAGCGCCACCCCTACGGCGGCGACCTCGTCTACACCGCCTTCTCCGGCTGCCACCAGGACGCCATCAAGAAGGGCTTCGAGGCCCTCGAGCGCGACGCCGCCGCGGCCGGCGTGCCCGTCGAGCGAGCACGCCGTGGGCGGTGCCCTACCTGCCCATCGACCCGCAAGGACGTCGGGCGCACCTACGAGGCCGTGATCCGGGTCAACAGCCAGTCCGGCAAGGGCGGCGTGGCCTACATCCTCAAGACCGAGCACAAGCTCGACCTGCCGCGCCGCGCTGCAGATCGAGTTCAGCCGCGTGGTCCAGCAGCACACCGACGCCGACGGGCGGCGAGGTGACGCCGACGAGATCTGGTCGGCCTTCCGCGCCGAGTACCTCGACCGCGACCGCCCCGCTGGTGCTCGACTCGGTGCACACCATCCTCGGCGGCGGGTGAGCGGGACCGCCTCGAGGTCGACGTCCACGTCGACGGGGCGGCCGCGCACCCTCGAGGGCGAGGGCAACGGCCCGATCGCGGCCTTCGTCGACGCCCTCAACACGGTCGAGCACGACTTCGACGTGCGGGTGCTCGACTACGCCGAGCACGCGCTGTCGGCCGGGCGGCGACGCCATCGCCGCGGCGTACGTCGAGTGCGCGGTGGGCGGACAGGTCCTCTGGGGCGTCGGGCTGGACCCGACATCGTGACCGCCTCGCTCAAGGCCGTCAGCGCGCGGTCAACCGCGCCGAGCGCGCGGGCACCCGGCGGCCAGGCGCGCGGACGCCGCCACGCCCGGCTCGGAGGGGGAAATGCCCGGTGCCCCTCTACCGCGACGAGGCGGTCGTGCTGCGCACCCACAAGCTGGGCGAGGCCGACCGCATCATCACCCTGCTCACCCGCCGCCACGGCCGGGTGCGCGCCGTCGCCAAGGGCGTGCGGCGCACCACCTCGCGGTTCGGCTCGCGGCTCGAGCCGTTCACCCACGTCGACCTCCAGCTCGCCGAGGGCCGCAACCTCGACGTGGTCACCCAGGCCGAGACGCTGCGCCCGTTCTGCGCCGAGCATCGGCGCCGACTACGAGCGCTACACCGCCGGCACCGCGATGCTGGAGACCGCGGAGCGGCTGGTCGCCGAGGAGCGGGAGCCGTCCGTGCAGCAGTTCCTCCTGCTCGTCGGCGGCCTGCGGGCGATGGCGGCCGGGGACCGCACGCGCCCGGGCAGGTGCTGGACTCCTACCTGCTGCGCTCCCTCGCCGTCGCCGGCTACGCGCCCGTCCTTCGACGTGCTGCGCGCGCTGCGGGCGCCAGGGCCGCACCGGTGGTTCAACCCGTCGATGGGCGGGGTGCTGTGCGCCGACCTGCCGGCTGCCGGGCTCGGCGAGCCCGGCCCCGGAGACGGTCGCGCTGCTCGGGCGCCCTGCTCGCCGGCGACTGGCCGGTCGTCGAGGCCGCCGAGCGCGGCACCGCCGGGAGGCCAGCGGCCTGGTCGCGGCCTTCGTCGCCTGGCACCTCGAGCGCGCGCTGCGCTCGCTGGCAGCTACGTCGAGCGGCTCGACGGATCGCGTGAGGCTCGCGCGGCAGTCCCGCAGGCGAGCCGTCCGCGTCGCCCGACCCCGCACCCGTCCGGCGCGCGCGCCTCCCGGCGTCCCGCGCGAGCTGGTGCCCGCGGCACGTCGCGGTCGTCATGGACGGCAACGGCCGCTGGGCCAAGCGAGCGCGGGCTGCCGCGCACGGCGGGCCACGAGCAGGGCGAGCACTCGCTGTTCGACGTCGTCGAGGGCGCCATCGAGATCGGGCGTCAAGGCGATCTCGGCCTACGCCTTCTCCACCGAGAACTGGTCCCGCTCGCCCGAGGAGGTGCGCTTCCTGATGGGCTTCAACCGCGACGTGATCCGCCGCCGCCGCGACGAGATGCACGAGCTCGGCGTGCGGGTGCGCTGGGCCGGGCCGGGCGCCGCGGCTGTGGCGCTCGGTGATCAGGGAGCTGCAGGTCGCCGAGGAGCTGACCCGCGGACAACGACGTGCTCACGCTGACGATGTGCGTCAACTACGGCGGCCGGGCCGAGATCGCCGACGCCGCCCGCGGCGATCGCCCGCGAGGTCGCGGCCGGCCGGCTGAACCCCGACCGGATCAACGAGCAGCACCTCGCCCGCCACCTCTACGTGCCCGAGCTCGCCGACGCCGACCTGGTCTGGCGCACCTCGGGGGAGCAGCGGCTGTCGCAACTTCATGCTCTGGCAGGCCGCCTACGCCGAGATGGTCTTCACCGACGTGCTCTGGCCCGACGTCGACCGCGCGGCACCTGTGGCGGGCCGATCGAGACCTACGCCGCGCACGCGACCGCCGCTACGGCGGGGCGCGCTAGCCGACCGGCTGACGGGGCGCTCAGCGGCAGGCCGGGCAGGTGCCGAAGATCTCCAGGGTGTGGCTGACCTCGGTGAAGCCGTGCTCCTCGGCGATCGCCCGCGTCCACCGCTCCACGGCGGGGCCCTCGACCTCGACGGTGCGCTCCGCAGCGCGCGGCAGACCAGGTGGTGGTGGTGGCTGGTCGAGCACCGCCGGTAGACCGCCTCGCCGTCCTCGGTGCGCAGCACGTCGACGTCACCGGCCTCGGCCAGCGGCTGCAGGGTGCGGTAGACGGTGGCCAGGCCCACGCTGCTCGCCGCGCTCGCCGAGCAGCGCGTGGATCTCCTGGGCGGAGCGGAAGTCGTCGAGCGAGTCGAGCGCCTCGGCCACCGCTTGCGCTGGCGGGTCGGGCGCAGCGGCTCGGCGCCGCGGCTGGTCGGGCGTCGGGCTCAGTGCTCGTCATAGTGCCTCTCCGTGGGGCGCGTGCCGGTGGCCGTCGTGGACGTAGTCGACGTGGTCGCCGTGGGGCACCGCCACGTGGCCGCAGTCGGGGCCGTGCTCGTGCGCGTGCTCGCCGTGGCCGTGGTGGTCGGCTCGGTGCTCCGCGCCGAGCTCGTCGGGAACGGCGGCGCAGCCGGGCCGCGGCGGCGCAGCCAGGCGCCGAGCGGCCAGGTGACGACGAAGCCGGCGAGCGCGAGCAGCACGATCGTCGCGCCCGGGGCGACGGTGCGCCGGTAGGAGGCGAGCGCGGCCACGACCAGCCCGCCGACCGAGGCGAGGATGCCGAGCGCCCATGGCGCGCGACCAGCGTGCGTGCGGAAGGAGCGGGTCAACTGCTGCGAGGTCGCCACCGGCACCACCATCAGCGCCGAGACCAGCAGCAGGCCGACGGTGCGCATCGCGACGGTGACGCTGAGCGCGGCCAGCACCGCGACCAGCAGGTTGTAGGCGCGCACGCTGCAGCCCGCCGACCCGGGCGAACTCCTGGTCCTGGGCGACCGCGAACAGCTGGGGCGCCAGCCCGAGCGCCGACGCGAGCACCACGGCCGCCAGCACCATGGTGACCACCACGTCGCCGGCCGAGATGGTGGTGATCGAGCCGAACAGGTAGCCGCTGCAGCGCGCTCGCGCTCTGCCCGGCCAGCCCGGTGACCAGCACGCCGCCGGCGAGGCCGCCGTAGAAGAGCAGGGCCAGGGCGACGTCGCCGTTGGTGTGCCCGCGCTCGCGGATCATCTCGATGAGGACGGCCCCGAGCACGGCCACGACCACGGCGGTCCACGTGGGGGAGGTGCCGGTGGCCAGGCCGATCGCCACCCCGGTGACCGCGACGTGCCCGATGCCGTCGCCCATCAGGGCGAGACGGCGCTGGACGAGGTAGGTGCCGATGGCCGGAGCGGCCAGCCCGGTGAACAGCGCCGCGAGCAGCGCGCGCTGCATGAACGGCAGGGAGAACAGCTCCTGCAGGCTCATCGGCCACCTCGCGGTGCCGGGCCTGCGTGCCGAGCGGGGAGCCGACCTGCGGGGCGTGGTCGTGCCGGCTGGCGTCGAGTGGCTGGTGTGGTGGTGGGAGTGGATCTCGCCGAAGGCGGGGTCGTGCACCTCGTGGTCGCCCAGCGGGGCGCCGTCGTAGGCCATCCGGCCGTCGCGCATCACCACGGCGCGGTCGACCAGGGGCGCCAGCGGGCCGAGCTCGTGGGCGACCAGGACGATGGTGGCCCCGCGGCCCTTGAGCGCGCCACAGCGTCGGCTCAGCGCCTCCTGGTGCGGGCAGGTCGACCCCGGCGGTGGGCTCGTCGAGGAACGAGCAGGTCGGGCTCGCCGGCCAGGGCGCGCGCGATCAGCACGCGCTGCTGCTGGCCGCCGGAGAGCGTGGAGACGCCGTCGCGCGGCCCGGTCGGCGAGGCCGACGACCTCGAGAGCGTCCGCGATCGCGGCGCGGTCGGTCCTGGTCAGCGGCCGCAGCAGGCGCCGGCGGGTCAGCCGGCCGGAGGCGACGACCTCCCACACCGAGGCGGGTACCCCGGACGCGGCGCCGGTGCGCTGGGGCACGAAGCCGATCCGCTGCCAGGAGGCGAAGCGGGCCAGCGGCGTGCCGAAGAGCTCCAGGTCGCCCGAGGTCAGCGGGCGCAGGCCGGTCAGCGCCCGGACCAGCGTGGACTTGCCGGAGCCGTTGGCGCCCATCAGGGCGACGAACTCGCCGGTCCCGACGCGCAGGTCGACGTGGCGCAGGACCGGCCGGCCCTCGATCGAGACCGCCCCGTCGACGAGGCGGACCGGGACCTCGGGGTCGTTCGGGACGCCGGCCTCGCCCGGGTGGTGCACGGGGGGCCTCACGAGCAGCCGTTGGCGGCCTGCAGGGCCTTCAGGTTGGCGCGCATCAGGGAAAGGTAGTCCTCGCCGGCGGTGGTCTCGCTCAGGCCCTCGACCGGGTCCAGCACCGCGGTGCGCACGCCGGTGTCTCGGCCAGGGCCGCGGTGAGCCGGGGGCTGGCCAGGGCCTCGGAGAACACGGTGGTCAGGCCCTCGTCCTCGATCAGCGCCTGCAGGCGCGCGAGGTCGGCCGGGGTCGGCTCGGCCTCGGGGGACAGGCCCGCGACGGCCTCGAACGTCAGGCCGTAGCGGTCCAGGTAGCCGAACGCGTCGTGGCTGACCACGACGGTGGACCGGTCGCAGGTGCGCAGGCCGGAGGTGAAGGCCTCGTCCAGGGACTCCAGGTCGCTGCGCAGCACAGCAGCGCGCCTCGCGTAGTCGTCGGCGTGCGGCGGGTCCACCTGCGCCAGGCCGTCGGCCACCGCGTCGCCGACGTCGGCGAGCAGCAACGGGTCGAGCCAGAAGTGGGGGTCGAGGGCGTCGTCGTGGCCCGGAGCCGCGCGGTCGTGGTCCGCGCCGGCGTCCCCGGCGTGCTCCTCGGCCAGGGGCACCAGCTCGACGACGTCGGCGACGTCCAGCGTGGTCCCGGTCGCGTTCTGCTCCACCGCGGCGTCGACGGCGGCCTGCAGGCCACCCTCGTAGACGACGAGGTCGGCCTCGGCGACCTCGGCGTTGCCGGCCACCGACAGCTCGAGGTCGTGTGGCTCCTGACCCGGGGTGGTGAGATGGCTGACCGAGGCGTCCGGGCCCGCGACACGCTCGGCGACGAACTGCAGCGGGTAGAAGGCCGCCACCACCTGGGTGCCGGCCGTGTCGGCGCTCGAGAGGGCCGCGCACCCGGACAGGGCGGTGGGGGCGAGCACCAGGGCGGCGACGAGGACGGCGGGACTCTGCATGAGAACGATTCTCACGCAAAATGAGAATCGTTGTCAACTAAGGGTGCCACTAGGGTGGGCGGCATGCTCGTCGTCACCCGCTTCCGCGTCCCGCTCGACGAGGGTGAGGCCTTTCGCGAGGACCTCGAGCGTGCGCGCGTAGCCCTGGCCGAACGCCCCGGACACCTCGAGGGCGTCGTCGGGCGCAACGTGGACGACCCGACGCTGTGGGTGCTGACGACCCGCTGGGAGCACGTGGGCGCCTACCGGCGCGCGCTGTCCTCCTACGAGGTCAAGCTGCACGCCGTGCCCGTCCTGGGCCGGGCCCTCGACGAGCCCAGCGCCTATGAGGCCGTCGAGCCCGGCACCGTGCTCAACACCGGCTCCGCCCGGTCGTTAGGCTGAGCGCTTCCGTCGGCAGCCGGCCGACGGGCGTCCACCACAGGAGCTGAAGCACGTGGCCAAGCCGCCGCCGTCCACCGTCGACCTCGTCGTGTCCCTGGCCAAGCGTCGTGGGTTCGTGTTCCCGAGCGGCGAGATCTACGGCGGCACCCGCTCGGCCTGGGACTACGGCCCGCTCGGGGTCGAGCTGAAGGACAACATCAAGCGCCAGTGGTGGAAGTCCATGGTGCAGATGCGCGACGACATGGTCGGCCTGGACTCCTCGATCATCCTGCCGCGGCGCACCTGGGAGGCCAGCGGCCACGTGGCGACGTTCTCGGACCCGCTCACCGAGTGCCAGAGCTGCCACAAGCGCTTCCGAGCCGACCACCTCACCGAGGAGTACGCCGAGCGCAACGGCCTCGCGGACCCCGACGAGGTCGACCTGAGCAAGCTCGCCTGCCCCCACTGCGGCACCCGCGGGGCCTGGACGGAGCCGCGCCAGTTCTCCGGCCTGCTCAAGACCTTCCTGGGCGTCGTCGAGGACGAGTCGGGCCTGCACTACCTGCGCCCCGAGACGGCCCAGGGCATCTTCCTCAACTTCGCCAACGTGGTGACCTCGAGCCGGATGAAGCCGCCCTTCGGCATCGCCCAGATCGGCAAGAGCTTCCGCAACGAGATCACGCCGGGCAACTTCATCTTCCGCACCCGCGAGTTCGAGCAGATGGAGATGGAGTTCTTCGTCAAGCCCGGCGAGGACGAGCAGTGGCACCAGTACTGGCTCGAGGAGCGCACTGCCTGGTACGTGGACCTCGGGATCGACCCGGCCAACCTTCGCCACTTCGAGCACCCCGTCGAGAAGCTGTCCCACTACTCCAAGCGCACCGTCGACATCGAGTACCGCTTCCGCTTCGCGGGCTCGGAGTGGGGCGAGCTCGAGGGCATCGCCAACCGCACCGACTACGACCTGCGCACCCACGCCGACGCCTCCGGCGCGGACCTGAGCTACTTCGACCAGGCCGCCGGCGAACGCTGGACGCCCTACGTGATCGAGCCTGCCGCCGGTCTCTCACGCAGCCTGATGACCTTCCTGGTCGACGCCTACCGCGAGGACGAGGCGCCCAACACCAAGGGCGGCGTCGACAAGCGCACGGTCCTCGGCCTCGACCCGCGCCTGGCGCCGGTCAAGATCGCGGTGCTGCCACTCTCACGCAACGCCGACCTCACGCCCAAGGCGCGCGACCTCGCCGCGACCCTGCGCCGCAGCTGGTACGTCGACTTCGACGACTCCGGGGCCATCGGGCGCCGCTACCGCCGCCAGGACGAGGTCGGGACGCCGTACTGCGTCACCGTCGACTTCGACACCCTGGACGACCAGGCCGTCACCGTGCGCGAGCGCGACTCGATGTCCCAGGAGCGGGTCGGGCTCGACGCCCTCGAGTCCTACTTCGCCACCCGGCTGGTCGGCTGCTGAGGCGGGGGGACCGATGGTTCGCCAGGACGACGACGCGAAGCCCACCCCGGGGCGCGCGCGGAGGGCGTGCGTCGCCGCCGCGTGCGTCGCCTCGCTGCTCGTGGCGGGGGCGTGCTCCGGCGGCGGCGCCTCGACGCCGGACGCGGACGCGTCCGCACAGGCCACCGGTGTCGCGACGCCCGACGACTCGGCTTCGACGGACGCGTCGGCCTCGCCGGACTCCGCTGCCGGCCCGCCGGGCGCGGCCGACTACCTGCCGGTGCCCGACGGCGTGCGGCTGACCCCTCAGGGCTCGTTGCAAGCCCTGGGCACGCCGGCCACGGTGGCCTACCGCGTGGGCAACAAGGTCGCGGCGCTGCGCATCCGCGTGGACGAGATCGAGCGGACCACGTTCGCGACGTCCTTCGACGGCTGGAAGCTCGACGCCCGCACCCGACGCTCGACGCCCTACTTCGTGCGCGCCAGCGTGCTCAACGTCGGTCGCACCCCGCTCGGCGGGGAGCGCGTGCCGCTCTACCTCCAGGACAGGTCGAACACCCTGGTGGAGTCCTCGGAGTTCGCCGGCGACTTCACGCCCTGCCCGAGCGAGCCGCTGCCGCGCGGCTTCCGCAACGGCGCCCGCGCCAACGTCTGCCTCGTCTTCCTCGCCCCTCCCGGGGGCGCCGTCGACGGCGTGACGTTCCGGCCGACCCGTCGCTTCGACGCGATCATCTGGACCGACCAGACCCCGCTCAGCGGCGGGCAGGGTGGCGACCGGCGCACGGACCGGCGCACGGACCGGCGCGAGAACCGGGGCAACGACCGGCGCAACCACCGGGGCAACGATCGCGGCAACGGTGCGGCCACGTCGGGTGCACAGCAGGGCAACGGTGGCGGCACCCGGGGCTGAGCCCCGCCCCACGGCGTCGGTGGTCCTCGACTTCGTGACGCGTGCGCCGTCGGCGACAATCACACGGTGAGCACCTCCCTGCTGTCCCCGGCCGCGCCGTACGCCCCGCTGCGTCTGGGTCCGCTGCTCGTCGAGACGCCGGTCGTCCTCGCCCCGATGGCCGGCATCACCAACGCGGCCTACCGGCGCCTGTGCGCCGAGCAGGGCGCCGGGCTCTACGTCTGCGAGATGATCACCAGCCGCGGCCTGGTCGAGGGCGACCGGCACACGCTGGACATGCTCGTCTTCGACGAGACCGAGCAGGTCCGCTCGGTCCAGCTCTACGGCACCGACCCGGGCTACGTCGCACGCGCCACCGAGATCCTGTGCGCCGAGCACGGCGTGGCCCACGTCGACCTCAACTTCGGCTGCCCCGTCCCCAAGGTGACGCGCAAGGGCGGCGGGGGAGCGCTGCCCTGGAAGCGCGACCTCCTGGCCGCCATCCTCGAGGGCGCCGTCGCCGCCGCGTCGCGCTACGACGTGCCGGTGACGATCAAGACCCGCAAGGGCCTCGACGACGACCACCTCACCTACCTCGACGCCGGGCGGATCGCCCAGGAGAGCGGGTGCGCGGCGGTGGCCCTGCACGGGCGCACGGTCGCGCAGGCCTACTCCGGGCGCGCCGACTGGCAGGCCATCGGCGAGCTCGTCGCGGCGCTCGACATCCCGGTCCTCGGCAACGGCGACGTCTGGGAGGCCTCCGACGCGCTGCGCATGGTCGAGCAGACCGGCGCCGCCGGCGTCGTCGTGGGCCGCGGTTGCCTGGGGCGGCCCTGGCTCTTCCGCGACCTCGCCGCCGCGTTCGCGGGCGAGCAGGTGGCCACGCTGCCCGACCTCGGTGAGGTGGCCGCCATGATGCGTCGCCACGCCGAGCTGCTGTGCGCGCAGATGGGAGAGGAACGCGGCTGCCAGGAGTTCCGCAAGCACGTCTCGTGGTACCTCAAGGGCTTCGCCGCCGGCGGCACGATGCGTCGCTCGCTGGGCCTGGTCGAGTCGCTGGCCTCGCTGGACGCCCTGCTGGGCGAGCTGGACGCCCACGAGCCGTTCCCCGTCGCCGAGCTGGGCACCCCGCGGGGTCGGCAGGGATCGCCGCGGGAGAGGGTGGTGCTGCCCCAGGGCTGGCTCGACGACACCGACGGCACGCAGGTCGCCCTGCGCGAGGACGCCGACGAGGCCACGGGCGGCTGAGTCCGGCGCCGGGACCCCCGTTCAGGTCACGGATCGGTCACGGGATGGTCACGAGGCGGTGACGTCGAGGCGACGGAGTGCTCCACAGCATATCCTTCGCGATTCGAGGGTCCGGCCGGCCTGTGGTTGACTCGTCCACCATCCCCGGACGGCCCCTCGCGGTCCGGGGACGTCCGCTGCCCACGACCGCAAAGGATCAGCGCTGTGGCCCTCAGCCGCAAGCGGGACACCGAAGCCCGCCGTCCCACCTCACGAGCAGCCGCGATCGCCGGCTCGCTCGCCGTCGTCGCGACCACCACCGTGGTCGCCGTCGGCGTCTCGGGCTCCGACACCTCCACCCTCCCTGCCGCCGCCGAGGCGCCCGTGACCGGGCCCGCGAGCGCCGGTGCCGGGCCTGAGTCCCCGGCCGCGCGCTCGGCCGCGATGGCCGACGACGCGATGCGCCGCGAGCTCGAGCCCGTCTCCCGCTCCGCCGTGCGCGGAGTCGAGCTGCGCAAGCCCACGCCGCTCGAGCGGACCATGGCGCCGGCCGCCGTGCGTGCGGCCAAGGCCGGCGCCGACCAGAGCCGCTGGAGCACCACCGACCTCAACGTGTGGTCCAGCCCGGCCGCCGACGCCGAACGGCTCTCGCTGCTGCCCAAGTCCCGCGAGGTGCTCGTCACCGGCCGCACCCTGCTGGGCCGCACGGAGATCGTGCGCGGGGGCGCGGCCCGCTGGGTCAGCTCCGGCTACCTCGCCGTGGACAAGCCTCGCCCGCCCAGGCCGAAGCCCGCCCCGGCGCCGGCCGCTCCCGCGGCGCCGGGCAGCGGCTCGTCCAGCGGCAGCTCGTCGAGCAGCCGGTCCAGCAGCGCGCCGGCGCCCGCCCCGGCCCCGGCCACGTGCTCGAACGGCACCTCGGTGTCCGCGGGAGTCAGCCCCAACATCGTCAAGGTTCACCAGGCGGTGTGCGCGGCGTTCCCCTCGATCACCACCTACGGCACCTTCCGCAGTGACGGCGAGCACGCCCAGGGCATCGCGGTCGACATCATGGTCTCGGGCAGCACCGGCCAGCAGGTCGCCGACTTCGTGCGAGCCCGCGCCGGCTCGCTCGGGGTGAACTACGTCATCTACGCGCAGCGGATCTGGTCGGTCCAGCGCAGCGGCGAGGGCTGGCGCGGCATGTCCGACCGCGGCTCCACGACCGCCAACCACTACGACCACGTGCACGTCACCACGTACTGACGTCCCCGAGCGGCGTCCGTCGGGGCGGGGCTAGTCTCGCCCCGATGGACGCCCACCACCTCTACGACGAGGCCGACGGCGAGCGCCTGGTCCCGGAGCCGCCCAAGCGGGTCGACGCCCCGGAGCGCACCCCCTTCGAGCGGGACCGCGCCCGGGTGGTCCACGCGGCCTCGTTCCGCCGGCTCGCGGCCAAGACCCAGGTCGTCGGCCCGGCCAGCCACGACTTCGTGCGCAACCGGCTCACCCACAGCCTCGAGGTCGCCCAGGTAGCCCGCGACCTGTCTCGCGCGCTGGGCAGCCAGCCCGACATCGCCGAGACCGCGGCCCTGGCCCACGACCTGGGCCACCCGCCGTTCGGCCACAACGGCGAGCGGGTCCTCGCCGATCTCGCCGCCGGCTGCGGCGGGTTCGAGGGCAACGCCCAGACCCTGCGCCTGCTGACCCGGCTCGAGGCCAAGAGCGTCGACGACCGGGGCCGGTCGGCGGGGCTCAACCTGACCCGCGCCACGCTGGACGCCTGCACCAAGTACCCGTGGCGACGCGGCGAGAGCCCCCCGGAGGTCGGGGAGGGCAAGTTCGGCGTCTACCCCGACGACCAGGCCGTCTTCGGCTGGCTGCGCGACCAGCGCCCGACGGGCGACCGTCGTCGCTGCCTGGAGGCGCAGGTGATGGACCTCGCCGACGACGTCGCCTACTCCGTCCACGACGTGGAGGACGGCACCGTGGTCGGCCGCGTCGACCTGGCCGCCCTCGGCGGCGCCGACGAGCGCGCCGCGGTATGGGAGACGGTGCGGTCCTGGTACCTGCCCGAGGCCGCCGACGACCGGCTCGAGGAGGTGCTGGCCGGGCTGCGCGCGGTCCCCAGCTGGCCCACCCGCCCCTACGACGGGTCGCGGCGCAGCCTCGGCGCGCTGAAGAACCTGACCAGCGACCTGATCGGCCGCTTCTGCGGGGCGGTCCAGCACGCCACCTTCGCGGCCGGACCGGGCCCGTTCGTGCGCTACCGAGCCGACCTCGTGGTCCCGGAGCGCACCCGGCTCGAGATGGCGCTGCTCAAGGGCGTCGCCGCCCACTTCGTGATGCAGACGCAGGACCGCCTGCGGATCATGGACGACCAGCGCGCGGTGGTCGCCGAGCTCGTCACCGCGCTGCTCGAGCGCGGGGAGGCCTGCCTCGACGCCCCGTACGCGGCCGACTGGCGCGAGGCGTCCGACGACGCCGGCCGGCTGCGCGTGGTGGTCGACCAGGTCGCGGCCCTCACCGACGCCGGCGCCGTGCAGCGCCACCACGCGCTCGTCGTTGCTCCCACGACCGGCGGCGGGCGGGGCTGAGCCCGGCCACCCGCGCGGCTGGGTACGCGGGCTCAGGCGTGCCCGGCCGGACGTCACGAGGCTTCCGGCATGGCTACCGTGCTGCGCACCTGCACCCAGACCGTGCTGCTCCTGCTGCTCGTCGGCGCGGCCTGGTGGGTCTGGCTGGGCTGGGACGAGCCCGGTCGTGGCGGGTGGCGGGCCGGGGACGGGGTCTACCACGCCTGGCAGGGCGCGGGGTGCCTGCTCACCGTCCTCGGTCTCGCGCTCCTGGGCTACCGGCGCCTGGCCCCGGCGCTGGTCGGCCTGGCGGTGGCCGTCGGGTTCAGCGGCGCCTACGCCGCCGACGTCCTGGGCCGCGGCGCGGGCGGCGCCAGCGTGCTGGCCGTCGTCGTGGTGACGGTGGGCACGACCAAGGGGGTGCTCGCCCTCGGCCTGCTCGGCCCCGGCCTGGTCGGACGCGTGCCGTCGACGTCCCGGCCCGCCCGCTAGCCTCGCCTCCGTGAGCGTCCCCCTCGTCTGGCTGCCCTTCGATCCCGCCGACCTCGGGGAGGTGCCCGACGGACTGCGCTACGAGGTCGTCGAGACCCTCGACTCCGGCGTGCCGGACTCGGTGGCCGAGGTCGAGCTCGTGGTCACCCCCTACGACCTGGGCGACCAGCTGGGTGCGGCGGTGGCGCGGATGGAGCGGCTGCGCGTGGTCCAGGTCCTCACCGCCGGCGTCGACGCGGTCCGGGCCAGCGTGCCCGGCCACGTCACGCTGTGCAACGGCCGCGGCATCCACGACACCTCGACCGCCGAGCTGGCCTTCCTGCTGACGCTGGCCGGCCTGCGCGACCTGCCCCGGTTCGTGCGCGCCCAGCAGCGCCACGCCTGGGCGCCGGCCTGGCGCGCGGCCCTGGCCGGCAAGCGGGTCGCCATCGTCGGCGCCGGGTCCATCGGTGCCGCGATCGAGCGTCGGATGAGCGCTTTCGAGGCCGAGGTGACCATGGTCGGCCGCTCGGCCCGCGACGGGGTGCGCGGTGTCGACGAGCTGCCCGACCTGCTCGGCGAGCAGGACGTGGTCGTGCTGGTCCTCCCGCTGACCGACGCGAGCCGCGGCATGGTCGACGCCGCGTTCCTCGCCGCGATGCCCGACGGCGCTCTGCTGGTCAACGTCGCCCGCGGCGCGGTGGTGGACACCGAGGCCCTGCTCGCCGAGCTCGAGACCGGTCGGCTGCGCGCGGCCCTCGACGTCTTCGAGACCGAGCCGCTGGGAGAGGACAGCCCCCTGTGGGAGGCCCGGGGCCTGCTGCTGACCCCGCACGTCGGCGGCCTCAGCGACGCGATGTGGCCGCGTGCCCACCGCCTCGTGCGCGAGCAGCTCGAGCGGTTCGCGGCCGGCGAGGAGCTGGTGAACCAGATGGCGGGGGAGTACTGAGGCCACCCGTAGACTCACTGCCGTGGCAGGGCTGATCCGGGACGACGACATCGCCGCGGTGCGTGAGAAGGCCCGGATCGACGAGGTGGTCTCCTCCTACGTCACCCTGAAGAACGCCGGCGGCGGCTCGCAGAAGGGGCTGTGCCCCTTCCACGACGAGAAGTCGCCCTCCTTCAACGTCAACCCGGGCCGGGGCTTCTTCCACTGCTTCGGCTGCGGCGAGGGCGGCGACGCGATCACCTTCCTGATGAAGGTCGACGGGCTGTCCTTCGTGGAGTCCGTCGAGCGGCTCGCGGAGAAGTACGGCGTGCCCCTGCGCCGCGAGGGCGGCGACGTCAAGGACGACCGGCCCAAGGGCCCCCAGCGCAGCCGGCTCGTCGAGGCCCACCGGGTGGCGCAGGAGTTCTACGCCGAGCAGCTCTCCGACCCGCCGCGCAGCCGGCCCGCCAGTTCCTCCTCGAGCGCGGCTTCGACCAGGCCGCGGCGCTCACCTTCGGCCTCGGGTTCGCCCCGATGGACGGCGACGCGTTGTTCAAGCACCTGCGCGGCCGGTCCTTCAGCCAGGAGGAGCTCGTGGCCGGCGGGCTCGTCGCCCTCGGCCGCTCGGTCTACGACAAGTTCCGCGGCCGGCTGCTCTGGCCGATCCGCGACGCCGGCGGCGACACCATCGGCTTCGGCGCGCGGCGCATCCTCGAGGAGGACCGGATCGAGGCCAAGTACCTCAACAGCCCCGAGACGGCGATCTACAAGAAGAGCCAGGTGCTCTACGGCATCGACCTGGCCCGCCGGCCGATGGCGCGCTCCTCCCAGGCCGTCGTGGTGGAGGGCTACACCGACGTGATGGCCTGCCACCTCGCCGGGGTGACGACCGCGGTGGCCACCTGCGGCACCGCCTTCGGCGACGACCACGCGCGGGTGCTGCGCCGGTTCCTGCACGACCACGAGGAGTTCCGCGGCGAGGTGATCTTCACCTTCGACGGTGACGCCGCCGGTCAGAAGGCAGCCATCCGCGCCTTCGAGGGCGACCAGAACTTCGTCTCCCAGACCTACGTCGCCGTCGAGGCCTCCGGCCTCGACCCGTGCGACCTGCGGATCCAGCACGGCGACCAGGCCGTGCGCGAGCTCGTCGCCACCCGGCAGCCGCTGTACCGCTTCGTGCTCTCCAACGTCGTCGGCAAGTACGACCTCGACCGTGCTGACGGCCGCGTCGACGCCCTGCGCGAGGCGGCGCGGCTGGTCTCCAGCGTCCGCGACAAGTCCAAGGTCGACGCCTTCGCCCGCGAGCTCTCGGCGATGATCGGCGTCGACCCCGACGAGGCCCGCGGCGAGGTCCGCCGGGCGGCGGGCCGGTCGGACAGGGCCCAGCGTGGCGCGGCCGAGCAGGCGGTCGCCGCGCGGCGACCGGCCCGTGGTGCGGTGCCCGACCTGCGCGACCCGCGGTTCTCCATCGAGCGCGAGACCCTCAAGCTCGTCATCCAGCACCCGATGGCCATCGGGCGCACCACCGGCGACATCGGCCCCAACGACTTCACCCACCCCACCTACCGGGGCGTGTGGGAGGCGGTCGCCGCAGCCGGCGGGCCGTCCGCCGCGGCGGGGGACCCGGCCTGGGCCGGCCGCGTGCGCAGCAGCACCGACGACCCCGCGGTGTCCTCGGCGATCAGCGCGCTGGGCGTCGAGCCGGTGCTGCGCACCGCCGAGCCCGACGCGGCCTACGTGGCGCTGCACGTCTTCCGGCTTCTCGAGCTGACCACCGCGCGTCGCATCGCGGCGGTCAAGTCGCGCCTGCAGCGCACCAACCCCGTGGAGAACCCGACGGACTACAACACGATGTTCGGCGAGCTGGCGGCCCTGGAGCAGCACCGCCGCACGCTGCGCGACCGGATGGGCGGCGTGGCGTGAGGGTGCCGTGGCCCGAGCGCCGACCCGCCGTGGACGTGGCCCCCGGGGAGCGCGTGCTCGCCTGGGCCCGCACCAGCGGTGACGACGTCGTCGCCGGGACCCGGGAGGCGCTCTACCTGCCGGGCGACGTGCGGGTGGCCTGGGAGCTCGTGGAGAGCGCCGACTGGGACGTGGAGACCGACCTGCTGCGCGTCAGCGAGATCGGCTCCTGGGGGCAGGTGCGCCCCGTCCACGAGGTCGGGGTCGCGCAGCCGCGCCTGCTGCTCGACCTGGTGCGCGAGCGGGTGACGGCCAGCGTCGTCCTGCAGCGCCACGTACCGGTGCACGGTCGCCGCGGCCTGCGCGTCGTCGCGCGGCGGGCGCCGTCGTCGCACGGTCCCTGACCTGGGTGCTCGACCTCGACGAGGGTGTCGATCCCGACGACCCGCTGGTGCGGGTGGCGGCCGACGCCGCGCTGCGCGAGGCGCGCAGCGAGGTCGGCGAGCGCTGAGGCCCGCGTCGCAGTCGGCGGGCGGCCCGATTGAGGGCGGGCCCTCGGGCCTTGATATCGTGTCTGCGCTGCACCCGATCCCCTGTAGCTCAACTGGCAGAGCATTCGGCTGTTAACCGGAGGGTTGTTGGTTCGAGTCCAACCGGGGGAGCAGAGCAGAACGGCCCGTGACCTGCGGAAACGCAGATCGCGGGCCGTTTTTCATGCCGCTTGCATCGGCTATGCATCGCTCACGTGGTCCTCGGATGTCTGGAAATGGCCTCAGAACGGCCCGATCTGGGCGTGCGCCGAGGCCATGCGATGGCCTCGGCGTCAGTGCCGTTCGCCCCTCTGTCGTCTCAACGCCGGGATCCGTCTGAGCGCTGCTTGGAGCTCGGCGAGGGGGATGCGGATGGCGCGTTGGCCGCAGTGGTAGGCGGGGATGGTGCCGTCGCTGATGCGTCGTCGGATGGTGCGCGTCGAGAGGGACATGATCTGTGCGGCTTCGTCGATGCTGACGTAGACGGGCAGGTCGCGGCCTCCGGTGGTGCTCATCGGGTGGGCCGGTCGTCGTCGGGGTGCCCGGTGCGAGCGGCGGTGCGGTCGGGGGCGGCGTCGGGGGTGTGGTGGGTCTCGCGGTGGCGAGGAAGGTGCGGACCTCGGCGACGGTGGTGAAGATCCGGTTGCTGGGGGGCAGGGGCAGGAACGTGGGTCCGACGTCGCGTCGAGGTCGGCTGCCCCGTCAACGATCGGTGACAATGAGTTGGACCGGGTGTCCCATCCCCCAGGAGGCGACCATGGCGCTGCTCGAACGTGAAGCGGAGCTCGACCGGCTGGCAGCACTGGTGGAGGGCGCGGAGTCCGGCGAGGGTTCTGTCGCGCTGATCTTCGGGGGCGCCGGCATGGGCAAGACGAGCGTGGCGCGGGAGTTCGTGCGTCGCGTCGCGGCGAGAGCGCACGTGCTCTGGGGTGCGTGCGACGACCTGGTCACGGCCCGGCCGTGGGGCCCGGTGAGGGACATGGCTTGCGACGACGCCGTGATCGCACAGGCGTTGAGCACGGGTGAGCCCGAGCGGGTGCTGGCGGCCCTGCGCGAGCGCCTGTCCCGGACACCGCGGCCAACGGTCGCGGTGTTCGAGGACGTGCACTGGAGCGACGGCGCCACGCGCGACCTCCTGACGTGCTTGTGCCGACGACTCACCAGCACGCGTGGAGTCCTGGTGCTCACCTTCCGCGACGGTGGCCGGGACGGCCGCTCACTCAGGCGTCTGCTGGACGGCCTGCCCCACGGACGGGTCGCGAACCTGGCGCTCGCACCGCTCAGCCATGGAGCGGTGCGCGGGCTCGCCGGCGACGAACAGCGTGCGGAGCGGATCTGGGCGATCACGGGCGGGAACCCCCACTTCGTCACCGAGCTGCTCAGAGAACGCGACGATCACGTGCCGGTAGCGGTCACGAACCTGGTCGCCGCTCAGGTCGCGCGACTGACCCACGACGCGGAGCAGCTGGCGTCCCTCGCCTCCCTCTCCCCGGGTGGGCTCCCGCTGCAGCTCTTGGAGGCGGCCGCCCCCGAGCTGCGCGCGGTGCTGGAGGAGGTCGTCGAGGAGCGGCTTCTCGACGTGACGGGACACGCCGTGCGCTTCACCCACGAGCTCGTGCGCACGGCGGTGGAGGGCCTGCTCGCCGAGCCGCGCCGACGCGAGCTGCACGGGCGGCTGCTCCGCGCGGGGGAGGCCGTCGGTGTGGACGCGACAAGGTCGGCCCACCACGCGCGGCTGTCCGGCGACCCCGATGCCATGGTCCGGCTGCTGCCGACCGCTGCCCGTCAGGCCGCCGCAGCGCGCAGCCACCCGGAGGCGTGGAGCCACCTGGAGGCGCTCGTGCCGCACCTGGACCGGTTCCCGCCACACCCCCGTGCGGACCTGCTGACGCTGATGGCGAGCGAGGCGGAGATGGTGAACGGGCAGGGTCTCGAATGGGCCGTCGGCGCGATCGAGCTGCGTCGTGACATCGGTGAGGCGGAGGGCCTGGGGCTCGCGCTCCTGCAGGCCGGGCGATGCGCCTGGGTCTGCGGTGACCGTCCTCAGGGGCTTTCGTGGACCGAGGAGGCCGTCGAGGTGCTGACGCCGCTGGGTGGAGAGCCGTTGGCTGCGGCGTACGCCGATCTGGCGAAGCTGCTGAGCCACGAGCTGTGCGACGAGTCGCTCCGCAGCCTTGCCGAGAAGGCACTCCGACTGGCCCCGAGGCCCAGCCGGCCGCGAGCTCAGGCCCTCATCGTCCGCGGGGGCGTGTGCGCGGCGAACGGCGACACCTCGGGCGACCGCGACTTCGCCGAGGCCGAGCAGATCAGCCGGCAGCTCTCGTTGGAGAGTGAGTGGCAGAGCGCGCGGGCCTCGCGCGTGATGGCGGTGCTGGACGAGCAGTCGGTCGCTCGGGCGCAGGCGCTCAACGCCGAGAGCATGGACGAGGTCGAGGAGGGCACGGCGCAATGGGACTATCACCGCATGCTCGCGGCCTACCTGTCCGTCGAGGGGGGTGACTTCGCTGCGCACGAGCGATTCCTACGCGACCTCGCGCGCAGCGACCACCCCCTCGGGACCGGCCCCCTGGCCACGCTCGCCCTGCTGCACATCCGCCAGGGGGTCGCCGACGTGCCGTTGGAACTGGCGAGGCTCGAGCACACTGCGGCCGGGTGGTGGCAGGACGTCGTCGAGGTCGTGCTGTTGTGGGCCGAGCTGCAGTGGGCCCACGCGCTCCGGGACGAGGAGATCACGGCACGCTGCCTCGAGGTGCTGCATGACCCGCGACTGGGTCCGCGCGACCGCCTGAACCTCGGGTTGTGGCTGTGGCTGGACGGCCACCTCGACGCACCACCCGAGGCGGGTCCCTTCGCGCACGGACCGTTCGGACTTCTCGCGCAGGGCCGGTGGCGGCCGTCCGCCGCCGGGTTCGCGTCCCAGGGCAGGCCGTACCACCAGGCGATCGCGTTGAGCAGGGGCGACCCCGATGCTGGTGTCGAGGCGGTCCGGATCGCCGACCGGATCGGCGCCCGGGCGCTCGCGGCACGGTTCCGAACCGAGCTGCGAGCGCGTGGGGTACGAGGCGTGCCGCGGCGGATGCAGGGGGTCGTAGGTCCGGGTCATCACCGACTCACCGTCCGTCAGCGCGAGGTGCTGGGGCTGCTGGGCGAGGGTCTGACCAACGCCGACGTCGCTGCCCGGCTCTTCCTGTCTCCGCGGACGGTCGAGAAGCACGTCGCCGCCGTGATCGAGGAGCTGGGTGCGGCTGATCGCCGTGATGCCGTGGTGCGAGCGCGTCACGAGGGCCTTCTCGGAGTAGGCGTAGACGGCGCGAAGACGGGTAGCTCCTACCCATGACGGCCGAGCGGGATTCTCCTAGCGTCATCGAGTGTCGTGTTCGCGATCATCAGGAGAGGGCCATGAGAAGCATCACCATCTCGCTCGGAGCGGCGGTGCTGGCCGCCTCCCTGGCGACCACCGTTCCCGCGCAGGCCGATCAGCCCGTGCGCTCCAGCGAGGAGTTCTCGATCTCCGACGTCGACGCCTGCACCGGTGTCCCGGTCGAGATCGACTTCCGCTTCGAGGTCGCCGAGCACCAGCACACCGGCGCTGACGTCGTCGTGGCCCGCGGCTTCATGACGGACTCGCTCGGCGGTGCGGGGCGCACCACGGAGGTCGAGGTGACCGGGCCGAGCACCCGACACCACTTCTCGCGGTGGATCGTGCGCAACCCGACCACCGGCACGGTCCACCGGATGGTGGTGACCTCCGAGTTCGACCCGGAGACGGGTGCGGAGTCGGTCACTCACGAGGCCGTCTGCGTCAGAGGCGGGTGACTCGGCGGACGTCCTCCACCGCGGCGCGCCGAACGCCGTCGCCTGCAGTGCCCCGACCTCATCAAGAGTGTCTCGGGCCACACCGTCTGGACCTGGCATGCGCAGACGACCTGGGATCGCAGGTTCCGACCGGCCGGCCGGAGTCGCGAGGGGAGCCGCACAGGCAGCGCGCCCCATCGAAGACGTGGCCGTCGGTGGACGCCCAGCCACGTGGCTCGCCTGTGCGGAATGGTCGTGGCGGAGCGTCCCCGAGGCTGGATCCCGTACGGGGTCGCCCCGTGTGACCATCCCGTACCGGCGACGCTCCGCGAGCCCATCCGCTTGCGACATCTGCGCGTGACGGGGGGCGAGGAAAGCGCGTGTGCGTTTTGTGCGTTGTGGATATGCTTGAACCATGACTGGGGCCCTTGCACACGACCAGGCGCAACGCTTGCGCGCTGCGGTCGAAGGCATGTTCCGCGATTCGGATGACTCACCTGACGCTTCCGGTTCAGCCCGAGACGCGTTCCTTCGACTCGTAGACGTGCTCGAGTCGAACCCTGAGGCGGTGGTGCTGCCGTCCGACACACTCGTCAGCACTCAGCAGGCCGCCGACTTCCTCGGCGTCAGTCGAATGACCGTTGTGCGGCTCATCGATCGCGGAGAGCTCGCAGCTGAGGGCGGCGGAGTCCATCGGCGCATCACAGCCTCCGAACTGGCCCGCTATCGAGCGGTCAGCACCAACCGGCGCAGAGCCGCGCTGCATGACCTCGCCCAGGAGATCGGCGAGAACACACCGCCTGACCAGGTCATCAGTACTCGGTGAGCCGCCCAGTTGCGGTCCTCGACGCGTGCACACTCGTCCCGATCCGGCTTGCGACCACGCTGCTCTGGCTCGCTGAGTCCGGCCTGTTTCAGCCACTGTGGTCGGAAGCGATCCTGGACGAGGTGCGCAGGACACTTCCGAAGGTCGGGGTGGCACCTGAAGATGCGACCCGTCGAATCCGGATGATGAGGGAAGCCTTCGGCGCCGAGGCATTCGTTGAGGAGTTTGATGACCTCATCGACGAGATGGCGTGTGATCCCAAGGACCGACACGTGCTCGCCGCCGCCGTCCGTGGCGGTGCCGACACCGTCGTGACCTTCAATCTGAAGGACTTTCCCGACGAGGGTGCGGCGACGCACGGAATCGAAATTCTCCATCCGGACAGCTTCCTCATCGACTTACTCGGCGGGCACGCCGAGACAGTGGTCTCCGCTCTTGAGCGCGAGACCGCTGCCTTCCAGCATCCGCCACAGACGGTCACTGAGTTCCTTGCCAGCCTCACCGCAACGGTGCCGATGTTCGCCAACCTTGCCGCTGATGCTCTGGTCGATCCGCCCGGTCCGGTCTCCCCGGTGCCTGCACTGGTCATGTCCGACGACAAGGCGGGCATCGCCGCTCTCGGCGAACCCGGCGACATGACCAACCCGGCGCAGGTCGCCTTCGGGTGGTGGGCAGGACTCCTGGACGACCTCGACTTGGCCCGAGACCTCACGTACGACCCACGCGCGTGGGGTGACTATCAATGGGCAATCGACCACCTCGCTGACCGGTCCTTGGCGTCGAAGGTGATCCGGGCCGTCGACGCTCCCGACCGGATCGCCTTCATGCGGTTCGTTCCGGAGGTCAGCTCGGCATCCCGGGTGTTCGAGGCGTACCTGACAGCCATGACATTCCTGACCCTGATCAAGGTTAAAGACGGAACGTGGCGAGTCTGGGGGCTCGGCCCAGGCATCCTCGCTGCCAGAGAGATCCTGTAGCGCTGAGAATCCCGGCTTGGGATACAGGACAGCGCCTTCAGCGTCGATGCGATCCCCAACCACACCTGACCCCCGACGGTGACCGTACGAGGATCCCGTTGTGGGCCCGTGGCCACTCCGCGCCCCAGCGCGCGCCCGCACCCAGCCCCGCGATCAGCCCCCACCACTGCGCGAACGTCCTGCGGTGACGACGATGCGCGACGCCCCCCGCGACTGAGGTGCGATGGGCGGACCCTCCCGCGGGCGTGGGAGCACACGGATCGCGGCATGCGCGGATGTTGCTCCGTCTGCGGCCGTCGAACGGCCGTGCCGGGGGCAAGGCCACCTCGTCAACGGCGCCGGCGGAGCCCCGGTGTGTGGATCGATTCGTCGTCGCGGGGGGGTGAAGGGGTGGTCTCTGCCGTTGGTCCTCATTGACGTCTTGCGACCCTGGTGGTGTCGAGGACGAGTGCCTGCCGCCGCTGGTGCACGGTCAGATAGCGGAGGCCCCCGCTGCCGGCGGTGAATCGTCGATGTGAGCGACGCGGCATCCACAGCAGCAACCCGGGTTTCAAGTCGATCGCGCCGAGCTCGGTGGTCAGCTGCCCACCGCCTGCGAGGACGTGGATCAGCACGTCGAGGTCAGGGCCGGCGTGGGCCTCGATCGTCGCGCCGGGCGGCAGCGCGATGATGTTGGAGTCGAGGTCCCGCTCCCGAGCTTCGAGCTTCCACGCAGCTCCGCTCACGTCGCTGAGCGCCGCGTCCTCGGCGACGGTGGTGGTGTCGACGAGCACGACCGGCAGCGGGGTGCTCGCCAGCTTGGTGATCCGGAGCCGCCAGTCGCGTGGCTCCCGGTTGAGGTACTCCCAGCGGTAGCTACCTGCGTGCTCGGCTTCGAACTCCTCGTGCAAGTGCTGCGGGTCGTGGTCGTTGACCAGCACCAGTGCTCCATCGACGGGCAGGGCGGCGTAGGCGGCAAAGATCGCGGGGTGCTTGTCGGGTTTGCGCATCCCGCGCACGTCCAGCTCGTGTACGTCGGGGTCGGTCGTGCGTTGCGGCGACATGATGGCTTCTCCAGTTCGTCGTTCTTGCGGTCAGGTTCGAGTGACGCGGTGCCCCGGCACGCGCGGCCGGGGATGGTGAGCCGGCGCATCCGGGATCGCCTGGGTCTCCGCTCATCGCACCAGCTGGGCGACGCCGATCGTGAGCAGCGCGACGACCTTGAGGATCTCCGAGCTGACGTACCACTGGTGGGCCCGGGAGCCGGGGGGCACCTCGCCCGCCAGGACCCGGTCGGAGCGGCGTTTCAGGGCCGGCCGAACCGCGACGAGCTGGAGGCCCAGGACGCCGCCGGGGAGGATCGCGAGGATCAGCACCCCGGAACCACCGGAGTTTGCTGAGACGAGGATGACGGCGAGCACGAGGACCGCGGCCAGGGTCATCTCGACGAGGTTGAGAGCGCGGAACACGAGGCGCCCGATGCCGAGGCCGATCTGGACGCTCACCCCCGGCGCCCGGAACTTCAACGGCGCCTCCAGGAACGAGATGGCCAGCACCATCCCCAGCCACACGAACGTGACCGCGACCGCGACCGCCGCCGCGGGGTCAGTCAATGTCGTCTCCCAGCGGCGGCAGCTGCGCGACCAGCTCCGTGTCGACCCCCAGCGGGCTCAGCTTGGCGGCTCCTCCAGGCGACCCCAAGGGCTCGCTGTGCCCCCTGAGCGTCTCGGTGAAGAAGCGTGCGTTGTCGTCGAGGTAGGGCGTCAGCGGCTCGGGTAGGTCGTCCTCGTAGTAGATCGCCTCGACCGGGCACACCGGCTCGCACGCCCCGCAGTCGATGCACTCGTCGGGATGGATGTAGAGGCTGCGTCGCCCCTCGTAGATGCAGTCGACAGGGCATTCGTCCACGCACGCCCGATCGACCACGTCCACACAGGGCTGTCCGATCACGTAGGTCATGGGATACAGTTTACACAATCAGTGACTGTATAAATAGATGGGCCGGAGGTCCGTGACCCACGCGCACCGCTCCGAGCGAGGCGCTGCCGAACGAGACCGACACGAGATGGGATCGCCAGCCCCGGGCGCCGGGGCGAGGGGTCTTCGCCGGCCAGTGACCAGCCCGCGAACTGGTAGGAGGCGATGATGACTCCGGAGGCGACGGAGCTCGATAGCCCGAGGCGAGCTGGGGGCCCGCCGGAATCGAGTCCACACCGAGCCGCGGCCAGACCGACGGCCACGGGGCCAGCAGTTGGTCCGGCTGATGACCACGACCGACCACAAGCTGATCGGCAAGCTGTACCTGGTCACCTCCTTCATCTGGTTCCTGGTCGCGGGTGTGCTGGCGCTGCTGATCCGCTCCGAGCTCGCCTTCCCCGGTTCGCAGGTAGTCAATGACGAGCTCTACAACCAGCTGTTCACGATGCACGGCACGATCATGCTGCTGCTCTTCGCGACCCCGTTGTTCTTCGGTTTCGCCAACGTGATCATGCCGCTGCAGATCGGCTCGCCGGACGTGGCGTTCCCACGGCTGAACATGTTCAGCTACTGGCTGTTCCTCTTTGGCGGCCTGATCGCGGCCTCGGGCTTCCTGACCCCCACCGGCGCGGCCGACTTCGGCTGGTTCGCCTACACCCCGCTGTCCAACGAGGTCCGCTCGCCCGGTGTGGGCGGGGACCTATGGATCATGGGGCTGTGGATGGCGGGCCTCGGGACGATCCTCGGGGCAGTCAACTTCATCACCACCATCATCTGCATGCGCGCGCCCGGGATGACCATGTTCCGGATGCCGATCGCCATGCGGGACGCGTGCCCATCAGCAACCGGTCATGGCGCTACGGCTTCTTGAACACATCGTGATCACCGACTCGCCTCCACCGGCACCGCAACTCTCCATCGACGTTGACCAGCTCGAAGGTCGCACGTCCGTCCGGGCTGGCGAAAGACCAGGTCATTTCCACAATGCCCGCAGCCGACCGCACAGACTTGACGCGTAACGAGGCAGGCCACGGCATGGTCGGGTCCTTGGCGTGGGCATCACACGCCGGTGCAAACTTCTCCCGGACGACGGTCTTGAATGCGAGAGCGTGCTCGCGCTTAAGCCGGCGGTAGTCGCCTTCGAACGCCGGGGTGGTCTCGAACTTCACTCGGCGTCGAGGTCGTCGAGGTGGTCGAGGAAGTCATCTGCCGACTCGTGAACCACCACGCGGCCGGCAGCGACGTGCTCGTCGACCTCGCGCTCGCGCTCCTGCCACCGTTCGGCCCAGAACCAGCGTTGATCGGCCGGCACGGGTAGGGCGGCCCGTAACTCGATGACGCCGTCGGCGCGCTCCGTCATCTCCAGCTGCGCCCCCGGCTCGTCGAGGTGGAGCCGGCGACGGACGTCGACGGGCAGGGCGATCGTGCCACGGCCCTGGACGCCGAGGTAGCGGTGCCCGATCGGTGAGGTCATGAGCAGAGTGTACGTCGCAAAACAGCGAAGCAGTAAAACGGCTAAGCAGCAACCCGGCACGAGTCGAGATGAGTCACCAGGAGCAGCGGATCGGGAGTCGCCCCAGGCCGCGCTACGACTGAGCTACGGCGCGCCCCACGGCCTCAGGGTCGCGCGGGAGGCGTGCCGGCGCAGGATCGCCGTACGGGTTGTGGTCGCCTTAAAAGAACTGGCCACACCGGGTTCCATCGTTGGTCCAGGCAACTACTCCCCGACGGGGCCGCCGCCGAGTTCTGCGACCACATCGAGGTGACCGAGGTGACCGAGGTGACCGAGGTGACCGAGGTGACGGGCGTACTCCTGGAGGAGATGGAGCAGGACGCGCTCGAGATTGGCGGGCTCGGCACCGTCCCAACGCGGTCCTGGTCGACCTGCGGTGGCCAGGTCGCTGTCCTCGATGATGACGCGGCTGCGAGCACCTTGGGCTTTCAGAGCGGCGATGAGGTCCTCGGTGGTCTGTCAAGGGCCAGTAGGAACTGCCCAGGGGCGGACATGAAACCTGCCCGCTGACGGTCACGAGAACTGCCCGGTGGTGGCCGTGGGATCTGCCCAAGGGGCTGGTGGCCACCACCGACCAGGGCGTTCAGTTCAACGGGCTCACCCCCTGGCCGGCGAGTGCTTGGGTGAGCCGCACGGAGTCGCCGCTGGTCTGGCAGACGTGGGCGTGGTGCAGCAGCCGGTCCACGGTGGCGGTGGCCAGCGTCTTGGGCATCAGCTCGTCGAACCCGGAAGGGTGCAGGTTCGAGCTGATCGCGACCGACCGTTTCTCGTATGCGGCATCGACGAGCCGGTAGAGCCCCTCGGCGGCGTCGGCTGCGACCGGCAACAAGCCGATGTCATCGACGATAACCAGATCGGCGCGCAGGACCCGGGCGATGGCCTTCGTCACGGTGTCGTCGGCACGGTGCCGGCGCAGCAGGACCCCGAGGTCTTCCAGGGTGAACCAGGCAACCTTCAACCCGGCCTCGACGGCTTGTTGGCCGAGCGCCTCCAGCAGGAACGTCTTCCCGGTCCCTGATGGGCCGCACACGACGAGGTTCTCGCGGCGATGGACCCACTCCAGGGTCCGCAACGCCTGCTGGGTCGGCGCCGGGATCGAGGACGCCTCGGGCTGCCACGCATCGAAGGTCTTCCCGGTCGGGAACCCCGCCGCCGCCCGGCGGGTGGCGAGTGCGGAGCGTTCCCGGCCGGCGACCTCCTGGGCGAACAGAGCCTTCAACACCTCGGCCGGTTCCCAGCGTTGGGCCTTCGCGGTCGCGACGACCTCGGGTGCGTGGCGACGGATGTGGGGAAGTCGCAGCCGACGCAGCAGATCCTCCAGGTCCGCGGGCAGCGGCGGCGCGGACGCCGTCGTGGGTCTCGTGGTCATCGGGCCACCTCGTTCCCGTCGTTCCCGTCGTGGCCGTCGTGGCCGTCGTGCTGGCCGAGTCGTGCCCAGGCGGCCGTGCCCTGGGTGAGCGAGGAGTCCTCGCTGGCCCGGTGCTCACCCGCCTTCGGTGCTCGGGCGTGGTGGTCCAGGATCGAGGACAGGTCGGCCTCAGCGAACCGGCCATGCACGGCGGCGTGGCCCAGTGCCCAGTCGACCTCCACGGGGTCGAACAACTTGGCCAACGCGAGCGCCTCGGCCATCTTGACCCGCATCCGCGGCGTGCCCGCGGCAGCTGCTTCGATCAGCCACAACCGAGCGCCCTCGCCCAGGTCGAGGAACTCGGCCTGCGCCGGACTCTTCGCCCGGGGCTGCCGGTCCAGCGGCCCCTCGGGCTGGGGTGGGAAGTGGTCGTCATCGATCTTCGGGCTGCCGGGCGTGGCCCGGCGGTGGCGGGCCACCTCGAGGGGCCCGTCCTCGCCGACGTGGACGATCACAACCTGCTCCTCAGCGCCGGTTCCCTGCACCCGGACCCACACCGTGGCGCCGAGCAACTGGTGCGGGACCGAGTACTGACCGGACTCGAACATCACCATCGGCGTATTCGCCGGCACCACCCGGGTGGTGCCGAACGCGACCGTGTGCGCCTGCGACGGCACCGGGTGCAACCGGGCACGCTCCTCAGCGAGCATCTCGACCGGTGGCCGACGAGTGACCCTGTGCGGGCGGGTGTTGACCTTCTCGCAGAACTCCTCGCACGCCTCCTCGAGCTCGGCGAACGAGGCATACTCCTCGCGCAGGTTGGTGTCCTTGGGGACGAGGTCGGCCTTGCTGATCTTCACCGACGACTCGGTGCCGCCCTTGGACGCCGGATCGGCCGGGACGCAGGTGTGCACGACCACCGAATAGTGCTCAGCGAACCCGACGAGTTGTCCGTTGCGGACGGGGATCCCGGCGATGTGCTCGACCGTGACGGTCTTCTCGTTGTCGGTCAGCACGTAGGTCGGCACCCCACCCAGGCGCCGGAACGTCTGGTCCAGGGCAGCGAACACCGACGGCATGGTCTTGTCGCGCAGCGCGATCACGACCCGGAACCTCGACCAGGCCAGCCAGGCCACGAACAGCACCGTCTTCACACCGTCGACGACAGGACCGTCGCCGTAGTCGTACTGCAGCCACATCCCCGGCTCGGTGACCCAGGGCCGATGGACCCGGACGTGTCCAGCCCGATAAGCCTTCTTCACGGTCGCAACGGCGCGACGGGTGGTGCGCTCGGACCCGGTGTACCCCAACGAGAGCAGCTTCTCGTGGGCCCTGTCGGCACGGACCTTGCCGTGCGAACGTTCGACCCACTCCTCGACCTTGTCCAGGTACGCATCGATCAACATCGGCCGTACCGCGGCCTTGCTCAACTCACCGGCGGCAGCACGTCGCTCGACGTAGTGCTTGACGGTGTGGTGGGAGCAGCCGGCCAGCTCGCCAGCATCACGCAACGACCCGGTCAGGTCGTAGGCATCCAAGATTTTCATGATCTCCTCGGCAGACTTCACATGTCCCTCCTCAGGGCGACGGGCGCTTCAGCACCGCTGATCGCACCTGAGGAGGGGCCTCAACCGTGGGAACCGGTGAGGCAGACGACGTCGTGTCGGGCAGATCCCATGACCGTCAGTGGGCAGTTTTCATGTCCGCCAGCGGGCAGCTTCGTGGCCGTCTCCGGGCAGTTTCTCGTGGCCGCCGACAGTGGTCTCGTCTGTGCCCACGTACCAACGGTCGCCTCGTTGGTCGCCCCACGGCTCCAGGACCTGACGGCCTTCGAAACCCCACTCGAGCCACCGCAGCTCGACGAAGGTGAGGTGCTTGACCAGCTCGCGAGGGGTCCAGCCTGACGGCAACCGGCTGTGGCGACGCTCTTCCTCGCTGAGACCCTCAGTCTTGGTCACGATCGCGGCCCGAAGTAGTCGAGGTAGCCAAGGAACACGTCGGTCTTCAACTCTGCAGGCTTTGTGGGACTCGGGAAGACGCCATTCGCCCCACCACGATGGCACGCCGCAGTCATCAAACCCGCCGTTCCCGCTCGGCGATCCCGTTCTGGTATGCCCGGCCGTCGCAGGGCGTCAGCCGGTCTTGGTGCTGACCGCGTAGCGCTTGCGTGCCGCCTCTCCGGAGGTTCCAAGCATCCCGCCGATGGCGGACCAGGACACGCCCGCCTGTCGGGCGTTGGTGACGGCTTCGGCGATGCGACGCTCGGTGGCGGCACGCTCGGTGACGGCGTCGCGTAGCGTCCGGAGTGGCTCGGCATCGCGCACGTCAGTCGGCTCGTGGTCGGAGAAGCGACGCTCGAGCTCATCGGCGTGCTCGAGGATCTCCTGCAGGCTGCGGGGCATGGTCATCACCCCAAGTACTTTCTGCGGGCGGCCATCGCATGCACGATGACCGGTCCGTTGTCGGTGTCGATGAACCCGGGCTCGATCAGTTCGGCAGAACTGGTGGGCCCGATGATCATCACGAAGCCCTCATCGAGGTCCTCGTAGCTGATCGGATGGTTGAACGCATGGAGCATGTCGTCGTCCGTGACGCCGTGCTTGCGAGCGCTGGCGGTGATCAGCGGCTCCACGACCTCCAACATACGTTGCCACGCCCCGCCTGACAACCTAAGTTGCGAAGAGCGGACATCGTCGTTGCCGGTGACCGAGAGCCCTTCTCGACCCGGCCAACAACCCGGAGGTGCGCCATGAGCGCCCTACTTGTCGGGTACGCCCGATGCTCCACCGATCAACAAGACCTGACCGCGCAACGCGACGGCCTCCTCGGCCTCCTCGGCCTCGGTGTCGAGGCCGAGCGGATCTACGTCGACCACGGCCTGACCGGCACCAACCGCGAACGCCCCGGACTTCGCGAGTCACTGGCCGCCTGCCGAGCGGGGGACACCTTGGTGGTCACCAAGCTCGACCGCCTGGCCCGATCCCTGCCCGACGCTCGCGATCGCCGACGAACTGACCGCGAGGCAGATCAGCCTGTCGCTCGGCGGGTCCGTACGACCCGACCGACGCGGTTGGGCGGCTGCTGTTCAACGTCCTGGCCATGGTGGCCGAGTTCGACTCCGACCTGATTCGCCTCCGCACGGTCGAGGGCATGAAGGTCGCCAAGGCCAAGGGTCGGCTGAAGGGCAAGCAGCCCAAGCTGAGCCGCAAGCAGGAGGCGCACCTGGTCTCGCTCGTGCACAGCGGCGAGTACAGCACTCTCGAGGTAGCCGAGCTGTTCGGCGTAGGACGCTCCACCGTCTACCGCGCCATCGAACGCCGACGCAGTGCCGCGAAAGCAGAACTAGCCGACGTCTCCGCACGGTCCAGACGCAAGTTGGCCGGCGTCCCGCGACCGACACCCTCGCCGGACGCCGACAAGCGGTCATGACCGGAGCCAATCGCAAGCGGCGCCGTTCCCGACCGCGGTTCTTCTTCCGGGACGACCTCCTCCACTGTCTTACGTTGTGTGCGACAATTGACGGATGGCTGACACGATCACCTTTCGTCCCGACGAAGACGCATCTCGGGCACTGGCAGTTCTGACTCGAGACGGCACGCCCGTATCCGCCGCCGTGCGTTCAGCATTGATCGATGCAGCTCGAGAACGTGCGCGGGCGGCACTGCGCGCTGAGGCCGAGGAACTCGCCGGCGACGAAGAAGATCGAGCAGAAGCGGCCCAGGTTCTGCGAGACATGGAGAGCCTGCGTGCGTGGTGAGGTTCACCGGTTGCGCGCGCCCCGCGCTGCTCGTGGCAGCGAACAGCGCGGTGCCAGGTTCGCCGTTGTGGTTCAGTCCGACACCCTGCCGCTATCGACCTGGCTGGTGGCTCCGACCTCGACGTCGGCTCGGGCGGCGAGCTTCCGACCAGAGATCGAGATCGGCGGCACCTTGACACGAGTGCTCGCCGAACAGACCGCAGCGGTTGACCCAGGCCGCCTTGGGGACGTCGTCGGACATCTCGCCTTCGACGAGCTGCGTCAGGTCGAGGCGGCGCTCCGGTTGGTCCTCGACCTGTAGCCCGGTCCGGGGACCAAGCCACAGGGGCGCCGCCTCTTGAGCTGTCCCGAGTGGTCCCGTAGACCGTTCCTCATTCGGTGACGGCGACGTCGCGCCCGGGACGGGTTCACGCCCGGCCAAGGCGCCGCAAGCGTTCGGCTTTCGGAACGACCGGATCTGCTTGAGATGAGTGCGTTCGCCCACGGTGACTGGGCCGGACGTCTTACGTTCTGGTCGCTATGACAGCCACCCCGTATGACGTGCCCAACTCGGTCGCCGAGGCGACCGGATCTGGCGCCATCCGAGCGGCCATACCGATGAGCGCCGTAACTTTCGCCGGAGCGCTGTATTGCACGCGTTCCTGGGTGCGGCGCGACTATCGTGCGCCGGGTGACTGACCAAGGCCGGCTGATGTGACATGGACTCGACATACTTCGCCACCGCAGCCCAAGTCATCCCAGTGCTCCTTCTGGCGGGCGTGGTCGAGTCACGGACTATCAACCTGCGCGCTCCGGAAGGCGTTTCCGACCGGGCGTGGGGTGATCCCGCGCCTGCCCCAGGCGACGTCCCTGCCCTTCTCAAGCATGCCGAAGCAAGTTTGGCCCGTAAACGCAGCCGAGGCACACGTTTGAGTGACCGGATCTACCGACGCCTGGTCCGCCCGGCGGCCTGGTTTCGCGGGCTGGTCCTGCCGGTCGTCGCGCTCGCTGGTGAGGTCGCGGCGCTGCTCGCGCTGAGAAGTGGCAGCCACGCATACGTTTGGCTGGTCGATTGGGGTCTGGCGGCGAGCATCGGCTATCTACTGATCCCACTGTTCGTGGTCATGATTTCGGCACTCACCAGCAGGCCCGCCAGGCGCTACAAACTGCCGACGAGATCGGGATCGCCCGTGGTGAGCGTGAGCGACTGGTCGAACGCCTCAGGGCCCTGCACGCGAGGACGGATTCGGACAACCCCTGACACTGCGTCGATCCGCCACGGTCAGAGGGTCAGCCAGCTTGGCACAGAAATGCCATGTCCCGTTGCGATTGCGCGTGTCAGTAACCGTCCGCACACGCCGCGACACGCGCTTGTTCCGGCCGATGATCCTCGTGCGACGACGCATGCATTCCCCGCAGCAGCGTCAGGACTGGACGCCGTCGCCCGGCTGATGGCCGATGCGCGCGAGCTACTGCTCGCCGAGCACCACGTCGTGCGGTAGCCGTCCCAACGCCAGGGCGTCCGCCTCAACGCCTTGGCGCCGGAGGACCGCAGCAAGGGAGGCCCAGTGGTCTGCCTCCATGTCCTCCTGCGAGTGCCCATCGAATGGCTCGTCCGGGCCGACGACCATGCGTGCCGTGTCCGCGATCTCCTCGACCGAGGTCACCGCCCAGATGTTGAGCGGGCCCGACGCGCTCCAGCCCCGGTCAGCCAGGAGCAACACCCGGCTGCCGTCCATGAGGACGGCCTCGTGGCGCGCCGATACCGACAGCTGCCGAGGGTCAGCGACAGGGTCATCCACCTCGACGTAAGTCACCAAGCGAGTCACGTGGACCACATGCCCATCATGCCGCTCGTGTCCATGGCGCCCGAGAGTTCCGCTGATCGATCGGCTCGCGGAGCGTGCCAGTAGCCGATCCGCTTACGGCGGTGCGCGTCGTCGACTCGGGCATGATCGTCTTTCACCGTTCACCGTTCACCGTTCACCGTTCACCGTTCACCGTGGCCGTTGGCCGTTGGCCGTTGGCCGTTCGTCCTGTGGCACTGGCCTTCACGGCTCGAACGAAGCGTCTCCGCGTGCCGTTCCCTTCTCGGGTCACTGATCAGCCGCCTGCTGAGCGAGGATCCGACGCGCGAGCGCCCGGGACCAAAGGGTGGGGCTGGGCGCTCCCCGGCTTCGACATGCGTGACCGCGGCTTGCGACAGCAGCCACGTTGGCGGTGGTTGGAGTCAACGCCGACACGGCCGGTGGCTGGAGGACTGGCACGGCCGCAGTCACGCCAGACGGGGTGATCCCGTCTGCGAAGGTGGGCAACTGGTCGACCTGCCGGGGTGTGCGCCGACCGATGGACGCGGACGCGCGGAGACACCAAATCCGCAACGGCGCATCGCGCCATTCGTGCTACTCGACATGAGCGTCCCGATAGCGGCTTCCGGGACGGTCCGTTGGAGGTTCGGTGGCGTCAAAGCATGGAGGCGGCGACTGTGGTTCCCGTCGAATCGTGTAAGCCGCATTGAGAAGCCCTCCACGGTTCGGGGAGAACCGGTCTTGCGTGTCAGTCTGCGAGCGCGTCGCAGACGACGGGGACGAAGTTCTCCTCTAGCTCGAACAGGGCTTCCAACCCCGGTGTCACCGAGACGATGGTCCCGTCGGCGCCGATACGGGCGTGTCCGGCGACGGCGAATCCCCGCCCACCCGGCACGACGAGGTGCGCGAGCAACCCGACGATCTTCATCGACCCATCGGCAAACTCGAAGTCCCGCTGCTTCTCGGAGTACTTCGCCACGATCCCGGTGCCAGTCCGGGTGACCGTTCCGACCGCCCTCAGATGCAGGGTCCCCCGACCGGAGGAGAAGATCGTCACGGCCTGGGTCACCGTCATGTCAGCGATGAGCTCATCACCGGGGCCGCATGTGCCCCAAACCTCGTGCACCTGCTCGACTTCGGTGAAGTGTTCGGGGCTGCTGGCGTAGGCAGGTCCCGTCCCGACTCCCGCGGTGATCGCAGCCATGACTCCGACTGCGCCCATCAGGTTTCTGGTCAACATGTCCGTGCCTTTCCGTTGAGGGACTGAGACCAGCGTGATCGTCCTGGAGCGGCGTCGCGTCGTTCCCCGGTCGCGACCGCATCCCCCTCAGGTCGCGGCCGCCCACAGCCCTCTCCCCGTGGGGGCGTGGCCTGAGTAGCGTGGCTGGATGGCCGGTTGGAGCGGTGTTCGTCCGACGCGGGTCGAGTCCGGGCTCGCCGCGCTCCTGCTGACCCTCTCCGTGGTCGAGATGCTGTTCTCCGACGATCAGCCGCCGCCAGACGTCACCCGGGTGATCATGGCAGTCGTCCCGCCGGCGCTGGTCGCCTTCTCAAGGAGCTCGCCGCCCCTGGCCGCCACCGGCGTGGCCGGAGTGATGCTGCTGGAATCCGTGCAGGCGTCCACCTCCGGGACACTGGGGACCGGATTCGCCTGGATGGCCATCGCCTTCGGGCTCGGGGCCTGGATGGCGTGCCCGTGGCCCTGGGTCGGCGGCCTGGCCCTAGCCGGGGTGCTCAGTGACCTGCGCACTTACGACCAGGACCTGGCCGACCTGTTGGTCGACCTGGCCTTCCTCGGCTTGGCCTTCGCGGCCGGTAGGGTCGTGCACCGCCGTGCGGCGCGAGCCGACGCCCTCACCTCCCGACTGCAGATCGTCGACGCCGATCACCAGAGCCAGGAGAGGGAGGCAGTGGTCCGTGAGCGAGCCCTGATCGCCCGCGAGCTGCACGACATCGTGGCGCACTCGGTGAGCCTGATCGTCGTGCAGGCCGGCACCGCCCGCCCCACCGCCGAGCGGGTCGACCCGGAGTTGGCCGCCGTTCTGCACAACATTGAGCGGTCCGGCCGCGAGGCGCTGACTGAGCTCAGAAGGCTCTTGGGGGTGCTGCGCTCCGACGACGACCCCGACCTCCAGCCAGTCCCGGAACTGGGCCGGCTGGAGAACCTAGTCGAAAGCGTTCGCGGGGCGGGGCTGGAGGTCAACGCAACCCTCGACGTCCCGGACGGGGTACCGGCCGGTGTTGCCCTGTGTGCCTACCGGGCCGTTCAGGAAGGGCTGACCAACGCCTTGCGGTACGCCGACGACTCGAGGGTCGACGTCACCGTCACAGGAGATAGGCACTCCCTGACCGTGAGTGTCCGCGATGATGGCGGCCACCCCGGGCCCGAGCCGGTGGGCGCGGGCACCGGCCTCATCGGCCTGCGCGAACGGGTTCTTCTGTGTGGTGGGCACATGGTGTGTGGCCCGATGGGGCCGGGGTATCTGCTCCAGGTGACGCTTCCCCTGACGGACCAGGCGCTGCTGCCCGAGGCCGGCCGACCGTGATCCGGGTACTGCTGGTCGACGACCAGCATCTGGTCCGGGAAGGGTTCGCCCGTCTGCTGCGTGACGTCGAGGACGTCGAAGTGGTAGGTGAGGCGGCCGACGGGACGACGGCCGTGGAGCTCGCCCGCCAGACCCATCCCGACGTCGTCCTCATGGACGTACGAATGCCCGGAATGGACGGCGCCGAGGCAACCGCCCTGATGATCCGGGACCGACCCGTGGTCAGGGTCCTGATGTTGACGACGTTCGACCTCGACGAAGCGGTGCACCAGGCCCTGCAAGCCGGCGCCAGTGGCTTCTTGCTGAAGGACACCCCCTACGACCAGCTCATCCACGCCATTCGGGTGGTGGCGCGGGGTGACGCCGTCCTCGCACCGTCGGTCACCCGGCGGCTGATCGAGTCGTTCTCACCCGCGCCCGGCGTTAGCGAGGAGGATGCCCTCCGCCTCGGCCGACTCACCGATCGCGAAAAGGAGGTGCTGTCCCTGGTCACGCGCGGCATGTCCAACGCGGAGATCGGCGAAGCGACCTTCCTGAGCGAAGCGACCGTCAAGACCCACGTCGGCCGGGTCCTTAGCAAGCTCGGATGCCGCGATCGGGTCCAGGCGGTGGTCTTCGCCTTCCGCACCGGCTTTGCATCCCGCCGCTGAATGTACTCATGAGTCGCACGAATCTACGCGTGCGGCAGTCAGTCACACCCAAAGGGTTGGCTGGCTTGGATCGGCCTGCTCGCGTCACTGTGCCGGACCGACGAGCAACGTCAGGCCTCGATCCTGCATGTCGATCCCGCACTGGCACGCTGAGCGAGCCGATCCCCTCTTGGTGCATCTCGGGGTCGAATCGCCGCCCGCCGTTGCTGTCGGACCAACGTCCAGTGGCCCTTCCTCTCGCCAGCAGCCTAGGCTGCGATCGTGCATCTGGAGAACGTCGTCGTTGATGCCACTGACCCGCAGGCGCTCGGCCGGTTTCTGGGAAATCGCGCTCGGCACCGAGACGATGACCGACGAGCCCGACGGGTTCGAGACCCGGCTGACGGTGCCGGACGGCCCGGTACTCGACCTGTGCTTCCAACGGGTGCCTGAGGCACCGCTCGAGCCGCAGCGACTCCACCTCGACCTCCGGGGCGGCGAGGAGCAGAGCTCAGTGGTCGAGCGATTGCTCTTATTGGGCGCCATCCCCGCAGATATCGGCCAGGGGCAGGTGCCGTGGGAGGTGCTTGCCGACCCCGAGGGCAACCCGTTCTGCGTGATGGAGGAACGCGCGGCCTACGTGGACGCTGGTCCGGTCGCGGCGCTGCCTCTCGATGTGGCCGATCCCGGTCGTGATCGGGACTTCTGGTCGTGGCTGACCGGCTGGATGCCTGTCGATGGCAGCGGGCTGCTCAGCCTGCGGCACCCATCGAACCGAGGCCCTCTACTCGAACTGTGCCCTGAGGTGGAGCCAAAGGGGCCGGGCAAGAATCGGATGCATCTGGACGTCCGGCTCGAGCCCGGTGACGACGCCGACTCGGTGGCCCGGGAGATCGGCGAACGCGGGGGTCGCGAACTCAGCTTCGACTGGGGCGAGCTGGCGTGGCGACACTTCGCGGACCCCTCCGGCAACGAGTTCTGCGTGCTGCCGTCCCGCTGATCGATCCCCAATCGGGGACGATCACCGTCGCCGGGCCGGTCGTGCCGTTCCACAGCGTCGTCACCGCAAGTCGTTCGCTATCCGGGACGGTGTAGCAGCAGACGGTAGCGGTCGGCCGCGAGGCCGCGAGGGCGTCCGGCAGTTGGCTAACGGCACGAGCATCGTCGGCGTCGCCATACGCATCTGCCCGGCCGGGCAGGCGGGGGCAGCGGCTCAGGAGATCCGTCCACGCCCCAGTGCTGGATCGTCCCCGACGCACCAACCGCGTCTGCGCCCGAAGACGACCCAGGCGTAGTGCGGACCGCACTGGGGCTCCCGTGGGGGTTCAGCTCTCGCCTGGCTCGGCGACTAGGGCTACGGCTCGCGTCCACGCGCCGCTGCCGCCCTCAACCTTGATCGGGAACGCGAGGATGGTGGCCCCGGTCGCCGGCACCGCCGTGAGGTTGGCGAGCTTCTCGATCTGCAGATAGGGCTGCTCGATACCGGCGAAGTGCGCGGGCCACAGCGCCGCCGGATCGCGCCGCTGCTGCCACTCCGCGCCGATCAGCGGGTACGGCCGGTCCAGGCTCCAGGCGTCGGTACCGATGGTCCGCACGCCACGCTCGAGTAGGGCCAGCACCGCTTCACGTCCCAGACCGCACCCGGTCTCCCAGAAACTTTCATCTCCCCACAGCCGCTCCGCGGCGGTGTAGAACGCCACCACAGCGCCCGCCTGCAGATCAGGTGCGATGCCGGCAAGGCGCTCGACGACTTCCTCTCGGCCGATCAGGTGCCCAGTGGGCAGGTCCGAAACGTCCACCACCACCAGCTCACCGACGCACCACGAAAGCGGCACATGGTCGATGGTGGCGGCAGGCGCACCGCCGGCTGTCGGCGCGTAGTGCCACGGCGCGTCCACATGGGTACCCGCGTGCGTGGACAGCCGGTGCAGAATCTCACCAGCGAAACCCCGTCCCTCTGGCAGAGCCACACGTGGGATGCCGAACATGCCCTCCCACAGCTCGGCGCCGTCCTCGTGCGTCTGCGCCTGCAGCACCGGGGGTGCCGGCTCGCTTGGCGACGGTCCGAGACGGTGTGTCAGGTCGACGAGGCGAACACGGTGACCCATTAGAGAAATCAACTCTTCCACCGGTTCATCGTCCCAGCCCGACGCCACGCCCTGGTGTGCGCGCCTGCTCGAGATCCTGGTTGCGCCATTAGCCCCGGCCGAGTCTCGTCACCAGACATTCTTCCGGAGGATGGTCGCGCGGGACGCGCGCCGGTGCGGGATCGTCGTGCGGGGCGTGCCGACGCCGATCGTCGCCCGGGACGCGTTCCGGTCAGGATTGGTTGCCGGGATGCTTATCGAGGCGTGACGTCCCAGGGGTCGATCAGGTCGAGACCTACCTGACTGAAGTCGCTCGTGTTGCGGGTGGCGAGGGTGGCCCGTCGCGAGCGGCAGATGGCCGCGATC